>NZ_JAAXPF010000025.1 GCF_012396315.1 Corynebacterium mucifaciens | reverse complement strand
GGGACTGCGGACATTTAGTTGGACCACTTTGGGGCGGGAAGGCCTTGAATGGGTTACAAGTTCAGCAATGAGTTTCGCCGTGAGGCGGTTGAGTTATACGAGTCCGGGTTAAGCGCTGCGGCGGTGTTCGACCGGCTTGAGGCTGCGCATGGGGTGCGGCCATCGCGTGCGACACTGACGCTGTGGGTTGCGGCGCATCGTCACGGGGTGGACCAGGATCTGGTCGATGACGCGGAGCGTGTCAGGGAGTGTGCTGCGGAGGTGATTGGCCGCGTTGTCGCGTCGCGCGTTGTGCTGGGGGCAACGATTTCGAAAGTCGCCGCGGAATACGGGTGCGGCACAACCGCTGTGAGTCGGTGGGTAGACAGTTTCGGCCCAAAAACGCCGTTGGATCCGTCTGTGTCGTTCAATGATGTTGTTTTGGCGACAATGGAACGCGTGAACGAGCATCGCAAGAATATCCGCGAGCAAAACGCGGCCCGCCAGCAGGCTGCCCAGGCGCCCAAGTTGCGCCCGGTTGATGAATGGTTACCCGGTTCAACACCGGATGTGAACAATCTGCCGGATGATCCAGCAGCCCTCAAACGCATCATCGCAGCTCAGGTGGAGCGTGACATGGTAAAAGACGCGTTGTTACAGGCGGCGTTTGAACAGCGGGCAGGTGGTGAGGCGGGAAAAGACCTCGCCCCGGCGGGGCAGCCGGATCTGACGGTGAGAACAGCCGCGGTTGAGATCCTCGTGCACGCCGGTGGGGTTTCAGTGCGTAAGGCGTGCCGGTTAGTCGGACTGAGCAAGTCGACGTTTTTCGACCGTCGTGACCAATTGCGGCGCCACGCGCTGCGGCAGAAGCGCCGTGCAGAGCTCGCTCGTGAGATCACCGACATTGTGGAAGCCTCTGGATGTAGCTACGGCTATAGGCGGGTCCATCACGCGCTGGCCAAGCGCGGAATCGTAGTGTCAGAAAAGGTAGTAAACGCCCTGATGGGCGAATGCGGGCTGCGCCCGAAGGGCAAGAGGATAAGAAGGCATTCTTCCTATGCGGGCGAAAATGAGCACAAGCCAGAAAACTTGCTGCTTATCGATCCTGATGCTCAACCCGAGCAGGTGATGTACCCGGACGGGGTGTCAACATATTTCAAAACCAACGCGCTCGCGTTTGACCTGCACCACGACTTCTATGCAGATAAGCCGTGGCAGAAACTCGGCACTGATGTCACCGAGGTCAACTGCGTAGACGGAAAGCTATTTATAAGCCCTGTCGTGGACTTCTACGACGGCTACATCCCTGTGGTGGCTATGTCACCCACCCCGGACACGGGGCTTGTGATGGACATGATGGACCAACTCAAAGCGCACCTGCCTGAAGGTGCGCGCCCGATCATCCACTCCGACCGGGGCATGTTGTATCGCACCCACCGTTGGGTAGAGACCATCACCGACTCCAGCCACGACACCACAACGTGCCGGCTATGCGAAACGGGACAGTTCTGCCCCAACAAATGGCTGCTTATACCGTCATTGTCGCGCAAAGGAACAAGTGGGGATAACGCGAGAGTGGAGGGTTTTTTCGGCACTATGAAGCAGGAATGCATCTACGGACGCCCAGAAACCGAACTGATGACAAGAGCAGAAATGATCCGATACATTAACCGCTACGTCGATTTCTACAACCACGAACGGTTGAAGTCGACGCTGACCGAAGGATATACAACCATCGCCCAGTACCGACAGGCACTGAGCGTATAAAAGCCCCCAGTGGTCCAAGAAATAGTCAGCACCCCC
>NZ_JAAXPF010000024.1 GCF_012396315.1 Corynebacterium mucifaciens | reverse complement strand
CGCTTTGTGTCAAGTGGTTGTGAACGGGTTTGGGTGTTAGATCGTGATGGGTTGTGGGGGTGGGGCGGTTTGGGTGGTGGTGCGGATGATGCTGACTTCTGCTGGAAGGCTTGTGCCGGCTTTGGTGTCCGGTAGTTGTGTGATGGCGCCTTCGCTCAGTGCGGTTCGCATCGCTTCTTCACGTTTGTGCTGCAGTTGTATCCAGGTGCCGTCGAGGACTGCTTGTGGTGGGTAGTAGTTGATCCCGCTGTGCGGGGTGGCGTTGTAGACCGGCACCCAAGCGCTGACCCAGGCGTTGGCTTCGCTCAGCGTGGTAAAGGTTTTCGGATAGTAAGTCCTGGTCTTTAGGGTGTGAAACACCGACTCGGCGTGCGGGTTGTCGTTGCTGGTGTGCGGCCGGTTCAACGAGCGGGCCACACCGTGTTCGGCGAACAGTTTGCCGAGTCGTTTGCTGGTCATCGCAGCACCGTTGTCGGAGTGCACGGTGTGCACATCGGGAAAACGAGTGAAGATGTCGGCGAACATCGCTGCTGCAAGTTGGCTGTTTTCTCGTTCGGCGACGACGAACCCGACGATGGCACGCGAGTACAGATCGATCACCATGTGCAACGCGAAGGTTTGCCCGTAGTACTGGCCAGGCAAAAACGTAATGTCCCAGCACAACACCTGTCCGGGGGCGGTGGCGTGCACATGCGGCGGCGCGGCGGTGTGGCGGCGTGTAGCTTGTCTGGCTTTGGTGTTGTGGCGTTGGTGCAACAGTTTGCCATGGGCTTTGGCCACTCGGTAAAAGCTGCGCAGACTCGCCAGATAGATCCCGTTGTTCAACGCGGCGTAAAACACCTGGTCCACCCCGCAATGCGGATTGCCATCTAGTATTTCTACGATGCGTTTCACAGTGGCATCCGGCAACCGGTTGATCCGGCGTTGGTGATGCGGAATCGGGTTGTCGGTGCGTGGGCGCGGATTGGTTTCGTAGAAGACCCGGCTGCGCGACACGCCGATAATGCCCATTGCTTTCGTTTTGGAGTAACCGACGGAAACAAGCTGGTTGATCAGCGTTTCTTCCGCTTGCCGTCCTTGCTCGTAGAGGCGTTGTTGGGCGTCGGTGAGGACTTTTCCTCCGCGTCTGAGTCCACGCCAGGTGCTCCTGGCATGGACGCTAAAGCTTTTCCCAACACGTCAGTGGCCAACTCAGCCCGCTCTGCCCTTTCCGTCGCCTTATCCAGGGCACGCTGCATTGCTTCTTCCCGGCGTTTCGCGTCGAGTTCCAGCTTGCGCTTGTCCTGCGTTAGCGCGGAAATTTCCTTGCGCAGCTGCTGAATTTCAGCGCATTCATCCATCGTCAACGTTCCAACCCTCCTTGGCCTTGTGCGTGTCGGCAGATCACCGTCCGCCACCATTGCTGTCCAGCGTCGCACGGTGTGAGAGCCAAGTCCATGCGCAACCAACCACGCTTCTTTCTGGCCATGCGGTACTAACCCGTACTCGACAACCACCTCACGGATGTATTCCGCACTAGGTTTGCCCAGGTAGGCAGCATCCGCCAAGTGTTTGGCACGCTCGGCACCGCCAAGGCCGTCATCAGTGGTTTTCGATTTCTGCAATGCGCGGGCCCAACGCTTGATATTGAGGTATTGGATTCCCTGCCGAGCACACCACAGGCCCTTCGTCCCATAGGGCAACACGTTGTAAATCGTGATCATCTGCCGCTGCTGTGCTGGATGAAACCAACTACCGGAACCGGTCGTGCGGTACGGGGAGAACACGAACGCCACCGACTCAGGCGACGCTAACGTCTCATCATCGAGCACTTCCCCCACCGCCAGCACACGCGGCGGCATCGCCAAGATCTCCTCGACTTCCTCACGCGACGTCTTAGGCTTGACCTTCCGGGCAACCACCGGGACCTCAACAGCCGGAGCCGACGTCAACACCGACGGCACCAACTGAGGCAACTGCGAATCGGTCATGAACAAAACCTCCTACGGTTCGTCGTTCACAACCACCTTGGCACTA
>NZ_JAAXPF010000023.1 GCF_012396315.1 Corynebacterium mucifaciens | reverse complement strand
GGTGCCACAACATATCAAGTTTTACGCGTCGGCGGTAACCTACTCTCCCACTCCCTCCCGGGAGCAGTACCATCAGCGCGGGCGGGCTTAGCTTCCGGGTTCGGAAAGGGACCGGGCGTTTCCCCGCCGCCATCAACCACCGACACACCCAAAAAGGCATGCACAGCACTGACAAACACAGCGAACATATGCAATTATCTAGCCACCGTCAGCCAACCCACCACCACACACCATGTGGTGGCGATATTGGTGTGCTGTGTCAGCGACTGCACAGTGGACGCGAGCATGACTTCTTACATGCTTCCTTTTACGCGGTGTTACCTACCAACAACAATTGTTTGACGTGTTGGTGTTTATCGGCCAATTAGTACCAGTCACCTCCACGCATCACTACGCTTCCAGATCCGGCCTATCAACCCAGTCGTCTCCTGGGAACCTCAAACGAAACCTCATCTCAAAACAGGCTTCCCGCTTAGATGCTTTCAGCGGTTATCCCTCCCGTACGTAGCCAACCAGCCATGCCCCTGGCGGAACAACTGGCACACTAGAGGTACGTCCGTCCCGGTCCTCTCGTACTAGGGACAGCCTTCTTCAAGTTTCAACGCGCGCGGCGGATAGAGACCGAACTGTCTCACGACGTTCTGAACCCAGCTCGCGTGCCGCTTTAATGGGCGAACAGCCCAACCCTTGGGACCTACTCCAGCCCCAGGATGCGACGAGCCGACATCGAGGTGCCAAACCATCCCGTCGATATGGACTCTTGGGGAAGATCAGCCTGTTATCCCCGGGGTACCTTTTATCCGTTGAGCGACACCACATCCACAAGTAGGTGCCGGATCACTAGTCCCGACTTTCGTCCCTGCTCGACAAGTACGTCTCGCAGTCAAGCTCCCTTGTGCACTTACACTCTAAACACCTGATTGCCAACCAGGCTGAGGGAACCTTTGGGCGCCTCCGTTACATTTTGGGAGGCAACCGCCCCAGTTAAACTACCCACCAGGCACTGTCCCCAACCCAGATCATGGGCCAAGGTTAGATATCCACTACGGTCAGAGTGGTATTTCAACAACGACTCCACACACACTAGCGTGCATGCTTCTAAGTCTCCCACCTATCCTACACAAACCGCACCGAATGCCAATACCAAGCTATAGTGAAGGTCCCGGGGTCTTTTCGTCCTGCCGCGCGAAACGAGCATCTTTACTCGTACTGCAATTTCACCGGGCCTGTGGTTGAGACAGCAGGGGAGTCGTTACGCCATTCGTGCAGGTCGGAACTTACCCGACAAGGAATTTCGCTACCTTAGGATGGTTATAGTTACCACCGCCGTTTACTGGGGCTTAAATTCTCCGCTTCGGGCCCTAAAAGCCCTAACAGGTCCTCTTAACCTTCCAGCACCGGGCAGGCGTCAGTCCGTATACATCAACTTAACCGTCTTCGCACGGACCTGTGTTTTTGATAAACAGTCGCTCCCCTCTCTTCTCTGCGACCCACACCAGCTACCACACGACAAGGTGCTTGACCAGAATGGGTCCCCCTTCTCCCGAAGTTACGGGGGCATTTTGCCGAGTTCCTTAACCACAGTTCACCCGCTCGCCTTAGTATTTTCTACCTGACCACCTGTGTCGGTTATGGGTACGGGCCGTACACACACATCGCTAGAGGCTTTTCTCGGCAGTCCAGGATCACCAACATCACCCACACAAGGGCTACGCATCACGCCTCACACTATTGACAACCGGATTTGACCAATGTTGTCGTGCCACACGCTTGCACCGCAATCCAATAAGCGGCTCGGCTACCTCACTGCGTCACCCCATCACTGACCTACAACGGATCAGGCCCCACGCATCACCACCAACCAACCATCCCAAAGGATGGCAAACGTCGGCAGATCAGGGTGGTTAGTATCACCGCTTCGATACTGGGCGCGCATATACGGGTACGGGAATATCAACCCGTTAACCATCGACTACGCCTGTCGGCCTCGCCTTAGGACCCGACTCACCCTGGGAAGACGAACTTGACCCAGGAACCCTTAGTCATCCGGCGGGCAAGATTCTCACTTGCCATTCGTTACTCATGCCTGCATTCTCACTCGCATGCAGTCCACCGCTCCTTACAGTACGGCTTCACCCCACACACGACGCTCCCCTACCCAAATCCACAAAGGGACTTGCCGCGGCTTCGGCGGTGTGCTTGAGCCCCACTACATTGTCGGCGCGGAACCACTCGACCAGTGAGCTATTACGCACTCTTTCAAGGATGGCTGCTTCTAAGCCAACCTCCTGGCTGTCTTCGCGATCCCACATCCTTTTCCACTTAGCACACCCTTAGGGGCCTTAACCGGCGATCTGGGCTGTTTCCCTCTCGACTATGAAGCTTATCCCCCACAGTCTCACTGCAATGCACCACTTCACCGGCATTCGGAGTTTGGCTGACGTCGCTAAGATGATAGTCCCGCTCAACCAACCAGTAGCTCTACCTCCGGCAAGCTCACATCACGCTGCACCTAAATGCATTTCGGGGAGAACCAGCTATCACGGAGTTTGATTGGCCTTTCACCCCTACCCACAGCTCATCCCCTCAGTTTTCAACCTAAGTGGGTTCGCGCCTCCACAACCTCTTACAGCTGCTTCACACTGGCCATGGGTAGATCACCCCGCTTCGGGTCCAGGACATGCCACTCAACAACACCCTATTCGGATTCGCTTTCGCTACGACTACCCCACACAACGGGTTAACCTCGCGACATGCCGCTGACTCGCAGGCTCATTCTTCAAAAGGCACGCCATCACACACTTAACGGTGCTCTGACGGATTGTAAGCGCATGGTTTCAGGAACTCTTTCACTCCCCTCCCGGGGTACTTTTCACCATTCCCTCACGGTACTTAATCCACTATCGGTCACACTGAGTATTTAGGCTTACCGGGTGGTCCCGGCAGATTCACAGCAGATTCCACGAGCCCGCTGCTACTCGGGGACATGCACCACACAACCACACATGCCTTCACGTACGGGACTCATCACCCTCTCCGGCGCACCATCCCAGATGCTTCCACTGACACGCGCGAATCATGCCTGCAGGTGGCAGCCTGCACACGCACACACCCCACAACACCGCACACGCAACCCCTGCCAGGTATCACACGCACACGGTTTAGCCTCATCCGCTATCGCTCGCCACTACACACGGAATCACAAATTGTTTTCTTCTCCTACGGGTACTGAGATGTTTCACTTCCCCGCGTCAACCCCCACACAGACTATGCATTCACCTGCGGGTAACACCACACAACCGGTGCTGGGTTTCCCCATTCGGACATCCTCGGATCAACGCTTTGTTGGCAACTCCCCGAGGCATAACGCAGCCTCACACGTCCTTCATCGGCTCAGCATGCCAAGGCATCCACCATACGCCCGTAACAAAACACACGGACACACAAACAATCAAGGTAAATAACACCAAAACACAAAAAAGAAAGATACTCGCGTCCACTATACAGTTCTCACACAACACAACCCCCACATGAAACCAAGCGGCAATGACCGCCGCCGGCTCACGAGAAAGGGCCCAACAAGGACACACAATAACCTGTGCTGCCCCAGACACCCAACAGTGCACCAATGCATTACATCTTCTGTCACGCGCAGGCGTGTGTATCACCCACCCAACACCACACAGTCAACACCCACCACTTAGCAGTACACCGCATGATCACCGACGATCATGCACCAACCACCACACGGTGCGCGTCCACCCGGCAAACATATTTCATGGCAGTCGCACACTCGGCGACATCAACCACACAAAAAACAAGCTCACAACTGTGAGCCGAAAAAACTCCTTAGAAAGGAGGTGATCCAGCCGCACCTTCCGGTACGGCTACCTTGTTACGACTTCGTCCCAATCGCCGATCCCACCTTCGACAGCTCCCTGTAACAGGCCACTGGCTTCGGGTGTTACCAACTTTCATGACGTGACGGGCGGTGTGTACAAGGCCCGGGAACGTATTCACCGCAGCGTTGCTGATCTGCGATTACTAGCGACTCCGACTTCATGGGGTCGAGTTGCAGACCCCAATCCGAACTACGACCGGCTTTACAGCGATTCGCTCACCCTCACAGGCTCGCATGCGCGTTGTACCGACCATTGTAGCATGTGTGAAGCCCTGGACATAAGGGGCATGATGATTTGACGTCATCCCCACCTTCCTCCGAGTTAACCCCGGCAGTCTCTCACGAGTCCCCACCATCACGTGCTGGCAACATAAGACAAGGGTTGCGCTCGTTGCGGGACTTAACCCAACATCTCACGACACGAGCTGACGACAACCATGCACCACCTGTACACCAACCACAAAGGGAAACCGTATCTCTACGGCGATCTGGTGTATGTCAAGCCCAGGTAAGGTTCTTCGCGTTGCATCGAATTAATCCACATGCTCCGCCGCTTGTGCGGGCCCCCGTCAATTCCTTTGAGTTTTAGCCTTGCGGCCGTACTCCCCAGGCGGGGCGCTTAATGCGTTAGCTACGGCACGAACCCCGTGGAAGGGACTCACACCTAGCGCCCACCGTTTACGGCATGGACTACCAGGGTATCTAATCCTGTTCGCTACCCATGCTTTCGCTCCTCAGCGTCAGTTACTGCCCAGAGACCTGCCTTCGCCATCGGTGTTCCTCCTGATATCTGCGCATTCCACCGCTACACCAGGAATTCCAGTCTCCCCTACAGCACTCAAGTTATGCCCGTATCGCCTGCAGTCCCGCAGTTAAGCTGCGGGCTTACACAAACGACGCGACAAACCACCTACGAGCTCTTTACGCCCAGTAATTCCGGACAACGCTCGCACCCTACGTATTACCGCGGCTGCTGGCACGTAGTTAGCCGGTGCTTCTTCTCCAGGTACCGTCACAAAAACGCTTCGTCCCTAGCGAAAGGAGTTTACAACCCGAAGGCCGTCATCCCCCACGCGGCGTCGCTGCATCAGGCTTGCGCCCATTGTGCAATATTCCCCACTGCTGCCTCCCGTAGGAGTCTGGGCCGTATCTCAGTCCCAATGTGGCCGTACACCCTCTCAGGCCGGCTACCCGTCGACGCCTTGGTAGGCCATTACCCCACCAACAAGCTGATAGGCCGCGAGCTCATCCCACACCGAAAAAACTTTCCACAATGGCATCCAAACCATCGTCCTATCCGGTATTAGACCCAGTTTCCCAGGCTTATCCCGAAGTGCAGGGCAGATCACCCACGTGTTACTCACCCGTTCGCCACTCGAGTACCCAAGCAAGCTTGGGCCTTTCCGTTCGACTTGCATGTGTTAAGCACGCCGCCAGCGTTCATCCTGAGCCAGGATCAAACTCTCCACAAAAGTTTCAGCAAGAAACAAGGCCGTGAAAAGCCCGAAACCCAACCAAAAAC
>NZ_JAAXPF010000022.1 GCF_012396315.1 Corynebacterium mucifaciens | reverse complement strand
GTCGATTTCTACAACCACGAACGGTTGAAGTCGACGCTGACCGAAGGATATACAACCATCGCCCAGTACCGACAGGCACTGAGCGTATAAAAGCCCCCAGTGGTCCAAGAAATAGTCAGCACCCCCATTCTCTCGCAGCCACTCGAGCAATAAGCGTTTAGCAGTAAGCATCTAGAACGGGACCCCGCTGCGGAAGATGATGTTGGCGTAGGGGGTGGTCTCGCCGGTGCGCACGACGAACTTGCAGTCCGCGAGCGCGCGTTTGAGGTCGTCGTGGTCGACGAGTTGGGGGTCGTCGACAAGAGACGCCACGTCCCCAGGCGCTTGCTTGGCGACGACCGCCGCCTCCACCACAACCTCGTCCAGGATCGCCCGGACGACGTCGTGGAAGCGGGGCACACCGAAGACTAACGCGAGGTCGATCACTTCTACGCCCGCGGGGATGGGCAGGCCGCAGTCCGCCACGGCGAAGGTGTCGGTGTGGCCGAGCCCGTTGATGGCGCGTGCGAGCTGGGCGTTGAGAATGCCGGTTTTGCGCATTACTCGAAGTCGCCCGCGTTTTCCTTGGTCACGGTAACAACGTCGACCGGGACTACGGCGGTGGCGTCTTCGTCGCGAAGCAGCTTGGCTGCCTCTTCAACTGCGCGGGCGCCGAGCTCGCCCGGCTGCTGCGCGATGGTGGCGTGCATGCGGCCGTCCTTGACTGCCTTCAAGCCGTCGGTGGTGCCGTCGAAGCCGATGACCATGACGTCCTTGCCAGCGCGGTCGCCAAGCGCCTCGATCGCACCGAGCGCCATCTCGTCGTTCTCGGCGAAGATGGCCTTCACATTCGGGTAGGCCTGCAGCAGGTTGGTGGCCACGTTGAGGCCCTCGGTGCGGTCGAAGTTGGCGGTCTGTTCGCCGACGACCTTGATGTTCGGGTAGTTGGCGATGCCCTCCTTGAAGCCCTGGCCGCGGTCGCGCGAAGCAGAGGAGCCAGCGATGCCCTGCAGGACGAGCACCTCGCCTTCCTCGCCGATGGCCTTCGCCAGCTCGTCGGCTGCCTGCTTGCCACCGGCGACGTTATCGGAGGAGATGAAGGAAGCGACGTCGCCGCCGTTGGAGGAACGGTCGACTGCGATGACCGGGATGTCGGCGTTGTTGAGCGCCTCGACGGCGGGGACGACGGCGTCGGAGTCGGTCGGATTGACGATCACGGCGTCGGTGCCGGAGGTGATCGAGTTGTTGAGCTGGTCGATCTGGGTCGCGGCGTCGTCGGAGGCGTCCTGGACATTCAAAGCAATGCCCAGTTCGTCAGCCTTCTCCTGGGCGCCGTCGCGGAGCTGGACGAAGAACGGGTTGGTCTGCGTTGACAGCGCCAGGGTGACCGCACCCTCGTCGGCGGAGTCACGGTTGCAGGCGGTCAGCGACAGGGTCATGGCCGCGGCTGCGACGAGTGCGGTGGCTTTACGTGCGAAAGACATGGTGATTTCTCCTTGGTTAAACGGTGGTTTTCTTGCGCAGCACGTCGAAACCGACGGCCGCGGCGATAACGACGCCGATGACAATCTGCTGCCAAAACGAGCTGACGTTGAGCAGGTTCAGGCCGTTGCGGATCACCGCGAGCAGGATCGCGCCGACGAGCGTGCCGGTGGCCTTGCCGGTGCCGCCAGCCAGCGACGCGCCGCCGATGACCACGGCCGCAATCGCGTCGAGCTCGTAGCCCACACCGGCCTGCGGCTGCGCCGACGACAACCGGCCCGCCATGACCAGACCAGCGAGGGCGGCGAACAGGCCGCTGAGCGCGTAGACCGCGACAAGCACACGCTTGACCGGGATGCCGGACAGGCGCGCGGCTTCCTCGTTACCGCCGATGGCGTACATGGATCGGCCCAGCACGGTGCGCGACAGGATGAACCAGCACAGCACACCGGCCAGCAGCATCATCAGGATCGGGATGGGGAATTTGCCGGCGTTGGAGCCGAGCCAGTTCACCTCGTCGGCAGTCGCCATCGGCGAGCCCTGTGAGATCACCAGGGTTGCGCCGCGCGCGATCGACATCATCGCCAGCGTGGAAATGAACGCCGGGAGTTTGCCGTAGGCGGTGGCGACGCCGCTGACTGCGCCGGCAAAGAAGCCGGTGAGTAGGCCCGCGATCAAGGTGAGCCAGCCGGGCAGGCCGGACTCGACGAAGAAGTGGGCCGAGACCATCGCGCTCAAGGCTGCAACGGCGCCGACGGATAGGTCGATGCCAGCGGTGACGATGACGAACGTCATGCCGAACGCCAGAATCGCCACGGTCGCCGCCTGCACGCCGACGTTGATCAGGTTGTTCACCGTGAGGAAGTGCGGGGTGGCGATGAACAGCGCGACGCACAGCACGATCAGGCCGACGAGCGCGCCGTTGTTCATGATCCAGTTGATGACACGCTGGCGAGTGCTCAAGCGCTCATCGGTAGTCGTTCCCGTCATGCGCGGGCCTCCGTTTCTATTGCTGTGGGTTCGGCTTCAACATGGTCGTCGACGTTGGCGACGGCCAGCGCCATGATTTCGTCCTGGGTTGCGCCTGCGGGCAGCTCGCCTGCGATGCGTCCGCCGGACATGACCAGGATGCGATCGGACATGCCGATGACCTCGGGAAGTTCCGACGACACCATGAGCACCGCGCCGCCGGCCTGGGTGATTTCGTTGATGATGTTGTAGATCTCGACCTTGGCGCCGACGTCGACGCCGCGGGTGGGTTCGTCGAGAAGCAAAATGTTCGACCCCGCCAGCACCCAGCGCCCGAACACGGCCTTTTGCTGGTTGCCGCCGGAGAGGTTGCGGATTTCTTGGTCGATGCCGGCCATTCGCACGCGCAGTTGCTTAGCGACGTCATCCGCGCGCCGGCGCTGCCCCGCCACATCCGCGATGCCCGCGCGTGACGACGAGCGCAGCGTGGCCAACCCGATGTTCTCCCCCACCGTCGCGCCGAGGACGAGCCCCTGCGACTTGCGGTCCTCCGGCACATGGCCGATGCCGTGCTTGATCGCCTCGGCGACCGAGCCTGGGGAAAGTGGTGTGCCGTTGATGGAAACGGTGCCGGCATCGACGGTGTCCGCACCCGCGATGGCGCGCACGACCTCGGTGCGGCCCGCGCCGACCAGCCCGGCCAGGCCGACGACCTCGCCCGCGCGGACCTCGAAGGAGACGTCCGTGAATTTGCCGTCGGAGGTCAGACCCTCGACGGTGAGCAGCGGTTCGCCGACTTTCTTGTCCACCTTCGGGTACTGGTCCTCGATGTCGCGGCCGACCATGTGGCGCACCAGCTCCGTCTCCGGGGTGGTGGCGGGGACTTGGGCGACGAAGTTGCCGTCGCGAAGCACCGCAACACTGTCGGCAATGCGTGCGATCTCGTCCAAGTGGTGCGAGATGAACACCATGCCGACACCGTTGGCCTTCAAGTCCTCGACCACCTTGAACAGCTGGTCGACCTCGTGGCCGGTCAGTGCCGCGGTGGGCTCGTCGAGAATAAGCACGCGCGCATCCATCGAAAGCGCCTTGGCGATCTCCACCAACTGCTGGCGCGCAATGCCCAACTCGCCGACTGGGGTTTCCAGGTCCACCTTCAACCCGATGCGGTCGACCGCCTCCTGTGCGATGCGGCGCATCTCGCGGAAGTTCACCATCCCCAACCGGCGCGGGGTGCGCCCGAGCGTGATGTTTTCCGCCACGGACAAGGTGGGTACCAGGTTCAACTCCTGGTGGATCGTGGCAATGCCGTGCGCTTCAGCGGCTTTGGTGTCGGGCAGGGTGACCGGGTGGTCGTCGATAAGCAAACGCCCTGACGTCGGCTGGTAGACGCCGGACATCATCTTGATCAGCGTCGACTTGCCCGCGCCGTTTTCGCCGAGCAGCGCGAGCACGCGACCTGGCTCGACGGCAAGCGAGACGTTGTCGATCACGTTGACCGGCCCGAACGACTTCGAAATGCCATCCAGCCTGATCAGCGGTGTCGTGGTCATCTGCGCCACCTCCTTAGATGTTGAAGTTTGTGGATTCTCGGATGGTCAATGTCGTGGGCAACACGTCGTGCTGCGTCACCGGCTCGCCCCTGATCAGCGCGAAGACTTTCTCCCAGGCGCGCCTGCCGACGTCGTCGACATGCTGCTCGATCACCGTCAGCGGCACCGGTTGCATCTGAAACGCCGGCTGGTCGTCGAAGCCCACCAACGCCAGGTGCTTGCCCAGCCCGATCTTGTGGTCCAGGACGTACTGCAAAGCGCCGACCGTCATCATGGAATCGCCCGCAATAATCGCCGTGGCACCCCGTTTGAGCAGGTCAGCTGCCCCCGCGAAGCCCTCCGCACTGCTGTAGCCGCCGCGGAAGATCACCCCGTTGGTGTTCGAGACTGCGCGGATGGCCTCGTGGAACCCCTCCAGCCGCTGCAAACCGGTCGAAGTACTCGACGGGCCCGCGATGTAGCCGATGTTGGTGTGGCCGTGGTCGCGGAGGTGCTCGACGGCCTCGCGTATCGACGACTTCGCGTCCGTAGTCACCGACGGCACATCCAACCCCGGCAGCACCCGGTCCACCTGCACGATCCGTTGGCCGCGCTCGAGCAGCGACTGCACCATCGGCGCGCTATGCAACGACGGCACAACAATTGCACCGGCGAGCTGCTGGCCGCTAAACGCCTGCAGGGCTGCATCGAGTTGGCCGGCGTCCTCGTTTGTCGAGGCAATAACCAGCGAGTAGCCGTCCGTATCCGCCGCCTGCTGGATCGCCGATGCCATCTGCGCGAAAAACGGGTTGATCAGGCTCGGAATGGTCAGCCCCACCGCCGCCGACGCCGCCGACTTCAACCCCCTGGCCTGCAGATTCGGCACATAGTTGAGCTTGCTCGCCGAGCGCTGCACCCGCTGCCGCGTCTCCTCCGAAATCGCCGGATTGCCGGCCAGCGCGCGCGAGACCGTGGAGGCGGACACGCCGGCATCCTGTGCGACCTCGCGCAAGGTGGCCCGTCCTCCCGCCATGGGTGTGTCCTCCGTCGGTTGTTGTTCGGTGGCGCTCGTGTTGTTCGGTACCGCTCGCGCAGCCCGTTTTGCCCGGGCGTGCAAACGTTTGCACCATTTGCGGGACAACCTAAACCGGCGCTCGGTGTCCGGTCAATAACGGGTGTAGTCTCATCCACCCCCGAAGGTTGTGGGGACGGGAGTCGTTCGGTTGGGATCCGGGCAGGACGCTTACCCCAGGGTGCTTACTCAACCAGGATGCTTACCCCAGGGTGCTTACTCAACCAGGATGCTTACTGCTAAACGCTTACTCCTCGAGAGCGCCGCCGGAAGTGGGACTGCGGACATTTAGTTGGACCACTTTGGGGCGGGAAGGCCTTGAATGGGTTACAAGTTCAGCAATGAGTTTCGCCGTGAGGCGGTTGAGTTATACGAGTCCGGGTTAAGCGCTGCGGCGGTG
>NZ_JAAXPF010000021.1 GCF_012396315.1 Corynebacterium mucifaciens | reverse complement strand
ACCAAAGCCGGCACAAGCCTTCCAGCAGAAGTCAGCATCATCCGCACCACCACCCAAACCGCCCCACCCCCACAACCCATCACGATCTAACACCCAAACCCGTTCACAACCACTTGACACAAAGCGTCACCGGGGAATTCGTTCACTTGCCGCAGGTGGGGGATGCCGAACCCCGGATTTGTTCACCCGCGGGTGAACAAATCCCCAATCGCCCTAGTCGGTGCCCTGGATGAGCCCCATGATGCGCTCGAAGTCGTCCTTGTCGCCGAACTCGACAACGATCTTGCCCTTGCGCTTGCCCATAGTCACCGACACCTTCGTGTCCCAAGCGTCCGCGAGCGAGTCGGCGGCCTGGGTGAGATACTCCGGCTGAGGGACGGGCTGGCGCTTCGGCTTGTCGGGCACCGTGCCGTTCGAGTTGATCAGGGAGACGGCCTCTTCCGTCGCACGCACTGAAAGCCCCTCGGCGACAATGCGGTCGGCGAGCTGGGCTTGGGCGTCGGCGGTGTCGTCGCCGAGCTTGATGCCCAAAAGCGCACGGGCGTGGCCTGCGGAAAGCACACCGGCGGCGACCCGGCGCTGCACGCCGACGGGCAGGTTGAGCAGGCGGATCGCGTTGGTGATCACGGGGCGCGAGCGGCCCAGTTTGTCGGCGAGCTGCTCTTGGGTTACGCCGAACTCGTCAAGCAGCTGCTGGTACGCGGCGGCCTCTTCGAGCGGATTGAGCTGGACGCGGTGGATGTTTTCCAGCAGCGCGTCGCGCAGCATGTCCTCGTCGGAGGTCTCGCGGACGATGGCGGGGATGTGCTTTAAGCCAGCTTTGGAGGACGCGCGCCAGCGGCGCTCGCCCATGATGAGCTCGAAGCCCTCCTTGGTGTCGCGCACTACGATGGGCTGCAGCAGCCCGAACTCGCGGATGGAGTGCACCAGCTCGGCCAGCTCGTCCTCGTCGAAGACTTGGCGCGGCTGCTTCGGGTTCGGGATGATCTGCCCGATGGGGATTTCCTGGTAGCGCGCGCCCACCGGCACCGGCTGGATCACCTTGTCGCGCTTGGCGGACACCGTCGGAGCGCCCTGGACCTTCTTGGGGGCGCCCTTCGGTGCGTCGGCAGGCTTGGGCGCCTGCTTGCCGAAGATGACGTCGGAGGCGTTGCCGCCGATGGCCGGGGTCTTGCCGTTGTTGTCGATGTCGGCGGGCGCCGACGGGATGAGCGCCGCCAGTCCGCGGCCGAGGCCGCCTTTGCGTTCTGCCATGGTGTTACTCCTCTTCGTCGAGCTGCGCGTAAACCTCCGGGCTCACGCCGATTGGGCCGGTGCTGGGGTGGGGCTGGTAGTCGCCGCGGTGGGCCAGTTCGCGCGCGGCGTCGAAGTACGCCAGGGCTCCGCGTGAGCCCGGGTCGTAGTCGATGACGGTCTGGCCGTAACCGGGCGCTTCCGAGACCTTGACGGAGCGGGGGATCACGTTATTTAGCACCACCTGGCCGAACTGCCCGCGGACCTCGTCGGCTACCTCGGACGCAAGCTTCGTGCGCGCGTCGTACATGGTGAGCACGATCGCGGAGATGTGCAGGCTGTTGTTCAGGTGCTCGCGGATCATGCCGATGTTGCCCAGCAGCTGGCCCACGCCCTCGAGCGCGTAGTACTCGCACTGGATGGGAATCAGCACCTCATCCACCGCGGTCATCGCGTTGATGGTGAGTAGGCCGAGCGAGGGCGGGCAGTCGATGAACACGTAGTCGAAACCGTGCTCCTCCAGGAAGCCGCGGCGGATCTGGTCGTGCAGGCGGTATTCGCGCCGCACCATAGAGACGAGCTCAATCTCCGCGCCGGCCAGGTCGATGGTGGCCGGGATGCAGAACAGGTTCGGGTTCTTCGGGTGCGGCTGCACGGCGTCGGAGGCGTTAGCCTCACCTATCAGCACCTCGTAGCTGGAGGTGGTGCCGGAGGTGTGCTCCGCGCTGAGCGCGGTCGAGGCGTTGCCCTGCGGGTCCAAGTCGATCACCAGCACCTTCAGGCCCTGGCGACTCAGAGACGCGGCCAGGTTCACGCTGGTGGTGGTCTTGCCCACGCCGCCCTTCTGATTGGCCACGGTGATCACGCGCGGCTGGTCAGGCTTGGGCAGCGTCTCGCGTCTCGACGTCACGCGCGCCGCGCGCCTCGCCGCCTCCATCAAAGGAGTCTCATCGAAGTTGTCCATCTACGCCCCCTTCTTCTTCCGCAGGATGCGAATCAACGTGGTCGGTTGCTCCAGCACCGAAGCGCCGACCGTGAGGATTTCTGCATCCACGCCGCCGGCCTTGGCTATCTCTTTCTGGTCGCGCTCGAGTTCCTCGGCCACGGATTCGCCCTTCATCGCAATCATGTACCCGCCTCCCTGCAGCAGCGGAATGGACCACCCGGCGAGCTTACCCAGCGGGGCGACGGCGCGGGAGGTAACGGCGTCGAACTCCGCCTTCGGCTGCTCCTCGGCCCGCCCGCGCACAACCGTCACGTTGTCTAGGCCGAGCTCGGCGACCACCTCCCCGAGGTACGTAGAGCGCTTCAACAGCGGCTCGATCAACGTGATGGACAGGTCCGGCCGCGCGATGGCCAACGGGATGCCGGGAAGACCCGCGCCGGAGCCGATGTCCGCCACCTTCAGCCCGGACTCGAACGCCTCCGCAATCACCGCGCAGTTGAGGATGTGCCGCTCCCACAGGCGGTCCACCTCCTTCGGCCCAATGAAGCCGCGCTCGGCGGCCGTGGTGGCCAACGAGCGGTGGTAGGCCTCGGCGAGCGGGAGGCGTTCTCCAAAGACTTCGGCTGCGGCTGCAGGGGTGGTGTCCGACATGCACAACACTGTAGTCGGCCCGCCGACATGAAAAATCCCGGCCACGTTGGGCCGGGACGAAACGTCGATAAGCGTCTGCTACTTACCTTGCTTCCGCTGCTTCTTGGTGCGGCGGTCCTTGGTGCGCGCGCCCGGGGCGGGGGCGGTGGTGCGCTTGAGCTCCACCTTGCGCGCCTCCTCGGCGGCCTCTTCTTTGTCCATCTTGTTGTTCAGCCACATGGACTGGAAGAACGTCCACACGTTGTTGGTGAGCATGTAGAACAGCAGGCCGATGTGCCAGATCACGCCGGTGGCAAGAATCATGACCGGGAAGAACCACAGCATCAGCTTGTTCATCATGCCCATCTGGGATTCCATCATCGCGGCCATCTCGCCCTGCGGCTTTGGCGTCTTGCCGGCGGCCTTGCGGGCCTGCTGGCGCTTGATCATGATGCGGGCGTTGAAGTGGGTGAAGACCGCACACAGCACGACCAGCGGGAGGCAGACGGCGACGATCTTCGCGCGGGTGAGGTCCGCGGTGCCGAAGGCGGCGAAGGCTTCTGCCGGCATGGACATGTAAGCCGACAACGGCACACCGAAGAAATCCGCATCCAGGAAGGACTGCACATCCGAGGCTGGGAAGGCGTAGTTGGCGGTGTTGCGGTTCTCCTCAACGGACATGCCCAGCTCGCTGGTGCGGTTAAAGGATCGCAGCACGTGCAGCAGGCCGATGAAGATGGGCAGCTGCACCAGCGGCACGATGCAGGACGCAAGCGGGTTGGTGCCCATCTCGCGGTAGAGCTTCTGCGTCTCTTCCGCGATCTTTTGTTGGTCACCCTTGTACTTCTCGCGGATCTCCTGCATCCGCGGCTGCATCTCCTGCATCTTGCGCGTTGAGCGCATCTGGTTCACCATCGGCTTGAGCAGCAGCAGGCGCACCGTGCAGGTCAATAGGACAATGGCAAGAATCCAGGAGATGCCTGTGTCCTTGGGAACGGCAAAGCCGATGACCTCGTGCCAGAACCTCAGCACCCAGGAAATCGGCCAATAAATGAAATTCAGCACGTCTCGGTGTTACTCCTCACTCATTCCAATGCTGCCCGGCACCGGGTCGTACCCGCCGGGGTGCCAGGGCCCGCACTTGCACAGCCTGGCCGCGGCCATTGCGCCGCCGCGCACCGCACCGTGCCGAGACACGGCTTCAAGCGCATACGCACTGCATACTGGCATAAAACGGCACGTCCCGCCCATCTTAAGGGGTGAGAGGTACTTTTGGTAACCGCGAACCAGCCCCACCAGCGCTTTTGCGGCCGGACCCCGGGCTGGCGGGATCTCCCCGCCGGCGAAGTTGACGTAGGCCATCAGCGCTTCTTCTGCACCTTTTCCAGGGCCTTTTCCAAATCGTGGGCAAGCTCGTCGCTCGTCGCGGCCGCGGATCGCGGGAGCGCGCGGATGACAACGTCGCATTCGCGCGGCAGCGTATCGACGATGCTTCGCTGCACCACCGTGTGACGCAGCTTCCGCGACACGGCATGGCGCGTCACCGCGTTGCCCACCTGTTTGGACACCACCAACCCGAAGCGCGGTCCGCCCTGGATGATGGGGTCCTCCCGATAGTGCACATGCACCATTAACGTGCGAGACCCCGCGCGCACACCCTTCCTCATCGCAGTTTTGAAGTCTGCGGACGAGGTGAGTTTGTGCGGGCGGGGTAACACGCGGGAGACCGAAACTATGCGGTCAGGTTTGCGCGGCCCTTCTTGCGGCGCGCGGAAACGATGGCGCGGCCTGCACGGGTCTGCATGCGGGCGCGGAAGCCGTGCTTGCGAGCGCGGCGACGGTTGTTCGGCTGGTAAGTCCGCTTGGACACGGTGGACTCCTTCAGGGGTCGTGAACAGCCAGCGGCTCGCGGAAGCCTCCCGGGGAAGTGGCCGTTCCAAAAGTTGAAACGTTGCGTTGAGATTGCGGATCCACTCCTGTGCGGAGCGCAGCTCGCGTGCAGCGCCTTCGCCAGCTCGCCTTGCGGCGGCCCGGTGCCCGGCGGGGGCGGTGCTCTCAGATGTACGACGGTGCAACCGACGTAAAGACGAACTTCAGGGTACGCGAGTTTCGGCGTTCCGGCCAAATCAACACGCGCCTGCGCGCGGGTGCCCCCGTAATTACATACCTGTGTTTTTCTGCAGGTTGGCGCACCAATCCTTGGCGCACCCTGCGAGAGAGCCGAGAGAAAGTGGACAACTGTTCGATGGACGGAGTTATCCACAGCTTCTACCCACAACGTTGTTTCGACAGCCCTATCCGTGAGCGGTAACAATGGAGGAATCACCACAATCGCACACCCTCACACCGCGCAGGGCTGTGAATAACTGTGAAGTTCTTGTTGAGACTTTCCGTCTAGACGCCCTTTTCTCGCAGGTCATGGCAGTATTTTCTGGGCTGCACAGTTATCCACAGGCCGTGCAGAACTTGTGGACAACACGCACTGCTACAGTATCCACAGCTGTGGATAACACTGTGGAACAGCAGGTGAGCGTCCACCACAGGGGCGGGCGGCGTTGTGGATTACACAGTGGAATGCGGTGGATTTCGCCGGATTCCGGCAGGAACGAGCAGACTGGAGACAACGTTGGCCGACCAACACCTGGAAGATCTGTGGCATGGCGTCGTCGACGAACTGCTGCGGCTCTCCGAGCAAGCCACCTCGTCGGTGCCAACCCTGACCCCGCAACAACGCGCCTACCTGCGGTTGATGAAACCGGTGGTGCTTGTGGACGGCTACGCCCTACTTTCTGCACCCCACCAGGCCGCCAAAAATGTCGTTGAAGAGTCCCTGGCTCCCCACATCACGGCCCTGTTGTCCTCACACACCGGGCAGCCGTACAACCTGGCCGTTTCCGTCGCCGCGCCCGAGCCGGAACCGACCCCCGCGCCGCAGACGAGCTGGCAGCCCACCCAATCCAACGTCGAAGCACCCGGAGTAGGGGAGCAAATCCCGATGGGGCTGGACGAGCTCGCGCAAATGCACGCGGCGCAGGTGGCGGGACGTCGTCGAGAAGCAAATGCGCACCCGACTGTGGACCGCCGTATCCCACGCGAAAAGCCCGCGCACGACCCGGATCGCGAGGCGAGCCTGAACCCGAAGTACACCTTTGAGAACTTCGTCATCGGCTCCTCCAACCGCTTCGCTAACGGCGCCGCAGTCGCTGTCGCCGAAAACCCGGCCAAGGCCTACAACCCGCTGTTCATCTGGGGCGGGTCCGGCCTGGGCAAAACGCACCTGTTGCACGCCGCTGGCAACTACGCCGGTGTGCTGCAGCCGGGGCTGCGCATCAAATACGTCTCCTCCGAAGAATTCACCAACGACTACATCAATTCCGTGCGCGACGACCGGCAAGAATCCTTCAAGCGGCGCTACCGCAACCTGGACATTTTGATGGTCGACGACATCCAATTCCTCGAGGGTAAAGAGGGAACCCAGGAAGAGTTCTTCCACACCTTCAACGCGCTGCACCAGGCCAACAAGCAGATCATCTTGTCCTCCGACCGCCCGCCGAAGCAGCTGACCACGCTGGAAGACCGCCTGCGCACCCGCTTCGAAGGCGGCCTGATCACCGACGTGCAGCCGCCGGACCTGGAAACCCGCATCGCCATTTTGATGAAGAAGGCGGCCGCCGACGGCACACAGGTCGATCACCAGGTACTGGAGCTCATCGCCTCGCAGTTCGAGTCCTCCATCCGCGAACTGGAAGGCGCGCTCATCCGCGTGTCCGCGTACTCGTCGCTGATCAACGAACCGATCACCATGGATGTCGCGCAGGTTGCGCTGCGCGACATCCTCCCCGACGAAGGGGACGTCAACATCACCGCGACCGCCATCAAAGACGCCGCTGCGGAGTACTTCCAGGTGTCTCTGGAGCAGCTGACCGGCGCCGGCAAGACGCGCCAGGTCGCCCACGCCCGCCAGATTGCGATGTACCTCTGCCGCGAGCTGACCGACCTCTCCCTGCCCAAGATCGGCGACGAGTTCGGCGGCAAGGACCACACCACCGTCATGTACGCCGACCGCAAGATCCGCAAAGAAATGACGGAGAACCGCGGCACGTACGACGAAATCCAGGAACTCACTCAGGTGGTGAAGAACCGCGCCCGCGCCCGGGGGCGGTAGTTTCCAGCTACTAGGAGCCAGCTATTCGCCGAAAAAGGGGGTGCGGACAAAAAGTTGGAGTGCGTTTTGGGGGACGTTGTCTCGTTGTTACGCACTTAATGCTTGCCGGTGCTCGGCGATGGTGGTGCACCCTTTGCCGAGTGTCGACTTCAACCGACGGTGG
>NZ_JAAXPF010000020.1 GCF_012396315.1 Corynebacterium mucifaciens | reverse complement strand
CACCAAAGCCGGCACAAGCCTTCCAGCAGAAGTCAGCATCATCCGCACCACCACCCAAACCGCCCCACCCCCACAACCCATCACGATCTAACACCCAAACCCGTTCACAACCACTTGACACAAAGCGGAGGCTGCTGATTTGTTCACTTTCCGCGGGTCGCCTGAAACCCACCGCGGATTTGTTCACCGGGCCGTGAACAAATCCGCGAGGGCTTGAAATCTGGGTAGTGGGTGCCTCAGCGACGCATCACGGCAGAATCTGTCAGACGGCCCGCAAATGCCCAGGTCGGCCCAGGCGGTTGGCGGGATCGGTCAAGAACCAGCCGGCTGGAGGTCCCCGACCACAGGCATAACGAAAGGGGCGTTCCAGGCGGAACGCCCCTTCGTCGATAGGCAAGGTGCTACTCGGCGGTGTTCTCCGGGCCGACGTCCTCGGCGGAGTCGTCCTGGGTGGCGGCGGTCGGGTCGTCGATCTTCAGCTCCTTGGCTGCCTCGGCGGCGACGGAGCGGTCGATCTTGTCCTCGTTGGCCAGGCCCATGAGGGCCGCGACAACCATGGACTCGGCGTCGATGTTGAAGTAGCGGCGGGCGGCCTCGCGGGTGTCGGCGAAACCAAAGCCGTCTGCGCCCAGCACGATGTACTGGCCGGGCACGTAGGCGCGGATCTGCTCCTGCAGGTCGGACGCAAAGTCGGAGGTCGCGATGTACGGCCCAGAGGTCTGCTTCAGCTGCCTGGTGGCAAAAGCCTCCTCGACCGTCTCGCCCGGGTTGCGCAGCTGCTCGGCGGCCTTGCGCTGGCCCTCGCGGGCGAGCTCCGTCCACGAGGTCACGGAGTAGATCGCAGCGCCGACGTTGTACTGCTCCTGCAGGATCTCCTGGGCGCGCAGCGCCTGCTGCATGCCCACGCCGGAGGCCAGGAGGGAGACCTTGTTGTCCAGGTCCTTACCCTCGTCGTAGAGGTAGATGCCCTTGTGCAGGCCCTCCACGTCGAGGTTCTCCGGGCGGGCCGGCTGGTGGTGGGGCTGGTTGTAAACGGTGATGTAGTACATCACGTTCTCGTCCTTGCCCTCGCCGTTGCCGTACATGCGCTCGATGCCCTTGGAGATGATGTACGGCATCTCGTAGGCGAACGCCGGGTCGTATGGGATCACAGCTGGGTTGGTGGAGGCCAGGATCGGGGAGTGGCCATCCATGTGCTGCAGGCCCTCGCCGAACAGGGTGGTGCGGCCGGCGGTTGCGCCGACGATGAAGCCGCGGCCCATCTGGTCGCCGGCTGCCCAGAAGTTGTCGCCGGTGCGCTGGAAGCCGAACATCGAGTAGAAGATGTACATGGGGATCATCGGCTCGCCGTGGGTGGCGTAGGAGGTCGCCGCTGCGATGAAGGAGGCCGAAGAGCCGTCCTCGTTGATGCCCTCGTGCAGGATCTGGCCGTCGGTGGCCTCCTTGTAGGACAGCTGCAGGTCGTGGTCCACTGGCACGTAGTTCTGACCGTTGGGGTTGTAAATGCCCAGGGTGGGGAACCACGAGTCGAGGCCGAAGGTGCGGGCCTCGTCCGGAATGATGGGCACAATGCGCTTGGCCAGCTCTTTGTCCCGCATTAGCGACCTGAAGGTACGCACCAGTGCCATGGTGGAGGCGACCTTCTGCTTGCCGGAGTCCTTGAAGAGGGCCTTGAAGGTCTTTTCAAACTCGGGCAGTTCCAGCGGGGCGTAGTTCTCGCGTCGCTCCGGCAGGAACCCGCCCAGCTCCTCGCGGCGGGCCTTGAGGTACTTAATCTCCTCGGCGTCCTCGCCCGGGTGGTAGTAGGGCGGCAGGTACGGGGCCTTCTCCAGCTCTTCGTCGGAGATGGGGATTTGCTGCTTGTCGCGGAAGAGCTTGAGGTCCTCCAGCGCCAGCTTCTTCATCTGGTGGGTGGCGTTGCGGCCCTCGAAGTTGTGGCCCAGGCCGTAGCCCTTCACCGTGTGGGCGAGGATAACGGTCGGCTTGCCCTTGGTCTCCAGGGCGCGCTTGTAGGCGGCGTACACCTTGCGGTAGTCGTGGCCGCCGCGGCGCAGGTTGAAGATTTCCTCGTCGGTCATGTCCTCGACGAGCTTCTTGGTGCGCTCGTCGCGGCCGAAGAAGTGCTCGCGCACGTAGGCGCCGTCGTTGGCCTTGAAGGTCTGGTAGTCGCCGTCCTTGGTGGTGTTCATGATGTGGACGAGCGCGCCGTCCTCATCCTTCTCCAGCAGCTCATCCCACTCGCGGCCCCAGACCACCTTGATCACGTTCCAGCCGGCGCCGACGAAAAAGCTCTCCAGCTCCTGCACGATCTGGCCGTTGCCGCGCACCGGGCCGTCCAGGCGCTGCAGGTTGCAGTTGATCACGAACGTCAGGTTGTCCAGGCCGTACAGGGACGCCATCTGGATCAGGCCGCGGGACTCCGGCTCGTCCATCTCGCCGTCGCCGAGGAACGCCCAGACGTGCTGCTGGTCGGTGTCCTTGATGCCGCGGTCCTGCAGGTACTTGTTAAAGCGCGCCTGGTAGATGGCGTTCATCGGGCCCAGGCCCATGGACACGGTCGGGAACTCCCAGAACCCCGGCATGCCGTGTGGGTGCGGGTAGGACGGCAGACCGCCCTGCTCACGGGAGTGCTCCTGGCGGAAGCCGTCCAGGTCGTCCTCGGTCAGGCGGCCCTCCATGAAGGCGCGGGCGTACATGCCCGGGGAGGCGTGGCCCTGGAAGAAGATCTGGTCGCCGCCCTGGGGGGCGTCCTTGCCCTTGAAGAAGTGGTTGAAGCCGACTTCGTACAGCGCTGCGGCGGACGCGTAGGTGGAAATGTGGCCGCCAACACCGATGCCGGGGCGCTGCGCGCGGTGCACCATCACCGCGGCGTTCCAACGCATCCAGCGGCGGTAGCGCTTCTCAATCTGCTCGTCGCCCGGGAATTCCGGCTCGAGCTTCGTCGGAATGGTGTTGACCAGGTCGGTGGAAGACAGCGCCGGCAGCGGCACGCGCTTGGCGTTCGCGCGCTCGATCAGGCGCAGCATGAGGTAGCGTGCGCGCTCTGGGTCAGAATCCTCCAGCAGCCCGTCGAGGGAGTCCATCCATTCCTGGGTCTCCTCCGGGTCCGCGTCGTGCAGGTAGGACGCAACGCCCTCGCGCAGTGAGAGGATGTTGGTATCAACATCAGCCGCGTTCTTTACGCGCGCGTCTTCCATCTCGGTTTCTTTCTGGGCCACTTTGACCTCCTGGGTTCATTCGGGCAATACGCCCTTAAGAATACGTGGTTGTAAGCGGGGTTTCTTACAGCGGGTGGGCTTTGGTGAGACTAATCACCGCTTCTTCGCGCATTCCCTGCCTATCGACGTTAAGCTAACGCCCAAACCAACCACCTGAACTGCAACGGAGGACACGGAACTTGAGTGCCACAGGAGTGGACACCTACGCATCTCGGCTGGGGGTACGACCGGGCGATGTTGTGCAGGAGATCGGCTGGGACGAGGACGCGGATTCCGCCCTCTCCGAGGCCGTCGAGGATGCGATTGGCGCCGAGCTTCTCGACGAAGACGCGGACGAGCCCTCCGACACCATCTTGCTCTGGTTCCGCGAGGGGGACGGCGATCTCGTGGACGACCTTGTCGACATCTCCCGCGGTCTCAGCGCCGGCGGCCGCATTTGGCTGCTCACGCCCGGCGCGGGTTCCCCCGGGGTGGTCCCGCCCAGCGAGATCGTGGAATCCGCCCAGCTCGCCGGCCTGACGCAGACGAAGGCGGACCGCTTCGGTGCGTGGCAGGGCTCCTGCCTGACTCCGCGCAGCCGGTAACGGGTTCCGCCCACCTCCGCGTTTCCAGCTACAAGGATCCAGCTATTCGCGGTTTTTCGCCGATTAGCTGGGTCTTGATAGCTGGATCCGCGGCACGGGCGCGGAAAAAGCCCCGCCTCGGGGGGATTAGCATCCTCCCGGGCGGGGCCTTTCGGTCTGTGCGCCATGAGGGGTTCGAACCCCCGACCTACTGGGTGTAAACCAGTTGCTCTTCCAGCTGAGCTAACGGCGCGTGCAGGAAAAGACTAGCAGAGGTTGATTGCAGAACAGAAACTGCCTACAGTGCGCGGGATTCAATCGCAGCGAGGATGTCCAGCTCGAAGCGGGGAGAGGTGCCGTCGAACGCCACGTCGGCGACGTCCCACTCGGAAAACCGCACCCGGGCCGATCCGCGTACAGATCCTTTCGCGTCGGGGACAACCGCGAGGTACCACAACTCCATCCCCGCGGCGGCGCAGGCGCGTTCGGCACGGGCTTCCAAAGAACCGGGGCGGGACAGGGCAAACAGCGCGTCCTCGTCCGCGTCGGCCACCTGGGCCAGCACGGCGAAGGGGTGGTTGGAGAACAGCACGGGGTGGTCGGAGGCGGCGTCGTCGACGTCGTCGGCCTCGATGCCGTCCGCCAGCCCGACACCCGCGTTGTGGAGCGTGACCAGGGCGGAGTGGAGCTGTTCGGCGTTGATGGACGTCATCCGTCCCCCTTCGGCATAAGGAAAGCTAGCGTTCTGCTTCTTTATCGTAGGCCTTGGCCCACGGGTTGGCGCGGGAGGAGCCGTAGCGCTGACGGGTCCGGACAGTCGGGGAGGTCGCGTCGGACGGTTCCGGGTCGGGTGCGGGGCCGGGGGTGGCGTCGATACGCAATTGCTCCTGCTCGGCTGCGAAGCGGCGGCGCTCGCGGGAGTCGGAATAGAGGAAGTAGATCAAGCCTGCGGGCGCGGCGATGCCGAACAGGATCCACTGCAGGCCGTAGGAGAGGTGGTTACCACGTTCGAGCTGGGGCAGCGGGATGGGGTCGAGGACGCCGGGTTCCCCGCCGAGGAGCTGGATATACGGAGAGACGACCTCCGTGCCGGCGAGGGAGCCGACCTGGCCGGGGCTGATGGAATAGACCATGTCGTAGCCCTGCTCGTGCATGGGCGGGTTGGGGTGCTCGCCCTCGTCGGCGCGCAGCATGCCGGCGATGGTGACCTCGCCGGTGGGCGCGGGCGCAATGGGCGGCACCTGCGTGGAATCCTCGGCCTTCACCCAGCCTCGGTGGACCACGATCGCGCGGCCGTCATCCAGGGTGAACGGGGTAAGGACCTGGAAGGCGGGTGTCCCGTCGACGGGCCGCAGGCGCAGCAGGACGTCTGGGCCCGAATAGCGGCCGGTGGCCACCACGCGGGACCACTCGGCGTCCGGCTCGAGTGACCCGTCGGCGCCGAGGTGGTCCGCTAACGGCTCTGGGTCGTGGTCGAAGGCGGCGGAGATGTGCTCGTTGCGCTCCACCAGCGCCTCGTTCTTGCCCAGCTGCCACGGCGCCAGGAAGGTAAACGCGTAGTAGGAAAACACCCCGATCAGCAGCGCCGCGATGACCCACCCGGGGGTAAGCATCTGCCGCCACCACGGCTTTGAGGTCTGGTTACTGGCGCTCACGCCAGGTCAGTCTAGCTGCTCACGTACCCAGGTAATAATGCCGTCAGCTGCAGACTCGATCTGTTCGCGCACCACCGCAAAGCCCTCCGGCCCGCCGTAGTAGGGGTCCGCCACGCCCGCACCGTCCTCGGCGGCGGGGTCAAACGAACGGATGAGGCGCACCTTGTCCTCGTCCACGCCGCGGGCGACCAGCTCCGAGACGTGATTCGTATCCAGGGCGACAATCAGGTCCGCCTGCTCCTGCTCGTAGCCGAACTGCTGGGCGCGGTGTGCCTCGCCGTCGTAACCGTGCGTGGCCAGCTCCCGGCGCGCCCGCTCGTCGGCCTTTTGTCCCACGTGCCAGCCGCCGATGCCCGACGACGTCACCGTGACCGCATCCCCCAACCCCGCGTCAGCCAACTTGTTGCGCACGATCACCTCCGCCATGGGCGAGCGGCAGATGTTGCCGGTGCAGACGAAGTCGATGTGCAGGGGTTCAGAACTCACGGATAATCCTTTCCAGTTCGGCAGCGTCGTCCGCCACGTAGTCGGCCAGATCCCATTCCTCGGATGCGCCGTAGCCCCAGGTCACGGCGGCGCTCGGAATATTAAACGCGGCGGCGCCCTCAAAGTCGTGCAGGCGGTCGCCGATCATCAGCGGACGCTGCGGCGCGGCCTGGTCCAGCACGTGGCGGATCACGTCGACCTTTTTCGCGCGGGTGCCGTCGTTGGACGCGGCGCCCAGGAAGTCGATGTGCTCGAGCATGCCAGCGCGCTCAAGTGCGGCGCGGGCGAAGCGCTCGCTTTTCGACGTCGCCGTGCACACGCGGTAGCCCTCCCCGGCGAGACGCGCCACGAGATCGTCCATGCCGTCGAAGACCTCGAAGCGCTGCCAGCCCTCGTCCGACATGTAGCCCGAGTAGGCGCGCATGGCACGCTCCACCTGGACCTCGTTCATGCCCAGCGAGCGCATCGTCTCCGGCATGGGCGGGCCCGGGATGCGGCGGATGAAGGACTCGTCCGGCACGTCCCACCCAACGGCGTCCACGCCGATGAGGAAGCCCTGGCGGATGCCGGGGAAGGAGTCGATGAGCGTGCCGTCGACGTCGAAAAGCAATGTGGTCACGCCTTCCCACTGTTCCAAATTTGTAGGCTGGCTGCCATGACAGACGTAACTGTGGGAGACATCGTCGTTGCCTTGGAGGCCGCCTACCCGCCCGCGCTGGCGGAGACCTGGGACCAGGTGGGGCTGATCTGCGGCGACCCGGACGCGGAGGTGGGCAAGGTCGCCTTCGCCCTCGACTGCACCCAGGACGTGGCGGAGCGCGCTGTCGCCACCGGCGCCCAGATGCTTGTGGTGCACCACCCGCTGCTGTTGCGCGGGGTGCACTCGGTGGCGGCAAACACCCCGAAGGGCAAGGTCATCCACACGCTCCTCGCCGGCGGCTGCGCGTTGTTCGCCGCCCACACCAATGCCGATTCCGCTCGCCCGGGCGTGTCCGACAAGCTGGCGGAGCTGGTCGGCATCACACCCGGCAGGCCCATCAAGCCGGTGCTGCTGGGCGCCATGGACCACTGGGGCGTGCACGTGCCGCGCAGTGCCGCCGCCGACCTCAAACGCGCCCTGTTCGCCGCCGGCGCCGGCGAAATCGGCAACTACCGCGAGTGCGTCTTCTCCGTCGAAGGCACGGGCGAGTTCACCCCGGTCGAGGGCGCGAACCCCACCGACGGCGCCGTGGGCACGCACTTCACGGGCGACGAGATCCGCGTGGAGTTCGTGGCGAGGGCGGGGGATCGCCGGAGGATCGTCGAGAAGCTGCGGGCGCACCACCCGTACGAAGAACCCGCGTTCGACGTCGTGCAAATGGAGGACACCCAGGACCTGAACACCGCGACCGGCCTGGGTCGCATCGGCGAGCTGGAAGAACCCATGGCCCTGCGCGCGTTCACGCAGCAGGTGGCCAACGCGCTGCCGGAAACCGCGTGGGGCGTGCGCGCCGCCGGAGACCCTGACCAGGTTGTGCGCACGGTGGCGGTCTCATCCGGAGCCGGCGACAGCTTCCTCGCCGACGTGGCCAAGCTCGGGGTGGACGTGTACGTCACCTCCGACCTGCGCCACCACCCGGTGGATGAGCACCTGCGCGCCGGCGGGCCGGCCGTGATCGACACTGCCCACTGGGCCAGCGAGTTTCCGTGGACCGCCCAGGCGGAGAGTATCGTGGTTCCGTTAGGCGTGGACACCGAGATCCTGCGCATCCGCACGGATCCGTGGACCATTTCCGCGCACCCCGAGTAGAGGAGAAACGATGCACCTTTCCAAAGACCTGCAGCCCGTCCTCCTGCAGCTCGCGCAGGCCGACGCCGCCTCGGCGCAGCCCCGCGTCCGCGCCGAGGAGCAGGAGCTGCAGAAGCTTATCGACGAGCGCAAGCGCCTCACTGACGCCTCCGCCGCAGCCCAGCTCGCGGTGGACGACATGGAGCTGGAAATTCTGCGCATCCAGGAAGACGAGCGCAAGCTGAAAAAGCGCGAGCTGGACGACAAGCGCCAACTGTCCGCCGAGACCGATCCCGAGCGCCGCAAGGACTTGGAGCACGACCGCTACGCGGCGAAGTCCCGCATCGCGGACCTGCTGTCCGAGCTGAAGGAGGCGCACAACGAGATCGCGGCGCTGCGCAACAACCGCGACGTGCACGCCGCTCGCGTGGACGAGGCGAACCGCAAGGTCGAGGCCGCCCAGCGCGCCGTCGATGCCCTGCCCGAGGAAGAGACGGTGGATACGGACGGGCTCCGTGAGCAGCTGCCTGCCGACGTGCTCCGCGCCTACGACGACATCGGCGCCGCCAAGTTCAACGGCCGTGCCTGCGGCAGCTGTTTCATCCAGCTGCCGCCGGCTGAGCGCGCCGAGGTGATGGGCGAGCCGGACGACGAGCTGCCCACGTGCCCGAACTGCGGCACGCTGCTCGTGCGGGTCAAACCGGCTGACGCTGCGCCGACTGCGGAGTAGACCATGCAGGTCACGATGTACTGCGACGGCGGCTCCCGCGGCAACCCGGGCGTGGCCGGCTCCGGCTCGGTGGTCTACGACGCTTCCGGGGAGACGCTCGCCGAGATCGCCTACGTGGTGGGCAAGAAATCCTCCAACAACGTCGCCGAGTACTACGGCCTCATCCGGGGCCTCGAGGCATGCGCACAGATTGGCGCAACCCACGTGGACGTGTTCATGGACTCCAAATTAGTGGTCGAGCAGATGACCGGCCGCTGGAAGATCAAGCACCCCGACATGCAGAAGCTGGCCCGCGAGGCCCGCGAACTTGCTTCCGGTTTTGTGAAGGTCACCTACACCTGGGTGCCGCGCGCCAAGAACAAGAAAGCCGACGAGCTGTCCAACGTGGCCATGGACGCCGCCGCCCGCGGCGACAAACCCGGCATTGTCAAAGGCACCGGCGTGTGGGTGGGGGAGAAGGCGCCGGCTAGGAAACCGGAGGCCTCGGAGAAGCAGTCGCACCAGACTGCGAGCCCCGCGCACTGGGCCGGCACGGACGCGCCGCGCACGCGGTTCGTCCTGCTCCGGCACGGGCAGACACAGCACTCCGCTGAGCGGCGCTTTTCCGGCACATCGGACCCGGAGCTCACCGACACAGGCCGTGACCAGGCGCGCCGGGCAGCGGGGGCGCTGGATGTGTATGGCCCCATTGACGCCATCGTCGCCTCCCCGCAGGCCCGCGCGCAGGCGACAGCACGGATCGCCGCCGGCACGCTCGGGCTGGACGTGGTGACCGAGGATGGTTTGCGCGAGATCGCGTTCGGCGACTTCGAGGCGCTCACCCGCGATGAAGCCGCGGCGAAAGATGCCGCCGCGTTCGACGAATGGCAGGCCTCGCCGAACAACGCGCCTCCCGGCGGCGAATCCCTCACCGTGCTGCATCGGCGCGTAAGCCGCACCAGGCTGAAGCTGCAGGAGCGATACGAGGGCAAGACCGTGCTCGTGGTCACGCACATGACGCCGGTGAAGTCCTTCATCCGGCAGGCCCTGGGCGCGAACGCCGACATGTTCAAGCACGTCTTTTTGGACCTGGCCAGCATCTCGGTCGTCGATTTCTACGGTGATTATGGCGTGGTCCGCTGCGTCAACGACGTGGCGCATCACCGGTAGGTTCCCGGCGCTAGATGCGAGGGGGCGGATGTGAGGGGTTCGCCGTCGCTTTGGATCGCCCCGGCGCCGTTACTCGGCCCCCTCACATCCTGACCCTCACTTTTGGGGTGGGGCCGCATCCTGCCCTTCACTTTTGGGCCTAGATGCCTACCCGAGGATGCTTACCGGGTGAGGATGCTTACTGCTAAACGCTTACTCCTCGAGTAGCCCCGAAAAACTGGGGGTGCTGACTATTTCTTGGACCACTGGGGGCTTTTATACGCTCAGTGCCTGTCGGTACTGGGCGATGGTTGTATATCCTTCGGTCAGCGTCGACTTCAACCGTTCGTGGTTGTAGAAATCGACG
>NZ_JAAXPF010000002.1 GCF_012396315.1 Corynebacterium mucifaciens | reverse complement strand
GCGGGGAAACGCCCGGTCCCTTTCCGAACCCGGAAGCTAAGCCCGCCCGCGCTGATGGTACTGCTCCCGGGAGGGAGTGGGAGAGTAGGTTACCGCCGACGCGTAAAACTTGATATGTTGTGGCACCCGCCACCACACCAGATGCCCCGTGGGGTTGGTGTGGTGGCGGGTGCTTTCGCGTGTGTGCGGGGTGCGGGTCGTAAGTGTTGACACCGCGCGATGCTGACCTGGGGTGATGCAGGCGGGATTGCCCGTTCACGTCAACTTTTACGCTGGAGACAAAGGATCGAACGCGACCCGGGAGAGAAGCGTGCCCGACTACTGGGCCGTGGCTGTGCTGTTCACGCGTGTTTCCTATAATGGTCGGGATTGGAAACGGAGGTCCCTGATGGCAGATGTGGACGAGGGAAGAGGGCGAGATCGCTCCTCTCGCGGGAACGCCCGTGGCGGGCGAGGTAACGGCGGCGGCCGGCAGGGTGGCGCCGGTGGCGGCCGCGGAGCTCGCGATGACCGCCGCGGCCGTGGTCATAGCGGACGCGGGAAGGGCGATGATCGTCGGCAGGGGCGCGGAGGCGTGCGGCACGACCGCTCCAATCCTCGTCGCGAAGGATTCCGCGAGGATCGCATGGCGCAGAAAGAACTCGAGCCGGATCTCCCTCAGGACGTAGAGATCTCCGATTTGGATCCCTCGGTGCTGCAGGATTTGAAGGTGCTGTCGAAGGATAATGCGGAGCGCGTCGCAAAGCATATGCTCATGGCAACTGATCTGCTGTATGACGATCCGCAGCTTGCGCTGAGGCATGCCCGCGCCGCGAAGAATCGCGCCGGCCGTGTCGGCGTCGTGCGCGAGACCAACGGTGTCGTCGCCTACCACGCTGGCGAGTGGAAGGAAGCGTTGTCTGAGCTGCGGGCGGCGCGTCGTATCTCCGGCGGGCCCGGTTTGCTCGCGGTGATGGCGGACGCTGAGCGTGGTCTCGGACGCCCTGAGAAGGCGTTGGAGCTGGGTCGAAGCCCTGAAGCCCGCGAGTTGGACAGGGACGGTCAGATCGAGCTTGCGATTGTGCTTGCGGGTGCCCGGCATGATCTGGGGCAGCACGATTCCGCGGTTGCGCAGCTGCAGCGATTGAACCCGTCGCTGAACTCGCAAGGGTTTGCTCAAGCTCGCCTGAGCTACGCGTACGCTGATGCCCTTCTTGCTACCGGGAAGAAGGATGAAGCCAAGCGCTGGTTCGAGCACGCGGCGAAGATTGATGTAGAAGGCGTGACCGATGCCGCTGACCGAGTGGCGGAGCTGGGCTAAATCTATGAAGCTCGCCGAAACCGTTGACGGCCTGCTCCTGGATTTGGATGGGACGGTCTGGTCAGGAGGAAAGGCCATCGCTTCCGCTGTGGAGGCAATCCAAGCGGCCGGGGTGCCCGCGGCGTATGTGACTAACAATGCCTCACGAAGCGCCGCCGACGTAGCGGAGATGCTGCGGGCTATCGGGCTGCCGGCTTCTGAAGACGACGTGCTGACCTCCGCTATGGTGGCGGTGCGGCTAGCCGAGCGCTACCTGTCACCCGGGGACTCGGTGTACGTGGTCGGCGCGGAATCGCTACGCGCATTAGTCGTCGCCGCGGGTTTCACTCTTGCAGGCAGCGCCGACGACAACCCGAAAGTCGTCCTTCACGGCCACAACCCTGAGACGGGGTGGCGCGAGCTTTCAGAGGCCGCGCTCAGCTTGCAACGTGGGGCGAAATACCTAGCGACCAACCTTGATTCGTCGCTGCCAATGGAACGCGGCATGATGGTTGGCAATGGCGCGATGGTTGCGGCGGTGACAGCAGCAACTGGCGTGACCCCTGAGGCGGCCGGCAAGCCGGAACCAGCGATGTTTAAGCAGGCAGCTCACGACCGCGGATGGGTACGCCCTCTCGCGGTTGGGGACCGGCTGGATACTGATATCGCTGGCGGGGTCGCCGCAGGAATACCTACCCTGCACGTGCTCACTGGCGTCTCTGGGCCGTACGCGCTCATTCAGGCGCCGCCGGCGCACCGGCCCACGTACGTCGGAGAGGACATGCGGGCGTTGCTCCAGACTGCGGAGGATCTGCGGCCAGGTGCCCAGGACGGCTTCCGCGCACGTATTGACGACTCCGCCCTGGTCATCGACGGAGGAAGACCAGGTGCGACGGGCTTAGGGGCGCTGCGCACAGCGCTCGACTTGGCGTGGCAGGCGGACGAGGCACCCGCCGACGTACGCGCCGAGTCGCCGGCGGCGGAAGCGGCAATCGCGGAGTGGTGGTGAGCCCCTTGGCACCCACACCGATTCCCCGCGATCCCCGCGCGGTGCGTATTACCGCCGAGGAAGTGTCGGGCCGAATTGCCGCCATCCTCGCTGAGCCGGCCGCTGATCTCGCCGCTGAAGCGGACGCGTTGGCACGCGCCCACGCCGTCCTGCGTGAGGCCCTGAACGACAATTAGTCGCGCCAAGAACACGAAAGGGGGCGCACCACCGTGGCACCAAAACGCACCCGGCTTGACGCCGAGCTAGTTCGCAGGAAGATCGCGCGGTCGCGCGACCAAGCGCAAACATGGATCAAGGAAGGGCGCGTCCAAGTCAGTGGCTTCACCGCCACCAAGCCTGCAACCGTGGTGGAGCCGGAGGCCTCCATCAAGGTCAATACCGAGGACGTGGACGATTGGGCCTCGCGCGGAGCCCACAAGCTGCTCGGCGCGTTGGACGTGTTCGAACGTGGCGGCCTAGTCGTGAAGGGGCGCAAAGCCCTAGACGCCGGCGCATCGACGGGAGGCTTCACCGACGTCTTGCTCCGCGCGGGCGCCAACGAGGTGGTGGCCGTCGACGTGGGCTACGGGCAGTTGGTGTGGAGGCTGCAAAACGACGATCGGGTCCGTGTTTTAGATCGCACCAACATCCGGAACCTCACGCCCGAGATGATGGGCGGCCCCGCCGAGCTCATGGTCGGTGACCTGTCGTTCATTTCCCTGGAGCTGGTTCTGCCCGCCCTGGTCGAGTGCATGGTGGATGGCGCGGACATGTTGCCCATGGTCAAACCACAGTTTGAAGTGGGCAAGGACCGTCTCGGCAGCGGCGGGGTGGTGCGCTCGTCTGCGCTGCGTGCCGAGGTGACCTTGGACGTCGCGAAGTACGCGCAATCGCTGAACTTGTCCGTGCGGGGGGTCACAGCGTCGCCTCTGCCGGGACCGAGCGGTAACGTTGAGTACTTCTTGTGGCTGGTCAAAGACGGCGGCGAGCAGCAGCTCGACGACGCGGCGCTGGCCGACCTCGTGGACCGCGCGATCAAGGAAGGACCAAAATAGATGGCCGAGGCGACGCACCGGGAGATCCTGCTGGTCCCGCACCTGTTTAGGGCGTCTAACATCCATTCCGCGGCGCGCGCGGCCGAGATGCTGCAGGACGCGGGCATCACGGTTCGGTTGCTCGAGCAGGAGCAGATGGAGGTAATCGAGACCAATCCGGTGCTGAGCGGGTTAACTCGCGCCGCAGCAGATGACGATGCTGCCGCGGGCTGCGAGTTGGTGCTGGTGCTCGGTGGCGACGGCACGTTCTTGCGCGCTGCAAGTTACGCGCACGCCCAAGACATTCCGGTGCTGGGCATCAACTTGGGGCATGTCGGATTCTTGGCGGAGGGCGAAGCCTCGAGCCTGGAGAAAGTAGTGGGCCAGGTCATCGACCGGTCCTACCGCGTGGTTGACCGCATGACGCTCGACGTAGCAGTCATCGGCGACGGCGGCGAGGTGCTCGGGCGCAGCTGGGCGCTGAATGAGTGCAGCATTGAAAATTCGGACCGCTCGCGGGTGCTGGATGCCACGCTCGAGGTGGATTTCCGCCCAGTATCCTCGTTCGGCTGCGACGGCGTGCTTATTTCCACGCCGACCGGCTCGACGGCGTACGCGTTTTCCGCTGGTGGTCCCATCATGTGGCCGCAGCTTGATGCGATCTTGGTGGTGCCTAACAACGCTCACGCGCTGTTTGCTAAGCCGCTTGTGGTGGCGCCGACGTCCACCGTGGCGGTGGAGTCCGAGCGGCAGACAACGCAGGCGACAGCGGTAATGGACGGGCAACGCCGTATGACCGTTCCCGCCGGCTCCCGCGTTGAAGTCGCGCGCGGCACTCGTCCGGTGCGCTGGGTACGCTTGGACGACAGGCCGTTCACCGACAGACTGGTGGACAAGTTCCAACTCCCGGTTTCCGGGTGGCGCGGCCCGCGTGGCGCGTAAGCGCGTGTAACTACAGGAAGGCACTTTTTGCTCGCTGAAATCGCTATTTCCAACCTGGGCGTGATTAGCCACGCATCGGCTGAATTGTCTCCGGGGTTAACGGTGCTTACCGGCGAAACCGGCGCCGGTAAGACAATGGTGGTGACGGGCCTGCGTCTGCTCACCGGTGGGCGAGCGGATGCCTCGAGGGTGCGCACCGGCTCCGACGGCGCAGTAGTGGAAGGAGCGTTTAGCACTGGGGGCCTGCCTGAGGACGCGGTGGGCGCCGTCCGCGACATCGCGACGGCCGCGGGGGCTGATGCCGACGAAAACCGCGAATACTTGGTCTCCCGCTCGGTGAAAGCGTCGGGACGATCGAGCGCGCACCTGGGCGGGCGGAAAGTCCCGGCGGCGACGCTTGGCGAGCTTGCCAGCCACCTGCTCACCATCCACGGCCAAAACGATCAGCTGCGGCTCATGGCACCGGAACAGCAGCTGGCCGCCCTCGACCGCTTCGACGCGGCCATCGCAGCCAAGCTCCGCCGCTACCGCGAGGCCTACACCGACTGGCGCGCCGCGGCGAAAGACCTGAAGGAGCGCACGGAAAAGCGCCTCGAGCTCGCGCAGGAGGTAGACCGTTTGCAGTTTGCCTTGGAAGAGATCGACGCGGTCTCGCCGCAGGCAGGCGAGGACGACGAGCTTGTGGCCACGATCAACCGCCTGCAGGACGTCGATGCGTTGCGCGAGGCGGCGGAGACGGCGCTTGTGGCCATCGACGGCGCGGACGCAGTCGGCGGCGTCGGCGGGGAGGAGGAGCCGGCCTCGGATCTGATCGGCCGGGCCCAGCAAGCGCTCGAAGCCGCGAGCGACCAGGACCTCCGGGATCTTGGCGCCCGGCTGGGCGAAGTCGCCGGGGTGCTCTCCGATGTCTCGGCGGAGCTGGGCAGCTACACGGGCAGCCTGCCCTCTGATCCTGAGGAGTTGGAGCGGCTGCTGCAGCGCCAGCAGGAAATCAAGGCGTTGACACGCAAGTATGCCCCGGATGCGGCCGGCGTGGTGGCGTGGCGCGACAAGGCGCAGGCGCGGCTGGCCAAGATTGACACGTCCGAAGGTGCCGTCGAGAAGCTCAAGGCAAAGGTGGCCGAGCTTGAGGGGGAGTTGCAGCGCCGCGCCGCGGAGTTGACAAAGGCCCGGCAGAAGGCAGCGGAAAAGTTGGGCGCGGCGGTGACCGAGGAGCTGCACGGCTTAGCAATGCCGAAGGCGCAGCTTCGGGTCCAGGTTTCGCAGGCGCCCTATGGGCGCGACGGCGCGGATGCAGTGGAGATCCTGCTCGCTCCGAACACTGCGCTGGAACCAAAGCCGTTGGCCACCAGCGCGTCCGGGGGCGAGCTTTCCCGCGTAATGCTGGCGCTCGAGGTCATTTTGTCCGAGTCCTCCAGCGGTGCGACGCTGGTGTTCGACGAGGTGGATGCGGGCGTGGGCGGGCGCGCCGCGGTTGAAATCGGGCGCCGTCTTGCGCGACTGGCTGGCGGCAACCAAGTCATTGTGGTGACGCACCTGCCACAGGTAGCGGCCTATGCCGATACGCACCTGCATGTGTCCAAAGACGTCGGAGATGAAGCGGTGACATCCGGCGTCGCGGCGCTGCAGCCGGAGGAGCGCATTGAAGAGCTCGCGCGCATGATGGCAGGCATGGACGATTCGGACACCGGCCGCGCCCACGCCGCGGAACTGTTCGAGCGAGCGCAGAGCGAGGTTGCGCAGTTGCGAGGCTGAGGCCCCGCGCGCCTCCACGGTGCGGGCCGGGCACCGTTGCACAATGGTGCGCATGAGTGTTGCACCCTCCCCTGTAGACCCGACGAAGGAACCGCCCGCGGCCGAGCTACGCGGCACTTTGCGCGACTGCACGCCGCAGGGCAGGGGGCTGGGCAAGCTCGGCGAGGGCGACATCGTGTTCGTCGATGCACCTGATATGCAGCGCCGCCTCGCTGAGCAGATCATCGCGCACCGACCGGCGGCTGTGGTTAACCTCGCGCCCTACTCGACCGGCACGTTGCCAACGTTTGGGCCGCATCTGCTTCTCGACGCCGACGTTCCGCTGTTCGAGGCCGCCGGCACCGAGATGCGCGAGAAGATTCGCGACGGCAAAAAAGTCACCGTGTCGCCGTCGGGCGAGATCACGGTCGGCCGCAAGCCTGCGGGACAAGCGCAGCCGGTGACCCGCGCAGAGGTAGATGCGACGTTCGCCCAAGCCCAGCGCGGGCTGGTGGAGAACATGGAGGCGTTTCTCGGCAACACCATCGAGTTCATCCACTCCGAGTCCGCACTGTTGATTGACGGCGTGGGTGCGCCTGAGCTGGGCGAGGTGATGACGGGCCGGAAGGTTGTGGTGGTCTCGCCGACGCCGGACCTCCGCCAGCGGCTGGATGCGCTCAAGCACTTCATGCGGGAGTACACCCCTGTCGTCATCGGTGTGGGGTCTGCCGCCGACACGCTGGCAGATATGGGGTTTGCGCCGGACATCATCGTCGGCGACCCGAAAGACGTGGCCGCGGAGAACCTGCGCTCCGATGCCCGCGTGATCTTGCCGGCGGAGCCGGACGGCTACGCGCCCGGGCTGGAGCGCATCCAGGATTTGGGTGTTGGGGCGATGACCTTCCCGGCCGCCACAGATTCCCCGACCGATCTGGCCATTTTGCTCGCCACATTCCACGACGCCGAAACGATCGTCACGGTCGGGCAACCGGTTGACCTTGACCGTATATTCGCCAATTCGGCCACTTCCGCCGGAACGGTAGGTACCCCGGCGACGGAGCCCGCTGCGCTCCTTGCGCGCTTGAAGGCAGGGCGCAAAATTGTGGATTCGACGGTAATTGCCAACCTGTACACGGCGGAGTCTGGCTCGGGGGTGGCGTGGGCCTGGGCGATCCTCGGCGTGTTGGTCGCAGTCGCAACTGCGATTCTGATCGCGGGTCTGGGCGGCAACGGCACCTTCGCTGCCAACCTCGCAGACACCTGGGATGCCATTGCGAAGACGGTGCGCGGCTGGTTCGACGGACTGGGTAGCTAGGAGGAACGGCAAATGGCAAGGACACGGGGCAGGGTCGGTCTTATCGTCGCGGGCTTGTGCTGGGGTTCGGCACTCGGCCTTGCGCTCGGTGCACTGGTGCTCGCACCAGCCATACCTGGGTCTGTGGATCTGGGCATTTCGGATTCCAAAGCTGGCACCAGCGACGATGCGCAACGCGACGGCTCCGACCGTGCAGCAGCTCAGATTGAGGCGGATGCGGCCAACACATTGCTCGCCCAGGAATCCGCCACCATCGTTTCGGGGGCGCTGCAGGATGTGCCTGTGACCATCGTGCGCACCGCAGCGGCAGACGATGAGGACGTAGGAGCCGTGCGGTGGCTACTCAACGCGGCGGGCGCAGCGGATTCCGGCACCATTACCCTGACGGAGCGCTTTACCGACCAAGCCAGCGCGGACGAGCTCTCAAGCATTGTGGCGAACACGTTGCCCGCCGGGGCGCAGCTCTCGGTGCAGGAACGGTCCCCGGGCACCCACGCGGGAGAGTCGCTCGCGGCAGTGCTGTTCAGCGGCGGTGCGGCCGAGGGGCCTCAGGCACAAGACGAAGAGCGCGCGCTGGTCTTGGAAACGCTGCGGAGCGCGCAGTTTATCGATTACGACGGCGCAATCGCCCCGGCGGGCGCGCTTGTGATCGTGGACGGGCCTTCCCGCGGCGGCGATTTTGGTGCGAACGTCTTGGGCGACTTCGCTCGAGCTCTCGCCTCCGGGGGTTCGACCGTGCTGGCTAACCAGGACGTCGATCCAGAGCCCCTCGTCGGCGTCAGTGTCGTCGGTGGGGTGGACCGCGAGGCAGGGCGCATTCAATCCGTGCTCGCGGCAGCGCGTGCCAAGTCCGCCGGCTGACACCCGTAGGGTGGGGGCCATGAGCCACGAATTCACCGTCACGGAATCTGAAGTGCTGCTCGAAGCGCCGATCATCGCGGTGCGCCGAGACCAGGTGGTTATGCCTGGGGGCGCCACCGCAGCGCGCGAGATTGTGGAGCACTTCGGTGCCGTCGCCGTCGTAGCTATCGACGACAAGGGCCGGGTCGCGTTGGTGGAGCAGTACCGCCACAGCGTCGGCCAGCGCCTGCTCGAGCTGCCCGCCGGCCTGCTGGACATCCACGCCGAAGATGAGCTGGAGTGCGCAAAGCGGGAGCTCCAAGAGGAAGCCGGTCTCGCCGCGGAGGAGTGGGGAGTGCTGGTGGATCTGGTGACATCCCCGGGCTTTGCGGAGGAAGCTGTGCGCGTGTTTATCGCCCGAGGTCTGCGCGAGGTGGATAGGCCCGAGGCTGAGGACGAAGAGGCGGACATGCGGCTTTCGTGGGTGGGTATCGACGACGCCGCTGGAAAGGCGCTCGCCGGCGAGATCACCAACTCGATCGCCGTCTCCGGCATTCTCGCCGCTGCGCGTCTCCTTGCCAGCGGGGCCTCACCGCGAAGTGTCGACGAGCCGTTCCGTTTCCGCCCTGCATCACTCGCGAACCGGAGGTCGGCCCAAGGCATCGTGCCGGATATGAAGCGGATTTAGCCCGTGGACGCACAGTCGCTTGCGCAGCGGTGGCTCACCCACCTTGCCGTGGAGCGGGGTGTCTCTCCCCACACGCTGAGCAATTACACCCGAGACGTCCGCAGGTACACCGACTGGCTCGCCGGCGCGGGCAAGACGGCTCTTACGGACGTCACAGCGACAGACATTGAGGCGTATGTGGCCGACCTGCGCCGGGGTGTCGACGGGGCGCGGCCGCTGGCGCCGTCGTCGACAGGCCGGGCGCTTACCGTCGCCCGCGGTCTGCACAAGTTCGGGGTCGAGGAAGGCGTGCTCCCGGCGGATGTGGCCGCTGACGTCTCGCCGCCGTCGACAGGCGAGCGGCTCCCCGACACGCTCAGCATCGACGAGGTGGCCGCGCTGCTCGACGCGTGCCCTACCGAAACCCCCTCCGGCCTGCGCGACAAGGCCCTCCTCGAGGCCCTGTACGCCACCGGCGCCCGTGTGTCCGAGGTGCTGGGCCTGAGCGTTGACGATGCGTCTGCGGCGCTAGATCCGGAATCCGGCGGCGTGTTGACCGTGACCGGCAAGGGCAACAAGCAGCGGCTCGTGCCGCTGGGATCCAAGGCGCGGGACGCGTTGGAAGCGTATTTGGTGCGGGGGCGCCCGGCGTTTGCCAACGGGACCTCGCACGCGCTGCTTCTGAATAAGCGCGGGGGAGCACTGTCGCGCCAGAGCGCGTGGAACGCGATCAAGCAGGCGGCTGCCCGTGCAGGCATTGACAAGGAGGTGTCTCCTCACACCTTGAGGCACTCCTTTGCCACCCACCTCTTAGAAGGCGGTGCGGACGTGAGAAGCGTACAAGAGTTGCTCGGCCACGCGTCGGTGACCACTACGCAGATCTATACCCACATCACCGCCGAAAACCTGAGGGAAGTGTGGCGTAGCACCCACCCGCGCGCTTAAGTTTGGCGGGCTGTGCAAGTGGGATAAATCAAGGGTGCTTACTTGACAAATCGGGCACCGCGCGGCGCTGGAGCGGGCTCGAAACCGCTTCGACACCGGTACCCCGCGCATACGGCGCGTACGGAATCACAACGTTGTAAGATGGCCTAAGTCAAGGGTTTGGACGTGATTGAGGGAAGGACCAGCCATGGCGGACGAGGCGCTCTTTGACGCTGCGGACCAGAAGACGTTTCTGACCGGTCGGCCGTGGCGCGAATTCGCCCAGCCGGAAGAGCTGGAAAAGCACGGGCCGGCCACGGTGATCTCAATGGTCAACCAAAAAGGCGGGGTGGGAAAGACAACCTCCACGATCAATTTAGGGGCGTGTTTGGCGGAGCAGGGTCGAAAGGTGCTCTTGGTGGACCTTGACCCGCAGGGCGCGCTCTCCGCAGGGTTGGGTGTGTCCTACGAGGATGATCAAGTCACGGTCTACGACCTACTGTTCGACAACACCGCAAGCATCCACGCGGCAATCCACACGACCAACGTTTCCGGTCTCGACGTGGTGCCAGCCAACATTGATCTTTCCGCGGCTGAGATCCAGCTGGTCAACGAGGTCGGCCGCGAACACACGCTTGCCCGCGCATTGCGCCCGGTGCGTAATGAGTACGACTTCATCTTCCTTGACTGCGGCCCTTCCCTCGGTCTTCTCACGGTCAACGCGCTGGCCTGCTCGCAGGGGGTTATCATCCCCATGGAATGCGAGTACTTCTCGCTGCGTGGTCTGGCGCTGTTGACCGACACGGTGGAGAAAGTGCGGGACCGCATCAACTTTGACCTGGACATCGTGGGCATTCTGGTCACGATGTTTGACCGGCGCACCACCCACGCACGCGAAGTGATGGATCGCGTTGTTGAAGTGTTTGGTGAGCGCGTGTTTGACACCGTGATTACCCGTACGGTCCGGTTCCCAGAGACCTCCGTGGCCGGCGAGCCGATCATTACGTGGGCGCCGAGTTCCCAGGGTGCGAAGCAGTACCGCGACTTGGCGCTCGAGGTGCTGGAGCGCACCAGCTAGTGGCTGCACCTGCGCCCGAGCAGCCCGCACAGCAGGAGACCCCAGGGTTCACCATCGCCCTGCAAAACTTCGAGGGCCCGTTCGACCTACTGCTCAGCCTGATCCAGTCGAAGCAGCTGGACGTGACCGAGGTAGCGCTCGCTGAAGTCACCGACGAATTCATCGCGTACACGCGCAAGTTGGGCGAGAGCCAGGCGCTCGACGAAGTAACGGAGTTCCTCGTCGTGGCTTCCACGCTGCTCGACCTGAAAGCCGCGCGCCTGCTCCCAGGCAACGAAGGCGACAACATCGAGGACCTAGAGCTGCTGGAAGCCCGTGACCTGCTGTTCGCTCGCCTCCTGCAGTACCGCGCCTACCAGCGCGTGGCCGACCAGTTCACGCAGTGGCAGCAGCACGCCGCGCGGCGCTATCCCCGCGCCGTTTCCATGGAGCCGAGGTTTGCGCAGCTGCTGCCTCCGGTGCAGCTGGGGCACACCCCGGCGAGCTTCGCGGAGCTGGCGGCCAGCGTCTTCCGCCCGCGGCCGCCCGAGGAGGTCCGGACCGACCACCTGCACGCGGTTGCAGTCTCCGTTCCCGAACAGGCGGGCAAGATGCTTGACACATTGAAGCTCGCAGGCGCGGGGGCTTGGCTGACGTTCCACGCGCTCACTCGCGATTGCACTCGGTCGATGGAGGTGGTGGGCCGCTTCCTCGCGCTGCTCGAGCTCTACAAAGCTCGTGCTGTGGACACGCAGCAGGAGGAAGCATTGGGGCGCCTCGACGTAGCGTGGACCGGCCTTGACGTAGACCCGGCCGTTGTCGCGGCCTCGAATTGGACGTAACCGAGGGCGAGGCCGCGGCCGATACACTGCTAGACCATGGATAGCTTGCCGATGGTCTCCCAGTTGCGCTCGCGCATTGAGTCAGTGTTGTTGGTGCTCGACGCGCCGGTGGCAACCGACCGGCTGGCCAGCGCGCTCGGTGCCACGCCGGCAGAGGTGTCCGATCAACTGCGGGACATCTCCCGCGAGCTAGATGAGCGCGGGTCCGGCATGGACCTTCGCGAAAACGCCGAGGGCTGGCGTCTGTACACCCGAACGAGCAACGCCGAAGCAGTCGAGGCGTTTCTTCTCGACGGCACCCAGAAGAAGCTGTCGCGTGCGGCGATGGAAACCCTGGCGGTGGTGGCGTATCGCCAGCCCGTGACCCGTGCGCAGGTGGCGGGTGTGCGCGGAGTCAACGTGGACGGCGTCATGCGGACGCTGATGCTTCGCGGGCTCATCGCGGAAGTCGACTCGGGCGGGGATGGCCAGGAGGTCGGCGCCGCCGGTGAGCATGGGAGCGGCGAGCACGGGGCGCACCGCTACGTCACCACCGAGCTCTTCCTCGAGCTGCTGGGCATCGACTCGCTTGAGCGCTTGCCCGAGCTCGCACCCTTGCTTCCGGACATCGATTCCATCGAGGATGCCTGGTAGGCTCCCTAACCATGACACCACCCGCTCGCCGAGATGGCACACCGGAAAAGCGTGGGAAGAACGACACGTTCTACCTTTCCTACGCCAAGCCGGCAAAGAAACAGAATGTCCGCTTGTACAAACGGCGCGAAAACGCCAAAGAAAACGAGCCCAGCCCGTTAGACGACAACTGGTGGGACGACGATCCAGCAGCAGCCAAGGCGGCCGCCGAAGGTGTGCGTTTGCAGAAGGTGCTGGCGCAGGCAGGCGTTGCATCCCGCCGCCACGCAGAGGCCATGATCGAGCAAGGCCGTGTGGAGGTCAACGGGGAAATTGTCACCCGCCAGGGCATGCGCGTGAACCCAAACGTCGACATCATCCGCGTTGACGGTGCCCGCATCAACGTCAACGAGGAGCACGAGTACTTCGCGTTCAACAAACCGCGCGGAGTGCACTCCACGATGAAAGACGAGATGGATCGTGTCTCGGTCGGCTCCTACTTGTCGGAGCGCACCGCCTCCGGGCAGCGCCTGTTCCACGTCGGCCGCCTCGACGCCGATACCGAGGGCCTGCTCTTGCTCACCAACGACGGTGAAATGGCGAACCGCTTGACGCACCCGAAGTACGAGGTTGCGAAGACCTACCTCGCCACCGTCCTGGGGGAGGCCAACAATGCGCTGGTGAAGCAGCTCAAAGATGGCATTGAGCTTGACGACGGTCCCGCCAAGGTCGACTACGCCCAGGTCGTGGACGTGCACAACGGCCAATCCATCGTCCGCGTTGAGCTGCATGAGGGGCGCAAGCACATCGTGCGCCGGATGCTGAAGCAGGCGGGCTACCCAGTGCAGCGACTGGTCCGCACGAAGTTCCATACGGTGCAGCTCGGGGATATGAAGCCTGGTTCCATGCGCGCGTTGAACTCGTCGGAGCTCGCCTCGCTGTACAAGGCGGTGGGGATGTAATGGCCGATCCGGTTGCGAACATGCCCGGCGGCGGGCTCATCGTCGCAGTTGACGGGCCGTCGGGCACTGGTAAGTCGACTATGTGCCGCGCGTTGGCGAAGCACATGGGTGCGAAGTATGTGGACACCGGCGCGATGTACCGCGTCGCTACCTTGGCGGTGCTGCGCGCTGGTGTTGACCCGGCGGACACCGCCAGTGCGATCGAGGCTACGGCTGACTTGCCCTTGGCAGTCTCGGATGATCCCGACTCCACCCAGGTGCTCCTTGGCGGCGAGGATGTTAAAGACGAGATCCGGGGGCCGGAAGTGACCCGCCACGTCTCGGCCGTCTCCGCTATCCCGGAGGTCCGGGTGAACCTGGTTGAACTGCAGCGCAAGCTCGCACGTGAAGCCGGGAGGGCAATTGTGGAGGGCCGCGACATCGGCACAGTTGTCCTTCCTGATGCGCCGTCGAAGATTTTCATGACGGCAAGCGCCGAGGTGCGCGCCCAGCGCCGCTACAACCAAGACATCGCGGCCGGGCGCGAGGCAGACTTTGACGCAGTATTGGCGGATGTTCAGCGCCGCGACGACGCCGACTCTTCCCGCGCGGCAAGCCCCCTGCGGCCGGCGGAGGACGCGGTGTTGGTGGACACCTCGGAGCTGACCCCCGATGAGGTGCTTAAGGCACTCACCGAGGTCGTGGAAAGGAGCGCGCGATGAGCGAGCAGACGAATAACGGCGGCAACCTGGAGCCGGAGACCGAGTTCATGCAACCCGGCATCGACGACTCTGGCTACACCGATTCCGACGCATACGTCGTGGGCGCGGACAGCGCGGAATACTACGAGAACTCCGACTTCGACGCCGAAGAAGACCTCCAAGACTTCGAGGACGCTGATTTTGATGCGTCAGAGTTCGGTGAGGCGGATTACGGCGAGGACTTCAGCAGCGATGACGAGCTGACCGAAGAGGAATGGGCGGCGCTTGAGGCCGAGTACGGCGTCGCGCAGCCCGACGTGGTGACTGAAGCGCTGCCCACCGTCTCTATCGTGGGTCGCCCCAACGTGGGTAAGTCGTCGTTGGTCAACCGGTTTATTGGCCGCCGCGAAGCTGTTGTGGAGGACCACCCGGGCGTTACCCGCGACCGTGTCAGCTACATCACCGACTGGGGCGGCCGCCGCTTCTGGGTGCAGGACACCGGCGGTTGGGATCCGGATGCGAAGGGTATCCACGCGGCCATCGCCCGCCAGGCCGAGGCCGCGATGGCAACGTCCGACGTCATTGTGATGGTGGTCGACGCGAAAACGAGTGTCACCGAGACAGACGCCGTCATGGCCCGCAATCTGCAGCGGTCCGAAGTCCCGGTGATCTTGGTGGCGAACAAGTTCGAATCCGAAAGCCAGTGGGGCGACGTGGCCGAGTTCTACTCGCTCGGCCTGGGCGATCCCTGGCCGGTTTCCGCCCTGCACGGCCGCGGCGGTGCAGACGTGCTGGATGAGATTCTGCGCCTGTTCCCGGACGAGCCGCGTGTGAAGGAATCCGTTACCGGCGGTCCGCGCCGCGTCGCACTTGTGGGCCGGCCGAACGTGGGGAAGTCCAGTTTGCTGAACAAGCTGACCAGGTCCGACCGCTCCGTCGTGGACAACGTTGCGGGCACGACCGTGGACCCGGTGGACGAGCTGGTCCAGCTGGATGAGAACCTCTGGACCTTTATCGACACCGCCGGCCTGCGCAAGAAGGTGAAAAACGCCCAGGGCCACGAGTACTACGCGTCACTGCGTACCCGTGGAACGATCGAGGCCGCCGAGGTGTGCGTGGTGCTCATCGACGCCTCCGAGGAGATCTCCGAGCAGGATCAGCGGGTGATCTCCATGGTGCTGGAGGCGGGTAAAGCCATGGTCATCTGCTTTAACAAGTGGGACCTCATGGACGAGGACCGCCGCTACGACTTCGACCGCGAATTCGACGAAACCATGGGCCAGTTGAAGTGGGTGACCAAGCTCAACATCTCCGCCGACACCGGCCGCGGTCTGCACCGCTTGGAGCCGGCGATGAAGGAAGCCCTGGAGAACTGGGACAAGCGCATCTCTACCGGCCAGCTGAACAACTGGCTGCGCGAGGCCATCGCCGCGAACCCGCCGCCGATGAAGAACAACCGCCTGCCCAAGCTACTGTTCGCCACCATGGCCAGCACGCGCCCGCCCACAATTGTGCTGTTCACCACCGGGTTCTTGGACGCGGGTTACCGCCGGTACTTGGAGCGCAAGTTCCGGGAGCAATTCGGCTACCACGGCACGCCCGTCCGCATCGCCGTGCGTGTGCGTGAGCGGCGAGGCAAGCGGGGCTGAGGCCACGCGGCAGCGCCGTGCCGACTTAGCGCGAGTAAACAAACGCGTCAGTGCGGTACGGCAGCGGGACGGTGTCGCCGTGGTCGAAGCCGAGGCGGTCGTAGAGGTACCAGGATAAATTTGCTTCCATTTTCGCTCGGGTTCGGGCGTTAGCTTTGAGCCAGTACGAGCGCGTGGCCATGAGGCCGAAGCAATCTTCCACGGCGGTGGGGTGGAGCCACTCGTGGCGTAGCTCCTTCTCAAGGCGCCAAGGACTGTCCACTGTGGGGTAGAAACCTTCGCGCTGCACGTCGCCAGAGTGCATGATGCGGCTGAGACGAAGCACCCAGGGGTGGTGCACAGCGAGGGTATTCCAGCACAGTACGAGGCGGCCGTCTGAGCGGATTACCCGATGTGCTTCGGCGCTGGCGGCGGCGCTGTCTACCCAGTGCCAAGATTGTGCGCACGTGACCGCGTCGACAGCATCGTCGGCGAGACCCGTGGCCTCGGCGGTTGCCCGCCACACAGGCACGGAGGGCAACACGGAACGGAAGACCCGGACCATGTCGGCGCTGGGGTCGCAGGCGTAGACGTCGCGTGAGCCGTCGATAAGCAACTGCGTGAATTTGCCCGTTCCAGCACCGACGTCGCAGACGGTGCCGTCGCCGACTAACTCGGCGAGGGCTGCGGGGTACGTCGGACGCGCTGCGTCGTAGCGGGCGGCGTCGCGGGTGAACGCTTGCGCTGCACCGCTTCGATGCGAGGGGTCTTTGAACGTTGGTTCAGCTTTCCGGCTCGGACCCGGCTGTGTTCCGCTCGCGTGCACGATAGATTAATCTACCTTCCGTGTTTTCGCGTCCCCTCATTCGCACAGCTACAGCTGCTGGGCTTGCTGCGATTGGCCTCGTCGCAGGCGGGTGCGCTGAAGGGGGCTCCGCACTGCGTCCATCGATCACTACGATGCCGGAACGAGCGGTGGACAGCGTCCGCGAGGTTGAGCCATGGGCGGATCCTGTGGTGGAACAACGCCAGATCACCTCTGCCGGCATGAAGCGCGAGTTCCTCGTGTCCGTTCCCAAGGGGGCTCACCAACGTGAGCGGCTGCCGCTCATCCTGGCGTTCCACGGCTACAAGGAGGATGCGCGGCAGTTACGGCAGCACTCGCAGCTGGAGAAGGCCGATGCCGTGGTCGCCTTCCTGGACGGGGTGGACAACGCCTGGGTGCCCGCGCCGTATGCAACCTCGACAGGGGAACAAGACCTAGCCTTTGTGGACGATGTGGTCGCGCAGCTGGAGGGCGAGTTCTCCATCGACACGGCGCGCGTATTCGCTGCCGGATTCTCCAACGGCGGCGGGTTCGCGGCGTTTGTGGGGTGCCAGCGCCCGCAGGAGTTCACCGGGGTGGCCACCGTGTCCGGGGCGTTTTACCAGCGTGTTTCTGAGGGCTGCTCGCAGATCCCCATGAAACACATTGACTTCCACGGCACGGCTGACCCGGTGATCTCCTACGACGGGGGAGAGCGGCACGAGACGGTGTACGACTCAACCCACGCCATGTTGGAGGAGGCGGCTACGCGCAACCATTGCGCGCGGGAGGAAGAAGTCAGGCTCTCGGACTCGGTCGTTGAAGCTAGGTGGGACGACTGCGACGCAGCACTGGCGCACTACCGCATCGAAGGCGGCCCGCACGTCTGGCCCGGAGGCACCGCCGATACGTCAGGGCTCGTCTCTGACGGGTTTGCCACCCGAACGCTGTTGGACTTCTTCGGCGTAGGAATCTCGTAACGCCCCACGCCTTGCCTGCAGTTACCATGAGCTGGTGAGAGTCGCCCGTTCCAAGCAGATCACGGTGGTGTATAACCCGGTAAAGGTCGACCTCGGCCGCCTGCGTCGTGCCGTCGACCGCTACGTGCGGCCCGGCGCGAAAGTCACCTGGTCTGCGACCTCTGCGGAGGACCCCGGTTACGCGCAAGCCTCGCGCGCGCTGGAAGACGGCGCCGATCTGATCGTCGCAGCCGGCGGCGACGGCACGGTACGCATGGTGGCGCTCGCGGTGTCCGGGTCGCATGTGCCAATGGCGATTGTGCCTGCGGGCACCGGCAACATGCTGGTGCGTAACCTCGGCATTCCGCTGGCGCTTGAACCTGCCGTGCGTCGCGCGTTTAGCGGGCAAGGACGCGTGATCGATCTCTGCCGCGCGGAGCTTACCTACCCGGACGGTCGCACGGAGCAGTCCGGTTTCGCGGTCATGGCCGGCGTGGGTGTGGACGCCGGCATGATCCACCGCACCCGAGAAAGCCTCAAGGCGGCGGTGGGCCCGCTTGCGTACGTTCCCGCCGTATTCCAGTCGCTGGGCGGCGGCAACAGCGTGCGCGTGAGCATCACGCTAGACGACGCCCCTCCGGTCACCACCGACCTGCACACCTGCATCGCCGGGAATTTCAGCGAGTTGGTCGGCCACATCCCGCTCCTGCCGGATGCGCTTCCCGACGACGGCCTACTCAACGCCGTAATCCTCCGCGCGCAAGATGCAGCAGACTGGGCCGGCATTGGTGGGAAACTCGCGCTGGACACCGTCAGAGGTGGTGTGCGCGCACTCGCTTCAGGCGACGTCGCGGACGGAGCGGCGCCGTCGCCACGGACCATGCAGTACATCGACGGTAGGTCCCTGGCTCTCGAGTTCGCAGAGCCGGAAGAGCTGGAACTCGACGGCGACGCCGCTGGCGCGGTCACCGCCGTGCGCTTCGAAGTCGATCCGGGTGCTCTCCGAGTGGTGTGTTAGGCCCGCGCGTCCGCGGCGGGGGACGGGGAGAACGCGCACAATGGCTGCATGATCTACAGCTTTGAAGGGCGCACACCGAAGATCCACCCCTCCGCGTTCATCTCGGACGACGCCACCATCATCGGGGATGTGACGATCGGCGAGGACGCGAATATCTGGCCCGGAGCAGTGATCCGCGGTGATATCGGCGCCATCCGCATCGGCGACCGCGCCAACGTTCAAGACGGCACCGTCATCCACGTCGACACTGACGGCCGCACTGTGCTTGAAGACGACGTCACCGTCGGCCACTTGGCCATGGTGCACGGCTGCCACATTGAACCGGGATGTTTGATCGGGATGAACGCGACGGTGCTGTCGAAATCTCGCATCGGCACCGGCAGCATTGTCGGCGGCGGGGCAGTAGTGCTGGAAGGCCAGGAGATACCCGCGTTTTCGCTGGCAGCAGGAGTGCCCGCACACGTGAAACGCACGCTGGAGCCCGAGACGTACGAGGCGCGCCTGCAGCACGCGGCCTACTACGTGGAGCTTGGCAGGCGCGCCGCCAGCGGGTTGGTGCCGGTGGATCGGGCTGAGGCGCGGTAGGCACCGGGGACGGCCCGACGCATTGCCGCTGTTTTATGTAACGTCGGCTACACGGCACACCACAACATGGCGCGCCCTACCCAGTCGGGATTACTCTCGGCCACACCCTACCTTTGAAAGGTTTTCCAATGAAAGCCCTGACCTGGCAAGCGAAACGCACCGTGACAGTCGAGGAAGTCCCCGACCCGAAGATCATCGAACCGACCGACGCCATTATCCGCGTCACTTCCTCCGCTATCTGCGGTTCCGACCTCCACCTTTACGAGGTCCTCGTGCCATTCATGGACAAGGGCGACGTTATCGGGCACGAGCCGATGGGCATCGTCGAGGAGGTGGGCTCCGCTGTCACCAACCTCAAGCCCGGCGACCGCGTCGTCATCCCCTTCACCGTCGCCTGCGGGCACTGCTACATGTGCGAACAGGGCCTGCAGTCTCAGTGTGAGACCACGCAGGTTCGTGAGTACAACAGCGGAGCCACCCTGTTCGGCTACTCGCGCCTTTACGGCTCGCTGCCCGGAGGCCAGGCCGAGTACCTGCGCGTCCCTCACGCCGATTACGGCCCCGTGAAGGTTCCCAGCGTCGGCGAGGACGAGCGCTTCCTGTTCCTCTCCGATGTCCTGCCCACCGCCTGGCAGGCCGTTAAGTACGCCAACGTCCCTGAGGGTGGCACCCTCGCGGTGCTCGGGCTCGGCCCGATTGGGCAAATGTCCGCCCGTATCGGAGCCCACCTGGGCTACCGCGTCGTCGGCGTTGACCCCGTCGCGGAGCGGCGCGCCATGGCAGCCCGCCACGGCATCGAGGTCCTCGAGGGCGGCGAAGGGGTTGTTGAGGAGCTGCGTGAGCGTACCGACGGCCGCGGTCCCGATTCCGTCGTCGACGCGGTCGGCATGGAAGCCCACGGCTCTCCTGTCGCCGGCACCGCGCAGGCTGCCGTTGGCATGCTGCCGCCTTCGATCGCCCGCACTGCCATGGAAACGGCCGGTGTGGACCGTCTCAGCGCGCTTTACACCGCGATTGATGCCGTTCGACGCGGCGGGACGATCTCCCTCAGCGGCGTCTACGGCGGCATGAAGGACCCCATGCCGATGCTGACGCTCTTTGACAAGCAGGTGCAGATGCGGATGGGCCAGTGCAACGTGCAGCACTGGACTGATGACCTCCTTCCGCTGGTCGACGATCCGTCGGATCCGCTCGGCGTGCTGGATCTGAAGACCCACACCGCGCCGCTCGCTGACGGCCCGGAAATGTACGAGAAGTTCCAGAAGAAGCAGGACGGCTGCATCAAGGTTGTCCTCAAGCCGTAACGGCAGAGCGCGGAGCGCCGCGGCGTTTCCCCAACCCCGCAAGAGCGGGATTTCTTGGCCCCAGGCGACACCACCCGCCTGGGGCCATTTTCGTATTTGGACACGTGGCCCAATGCACCCCAAGCAAAAGAAATCGGCCCTCCGACCGGCACATGCCAGCCAGAAAGCCGAAACCCTCTTAAAACGTGGTCGGACTGACAGGATTTGAACCTGCGACCCCCACACCCCCAGTGTGGTGCGCTACCAAACTGCGCCACAGCCCGATCCGCTACCGCTAGGCACAGGGCCTCATCGGTAACTCCGGAGATATTACAGCACTGTCATATGCTGCCAAAACCGGCAGGTCACCGGACGCTACCGTCGACGTAGACCCAGGAACCGGCGCGGCGCTCGAACCGGGAGCGCTCGCGCATGACGCCGCCGGGGTAGTGGGCCGCGAACTCCACTGTGCCCTCAGCGTCGAATGGCCCGCCGCCCGAGACAGACACCACTTGCAACCGTGTGAATGGCTCGCCAGCAGGGTTGACCTGTAGGTCGGTGGGGCGAGTCTCGTCGGCCCAGGTGCGCGCGACGTAGGCACCGTCGCCGAGCACGTAGGCGCTGTAGCGCGACCGCATCAGCGCCTCAGCGGTAGGGGCGGAGGAGGCGCCGCTGATGAAGCGGCCGCAGCAGGTGTCGTACGGCATGCCCAGACCGCAGGGGCAGAGACCCCGAGCAAATCTCTGTGGGATATGCGGCGCATCCGTCATTTGGCCAAACGCTCCCCGCGGCGCAGCGCGTTCTGCCGGCGGCGGCGCTCCAGCGAGGCGGTCTCCACCGTCGTGGCAATGTCGCCCTTGTCCACGTAGCCGTCCACGGTGGACGCGGCGCCGGCGGCGCGCAGAGTCCCCACCTGCGCATCTGTCAGGTCGCCGTAGAGCGTGATCAGACGGGTGAAGGTCCCGTTGCCGTTGTGGGTGACTTCCACGCGGACGTCGTCAAGCGGCATGCGCTTCGCGGCCTCGCGCACCGCTTGCGAGCAGCTGACCGCGAGGGCGGACATGTACAGGCCAGTGGACGTGACACCCTGGCCTTTGCCACCGGTGTTCTTGGAGCGGTCGGTGGTAATCGCGACGTCGGAGGTGCGCACGACGTCGCCGTACTTGGTGCCGCGCGCGGAGTAGGACACCGCGTTGGTGTCAGAGGTCTTTTCGGGAACAAATAGCGGCTGGATGTACTGCACCGCCCAGGAACCGATGATGTCCGCGGCGCGCTGCGCGGTGCCCTGACGGGTGAGCAGGTGGTCTGCCTTGTCTAGAGCCATCAGCGACTTCGGGTAACGGGTGAGGGAGAAGATGTTCTGGGCGTTGTCGATGCCGACGGTGACGTCGATAGGCGAGTGCACGAGCAGCAGCGGCTTGCGCAGCTTGGGCAGGTACTCCTCCGGGTTGGTGTCCGCGAGGTCCTCCAGAAATTCGCGGGAGATGATCAGCTCGCGCCCGCCGAGCACCACGGGAACGGAGCCGTTGGCGTCCGCCTCTCCGATAGCGTTGGCGTAGTGCAACACGGAGTGCGCCGGGTCGAACGGCGCGCCCACGGTGGCCACGGCCTTGACCATCTTCTTCAGCTCAGGCCGAGTGGCGGCCTTAAGCGCCGCGGCACCGCCGAGGGAGTGTCCCATGAGCAGCTGCGGGGCCTTGTAATTGGCCTCCAACCACTGGGCGGCCGCGACAATATCGTCCACGTTCTCGGAGAACGACGTGTCCTTGAATTCACCCTCGGACTGGCCCAGGCCCGGGAAGTCGAATCGCAGGGTGGCGATGCCGTGCTGCGTCAGCTGCTTCGAAATGCGCGATGCGCCGGGGGTGTGGCGGGATCCGGCAAAGCAATGGGCAAAGATTGCGTAGGCCTGGGCGGGGCCGTCCGGGCGGTCGATGGTGCCGGCCATCATGTAGCCCTTCGACGACGGGACTTTCACATTCGTAGACAGCATGGGTAGCCGTATCCTCCTGCGGCTGGGCGACGGGTGCGCCACGGGTACTTTCGCAGCCAGATTAATCGCCACAGCAACCGTTTGACACCTTGGCGTTATCCTTTCCCCCTATGGGCAGGTTTGACTGGTTCTGGAAGGCCATGGGCTCCACCACGGAACGCAACAACAAGAAGTCAAAGGCGGTTGTGGCGAACGCCCACGGGCTCATCGACGAGCTTTCGCTTCTCGACGACGCTTCGCTCGCCGAGACCGTCCGAGCCACCGTGCGCGACGGCGCCGTGTCGGACGCGCCCCGGTTCCTCGCCGGGTTGTCGGTGGCGTCGCAGCGAACGCTTGGCATGACCCCGTTCGAGGTGCAGAACCAGGCGGTGCTGCGTTTGCTGGAGGGCGATGTAATCCAGATGGCCACGGGCGAGGGCAAGACGCTCGTTGGCGCGATGGCAGCCACGGGGTTCGCGTTGCAGGGAAAGCGCGTGCACCTGATCACGGTGAACGATTACCTCGCCGCCCGCGATGCCGAATGGATGCGCCCGTTGGTGGAGTTTTTCGGCCTGCGTGTCGCGGCGGTGACTCAGACCTCCACCCGCGATGAGCGCGTAGCGGCCTACCGCGCCGACGTGGTGTACGCCCCCGTGACAGAGTTCGGCTTCGACCACCTCAGGGACAACCAGATCACTTCCCGCGAAGACACCGTGCAGGTGCCCGCCGACGTCGCGCTGGTGGACGAGGCCGACAGCGTGCTCGTCGACGAGGCGCTCGTGCCCCTCGTGCTCGCAGGGTCCGAGGGCTCTACGCAAGCAACCGGCCAGATCACCGAGGCGGTCTCGCATCTGGACGAAGGCCGGGACTACACCATCGACGCCGAGGGAAGGAATGCGTTTCTCACCGAGGACGGGGCGCGCCGGGTCGAGCGTTTGCTAGGCATCGATTCGTTGTACTCCGACGAGCACATCGGCTCTACCCTGGTGCGGGTGAACTTGGCGCTGCACGCCAAGGCGCTGCTGATTCGGGACGTGCACTACATCGTGAACGACGGCAAGGTCGCACTCGTCGACGCCTCCCGGGGCCGGGTGGCGGATCTACAGCGCTGGCCCGACGGGTTGCAGGCGGCCGTGGAGTCAAAGGAGGGGCTGGATGTTTCCGAGGGTGGCCGCATCCTGGATTCGATCACGCTACAGGCGCTAATGCGCCGTTACCCGCTGGTGTGCGGCATGACAGGTACCGCGGTGGAGGCGACCGACCAGCTGCGTTCCTTTTACGGGCTGCACGTCGCGGTGATCGACCGCGCTAAAGAGCTCAAGCGTTTCGACGAAGCGGACCGCATTTACGCCACGCTGGGGGAGAAGAACGAGGCGATCGTCGACGAGATTGCGCGTATTCACTCCACCGGGCAGCCCGTGCTGGTGGGAACCCACGACGTGGCGGAGTCCGAGGCGCTGGCCGATTCGTTGCGGGCGCGGGGGATCGCCGTGAACGTGCTGAACGCGAAAAACGACGCCGAGGAGGCGCGGATCATCGCCGAGGCCGGCGATATCGGGCGCGTGACCGTGTCCACCCAAATGGCGGGCCGCGGTACCGACATTCGGCTCGGGGGCGCCGATGAGCGCGACCACGATGAGGTGGCTGCCCTCGGCGGCCTCGCCGTGCTGGGCACCGCACGCCACCGCACCGCGCGCCTGGATAACCAGCTGCGCGGGCGTGCAGGCCGCCAGGGCGACCCGGGTTCGAGTGTGTTTTTCGTGTCGTTGGAAGACGACATCGTCACCACCGGCGGTGACGGCGAGCAGTTCACCGCCCGTCCAGAAGCAGACGGCCGCATCACCGGCAACCGCGCGCAAAGCTTCATCGAGCACTGCCAGCGCGTGACTGAAGGGCAGTTGCTGGAAATTCACTCCCAGACCTGGAAGTACAACAAGCTGCTCGCCGACCACCGCGATATCGTGGACGAGCGCCGCGCTACCTTGCTGGACACCGACACTGCGTGGCGCGAGTTGGCCGAACGCTGCCCGCAGCGGGCTGTTGAACTGTCCCACCTGCCGGCGGCGACGCTGGAGCAGGCGGCCCGGGACATCATGCTTTACCACCTAGACGCCGAGTGGTCCGAGTACCTAGCGCTCATGGATGACGTGCGCGAATCCATTCATCTGCGCGCCATTGCCCGGGAAACGCCGATCGACGAATACCACCGAATCGCGGTGCGCGAGTTCAAGGAGCTGGCCAACCGCGCCGTGGCGGCAGCGGCGGAGACGTTCGACGAGGTGCGCATTGACGCAGATGGAGCGCACCTTGCGGCAGCGGGGTGGAAGCGTCCCAGCGCGACGTGGACGTACATGGTTTCCGATAACCCGCTTGCAGGTTCCGGGAACTCCATCATCTCCGGCATCGGCAACATTTTCCGCTAACCACCCTCCAGTCGCCGCACCCGCTCCAAGGCCGGGCGCTATTATGGCGAGAGATCTCAACTACGACTCGAAAGTCAGGAGTTACCCATGAGCGAAAGCACGCCGCAGAACCAGGTCGAAACCACCTCGGTGTTCCGCGCTGACCTGCTCAAGGAAATGGAGTCCGGTGCCGCGTCCTCCGTGGATTCCGTCGCAGGGGCCGACCAGCTCGCGGAGGGGGAAGCACTGCTCGTGGTCAAGCGAGGGCCCAATGCCGGTGCTCGTTTCCTGCTGGACCAGGATTCCACCACCGCCGGCCGCCACCCGGAGGCAGATATCTTCCTCGACGATGTGACTGTGTCGCGCCGCCACGCAGAGTTCCGCCGCAGCGAGGGCGGCTACGAGGTTGTGGACGTCGGATCGCTTAACGGCACCTACGTCAACCGCGAGCCGCGCAACTCCCAGGAGCTGACCGACGGGGACGAAATCCAGATCGGTAAATTCCGTCTCGTCTTCATCACCGCAGGCAACTAGTTAGAGGAAAGTTCGACCCAGTGAGCGCAATCCGTCAGACGGCTACCGCTGCCAACGCCGCGAAGCCAGCGAAATCCGCCAAACCCGCCAAGACAATGTCCATCGGCGTGGTGCTTGAGCGTCTTCGCGCTGAGTTCCCGGACGTGACCGTCTCTAAGATCCGCTTCCTCGAGTCGGAGGGGCTGATCACCCCGCAGCGCACCGCCTCGGGTTATCGTCGCTTCACCGATGAGGACGTCGAGCGCCTGCGCTACATTTTGGTCACGCAGCGCGACAACTACCTGCCGCTGAAGGTCATTCGTGAGCAGCTCGAGGCGATGGACTCCGGGCATGTCACCGCGATCCTGACCGCGGGTGAGTCCGAGCCCATGATCTCCCCGGAAAACTTCCGAGCACCGGCCGCGACGCAGCTGACCGACACGGATGTGGCAGAGCAGGCGCAGACGGATGCGCAGACTGTGGCGGAATACATCAAGGTTGGCTTGATCACCCCCGATGCCGCCGGGCTGTTCACGGCGGACGACGTGCGTACCGTCACCACCGCGCTCTCGCTGGCGGAATTCGGCTTTGACGCCCGCCACCTGAAAACGCTGCGTACAGCCGCGTCCCGACAGGCCGACATGATCAACCAAGTGGCAGGTCCGGTGGCGAAGTCGGGCAAGGAAACAGCGAAGCAAAAGGCGGAGGAAATCGCCCAGCAGATGTCCGCGCTAGTGGTGTCCCTGCACGCGTCGTTAGTGAAGAACGAGCTGCGCGCGCAATTGGGGAGCTCATGGAGGGCGTAACCCTCGTCGGGGTGTTTCCCGTCGGGCCGGAGGATTTCCTCTGTGCACTGCTTCAACGCCCCTCAAACGGACGGTGCATTCCCGTCTGGCTCCCGCCTATGGAGGGTGCCGAGCTGGCCGCCCGCCTGAGCGGCTGGGCGCCCCGCCGACCCCGGCCGGTGGACGCGATGGCCGAGCTGATCCGCACTTCGGTCGACGGGGCCGCGAGCCTCGAACTCTCCAGCTACGTTGACGGCACGTTCATGTCCACGCTCACGCTTGACAGCGGAGTGGAAATTGACCTTCGCGCCTCCGACGCCCTCCTGCTTGCCCACGAGCTTGATATGGAGTTAGCGGTGGATGACACTGTCGCTGCCGAGGCGGCTGTGTTCATCTCCGAGGACGATGCCGAGCGGTACCTGCAGGCGGACATCGAGGTGGAGGGATTCAACGGCCAGTCGGTTTCCGCTAGTGGGGACGCCCAGGCCGACGCAGATTTCGAAGCGCTCATGCGAAGCCTCGGCGTGGAGGATGCCGATCTGGGGGACGATAACCCCAAGGACGGGTAAAACCCTCAAGTATTACTTGAGAGTTTCGGCGTGTTGCGCCTGTGACTATTGACCGGCTGCGTATGCTTCGCATTTAATAGCCCTTAGGCACACAGCAAACTTTCATGGGAGTAATTACATGAGCAACATCGAGGGAACCCGCGGCGGCCAGGTGGAAGCGGTCCAAGAATCGCTTTTCGACGTCGGCCCGTCCGACGAGGTGGGCTACCGTGTGCCCATCGCCTGCCAGGTCGCCGGCATTACCTACCGCCAGCTCGACTACTGGGCGCGCACCGGCCTGGTGCGCCCGTCCATCCGCGGCGCGAAGGGATCCGGTTCCCAGCGCCTGTACTCCTTCAAAGACATCTTGGTGCTTAAGATCGTGAAGGGGCTGTTGGACACCGGGATCTCGCTGCAGAACATCCGCCTCGCTGTGGACAAGCTGCGTGACCGCGGCGTCTCCGACATCGCAGAGATCACGCTCGTCTCCGACGGAGTGACCGTGTACGAGTGCCGCTCCAATGAGGAGATCATCGACCTCCTCGGCGGCGGCCAGGGCGTCTTCGGCATCGCAGTGCCGCAGATTATGAAGGAACTGACTGGCACGATCTCGGCCTTCCCCTCCGAGCGGATCATGTCGGAGGATGCCGGCAACGTCATCGGATTCGACGAGCTGGCGGATCGCCGCCGCCGCAAGACCTCGTAAGCTGCCATTGCAAAAGCCCGGGCTGGGAATTCTCCCACCAGCCCGGGCTTTAGTCTTGCCCGCTGTCCGCTACAGCCCGGCGGCCTTGTTCACGGCGCCGGCGATGTCATCCGCTTGTGCTGCGTCCACTGTTGCAGCTGCGACAGACGCGAGGGCCGCATCGGGCTCGCTGTCTCCTACGTGGACGACCGAGATTTGCACGTTGTCCCCGCTCGCTTTGCGTACGTCGTCGGCGAACGCGTCATCGTCGTCTGCATCGGCGGTACCGGTGGTTACCACCACAACGCGGACCGGAGTGTCCCAGCTGCCGTAAGTGTCTGCGGCGGCTGCTACTGCCTCACGGGTCTGAGGCGAGCCTCCTGTGAGGAAGCGACGAACCGCTACCGCGACCGAATCCGCGTCGGGGGAGACCGTGATGTTTTGGCGGTAGCCCACCGCAACCCCCGGATTCAGCGGCGATGAATAGTTCCAGAGACCAACCTGCTTGTCTTGCTCTCCGAGCTCGAGCGCCGCGCTCGCGATTGCGTCTTTCGTGGGCTGGATGTACGGGGCCATGGCGTCAGATGTGTCCAACAGGAACAGCGTGTTCTCCGGGCTGAGAGCGCGGCTTTCTGCCGCGGCATCTTCTCGCCTCGTGTCGGCGGTGAGCGCCTCCCCGCCGGAAGGCAGCGCTGCGGCCCAGACGAGGTCGGGGATGACGGGCTGGTCCTTCGCGGAGCCGTCGAATGCGTCGGCCGCGAAGCGCGCGAAGTCTTGACCCGCGCGGGCCTGATCCTCATCCACGCTGTCGTCCTGGTTCAGCGGAAAGGCGACGTAGACGGCGTCTGCACCCACCGGCGTGAACGTGAGGCCATTCGGAACCCCGTGCTCGCCGGTGGCGACGAACTGGCCGCTGCCAGTATCAACATCCGCGGCGCTTTCAACCCGCTGGGCGGTAAGCGCCTGCACGGCGTCGTTGTCATTGCCCGCCACCTGGGCTGCCACTAGGGCAGAGGCTACCGGGTCATCGCCGACTGGAAACCGCACCTTATCCACAGTGAGATCCTCGAGCGCCACCTCGACGCTACCAGCCACACCAACCGCTTGGCCGTACACAGGCTGCGGGTCGGACACAGCCTGGGTACGGCCGGCGTTGTCGAGCACCTGTCGGGTGACGCCGGTGTCCGGGGCGACGTAGACGGCAGCGCCTGCAACCTCATCCACGAGTTGCGGCTGGACGCAGAAGTCTCGGACGACGGGGTGGGTGTCACCGTAGGCGTCGATAAGCGACTGTCCCACTACCTTGTCAACGGCTGCAACGGGAAGCGCGAGATCGCCCGCGACACAGTCGCGCTGCTCAGCCTCGACGTCCCCATCGCTGCGGCTGGTCAACCACCACACGACACCGGCGATGATGAGCGCGAGCGCAACGAGCACCGCGATGGCACCTCCCGACAGCGCGTAAGTGTTCTTACCGTTTGCGTGCTTTGCCATCGGGTCTGCCGCCTTTTCAATCGATTGAGTGAAAGCCTGGTGCAGAGTCTAGCCGTGCCACGCAGCGTCAATGACCGCGACAAGCCGTCGGCGAAGCGGCTGCGCGCGACGCGTCAGTTCGCGCTGGCGGGCCACGTACTGGGCCTTGCCTTCGGGGGTTTCCACCGCCACCACGCCGAAGCCGAGTTCGCGGCAGTCGTACGGGGACGCCTCCATATCAAGCTTCCGCGCATCTGCGGCGAGCTCGAAGCAGTCCATCAGCAGCTCACCGGGCACGAGCGGGCCGAGCTTGAGCGCCCATTTGTACAGGTCCATGCTCACATGGACGCAGCCGGCTTGGTCGCTGCGCGCCTGGCCGTCGCGTGTGAGCACCGTCAGGTTGAGCGGGCGCGCGGCCGGGGTGAAAAAGCGGAACGCGTCGAAGTGCGAGCACTTGATCGTGTGCGATTCCACCACCGCGTTCGTGCCTTCGGCGCCGAGGCGCAGCGGGAGGCTGTGGCGCGGGGAATCCGTGCGGTAGACCATGGCCCACTCGTGCATTCCGAAGCAGTCGAAGTGGGCATCCCGCTTCTCGACGGACCGAAGGATCGCCGCCGCTTCTTCCGCATCGCCTCGACGGTGGGCGAGGAAGATTCGGGGGTCTACCTCGACAGTGCCGTTACCGTCGACGGTGTAATCGCGCCACTGCGCGTGCGGAAGCTCAGCTGCGTCTGCAAGCGCGACCCCCACCCCTGGGTGCCAGCGCTTCAAGTGCGATGGCCGCAGGGGGTAGTAGTCGAAGAGGAAATCCCACACGGGGTGATACTCGCCCCGGGCTCGACGCGCCACGCGGGGGCCGGTCCAGTATTCGGCGCGGGCTTCGTGCGCAGCAATTCGGGGCAGGTACTCATCGGGGGCGAGTACCTGCATTAATCCGCCTCGTGCGTCCAGTCGGAGACGGTGCCGACGTATTCCTCAATCAGGTCTTCGAGCGCTACGACGCCCACCAGCCGGCCATTGTCGTGGACCTCAGCCATGTGCGCTGAGCGACGGTGCAGCTGGGCGAGGGCATCGTCCATGGACTGGGTGGCCTCGATTGTGGTCAGGGGCCGGATGCGTTTAAGGGAGACCCGGGGATCGCCCTGCGGGTGTTCCATGAGATCCAGAATGTCTTTGACGTGAACGTATCCGGCGAGGGAGCTCGCGTCGATGCGCACAGGGAAACGCGAATACCCCGTTTCCTGCACCGCCTCCTCGATTACGGACAAGCGGATGCCGCGGGGATCGTAGGGGATGGTTTTCAACCCGGCGAGCGGAATCATCGCTTCCTTCAACTGGCGCGATTCCTGGCGCAAGGCCTTGGCAAGACGCACCGTCTCCTCCGCGTCCAGCAGACCTTCCTCACGGGACTCCTGGATCATGCTGGCCAGTTGCTCCTGGTCCACGGTGGATTCCAACTCGTCGCGCTGCTCGATGCCGAACAGCAGCAGCGTCTTCCGCGCAACCCAGTTCAGCAGCTCGATGACGGGGCGGGTGAGCTTCATCCACACTGTCATCGCGGGAGTCAGCCACATCGCCATCTGCTCGGGGCCCGCGATGGCAAGGTTCTTCGGCACCATCTCTCCGAACAGAATGTGCAGGAACGAGATGATCAACAACGCGATGACGAAGGAAACGGGGTGCAGAAGCCCCGGAGGCAGCCCGAGCGACTCGAACGGCGCTTCGATGTACGCAGCGATGGCGGGCTCCGCCACCTTGCCCAGCACCAGCGACGCGATTGTGATGCCGAACTGTGCGCCCGCGAGGTAGATGGAAAGGTGCTCCGTCGCGTACAGCACTCCCTCCGCCTTGGTCTTGCCCTGGGCCAGCAGGGATTCCAAGCGGTCTCTGCGCGAGGAGACGAGCGCGAACTCGACAGCGACGAAAAACGCGTTCACCGCCAACAGAGCGACGATGAGAAGCACGGCTACCCAGATACTCATTGCGCTTCCTCCTCAGGGACCGGCCGCAACATGGCCCGGTCAATGCGGCGGCCGTCCATCTCGGTGACCTGGGCGAGCCAGCTCCCGGCGCCGGCGGATTGGAATTCTTCCTGCAGGCTCCCCGTGGCGGCGCGAAGGGTAACTTCGTCACCCAGTTCCGGGATCCGCCCGAGCGTGCCCATGATGAGGCCGCCGAGTGTTTCGTACGGGCCATCCGCAGCTGCAAAACCGGTGCGTTCCTCAAGCTCGTCAAGACGCACAAGCCCCGCAACCTCCCACGAGGTGCCAAATCGGGTGATGTCCTTCTCGCTCTCGCGGTCGTCGTACTCGTCGTAGACCTCGCCGAGGATTTCTTCAACTAGGTCCTCGATAGTGACCAATCCCTGCGTCCCGCCGTATTCGTCAGCCACCAGCACGACCTGGGAACCCGCGGAACGCACGCGGTTAAGTACCGAGTCTCCGTCGAGCGTGCCCGGCACGAACGGCACCTGGCGGGCGAGGCCGGCGAGCTCGGTGGTCTGGCGATCCTCGTGCGGCACGGAAAACGCGTCCTTGATGTGGACAACCCCGAGAGTGTCGTCCAAGTCCCCGCGGCGCACCGGGAAGCGCGAGTGCCCCGTCTCACGCGCGAGGGAGATCAGGTCCGCAACCGTGTCGTCGGCGTCCAACGAGTCGATGGTGGAGCGCGGCGTCATCACCTCCTCCGCGGTGGTCTCCCCGAAGCGGAGGGAGCGGTCGATCACCGCTGCCGTGGCGGCGTCGAGGCCACCGGCTTCCGCGGAGCTGCGCACCATCGCGCCCAGCTCCTGGGAGGAGCGTGCAGACGCCAGCTCGTCCGCAGGCTCAATGCCCATTTTGCGCACGACCCAGTTAGCCGAGGAGTTGAGGAAGTTGATAAACGGCTTGGCCACGGTGTTGAAGTAGTGGACAGGCTGAACGACTGCCCGCGCCGTCTTCAGCGGATCCGTGATAGCCACGTTTTTCGGCACGAGCTCGCCGAACACCATGGACAAAAACGTCGCCACGACAAGGGCCAAGATGAGGGCCACGGTGGATGACGCGCTGGCCGGCAGCCCGACAACCTCTAGCAGGGGAGTGAAGAACTTGCCCAGCACGGGCTCGGCGAGGAAGCCGGCGGCAAGTGTGGTCAACGTGATGCCCAGCTGTGCGCCGGAGAGCACGAACGAGAGGTTGGCGTGGTCGCGAGCCACCGCGCGGGCGGTGCTGTCGCCTTTGTCCCGCACATGCGCGTCAATGGTGGAGCGCTCCATGCCGGTCATGGAGAACTCGATAGCCACAAACAACCCTGTTGAGGCAGTGAGCACCACGAACGCCAGCAGGGCGAGAATGGAAAGCAGTAGGTCCATGAGTGATGGTCTGTGCCTTAGCGGCCGTTACTCCTTCGGCTTCGATCTGAGCGGCGGGCTCGATTATTGCCGCGACTGCGGTTGCCGCCCGTCTTGCGGTTGCCGGAACCCGTGGCCCGCTTCTGCTGCTGGGACTGGCCCGGCGGGGGGAGCGGCGCACCTTCCGGCTGACGTGCACCGGTGATTGTAACCAAGGACTCCGACAAAGGAGCTACCTTGATCTCCGGGGCGTCCACCCCTGCCTTGCGCAGCAGCTGCGAGACCTCCTTGGATTGGTCGTCCATCACCAGCGTCACCACGGTGCCGGACGTCCCAGCGCGGGCGGTGCGGCCGGCGCGGTGCAGGTACGCCTTGTGCTCGGCGGGCGGATCCACGTGGACCACAAGGGAAACGTCGTCGACGTCAATGCCGCGCGCTGCGATGTCGGTGGCCACGAGCACCGGGGTTTCCCCGGAGGCAAACCCCTCGAGCGCTCGGGTGCGCGCACCCTGGCCTTTATCGCCGTGCAGGCCTTGGGCGTGGATGCCTGCGCGTCGCAGCTTCTTCACCTGGCGGTCCACGCCGTGCTTGGTGCGCATGAACATAATGGTCTTTCCCTCGCGCGCGGCAATTTGCATCGCGATGTCGTTGCGCTGCTCGCGCCCGCCGACCATCAGGCGGTAGTGGTCCATCGTGTCCACCGCAGCCTCCACCGGGGCGGTGGAGTGCGTGACGGGATCGTGCATGTAACGGCCGATGAGCTTTTCCACGTCGCCGTCCAAGGTCGCGGAAAACAGAAGGCGCTGGCCGTCCTTGGGCGTACGGTCCAGCAGTTTGCGAACCTGCGGCAGAAAACCCATGTCCGCCATCTGGTCCGCCTCGTCCAGCGCACTTATCTCTACCGAATCCAGCGACAGCTTCTTCTGGTTGATCAGGTCTTCTGCGCGTCCAGGGGTGGCCACCAGCAGATCGACCGGAGACGCGAGCGCGCGAATGTGGTGGTTGATGTTCACCCCGCCCACAACGTCGAGCACACGCAATCCGAGCGCGGCCGCTGGCTCATCCAAGCGTTCGCGTATCTGTGTCGCCAGCTCACGCGTCGGCGCCAGCACCAGTGCGCGTGGGTGGCCGGGCTTGCTCGGGGCGCCCTCGAGGCGCGCCAAGATGGGTAGCCCGAACGTGAATGTCTTGCCGGAGCCTGTGGGCCCGCGTCCGAGGACGTCTTTACCCGCCAGCGCGTCCGGGATCGCTGCCTCCTGGATGGGGAAGGGCTCCGTGATGCCCTGCTTGTTCAGGACGTTGACGATGCCGCGGGGCAAACCGAGGCCAGCGAAAGTAGTCATTTGGTGCAGTTTACGCGTACACGCGCGAGGGGAGTAGCCGAGCTAGTAGCTCAGCTCCTCGCGCTCGCCGGACCACGTGGTGTGGAACGTTCCCTCCATGTCGACGCGCCGATAGGTGTGCGCGCCGAAGAAATCGCGCTGGCCCTGAATCAAGGCGGCCGGCAGACGCGTGGCGCGCAGCGAGTCGTAGTAAGACAATGACGTCGCAAACACCGGCACCGGCAGACCTAGCTGTGTCGCAGTGACGACGACACGGCGCCACGAGTCCACCAGCCCCTTTTCCAGCTCGCCCTTGAAGTACGGGTCCAAGAGCAGGGAGGGCAGTTGCGGATCGTTCTCGTACGCCTCCGTGATCCGGTCCAGGAACTTCGCCCGGATGATGCAGCCGCCGCGCCAAATACGCGCCAAATCGCCCGGCTTGATGTCCCAGTTGTGTTCCTGCGAGCCAGCGTTGATCTCGTCGAATCCCTGGGCGTAGGCGACGAGCTTGGAGGCGTAGAGGGCGCGGCGAACGTCTTCAATGAACGACTGCTTATCGACGCCTACGGTCTCCAACGTCTCAGTCTCACCCGCGGGCAGACCAATCTCCTGCGCGGCCTCACGCTGCGCTAGGGCAGAGGACAGTGCGCGGGCGAAGACCGCCTCGCCGATGCCGGTGGTGGGCACACCGAGGTCGAGGGCTTCCTTCACCGTCCAACGGCCGGTGCCTTTCTGCCCGGCGGCGTCGACGATGACGTCGATAAACGGCTTCCCGGTTTTCGCGTCCACCTGGCGCAGCACTTCTGCGGTGATCTCGATGAGGTAAGAATCCAGGTCGCCCTTATTCCACTCCGTGAAAATGTCGGCGATCTCCGACGGTTCCAGGCCCGCCGCGTAGCGCAGGAGGTGGTAGGCCTCGCCGATGACCTGCATGTCGGCGTACTCGATGCCGTTGTGCACCATCTTGACAAAGTGGCCCGCGCCGTCCGGTCCGATGTGGGTGACGCACGGCGTGCCGTCGACCTTCGCCGAAATGTCTTCCAGCAGCGGGCCCAGCGTCTCCCAGGATTCCACCGGGCCACCGGGCATGATCGACGGACCGCGAAGCGCGCCCTCCTCGCCGCCCGAGATGCCCGCGCCCACGAAGTGGCGGCCCGTGGCGGCGACCTCTCGTTCGCGGCGGATGGTGTCGGTGAAGAGGGAGTTGCCGCCGTCGATGATGATGTCGCCCTCGTCCATGGCCTCAACAAGCTGCGAGATCACAGCGTCGGTCGCTGCGCCAGCCTGAACCATGATCACTGCCTTGCGGGGGCGCTCCAAGGACGCAACGAACTCCTCGATCGTCTCCGCGGGGAGGAACGTCCCTTCGCGGCCGAACTCCTCCGCGACCGCGCGTGTCTTTTCCGGTGAGCGGTTGTAAATCGCCACGGTGTGGCCTTTGGAGGCGAAGTTGCGGGCCAAGTTGGAACCCATCACCGCCATGCCGACGACACCGATTTGAGCAAGCTGGTCACCATTGCGTTCTGCAGTCATAGGGCGGATTCTACGCGGGGTTCTTCAGCTCGCGCCCGTATCATCGGCGGGCATGAATCTGGAGAAGCAATCGCGTCTGTACCGCGAGGTCATCGAAGCGCCGCTGAGCGAAGAAGAACTCGCAACCGTGAACTCAACCGCGTTCGATTTCGCCCAAACCCTCGGCTTGCAACTGACGTACTGCGCGCAGGATCGTCTCGAAGGCGAGCTTGCGGTAGATCAGCGCCTCCTGCAACCCACCGGCATCGCCAACGGCGGCTTGTACTGCGTCATCGGCGAAACACTCGCGTCAATTGGGGCAGTCGCCGCGTGCGCCAAACCCGCGGTCGGCATGAGCAACTACACCGACCTCCTGGGCAGCGTCCGGGACGGGGAGACGATCCGTGCGGTGGCCCGGCCGGTGCACGTCGGCAAGCGCACGCACCTGTGGCGCGTGGAGATGCGCTCCGGCGACAAGCTTGTCGCCGTGACCAACCTCAAGCTGATGGTTCTAGACAACTAGAGCCAGTGGTTCTTCCGGAACCACCACCACATTGCGGAGATGGCGGCAAGCATGACTAACAACGCCGCCGGGTAACCGTAGCGCCACCCCAGTTCGGGCATGTTTTCGAAGTTCATGCCGTAGATGCCCGCCACCAGCGTGGGCACAGCGGCCATTCCGACGACGGCGGAAATGGTGCGCATGTCGGAGTTTTGCTGCATGGTCACCTTGGCGACGGAGGCGTCGAGCAGCGAGGTCAGGCGCTCGTCGAAGCCCGAGAGGCGATCACTCACGATCGTGGCGTTGTCCTGCACATCCCGGAAGTAGGTGCGCAGCGCCTTGCGCAGCACGTCCTTGTTGTTGTTCAACCCGTTTCGCAGAGCCGGCGCGAGCGGATCGATGGCGTGGCGCATCTCCAAGATCTCGCGCTTGTAGGTGTAAATCTTGTCGATGTTGATGGTGCGGCGCGGTGTGAAGACCTCGTTTTCCAGATCGTCCACGTCGTCTTCGAGTAAGTCAGTGACCTTCAGGTAGTTGTCCACCAGATAGTCGGACACCGCCCAAGCCACGGCAGTGGGGCCGAGCACCGCGAGTTCTTCCTCGTCCTCCAATTTGGCCGTCAGATCCGGCAATTGGGCCCCGTGACGAATGGTGATGGCGAACTTCTCGCCGACGATCATCTGCACCTCGCCGGTGGAAATGATCTCGCGGGCGTCCGCAACTTCCTCGTCGTCCCGGTACGACACGGAGCGGACGACCATGAACAGCTGCTCGTCATGGCGCTCGATCTTCGGCCGCTGGTGGGCGTCCACCACGTCGTCGACCACCAGATCCTCGATGTCGAAGATCTCCGCCACCCGTTCCATCTGCGCGGTGGAGGGCTCTTTCAGGCTCAGCCACACGAACGCGTTCTCGTAGCGCTCCACCACCTCAAGCGCGTGCCCCATGCGGACGTTCCCAGGCTGACGTTTACCGTCCACAAACACGCGGCAGAAATCAATTTGCCGCTCAAGGGGGACCGGAATAGAGCCGGTGGGAGGCTGTACCTTCCTCGGTCGTTGACCCGGCATCGGAATTCGCGGCGGCATAGTTGCAAGCCCCCTTTCACTCATGCGAGGGCCCCAGCGGTGCGGCGGTGCGTTCAATCAGTTTGCAACACTGCACTCTCGCTGGGGTCCTGTGCGGCGGAGAGCGCACCCGGGGGCACGCTGAACAACTCAGGTGATATTACGCCCTGTCGGCTGGTTGTCGAACGGGGGTGTGGGGCGGGACAGCCCCGAAACCCGGGGCCTGCAACACCGCCTCGATACCGCCTAAAACACCGTCAGGCCGCGACTACGGAAAATCTCACGGGCGTGCTCCACAGCTTCAGCACTCGGGGGAGCGACGTCCTTGAGCTCGTAATCCAGCCCGATCTTGTCCCACTTGTCGGCTCCCATGTTGTGGAAGGGCAGCACCTCAACGCGTTCCACGGTGCCCTCCCACCGAGCGACGATGTCGGCGACGTTCTGGATGTTTTCCTCGCTGTCAGTGAGACCGGGCACGAGCACGAAGCGGATCCACACGGCCTTCCCTTTTGCGTGCAGGCGATCGCCGAAGTCGATGGTCGGCTGCAGTTGACGGGCGGTGACGTGCTCGTAGGTTTCTGGGTCGCCGGATTTGACATCCAAAAGAAACAGGTCGATGTTGTCCAGGTCCTCGTCCGTGAGGCGGGCGCCGAGGAACCCGGAGGTGTCGACTGTGGTGTGCACACCTGCGTCGTGCACCGCTTTAAGGAGTCGCCTTGTAAACGCGATCTGGAACAGCGGCTCGCCGCCGGAGAGTGTGAGCCCCCCGCCGGAGGCGCGAAATACCTGCTTGTAACGCAGCACGCGGCGCACAACGTCGTCAATGCGCTCAAGCGTGCCTTCTTTCATTTCCATCGTGTCCGGATTGTGGCAGAACTTGCACCGCAGCGGGCAACCGGAAAGAAAGATGGTCATCCGGGTGCCGGGGCCGTCGACAGCCGTCACCAGCTCCCATGAGTGAATGAGGCCGATCTCGCCGGTGCGGCGGGCCTCGAACAACTCAGGCCGGTTGATTTCTAGGTCGTCGGTGGACAGTCCGCCTAAACCGGCGGCGACGCCGCGCACGCGCTCGCCTTGCTCAGGCGAGAGCGTGACGACGCCGCTCGTTCCGTCTTGGGCCATCGACTACGCACCCTGGTGGAAGGTACGGGAAATGACGTCGCGCTGCTGCTCCTTTGTCAGCTTGACAAAGTTCACGGCGTAGCCGGAGACGCGGACAGTCAGGTTCGGGTAGTTTTCCGGGTGCTCCATCGCGTCCTCGAGGGTGGACTCATCCAGGACGTTGATGTTGGCGTGGTACAGGCCCGACTCCATGTTGTGTGCTGACCGAGATGCCTTCATAGAGGCGAGGCGCTCGTCAAAAGTGGGGGTGGACATTGTGGTGACTCCTTCGAATCGATTGTGGGTGGGTGTGGGTTAGGCGGGGTGGACCGCCACGTCGGCGTTGTCCATGATGAAGCCGGCGTCGAGTACACCGACTAAGTTGGTGACCTGCTCTTCCTTGTTGCGGCCCAGGCCGGACGGCGTGATCGTGTTGGTCAGCGAAATGCCGTCCAGCGCGTCGTTGTAGTCGAGCTTGCCCACGGACAGCATCGAGGCGACCATGCCGTGGTTGTCGGCGCCGTTTTCCGGGTTCGCGCCTGGCGCGAATGGGGTGCCTGCCTTGTGGCCCGAGGGGAAGGAACCGGTGGCTTTTCCGTAGACCACGTTCGAGGTGATAGTCAGCACCGATTGCGTTGGGATGGCGTCGCGGTAGAGCGGGATCGCCTTGATCTTCTGCATCACCGTGTGCACCACCGTCGCCGCGATGTCGTCCGCGCGGTCGTCGTCGTTGCCGTACACCGGGAACTCGCCCTCGGTGACGTAATCGACGATCAAGCCGGTTTCGTCGCGCACCGGCGTGACCTTCGCGTACTTAATGGCGGACAACGAGTCGGCCACGATGGACAGGCCTGCGATGCCGCAGCCCATGGTGCGGACGATGTCGGAATCGTGCAGCGCCATCTCGATGGACTCGTAGGCGTAGCGGTCGTGGCAGTAGTGGATGATGTTCAGGGCTTCGACGTAGGTGCCGATGACCCAGTCGAGCATCTCTTCGTACTTCTGCCAGACTTCGTCGAAGTCGAGCGGGCCGTCGCCCTCGATGGGGGTGTGGTCGCCGTCGGTGACCTGCTTGCCGCTGACTTCATCGCGGCCGCCGTTCATGGCGTAGAGCAATGCCTTCGCCGCGTTCACGCGTGCACCGAAGAACTGCATCTGCTTGCCCACTTGCATGGGGGACACGCAGCAGGCGATCGCGGCGTCGTCGCCCCACTTATCGCGGATCTGCTTGTCGGACTCGTACTGCAGCGACGACGTCTCAATGGAGATCGCGGCGCAGAACTCCTTGTATCCCGCGGGAAGGGAAGGATCCCAGAAGATGGTGATGTTGGGCTCCGGCGCAGGCCCGAGGTTGCGCAGCGTCTGCAGCAGACGGAACGCCGTCTTGGTCACCTGGTGGCGGCCGTCGGACGAAAAGCCCGCGTCGGTCCAGGTGGCCCAGTAGGGGTCGCCGGAGAAGATCTGGTCGTAATCCTCAGTGCGGAGGAAGCGCACGATGCGCAGCTTGATCACCAGCGCATCGATGATCTCTTGGGCTTCAACCTCGGTGAGCGTGCCGTTGGCCAGATCGCGCTCAAAGTACACGTCCAAGAAAGGGGAGAGGCGTCCGATGGACATTGCGGCACCGTCTTGGCTCTTGACGGACGCGAGGTAGCCGAAGTAGGTCCACTGCACCGCTTCTTTCGCGTTCGTGGCCGGCCCAGAGATGTCGAAGCCGTAGTCGGCAGCCATCTTCTTCAGCTTCTTCAGCGCCTTAATCTGCTCGGCGTGCTCTTCGCGGTAGCGGGCCCAGTGCTCCGAGAACCCTTGCTCCAACGAGGCGTCCTTGGCATGCTGCTTTTCCTCGATGAGGAAGTCCACACCGTACAGGGCGACCCGGCGGTAGTCGCCGATGATGCGGCCGCGGCCATAGGCGTCTGGCAAACCCGTCACGATGTGCGACGAGCGGGCGGCACGGATGCGCGGGGTGTAGATGTCAAAGACGGCGTCGTTGTGCGTCTTCCGGTACTCGGTGAAGATTTTCTTCACCTCCGGGTTCACCTCTTTGCCGGCTTCCTTGATGGCCTGCTCAACCATGCGCCAGCCGCCGTTCGGCATCATGGCGCGTTTGGTCGGGGTGTCCGTCTGCAAACCCACGATGACGTCGTCGTCCTCGGAGATGTACCCCGGCTTGAACGCGTCGATGTCGGCGGGGGTTTCGGTGTCGACGTCGTAGACGCGGCGGTCGCGCTCGACGGCGAGGTAGTTCTTATCCAAGTGGTCCCAGAGGCGAAGCGTTTTGTCGGTTGCACCCTCTAGGAACGATGCATCCCCGTCGTAAGGGGCGTAGTTGCGCTGGACGAAATCGCGGACGTCGATGCGTTCCATCCACGGTCCCGGCGCGAAGCCGTCCCATGCGCGGTTTTCAAGTTGCGGCTCTGTAGAAACAGTCACAGTTGCACAGTCCTTCTTCAGTGAAACGATAAGGAACTCTGGCGGCTGCGCTTGCCCAATCTCATGCCCATGTACTTTCAAAGCGCTTGCCGCTTACCACTCAGTGTAGGCCGTTGTTAGCTCGAATAGGTAGTACGATTGGAGTGATTTGCGGCACGTTTTACGCAGAGAAAAATCCCCGGTACCAGTTCTCGGTTGTGCCTGGTACCGGGGAGCCTGAGGGGCGTGGTCTACTCCTCGTCCTCCTGTACGGGACGCTCGAGCTGGCCTTCCGTCACCGCCAAGTTGTGGCGGGTGCGGGAGAAGGCGTTGATGGTCCACTCGTTGGCAGCCACGATCCTGTTGCGGGTGCCGGTAAGGAAGGAGAGGTGCACGCCGAGCCACATGAGCCAGCCGATGAAACCGGTGATTTCGACCTTGCCCATCTTCACTACCGCGTTGAAGCGGTTGATGATGGCCATCGAGCCCTTGTCAAAGTAGTCGAACGGGTCGCGGTTCTCCGGAGCGACGTCGTGTTCGACCTGCTCCTTGATAATCTTGCCCACGTACTCACCGGACTGGATAGCCACCTGCGCAACACCAGGGAGGCGGTCGCGGTTCATCATGTCGCCGATGACGAAGACGTTCGGATCGTCGCCCACAGAGAGGTCGGCGTTGACCGCCACCTTGCCGGCGCGATCAGCTTCGGCGCCGAGCTGCTCCGCAACCTGCTTGCCCAGCGGGGAAGCGGCCACACCGGCGGACCAGATCTTCGTCGGGGTGTCGATGGTGGTTTCTTGCTCCGTCTTCATGTCCTTGTAGGTCACGGAGTCCGCGTCCACGTTGGTCACCATGGCGTTGAGAATGACGGTCACGCCGGACTTTTCCAGCTCACGCTGCGCCTTCTTACCCAGGCGCTTGCCGAAAGGAGGCAGGACCTGCGGCGCACCGTCGAGCAGGTAGATCTTGGCCTGCTCGGTGCTAAAGGAGTACCGGCCCGATGTGAACGCGCGGTGTGCCATCTCCGCCACCTGGCCAGCTAGCTCCACGCCGGTTGGGCCTGCGCCGACGATCACGAACGTCAGCTCACGCTCGCGCTCTTCAGGGGTCTCTGCAAGCTCCGCACGCTCAAAGGCGGCGATCAGACGGGCCCTGATCTCAAACGCGTGATCCAGGGTCTTCAGGCCCGGCGCAAACTGGGCGAAGTGGTCGTTGCCGAAGTAGGACTGTCCAGCGCCGGCAGCCACGATGAGGGAGTCGTAGCCGAAGACGGACTCCTTTCCGCCTTCGACGGAGGTGACGGTCTTCGCGTCGGTATCGACGGTTTCGACGGTGCCGCGCACCACACGCACGTTCTGCTGGTTGGCGAACATTTGGCGGATGTCGCCGGTGATCTCACCCGAGGACATCAGGCCCGTCGCCACCTGGTACAGCAGCGGCGGGAAAAGGTGGTGGTTGGTGTTGTTGATCAACGTGATGTCGACATCAGCGTCCGCGAGCTCCTTCACGGCGTTGACGCCGCCGAAACCCGCGCCGACAATCACAACGTGGTGGCGGCTGCCAGCGGGGCGGTTCACCTGTGAGGCCATGAGCATTCTCCTCGGGTCAATGACTTTCGTTACTGGAACGGCCTACATAGTACGCGCTTACAGATGATCCGGGAGCGCTGCCTCCGCCGTGGCATCCCGTCTTCAACAGCGCGACAACTAGCATGCAAAGAATGTCCGAGTTCACCCGCGAGAGCCGCCCAGCCCACCTGAAGCCCATTGACGCGGACGTGTGGCCGGGAATCGCTGCAGTTCCGCAACCGGGCAGGTTACGTACCAAACGTGCGGAGGCTGGTTTTGCGCGAGCGTGTGCGGCGGCGGGGCTGAGCCTTTCTGGCGACGAGGCAGACATTACCGTCGAGCGGGCGGAAGTCTTCCCGCGCATTGCGGCGGGGGGCTGGGTAGGGCTCGCTGAGGGATACATGGCAGGCGAGTGGTCGACCACAAGCTCTGAGCAGCTTGTCGACGCCCTGACGGCCCTCTTGCGCGCCGGATACCGTCCGCGCACGCCTCGAGTGGATGCCCCGCGGCCGGCGATGGCGGGTGATGTGCCGCCTGACCTAGTCGCGCATTTTTCCGGTGACGGCATGAGTGCGTTTCAAGGGCATTTCGCCACCGGTGTGGCAACCACTGAACGCGCTCGGGTGAAATCGCATGTGCGAGGTGCCGGGCGGGGATCCGAACCTGCTCATCATTTCGTATCAGTGACGGAAATCGGCACACCCATGGAGTCGGAGCGCGCTGACCTTCAAGACGCGCAAAACCGCAGCGTCACGATGCTTCTAGACGCAGTCGGCGTCGCCGCGGGCACCCACATGTTGGAGTATCCCTCCGGAGGTGGGACGCTGGCGCTTGCTGCTGCTACACGCGGCGCCACCGTCGACGCTGTTGCCCGAGACGCGCGGCTCTACGCCGCATTGCGGGAGCGGTTGATCTTTGCCGGCTCGGACGGGTCGGTTGCCCCGGAGAGAGTCGCTGAGGGGCCGGGGGCGCTCGCGCGCCAGCGGCGGGGATCCTACGACGCTGTAGTGAACACAGAATCGCTGGAGACGTGGCCGCGGCGCCAGCAGGTGCGTTACCTGCGGTCCGTCGATGCGATGCTGGCGCCGAGTGGACGAGTGGCTCTGCAGACGATTGTGCGTACCTCCGTGTACAGCGGCCTGGCAGATCTGGCTGCCGAATCCATGCGGGCGTACATTTGGCCCGGGCTGCGGTATGCAAGCGCGGACGAGATAGCAAAGGACATCGACAGGAACACCGATCTGCACGTGGTGGCGCGAACGTCTGCGCCTGAGCACCTCGCGGCGTCGCTCCGCCTGCAGCGCATCACGTTTGACGGCAAAGTCCGCGGCGCCGCCGCCGACGGCTACGACGCGGTCTTCCGGAGGATGTGGGTATGGCAGTTCGCGCTGCGCGAGGCAATGGCGCGGCTGGGAATGATCGATCTCGCGCAAATCACCTTGGCACGTCGTAACAGGAGCGGGCGCCGCTAAGGCGGGCTTAGCCCCTCCCACGTTACTTGACATAATATACATTATCGGACAGTTCTGGAGGGATAAGAAAAGGCCCAGTGCGCCTTGCACTAAGCCTCCCCGTGTTTTTAATTACGTCATGTTACGTAATTAAGGCGACTACTTAGTCAGGTTCACGCGGACATTCACTTCGCCGTCTTCGGCAATTTTCGCTGCAACGAGCTCCGGTGTTTCCACACCGTAGTCCAGCCGGTTGATCGGGATGTCGCCCGCTACGATGAGACGGTCTCCGGACCGCGCTACATCAAAACGTTGCGTGACGGGTTGCGTCGTTCCGTGAATGGTCAGGTCTCCGGTTAGCTCCACAGAGCCGACGGAGCCGTCGTCTGGCACCGCCGACACATCCGCAGGCTCAGTCACCCTAAACGTCGCCTCCGGATACTCCGCAGTGTGGAAAATACGTTGCCGGACGGACTCATCCCGCACATCGCTGTCCGACGTGAGATGCTGCATGTCTACCGTGATCTCGCCGGCAGTCAACGTGCCGTCAACAATCGTCGCAAAACCGGTCACACCCTGAGTGGACGCCGACGTGGTGCGCCGTTCACCGGGCAACACCTCGTCGAACGTAAACCCTGCTGAGGTGGAATTGCTGCCTGGTCGGTTGGTCACCTGCCACTCGCCGTCGGTCTCTGTGGACGCCGCCGACACTTGCTCGGATTCGATGCCCTCAGTTTTCACTCCGTTGCCCATGAATAGATTCATCAACAACGGAACCATGGCCACCACCACCGCGACGACGATAAAGATGGACACGGCAATAATGAGAATTCTGCGCTTTTTCGCGTTCGCCTCCGCGCTCGTCACCACGTGGACATCACCTCAGCCTTTCAAGTTGCCGGGCCAAGTCTACTAATTCGTCACATAGCGGAGCCAAATCGTCAGGGCCCGCACCCTCGGCGTTTGCGGTGCGAATGTCCTCCGCCGCGCACCGCAGCGCGTACAGCCGATCACGAATCTCGGCGACCCGGCTGCGGTTGAGGATCACGGCGTCCTCCTCCACTGCAGTTCCAGCAAGCATGGTGCGCTGTTCGTACGCGCGTTGCTTACAGGAAGGGCCGCAATACTTCCGTTTCCTGCCGCGACCGTGGTTCACGGGAATGTCTTTACCGCACCACGCGCACACGGGAGCCTTCTTGGTAAAGGAACGTAGGTTATCCGTCACAACGAAATACTCTATTACAACTGTCCTTCTACGGGAAGTGGCGGGGAACAATCCGCGCGAAGCCACCGTTATACTGGAGCGACTGAAAACAAACGGGTTGAAAAGGATGGTGAGTGCCATGGCTGATCGGGTTCTCCGCGGTAGCCGCATGGGCGCAGTCAGCTACGAAACGGACCGCGACCATGATCTCGCGCCGCGCCAGATGGCGAAGTACCGCACCCCGAACGGCGAGGTGTTTGAGGTGCCGTTCGCAGACGACGCCGAGATCCCTGAAGAGTGGATGTGCAAGAACGGCCAGGTAGGCACCCTTATGGAGGGCGAAGGCGTGGAATCCAAGCCCGCCAAGCCGCCGCGCACCCACTGGGACATGCTGCGGGAACGCCGCACGATCGAGGAGCTCGATGTCCTGCTCGAAGAGCGTCTAGAGCAGCTGCGCAAGCGTCGCCGCACCGCAGCCCGCATTGCCAAGGAGCAGCAGCAGGCCAACGAGGGCTAGCCCGCCTCCTCGCGTCTCGCGCGAAGCGCCCGTCCGGTGACCATGGTCGCCGGACGGGCGCTTCGCTGTTTCGCTCTTTTACCGGCGCTTGCCGTCCAGACCAAGCGCGTGCAGAGCCTGGCGCGCCGTCTCCTCTCCCAGGTGGACTGCGTCGTTAACTCTGCGTGCTGCCCGGGAACGCAGTGCTCCCAGGTCGAAGCCTTGGACCTCGTGCTTCGCCACTGCAGCGAACTCACCGATGGCGGTGATGACTCGCTCCGGGGCACCCTCCGCCTTCTTGCCCAGGTCTGCGAGCTGGGAGTGCTCCACGGCGTGTGCCAACTGGCGGCCAGTCTCCGCGGTGAGGTCCTTGACGAACGTGGCCTTCTCCGTCACTCCCCACTTGGTCACTTCTGCCAGGGATGCGGTTGCGAAGCTGGCGTCCAGCTTGGATTCGCCCAGTTTGCGGTCCTCAAACGTGATCGGGACTTCGCGTACGTCGTAGCCAAGCTTGGCCACCTTGTGGGCGATCTCGACTTGGAAGATGTAGCCCTTTGTAGATAGCGCGTCGAGGTCGAGCTCCTCCAGCACTTCCCGCTTGAACGCGCGGTAGCCGGCCGTCATGTCTGCCACGTCCGTTCCCAGCGCGACGGAGATGTACTGGTTGCCCAGCTTGGACAGCAAGAAGCGCTCCTTCGGCCAGTTCTTCACCTCGCCGCCGTCGATGTAGCGCGAGCCGATGGCCAAGTCTGCGCCGTCGGCAACAGCGTCGAGAAGGCGGTGCAGCTCCTCGGGCGCGTGCGAGCCGTCGGCGTCCATTTGGACGAGCACGTTGTAGTCGCGCTCAAGACCCCAAGTGAAGCCCGCTCGGTAGGCGGCGAGCAAGCCCTCCTTGCCAGTGCGGTGCAAGACGTATACTTCGTCGTGCGCCTGGGCAAGTTCATCCGCCTTTGCGCCGGTGTCATCAGGCGAATTGTCGTCGACGACGAGGATGTCCACCGCATCCTTAGTGGCCAGCACTCGCTCGACGATGAGCGGGAGGTTTTCTACCTCGTTATAGGTCGGGATAATCACCAGTGTCTGGTTGGCCACGGCGCTACATCTCCTCATAGGTACGCTTGGGGTTTCTCGAAGGAGCATACCCTCGCCGGTTCTTGCGTGCGGACACGGTTGCGGCGAGCATAAGCAGCGCGCCAGCGCCGACGAGCAACCATTCCAGCGCTCCACCGAAACGCACTGCCGGCGTCGTTCCGGTTCGCAGAGGCAGCTCCTCAATCAAGTGCGCTGGCTCGAAAATGCTGGTCTGCTGCGAGACCGTGCCGTCTGGGTGCACGATGGCGGACACACCGGATGTCGCGGCCACCACGACCGCCCTGTCGGTCTCAAGTGCTCGCATCCGGCTCATCGCCAGCTGCTGGTAGGTCATGTCCGTGAACCCGAAGGTGGCGTTGTTCGTGGGCGTCGACAGTATTTGCGCCCCGCCGCGTACCGCCATGCGATACGCCTCGTCTTCAGCGATCTCGTAGCAGGTGGCCACTCCGACCGGGATGTTGCCCATGTGGACAACGCCGTTATCGTCGCCGGGTTTGAAGTCCCCGGCCAAATCCACCAGCTCGGAAAAATTGCGGAAGAAGTCGCGCATCGGCATGTATTCGCCGAACGGCTGCAAGAAGCGCTTGTTGTGGCGCTCCCCCGCACCCGTTTCCGGATCGAAGACGACCATGGTGTTGCGCGCCCCCGCGTCGTCGCGCGTGAGCGTGCCTATAAGCACAGGTGCGTCCACTCCACGTACGGCGACACCGACCAGCGCCGCAGCCTCAGTGTCGGCGAAGGGGTTGACGTCGGAAGCGTTCTCGGGCCAGATCACCATATCGAGAGGCTCGCCGGCATCGCGGGTCTCCTTCGCCAACTTCAGCGTTTCGTTGACATGGTTGCTCAATACGGCGCGGCGCTGCTCGTTAAAGTCCAATCCCATTCGAGGAACGTTGCCTTGCACGGCGGCTACGCGGGCACGGTCGACTGTGGACGAGTCCCCGCCGACTCCGAGACCCGCGAGGAGGCCTGCCGCGAGCGGAAGGACAACGGCCAGGGCGGCAGCGCGGCGCGAAGCTGCGCAGAGAAGCGACCCCAGCCCGACCGCCACGAACACGGCAGCGAGGGTGACAAGCGCAGGTCCGCCCCAGGCAGCAAGCGGCGCGAGCGGGCCGTTGATCTGACCCCACGCGAGCCGCACCCAGGCAAAGCCCCCAAAGGGCCAGGACGACCGGACGAACTCGACCGCCAAGTAGATGAAGGGAAACGCCAACGTGCCGAAACGCCAGCGTGCAGCGACGACGCCGAATGCGCCTGTGGCTAGCGCGTAGAGCGCCATCGTCACCGCGAGCGCGACATAGGGCATCGGGCCAACAAATTCGCCCACCCACGGCAGCAAGAAGAGGTAGCAGAACAACCCGTGCGTCAAGCCGATGAACGCACCGAATGCCACGGTCGGGCGTTCCTGGGCTTCGCCCGCCATTCCTAGCGGGGTCGTCACGCTCCTCGGCCAAGGAACGAGCATGAGCCATAGCAGCGCCACACCTGCGATCCCCGCCCACCAATGGCCGATTGGCTCGTAGGACAGGTACACAAGCCAGCCGGAAACGGCGGCGAGCCCGAAGCGGATGAACGCGGGCACTTAACGCGCCCCGCCTTGGGAGTCGGTATCGGGGCCGTCTGGGCCGTCCATGCGGTACCACTGCTCGAGCTCGTCGGCGTCGATGACCGGCTCCTGTCGCTGGTCTGCGCCCGTCGGTGCGCTGGGCTGGGTGCCCGACTGGGTAAAACTGCCGTAGCTGGTTTGGAACTGTCCCAGCGGGGTTGCGTTGTACACGCGGACGCCGAGGTTCTCCACGGCGGAGCGAGCTCGCCTGGTCATGGTCTTGCGGATGAGGCCGCGAGTCGGCCCAAACACCAGGGGCAGGCCCACAAGGGAGGTGACGAAGCCGGGGACGACGCTCAAGGCCCACCCACCGATGAGCAACGCGGTGTCTCCGGCGAGTTTGCCCACGCTCGAGCGGCCGTTCACGGCGTCCATCATTGCGCCGCGCAGCGCCAGGGTGGCAGCTGCGCCGCCTGCAATCATGAGCACGAATATGGCCAGAAGCGCCCACCCGACGCCGATGGCCCTGGCCACGAGGAAGAACGCGAGCGCTTCGACAACGAAGTATGCGAGAAGAGGGATCGGCATGGGGTTGAGGTTACCTAATCTGGCGCTTACCTCGGCATGCGCCTCCACACGGGCCGCGGCACTACCCGCATGACGGCGGCCAGAAGCGCGAGCCGGCGGGGAATCCACACCGTCGTGCTCCTCCCGCGGCGCGCGGCTGTAACCACGGCGTCGGCGACTATGTCCGGGGTCACAGACATCACCGCCGGCTTCATCCCCTCAGTCATAGAACCGATGACGAAGCCGGGCCGTGCCAGGATGAGGCGGAGCGGCGAGCCGTGCAACCGGTCCATCAGCCCCTGGCAGAACGCGTCGAGACCGGCCTTCGTCGACCCGTAGACGTAGTTCGCCCGCCGTGCCCGCCACCCCGCGATGGAAGAAAACGCGTAGATCTCCCCCGCCGGCATTTCATCTGCGAGCACGGTCAGCATGCTCACCTGCGCGAGGTAATCGACGGTGGCGATTCGTGCGGCCTCCGCCTCGTCGTGCTCGGCACGATTGTGGTCGCCGAGGATGCCGAACGCCACGATCGCGGTGGTCACCTCACCCGCCTCGCGCACGATTGTGCGGTGCGATTCGAGGTCAGCGGCATCGAAGTCCACCGCGCGGACGGCGGTAGCGCCCGCGTCAAGCAGACGCTGTTCGATATCCGCCAGCCCTCGACGTCCTCGCGCCGCGAGCACCACTTCCCTGCCCGCGCATACGCGCTGGGCGATCTCCCCTCCGATATCGCTGCGCGCGCCAAGCAGCAGAACGGAGCCTGCGCCGTTACGCATCGCCGCCACCCAGTGTGCGCCGGGTGCGGTTGAGCGTGACCACCCCGTCCGCGGTCATCCGCACGATGTCTTCGATGCGCATCCCCCACTGTCCGGGTTTGTAGATTCCCGGCTCAATGGAAAACACTATCCCTTCTCGCAACTCAACGTCGCTGCCTGCGATGATGAAGGGCTGTTCGTGCCCGGACAGGCCAATGCCGTGGCCGAGACGGTGCGTGAAGAATTCCCCGTAACCCCCCTGCTCGATCACGTTGCGTGCCACCGCGTCGAGCTCGCCCGCGGTCATGCCTGGGCGGGCCGCGTTGCACGCCGCCTGGAAGGCCTGCTCCAAGACCTCGTAGGCCTGGAGAAACTCCTTGGGCGCCTGGGCGGGCTCGCCCACCACGTGGGTGCGCGTGCAGTCGGACTGGTAGCCGGATGGCAGCGCCCCGCCTAGGTCCACCACTACCGGGTCCCCTGGCTCCAGCACGCGGTCGGAGAAGTCGTGGTGCGGGTTGGAGCCGTTCGGGCCGGAGCCGACGATGACAAACTCGACCGTGTCGTGCTCCTCCAAGATGAGCTGGTGGAGCTCCTCGGCGACGTCGCGCTCGGTGCGCCCGGGCCGCAGGAGCTCGGCGGCGCGCTCGTGCACGCGGTCAATCGCCGCTCCAGCTCGCTCGAGCTGCGCGATCTCATCGGCGTTTTTGACCATGAAAAGCTCCGCCACCGCATCCGACGCCAATTCCGTCCGCGGCAGTAGCTCCTGCAGCCCGAAGACATGGTCGGCGGTCAGGGAGGACCCCACCCCGATGGTCCCCTCGCCGAGCCGTTCCGCGACAAGCTGGTACGGGTTGTCGCCGTCGCGCCACCCGAGGACCTCCACGTCTGCCGCGCCCTCTAAGCCCAGCGACTGAATATCCGTCACCGGTGCCACCACGGCGGCCCCGCCTGGTGCAATGACCAGCGCAGTAAGGCGTTCATGGGACGACGCCCAAGAACCGGTGAGGAACGCAAACTCCGCGCCGGTACCGATGACGAGCCCACCCAGCCCCCTGTCCTGCAGGAGCCGGGCGGCCCGGTTACGGCGTCCGCTGTACACATCAGGGTCAAAAGCAGTCATGGCCGCAATGATAAATCGCTACCATCTCCCCCGTGACGTCCGACCTCCACCGCTCCGTCGCCCACCTCACCGCGCCAGGCGGCTACTGCTCTGGTGCGCTCATCGCCCCGGACATCGTGCTCACGTGCGCGCACTTTCTTGCGCGGCGCGGGTGGGCAGGTGTGCGCGTGCGTATCGACGGCTCCGCGTACAACCCCGCTCACGTGCACGTCATGCGCGGCACCGATATCGCTCTCGTGCGCCTGTCCCAGCCCGCGGATGCGCCTGCGCTGCCCCTCGGGCCGAGGCCGCGACCACTTGCGCGAACGCTCACCCTCGGTTTCGGCGGGAAGGCCCAGCACGTTCAGACGCGGCCAGGTGTGTACCTCGGCACGCTGCCGGCGGCGTGGTCGCGAAATCGGGCAACCACAGTGAGCCCTGCAGGCCTGGTCGTTGCTAACCCGCCGGCAGTGAAGGGTGATTCGGGCGGGCCGGTAATGGCGGATGGGAAGGTGGTTGGGGTGCAATCACTCATCCTCGACCCGCTTGGGGTAAACCTCCGTCTCGCCACGGTTGCACTGTGGCCCGTGGGCCTAGCAGATGCGCTCCGGGCGCTCTGATTAATTCCCGATGGCCACGACACCGCGGCGGATCGCGTCCACCGCGCGGTTGGCGTTGTCCCGGATCTCGTCCGAGTAACCGGTTTTCTTGATCTGCTCTAGCACATCGATCACCTGGCGGCACCAGCGCACGAAATCGCCCGGGGTCAATTCCGCCCCGGATTCGGCGGCCGCGGCGAGCGAATATCCCAGAGGCGCGCCTGCGGTCCACTGGTGGATGGACAAGCAAAATCCGGGATCCGGCAGGCGGGTTGCTGGCAGGCCGTGGCGCTGCTCGTCCGACACCAGCTCACCGTAGACCCGCATCGTCTCCTGCATCGCATCCGCCATGGCGTCGGTCGCTGCCTCTGGGTTTCCGCCTGTAGCGCGGCGGTTTTCAAACACCACCATGGACGCGACGCCGGCGAGCTCTGCCGGGTCTAACCCATCCCAGATCCCCCGCTTCAGGCACTGTGCAACGAGGAGGTCCGAGACGTTGTGAATCCGCGACAGGCGCTCGCCCTCGTCGGTGACCTGCGGTTCGCCGTCGATAAGCTCAACGTAATCCATCTCCGTGAGCAACCCGATGATGCGCTCGAAGGTGCGACCCAGCGAGTCTGTGGAGGTGTCCACACGGCGCTCCAACGTGGCCAGTCTGCGTTCTTCCCGCACGATCGCCTCGGCGGTGCGCGCAAGAACTTCGCGGTCGGCCGCGGGCCAGGCGTGCACCGGGTGGTTGCGGATTGCCTCGCGCAGCGCCATGATCTGCTTGTTTGGCCGCACCCGGGACTGTTCCCGGAGTCGTTTCGGGGCGTTGAAGTGCCCGCGGTGCAGAAGGTCCGCAACCTTGCGGGCATGCCGCCGCGGCTGGTCCTGCATGTGGCGGGGAACCTTCACCCGGCCCACAACCAAAGGCGGGTTCTTAAAGGACGACGCGTCGATGCGGCCGGACCAGCCGCGCTCGGTGGTTACCCACGGCCGCGGATCGTTCGCTTTATGGGCGGCTTCCACCACGGCAGCGAGTTCGGGCTTGCGTTTGCCGGGCAGCGCGATGACCTGCCCGACCTGCAGGGAACCGAGAATCTTGACCGTTTCCGTCTGCCGGCTGTCCAGGTGGTCGCGCCGGGCCTTCTTTTCCTCCTCCGACAGGTCCCTGCGCAAGTTGGAGTACTCCACCAGTTCGGCGGCAGCGTCGTCGCTTGGCGGGGCGAAGGCGGAAATGTCGCTATCCAGCTTGGCCCGCAGCGTCCGCACCTTCTGCTGCAGCCGTTCAATGTCGCGCACTTCACCCACCACGGAGCGGTCGGTTTGAAACTGGGCGAACGATTGCTCGATCAGGCGGATGGAATCTTCGTAGCCGTTCATCGCCAGCATATTGATGGCCATGTTGTAACCGGGCTGGAACTGGGAGATCAGCGGATACGTGCGGGTGGAGGCTAGCCCCGCTACCTGGTGCGGGTCCATTGCCGGCGCCCACTGCACAACTGCGTTACCGATGTGGTCGATGCCGCGGCGGCCCGCACGGCCAGTGAGCTGGGTGTACTGCCCGGGCGTGAGGTCCACATGGGCCTCGCCGTTGAACTTGACCATCTTTTCCAGCACGACGGTGCGCGCCGGCATGTTGATGCCGAGCGCGAGGGTCTCGGTGGCGAACACTACCTTGACCAAGCCGCGGACGAAGAGCTGCTCCACGATGTGCTTGAACGCCGGAAGCAAGCCGGCGTGGTGCGACGCGAAGCCGCGGGTCCACGCGGTGCGCAGCTGGCGGAAGTTCAGCACCTCAAGATCTTCTTCGGGGATGCCCTCCACGCCCTCGTCGATGATCTGCAGGATCTCAGCGCGCTCCTCGGGCGTTGTCAGCTCTTTGCGGGACCGTAAGCACTGAAACAGCGCGCCGTCGCACCCCGCTCGGGAGAAGATGAACACGATGGCGGGAAGCATGTCCTGCCCCTGCAGCGCGGAGACGACCTCTGGTCTCCCCACAGGGCGCACCTTGTCCTGGCCGCGCACACGGCCGCTGTGCGAGCGGGCGCGAAAGCCCCTCCCCTCCTCGTAGTCGCGGCGGCCTTCGTCCGAGGCGCCTGTTTCGATGCGCTCGATCGCATGTTCCAAGCTGCGGTTGACCCGGTCGTCGGTGCCCGGTTCGAAAAGCGGGAACATTTTGCGTCCGACCATCATGTACTGGGAGAGCGGCACTGGCCGGTGCTCGGAAACGACGACTTCCGTATCGCCGCGGACGGCATCGAGCCACTCGCCGAATTCCTCGGAGTTGGACACCGTTGCGGACAGGCCGATCAGGCTTACCGAGTCATCCAGGTTCAAAATGATTTCTTCCCACACCGCGCCTCGGTCTCGGTCGGCCAAGTAGTGGATCTCGTCCATCACGACATGGGTGAGGCGATCCAGCTGTGGCGACTCGGCGTAGAGCATGTTGCGCAGTACCTCTGTCGTCATCACCACGATGTCGGCGGACCCATTGATGCTGGTGTCGCCGGTGAGCAGGCCCACCGCATCTTCACCGTGTTGCGCGACAAGGTCGTGGTATTTCTGATTGCTCAGCGCCTTAATGGGCGTGGTGTAGAAGCATTTCGTGCCGCGGTGCAGCGCAAGCGCGACGGCAAACTCACCGACGATGGTCTTGCCCGAGCCGGTGGGCGCGCACACGAGCACCCCGCGGTCCTGCTCCACCGCCCGGCAGGCTTGGAGCTGGAAATCGTCGAGGGCAAACGGCTTGGCGTCGGCGAATTCCCGCAGGAAGGAAGTACCAGGTTCGGGGGAAAGCATGCCCCCTAGAGTACGTCGCCGAAATCCGTCCCGTCCGCGTAGCCCCGTTGGGAGGGCGCGTGCGGGCGCTCCGGGGCCGGTTGCTTCGGTGCCGGGCGAGCCTCCGGCTGCACGCTCACGCGGCTGGCCTTACCGATCGGCGTCGGCGCCTCGATCGGGCCGGATGCTTCGTCGTCGCTGAGGTCCATCCAGTCCGGGCGCTCCCGGTTGCGCTTCCGGTCGTTCCAGCGACAGAACTGGAACGCCATTTCCACCAGCACAGTGATGGACAGTGCCAGCGCGACCATCGAGAACGGATCCTGGCCGGGCGTCATGATGGCGGCGAACACGAAGATGAGGACGATGATCAGCCGGCGCTTGTCCTTGACGTGCTCGTAGCGCAAAATGCCCACCAGGTTGAGCATGACAATGATCAACGGCAGCTCAAAACTCACGCCGAAGATGACGATGAGGGAGAGCAGAAAGTTGTAGTACTCCCCACCTGTTAGGGCTGCTACCTGGAACTCCGAGCCGATGGACATGAGCACGTACAGGCCCTTATCCAGCACGAAGTACGCCAGCAACGCGCCGGCGACGAAAAGAGCTACGGCGATGGCGACGAAGCTGAAGGTGTAGCGCCGCTCACTCTTGTGCAGGCCGGGGGTGATGAAGTTCCAAATCTGGGTCAGCCACACCGGCGACGCCAACACGAGACCGGCCAGTGCGCCGACTTTCAGGCGCAGCATGAACATCTCAAACGGGCTGGTGGCAAGCAGGCGACACTCGCCGTCGCCAGTGAAGTCCGCCCGCAGTTCAGGAGGCAGATTGCAGTACGGACCACGGATAATCTCGCCCAGCGGCAGCATGCGCGGTGGGGCGGTTTGGTACCAGATGAACCCGATAATCGTGCCCACAACGATGGCGGCGAGCGAGACGATCACCCGGTGCCGGAGCTCTTGTAGGTGCTCCACCAGCGTCATTTCGCCGGTCGGATTTTTGGGCCTTTTCGGTTTCTTCGTGCGTGCCATCAGGCAGAATTAGCGCGGCTGGTTCTCCGGGCGATCCCAGAAGTCCGCCTCCTGGGTCGCGCTGCGGGTCTCCTGCGCGGGCGCAGATTCGATCTGTCGCTGCTGGGTGGCGGTGCCAGCCTCATCCTCCTCGCGCATTTCCTTCACCTCAGACTTGAAGATGCGTGCGGAGCGGCCCATCGACCGTGCGAGATCCGGCAGCTTATTAGCGCCGAACAGCAGCAGCACAAGAAAGAGAATGACGATGAGTTCGGTCCAACCGATGTTCGGCATGGAGGTTCCTTTCCAAAACGGTGTAACGCGCAGATTAGTCTAGCGCCTGCGTTGCGCGGAGAATGCGAGCCTTAACTTCGCGTGCCGCGCTCGGCGGGGCGACGAGGCGGACGCGGTCTGCTTGACTCAGGCAAAAGCGGACCAGCCAGTCTTCGTTGCCGTAACGCATCGTCGCACGGATCCAACCCGGCCGCTCGTGTGTGCCCTCACCCGCGGGGTCGGTCTGGGCTTGCGGGTCTGGTGACGGTTGCAGCTCGATGTCCCAGTAGTCCGCCAGCCAGGTCGCATCCGGGTGCACCAGTAGTGCTGCCTCTGCCCTTTCGGCCATGCCGAACGGGTCGGCGGGATCGAAATCGGCGCTTGCGGCGACCGAAGGTGCGTCGAGAAGCTCGGCGCTGCGGATCCTGTCAAGGCGAAACGTCTTCATCTCCCCGTCTTGCGTGGCGTGCATGTAGGTGGCGCCAGACTGGTGGAACAGGCCCGCGGGCTCGACGTGCCGCGTCGACGTCGTGTCGGAGGACGCGGAGTAGTACGTGATACGCAGCTGGCGCTTCTGCGCCAACGCCTCGGCGACAGTGCCGGCGACACCCGCCTCGCCGGAATGCTCCGCGTCGCCCACGGCATGGGTCTTGGCCACCGCGCGGATCTTCGCCGCAGCGGAGCGCACTGCGCGCGTGTCCACAAGCCCGGGCATCGTCTGCAGCGAATCCAGCAGGATGAGCAGGGCGCTCGCCTCGGCCGGGGACAAGCGCAGCGGCTTCGTCATCCCCTGGTCGTCGATGATGTCGACGCCTTTCCAGGAGTACTCCAGGTCGATCATCTCCCCCGGCCCAGTACCGACACCCGAGAGGAAGAGCAGCTCGAAATCGTCGCGCACCTGCACCGGGTCCGCCCCGAGGTCGCGCGCAATTTCCATCGGCGTGAGCCCCGGGTGGTTTGAGGCGTAGGCGAGCAGGTTGAGCAGGCGCACGACCCGCTCCTGCCTCTGAAAATCCACAGCCATTATTCGCTCCCTTCAACGGCAGTACGCAGCAGCTTGACGACGTCCTGACGGATGTCTGCCGGCTCTACACGAACGACGCTGCCGCCCAGGCTCGCGATCGTGCGCACGGCCCAGTCCCGGTCCGCGTTCCGTACCGTGATGACGTCGGTGTCGTTTCCGGTGTCGTTCCCGGTGCCCTCCCCCGACGCGCGCATTCCGCGCTGCGCCAGCGCTTCGCCCGTCCCTGCAGCGACCGTCACGGTGGCGTCGACAAGCTCCCCGCCTAGCGTGGCCTCGACGAGAGCCTGCAGGTCACCTTGCCGTTCATGAAATGCATCGGTGTGGCGAACCTTCTTCAACCCCGAGACTTTCTTCAACCGGAAGACACGGACGTCGTCGCGATCAATGTCGTAGCCGACGAAGTACGCGCGGTTGTTCAGGGACACCACTCCCCATGGATCCGTCACTCTCCGCTCCGGGTCTTTGCCCGGCGCGCGCACGAAATCGAAGGAGATGCGCTGCTTCGCCTGCACGCACTTCACAATCGCGCGCAGGGTGTCCGGGCGCAGTTGGAAGATATCGTTGGACACCGACATCAGCGCCGGGGCGTCCATGGTGCGGGTCGCCCCCGACGCCGCCAGTTTCGTCCACCCGGAGCGAGCGAATTCGCCCAGGGACCCTGGCTTGCTCAAATCGGCAGCGAGCCCTATCACGGACGCTTCCTCGGCGGTCAGGTCCACAGGCGGGAGCTCGTACAGGTCCTTGACCACCCAGACCTCGCCGTCCTGATAGCGCGCCGGCACACCGAGGTCGCGCAACTCGCGAACGTCGCGTTCCACCAAGTGGGTGGCCGCGTCGCGTGTGCGGTCGCCGTAGCCGTCGACGTGCGCCTGCACCCACGCCACATCCCGCTTCTCCGGCGACGCCAGCAGGGCGAACGTGAGCCCTACCTGGCGCACAATCATGTCGTTGTCGTTGGCCACTGCGACCTAGCCTTTCTGTGATTGCACCCAGCGAATCAGATCGGTGGCGGTGTCGCTGCTCGCGGCAAACGGGTCGGGCAGTTCCACCGTGCGGGGCTCGGGCCGGTTGACCTTGAGGTGCACCCAGTCAACGTTATGCGACAGCGCTGCCTCCCGCACGGCGTCGAGGAATGCTCCGCGGACGGCCGCCCGAGTCGTCGCGGGCGGGTGGGTGACGGCGTGCTCGATTGCGGCGTCGTCGACCCAGCGAGCGGCGAGCCCCCGGTGCTGCAGCAGGTAGAACAGGCCGCGCTGTGGGTGGATGTCGTGGTAGGTCAGGTCGATCTGGGCGAGCTTCGGGTGGTCCCAGTCGCACCCCAGACGGTCTTTGAACTGGGTGAGCAGTTTGCGCTTGATCACCCAGTCGATCTCCGTGTCCACGCCGGAGAAGTCCTGGGTGGCGATGGCTTCGAGCACGCGTTCCCACAGGTCGACGATCCGAGCCATCTCCTCGTTGGGGGTGCCCTCGTCGGGCCGCTGCGCCAGCCACCGCTTCGCGGTCTCCAGGGTCCGCTGCTGCACCTCCAGCGCGGTGATGGTGCCGCCAGCCGCGAGGGTAAGCTCTGTGGCTCCTGTCGGGTCTGCGGCGATGTCGCGGATGTGCGAGATCGGGTCCGCAAGCTCCATCTCCGGCAGGTCGAACCCTGCTTCGAGCATCTCGATGACTAGCAGCATGGACCCGACCTTCAGGGCGAACGTCGGCTCGGACATGTTCGAATCGCCCACGATGACGTGCATCCTGCGGAAGCGGTGGGAATCCGCGTGCGGCTCGTCGCGGGTGTTGATGATCGGCCGGGTGCGGGTCGTGGCGGACGAGACTCCCTCCCACACCTGGTCCGCGCGCTGCGAGATGACGAAGCGGCCGGCCGCGATCTTGCCGGCCCCGCAGATGAGCTGGCGGGTGATCAAAAACGGCAGCAGCTGTTCGCCGAAGGATTTCAGCGCGAGTTCGCGGCTGACCAGGTAGTTCTCGTGCGCGCCGTAGGAGTTGCCGCGCGAATCCACGTTGTTCTTGAACAGGTACGTGGAACCATTAAACCCGTCCGCGCGCAACGCCTCGTCGCACTGCTGCGACAGACGGTGGAAGATCCGCTCCCCCGCTTTGTCGTACGCCAGCAGCTGGCTTAGCGAGTCGCATTCCGCAGTCGCATATTCCGGGTGCGACCCCACGTCCAGGTACAGACGCGAGGCGTTTTCGGTGAACACGTTTGAGCTGCGGTGAGCCGCTACAACCGGACGGAAGAGGTAGCGGGCCACCTCCTCGGGGGTCAGTACTTGACTCGCGCCGTCGTACGCAGCGACGCCGAACTCCGTTTCCACGCCCATGATGCGGCGCGGGTAGCCGGTGGCCAGCTTACTGCCCGCCCTTCTGCACGAAGGACTTCACAAACTCCTCGGAATTACTCGCCAACAGCGCATCGATCTCGTCGAGCAGGCCGTCCGTGCCCGCGGTGTTGATCTGCGCCTGGCCGGCCTCGAAGTCCTCGTTGTGGTCATCGCCTCCGTTGCCCGAGGCGTGTGTCTGTTGGGTAGCCATAGCCGCAACACTACCGCTCCGGGGTCAGCCCCAAGCCAGAAAGCAGCGCTTCGGTTGTTTCGGCGCTGTCGATCAGCTGGCCCACCTGTTGCTTTGTATGCGCGCCCACGAGGTCGAGCGGCACCCGGTACAGCTCCCCGTCCACGGTGAACAGCATGGACTGCCAACTGGACGCGGTCAGGTCCGCCGCGAACTTCTCCCCAGCCCGGCCGCGGAAGTACGCGCGGGTGTCCTCCGGCGGGTGCACTGCGGCGCGCGCAATTTCCTCTGCGGAGACCATGCATTTCATCGCCCCCTTTCGCACAAGCGCATGGTAGAGGGACACCTGTGGGTCGATGTCCGCGTACTGCAGGTCGATGGCTTGCAGCTTCGCCTGCGTGGCGCCGCGCGCCTCGAATCGGCGCACCAGCGCCCATTTCGCGGTCCAGTCCAGCCGGTCTGCGGTGGAAAGCGGGTCGCGCTCGAGATCGTCGAGGATCTCGCCCCACATCTCCAGCACTTGCGTATCGACGTTGCTTCGCCCCTCACAGCGCTTCCTATATTCGCGCAAGACCGAAATCGCGGTCAACCTGCGGCCGTCGAGAAGCGTGAGCTCATGCTGGAGCGAGGGGTCGTGGCTGACGGCCTTGATCTCCTCGACGGGGTTTTGCAGGCGGAGGTCGGTGAAGTCCACGCCGGCCTCGATCGCGTCGAGCACGAGCGAGGTCATGCCGAGTTTGAGGAAGTTGGAGTACTGGCTCATGTTCGCATCCCCCACGATGACGTGGAGGCGGCGGAAGTCCTCCTCCGGCGCGTGCGGCTCGTCGCGGGTGTTGACAATCCCGCGGTTGAGCGTGGTCTCCAGCGATACCTCCTGCTCGAAGTAGTCCGCGCGCTGGGAGATCTGGAAGCCGGGCCGCTCCGATTCCTGACCGATGCCCACTCGACCCGCGCCGATGATGACCTGGCGGGTGACAAAGAACGGGATGAGCGCCTGGGTGAGGTTTTCAAAGTTGGTGTGGCGCGAATACAGGTAGTTCTCGTGGCTGCCGTAGGAGCGGCCCTTGCCATCGACGTTGTTCTTGTAGAACTTCAGCGGCGGGCACGGCTCGTGCTTGGCCAGCACGGACACCTGCTGCTCCCAGAGCTGGCGAATGCACGTTGCGGCGTCGTTGAGAATGATGTCGCCGGCTGCGTCGTAAACCATGGCGTCGAAGGCATTCGAGCACTCCGGGCTGGAGTACTCCGGGTGTCCGTGGTCGACGTAGTAGCGCGCGCCGTTGGTGGTGACCACGTTGGCCACGCCGATGGCGTTCGCGTCCACCACCGGCACGCTACGGTAGCGCTGCAGGTCGAAGCCGCGGGCGTCTTTCAGCGGCGCCTCTTCTGCGTAGTCCCAGCGTGTGCGTGCCTGGGTCCGCAGCGCCGCGTAGGCGACCACCGCGTGCGTTGAGGTGACCAGCGGGCTGATCTGCGGGTTATCCGGGCAGGTGATGCCGTACTCGGTCTCGGTTCCCATGTAGCGCGTCATGGGTGCCGAGCGTACAGGCGGTTGCTGCGGGAATTTCGCAGTGTTTTTCGAGAAACCCGCGCAGAATCGCTGCCGCGAGGTATTTGGCCGTTAATACGGTGGGTCGTATTTTATTTATTTATATCTACACAAACCCAGCCCGGTGCGGACACCCCGCGGACCGAGCGCACATTTTTCGGACAACCATGGGGCCTGGCCAACCTCTTCGGCATCGAGCTGTGGGAGCGATTCAGCTTCTACGGCATGCAGGCGCTGCTGGCGTTTTACATGTACTACGCCACAACCGATGGCGGGCTCGGCATCGACCGGCCACCGCCTTGAGCATCGTCGGCGCCTACGGCGGTTTCGTCTACATGATGGCGCTGGTGGCGTCGTTCGTCGGCGACCGACTTCTCGGCCCTGAACGCACCCTGTACTACTCCGCGATTTTGGTCATGATCGGCCACGTCATGCTCGCCTTGGTTCCAGGCGCCGTCGGCCTCGCCATCGGACTGGTCTGCGTCGGCATCGGCTCCGGCGGCGTGAAGACGGCGTCCCAGGTGGTGCTGGGGGATCTCTACAGCCGCGAGGACCCGCGCCGCGACGCGGGCTTTTCCATCTTCTACATGGCGGTCAACATCGGCGGCCTGTTCGGTCCCGCGATCACCGGCTGGGTGTGGGGCATGGCCGGCTTCCACTGGGGCTTCGGCCTTGCAGCCATCGGCATGGCCTTTGGTCTGGTGCAGTACACCGTGATGCGCAAATCCACCATCGGTGCCGCCGGCTCTGAGGTCCCCAACCCCTTGCCGCGCTCCGAATGGGCAAAGTGGGGGCTGGGCGTCGCCGCAATCGCGCTCCTGCTGGTCGGTTTGCTGACTACCGGCATTCTGCCGCTGGATTGGCTCTCCTGGGTCGTCTTCGCGGTTGCCCTGGTGGCGACAGTGGTGCTGCTGCGCGAGATGTACGCCACGAGGTCACTGACGCAGAGAAATCCCGCCTCACCGGCTACATCCCCCTCCTCGTCGGCTCGGTGGCGTTCTTTGCCATCTTCCAGTCGCAGTTCACCGTGGTCGCGGTCTACGCCGACCAGCGCGCGGACCTCAGCCTGTTCAAGTGGGTGCTCGAGCCGGCGCAGGTGCAGTCCTTCAACCCCGCGTTCATCATCATCTTCGCGCCGCTGTTTGCCGCCGCGTGGACCAAGCTCGGCGAGCGCCAGTGGGCCTCCGCCACCAAGTTCGGCGTCGCCAACATCATCATCGGCCTGTCCTTGTTTATCTTCCTGCCGTACGTGGGCAAGGGCGAGCAGTCAACTCCCCTTGTAGTGCTCGTGGTGATCTTGTTCCTGTTCACCATCGGCGAGCTGTTTTTGTCCCCCGTGGGCAACTCGCTGGCCACCAAGGTCGCCCCACAGGCGTTCAAGTCCCGGCTGTTCGCGGTCTGGCTGATGTCGGTGTCCATGGGCACCGCACTGTCCGGCGTGCTGGGCTCCCTGTACAACCCGGACGACGCGGCCGCCGAGCGCACCTTCTTCCTCACCCTTTCCGCGATCACGATCGTGCTTGGCGTGTTCCTCATCGCCATCCGCCGCTGGGTGGTGCGCAAGTTCGCCGACATTCGCTAACCGGCGAAGCCCACCTCTGCAACGCAAAGGCCCACTATCCGCAAGATAGTGGGCCTTCCCGTTTCTACTGCCTGTTACCAGCCACGCTCTGCCAGGCGGTGCGGCGCTGGCAGGTCAGCCACGTTGATGCCCACCATCGCCTCGCCCAGGCCGCGGGAGGCCTCGGTGACCACCGCGATGTCGTTCCAGTTCCTCGTCGCCTTTACCACGGCCTTCGCGCGGGCCTCGGGGTTGCCGGACTTGAAAATGCCGGAGCCGACGAACACGCCGTCCGCGCCGAGCTCCATCATGAACGCGGCGTCCGCCGGGGTAGAAACACCACCCGCGACCAGCAGGGGAACCGGCAGCTTGCCGTTTTCTGCCACCTGGGCCACCAGCTCGTACGGCGCTTGGAGCTCCTTGGCGGCGACGTAGAGCTCATCGCGGTTGTTGGCCCAAATCGCCTGCAGGCCCGCGATTTCGCTGGTGATCTTGCGGATGTGCTTGGTGGCCTCGGACACGTCGCCGGTGCCGGCCTCGCCCTTGGAGCGGATCATGGACGCGCCCTCGTTGATGCGGCGCAGCGCCTCACCGAGGTTGGTCGCGCCGCACACGAACGGCACCGAGAAGCCGCGCTTGTCGATGTGGTTGACGTAGTCGGCTGGGCTGAGCACCTCGGATTCGTCGATGTAGTCCACGCCCAGGTGCTCGAGGATCTTCGCCTCCACGATGTGGCCGATGCGGGCCTTGGCCATGACCGGGATGTCGACGGCCTCGATGATGCCCTCGATGAGGTCCGGATCCGACATGCGGGCCACGCCACCCTGGGCGCGGATATCGGCAGGCACGCGCTCGAGCGCCATGACGGCGGATGCGCCTGCGTCCTCGGCGATCTTGGCCTGTTCGGGCGTGACCACGTCCATGATCACGCCGCCGATGAATTGCTGGTTTAGTTCCTGTGCTTTAGACATGCTGTCGAGTTTGCACCCTCCAACTGGTAGATTCCAAGTGCCAGTTTCATGCAATTTCTTTGGACCAGTTGATGCTGCTGCAAATCTCCCGCGGCTCCGTGGTCGCGGCGTACGACCATCTCGAGGGCGAGGGTTACCTCCTCTCCCGGCAGGGCGCACCGACTCGGATCCATCCCGAGCTTACGGTGGCACCTGCGTCCGATAGCGGTGGTGCACCCCGCATTTCGCACAAGGTTTCCCGCACCCGCATCTCGTGAAGCCCTCCCCCGGCAGCGCCGGCACGATCAAACCGGCGGCATGGCGTAAGGCCTGGCGCGAAGCCGCGGGCATCCTTTCATGGCGCTGCTTCTACGTGTTCGCGCCTGGGGGCGCAGCGCTACGATGTCGGCCACCGCGTGCGTTGAGATAACCGGTGGGCTGAACTTCGGGCTATCCGGACAAATAATGTCGTACTCGGTCTCGGTTCCTATTTAACGCAACTGGTTATTAAGCATAGCCTGAATAGGCTACATGGCTGAGTTAACAGATCAGGACAAGTGAAAGTAGTGCCTGCTAGCGGTGACCTGTGCTATCATCTATGTTTCAGGGGTGAATCAAATGGACCACCTCATCGACAAAGGCCTCAAAGGAGTAAAGAACTTGAAGACGACGAAGTGGCGCATTCTCGCCGGACTAGCAGCGACTCTAACGAGTGCAATCTCCCTCTCGCCCATTTCGGACGCATCCCCCAGCGATGGCGCACCGACAGTGCCATATCAATGGTCTGAAGCACCCAAGGCGTGGCTGGCCGACGATTCGCGCGATGACGAGGGGGTCGCGCAAGATAAAAACGGCGCGGGATTTACCCCGTATGCTTTCCGGGAAACTGGGGCGCCGGGAACTTGCCGTCTTGTTGTTTGGGATATCGGTTGGGACCAATCCAAGAATTGGCTGGGCATCCAAGGCGGAAGGCAAAACTGTCCAAACAATACTGCTTTTTCTGTAGAGCTCCGCAAAGATCTTTCTTTTAGGCCGGATCCAATCATTGGTTCTGTGACGGGCGTGAATAACCAAATAGTTCGAGCTTTTGGTGCATGCCAGGGGGCCGGTAATTATTACGGCCGGGTGGCGAGTAACACAGGAAACTCGTTGCGTGGAGATAACTCTGGGGCGTGTCGCTAATCGGAAGGAAGCTCCTTGATTCGCACCAACTCGCTGAGCAAGACTTTCAGGTCCCGCACCGGCACCACGGAAGCGGTCAAAGACGTTTCGGTGACGTTCTCGCCCGGCCTTTCAGCGCTGATAGGCGGAAACGGCAGCGGAAAGTCGACGTTGATCCGTCTCCTATGCACAATTGAAAAACCGACGCGAGGCGGGTTTTCCGTCAATGGCTCTGAGATCACAGGAAGAGCGTTAGTTAATTATCGGCGTCGCATCGGTTACGTTCCCCAAGATGTACATTTCGCCTCGACAATGACATGTCGAGACGCCCTTGCATATGCAGGATGGGTTGCAGGTCTCGATAGACAAGCCTATCTGCGGCGAATCCCGGAAGTTTTAGATTTGGTCGAGCTGCCCGAAATTGAGAATTCCAGAGTTAGCAATCTTTCTGGAGGACAAACTCGACGTGTTGGAATTGCAGCCGCTCTGATCCATTCGCCGGACATTCTATTTTTGGATGAACCTACTGCGGGTCTTGATCCGCAAGCCAGGATTGAGGTGCGGCGTCTCCTTAAGCGCCTCAAAGATAGCGCAACAATAATTCTTTCCACGCATCTGCAGGATGATCTCGAGCATGTGGCCGACAGCGTGGTTGCACTCCACAACGGTCGCGTCGCGTACGAGGGAGCATGGGATCGACTAAGAGACGTTTCGACAGAAAATTTTTCCTCGGTGTCAACCGATAACCTGGAACGCGCCCTCGCCTACGTGGCTTCGAGAAATTAATCAAGGCTTCAAACTTATGATCGCTAGAAAACTCGGATCACCAGTGTTCTTGGTGCTCGGTGTCATTCAGGTTGTATTCAGTGTCGGGGTTTCCTTTTGGGTGACCTCCAAACAAATGCAATTTGCATACCCGCGAATCGCGGATATCGCTGAAGCGTTTCGGTTTGTAACCGCATTATCTTGTTTCGGACTTGCAGTTATCGTCTCCTTCAACGTGGCAGCTTTAGGATCTCCTCGTGTGGGAACTGCCAACCCGCTTGGCCGGTATCCGCTGAAACTGCAGGTTCTATTCTTGACGCTCACCCCAGCATTAATTACGGCCGTGTCAATATCATTTGGGGCCCTGCCTAGTTTCATCGATGCCATCACTCAAAGTGCAGTCGGATCGGTCTGGCTTCCTCTGGTAGTCGTTGTCAGTACAGCTTTTCTTTTCACCGTTGCTGCGCTGTCCGCTTTGGTTGCGCTAACCTTTCGCAAGTTTCATCCAGTCGTATCTTCACTGATTTCCGTGATTGTCGCCTACTTTGTCGTAGCGTTCGGTGCTAATAGTGATAAGACTTGGGCAGTCGCTCCAATTGTTTTACAAGCGATTGAACCGACTGATCTCACTGAGCCTCGAAACCTGGTAGTTGCCTTGGGGGTAAGTGCATGCCTAGCACTTGCAGCTGGTGGGCTCCTTTTGAAGGCTGCTGGGGTTTCGAAATACTTTAGTGTTAGCGGACTAGTTTCCATGACGGCGATTTTCGGTGTTTCAGCTCTGTTGCAGGCAGCTGCAGGTTCCGCCGCGATCGTTGATCGCGACTCCTGTGCATTGACGTCGGGCGGCTCAGAAATTTGTGTGGATTCGGCCGATAAGCCTGGCCTTGAGCAAATGGTGCGTGATGTCTCTGCCGTCGAAGAGTATCTACCCGAAAGGGTAAGCCCCAGGAAACTCGCTAGTACTTCGGCTTACCGAGTTAAGACCGGGGACCACGGTTACCAACAGTTTACGATCGCTGGTGAAGATCGGCGCCTAGACATCAGTGGGCTGCTTCTGGACGAGCTAGGAATCGACTCATGTACAGATCCGACGTCTGAAGGAGCCTTTGTGATCGACCGGGTTGGGGTTTACATCACTAAGCGCACTGGTGTCTATTCCAAGAACGTTGAGAATAATGGTGCTTTCTACCATAGTATTTCCGAGAGTGGTGAGACGGATCCAGCACCGGAGGACGTGTTGTCATTCCTTGATCCCAGTGTGGTCGACGATAACTTAGCGAAAAACTGGAGAGCAATCGAGTCATGTCAAGCAACGTGGGACATGTTGACGGCTGAGTCCTAAGCCATTCAATGACCAATACTTGATTACTCAGAGATAGCCCGATGCCGATCCGCAGTATCTTTCTGTCCACACCGTGGCACGTCATTATCCTTTTAGGGGCATTTTGCGATGTAATGATTTTTCTAGTTCGTGGCGTAACGTTCGAGGTCGGAGGCACTCCCACAGAGCCCTTCGTCATCACAGCTGCCGAGCTAGTTTCGCTGCTTTTCGCTTTGACCACGGTTGTGCTTCTATCACCCTCGATGCCTCACATTGATCTGCGGAGACGACGGGCTCAGTGGTTATCGGTAGTGAGGCAAACGATTGGTGCGATGATCGTTTTGATTGTCTCCAATTTCGCCTCGTCTCAGATCAAAGTAGCCTACTATCTCCAGTCGGGAACCGATTCTGCTGTTGGCCCGGAAAGCGAACTGATCATCAACAATAGTGTGTTGATATTTGCGACAGCCGGAATACTGATCGCGCAATGGGGAAAATCATTGGGAGTGGCAGCCACTGTTGTGCTGTGGCTTACGTGTAACGCGCCTCTGGTATTTTTCACCAACCTCACCCCTTGGCCCTTTGCGGTTCTTCTAGGTGAAGGTCCCTGGTTTTCTCTGAAGCATGTGGCGGCTACCGGGCTAGTGTTAACCGCAAATTTCGTAGTGCAGTTCCGTACAGCCGGAGCCGGTGCTTTCGCGATTCGAGCGGACAGATAGATGCCACCGCTCCAGAAGGAAAGCGTTCGTCAGATGTAGGTTGCAGAGCACCGCGGGCGTGCGACGCTGATCACGCCGCCGATGAATTGCTGGTTTAGTTCCTGTGCTTCAGACATGCTGTCGAGTTTGCACCCCCAACTGGTAGATTCCAAGTGCCAGTTCCATATAGTTTCTTTGGACCAGTTGATGCTTCTCGACGTCTCACGCGACTACCCCACGCCGATCCCAGCACAGATCGCCGCCGGGATCCGTGATGCCGTCGCCAAGGGCACCCTGGCGCCTGGCGACGAAGTGCCGTCCACGCGAGCGCTGGCCGCACAACTCGGGGTCTCCCGCGGTAGCGTGGTCACGGCCTACGACCAGCTTGAAGGCGAGGGCTATCTCCTCTCCCGGCAGGGCGCGCCGACCCGGATCCATCCCGAACTTGCGGTTGCGCCAGTGCACGAAATTGACGGGACACCCGGCATCTCGCACAAGATTTCCCGCACCCGCATCTCGCTGAAGCCCTCCCCCGCCAGCACCGGCACGATCAAACCGGCGGCGTGGCGTAAAGCCTGGCGCGAAGCCGCAGCTGAACCCGGCGGCAGCGTGGATAAATCGGGCGAGTCGGAACTTCGCCATGCAATCGCGGAGCACCTCCGTCTCGCCCGCGGTATGACGGTCTCGCCGGGGCACATCGTGGTCACCGGCGGTTCCCGCGAGGGGCTCATGTGCATCCTCTATACGCTGGGGGCAGACCTTAAGGTCGGCGTCGAGAACCCTGGCCACCCCGGCTTAAGGCGCGTCATTCCGCTCGGCGGCCACCGAGTGGTGGAGTGCGAAACGGACGCTGAAGGGGTCGTGGTCAAGCAACTGCCTACAGATTTGGACGCATTGTTAGTCACGCCATCACACCTCTACCCGTTCGGGGGCGCGATGCCGGCGCCGCGCCGGGCGGAACTGCTGGAGTGGGCGAAACAGACCGGCACGGTGATTATCGAGGACGACTTCCACACCGAACTGCGCTACCGCATCGCTCCCCAACCGACACTGTCCACGCTCGCGCCGTCGGCGGACGTACTCACCCTCGGCACGTTTTCCACGCTGCTGTCGCGCGAACTGGCCGCCGGCTACGTTGTCGCCTCCCCCGCGACCGTGGACCGGTTGAAAGAGGTCCGTGGAATCCTCGGCATGCCGGTCGCAACCGTGACTCAGCGCGCGATCGCCTCACTGCTGCGCGGAGGTGTCGTCCGCCGTAACACCCGCGCCGTGCACCGGGCGCTGGGCCAACGACGACAGGTGCTAGAAGACCTACTGGTGCCGCTTTTCAATGACGCGCGTCTCGCACCGGGCGACGGCGCGGATCTGACGGTGCGTTTTGGCACGCGACACGACCGTGATGATTTTGAAAAGCGCTTGCTTGAAGCTGGTATCGAGTCGGGCCATGAATCCGCATTGTGGACCAGCGGTGGCGACGGACTGGTACTAAGTTTTGCCCACTTGAGTACCACTGACTTCGACCGCGCCGTCGAAATCGTCACACGAACTGCCCGATGTCATGAGCACGGCACGTGACGCCGCATAGCGAAGTACTGAAGCGGATCGCCCCGCCTACCCGATGACCTCTGCGGCAACCACGCGGCGGCCGTGCCTGCCGGTGATGCGCGCCCACTCGTCCGGATTCGCTGTGTTCGGCATGTCCTCGCTCTCGTCCTGCTCCTCGCGCACTGTCTGGCGCAGGTGGTCGGCGGTAACGCCCGCTGTGGACACGCCGGAAAGGTGGTCCTTAATCGCCAGCTTCTTGGCACGGTCGACCACGTTGGCGATCATGGCGCCGGAGACGAAGTCGGAATAGTGCAGCGTTTCGGCGGAGCCGTCGACAAGCTCGAGGCGCACGAAGGGACGCGGGGCGAACATCGCGTCGGCGGTGGCGTCGATGAGCTCGTGGCGCGGAGCCGCGAGTGGCACGCCATCGGTGATGTAGCGGGCGAGGATGTCCTTCGCTTCCGCTCGGCCTGGGCGCGAGACGCGGACCTTAATATCGAGGCGGCCCGGGCGCAAAATCGCCGGGTCGATGAGCTCCTCCCGGTTCGTCGCGCCGATGACGATGACGTTGGCGATGTCCTCCACGCCATCGATCTCGGTGAGCAGCTGGGGCACCACCGTGGTCTCCATGTCCGAGGAGACGCCGGAGCCCCGGGTGCGGAAGATGGATTCCATCTCGTCGAAGAAGACGATGACGGGGTTGCCGCCGGATGCGAGTTCGCGGGCGCGCTCGAAAATGAGGCGGATGCGACGCTCGGTCTCGCCCACAAATTTGTTCAAAAGCTCCGGGCCTTTGACGTTGATGAAGTGGGCCTGGCCACCGTCGCCGATGCGCTGCGACAGCGAGTTCGCGACCGCCTTGGCGATCAGCGTCTTGCCGCAACCGGGCGGGCCGTAGAGCAGCAGGCCCTTCGGCGGGCGCAGGTCGTAGGCCTGGTAAAGCTCCGGGTGGGAAAACGGCAGCTCCACCGAGTCCTGGATGGTTTCGATCTGCGAGGCCAAGCCGCCGATGTCGGCGTAGGTGACATCCGGGACCTCGTCCAAGGAGAGCTGGTTGACCTCCGTCTTCGCCACCCGCTCGAAGGCGTAGCCCGCCGAGGTGTGCACAAGGACGGTGTCCCCTGCGCGTACGGCGGCGCGCAGCGGCTCGGCGAGCATGACGAGGGATTCCGCACCTTGCTGGTCTGCCACGATGGCGCGGTCCTCGCCGACGCGCTCGATCATGGTCGCGAGCTGGCCGGTGGGGTCGAACCCGCAGGCCTCCACCACGATCGTGCCCTCCCCGAGGCGCACGAGCGTACCGGGGACGAGCGCCGCCGGATCCACCAGCGGCGACACCTTTAACCGCATGCGTCGGCCGGAGGTGTGCACCTCGGCCTCGCCGTCGCGCGGGACCGGAGCGAGGTAGATCCCGTATGTCGACGCGGGCTCATTGAGTTCCTCGACCTTGGCGTACAGGTCGTTGAGCTTGTCACGGCTAGTTTTTAGCAGCTCAGCGAGCTTCTGATTGCGCGAGGTCAGCTCGCGGTTTTGACGTGCGAGCTCGCGCAGCTCCGCCGCGGGGGTGCCGTCGTGGGGATGTGCCATGTGCTCGAGCCTACAGAGGGGCTTTCCGCCTACCGACGAGCCTTGCGTTGCGGCCGCGGCGGCGTCACACCGTCTGCGAGCCTTCGGGTCCACACCAGGAACGCCGTGTGCGCGTTCATGCGGTGCTCCGGGCGGGTGGCCAGGCCCTCGACCTTCCACTCGCGCAGCAGGGTTTCCCATGCACGTGGCTCGGTGAAGCACTTCGCCTCGCGGATGGCCTCCATGATGTTCATCAGCTGCGGCACGGTAGCCACGTACGTCATGAACACACCGCCCGGGATGAGGACGTTCTTCACCGTGTCAATGAAGTGCCACGGCTCCACCATGTCCAGGATGACGCGGTCTACCTGGCCGTCCAGGTCCTCTGGAGTGACTTCGCCAAAGTCGCCGAGCCGCGGCGCCCACCAGCTTGGCTCACCCCCGAAGTAGTCGGCGACGTTGTCCCTGGCGAAGGCGAGGTGGTCATCCCGGATTTCGTACGAGTAGACATGGCCCTCGGGGCCGACCGCGCGCAGGAGCGACATCGTCAGCGCGCCGGAGCCTGCGCCGGCCTCGAGGACGCGCGCGCCCATGAAGATGTCGCCCTCGACCAGAATTTGTGCGGCGTCTTTGGGGTAGATCACGGCGGCGCCACGGGGCATCGAGAGCACGTGGTCCACCAGCAGGTGGCGGAAGCACAGAAAGTCCGAGCCGAGCGTCGACTTCACCACCGAGCCCTCGTCCGCGCCGATGATGTCGTCGTGGTGGACGATGCCCTTGTGCGAGTGGAACTGCCCGCCTGCTTTGAGCTCGATGGTGAAGTGGCGTCGCTTTGCGTCAGTAAGCTGCACCTTGTCGCCTGGCTGGAACGGTCCCGAATACATGGCGGCTAGTATGCCCTACCGCGCGCCCGCGTAAAAAGCCGAAAGGGCGCGCACGAAGTAGTCCATGTCGTCGACCCCGCACAGCTCCCGGGCGGAGTGCATAGACAGCAGCGGCACGCCGACATCCACGGTGGGAAGGCCCAGCCGCGTCGACGAGATCGGCCCGATAGTGGACCCGCACGGCACGGCGTTGTTGCCCACGAATGTCTGATGCGGTACCCCGGCGGCCCGGCAGGCCAGGATCCACTCTGCTTCCGTCGCAGCGTTTGACGCGTACCGCTGGTTGGCGTTGATCTTCAGCACCGGTCCGCGGTTGATCAGCGGGTGGTGGGTCGGGTCGTGCTTGCCCGGGTAGTTCGGGTGGACCGCGTGCGCGGCGTCCGCAGAGACCTGGATTGAGTTGGCGATGATCTCGGCGGGGTCGCCGAAGCCGGCGGCCACCTTCGTCAACACACGCTCCAACAGTGGGCCGCCAGCGCCCGCAGTCGAGGCCGAGCCGACCTCCTCGTGGTTGAACGCGGCGAGCACCAGGATGTCCCCCGCTTGGTGCTCTGCCTGGTCCTTGGCTGCGAGCAGCGCCTGCAGCGACGCCCACATGCTGGTGAGGTTGTCCAGGCGCCCGGCGGCGAGCATATCGCCCAGGATTTCGCCGCGTTGCGCGTCCGCGGTGATCAACTCGTGAGCGACGATGTCCTCCGCATCGATGCCGGCAGATTCCGCCGCAAGCTCCACAAGCGGCCGGTCCTCGCCCAGAACCGACTGCGTGTGCACTTGGCGGTCGATCTCCGGCATGTCGCCGCGGTAAAGGTGGATGGCCAGGTTCGGCACACGCGCCACCGGCCCGGTATTGACAAGGTGTTCGGTGCGATCCGCCGTGACCACCCTGCCTGCGAATGTGAGGTCCCGGTCGAACCAGCTGGCCAGAATCGGCCCCCCATAGACCTCCACCGCCACCTGCCTGAAACCCTCCCGCAGCACATCCGGGTCCGGCTTGGCCATCAGGCCCGGCGAATCGGTGTGCGATCCAACCACCCGGAAACGCGGGCGGGCGTTTTCCGGGACCCACCACGCGACGACCGCGCCGTCGCGCACGTTCAGGTGGCCACCGGGGGCGTGCGCGTCGTCGCCAAGCAATGCGCTCCGCGAAAACCCTTCCGCTTCCAGCCTGTCGGCGGCGGCCGCGGCGGCGTGGAAGGCTGACGGGCTCTGGGCGATGAAATCGATGAAGGGCTGTGTCATGGCTCCACTCTATGATGTTGTCCACCATGACAACTCCCAGCACTCCCCCACGCCCAATCGCCCTCTCCCCGTCGCGCGCCTCCGACTACAAGCGCTGCCCGCTGCAGTACAGGCTGCGCGCCATAGACCGGATCCCGGAGCCGTCTACAGAGGCGCAGGTGAAGGGCACCCTGGTCCACGCGGTGCTGGAGGAGATGTTCACGTGGCCTCGCGAGCAGCGAACCTACCCCGCTGCGGTGAAGCGGTTGAAACCCCAGTGGGAGCGGATGCAGGAAGCCGACCCGTCCTGCGGGGAGCCTGTCGCCGACGAGTACCAGTTGCTTGTAGACGCGCGCACGCTGCTCCGCGGGTACTTCACCATGGAAAATCCACTGGGCTTTGACGCGCACGCGCAGGAGATGCCCGTGGATTTCACGCTCCCGAACGGGGTGCCGGTGCGCGGGTTCATCGACCGCGTGGATATCGCACCTACCGGCGAGGTGCGCGTGGTCGACTACAAGACAGGTAAGAAACCGCTGTTGCGCTACTCCCAGGATGCCCAGTTCCAGATGCGTTTCTACGCCCTGGTGTACTGGCGGTTGTTCAACGTCGTGCCCACGCAGCTGAAACTGATGTACCTCAAGGTCATGGATTCCATGATCCTCGCCCCGTCGCGAGATGAGCTGGAGTACTTCGAGCGCGACCTTGCAGAGCTGTGGTGGAAGATCGAGGCAGACGGCAAGGCGGGCACTTTCCGCCCGCAGCAGTCCAAGCTGTGCGGATGGTGCGCCTTCCAGTCCCTGTGCCCCGTCTTTGGCGGCACTCCCCCGCCATACCCCGGCTGGCCGGGATCTCGGGCGGACACAGCGCCGGAGCCAGAAGCCTAGAACAGGCCGCTGATCACGCCGTTGTTGTCCACGTCGATGTTGTTCGCCGCCGGCTTCTTGGGCAGGCCCGGCATAGTCATCACATCGCCCGTGAGCACAAGTACGAAGCCTGCGCCGGTGCGCGGGATGAGGTTCCGCACGTGCAGGGTGTGGCCGGTCGGCGCGCCCAGCTGCGACGGGTCGTCCGAGAAGGAGTACTGCGTCTTGGAAATGCACACCGGGAGGTTGTCAAAGCCGTTGTCTTTGAGCGTCTGCAAATCCTTCAGCGCAGCTGCGGAGTACTGAACGTTGTCTGCGCGGTAGATCTCTTTGGCGATGGTCTCGATGGAGTTCTCCACACCCTCCGCTGGGTCGTAGAGCGGGTGCGAGGTGCCCTCGGTGAGGTTGTCCAGCAGCGTCTGGGCGAGCTTCAGCGCGCCGTCGCCGCCCTTGCCCCACACATCCGCTTCCGCCAGCGCAACGCCCTTGTCTTTCGCCCATGCGTGCACGAACTCCAGCTCGGCGGACGTATCGGAAGTAAACCGGTTCAGCGCCACCACCGGGGTGACGCCGAACTTGCGCACGTTCTCCACGTGGCGCTCAAGGTTGACAATGCCTTCCTCCAGCGCAGCGACGTTCTCATTGGACAGGTCTGCCTTGGCCACACCCGCGTTGTGTTTGATGGAACGGATGGTGGCGACGATGACTGCGCCGGCAACATCCAGGCCGCCGTAGCGCGCCTTGATGTCGAAGAATTTCTCTGCGCCGAGGTCCGAGCCGAACCCGGCCTCCGTGAGCACGATGTCGGCGTACTGCTGCGCGGTGCGGGTGGCGATCAGTGTGTTGCAGCCGTGGGCGATGTTGGCGAAGGGGCCGCCGTGGATGAACGCTGGGGTCCCGTCCAGGGTTTGCACCAGGTTTGGGTTCACAGCGTCCTTCAGCAGCGCCGCCATCGCGCCTTCCGCCCCGAGGTCGCCCGCGGTGACCGGCTTCTTGTCGTAGGTCAGGCCGATGGTGATGTTGGCCAAACGCTGCTTGAGGTCCTCCAGGTCCGTTGCCAGGCCGAGGATCGCCATGATTTCCGACGCAGCGGTAATGGTGAACCCGGTTTCCGCCGGCACGCCGTGTGCGGGCCCGCCGAGGCCCGTGACCACGTTGCGCAGCGCGCGGTCGTTGACATCCAGGCAGCGCTGCCAGGTCACCCGGCGCGGGTCGATGCCCAGCGCGTTGCCCTGGTGAATGTGGTTGTCAATCAAGGCCGCGAGCGTGTTGTTGGCGCTGGTAATGGCGTGGAAATCACCGGTGAAGTGGAGGTTGATCTGCTCCATCGGCACCACCTGGGAGTAGCCGCCGCCGGCCGCCCCGCCCTTGATGCCCATCACAGGACCGAGCGAGGGCTCGCGCAGCGCCACCATGGCGTTCTGCCCCAGCTTTGCCAACGCGTCGGTCAAGCCGATGAGCGTGGTGGATTTGCCCTCGCCGGCAGGTGTCGGCGACACGCCGGTGACCACGACCAGCTTGCCGGGGTTGCCGGACGGCACCTGGGTGATGTCCACCTTGGCCATGTGCTTGCCGTACGGGATGAGCGCATCCTCGCCGACCCCGGCCTGTGCGGCAATGTCGGCGATGGGAGCGAGCTCGTGGGCTTGGGCGATTTCGACGTCAGTCAACGGTTGAGCAGTCATGCGACTCACACTACAGCGGCGCCGATGGCGTAACCCAGCAGAACGCTGACAAATATGCAGACCACGCCTGGGGCCAAGAACGGGTGGTTAAACACGTATTTGCCAATGCGGGTGGAGCCCGTGTCGTCCATCTCCACCGCAGCCAGAAGCGTCGGGTAGGTGGGAAGCACGAACAGTGCTGATACTGCGGGGAATGCCGCGAGCGCGGTCAGCGGGCTTACTCCGATGGCCAGCGCCGCGGGAATCAACGCTTTCGCTGTTGCAGCCTGCGAGTACAACAGAGACGCTGCGACGAAGAGCACCACAGCCAGCAGCCACGGCTGTGCGGTGAGGACGTCGCCGGCGGCCGACTGGATGTCATCAATGTAGTGGTTGATAAACGTCGTGCCCAGCCAGGCGACGCCGAGTACGCACACGCAGGCCGACATCCCCGACCGGAACACCTGGGTGTTGAGAATTTCAGCCGCCGTGGTCCGGGTGATTAGCACGATCGTGGCCGCCGCACCGAGCATGATGGCCATGATCGCCTCGTTGCGCGGAATCGTCGGTTCCTGGATCAGACCCACTTGCTCCGAGATGAGCGTGGCGTAGACCATCACTACGACGATGGCAGCGAGGAAGATGCCTACTGACGCCTTAGCGCCGCGCGGGGGGACGTAGTGCGCGCGAGCCGCAGGCTTTGCGACGAGACCTTCGGCGAGCCGGCGTTGATACACCGGGTCCTGCGATAGTTCGGAGCCTGTCCTGTTGGCAATCCACGCCATCGGGAAAATAGCCAAGAATGTCGCGGGGATCATGACCGCCAGCAACTGCAGGTAACCCACGCCGAACGGCTCGAGTGCGGATGCCATGAACACCACGGCCGCCGAGATCGGCGAGGCGACAATCGCCATTTGCGACGCAATCACCGCCGCGGATAGCGGACGTGATGGGCGAACGTTACCCTCCTTCGCCACCTCGACGATGACGGGCATGGTGGAAAATGCGGTGTGGCCGGTGCCGGCGAGCACCGTCATGAGCCAGGTGACAATCGGCGCGTAGACGGTGATCCGTCGGGGGTTGCGGCGCAGGAACCGTTCCGCCAGATCCACGAGATAGTCCATCCCACCGGCCAGTTGCATCGCGGCAATCGCGGCGATGACGCACATGATGATGCCGATGACGTCAAAGGGGATCGCATCCGCGCTCACCGGCACCCCGGTCGCGCCGAGGAGCAACACGCCGAGGCCCCCGGCGAAGCCGATCGCGATCGACCCCATGCGGGCACCGACGACGATGGCCCCGAGCAGGATGATGAGATGGACGACGAGCATCACGGCACGCTCCTTCGGCTGACGGTAAGGTCATCCCAATTATCGGTCGTCGCCCGGCACGGGAGCGTGTAAGGCGGGTGTGACGTTGGCTACGCGCCGGAACGCTCACCCAGCGTCGGCTCATCGTCGACGTAGAGCTTGCCCCGGTACTCCGGGTGCATGAGGTTTTCCTTGCTCAGCAGCCGCTGCAGATCGTCCTCGTCGATCAGGCCCTTCTCCAAAACCAGGTCGTAGACGCTCTTGCCCGTCTCAGCCGCCTCGCGGCCGATCACGTCGCCGTTGTGGTGTCCGATCACCGGGTTGAGATAGGTGACGATGCCGATGGAATTGGTCACGTACCCCTCGCACACCTCCTTGTTCGCGGTGATGCCCACCACGCACTTTTCGCGCAGCGTCTTGGCCGCGTTGGAGAGCAGGCGAATGGACTCGAAGAGCGACTGCGCGATAACCGGTTCCATGACGTTGAGCTGCAGCTGACCGGCCTCCGCGGCCATGGAGATGGTCACGTCGTTGCCGAAGATTTTGAAGCAGACCTGGTTGACCACTTCCGGGATCACGGGGTTGACCTTGGCCGGCATGATCGACGAGCCCGCCTGGCGCTCCGGCAGGTTAATCTCGTTGAGCCCGGCGCGCGGCCCGGACGACAGGAGACGCAGATCGTTGCAGATCTTGGACAGCTTCATCGCCGCGCGCTTGATGGCACCATGCATCATCACGTAGCCGCCGGTGTCGGAAGTGGCCTCGATAAGATCTGGGGATGCTTGCACGTTGAGGCCCGTGACCTCACGCAGCGCGGAGACGACTTGGTCGCGGTAGCCGTTCGGGGTGTTGATGCCGGTGCCGATCGCGGTGGCACCCAGGTTGACCTCTAGGAGCGATTCGGCGGCGCCGCTGATGGTGCGCTGCTCCTCCGCTAGGTTTGCGCCGAACGCCGTGAACTCCTGGCCCAGCGTCATCGGCACAGCGTCCTGGAGCTGGGTGCGGCCCATCTTGATGATGTCCGCGAACTCGTCGCCCTTGGCACGCAACGACTTCTGCAGCTCGTCCAGCTCTGAGAGGAGATCCTGCACCGCGTAGTAGACACCGAGGCGGAAACCGGTCGGGTACGCGTCATTGGTCGACTGCGACATGTTGACGTCGTCGTTGGGGTTGATCACGTCGTAATCGCCCTTGCCACGGCCGATCAGCTCAAGCGCGAGGTTCGCCACGACCTCGTTGGTGTTCATGTTCACCGAGGTGCCCGCTCCGCCCTGAAAGACGTCGATTGGGAACTGGTCCATGCACACGGCCTCGCCCAGGATCTTGTCGCAGGCCGCGACGATCGCCTCGGCCTTATCCTTCGGCAGCGCGTGTAGGCGGCGGTTGGCCATGGCTGCGGCCTTTTTCACCTGCACCATTCCGCGGATGAACTCCGGGAAGTCGTTGATAGTGCTGTCGGAAATATGAAAGTTATCCACGGCGCGTAACGCGTGGATGCCGTAGTACACGTTTGCGGGTACTTCAGCGGTGCCAAGGAGGTCTTCTTCAATCCGTGCGTCCATGGGCGCCACTATACGGAGAACGCCGCTTCGCGCTGCAGCCTCCGCACCCCCGTTTATGCCTATAGAGCTGCAGAAAACCAGCTGTCCACGTCGCCGGCGTCGGCGCCCACGAGTGCCTGCGGATCGAGCGTTGACACCCCGTCCGGCACGACATCGGCCAACCCCAGAACGACGCATCCAGCGGCGGCAGCGGCCGACATGCCGTTCCACGAGTCCTCGACAACGAGGCACTCGCCAGGGGCCGCACCAACGCGCCGGGCAGCCTCGAGGTACATCTCGGGCTCGGGCTTGGGGTTATCCACCTCGTCGCCGGTAATCGTGTCGGCGAAGTATTGTCTGCCTATCGCGTCGATGCACGGATCGGCCAGCACCCGTTCGGTGTTGGTGCAGACGAACATCGGGGTGCCCCGTTGCGCAAGCGCTTCCAGCACTCCCTCGGTACCCGGCTTTAGCGCGATGCCGCCTGAAAACAGCTCGGCCACTCGGCCGAACATCCAGGTGCGGTAGCGCTCCACATCTCCTTCGGCCAGCGTGTGCCCGGCCCAATCCGCGACAATGCGCAGCGTGTTGGGGAAGCTGCCGCCGATGGTCTGTTCACGCACTTCGGGAGTCAGCGGGCGGCCAAGCAGCTCGCCGAGCTCGTAGGTGGCCTGGCCCCACAGCGGTTCCGTGTCGATGAGGGTGCCGTCCATGTCCCAGAAGACGGCGGCGGGCCTACTCAAATTCCGGCAGCTCATGCAGCGCCTCGTCGGTAGCACCTGTAGCAGCGGCGGCGCGAAAGACGAGGGTCTCGATGTCCGCCTTCTCCTCCGGCTCCAAGACCGCACCCGCGTGCTGCTCGTTGAACTCGTTAAGGTTGGCGTACAACGGCGCGACCACCTTCACCAGCGCCTCGCCCTCCGGGTCATCGCCCAGGAGGTCCAGTGCGTCGAGGAACATCTCCAAGATCCTCTTCAGGTCAGGCAGCACCGCCGGATCGAAGGGTTCCTCCCACAGGTCTTTGTCGTCGTCCTGCAAGTAGGAGCCGGTGGCAAACGTGGTCAGATCGTCGATAAATTCGTCGACCTCGGGCTGAAATTGCGCCCGGATCGAGCTCTCTGCAGCTGCGCTCATGGGCACCATTGTGCGCGAGCGGCGCTAAATACGCACGCCGAGCAACCCGTCGAGAGCGGTAGCGATAATCCGGTCGTGGTCTCCGGTGACGCCGTCGATAAGCGTCAGAGCCCGCGGGGTGTCCAGGTCGTTGGCCAGGTGGGCACGCAGCTCGTTGACGACGGCGATCGCCTCCGCTTCGCTCGCCTCTCCCCCTAGCTGCTCGCGCCAGCGGGCAAGGCGCGCCTCAGCCTCGTCCATGATGGCGTCGGAAAAGTCGCGATCCGTGCGGTAGTGGCCGGCAAAGACGGCCAGGCGGATCGCGGACGGATCGTGCCCCTGCTCCGACAGCTTGTGCACGAAGACGAGGTTGCCCAGGGACTTCGACATCTTCACGCCGTCAAGTGCGATCATGCCGGCGTGGACGTAATGGCTGGCCATGCGGTCCACCTCCAGCGCGGCTTCGGCGTGGGCAGCGGAGAACTCGTGGTGCGGAAACGCCAAGTCGGAGCCGCCGCCCTGGATGGCAAAGTGGGCGCCCAGCCGGTTGGTAGCGATGGCGGAGCACTCCACGTGCCAGCCGGGACGGCCCGGTCCGAACGGGGAATCCCAGGCGGGCTCGCCCTCGCGGTGCCCGCGCCAGATCAGTGCGTCCAGCGGGTCGCGCTTGCCCTCGCGTTCGGGGTCGCCGCCGCGCTCCGCGAAAAACTGCTCCATGGTGGCGCGGTCCAAGTTGGACTCGTAACCGAACTGTTGCGTCGCCTCGATAGAGGCGTAGATATCGCCGTGGTCAAGCTCGTAGGCGGCCCCTTTAGCGAGCAGACGCTGGACCATGGCGATGACCTCGTCGACGGATTCCATGGCGCCGATGTAGTCGCGCGGCGGGATCACCGACAGGATTTCCATGTCGCTGCGGAACAGGTCGATTTGGCTGGTGCCCAGCTCGCGCCAGTCCACCCCGTCGCGCGCGGCGCGCTCGAACAGCGGGTCGTCCACGTCGGTGATGTTCTGCACGTAGTGGACCGCGTGCCCGTTGGCGATGAGCTGGCGCTGCACCAGGTCGAACGTGAGGTAGGTGGCGGCGTGGCCCAGGTGTGTGGAGTCGTACGGCGTGATACCGCAGACGTAGAGGCCTACCTCCCCGTTGGCGTTTGGGGTGGTGTCCACCTCTTTCACACGCTGATCTGCGGTGTCGTAGAGCTTCAGCGGCGCCGGAGTACCGGCGACGGCGGGAACGGACGGCGTGGGCCAAGCATGCATGCGGACAACCCTACCGTTACGCCGCCATGACGCCGGTGCCCAGCAGCACCATGACGATCAGGCCCAGCGGGATGCGGTATGCGGCGAACCAGGCGAACGAGTGGTTGGACACAAACTTGAGCAGCCAGGCAATGGAGATGTAGCCCACGACAAACCCGATGCCGGAGCCGACTAGCAGCTGCAGACCAGACGCGGCCTGCCCCGACTGGGGGTCGAACGCGTCCGGCAGGGAGAACAGCCCGGACGCCAGCACCGCGGGGATGGCCAGCAGGAACGAAAAGCGCGTGGCCACCTCACGGTCCAGATCGAGCAGCAAACCGCCCGAGATGGTGCCGCCGGAGCGGGAGACGCCGGGGATGAGCGCAAGGCATTGCCACAGTCCCATCACGATCGCGTCTTTCATGGTCAGCTCGTCAAAACCGCGTGTCTTCTTACCCTTTCGCTCCGCCAGGATGAACACGAACGAGAACAGGATGAGCACGGTCGCGGTGATCCACAGGTTGCGGAAATTGTCCCGGATGAGGTCTTTGAGCAGCACGCCAGCGAGAGCGACGGGGATTGTGCCCACGATGACCATCCACCCCATGCGGTAGTCCGCCCCCCGCTTGGACGTGTCGGCCAGGCCTGCAAACCAGCCCGTGAGAATCCGCCAGATGTCTTTGGCGAAGTACACCAGGACCGCGAGCTCGGTGCCGAGCTGAATCACGGCTGTGAAGCTGGCGCCGGCGTCTTCGCCCCAGAACAGCTCCGAGACGATGCGCAGGTGCCCCGAGGAGGAAACCGGCAGGAACTCCGTCAAGCCTTGGACGACGGATAAGACAACGACCTGGAGCCAGGACATGGTTGTGGCGGGATCAGTCATGGCGAAAGACACTACCCCGCCGCCTGAGCAACTGCGGTGCGCGACGGGCGCGTTGCTAGGCTTTCGCCTTGTGAATGCTCGATCGTTTGCCCCCACTTCACGCGCCCGCGTATCGACGGCCTTCGGCGCCCTCGCGGCAGTTATCACCCTGAGCGCCTGTGGCGCATCCCCTGCCGCGAAGATCGAGGAAGCCGGCGGTGAGGCGGCCGCGAGCATGGGCAGCGCCGAGCCCGCCCAGTCCCCGGCGGCGGTAGACCCGGCGGGCCAAGTGGTCTCCTTCGAGCCGGTGCGGGACCTGGACGTGACAGACGGGCGCATCGGCGTGCGCACCGGCGACGCGCTGGTCATTGGCACGTTGGAGGAGATTGAACGCGGCGCAGGTGAGCGGCACGCGTTGGACGCGTCGTGCGGCGAGGCGTCCGCCAACGCCGGCACGTTCGCGGTGGCCTGCGACGGAGAGATCAAGCTGTTCGGAGACCGGGACGAGACCATCGGCACTGATTTGCCGGTGACGGTGGCCACCGTGGCGTCGTCAGGCGAGGTGCTCGCGGGCAGCAACTCCGAGCGCAAGATCTGGGTCTTTGAGGATGGCGAGCTGGCCTCGACAATCGATGTCGCGCGCGAGACCGACCAACTGCAAGCGATCCAGGTGGACGGCCAGCGCGACTCGGTAGTGCGCACGAACCGCTTCGACACCACGATCCAAGACGTGGACTGGACGGGCTCGCGCCAAGGCGGCACGCTGCGCGTCGGCTTGGGCGTGGGCAAGGTCGCCGGCGGCGAGCACGGTCTGGTGCTGGCCGCGGACTCCACCGGCAGCCAGCTCCACGTGTACACCACAGACGACATCATCCGCCTCCAGCAATCCGCCCCTGTGCCGGAGGGGCCGTGGGACGCGGCGTGGGACCCCGCGCAGCGGCTGGCATGGGTCAGCTCACTGCCCAGCAACACCGCGAGTGGCTGGGACATCTCCCAGGGTGTGCCGCTTCGCCGCAAGCACTTCGCCACCGTCGCGGACGCACAGAGCATCATTACGCTTGACGACGGCACTGTGGTCGCCGCCTCCGCATCCGGCGACGGCATCCAGATCGTCTCCCCCGCCGACCAGACCGAGAGCAACTAGGAGATACCACCCATGACGCTCTACGACCGCGCACTCAAGCTCATGTTCCTGCTGCCGCCGGAGCGCATCCATGGCATCATCAGCGGCGCCCTACAGACGCTGCACCTGGCCACCCCGGTCAACCGCGTGATGGAAAAGGCTGTGCGCGTGCACGACCCGGTGCTGCGCCAAACCGTTTTCGGCGTAGACTTCCCCGCCCCGTTGGGCCTGGCGGCCGGTTTTGACAAGAACGCGGAGGCGATCGACGCTTGGGGCGCGGTCGGCTTCGGCTACGCCGAGATGGGCACCGTGACCCCGAAAGCCCAGCCAGGCAACCCGGCCCCGCGGCTCTTCCGCCTGCCGGAGGACAAGGCGATTTTGAACCGCATGGGGTTCAATAACAAGGGCGCGCTCACCGTCGCCGATAACCTGCGGGCGAGGCGCTCGGGCGACATCGTGGGGATCAACATCGGCAAGAACAAGACCTCCGATGATGCCGTCGCGGATTACCGCGCCACTGCGACGCTGCTGGGCCAGCTAGCGGATTACCTCGTGGTCAACGTTTCCTCCCCCAACACGCCGGGGCTACGCGACCTGCAGGCGGTTGAAGAGCTTCGGCCGATCTTGGAAGTCGTAAAAAAGTCCACCACCACCCCGGTGCTGGTGAAGATCGCGCCAGATCTTTCCGATGAAGACATCGACGCCGTGGCTGACCTCGCCGTGGAGCTGGACCTTGCCGGCATCGTGGCCACCAACACCACCATCTCCCGCGGCGGGCTGAACACTCCCGCTTCCAGGGTGGAGAAGATGGGCGCAGGCGGGATCAGCGGTGCCCCGTTAGAGAAGCGCTCGCTCGAGGTGCTCAAGCGCCTCAACGAGCGCGTGGGCGACAAGCTGGTGCTGGTCAGCGTCGGCGGCATTTCCACCCCGGAGCAGGCGTGGGAGCGCATCGCCGCGGGCGCGAGCCTGTTGCAGGGCTACACCCCGTTCATCTACGGCGGGCTGGGCTGGATCCGCGGCATCCACCGCGGGATCGCCGCGCAGATTAGAGCCCACGGCCTGGACTCGATTGAGCAGGCCGTGGGCAGCGGGCTGGAGTGGAAAGAACTCTAGGTGTTCCCGGCGCGATAAATCCGAGCACGATGAGCACGGCGGCTGCGATGAGTGTCCCCACTTCGGTGCGCAAGCCTCACCGATCAGCTCCAGAAGCGGCCCGAGGACGCGGATCGCCAGTCGTGACTGTCTAGGGCTGACTCGCCGCGTTCATGGGATCCCCCGCTTCATACCCAGATGGCGCGGCGTTCACGACGTACGACCCCGGAACCTTCGGCCGGTGTGTTGTATCTAATGCCTTCGGCATTCCCTCAACTTGGGCCGACGGTCAAGAAATTGGTCGCTACCTAAGGAACAAGCAGTCGATACTTGCGGCTGACAAACTCGACTCACTCGCCGCGGTTTATGGCGCGACCGTATCGCTCAAATACGGCATCAAAGCCCTGGGGGCCGGTAGTGTGGGCGGGGCAACTCGCTCTCTACGCGGGTTCGTGCGCGGTTAGTGAGCAAATTCGCGTTGGTTAGGAATTTATAGTATGGGTTCTCGGTTTGTAATGGGGTTCGGGGGAGCGCTTGCCGCACGAGAGGAGAATGGGGCACCATGGGTTCCGCCATGGTGGCAGAGCTTCGTTATTGTGCCTCTCGCAGTGATCGCCATGTATGTTGTGTTTCCTGTCGATACAGATTTCAACACGCAGTCCCTAGATGCTAGTGGTTCATTCTGGAGCAATGTGAGCTTGGATCACTTAATCGCTCCGGTGACCTTTACATTAGGCGGATATTACCTGTTGATTTTGCCGATCTTCTATCTCCGCAGGTATCGCTGGAATAAGAAGAACCGCTAGTAGTTTTGCAGCGCCTGCAAGCTCTCGTCGATGGATCTCGCTGAATTTCATTTGGGCGCCACCGCAGGGCTCCTGGGTCATGCGGGTGACCTTCTGGAAGTGGTGGGCGGTTCAGCTAGGCGCTGTTGAAGCGTGAACAACTCGACGAATCCGTAGTTCAATCTTTTGAACGCACTTCGCGTGCTGGTGACGATTGGGCCAGCGCTCCGTCGTTTCGATTTTGAAGGTGATTTACAAGTGGGTTCCGCTCCTGCGATTTCTGCCTTGGCCCTCCTGTTTTTCGGCGTAAATTCCCTGATACTGTGCAGAAAAACGGTAAACGGAACGAATTCGCGCAACGACGGTTTTGGAATTCGAACTCAGGCGACCAGAACTAGCGACGCGGCATGGAATGCGGGGCACAGAGCAGTCGTCCCTCTACTGCGGACCTTTGGTATTCTCGACATGCTATTCGCCCTCCTCCTCGTCGTCATTGGCCTCCTTGCACCTGACATTTCTGCGCGCGTAGGGATAACCATCCGGTTAATCGCCTACGCAGTTGCGGGCAGTGGATTTTTTATTGCGGTGAAGAAAGCTGATGCCGCTGCCAGGGTCGTTAGTGGGCAATGATAGCCACCATCCAATACAGCGCTTTGAGGACGCAACGTACGTCTAGACCTACGACATGGAGCTTGTTGGTTGCTGATGATGGACCGGGCCAGATAGAGGGGCGGCCACCGCCAGTTAACCTTTCGACTCAATTTCCATATCTCACCGAAAGGCGCATGACGCTGCACATCCTCAGGGCCGGCCGGGACTACTCATTGTGCCCATCGGTCCCAAACTCGAGCCTGCCGTGCTTCCGGCGCGCCGCCTTTCGTTTCTGCGGTTGAGCAGCACAACGAGCAGGAGAAACGCAATGGAAAAGCCGATCACCATGCCAACCCAGAGGCACCCAATCACTGGAGAATCCCACAGAACGCCTGAGATTGGAATCATGACCTTGTGTGGTGCGGGGACCGACCCAACTGCCAGCCCCACCGCTGCGATGTATAGCCACGGTTTGCTGGAACGCGCAATGAGATACGCCCAAGAAAAGGCCAAGAAGGAAACAGCGGGGCCGAGCAGGCCGTGAGCAGCGGGTTGGAGTGGAAGGCGCTCTAAGCGTGTCCGGCTGCGCTGCGGCGCAGCACCACCGCGCAGAGTCCAGCGGCGAGCGCCCATCCGAGCAGCCAGAACGGCGTGGTGGCCATCAGCTCAGTGTCCGGCGAGATGAAGCCGAGTCCGATGAGCACCACGGCCGCAAGCAACGCACCCACCTGGGTGCGCGAGCCTTCCTGCTTGGTGTTGTAGGTGGCGAAGGCGCCGACGATAGCCACCGCAGCGATCACAGAGAGCACCTGCGGAGTGACGGGGAACGCGGCGTCGCCTCGAAGAAGCGCCAGTACGGCGTAGAGCACAAGCACGAGCGCAATGCCCAAAAACGCGCCGCCGACGCGGAGTTGCACTGGAACCATTCAGACAACCTTACTGGTTTTCGTACCAGCCCCAGATGATTGCCCGGCCCAGCGAGTGGAAATTCAAGTTGAAGCCGAGCTGGGTGGGGTTGGCAATCTCGTCCGCGGGCAGCTCCGTATCCACCGCATGCACGGCGAAGAGGTAACGGTGCGGGCCGTGGCCTGCCGGGGGGTTGGCGCCGTAGTAGCCCTTGACGCCGCTATCGCCGGTAAGCACCACCGCGCCCACACCGAGGCCATCTTCCGCGCCCGCGCCGGCGGGCAGTTCGGTCACGTCGGCCGGGATGTTGAACGCGGACCAGTGCCAGAACCCGGATGCGGTTGGCGCGTCCGGGTCGAAACAAGTCACCGCGAAGGTCTTTGTGCCCTCCGGGGCACCGGACCAGGACAGCTGCGGGCTGGTCGCGTTATCGCCGGCCAGCGAATCGGCAAGCCGCTCGCCGTTGACGATGTCTTTCGACGTGAGTTCGAAGGACGGCACGTCTGCAAGCGGCGCGTACGGGTCTGGGCCGGGGAAACGGTCGGATACGTAGGAAGCAGTCATGGCTTCATTCCTACCCGAGAGCTAGTGACCGTTGCCACTCCACGCGGCGAACAGTTGCGCGTATCTCCCCTGGGCGGCAAGCAGCTCTGCATGGGTGCCGTCCTCAATGATTCGGCCAGCGTCCATGACCAAGATCCGGTCCGCGGCCGCCGCCTGGTCCAGGCGGTGCGCAACCACCAACGCCGTGGTGTCCTCCGCGATGCGTGCGGCTGCCTCTTCCAACGCGTTCGTAGCGTCGCTGCCGGCTTCTGCCGTGGCCTCGTCCAGGATGAGCACCTTCGGGCCTGACAATGCGACGCGTGCGAGCGCGAACTGCTGCTCCACCTCCGGCGGCAGTTCCTCCGCGCCCGCGCCGACGGCGGTGTCCAATCCTTTCGGGAACAGGCGCGTGAACTGGGTGCCCTCCGGGTCGAGACCGACGTGCCTCAACGCGCGCAGCAGGTCTGCATCGGTGGCACCCTGGGCGGCCATCGAGAGGTCCTCGCGCAACGTGCCGGCGAACAGGTGAACGTCCTGGGTGAGCAGGGTGACGTTCTTGGCGGTCCACGTGTCACTGACCTGCGAGGTGTCCACTCTTCCCACCCGGATGCTGCCCGCCGTGGGCTCCACCAGCCCGGCGATGAGCGCGGCGAGCGTGGACTTGCCAGCGCCCGAGGTGCCCACCAGCGCGGTGGTTGTGCCCGCCTCAAGTGTGACGGAGAGGTCCTCCAGCACGTTGGCGCCGCCCGGGTACGCGAAGGAGACGTGGTCGACTGCCACGTCCACGGGCTTGGTTAGGTCCTCGGGTACGACTGTGGCGACGCGGCCGTCCGCCAGCTTGGCCAGGCTCACCGCGCGGCCCACTGCGGTGCCCGCACTCTGCAGTTCCCCGACAAAGAACAGGGCGTTGAACACCATGACTTCGGCGCGTATCACCATGAACACGGCAGCACTCGCCTGGCCCGGGGTGACGGCACCGGCCGAAGCCAGCCACGCGCCGACGCCGAGCGTGAGCAGCACCCACGCAGCGAAGGCGAACTGGCCGATGCCCATCAAGCGGATGAACCAGGGCACGCGGTCCATCTCCGCCTCCACCGCACCCCAGGAGGTCCGCCGCATCCGGGCCAACGCCCAGCGCTCTAGGTCGAAGGCGCGCAGCGTGGGCAGGCCCCGGACGGTGTCCAGCAACACCGCGTTGCGACGCGCCTCCGCCACGCTCACCGCGTTGGAGGCATCCGGGATGGCGCGGACCACCGAGCGGGCGAACGGGTAGGTGCAGATGCAGATCAATAGCAGGATCCCGGCGAAGCGGACGTCGATAAGCAAAAGCCCGATAAACGTGATCGGGAAGACGAACACGGTGGTGAGCACGCGCGAGCCGATGGCGGTGATGGTTTGGACGACGTCGTCGATGTCCTTGGTCATGCGCGTGATCACGTTGCCGGTGCCGAGCTCCATCACCCGCGGCACGGGTGCGCGCAGGATCGCGTCGAGGCAGCGACGGCGCAAGTCGATGGACGCGCGGGCGACCTTGAGGCCCACCACGTAGTTACCGAGGGCGCGCAGGAACATCTCGACGAGCATGCAGGCCAACGCCAGTCCAACAGTCCACACAAAGGCGCGGGTGCCGGTGCCCAGTAGCGGCACCTCGCCTCCGGTGAGTGGGTCGACGCTGCGCCCGAACAGGTTCGACTGCGTGGTGTACACGGCGACGATGAGCGCCTGGATGAGCAGCAGACCCGCCCACCAGCGTCTGTCCAGCGCGTTGGGCAGCGCCGAGAGGTACGCGAAGGTCTCCTTCACACTTGCGGGTGCGACCGCGTCTGTGCGTGCGTAATCGCGCTCCATCTACGCCACCTCCAGCGCGGTTCCGGCGTGCTGCCACGCCGCGTTTCCGGTGATGACCACGGTGGTTTTGTCCGCCCTGAGCGCGGCGACGGCCGCCACGACGTCCGCCTGGGTCACGGAATCGAGCCCCGTGGTTGGGTCGTCCAGGATGAGCACGTCCGGGTCGGCGGCGAGTGCCCTGGCGAGCGCGACGCGCTGACGCTGCCCGCCGGAGAGGTTCAGGCCGGCCTCCCCAAGCGGCGCGTCCGGCAACTCGCCGTTTTCGCCTATGCCGCCGAGCCTGCGGAGAATGTCCTGGCAGTGGGCGGCGGCGAGCGCTTGTTTCACCGCTTCTTCCGGCACATCCCCGCGCGGATTCACGTTGTCCGCGATGGTGCCTTCAAACACGTTGACGGTGTGCGGCGGGAACAGGACATCGCCGCGCTGCGCCCACGTGGCGGCTGTGGCGTAGGAGCGCTCCGCCGGCTCGAGGATCCACAGCCCCGCGCCTGGGACCGGGGTGTCTGTCGGCTCAGGCCCCGCGGTGTCGTCGCCCGCGTGGTGCAACTGCTCGATTCGCTGACCGCTCGCGACGGCCCTGCCCCACCCGCTGGCTAAATCGCCGAACGCGAAGCCCGCCATGTTCAACGCCGGCGGCACCAACAGTGCCACGGACGTCAGCTGCCCCGGGGTGATCTCCCCGCGCAGCGTCATCCACGCGCTGAAGCCCACGATGGCAAGGTTGCACAGCCACGCCACGCAGAACCTGGCAAAACCCAGCCACACCTCCACACGTAGGTGAGTGAGCATCAACTGCTTCGCCTTCGCCGTTTCCGAGTGAAAACGTGTTGCCACGGTTGCGCCCGCGCCGAGGCCTTTGACGGTGCGGATGCCTTGCGACGCATCCGTGGCCAAGCCAGCAACATCAGCCTCTGCGGCGCGGCGCTTCAGCGACACCCGCGTCACCGGCCCCGCGGTCCACGCGGCGAACAGAGCGATGATTAACGCGCTCGCCGGGATGGCCAGCGAGATCCACGGGGAGACCGACCACATCGCCACCATCGCGCCGGCCGCGTAGCCGATGGCCATCAGCGGAAACGACAGCAGCTCACGGTAGCGACCGACGGTGTTCGCGTCCGCGTCGATGGTGTTGAGCACGGTGCCGGGGCTCATCGCTCCCGCTCCGCGGCGCAGCACGCCCGAGGACAGGTGCTGCTGCGCGTTGTGGGTCACGCGGCGCACCGAGGCTGTGGCCAGGCCGTCGCCGGTGGCCTCGCCAATGAACTGGATAATAAAGATGCCGACCAGCACCGCGAAGAGCCACCACGCGTTGAACTTTTCTTCCCCCACCAGGCCGTCCACGATCATGCCCACCACCACCGGCACGAATGCGGAGATGCCCGAGCCGATGAGGTAGCTCAGAATATGCAACACCAGTACGCCCGGGTACGCGGCGACCATATCTCTAACCACCCGGTTTCCGCTGTTCCAGCGCGCCGGGTGGAGCCGCACAGGGTCATCCGCAGGTGGGGCGGGCGGGATGAACCAGCGGTACGTCAGCATTCGGCGGGGTGGGGCGATCATTTCTCAGAAGCTAGCAAAACCCTAGGGCTGGGCTGGCGATTTGGTGCTTGCCCCTCCCCGCCCTATAGTTATGCGAGTGCCCAGCCGAGAGGCTGAGAAACACCCAAAGCCCGGGTGGCGGAATGGCAGACGCGCTAGCTTGAGGTGCTAGTGTCCTATTAACGGACGTGGGGGTTCAAGTCCCCCCTCGGGCACAGATTTTTACCCCGCTACAGCACGTAGCGGGGTGTTTTTCTTTTGGGCAACCTCTTGCTGTAAAACTGTGGCTCGTGAAACGGTCGAACAAGCTGGTGCTACTCATTGTTGCCGCAGTGGTTTTCATCGCGGCGTGGCAGCTTCTCGACGTCCCCCCGCTGTCAACCCTGCGCGACTGGTCCGACCACACGGGTCCGTGGTTCCCCGTCGTCTTCGGGTTGCTCTACGTGCTGATTACGCAGTTCCCGATCCCGAGGACGCTCATGACCGTGTCTGCAGGGATCCTTTTCGGGGCCGGCCGCGGAATCCTCATCGCGCTCACCGCGACGACGATCAGCGCCGTCATCTCGCTGGTAATCGTGAGGTCGCTCCTCCGGGACTGGGTCGAACCCCGCCTGACGCACCCCTCGGTTCAGAACCTCAATCATCGCCTAGAACAGCGCGGGTGGCTGGCCATTCTCAGCCTGCGCATGATTGCCGCGGTGCCGTTTTCCATACTCAACTACGCGGCCGCGCTTACCCGGGTGCGGGTTATCCCGTTTGCGCTTGCCACCCTGGTCGGCTCTGCCCCCGGCACGATCCTGGTTGTGCTCTTCGGTGACACACTAACGGGCCGGGCGGACCCGGTGTTCGTCGCTGTCATGGCGGTGCTGGCGGTGGCCGGCGTTGCGGGTCTTGTGCTGGACGCGCGGCTGCCCACGCGCCGTGTCGGAGTCAAGGCGCAGGGGTAGACCCGAGTACGCTTCGGCCCATGATCGCAGTGCATGCCAGGTACCGGGGGCGGGAGAAGGGGCGCGCCGCAGTGGTGGAGCGATCCGCCCAGGCGCTGAGTTCCCTACCCGGGGTCGCCGGGTTTGAGGTGCTCGGTGTGGAGGACATCCGCTCAGAGGTCGTCGATGCGGAGGCGGCGCTCAACCTCATCATGGCGCTGCTTTCCGACGGCAGCTGGGCCATCGGGCTGGGCATCGCGGACAGTTCAGACGCCTCTCACGCAGCCACAAGGGCCGTGGGCACGAGGCCGGGCCAGGTGCAGGTCATCGTCGATAAGCGCGATGCCTCAACGGATGCCTCCGATATCGCCGCGGTGTTCGCGCTGATGGCGCACGTGCTGCACAAGCGCACCTACGAGGGGCGCGAGGCAACTTCACTCGTGCGCCGCGGCATGAACCAGAACGAGGCCGCCGCAACCCTGGGCATCTCCAAGCAGGCGATGAGCCAGCGGTTACAGGCGGCCGGGTGGCCTGCTGAGCAGGCCGGGTGGCAGCTTGCGCTGAACCTGATTACTCGCGCGGCTGCTCAGACGGGGTAACCGGCCGGGAAACTGGCCCCGGCGCTGCACTCTCGTCGGAATCCGCCGCGGGTTCGCGGGCCGTGATTTCGCGTCGCTCTAGACCGGGCTGGGGCGACGTTTCTGCAGGCTCCTGGGTCGGGTCCGGGTCGTCCACGTGCTTATTCGCCACCGCACGCGCCTCGGCGAGCGCCTTCGCCAGCTCCGGGTCGGTGGAGGTGTCAAACCAACGGTCCGTGTCGTCTGCCTCCGCCATTTCCCGGTCGCGCTCGTTCGGCGAGTCTGCCTTGTAGCGGAACACGCCGTCGTCGTCCTTGTCGGCGAACGCGCGGGCGAACTGCTGCAACGAGTCGCCGAACTGGGACGGGATCATCCACATCGTTGCCGCGTCGTTGTTGGCGATCTTCGGCAGCTGCTCCAGGTATTGGTAGGCCAACAGCTCCGGCGTGACGCCGGAGGACTTGATCGCAGCATTGACTTTCTGTATCGCGCGGGCCTCGCCCTGTGCGGCCAGATATTTGGCCGCACGTTCGCCTTCGGCACGCAGCATCATGGCCTGGCGCTCGGCCTCGGCCGCGAGAATCGCCGCGTGTTTCTCGCCCTCCGCGGAGAGAATGCGGGCTTGCTTCTCACCCTCGGCGGTCTTAATGTCTGATTCTCGTTTGCCTTCCGCAGTGAGAATCATCGCGCGCTTCTCGCGGTCCGCCTTCATCTGCATCTCCATCGACTGCTGGATGGACGGTGGCGGGTCAATCGCCTTCAGTTCGACTCGGCTAATGCGCAGGCCCCACTTGGCGGTGGCGGCGTCCAGCTCGCCGCGCAGGCGGCGGTTAATGGTCTCGCGGGACGTCAGCGTCTCCTCCAGCGTCATGCCGCCGACGACGTCTCGCAGCGTCGCCACCGAGATCTGCTCCACGCCGACGAGGTAGTTGTCCACGCCGTAGATAGCCTTGGCCGGATCGTTGATCTGGAACGTTACCACCGTGTCGATGGCCACAGTGAGGTTGTCCTGGGTGATCACGGCCTGCGGCGGGAACGACACCACCCGCTCACGGGTGTCCACACGCTGGCGCACGCGGTCGATGTACGGCACCAAAAAGGTCAGCCCGCCCGACGCCGTGCGGGTGTATCGCCCCAGCCGCTCAATCACCGCAGCTTCACCCTGCGGGATGAGTTTGACCGAGGCAGTGAATATCGCCACCAGCAAGGCGACAATGATGACGATGGTGATGATCCCTCCCACTTAGGGCTCCTTCCACACGACAGCAACAGGGCCGTCGATATCGTAAACGGTCACGGTGGATCCTGCTGGGATCGTTTCCGCCGGATCCAAGCTGCGCGCCGACCACAGCGAGCCGTCGAAACGCACCTGCCCGGCACCCGCAGCGATCTCCTCGACGACCTCTGCCCGGCTGCCCACGAGCGCGCGAGGCGTCTCATCCAGCACGAGCGGAGCGTCCATGCGCGTGCGAAGCACGGGCCGCAGGAACACCCAGAACAGCGCCGACGAGGCGACGAAAATGGCCAGTTCTGCCCACAGCGGCACGCCAGCGAGCGCAACCAGCGCTGTGGTGAGCGCGCCTGCCCCGAGCATGAGCAGAGTCAATTCGCCCACCGTTAACTCCAATAGCGCAAGGGTTGCGGCGGCCACGAACCAAAGAAGCGATCCCACGAGCCGTACCTTACATGTGTCCGAGATCGGATTTGGACAATTCCGGGTTTGTCACAAAGTCCACTAGACGCTCCACCGCCCCGATCAAGGTGGAGTCGAGGTCCCGGAATGTGCGCACGGACGAGGACACGCGCCGCCACCCTACCTTCGGGTCAGACCAGCCCAGCCGCCGGCACACCCCGGTCTTCCAATCTTCCCCGTAGGGCACCTCCGGCCACGCGGGGATGCCCACGCTCGCAGGTTTCACCGCCGCCCAAATGTCGATGTACGGGTGGCCGGTGACTAAGACATGCGGCCCAACGTGCTCAACCAAACGCGACTCTTTGGTGCCCTGGATAAGGTGGTCGGCGAGCACCCCGATGCGGCGGCCTGGCCCCGGCTGGAACTCGTCCAGACGCTGCTGCAGGTTGTCTAGGCCCTCCAGGTACTCGACCACGACGCCTTCCACGCGCAGGTCGTGGCCCCACACCTGCTCCACAATCGCCGCGTCGTGGATGCCCTCTACCCAAATGCGAGACGGCATGGCCACTTTCGCCTGCACGTTATCAACTTTGCGTGAGCCTGAATTGGACCGTTTCGGCCCCTCCGGGCGCGGCGCGACGTAGCGCGTCAGCGTAACGCGCCTGCCTTCCACCATGAACGCGCCGGGCAGCATCTTGAACAGCCGCTGCGTTCCGTGACGGTCTTCCAGCCTGACAAAGTCGCCGTCATATGTGCGCTCAAACCCCACCACTGCGCCGACAAAGTCGTTGCCCACGATTTCCACGATGATGCCGGGCTCCGCTGGCACCTCCGGGTACGCTGGCCGCTTTGTGCGCGCGTGGCCTTGAAAAATGTCTCCGCTGTACCGGCTATCTCCCATAGTGCGTCCGTATTCTATCCGCACCACTACACTGTCCCCGATGCACACGCGCGCCGAAGTCTATTCTCCCCTTCAAAACACCGCCGTCTGGCTCGCGGCCTGGCTTTACAACGTGGAGTCCACCGACGACACGCTCGACGCGCTCACGGACCTCGGTGGCAGGCACACGTTTCTCGGCGAGCCTGTGGCGCATCTGCTTCACGACGTCCGTTCCGTCGCCGACCTCGACTCCCCCGGCCCCTGTGTCAGACTTGTGCTCTGGGGCCCCGGACAAGCACCGCGGCTGCGGGCGGGATCCCCCGCGATGGAGGCGCTCACGCAAGCCGGGGCGCTGGTGGTCCGCGGAGTCGGCGCCCACCACATTCTGATCCCCACGTATGCAGGCGACGGTGTGAGCTGGCGCTGGTTCGAGGATCCGGAACCGCTTCCCGAGCCGGAGTGGCTCTCACCCGGCGAAGCGGATCAGTTGCTCTCGCGCGCCACGGACCAGGCCGCCGTGCTCATCGAAGCCGCCGGCGGCACGCGTAAGGAGTTGCCCAGCCCGCGCCTCGCAGTGGGCACCCTCGCAGATTTTTACGACACTCCGGGCCTACCTGCCGGCGTCACCGCCCGGGCCGCGAAGCTCTTCGCCCGGGCTGACAGGGTGGCCGCGATCATAGAGACGGTCACAGACCGGCTGGACGACCATTCCTTTGACCCCCAGCTCTTTGCCCTGTGGCGCCACGTCCGCTCCGCGCGTATCGCTGGGGTGGCCGACGCGGTGGTGGACTACCAGCGCGAGTGGGCGCGTTAACCGCGTGAACGCTGTGGACGCTTCACCGGCGCGCAGCACCCTTCCTTACACGGGGCGCCGTTGACGGTGCAGCCTTGCACGGTCACCGTAGACAAGGTTTCAGGCTTGACTTGGGTGGCAACTGCCTGCGCGAGGTCCACGACCATCCCAGCGAACTCGGGTTCAAGCCCCACAGTCTGCGTTCGCTCGAGGGTCACACCCATTTCCTCGCACGCCTGCCGCAGCTCGGTGTCCAAGTCCCACACCACCTCCATATGGTCGGTGATGAAGCCGATGGGGACACAAATCAGGTGCTCCATCCCCTCCCGTTTGAGTTCCTGCGCGCGGTCCACCACATCCGGCTCGAGCCAAGGCGTCGCCGGGTTTCCGGAGCGCGACTGCCACACCAGCTCGTAGTCTTCCACGCCTGCGTGCTTTGCGACGAGCTTCGCCGCCTCCTCCACTTGGCGCGAGTACAAGTGCCCATCCGTCGGGCCGCCAGCGTTTTCGTCCGCGGCACTGGGCACACTGTGCGCGGTAAACAGCACGCGCGTCTGCCCATCTGCATTGTCCACGGCCGCGCGCAGCCCCTCAGCGACGAGCTCAACGAACACAGGGTGCCCGTAGAACTGCCAGAGCTTGGTGTAGGTGATCTCCGGAGTGACCTCGCGGATCCGCTGGATGTCCTCGTCGTACTGGCGGCACGCGGAGTACCCGCCCCACGCGCTCGTAGCAAAGACGAGCACGTTCCTGCGGCCGTCGGCAAGCAACTGCTTCGCCGTGTCTTCGGCGAACGGACGCCAATTGCGGTTGCCAAAGTAGACGGGCAGGTCGATGCCGCGGCGGGACAGCTCCGCCTCGATGTTGGCGATGAGCTCCCGGTTTTGGGCATTGATGGGGCTCACGCCGCCGAAGTGGAAGTAGTGCTCACCCACCTGTGCCAGGCGTTCGCGGGGGATGCCGCGGCCGCGGGTGACGTTCTCGAGAAACGGAATGACCTCGTCCTCTCCCTCGGGGCCGCCGAAGGAAAGGACGAGGAGTGCGTCGTAGTCATTGAGGGCCATGCCCCCGAGCCTAGCCCGCTAGAGCAGGCGGACGGCGTTTGGAGCCATGCCGGACCAGCGCACCGGCGAGATCCGGACGTTCTGGCCGGACCGCGGCGCCTCGATCATGGTGCCGTCGCCGAGGTAGATGGCCACGTGCTGGTTCCCGCCCGGGCCCCAGAACAGCAGGTCTCCGCGCTGCGCCTCGCTGGCCGGGACGTGCGTGCCGCGTTGGTACTGGTACCCGGTGTAGTGCGGCAGCGCTACCCCAGCCGCCGCGAAGGCGTAGAGCACCAAGCCGGAGCAATCAAAACCTGCGACGGTGCCGCCGTCTACGCCGATCGTCGGCCCGTTGGCGTCGCCGCCGCCCCAGACGTACGGGGTACCGATCATCGACTGCGCGCGGGCAATCACCGCCTCGATCTGAGACGCGTCCGACACTGCAGCGACGGATGCTTGCGCCTGCTCCGTGACCTCTTCCGCGCTCTCGACATCAGGCAGCACCTCTGCGACGGTCGCGGAATTGCCCTCCACTCCACGGAGCGCGCCCGTGAGGCCGTCACCGAATGCCGTGACTAATGCTCCAGCGTCGACGTCGGCTCCAACATTGGCACTGCCAGGCGAGCTGTAGTTCGCGGTAGCACCTCCCACCAGCGCGATGCCGGCGGCGATAGCACCTGCCTTTGCGATTGCGTCCTCGTCGATCTCGAGCACCCCACTCCGGGAGATGAGCCCGGAGAGATCGCCGGTGGAGGAGGTTTGAGCGACTGTGCGAACCGCCTCAGCCACCGCCTCTCGGCTCGGCTGGGGTACGTCGGGCGCGCTGCTGGAAACCCGCTGGCGAACAAGGTCGACCACCTCTTCCGGGACCTCGTAGGTGGTGTCGCCCCGAGAGACCGTGAGCGTCGCCGCATACGGGTCGGCAGCGGTCGCGCTGCCAGCTTGTCCAGCTTGAGCGGCCTGTCGCTGTCCATCCGCCGCTTCAGCTTCAGGCTGGGCCGGGCGCTGCTCGTCCAGCGCAGCTTGCGCCCGGTCCAGATCCGTTTGGGCCGCGTCACGCTCCGCGGCCGCCGCTTCAAAGGCAGCGCGGTTTTCGTTCAGGAGTTCTTGCGCGTGGGCTTGCGCCTGCTCGGCCTCCGACTCGGAGGCGTCGGCGAGCTCGCTCACTTTACGCAGCGTGGCCTCGTCGTTGGCGGCCTCCGCGCGTGCCCGCTCCGCCTCCGCGAGCTTGGCGCGAGTCTCCTCGGAACGCTGCCGCAGCAACTGCGAGCGCTCCAGCACGTCGCGCTGCGAGCTAGAACCGCTGACCGCCACGAGCGCGTCGCCGGGGTTCGCGCCGCGGTATTGAGACCGGCTCAGCTTACCCAGCTCCGCGCGCAACGCGTCGACTCGCGCCTGGGCATCGTGTAGGCGGCGCTCGGCCTCGTCCCTCCCGCGCCGTGCCTGCTCTGCTTTCACCTGCGCGTCGTGCAGATCCACCAAAGCCTGGTTGACGGATTCCTGCAGACCACCGAGATCGAGGTTGAGCGCATCGACGTCGGCTTGTGCGCGCGAGACCGCGGTGACGAGCTCACCGACCGCGGAGGTTGAACTTTGACCGGACGCGGCGGGGCTGACGAAAACCGCCGTTGCAGAAATAGCTGCGGCGCACACGGCGGTGCCGAGCGCTTTACGCGCACGGCTCAACCGGGTGCCCCTCTGTGGATATGCCACGAAGGTGCTCCTCACACCGCCCGTCGCGCGCGCTGCAGTCACACCGGGCGATCAAGAAAAACCCAGGCATGGTGCAACCCACGCGGGAAACCGTGACTAGTGGTTCCGCGAGCGGTCTAGACATTGACTACTGACGCGGCAGCGCGAATCTCGTCCGACCCACACGAGCGTTGCCACCCGGTACTTGGCGTGCTTCCCCACATGCCCGAACGTCGACGGACGCTTGACTGTAGCGCCCGCATAGTGCCTGTGCGTCGTGTGTGACGGTTATCGACCCGCGAGCCGATACGGGAACCATACGTCAAGGAGACACACTTGTATCCCTTTCGTTACATTTCACCCCCGCAGTCAAGCCTGGTCGCATGATTCACGGCAGCCTCACCAGCACATACTGCCGTCAACCCGAATCAAGTGACCTTCGTCACTCGCAGGAATAGCCATCGTCGACCGGTCCCATCCGCGAGCCGGGGCCGCTAAGGCGTCAAGTATAGAAACTTGTCATCGCCGAGCTGCGCGCGCGGCGACGAGTGCTGCCGCCGCAAGCGCAAGAAGCGACACCGCGGTGACGAGCGGCCAATTCACCGAGAATGAGGTCGCGGCATCGACAAACGCATCCACGCCGGCGGGATAGTCGCGCTGCGCAACCATGGCGCGCTCTCCGCGTTCTACTTGTGCGCGGGTCAGCGAATCGCTGGCACCAACGGCCACGTGAGGGGTGCGTACGAGCACCGTGTCCAAGCCCGCTTCGGTGGCGGCATCTTGGGCGAGATCGCGCAAGTCAGCGACCACGGGCGGGGTCTGCTCGAGCACGATAATTCCAACGGGATCGAAGCCGGCCGTGTCGGCGTTTGCGAGTGTGTCCCGCAGTGCCGCACCCAGTTCAGCATTGACGGGGTTGTCGGTGCCGAACGCCACGGCGGAGGAATCCAGCTGGGACACCAGATCCTGGAACGTCGTCTCCGTCTGCATAGGCCTCTTCCCTTGTGTGCGCGGCGTTGTCGAGCGGTCGATGCGGAGTCTAGCGGTGCACGCCGAAGGGGCGTCGATAAGCGCGATGCGAAAACATAACGGGCGTAATGTTATTATCGACGCGGAACTATGGCAGGTCCCTTACACTGGTGGCCTGACCATAGGGTCATGAATCCCTGACGAGATACGACGAGAATTGGAGCTCACCGTGGCAGAAAGCAAGAACTCGTTCGGTGCCAAGAAGACGCTCGAGGTCGGCGGTAAGTCTTACGACTACTTTGCGCTCGACGCAGTTGAAGGCATGGAGAAACTCCCCTACTCCCTGAAGGCGCTGGGCGAGAACCTCCTGCGCACCGAGGACGGCAAGAACGTCACCGAGGACCACATCAAGGCAATCGCAAACTGGGACCCGTCCGCGGAGCCGAGCGTGGAGATCCAGTTCACCCCGGCCCGCGTCCTCATGCAGGACTTCACCGGCGTGCCGTGTGTTGTGGATCTTGCAACCATGCGTGAGGCCGTGGGCACCCTGGGCGGCAACCCTGACCAGGTCAACCCCCTGAACCCGGCCGAGATGGTCATCGACCACTCCGTGATCATCGAGGCGTTTGGTTCCGAGAACGCCATCGACAAAAACGTCGAGATCGAGTACCAGCGCAACGAGGAGCGCTACCAGTTCCTGCGCTGGGGTGCGGAAAACTTCTCCAACTTCCGCGTTGTGCCGCCGGGAACCGGCATCGTGCACCAGGTCAACATTGAGTACCTCTCCCGCGTTGTCTTCGACAACGAGGGTCTCGCATACCCGGACACCTGCATCGGCACCGACTCCCACACCACGATGGAAAATGGCCTCGGCATCCTCGGCTGGGGCGTTGGCGGCATCGAGGCTGAGGCCGCGATGCTGGGCCAGCCGGTCTCCATGCTCATCCCGCGCGTTGTCGGCTTCAAGCTCACCGGCGAGATCCCGGCCGGCGTGACCGCTACCGACGTGGTGCTCACCATCACCGAAATGCTCCGCGAGCACGGCGTCGTGCAGAAGTTCGTGGAGTTCTACGGCAACGGCGTGAAGGAAATCCCGCTGGCTAACCGCGCCACCATCGGCAACATGTCGCCGGAATTCGGCTCCACCTGCGCGATCTTCCCGATCGACGAGGAGACCATCAACTACCTGCACCTGACCGGCCGCTCCCAGGAGGACATCGACCGCGTCGAGGCATACGCCAAGGCACAGGGCATGTGGCTGGAGCAGGACGCACAGGAGGCCGAATACTCCGAGTACCTCGAGCTGGACCTGTCCACGGTGGTCCCGTCCATCGCTGGCCCGAAGCGCCCGCAGGACCGCATCCTGCTGTCCGAGTCCAAGAACACCTTCCGCAACCAGCTCCCGGACTACAACACCGCCGGCGAAGGCACTGCCGAGCCGGTCCGCGCCGAGAAGGTCGACGCGGTTTCCTACAACGAGTCCTGGCCGGCAAACGGTGAGTCCGCTGCCGAGGGCGCCGAGGGCCGTGCTTCCAAGCCGGTTATCGTGCAGTCCCCGCAGGGCGGCGAGTACACCCTCGACCACGGCTTCGTGGCTATCGCCGCCGTGACCTCCTGCACCAACACCTCGAACCCCTCCGTCATGGTGGGCGCCGCGCTGCTGGCCCGCAAGGCCGCGGAAAAGGGCCTGAAGGCTAAGCCGTGGGTCAAGACCATCATGGCGCCGGGCTCCCAGGTGGTCGACGGCTACTACGAGCGCGCCGACCTGTGGAAGGACCTCGAGGCCGTCGGCTTCTACCTCTCCGGCTTCGGCTGCGCATCCTGCATCGGCAACTCCGGCCCGCTGCCGGCCGAGGTGTCCGACGCCGTCAACGAGTTCGACCTGACTGCCACCGCAGTGCTGTCCGGCAACCGTAACTTCGAGGGCCGCATCTCCCCGGACGTGAAGATGAACTACCTCGCGTCTCCGCTGCTGGTCATCGCCTACGCCATCGCCGGCACCATGGACTTCGACTTCGAGTCCCAGCCGCTGGGCCAGGACCAGGACGGCAACGACGTCTTCCTCAAGGACGTTTGGCCGTCCACCGAGGAGATCGAAGAGACCATCGCCGGCACCATCTCCCGAGAGATGTACGAGAAAGATTACGCCGACGTCTTCAAGGGCGACGAGCAGTGGCAGGGCCTGGACATCCCGACCGGTAAGACCTTCGACTGGAACGAGGACTCCACATACATCCGCAAGGCTCCGTACTTCGACGGCATGCCGGAGCAGCCGGAGGATGTGAAGGACATCGAGGGCGCGCGCGTCCTAGCCAAGCTGGGCGATTCCGTGACCACGGACCACATCTCCCCCGCCTCCTCCATCAAGCCGGGCACCCCGGCCGCAAACTACCTCGACGAGCACGGCGTTGAGCGGAAGGACTACAACTCCTTCGGCTCGCGCCGAGGCAACCACGAGGTCATGGTGCGCGGCACCTTCGCCAACATCCGCCTGCGCAACCAGCTGGTGGACGAGCAGGGCGGCTACACCCGCGACTTCACCCAGGAGGGTGCGCCGCAGGCCTACATCTACGACGCCGCTATGAACTACGCCGAGAAGAACATCCCGCTGGTGGTTATCGCCGGCAAGGAGTACGGCACCGGTTCCTCCCGCGACTGGGCCGCGAAGGGCACCAACCTGCTCGGTGTGAAGGCTGTCATCGCCGAATCCTTCGAGCGCATTCACCGCTCGAACCTCATCGGCATGGGCGTGCTGCCGCTGCAGTTCCCGGAGGGCCAGTCCCACGAGTCCCTCGGCCTGGATGGCACGGAGACGTTCTCCATCACCGGCATCACGGACTTCAACGGCGGCGAGATCCCGTCCACGGTGCACGTCAAGGCCGAGAAGGACGGCGCCGACGAAGTCGAATTCGACGCTGTGGTCCGCGTTGACACCCCGGGCGAGGCCGAGTACTTCCGCCACGGCGGCATTCTGCAGTACGTGCTGCGCCAGATGGTCCAGAGCTAGCGCTTAGCCTGACCGCCATCGCCGCGAAGGGGCCTCCGCACTGCGCGGAGGCCCCTGACCGTTTCCCACCCCCGTTCCCGCCGACCTTGACACCCCCGAGGAGCCCTCATGCCGATAGTGAGCGACGAAGAGCTGCAGCGCCGACGCGGCGAGATCATCGATGCCGCCCGCGCGTGTTTCGCACGCTACGGCTATGAGGGCGCCACCGTCGCCCGTCTCGAGGCGGCCACCGGGAAGACACGGGGTGCGATCTTCCACCACTTCGAGGACAAAGAAGCGCTGTTCCTAGCCATCGCAAAGGCGGACGCTGAGCGCCAGGCCCAGGTGGTCAGCGAGCGCGGCCTTGTGGATGTCATGCGCGACATGCTCTTCGACCGCGAGTCGAACGACTGGTTCACTACCCGCTCCGAAATTCTTCGCAAGCTGCGCACCGACCCCGAGTTCGAGGCGCGTTGGCGCGAGCACCAGGAGGTGCTGGACCATGCCGTGCGCGAGCGCCTGGAGTCAAATAAGCAAATGCGTGACGACGTCCCAGTAGCCGTCGTCCAGACATACCTCGAAACGGTGCTCGAGGGCTTCATCACCAAGCTCGCATCCAGGGAGTCGGTGGAGCGGCTTGAGCAGATGCTCGACGTTGTGGAACAGTCAGTCCGCGGCTGATTCCTCGAAATAGACTAAGCGGTATAGAATCGCCGCTATGTCGAAGCTGCTCTTTCTCTCCCTGCGTACAGGCGACATCGGCCCGGATGTGGCCCGCGCCGAGTACCACGATGTGCTGCGCGCAACAGGCCTGCGTGAGGTAGACGTTGAGCTTCGCGTCATCGACTCCCCCAGCGCCGAGCTGGGCCCCCTCGACTCTGTCAGTGGGATCATCGTCGGCGGATGTTCTCTCAACGTGACGAACCCTGAGCGCGATGCGTGGCACCTGCGTATCGACGACATTCTGTCCGCAACCGTGCAGTCAGAAAAGCCCACATTCTTCGTGTGCTTCGGTATTTCCTGGCTCGTGGACTACCTGGGCGGTTCGGTCGGCCGCACGCATCCCGAACAGTCCGGCCCCACCACCGTCAATGTCGTGGCCGACGATGCTGTGGCCGGAGCGAGCGGGTCCTTCACCGCCTTAACCGGCCACACCGAAAACCCTGTCGAGGTGCCCGACTCCCTCACCGTGGTGGCGACGGGGCCGGGTGGAATGATCCAGATGGTGCGCTACACCGATCGCGTCTGGGCCACTCAGTTCCACGCGGAGATGGACGCCGACGCTATGCGCGCGCGGATGGATTTCTTTCACGATTACGGGTACTTCCCAGCCGACGAATACGCCCGCATCGTCGCCGATCTGCCCAACCATGACGTAAGCCGGGCGAACGCGCTGCTCCGCACGTTCGCCCGGCTTTGCCTGGATGGGCAGTTCACCTAAATCTCGGAGACCTTGCCCTCTCCAGTTTCGAAGTCGATCGGGTTGTGGTCGAATGCTTCACCGCGCCCGACCGATTCCACAATCACGTCCGCCACGAGCTCGCGCGGGGTCTCGGAGTCTGCGTCGCGCGCCCCGTCAAGCACCGTGATGCCGCTGGCGGCATCGTCCGTCAGACGGGTGGGGCCGAGGATCTGGTACGGCAGGTTCGACCCCAGCAGGCGCTGGTCCACAGCCTTCTTCGCTTCCACGTATGCGTACCAAGAGCCACCGTCGTCTTCCGCTGTGGCTTCTGCAGCCCCCGCGTAGGAGACCATAACCAGGAACGGCGCGTATTCCCCGAGCTCCTCCAGTGCGTCGATCATTGCCATCGCCGCGTCACGGTCGACGGCGTACGTGAGCTCCGCCGAGCCGCCACCGGCGCCAGCGGACCACACGACGGCATCGAACGGAGTGAGGAGCCGGGCCCAGTCCTCCGCATCCAACGTCGTCAGGTCGCGGACGATGACGGTGGCGCCGTCGTCAGCCAGCTTTTGCGCGTGATCAGGGTTGCGCACAAGCGCGCTGACCTTGTGGCCCTCCTTCACAAGCTTGGGTACCGAGTGGCGCGAGACGTTTCCACCCGCGCCGAGAACGAGAACATGTCGTGTTTCCATAACTTCAACCGTAGCGCTAAAAGTGCGTCTATACTTTGCGCATGCACGCAATTATTACGACCACTGGTAAGGACCGCCCCGGTGTTATCGCCGCCGTCTCTGCTGAAGCTGCAGAGCAGGGCCTGAACATCGTCGACGTGTCGCAGACCATCATGGATGACTACTTCACCATGATCATGCGCGTCGAACTTCCCGAGGGCGAGGTAGACATGGGGGCGTTGCAAGAGGCGTTCGACGCCGCCGGCAAGCCGCTCGGCATGGTCGTCCGCATCCAGTCCGATGCCCTCTTCAGCGCCATCAACGACATCTAGGGGCGCGACTGTGAGCTTCGAATTTTCAGATGCCCGGTTCCTCGAAGTCATCCGCATGATCGAGGACTACCGCCTAGACATCCGCACCGTCACCATGGGCATTTCGCTCATCGGTTGCACGCGCGGTTCCATGGAGGCCACGGCTCAGGCGGTGTACGACCGCGTGACCGAGCGCGCCCGCGACCTCGTTCCAGTGTGCCAAGGCATCGAGCGTGAACTGGGCATCCCGATCGTGAATAAGCGGATCTCCGTCTCGCCTATCGCCCTTGTCGCGGCGGGCGTAGACGGCAGCCCAGTCGAAATTGCCCGCGCCCTGGACCGCGCGGCTTCCGAACTAGGCGTGAATTTCGTCGGCGGCTACTCCGCCCTGGTGGAAAAGGGCGGCACGACCGCTGACAAGCGCCTGATCTACTCCATTCCGGAGGCGCTGTCTGAGACGAACCAGGTGTGCAGCTCCGTCAACGTCGCGTCTTCGCGTGCCGGCATCAACATGAACGCCGTAGCGAAAATGGGCGAGATTGTGAAAGAGGCGGCCGAGGTAACCGCTGACCGGTCATCCATTGCCTGCGCCAAACTGGTTGTGTTTGCCAACGCAGTCGGCGACAACCCGTTCATGGCCGGCGCCTTCCACGGGATCGAAGAGCCGGACACGGTGATCTCGGTCGGCGTGTCGGGGCCGGGCGTCGTCGACAACGCGATTGCCCCCCTCAAGGGCGCGACACTGAACGAGATCGCCGAAGAGATTAAGAAGGCCGCGTTTAAGATCACCCGCGCGGGCCAGCTTGTGGGCACGATGGCGGCGGAGCGCCTCGGCGTGCCGTTTGGGATTGTGGACCTGTCGCTGGCTCCGACTGCGGAGATGGGCGATTCGGTGGCACATGTGTTGGAGCGGATGGGTCTGGATCAGGTGGGAACGCACGGCACTACCGCCGCGCTCGCCCTGCTCAACGACGCGGTGAAGAAGGGCGGCATGATGGCGTGCTCGCGCGTCGGCGGTCTTTCCGGCTCGTTCATTCCCGTTTCCGAGGACAAGGGCATGATCGATGCGGTGCACTCCGGCGCCATCTCCATGGACAAGCTCGAGGCGATGACGTCCATCTGCTCCGTGGGCTTTGACATGATTGCTATCCCGGGTGACACGTCTGCGGAACTCATCGCTGGCATGATCGCCGACGAGGCTGCAATCGGTGTGATGAACCACAAAACCACCGCTTCGCGCCTGATCCCGGTCCCAGGCACCAAGCCCGGCGACGAAGTCAACTTCGGCGGCCTGCTGGGCTATGCGCCGGTGATCCCTGTGAACACGGTGGGCAACGACGAGTTCATCCACCGCGGCGGTTTCATCCCTGCCCCGGTGCACGGTTTCCGCAATTAGGAACCGGCCCTCGCTGGGTGCGAGGGCCGGTCATCGCGGTGGTGAGGGCGTTTTGGCGGCGGCGCCTTAGCGCTTCTTGCCCACCGCGAACCACGCCGCCCAACCGAGGGTGTTCACGGCGCCGATGATAGGGGTCCACAGCCACTTCGGGCCGCGGATGTGGCGGGAATCGGTGCGAGCGAGGTCGCGCAGCGCCAGTGCCTTTCCGGCGGTGTCGATGGTGGCGAGTGCGCCGGCGAGGGTTTTCTGGTCGGAGGACAAACCGTTCCACGCGCCCTGAAACGTTTTCGTGATGTTCTTGAGTGGTGCCATACTGCGAGTGTAGCGGGCACGCCGCGGCGGGAAAGGTTTCGCACTTCGAAGCTTATTCATGCCCCTTTCACTGGGCGGTAGATGTGCTGGGAGCTTGTTTCAGAGGCCGCGATGACGGACATGGTGCCGTCGGTTTCCAGGATGATCGCCTCCACCTCGCCAAGCCCCGCGCTACCGCTTTTGCGCACCGCTTGAAGGATCTCGCGCTCTGTGACGCGCTCACGTCGCATGGTTGCCGTGTTGAAGCGATCACCGGAGTACAGCAGCGCAGGCTCCGACTTGATGAGACGTTCGAAGCGGTCCGAATGGCAGGCGAGTTTGGATATGAGGTACTGGCCGCCGAGCAGCACCACGATCGCGGCCACGGATTGCGCAAGTTTCACATCCTTCGAGGTGAGCGTCGACGCGAAGACCGATCCGAGCGCAACCGTGATGACGAAGTCGAAGATGTTAAATTTCGACAGCGAGCGCTTCCCCGCGATGCGCAGCATCACGATAAGGGCAATGTAGATGAGCAGGCCTTTCGCTGCGGTGCTCCAGACGGTGGTGAGGTCGTTGTAGAAGATATCTCGCACGGTGGTCTACGATAACCGCAGTATTCGTCAGGGGTAGTGAATACAAACTGCGTTGGGCATGCACCTTGTTCTATGCCAGTTCCACGATTTCCATGTACTCGTCGCTCCACATGTCTTCGTCCCCTTCCGGCATGATGATCACGCGCTCAGGCTTGAGCGCACGCACCGCACCCGGATCGTGGGTGACCAAGACGACCGCGCCGGTGTAGGTCTTCAACGCGTCGAGCACCTGCTCGCGGGACTGGGGGTCAAGGTTGTTGGTCGGCTCGTCGAGAAGCAGGACGTTTGCCCGCGACGAGACAAGAGTGGCCAGCGCAAGACGGGTCTTCTCACCGCCCGAGAGTGTCCCCGCAGGCTGATCTAGCTTGTCGCCGGAAAACATGAACGCGCCAAGCAGGCCACGCAGGTCCTGCTGACCGGCATCGGGGCACGCCTCGATGGTGTTTTCCCACACGGACTTCTCACCGTCAATCGTGTCGTGCTCCTGTGCGAAGTAGCCGATCTTGAGACCGTGGCCCGACACGACGCCACCTTCACCGTCAGTGCGCTCCACCCCCGCAAGCAGCTTCAACAGCGTCGTCTTGCCGGCACCGTTCGTGCCTAGCACGACGACGCGGGAGCCCTTGTCCACCGCCAGATCGACGCCTGCGAACACTTCCAAGGACCCGTACATCTTGGTCAGCCCCTTGCCGAAGAGCGGGGTCTTGCCACAGGGTGCCGGCTCCGGGAATGAGATGGAGGCAACCTTATCGGCGACGCGGACCTCGTCGAGCTCCCCCATCATCCGCTCGGCTCGCGCCAGCATCTGCTTCGCGGCGGACGCCTTGGTCGCCTTCGCCCCGAGCTTCGCGGCCTGCTTCTGCAGCGCGGATGCCTTCTTCTCCGCGTTCGCCCGTTCGCGTCGCCGCCGCGCTTCATCGAGGGCGCGGGCGTCTTTGTACTTGGCAAAGCCCATGTTGTACACATCAGCCTCCGCGCGCACAGCGTCCAAGAACCACACCTTGTTGCACACGGCGTCAAGCAGCTCCACATCGTGGGAGATCATGATCAACCCGCCCTCGTGCTTCGAGAGAAAGTTGCGCAGCCACGCGATGGAGTCAGCGTCGAGGTGGTTGGTTGGCTCGTCGAGAAGCAGGGTGGTCTGAGACTTGCCAGAACCCTGCCTCGAGGCGAAAAGGATCTGGGCGAGCTCGACGCGGCGACGCTGGCCGCCGGAGAGCGTCTTTAGCTGCTGGTCCAGGATGCGCTCCGGGAGCCCGAGGTTGTCGCAAATCTGAGCAGCTTCCGCGTTGGCCTCGTAGCCACCGAGCGCCTGGTAGCGTTCCTCCAAGCGGGAAAACTTCGCAATCGCCTTGTCGCGTTCGGCGCCGTCGGTGGTTTCCATCAGCGTCTGCTGCTTTGCCATCGATCGCTGGATTTCATCCAGCCCACGTGCCGAAAGGACGCGGTCGCGTGCGGTCTGTTCGATATCTCCCTCCTTCGAATCCTGCGGGAGGTAGCCGATCTCGCCCGAGCGGGTCACCGAACCACCGTATGGCTCGGTTTCCCCGGCCAAAATACGCATGGTGGTGGTCTTGCCGGCGCCGTTGCGCCCGACTAGACCAATCCGGTCGCCGGGTTGGACGCGGAGGTGCTGGCCGGGAGCCTGGAGGAGCGTGCGCGCTCCAACTCTGACCTCGAGATCATGAGTAACAATCACGGAGAATTACTGTATCAACTCCCCCAAATCACGATTCACTTCTTGGTCACTGCGCGCACTATCCACCAGATCAGCACAAACGGCGCGGCAAACACGCCTACGACCGCGAGCATGATCAGAATTTCCCCGAGTGCGATATTCACACGACCCTCCTGCAAACGCTAGTGCGAGTTGAGCCAGTCGATGCCAACAGCCCGGTCGGTGCCGGAGTATTGCGTGTGCGCTTGGAACCCGCGGACAAGCGCCGCGTAGTCTCCCACGCCGTACCCGGCGACCTCGTTGAGAATCTTCGCCGACGGGGCGCGGCCGTGCAGCACATCCATCCTCATGGACGGTTCCACGATTCCACGGTATTGATCCGGGAACGCGCATACCGCGTCGCTTGGGTTACACACCTCGAGCACCTTGCTGCCCAGGGAGCCGAAACCGCCGTTCAGCTGTCCGAGGGCACCCGTGTTCACGTCGAGCTTCGGCGGGTACTGCACGGCGCCGTTGCCGCCCTGGTACGGGTTTGCGTAAAGCACAGCCCCCGCGAACCGGTTCTTATCCAGAGGCCCGCGGTTGTACGCGGCGTCGTTGATAATCCGAGCCGAGACATCTGCGCCGAGTGAGTAACCGACGAGGCTGATCGAGCTGTTCGGGCAATCGTGCTGGATGCGGGAAATGATGCGGGCAGCGTTGCGGTAGCCGTCATTAGAAGACTCACGGTACGGCGTCACCACAAAACCGTGGGAGGTGTACGGCACGTACGTGACATCGGCATCCGGTTGAACAGCGAGAGCGTTACCCACCGTGAACGTGATAAGGCCCAGCGGTGCTTGCTCGGTTGCGAACGACACGGTATTGCCACCGCCGGGAACCACAACCACCTGTTTAGGCGAGCAGTGGTTCACAATGTCATCGGGACCAGGCAGGTTGAGCGGAGCTGCACCGGCAACCCCCTGGCCCACGGTCAAAGCGGCTGCAAACGCGCAGGCGACAGAACTGCGAATGACCCGGCGGAAAAGAGACATGTTTTCTAACCCTTCAGCAACAACCAACGCGACGCGCACGGGAGTGGACCTGTGTCCGCGCGACGCGCTTTTCGCTCCAGGGGCACGTCGTCGACGCGCCCGCGTACGAAGCCACGGTGGTATGTTATCGCGCGCTTCCGGGATCCGCTGTGTAATCGCCGCCTGGAATTTTTGTCCTGAGGAGGACCGACGGATTGTGGGGATGTCATGTGGCGAGCGCGCGACTGCGGGCCCGGCGAAAAGTAAAAGCGCCCTAGCTCCAACCGGAACTAGGGCGCTTTCGCCTGCGTGGGCCAGGGTTACACCGCGAAGCCGAGGGCTCGAAGCTGCTCGCGGCCCTCCTCCGTGATGAACTGCGGGCCCCACGGCGGCATCCAAACCCAGTTGAGGTCGATCTCGTCGACCGCGGTGTTGGACACCACCGCTTGCGTCGCCTGGTCCTCAATCACGTCCGTGAGCGGGCACGCCGGCGAGGTCAGCGTCATGTTGATGACGGCGACGGTGCGGCCCTCACGATCCTCGATCCACAGGTCGTACACGAGCCCGAGATCGATGACGTTGATGCCCAGCTCTGGGTCGATCACGTCGTGGAGGTACTCCTCCACCTCGCCGATGAGCTTGAGCTGCTCCTCGGTCTGCTGCGGGCGCTCCGCCTGAGCCGGCTGACCCGCCTGGTTATTCGCCTCAGTCATAGCTACTCCTTTTCTCCCAGTGCGTCCGACGTCGCCGCCTGGAACGCCTTCCACCCCAGCAGCGCGCACTTCACGCGCGCCGGGAACTTTGCGACGCCCGCGAACGCAACGCCGTCACCGATCATCTCCGCGTCGCCCTCGACGGTGCCGCGCGAGGTGATCATCTCGTCGAAGGCGGCAAGCTTCTCCATCGCTGTCTCCACCGGCAGGCCGATAACTTCCTCGGCCATCACCGACGTGGAAGCCTGCGAAATCGAGCACCCCTCGGCGTCGTAGGAAACGTCCTCGACCGTCGAGCCGTCCTCGGACAGGTGCACACGCAGGGTTAGCTCGTCGCCGCAGGACGGGTTGACGTGGTGCACCTCCGCTTCGTACGGCTCACGCAAACCCGCGTGCTGCGGGTTCTTGTAGTGATCCAGGATGACTTCCTGGTACATGGACTCCAGGTTCATCGCGCGAAAAACTCCTTCGCCTTGGCTACGGACGCGACCAGCGCATCCACCTCTTCCAGCGTGTTGTACAGGTAGAAGCTCGCTCGCGCCGACGATTGCAAGTCCAAGCCCCGGTGCGCGGGCCACGCGCAGTGGTGGCCGGTGCGGATCGCCACACCTTCGGCATCGAGCACCTGCCCAAGGTCGTGCGGGTGCACGCCCTCGACCGCGAACGCGATCGCGCCGCCGCGTTTTTCGGCGGTGAGGGGGCCGGCGATCCGGAGGCCGTCGATAGCCTGCAGCTGCTCCAGCGCATACGCGGTGAGCTCATGCTCGTGGGCCTGGATGTTCTCCATGCCGATTTCGGTGAGGAAGCGCACGGCCTCGCCCCAGCCGACGACCTGGGAGGTCATCTGCGTACCCGCCTCGAAGCGCTGCGGTGCTGGCGCGTAGGTGGATCCCTCCATGCGGACGACCTCGATCATCGAGCCGCCTGTCAGGAACGGGGGCAGCTCGTTGAGGTGCTTTGAGTACACCGCACCGACACCGCTGGGCCCGCACATCTTGTGGCCGGAAAACGCCGCAAAATCGACATCCAAGGCGTGGAAGTCAACGGGCATGTGCGGCACAGACTGGCACGCGTCCAGCACGGTCACGGCTCCCACCGCCTTCGCGCGCCGCACCATCTCGTCGACGTCGGCGTGCGCGCCAGTGACGTTCGATTGGTGGGTAAAAGCGACGACCTTGACGGACTCGTCCAACTCAAGCGAGTCGAGGTCAATTCGGCCGTCTTCGGTCATCTTGTACCACTTCAGCGTCGCGCCAGTGCGACGAGCGAGCTCCTGCCACGGCACCAGGTTTGCGTGGTGCTCCAGCTCAGTGACCACGATGGTGTCGTCCGCACCGACAGCAAGCGAGCCCGCGCGGGAATCGCCCAGCACATACGCCACCAGATTGAGTGCCTCGGTCGCGTTTTTCGTAAACGCGATTTCATCGTTCGCCGCGCCCACGAACGACGCAATAGCCTCGCGCGCGGACTCGTACGCGTCGGTCGCCTCCTCCGCGAGCTGGTACGAGCCGCGGTGCACGGGTGCGTTGCACCCCAGCACGAAATCACGCTCGGCGTCCCACACCCGCTGTGGGCGCTGCGACGTCGCTCCCGAATCCAAGTAGACCAACGGCTTGCCGTCACGGACGGTGCGCTGGAGGATCGGGAACTCCTTGCGGATTGCTTGTACGTCGAGAGCCATTAGATGAACTTCTCGTAACCTTCGGCCTCGAGCTGGTCGGCGAGGGAGGAGTCGCCAGTCTGCACGATCTTGCCATCGGCGAAGACGTGAATGAAGTCGGGCTGGACGTAGTTCAGGATGCGCTTGTAGTGCGTAATCATGAGCACGCCGCCTCCGGTTTCATCCTGGTAGCGGTTGATGCCCTCGGACACGATACGCAGCGCATCGACGTCCAGGCCGGAGTCGGTCTCGTCCATGACGGCGAACTTCGGCTTCATCAGGGAAAGCTGCATAACCTCGTGGCGCTTCTTCTCGCCGCCGGAGAATCCTTCGTTCACCGACCGCTCGGAGAAGGACGCGTCCATCTGCAGCGCCTCGCGGGCGGCGTTGAGCTCGCCGACCCATTCGCGCAGCTTCGGGGACTCACCGCGGACCGCGGTGACGGCCGAGCGCATGAAGTTGGAAGACGACACGCCAGGGACCTCGACCGGGTACTGCATGGCCAAGAAGAGACCAGCGCGGGCGCGCTCGTCGATCTCCATGTCGAGGATGTTCTCGCCGTCGAGCAGCACCTCTCCCTCGGTCACCTCGTACTTCGGGTGGCCAGCCAGGGTGTAGGCGAGCGTGGACTTGCCGGAGCCGTTCGGGCCCATGATGGCGTGGGTCTCTCCGCCGTTAATCGTGAGGTTGACACCCTTCAGAATGGGCTTCGCCTCCTGGCCTTCCTCCGTGGGAAGGACATTTGCGTGCAGGTTCTTAATTTCCAGGGTGGACATGTATTGCTCCTTTTAGTTTTCGTTGCGCTCGAGCTCGCCGGCGACACGGGAGATAAGTTCCTCCCGCACCGACTCGACCGGAATCTGGTTGAGGACTTCGTTGAAGAAGCCGCGGATGATCAGGCGGGTGGCATCTTCCTCGCGGATGCCGCGGGAGCGCAGGTAGAACAGCTGGTCGTCGTCGAAGCGACCGACGGTCGCCGCGTGACCTGCACCGGCAATCTCACCGGTCTCGATCTCCAGGTTCGGGATGGCGTCAGCGCGCGCTCCGTCGGTAAGCACCAGGTTGCGGTTGGTCTCGTACGTGTCGGTGCCCTTCGCCTCAGCGCGGATCAGTACATCGCCCACCCAGCAGGTGCGTGCTTCCGGCAGCTTGGAGCCCTTGTCGCCCTGGAGCGCGCCCTTGTACAGCACGTTGGACCGGCAGTTCGGCACTGCGTGATCCACCAGGAGACGGTTCTCGATGTACTGGCCGGCGTCTGCGAAGTACACGCCGGTCAGCTCGGCGTCGCCGCCGGGCGCCGCAAAAGCGAGGCGCGGAGTGATGCGCACGACCTCACCGCCGAAGGCTGCGACGTGGTGGCGCAGGGTCGCATCGCGCTTGACGACGATCGACTGCTGGCCCACGTGCACGGTGTCGAGAGCCCAATCCGCGTCCACCACAGCGTTCACGCGGGATCCCTCGCCAATCACCCAGTTCACGTTGTCGGCGTGCGTGCCGGAGCCCGTGTAGCGGACCACGACAGTAGCGGCCGAGTTTGCGCCGGTCTCCACCACGACGGTGCCAAAGGTGGTCGCATCGACGCCCGCGCCCGTGATGGTGACGGTGATCGGCTCTGCCAACTCGACGTTTGCCGGCACCGAGATCAACGTGGCGTGGTCGGAGGACGTCCAGGCCTGGGCCGCGACGCGGTCAACCGGGGCGCCCGCGGCGGTCACGCGCTCGTCGGTAAGCGGAGCTTGCTCGACGGACACCTCGGACGGGCCGTCGACCGCGATTTGCACGGGAGCCTGGGGCGCAAACTGGCCGTTGTGCAGGCCACGGAGGCGGCGCAGGGAGATGAACCGCCAGACCTCGTCGCGTCCACCAGGAACGTCGAAGTCCTCGACATCAAACGAGGAAAAGAGGTCGCCCTTGTTGTTGTGCGTGGTGGCGTTGCGCACTACGTTTGCAACGGTTTGCTGGTCGGACATTTAGCCCACCGATCCTTCCATTTGCAGCTCGATGAGACGGTTGAGCTCCAGCGCGTACTCCATGGGCAGCTCCTTGGCAATCGGCTCGACGAAGCCGCGCACGATCATCGCCATGGCTTCATCCTCCGGAATGCCGCGGGACATCAGGTAGAACAGCTGGTCCTCGGACACCTTCGACACCTTGGCCTCGTGGCCGAGGGTCACGCGGTCGTTGCGGATGTCGTTGTACGGGTACGTGTCGGAGCGCGAAATGTCGTCCACCAGCAGCGCGTCGCACTCCACGTTGGACACGGAGTTGTGCGCATTGGTGTTGACTTGCACGAGGCCGCGGTAGGCGGCGCGGCCGCCGCCGCGAGCGACGGACTTGGACACGATGGACGACGACGTGTGCGGCGCCATGTGCGTCATCTTCGCGCCGGTGTCCTGGAACTGCCCTTCCCCTGCGAACGCGACGGAGAGCACCTCACCGCGCGCGTGCGGTCCGGTCATCCACACAGCCGGGTACTTCATGGTCACCTTGGAGCCGATGTTGCCGTCGACCCACTCCATGGTCGCGCCCTCTTCAGCCTTGGCGCGCTTCGTGACCAGGTTGTAGACGTTGTTGGACCAGTTCTGGATGGTCGTGTACCGGCAGCGGCCACCCTTCTTCACGATGATTTCCACCACAGCGGAGTGCAGCGAGTCCGACTTGTAAATCGGCGCGGTGCAACCCTCCACGTAGTGCACGTACGCATCTTCATCGACGATGATCAGCGTGCGCTCAAACTGGCCCATGTTTTCCGTGTTAATGCGGAAGTACGCCTGCAGCGGGATGTCCACGTGGACCCCCGGCGGGACGTAGATGAAGGAGCCACCCGACCACACAGCGGTGTTGAGTGCAGAAAACTTGTTGTCGCCAGCCGGAATGACGGAGCCGAAGTACTCCTTGAACAGGTCCTCGTGCTCACGCAGGGCGGTGTCGGTGTCAACGAAGATGACACCCTTTTCCTCCAGGTCCTCGCGGATCTGGTGGTAGACCACCTCGGATTCGTACTGGGCGGCAACGCCGGCGACGAGACGCTGCTTCTCCGCCTCGGGGATGCCGAGCTTGTCGTAGGTGCTCTTAATGTCCTCCGGCAGGTCGTCCCACGAGGCCGCCTGCTGCTCAGTCGAGCGCACGTAGTACTTGATGTTGTCGAAGTCGATGTCGGAAAGATCCGCGCCCCACGTGGGCATCGGCTTCTTCTCAAAAATCTCCAGCGCCTTCATGCGTTGGTTGAGCATCCACTCCGGCTCGCCCTTGATACCGGAGATGTCGCGCACGACATCTTCGTTCAAGCCACGGCGCGCAGCTGCGCCGGCAGCGTCGGAATCGTGCCAACCGTAGTTGTAGGCACCGATCGACTCAATGATTTCGTCGTCGTTCATCGGCCTTTCAAGGCCTGGTGTGGGCTTCACTTCAGTCATTGTCAGCCGCTCCTTTCATTGCGGTCCCCGCCGCTGTGTCCGCTGACGCGGATACAGGCTGGCCGGCAAGGGGAATGTTAGTCGTGCAGATTCCGTGTCCGTCTGCGATGAGGGCAAGCGGCTGCACATGCGTATCGACGATGCGCGCCACCGCCTCCCGCTCCGCCTCGCAAAACTCCGGGTACGCCGTGGCGACCGCTGACACCGGGCAGTGATGCTGGCAGATTTGAATGCCAGAATCGGTGCGGTGGACGCTAGGCGCGTACCCGTGGTCCTCGAGGGCGGCGGCGACGCGCTGCGCCGTCTCTTCAGCGTCAGCACCCGGCTCCACGCGGCCGAGAATTTTTTCCACGCGTGAGCGGGCAAAGTCGCGCACCGCGTCCTCGCCGCCGATGCGCTGGATCAGCTCGACGGCATCGAGAGCGAGGCCGTCGTAGTTCGATCCGAAGCGCTCGCGCCCCGCGGCGGTGAGCCGGAAGTGTTTGGCCGGCCGGCCGCGTCCTTGCTCTTCTCCCGCTACATTGCGCGGAGCGCACGCCTCCGCCAAGCCTTCGCTGACGAGTTTGTCAACGTGGCGGCGAACCCCAGCTGCAGACAACTGGAGTTCTTCCGCTATGTCGCTGGCAGTAACCGGGCCACGTTTCAGCAGGACCGACATCACCTGCGAACGCGTGTCTCCGCCAGCGCGGGACGCATCCGTAGGAACGGGGGTGTGGGAATCCACGATGGCACCACCTTTCGCTCGATGTGGTCGGGGTCGCTGCCTTTTCACAACACTAGTGTGTTCTAAATATTCCTGCAGCACCGGGTGCTGCACCCGCACCCCACTGCCGCGTCGGGCAGCGCCTTAGACTGTTCAGACGTGACCACCCCAAACCATCCGCAGCACGGCAACGTGACCACCAGCCCGCGTGATGTCAGGAGCTCCCGCAGCGGCCGCCGTGCGACTGTGGCCAGCGAGCTGCCCCGGATGGGACGGCCAGGGTCTCGCTCAACACTGCTGCACGACCCCGCCACGCCGCCTATTTCCGCGCCGCCCACGGGAACGAATGGGCGTTCCCGCGCGCACAGCAGGTTCGCCCTTCTGCGCTATCTCGGCGCCGCGGGCACGTTCCTCATCGGTTTCGCTGGCCTCGGCGGCGGCGCGCTGCCTGTGGTGGAAAACCCCTGGCAGGACTTTCCACTGGGCACCGAGATGGGCCGGATGATGCTGACGTCGAACTCGCTTGTCCTCATCGGCGTAGGAATGCTCGTCGCTGCGTGGCTCGCAATGGCACCCTGCGTCGGCGCTTCTCCTGGACCAGCACGCGGGGTGCGTTCCAGCACGCCTGAGGTGTTGCGGACGTTCATCGCGTGGGTCATTCCGCTCATGGCCACCGCGCCCCTGTTCACTCAGGACATTTATTCGTACCTGGCCAACGGCACCATCGTGCGTCAGGGGCTGGGCCCGTATGCTTCCGGCCCGGTGGAGATTCTGGGCGTGGAGCACCACCTGGCCCGGTCCGTGCCGTTCATCTGGGCGCACTCCCCCAGCCCCTACGGCCCGGTGGCGCTGGGGACGGCGGCGATCATTTCTCACCTCACCGGAGACTCGATCTTTTGGGGCGTGCTCGCGCACCGCGCCGTCTCCGTCGCCGGCATCCTCGCGGCGGCGTGGGGCATCCTGGCGCTCGCCCGCCGCTGCGGCGTGTCCGGGCCCGCGGCGCTGTGGCTGGGCATCCTCAACCCGCTCACGGTGCTGCACATGGTCGGCGGCATTCACAACGAAGCCATCATGATGGGTCTGCTGCTCGTCGGTCTCGAGATGGGACTGCGCGGGATCGACCGGATCCAGGCCGGCAACCGCGCCGGATGGGCTCTATTCGGGGCATCGACGGCCGTTATCAGCTGCGCAGGCATGGTGAAAGTCGTCGGTTTCCTCGCCCTCGGTTTCACCGGCATGGCGCTCGCCCGCCACCTGCGGTCGCGGGGTACAAACACCGCACTGGGTGCCCGCTCTATCCTGGCTGCGGCCGTGCTGCAGACGCTGGTGCTGGCGGCAACCGCCATCGCGGTCTCGCTCGTTTCCGGGATCGGGCTCGGGTGGGTCACGGGGCAGGGTGGCGCGGCGCAGATCCGCAGCTGGCTCTCACTCACCACAGACATTGGCGTCGCCGGGGGGTTCCTCGGCATGCAGCTCGGGCTCGGCGACCACACCGATGCGATGCTGAGCGTGACGCGGTGGGCGGGTCTCGCGGTCGCCGCCGCCTTCGTTGTCCGCATGCTGTGGGCCACCTACCGCGGCGCGATCCACCCGGTCGGTGGCCTCGGCGTCTCCACGATCGTGCTGGTCATCCTCTTCCCAGTCGTCCACCCCTGGTACCCGCTCTGGGCCATCCTGCCCCTCGCTGCCTGGGCGAACCGATTTGCATTCCGCGCCTCCGTCGCCGGATACAGCGCCCTGGTGAGCTTCTTGGTGCTGCCCCGCGGCCTGCGGTTACAAGCCGATGCAGTTGCGACAATTTACGGCGCAGCGATCCTTGGCTTCGCCTTCCTAGCAGGCGTCGTCCTCCTCGTGCTTCGGGAGTGGAAGCGGCGACGGTCTACACTCATCTCCCATGAGTGATCACGCGCTGGTCGTCGACAACGTTGTCAAGCGTTTCGGGGGCACGACGGCGGTAGATGGCCTCAGCTTCACAGCACGGCGCGGCCAGCTGCTCGCGCTGCTTGGGCCCAACGGCGCCGGGAAAACCACCACCATTGAGATGTGCGAGGGATTTACCACACCGACCTCGGGCACTATCCGCGTACTCGGCATGGACCCGGTGGCCAACCCGCAAGCAGTGCGCAACCGCATCGGCATCATGCTCCAAGGCGGTGGCGCATACGCCAGTGTGTCCGTGCGCGAGATGCTTGAACTTGCGGCGGGGTACAACGCCAATCCGCACGACCCGCAGTGGCTCATGCAGCTCCTGGGCCTTGAGGGGATCGCGAACACGAGCTACCGCAGGCTTTCCGGCGGGCAGCAGCAGCGCCTTTCGCTCGCGCTCGCCATGATCGGCCGGCCCGAGCTGATCTTTTTGGACGAGCCCACCGCGGGTATGGATGCGCAGTCCCGAATCGCGGTCTGGGACATCATCGCCGCCATGAAGCGCGACGGGGTGAGCGTGGTGCTCACCACGCACCTCATGGACGAGGCCGAGCAGCTCGCAGACGACGTGGTCATCATCGACCACGGCAAGGTCGTCGCCCAGGGATCCCCGTCCGAGCTAACCAACCACGACGAGTTCCCGGTGCTGTCCGTGGAGACCGCAGACGTCCTGGACACCCGCCCGCTTAGCGACGCGCTCGCGCCCGCAGGCCTGAGCGTCGAGGAAGTCCGCCCGCGGAGTTACCGGGTCCGGGGAACGGGCTCACCGGAGGTCGTCGAGAAGCTGGCGCGTGAGGCTGCCCGGCAGGATGTGCTGATTCGGGAGCTCAGCGTTTCGCACCGCAACTTGGAGGACGTGTTTTTGGATCTGACCGGAAGAGAGTTGAGGAGCTAATGCAGGCAAACGCACTCACCCCCGGGGTCTTTGCCCCCGCACCGCAGCGAGCCTCCTTCGCGGCGATGGTGGCGGCCCAGGGCAAGATCGAAGCAAAGCTCATGTTGCGCCACGGCGAGCAGCTTCTTGTCAATGTCATCATCCCGGCAGCAATCCTCGTTGCCGCGCACTTCGCGCCGATCCTGGGCGACAACACGAGCTTCGACGTGCTGGTGCCGATGGTGTTCGCTGTTGCCGCTACCGGCGCCGGTTTCACCGGCCAGGCCATTGCAGTGGCGTTTGACCGCCGCTACGGAGCACTGAAGCGCACGGGCGCGTCGGGAGTGCCCGCCTGGACCATCATCGCCGGCAAGATCCTCGGCGTGCTTGCGACTGTGCTGGTGCAGATCGTGGTGCTCAGCGCCATCGCCTTCGCGCTGGGTTGGCGGGTCTCCGCCGCCGGAGCAGCATTCGGCTTGGCTACCCTGCTGCTCGGTGTCGCGGTGTTTACCGCGTTGGGTCTGCTCATGGGTGGCACCCTGAGCTCGGAGTTGGTGCTCGCGCTGGCCAACCTCATCTGGCTGGTGCTCATGGGGGTCCTCGGCTGGGTGGGTTACTCGTCCGATATCGCCCACGCCGGCTGGTGGAATGCGGTTCCCACCGTCGCGCTGGCGGGCACACTGGTTCAGGCGGTGCAGTTGCACGTCAACTGGGCTGCGTGGGTGTCGCTCGCCGTATGGGGGGGAGCCGCAATCACGGCGGCCGTGCGCCTGTTCCGTTTCGACGGCTAGGCGCGATACACTCTGCCACGATCGCCATCGTCCGAAAGTTGGAGAACTAGTGACTGCAACCACAGCTGAGACCCGTCCCCGTTCCTGGAGGGAAGCCTGGCGCAACCCGTCATTGAAGCTGCAGCGCGTCCTCGCAATGGTGCTGCTGCTGTGCCAGGGCGGCATCACCGTCACGGGCTCGCTGGTGCGCGTGACTGGCTCGGGGCTGGGTTGCAACACGTGGCCGCTGTGCCACGAGGGCTCGCTCGTGCCGGTGGCGGGCGCGGCACCGTGGATCCACCAGGCCATCGAATTTGGCAACCGCACCCTCACGTTCGTCGTCGCGGCCTCTGCGGCGCTGGTGCTGCTCGCCGTGATCCGTGCGCGCCGGCGCAAGGAGATTACAACCCTTGCCTGGGTCTCGCTGCTCGGGGTTGTCCTGCAGGCGGTCATCGGCGGCATATCGGTGCTGCTGGACCTCCGCTGGTGGTCTGTGGCCGTACACTTCCTGCCCTCCATGGTGCTGGTGTTCGTGGCTGCGATGCTCTACATGCGGATCGCTGAGCCGGACGAGGCCTCACCCACTCGCCGCTACCCCACGTCGGCGCAGACATGGACGCTCATCGCCGCCGCCGCGCTCTGCGTGGTGCTCATCACCGGCACGATGGTCACCGGCTCGGGCCCGCACTCCGGCGACTCCGGGGTCGGCATGGAGGGGCGCCTCCAAATGGACACACGCGTGTTGGCGTACGTCCACGCGGTGTGCATGTACCTTTACCTGATTGCCACCATCATCACCACTGTGCTGCTGCGCAACTCTGGCGCACCCGAGGACGCGCTCCGCACCTCGTACGTGCTGATCGCCCTGATTTTGGTGCAGTGGGCCATCGGCGTCACACAGTTCCGTCTCGGCGTTCCACGCTGGACAATCCCGGCGCACATTGCAATGTCGTCTGCCGTGGTTGCATTTAGTTCCTTCCTTTTCGCACACGGGAAACGCAGGTTGCCTACGCTCGTGTGACATGAAAGCAATCGTTGTCACCTCACACGGCGGCCCGGAGGTCCTTGAATACAAGGATGTCGAGGCGCCGGTTCCCAGTAAGGGCCAGCTGCTTATCGACGTCAGCTACGCCGGCATCAACTTCATCGACACCTACTTTCGCTCCGGCACATACCCCTCCGATCCCCCGTACATCCCGGGCACGGAGGGCTGCGGGCGTGTAGTGGAAGACCCGCTCGGCGAGATCGCGCCGGGCACCCTGGTCGCTTGGCACGACGCCCCCGGCTCCTACGCTGAGCAGGTGGCGGTAGACCGCAACCGCCTCGTGGCCGTACCGGAGGGCGTTGAGCCGGCAGTGGCGGCCTCGATGCTGCTGCAAGGCATGACGGCCCACTACCTCCTTCACGGCGTGCGGGAGACCAGGCCGGGCGACACGATGGTGGTCACCGCGGGGGCGGGCGGTGTTGGCCTGATCCTCACCCAGATGGCGGCGGCCGAAGAGGCGACGGTGTACTCCGTTGTCTCCACCGACGAGAAGGAAAAGCTCGCCTACGATGCCGGCGCGACCAAGGTGTTCCGCTACGGCGACGACCTGGCCGAGCAGATCAAGACAGAAAGCGGCGGTGGCGTGGACGTGGTCTACGACGGCGTGGGCAACGACACCTTCCAAATGTGCCTCGACGTCACCCGTCCGCGGGGACTGGTGTGCTCGTTCGGGTCTGCCTCAGGCGACGTGGAGCCGTTTAAGATTCAGGAACTCAACGCCCACGGCGCGCTGTTTCTCACCCGTCCGTCGCTCAAGCACTACGTCGCCACCGACGACGAGTTCCTCATGCGTGCCCAGGCTGTGGCCCGCGCGGTGGAAGATGGCACGGTGAAGATTCGTATCCACCCGCCGTACAAATTGGAAAACGCCCGCGAGGCCCATGCGGACCTGCAGGCGCGAAAGACCGCCGGCTCTGTGGTGCTGGAGGTTTAGAACACCAGCTCCCCGACGGTCTCCCAGCCCAGCACGGCATCGAAGGAGAGCCCGAGGAAGAGCGCGGCCAAGTAGTTGTTGGACAAGATAAACAACTTGAGCGGCTTGACGTTCTCGCCGCGCACGATGCCTTGGTGCAGCCTGGTGGCCATGACCAGGAAGGCCGCGCCGGAGACCACCGCGATGACGAAGTAGATCCACGAAGCCGCCGGCACGAGCAGCAGTGAGACGGCCACGGTGATCCAGGAGTAGATGACGATCTGCCGGCTGGTATCTTCAGCCGAGGCGACCACCGGCAACATCGGCACCTTTGCGCGCGCGTAGTCGTCCTTGTACTTCATTGCCAGGGCCCATGTGTGCGGCGGCGTCCAGAAGAAGATGATGAGGAACATCACGATGGCCTGCCACCAGTTGTCGGCGGACCCGTCCTGGACATTGTCGCGGATGACAGCCCAGCCGACGAGCACGGGCATGCAGCCCGCTGCCCCGCCCCAAATCACGTTCTGCCAGGTGCGGCGCTTCAGCCACTTCGTGTACACGAAGATGTAGAAGAAATTGGTCAGCACAATGAAAAAGGCGGCCAGCCAGGAGTTGCACAGCAGGCCGAGCCACAGCACTGACAGCGCCAGCATGACCCAGGCGAACACCGCCGCCTTCTGCTTCGTCACCGAGTGGCGCACGAGCGGGCGGGCGCGGGTTCTCCCCATTTTCTGGTCGATGTCGTAGTCAGCGACCATGTTGAAGGTGTTGGCCGCTGCAGCACCCATCCAGCCGCCGAGCAACGTGCCCAGGACCAGCCAGAGGTGCACCTCGCCGCGGTCGGCCTGCAACATCGCAGGGATCGCGGCCACCAAGAGAAGTTCAATGACCCTCGGCTTCGTCAACGCGAAATATGCCTTGATGGTCTCCAACAACTCTCTCCTTTTATGTGCTGCGGATTGCGCGGGCAATCATACCTTCGGACGATGGTAGCCCTTTCCAACACGCGGGCACGAATCCGGAATGCATCGAGTGAGGGCGATCTCCCGGAGGCGTCGATAAGCGATATGCTTTTGAGCGACCTTAGAGAAAGCGAGGACCCCATGACGCTGCCCCCTGAACTGCAGGCGATGACCGAGCGCAACTACCCCGAGGACTGGACTGACACCGACACCCGGGCGGTGGATACGGCCCGGGTACTCGCCGCGGACGCCGTGGAGCACTGCGGCTCCGGCCACCCCGGCACCGCTATGAGCCTCGCGCCGCTGGCGTACACGCTCTTCCAGCGCGTCATGGACGTTGACCCGGCCGACAAGGACTGGGTGGGCCGCGACCGGTTCGTGCTGTCTAACGGCCACTCCTCGCTCACCCAGTACGTGCAGCTCTACCTGGGCGGCTTCGGGCTTGAGCTGCAGGATTTGAAGGATCTGCGCACCTGGGGCTCGAAGACCCCGGGCCACCCGGAGTACAACCACACCGACCACATCGAGATCACCACGGGCCCGCTCGGCCAGGGTTTGGCATCCGCAGTGGGCATGGCCATGGCGGCGCGGCGCGAGCGCGGGCTGTTCGACCCCGATGCACCTGCGGGCGAATCTCCATTCGACCACTACATCTACGTCGTCGCCGGCGACGGCTGCCTGCAGGAGGGTGTGACCTCGGAGGCGTCTTCCCTCGCCGGCACCCAACAGCTCGGAAACCTCATCCTGTTCTGGGACGACAACCGCATTTCCATCGAGGACGACACCCAGATCGCGTTCACCGAGGACGTACTGCAGCGGTACGAGGCCTACGGGTGGCAGACGCTCACCGTCGAGTCCGGCGAAGACGTCGCCGCCATCGAGTCCGCGGTTGCTGAGGCGAAGGCCGAGCCGGGCAAGCCGACCATCATTCGCGTCAAGACCGTCATCGGGTACCCGGCCCCGAACCTCATGAACACCGGCGCCATCCACGGCGCTGCGTTGGGCGCCGACGAGGTAGCCGCTGTCAAGGAGGCACTCGGCTTCGACCCGGCCGTGATGTTCCCGGAGGAAGGCGAAGTGATCGCCCACTCCCGCAGGCTGCGTGAGCGTGCGGCTGCGAAGCACGCAGCGTGGAACGAGAAGTTCGACGCATGGGCGCAGGCAAACCCCGAGCGCAAGGCGCTGCTGGACCGTCTCACCGCGCGCGAGCTGCCGGCCGATTGGAAGAAGGACTTCCCCACCTGGGAGCCGGACGCCAAGGGCCTGGCCACCCGCAAAGCGTCCGAAGCCGCCATCCAGGCCGCCGCGGCCGCACTGCCGGAGCTCTGGGGCGGCTCCGCCGACCTGGCCGGCTCCAACAACACCTTGATCAAGGGCGCGAAGTCCTTTGGCCCGCAGGCCATCTCCACCGAGAAATTCTCCGCTCACCCGTACGGGCGAAACCTGCACTTCGGCATCCGAGAGCACGCCATGGGCTCGGTGATGAACGGCATTGCCCTGCACGGCGGCACCCGCGTTTACGGCGGCACCTTCCTGATCTTCTCCGAGTACCTCTACCCGGCGATTCGCGTGGCCGCTCTCTCCGGCATCGACGGCTACTACGTGTTCACGCACGACTCCATCGGCCTCGGCGAGGACGGCCCAACCCACCAGCCCGTGGAAACCCTGGCCGCGCTGCGCGCGATCCCGGACGTGGCCGTTATTCGCCCGGCGGATGCGAACGAGACCTCAGCGGCCTGGATTGCGGCGCTGGAAGCCAAGGAGCAGCCGAAGGCGCTGGCGCTGTCCCGCCAGAACCTGCCGGTGCTCGAGGGCACCAAGGAGAAGGCCTTCGACGGCGTCGCCCGCGGCGCTTACGTCCTAGTCGAGGCGTCCGCCGAGACCCCCGACCTCATCCTGATGGCCTCCGGCTCGGAAGTCCAGTACGCAGTGGAGGCGGCGAAGGTGCTTGAATCCGAGGGCACGGCGACCCGCGTCGTGTCCGTGCCGTCCATGGACTGGTTCATGGAACAGGACGATGCATACATCGACTCGGTGCTTCCTCGCGATGTCAAGGCCCGCGTCTCGGTGGAGGCGGCGACCTCCATGCCGTGGTTCCGCTTTCTCGGCGAATACGGCCGCGCTGTCTCGCTTGAGCACTTCGGGGCCTCGGCCCCCGGCGCCGAGCTGTTCGAACGCTTCGGGTTCACTACCGACAACGTTGTCCGCGTCGCGCGCGAGACCCTCGACTGCGTGCGCGAACAACGCAGCGTAGCGACGAGCGTCCGCGTCGGCAACACCGAATCCGAGCCGACTCGCGGAGACGGGCGTTAACTCGCAGGCTCGTTAACGAGATCTAATAGGAAGGAACTGACGAATGAATGCCATTGACGAACTCTTCGAGGTTGGCACCTCCACTTGGCTCGACGACCTGTCCCGCGAACGCATCGCCACCGGCAACCTCGGGGAGGTCAAGGCGGAAAAGTCAATCGTTGGCGTGACCACCAACCCGGCTATCTTCGCCGCGGCCATGGGCACCGGCACGCACTACGACGACCAGCTGGCGGAGCTCAAGCTCGCCGGCACCACGGCGGACGCTGCGGTGTACGCCATGAGCGTCAAAGATGTCCAGGACGCCTGCGACCTTTTTCGCGACACGTACGACACCACCGGCGGTAAAGACGGGCGCGTCTCCATCGAAGTTGACCCGCGCTACGCCGCTGACGAGGCCAAGACCATCGCGCAGGCACGCGAACTGTGGGAACTCGTTGACCGCGAGAACTTGATGATTAAGATTCCGGCCACCGACGAATCCCTGCCCGCCGTGACCGCGGCGTTGGCGGACGGCATCTCTGTCAACGTCACCCTGATTTTCTCGGTGGCGCGTTACAAGCAGGTCATCAAGGCCTACAAGGAGGGCATCCGGCAGGCTGCCGCCAATGGCCACGATGTGAGCCGCATCCACTCGGTGGCGTCCTTCTTCGTCTCCCGCATGGACACCGAGGTGGACAAGCGGCTCGAAACCATCGGCACCGACGAGGCGCTGGCACTGCGCGGTAAGGCCGGCATCGCGAACGCCCGGTTGGCGTACGCGTTGTTCCAGTCGGAGTTTGGCGAAGCTGGCGTCGATACGCTGCCCGCGGGCGCGAATGCGCAGCGTCCGCTGTGGGCGTCTACCGGTGTAAAGAACCCGGCGTACCCGGCGACCATGTACGTGACCGAGCTGGCTGGCCCGGACACGGTGAACACGATGCCGGAAAAGACGCTGGATGCGGTGCTGCGAGACGGTGGTGTCCACGGCGACACACTCACCGGCACCGAGGCCGTCTCCCGCGAGGTGTTTGCGGCGCTGAGCGAGGTCGGTATCGACCTCGACGACGTCGTCGCGGTGCTGGAGCGCGAAGGCGTGGAGAAGTTCGTGGACGCGTGGCAAGACCTGCTCGATTCCATGGCTGCTAAGCTCGCCTGACGTGACTGAACCGCACCGGCAGTGGTCCAATCCGCTGCGCTCCCCCGCAGATAAACGCCTCCCCCAGATCGCCGGACCATCGGGCATGGTCATCTTTGGTGTGACGGGTAACCTCGCTCGCAAGAAGCTGCTTCCGGCCATCTACGACCTGGCTAATCGCGGCCTGCTTCCCGGCGGGTTCACCCTCATCGGCTACGGCAGGCGCGAATGGGACAAGGCAGACTTTCAGGACTACGTGCGCGAGGCGATCCTCAACGGTGCCCGCACCGAGTTCCACGAGAACGTCTGGCAGCGCCTCGCCGAAGGCCTGGAGTTTGTCCGGGGCAACTTCGACGACGACGCGGCGTTCGACGACTTGGCTGCTGCCTGCAAGCGCAGCGACGAGCACCGCGGCACGGCTGGGAACTGGGCGTACTACTTGTCCGTGCCCCCGGAGTTCTTCGCCGAGGTAGTCCACCAGCTTGATCGCTGCGGGATGGCGAAGGCGGGTGCCAACGACTGGCGCCGCGTGATCATTGAAAAGCCGTTTGGCCACGATCTCGCCTCCGCCAAGGAGCTCAACGACGTGGTTGGCGCCGTCTTCCCCGAGCGCTCGGTGTTCCGCATCGACCACTACCTGGGTAAAGAGACGGTGCAAAACATTCTTGCGCTGCGCTTTTCCAACCAAATGTTCGAGCCGGTGTGGAACTCGCACTACATCGACCACGTACAGATCACCATGGCGGAAGATATCGGTCTCGGCGGCCGCGCCAGCTACTACGACGGTATCGGCGCAGCCCGCGACGTGATCCAAAACCACCTGATCCAGCTGCTGGCGCTGGTGGCGATGGAGGAGCCGACATCCTTCTCCCCAGCCCAACTGCGCGCGGAAAAACTAAAGGTGCTGCGGGCAACCTCCGCCGTCGGGCCGTTTGGCAAGACCACCGCCCGCGGGCAGTACACCGCGGGCTGGCAGGGTTCGAAGAAGGTTGTGGGCCTGCGCGAGGAGGACGGGTTCGACCCAGAATCCACGACCGAAACCTACGCGGCATGCACACTGCAGATCGAGTCCCGCCGCTGGGCCGGGGTGCCGTTCTACCTGCGCACCGGGAAGCGCCTGGGCAGGAGGGTGACCGAGATCGCGCTGGTGTTCAAGCGCCCTCCGTATCAGCCGTTCTCTAAGGGCCAGGCGGATCTACTCACCAATAACGCCGTGGTTATCCGGGTGCAGCCGGACGAGGGCGTGCTCATGCGCTTCGGATCCAAGGTGCCCGGACCCGGCATGGAACTGCGGGATGTAAACATGGACTTCTCGTACTCGGAGGCGTTCACCGAGCAATCCCCCGAGGCCTACGAACGCCTCATCCTGGACGCGCTGTTGGACGAGTCCAGCCTGTTCCCCACCAACTCGGAAGTGGAGCGCAGCTGGGAGATCCTGGACCCGGTGCTTGATTACTGGGCCGAGCAGGGCCGTCCGGACGACTACGCGGCCGGCACGTGGGGGCCGGCGTCCGCCGATCGCATGCTGGCCAAAGACGGCCGCGTGTGGCGCCGCCCGTAAGAAAGGTCGAACCACATGATCATCGAACTGCCTGACACATCCACTAAGGCCATTGGCGCAGAACTCGCCAAGGCCCGGGAAAGCCACTCGCTAACCACCGGGCGCGTGCTGACCCTTCTCGTCGCCATCGACGACTCCGGCGCGGACTCCATCGACGACACCCTAGAGACCCTGCGCAACGCGTCGTTCGAGCACCCAGCGCGCGTGCTCGTCCTCATCTCCGGTGACACCGGCGCAGCCACCCGCCTCGATGCCCAGGTACTTGTGGCCAGCGATGCCGGCGCCTCCGAGGTCGTGGTGATGCGGCTCTACGGCGAACTCACGAGCCACCTGGGTGCGATTGTCACACCCCTACTTCTGCCGGACACCCCCGTCGTGGTCTGCTGGCCGCAAAAGGCCCCGGAGCGCCCTGCCGACACCCAGCTCGGACGGATCGCGCAGCGCCGCATTACGAACCTGCGCCGGGACGGCAACGGGATGACCCTGCAACGCCTCACAGCGGGGTACGTGGATGGGGACTCAGACGTGATGTGGTCGCGCATCACGCCGTGGCGGGGCATTGTGGCCTCGGCCCTAGACCGCCACCCCGGCAAGCGCATCCTGAGTGCCGAGATTGCCGGTGCCGCCGGCGACCCGAGCGTGGACGTCGCTGCTGGCTGGCTCGCTTCCAGCTTGAACGTGCAGGTCACCCGACGTCAGGCTGATCCCGCGGGGAGCTTTCCTATCACCCGGCTCGCGCTGCGTTGCGAAGACGGCGACGTTGAAGTGGCCGTCCAGGACAGCCACACCGTGCGCATTTCCACCCCCGGCCACGCAGACTCGCTCGTCGCTATGGGTGAGCGCAGCGACGCGGAGAGTCTCGCGGAGGATCTACGCCACCTCGGCCCCGATGCCACTTACGAACGCGCTTTGCGCGGGCTGTCAGGAGTAGACCATGAGCTATAAAGACCTGCCATCGCTTCTTGACGACGTCGCCTCACGGTTCACCGACGTCATGGCCGAGATCCAGGCCACCGGTCGCTCCACGCGCGTGGTGCTCACGGGCGGCACTGCGGGAACCGCCCTGCTCGCACGGTTAGTTGATGAGCCAATTGACTGGACGCGGGTTGAGGTGTTCTTCGGCGACGAGCGCAATGTGCCGGTGGACCACCCGGACTCCAACGAAGGCCAGGCGAGGTCGGCGCTGCTGTCGCACGTGGACATCCCGGAGAGCAACATTCACGGCTACGGCCTCGATGGCGGCCCGATGAACGCCGCGGTCGAGCAGTACCAGGAACTCGTTGGCGACGGCGGCTTCGATCTGCACCTGCTGGGCATGGGCGGCGAGGGTCACATCAACTCCCTGTTTCCCCATACCGACGCCGTCCGGGAGCGAGACGCGTTGGTTGTGGCGGTCACCGACTCCCCCAAACCGCCGGCGGAGCGCGCCACCCTCACCCTGCCGGCGGTGCAGAGCGCGGACCGCGTGTGGCTGCTTGTTTCTGGCGCCGAGAAGGCTGAGGCCGCAAGCCACGCCGCCGACGGCGCAGACGCGGCCGAGGACTGGCCGGTCGCTGGCGCAATCGGGCGCAAAGAAACGGTCCTGTTCGCCACTGAGGACGCCACAGGACCGTTGTAACGGCGGGGTCTGGGTCAGACCGCGTAGGTCTGAATCAGATTCAACCCGACGATGCACAGAATCCAGATCAGCGCCATCAGCACGGTGATGCGGTCGAGGTTTTTCTCCACCGTCGTCGAACCGGAGAGGTTGGCCTGAACACCGCCGCCGAACAGGCTGGACAGGCCACCGCCCTTGCCCTTGTGCAGCAAGACGAAAATGGTCATGAGAATCGCTGAAATCACCAGTACGATCTCAAGCGCTAAAGCCATATGCGCGACACCTTTCAAATGGGAGACGGTGCAAACTCTTCCAGGGAGCTTACACCACTGCGAGTACTGGCCCGCGCTGCGGCTACATCACAGAGTTGGCGGCCGCGGCGGCGAGTTTGGCAAAGTCTTGCCCGTCGAGTGACGCGCCTCCGACAAGACCACCGTCCACATCAGGCTGGCCGATGATCTCCGCCACCGTGTCGGCCTTGACGGAGCCGCCGTAGAGGATGCGGATCTGGTCGGCCACAGCGTCGTCGCTGAGCTCCCGCACGAGTTCGCGGATGCCGTGGCAGACTTCCTGCGCGTCCTGCGCGGAGGCTACCTTACCGGTGCCGATCGCCCAGACCGGCTCATACGCAATGACGGTGCGGGACAGGTCCACGCCCGCCAGCGATTCGCGTGCCTGCTGGACGACGTAGGAGACATGCTCGCCCGCCTCGCGTACCTCCAGGGGCTCGCCGACGCAGACGATCGGGACGATGCCGTGTTCGATGGCTTTGGCTGCCTTTGCGGCGACCTGCTCGTTGGTCTCCCCGTGGTACTCACGGCGCTCCGAGTGGCCCACGACCACCCAGGAGCAACCCAGCTTTTCCAGCATCGCAGCGGAGATGTCGCCGGTGAACGCACCGTTGTCGTGCTCGGAGACGTCCTGGGCACCGTAGGTGATCTTGAGTTTGTCGCCCTCGACCAGCGTCTGGATCGAGCGCAGATCCGTGAACGGAACCGTCAAGGCGATATCGACGTATTCGTAGCCATCTTTCGGAAACGCGAAGACGAGTTTCTGGGCACTCTGGATGGCCTGAAGGTGGTCGTGGTTCATTTTCCAGTTGCCGGCGATAAGTGGGGTGCGTGCCATAGCGTGAAATACCTCCTAGGTTGGACTAGTTCAGAACGGAGACGCCCGGCAGGTCCTTACCCTCAATGAGTTCGAGGGAGGCGCCACCGCCGGTAGAGATGTGGGAGAAGCCGTCCTCGTCGAGGCCGAGTGTGCGCACCGACGCCGCAGAGTCGCCGCCGCCGACGACGGTGAAGGAACCGTTGTCTTTGGTCGCGGCGATCATTGCCTCGGCCACAGCCTTGGTGCCATCTGCGAAGTTCGGGAACTCAAACACACCCATCGGGCCGTTCCAGAACACCGTCTTGGAGGCTGCAAGTGCCTCGGCGTAACGCTTCGCTGTCTCCGGTCCGATGTCGAGGCCCATCCAGCCCTCCGGAATCGCATCCACACCGACAATCCTCTTCTCGGTGTCCTTGGCAAACTCGGCGCCTGCGGCGACATCCACCGGTAGCAGCAGCTTCTCGCCGAAGCGCTCTATGAGCTCCTTGCACGTGCCCACCATGTCCTCTTGAAGGAGGGAATTCTGCACGTCGTGACCTTGAGCAGCGAGGAAAGTGTAGCACATACCGCCGCCGATGATGATCTGGTCCGCTTTCTCCGCCAGCGCTTCAATGACACCGAGCTTGTCAGACACCTTCGAACCACCGAGCACCACCACGTACGGGTGCGCCGGGTCGTTCTTCACAGAATTCAGGGTCGCGACTTCCTTATCCACGAGGTAGCCCGCGTAGGCGGGCAGCGCCTTCGCCACGTCGTAGACGGAAGCCTGCGCGCGGTGGACCACGCCGAAGCCGTCGGAGACGAAGGCGCCGTCGTCCGCCGCGAGCGCGGCCAGCTCGTCGGCGAACGCGGCCCGCTCTGCCTCATCCTTGGAGGTCTCGCGCGGGTCGAAGCGGACGTTTTCCAGAAGGAGGATCTCGCCTTCGGTCAGGCCGTTTGCACGCTCGTGCGCGTCCTCACCTGAGACATCGGCAGCGAGCGGGACGAACTGGTCGAGCCGCTCGGAAAGCGCCTCAGCAACGGGTGCAAGCGAGAATTTTGGGTTGACCTCGCCCTTCGGACGCCCCAGATGCGCCACCACGATGACCTTCGCGCCTGCGTCAAGCAGTGCCTTCAATGTGGGCAGCGACGCGTCGATACGACCCGCGTCGGTGATGTTGCCGTCGTCATCGAGCGGGACGTTAAAGTCCGACCGCACCAGGACGTGGCGCCCGTCCACGCCTTCGTCGAGAAGCTGCTGCAGATTCTTGGTCATAGGTCTCTCCTTCATTGTGTGAACCGTATCCATCGTATGAAAAACGGGCCCGCAACGTCACTATTGTTGCGGGCCCGTATCAGCGTCACGCCTTAGAGTTTGTCAGCCACAAACTTTGCCAGGCGGATGTACTGCGAGGTGTACGACCACTCGTTGTCGTACCAGGAGATGACCTTGACCAAGTTTCCGTCGATGACGCGGGTCATGCCCGCATCAAAAATGGCCCCGTGGGTGTTGCCGATGATGTCGGAGGAAACGATCGGGTCTTCGGTGTATTGCATGGCGCGACCGAACTCCGCGTCCTGCACGGCGTTCTTCACCGCCTGGTTGACGTCCTCCACGGTAACGTCCTCGCGCAGCGTAACCGTGAGGTCGGTCGCGGAACCGGTGATAGTGGGCACGCGCATGGCGAAGCCATCCAGCTTGCCCTCCAAGTTCGGGAGCACCAAGGCCACTGCCTTCGCGGCGCCGGTCGTGGTCGGCACGATGTTCTGCGCGGCCGCACGTGCACGACGCAGGTCCCTGTGAGGTGCGTCCTGCAGCCGCTGGTCGCCGGTGTAAGCGTGGATGGTGGTCATCAACCCACGCTCGATGCCAAACGCATCGTCGAGCACCTTAGCTACCGGCGCAAGCGAGTTGGTGGTGCAAGATGCGGCGGAAATGACGTCTTCGCTACCCGTGTAGTCGGTGTGGTTGACGCCCCACACGTAGGTGCCGTCGACTTCCTTGCCCGGCGCGGAAATGATGACCTTCTTCGCGCCGGCGTCGATGTGCGCCTTCGCAGCGGGGCCCTTGGTGAACACGCCGGTGCACTCCAGCACGATGTCGACGTCCGCGTCGCCCCACGCGAGGTTGGCGGGATCCTTCTCCTCGGAAACCGCGATCCGGCGGCCGTCGACCGTGATGGATTCGTCGTCGTACTCGATGTCGTGGTCAAACTGGCCGTAGGCGGTGTCGTACTTCATCAGGTGAGCCAGCGTCTGGTTGTCGGTGAGGTCGTTGATCTTGACGACTTCGAGCTCGCCCTTGTACTCGTTCTCGATGATGCGAAACGCTGCGCGGCCGATGCGGCCGAAACCGTTGATGCCAATGCGGGTAGTCACAGTCAAACTCCTCGTCTTTGTGCCTGTGTCGTTCCGCTTCCGAGTGTAATGAGCTTGGCTTTTACCTGCAGGGGGCGCGGGCGTGGCAGAGAAACCGGGGGCAGGAACCGCAACCGGATCTGCCAATCAATGTGGGTTTGAGCCCGGATCGATCGCGGCGGGGGGATGAGCGCCAGCAGTTTTCTACCCCCGGCGTGACACAGACAGGACCCGGTGTGACAAATGCCACTGAATGCCGGCCTAAGTGGTTGCTGTCCCGTGAGTGTCTTCAATGCCGAGTTCTGCCGCCCGTTTGTCGGCAAGCGACAGGAGGCGACGAATGCGGCCTGCGACCGCGTCCTTGGTCATTTGCGGATCCGCCAGCCGACCGAGCTCCTCCAGTGACGCGTGACGGTGCTCGACACGGAGGAAGCCGGCTTCGGCGAGGTGCTCAGGAACGTCGTCACCGAGAATGTCCATCGCCCGTTCCACGCGAGCGGCCGCGGCTGCAGCCGCCTGCGCGGAGCGGCGCGTGTTCGCGTCGTCGAACGTGGCGAGACGACTATTCGTCTTCGCGGTGGCCGCCCGGGTTTCGCGCTTGGTGTCCCATTCGATACGGGCGGCGGGCGCACCCATGCGGCTGAGCAATATGCCGATTGCCTCGCCATCGCGCAAGGTCACGCGCTCGATACCTCGGGTCTCGCGAGTCTTCGCCGTGAGCCCCATTCTCCGAGCCAAGCCCACTAGGGCAAGTGCCGCCTCTTGGCCTGGGCACGCTACCTCGAGGCTTGCGGCGCGACCCGGCTCAGTGAGCCGGCCACGGGCAAGAAACGCTCCGCGCCACGCGGCCTCAACCCCGGCCATGGGACCCGAGATGATCTGACGCGGCATGCCGACTACCGGGTGACCGGACGCGGTAACGAGCTTCAGCGAGCGAATAACGTCCGCCGCGCCGTCCCCAACCCGGACTTCATAACGGCAATCCCGGCTGGCGGACGATGCCGGAATGAGCTCCACCGGCGCGCTGACCGCGCATAGATCTGTCAGCGTGCGGGCCAAGCGACGGGCGACTGCCTCCTCGGCAAAGCCAGCAACAATGGCGACACCCCGCTCAGCCGGACGCAGCTCCCCGCCGAAGCGAATCAGCGCGGTCGCTTCGGCTCCGCGCGCTTCCAAGCCGCCGCCCGTGGCGCGCAAAAGCTCATCTTTGACCTTGGCCGTCAGCGCCACCGGCGCCTCCCCTCGTCTATCGTGCAGGTGCGAATCGCCCAGCAGTCTATCGCGTGGGGCCAAGTGCCTTGAGGGCAGCTGCCAGTTTGTCGGGGTCGTGCCGGTTCGAGGCCACCCGGTCGTCCCCCACCTCACGCAGCGGCGCAAACACCACCTGTGCGCCCAATCGGCCCGCGGCCCGCGCGATGTTGTCCCGCTCGCCGGGGGACGTGGCTGTGTGCTCGTCCGCAAGCACATAATCCACCCGCAGGTCCGGGGCGTGCTGCGAGAAGACGTGGATATGGCGCTCGGTGCTGAAACCCGGCGTCTCCCCCGCCTCCGGGGACAAGTTGAGGATGACCACGACGGTCGCGTCCGTCTCGTTAAGCGCCTGCGCGATATCGGGGACGAGAATGTGCGGGATGACGGACGAGAACCAGGAGCCGGGTCCGATAGTCACCACATCGGCATCCAGGACCGCCCGCACCGCTGCGGCGCTGGCCGCCGGCCGCGCAGGGATCAGCCGCACTCGCCGCACCGCGCCAGGAGTAGTCGCCACCGCGACCTGCCCGCGCACTGCACGCAGCACACGAGGATCGTCGTCTAACCCCGCAACTTCCGCCTCGATGTCGAGGGGCTGGGGGCACACGGGGATCACCCTGCCCGCGGATCCTGTCCACGCCGCGACTCGGTCGAGAGCCGCCTGCGTGTCGCCGAGGCGCTCCGCAAGCCCAGTGATGAGGAGGTTGCCTAGGGCGTGGCCCGCCATCGCTCCGTGGCCCCCGAACCGGTGCTGAAGCGTCTCGCGCCAAATCGAGCCGTCCTCGTCGCTCGCTGTTAGCGCGGCGAGCGCCATACGCAGATCACCTGGGGGAACAATGTCCATCTCGCGGCGAAGACGGCCGGACGATCCTCCGTCATCAGCCACCGTGACTACGGCGTTAATGGTGGAAGCTCCCGCCGCGCGTGCGGCGGTCAGCGTCTGGTACAGGCCGTGCCCTCCCCCAAGGCACGCATACGACACATGGCTCACTTGACCCTTCTTTCTCTGGCCTGGTGTGTGGGGTTAGTGGCGCTCAAGGTCACGGTGGATGACATTGACGTCCACCTGGCCCTGCTGGCTCAGCCGCTTGCCGATCGCCTCTGCCACCGCAACCGAGCGGTGGTGTCCACCCGTGCAGCCGACACCGACGGTAATGAAGTCCTTGCCCTCGTGGCGGTAGCCCCCAAGGGTGCTCGAGAGCAACTCGACGACGTTGTCGACGTAGTCCCTGGCACCCTCCTGGCTCAGCACGTAGTCGGCCACCGCCTTGTCTACACCGCGGAATTCGCGCAGCTCCTCCACCCAGTACGGGTTTGGCAAGAACCGGACGTCGAGCACGATATCGGCGTCACGCGGTGAGCCGTGCTTGAACCCGAAGGATTCGATGGTGATGTGCTGCCGCCCGAGGGGTAGTTCACCCACCGACGCCTCCACCGCGCGGCGCAGGTCGTGCACCGACAAGCTGGTCGTGTCGATGATGACGTCGGCGGAGGCCCGGAGGTCCTCCATCGCCTCGCGCTCGCGCTCAATCCCGGACTGCAGCGTGCCGTCGCCCTGCATCGGGTGGGTTCGCCGCACCGAGTCGAAACGGCGGATGAGGACGTCGTCGCGTGCCTCCAAGAACAGAATGAACGGGTCGTACCCGCGCTCGCGTATCCCCGCGATGGTGCTCATCAGCGAGCCTTTGAACATCGACGCACGGACGTCGGTGACAACCGCGAGGCGGTCGACGGGAGAATCATCCGCCGCGGCGAGATCGACGAGCTCCAGGATGAGCTGCGGAGGCAGGTTCTGGGAGACGAAGTAGCCTTTGTCCTCGAACACCTTCGCTGCGGTGGACAAGCCGCCACCGGACAGGCCCGTGATGATTACCGGGCGCGTCCGCGCCTCAGTGGTGTCGTGGGGCAACGCGTGGGTGTGGGGTGTGGTGGGCATAGCCCTCATCCTAGACAAGGCGGCAGCGAAGCGGCGTCGAGAAGCCGCGTGCTACTGGTCGTGCAGGTGGTTGTAGATGGTCTCGGCCAACTTTGGTCCAACGCCCTTGACCTGCTGGATCTCCTCGACCGACGCCTCCTTGATCTTCTTTACCGAGCCGAAGTGCTTGACCAGGTCCGTGCGGCGGGCGGGCCCCAGCCCCGGAACGGCGTCGAGCGCGGAGGAGCGCATGCGCTTGGATCGCTGCTGGCGGTGGTAGGTGATGGCGAAACGGTGCGCCTCGTCGCGCACCTGCTGCAGCAGGTACATGCCCTCCGAGTTACGGGGCAAGATAACCGGCTCGTCGTCGTCCGGCACCCAGACCTCTTCCAAGCGCTTCGCGAGGCCGATGAGCTGCACATCCACGATGCCGAGCTCGTCGAACACCTCCTGCGCGGCCGTAACCTGGGGCTTGCCGCCGTCCACGATGAATAACTGGGGCGGGTACGCAAAGCGCTTCGCGCCCGTGGTCTCGTCCGCCTCGTCCTCGAAAGTCTGCTCGTCTGCCACCTCGTCCGGGTTCGCCAACTTGTCTTCGTTGTAGCGCTTGAAACGGCGGCGGGTCACTTCTGCAATGGAGCCGACGTCGTTGGAATGGCCGTCACCGGCGGCCTCCTTGATGCGGTAGCGGCGGTAGTCGTTCTTCTTGGGAAGCCCGTCCTCGAACACCACCAGCGACGCAACGACGTCCGTGCCCTGAATGTGCGAAATATCCGTGCACTCGATGCGAAGCGGCGCCTCGTCCATGCCCAGCGCATCTTGGATATCCTGCAGGGCCTGCGAGCGGGCCGTGAGGTCGCCCACTCGCTTGAGCTTGTGCTGGTGCAGCGCCTCCGCCGCGTTCTTGTGCACGGTCTCCATCAGCGCCCGCTTGTCGCCGCGCTGCGGCACGCGGATGTCGACGGGCCCGCCGCGAAGTTCCGCCAGCAGTTCCGTAACCTCCGGCAGTTCTGCCGGCGACGCCTCCACGAGGATCTCGCGGGGCACCGGCATCGGCGCCTCCGCCTTCGCGCGCGATTCTTGGTCGACACCGCGGCGGCGCACCTTCTGCGCCTCGATCTTCCGGTCTTCTTCCTGCTCAAGGCGCACCCGCTCAACGGCATCCGAGTAGTACTGCACGAGGAAGTTCTGCATCAAGGTGGGCAACGTCGGATCTGCTTGGCCCTCATCAAGGCGCTCGGAGGCGCCCGGCTCGTCGCCGGTTTTCTCGACCACCCAGCCGCGCTGCGCCTTGATGCGGCCGTCCCGGACGTTGAAGATCTGCACCGCGGCCTCAAGTTCGTCGGTGTCGAACGCGATGATGTCGGCGTCGGTGTCTTGGCCCAGCACCACCGTCTGGCGCTCCATGACCTTGTTCACCGCCCCCAAGTCGTCGCGCAGCCTCGCCGCGCGTTCGAACTCCAAGTTCTCCGCCGCCTCGGTCATCTGCGTGGTGATGCCGCGCACCAGTTGATCCGTGCGGCCGGACATGAAGCCGAGGAAGCCCTGGACAATCTCGTCGTACTCCGCCTCGTCCACGCGCCCCACGCACGGGGCCGCGCACTTGTCGATGTATCCCAGCAGGCACGGCCGCCCGAGCGACTCGTGGCGGTTGAACACTCCGTTTGAGCATGTGCGTATTGGGAAAACGCGGGTAAGCAGATCCAGCGTCTCGCGCACGGCCCACGCATGAGAGTACGGGCCGAAGTAGCGCACACCCTTGCGCTTCGGGCCGCGGTAGAAAAACGCGCGCGGGTAGCGCTCCCTCACGCTGACCGCGAGCATCGGGTACGTCTTGTCGTCGCGGTACATGACGTTGAACCACGGGTCGAACCGCTTGATCCAGGTGTATTCCAGCTGTAGCGCCTCCACCTCGGAGGCCACAACGGTCCACTCCACTGAGGCGCCCGTGTACACCATCTGGCGGGTGCGCGGGTGCAGCGTGTTCGGCGGCTGGAAGTAGTTGTTCAGGCGCGCACGCAGGTTCTTTGCTTTACCCACGTAGATGACGCGGCCATCGCGGTCACGGAACTTATATACGCCCGGATCGGTCGGGATTGTGCCCGGCGCTGGGCGGTAACTCTGCGGATCTGCCAAGGGTTAATCCTGCGGCATGTACTGGGCTTCCAGAGCCCGGAAGTCGTCCACGGCCTTCAGCGCCCGCTCCTTGTCGCCGGATTGAATGGCCCACAGTGGGACGTATTCGAACTCCGGCAGTTCCAGCCGCGCCATGCGCGAGCCCTTGGGAAAGCTCAGCCCGTAGATCACCACCCACGGGTAGTAACGGGTTCCGATGATGTTACGTACCTGCACGCCGTCCTCGTTCGCACGCACGCGTGGGCGCGTCAGGGCGACCCACGACAGGAGTGAGATGACGAGGCCGACGCCGATGAAGGCGAATTTATCTAGGCCGGTGATGGCGACGCCCGTGAACTCCGCGTCCACGGCCCAGGCCATGAAAAAGTGCACTGCCATAACCAAGACGACCCAGCCCACGGCCACGGTGCGCAAAAACTTGGACGAGATCTCAAGCTCCCACGGCTTCGTGGTTGTGGTCGCGTGCGGGTCGAGCGCGTTGAGGTAGGCAACCTCGTCCGGGCCCGAAAGTTCCGTCGGGTTGTGCTGGTGAGCCACTCCCACTCTCCTTACAAACGCTCGAGCTACGTGCGTTTCGACGCCCGCAGGCGCGCCACGCTTTCCGGTTACCTTAACCCTTCAACGGCAAGGCACGAACCTTGCGCAGCTCAGCGGCGGTGCCGGCGGCCGCTCGCATTGCCTCCGCGCCTTTGTCCTCCTTTGCGTCTTCCCCGCCGGCGCGCTCATAGGCCTGGTCCTCGTCGTCGACGGTGAGCACGCCGTTGCCCACCGGGGTTTGCTCGTCCAGCGCCACCCTGGTCAAACCGGCAGTGACGGAGTCGCACACATATTGGAAGTGCGCCGTTTCCCCGCGGATGACGCAGCCGAGGGCCACAACCGCGTCGTAGCGCCGCGCGCACGCCTGCACGACCACCGGCAGCTCCAGGGCTCCGGCCACGGCGTACTCCTCCACCTTCACACCGAGTTCTCGCGCTTCATCCCGCGCACCGCTGCGCAGCAGGTCGACGATTTTGTCGTTCCAGCGGGTGTAGACGACCGCGATGGTCATGCCCTCCGCGTGTATGGAATAGTCCTCTGGTGCTCCGGTCGATGCCACTGGTGCTCCTTAGTGTCCGTACCCCGGATGCGCGGCCAGCCATTCGGCTACGCCGGGCAGGTCGTGCCCCATCCGGTCGCGCTTTGTGCGCAGGTACTTGATGTTGTCGTGTGTGGGAACGATTTCGATCCTACTGCGGCTCGCCACCTCGGGGCCGTAACCCGTCAGCGCGTCGGTTTTGTCGGGGTTGTTAGTAAGGAGCTCGAATGAGTCCACCCCGAGATCGGCCAGGATCTGCCCCGCGGCGGAATACTCCCTCGCGTCCGCTGGCAAACCCTGCTCCAGGTTGGCGTCCACCGTGTCCAAACCCTGATCTTGCAGGCGGTAAGCCTGCAGCTTGGCCAGCAACCCGATGCCACGGCCCTCGTGCCCTCGCAGGTACACCACCACGCCGCGGCCGGCCTGCTGGATGCGGCGCATGGATTCGTGCAGCTGCGGCCCGCAATCGCAGCGCTTTGAGGCGAACACGTCGCCCGTCAGGCACTCCGAGTGCACCCGGACGAGCACGTCGTCCGCGCCCGCGAGCGTGTCGACGCCTCCGGCCACCAACGCCACATGCTCCACCCCGGTGACGGTATCGCGATAGCCCACTGCGGTGAACTCGCCGTACTCGGTGGGCAGCGCCGCCTCCGTGACGCGCTCAACGGTGCGCTCGTGGTGGCGGCGGTAGTCTGCCAGCTGCTCGATGGAAATCATGGGCAGGTTATGGGTGTCAGCGAAGCGACGCAGCTCTGCGAACCGCGCCATGTCCGTGGGGTCGTCCTCGGAGACGATCTCGCACAACGCCCCCACAGGCGCCTTGCCGGCCAGGCGCGCAAGATCCACCGCTGCTTCGGTGTGGCCGGGTCGCTCGAGGACGCCACCTGCCTTCGCCCGCAACGGGACCACGTGGCCGGGCCGGGTAAAGGAGGCGGGGGTGGCGGAGCCGTCGGCAAGCATTGCGATAGTGGTCGCGCGCGAGCGGGCGGAGATGCCGGTGGTGCCTGTGGCCGCGTCGACGGTGACCGCGTAGGCGGTGCCGTGGAGATCCTGGTTGTTGGCCACCATCGGCGGCAGCTCGAGCACGGTGGCGCGCTCGTCCGACATGGACACGCAGATGTAGCCGGACGTGTGGCGCACCGTGAAGGCGACGAGTTCCGGTGTTGCGTCCTGGGCGGCGAAGATGAGGTCGCCCTCGTTTTCCCGGTCCTCGCTGTCCACCACGACAACGGCCTTACCTGCGCGGATGGCAGCGACGGCCTCCTCGACAGTATCCAACGTGGAGTTCAACGAGTTGAGGGAAGTCATAGCGCTCAACCCTAACCCTGCACCATTTTTTCAACGTATTTGGCCACCACGTCTACTTCCAGGTTCACTGGGTCGCCCGGTTGTAGCGCGCCGGCGGTGGTCTCGCTCAGCGTGGTGGGGATGAGCGACACCTCGAAGTACCCCTCACTCACCGCCGAGACGGTCAAGGACGTGCCATTGACGGCGATCGACCCCTTCTCCACGACATAGCGGTTTAACTGCTGCGGCAACGTGAAGCGCACGACCTCCCAGTGTTCCGAAGCTGTCCGCGAAACCACCTCGGCCACGCCGTCGACGTGTCCTTGAACGATGTGGCCGCCCATGCGCTGGCCGGCCGCGAGCGCGCGCTCAAGATTGACCCGCGACCCGGGTGCGTAGGAGCCGAGCCGCGAGCGATCCAACGTCTCGCGCATGACGTCCGCGGTAAAGGTGCCGGAGGCGTTGTCCACCACAGTCAGGCACACGCCGTCCACGGCGATCGAGTCGCCGGCGGCCGCGTCTTGGGTGACCTTGGGGGCGCGCACGGCGATCCGGACGGCGTCGCCAAGCGGCACCAGCTCTTCCACCGTTCCGATTTCCTCAATAAGTCCCGTAAACATCTCTCTCCATTTCTATGAACACGTCATCGCCCACCTGCCGCACCGCGGTGGTGCGGAAGCGGTAAGCGTCGGCGATGGTGCCCGCGATCGCACGATCCAGGACCCCGCGGCCGGCGCCGAGGAGCGCGGGCGCAATATAGGCCTGCACCGTGTCCACCAAATCCAGCTCGAGGAAACTCGCGGCGAGTGTCGCCCCACCTTCGACCAGCACGTCGCGCGCCCCGGTGTGCCACAGCGCGTCCAGCGCCTCGTGAGGCGTGGCGTACTGCTCGAATCCCAGGCGCGAGAGGTTGCCCTCGGGGACCTCGCGTGAGCCGATAACCACGCGGCGCGGCTGGTGCTGTCGAAGCGTGCCGTCGGGAAACCGTGCGGTCAGCGACGGGTCGTCCGCGATCGCGGTGCCGGTGCCGACGATGATCGCATCGATCTTCGCGCGGTCCTCGTGCACCTGTCCCCTGGCTGCTTCGCCTGTGATCCACTTACTCGTGCCGTCAGCTGCGGCGGTGAAACCGTCGAGCGTGGAGGCGAACTTCAGCGTCACGCTCGGGCGACCGTGTCGCACGGAGCGCAGCCATGGTTGCAGCGCCGCCACCCGCACCGGCTGGAAGTCCACCTCAACGCCGTGGTCCCGCAGGTACGCGGCCCCGCCGGCAGCTGCTTTGTTGGGGTCGGCGGTGAAATACACCACCCGTTTGACCCCCGCCTCCACGAGCGCGCGGGCGCACGGGCCGGTGCGACCAATGTGGCTGCACGGCTCCAGGGTCACCACGGCGGTGGCGCCCCGGGCGCGCGCACCCGCCTGTCGCAGGGCGTTGATCTCCGCGTGCGGCCCGCCCGCTGGCGAGGTCGCGCCGGTTGCGATGAGCTCACCGGAGGCGCTGACAAGCGCGCAGCCCACCGGCGGGTTCGGCGACGTTGTGCCACGGACGGATTCACCTGCCGCAATCGCGGCGGAAATAGCGCCGAGTTCCTCCGTCACGCTTGCGTCGCCTCGCGGGCAAGCTCGCGCAGACGCTCCACCGCCTCGGCCGGGTTACCGGCACCAAAGACTGCGGAACCGGCCACGAACGCGTCCACGCCGGCCTCTGCAGCCTGGGCGATGGTCGCGCCCGCGATGCCGCCGTCGATGCCAATGATGGTGTCCAGGCCTGCCTCCGCGATGCGGTCGCGCAGCACCATCACCTTGCTCAGCACCTCCGGCATAAATTTCTGGCCGCCAAACCCGGGCTCCACGCTCATCACCATCACTTGGTCGAAGTGCTCGAGGTCGTCCAGGTATGGCTCGATCGCGGTGCCGGGCTTGATGGCAAACCCCGATTGCACCCCCAGCTCGCGGCACTGCTTGGCGGCCCCGACGTGGTCATCGGTGGCCTCGACGTGGAACACAAGGCGGTCGCCGCCGGCACGCACATAGGTGTCGAACCAACGCTCAGGCTCCTCGATCATCAAATGCATGTCCAGGAACTGGTCTGTGACCCCGTTGACCGCCTTGGTCACGTCCGGGCCGAATGAAAGGTTGGGCACAAAGTGGCCGTCCATGATGTCCACGTGGATCAGGTCCGCGTTCGCCACCTTGCGCACGTCCTCGCCGAGCGTGGCGTAGTTGGCAGCCAGAATTGATGGGGCAATCTGAATCATGGGCACTACCCTAGCGTTCCGGTTTTGCGCAGCACCGCGTAGAACATCGCGTCGGTGCCGTGCCGGTGGGGCCACATCTGCACGCTCGGGCCGTCGCCGACGTCCTCCATGCCGGCGGCCCACTCGCGAGCGTCGAGTTCCTCAACGCCGCCTTTGGCCAACTGCTTCTGGACGATCCTTCGGGTCTCCCGCACATCCGGCGAGCACGTGGAATAGACGACGACTCCGCCGGGCTTAGCCAGCTCAACCGCCGACTCCAGCAGCTCCTCCTGGAGCTGGTTGAGCTCGGCGATGTCGCTCTCCGCTTTCGTCCAGCGAGCTTCCGGGCGGCGCCGCAAAGCCCCCAACCCGGAGCAGGGAGCGTCCACAAGCACGCGGTCGTAGCCCGGCTCGAGGCCGGGGTCCCGCCCGTCGGCGGTGTGCACCGTCACGGGCAGGCCGCGCACCGTCTTGGCAATCAGCTCCGCACGGTGCGGACTGACCTCCACGGCGTCGACCGTGGCGCCGTCAATTGCCGCAATGGCCCCCATCAGGGCAGCCTTGCCACCTGGCCCCGCGCACAGGTCAAGCCACCGGCCGTGATCGTCGCCGACCGGCACCTCGGTGACCGCCCGTGCGATGACCTGGGAGCCTTCGTCTTGCACCGCGGCGAGGCCGTCGCGCACCGGGTCGAGCTGCCCCGGGTCTCCCTCCGGCAGGTAGACCGCGTACGGCGAGTACCTACCCTGCTCACCACCCGTGGACAGCGCGAGCTCCTCCGCGCTGATCTCGCCGGGGCGCGCCACAAGGTGCACAACCGGGCGGGCTGAGTCCGCCTCGAGCGCGGCCTCGAGCTCGCCCCTCTTGTCGCCGAGCGCCTCAGCAAAGGCACGCGCGATCCACTCCGGGTGGGCATGGGTGAAGGCGAGCGCTCCCATCTCGCTTTCCGGCGCAAGCATGCGCAGCCACTCCTCAGCAGGCGTGCGGCCGACGGAGCGCAACACGCCGTTGGCAAAGCCTTTGGCCTTGTCGTGGCCGGCCGCCTCGACCAGCCGCACGGACGTGTCCACTGCGGCGTGGTCGCCGACGCGGGTGTACAGGAGCTGGTAGGTGCCTAGGCGAAGCGCGGCGAGGACCTCGGGTGCAATGCGGTTGAGCTCACGCGACGAGTTCTTCGCGATTACCGCGTCGAGCACCCCGAGCGAGCGCAGCGTGCCGTAGGCCAGTTCGGTAGCAAATGCGGCGTCGCAGCCGGCGATCGCCCGCTCCCGCAGGATGCCGGGCAGGGTGAGGTTGGCAAACGCCCCGTCCCGCGCCACGCGCAACACGACCTCAAACGCCGCCTCGCGCGCCGGGTCACCGATGCTGGCCGGGCGGCCCTTCACCGTGTAGCGCTGGCGTCCACCACCCTGCCCGCGCGTCTGGTGCCGCGCCTGTGCGCGGCCCTGCTTCTGGCCCTTGTTGCGTTCCGGCTTGTCGTCGCGGCGCCCCGCGGAGCGCGACCGAAACCCTCCGCTCATTCGAACACCACTCCCTCTTTCGCTTCCGGGTTAAGCCCGCGAGCCCAATCCGCAGCGTTCATCATTTTCTTCCCCGGCGGCTGGATCCTGCCCAAGCGCACGTCGCCGTCAGCGGTGCCCACCAGCACCTCATTTTTGCCAAACCACGCCTCTCCCGGGGCCAGTGTGTCCCCGTCAGTCGGGGTAATGGGGCCGAGCTTGAAGCGTTCCTCCCCGCGCATTGTCCACGCACCGGGCGCTGGGGTGTGCGCCCGGATGCCGCGGTCAACCACCGAGGCCGGCTGCGCCCAGTCCACCCGGGCGTCCGCCGGGGTGATCTTGTGGGCGTAGGTTCCCTCCTGCGGCTGCGGGATGGGCGTTGCGGTCCCGGCCTCGAGCGCGTCCATGGTCGCAGCCAGCAGGCCCGCGCCCGTGTCGGCGAGGCGCTCCAGCAGTTCTCCGCTGGTTTCGGTCTGCCCGATCCCAGTTTCCAGCTTGCCCAGGATGTCTCCGGTATCCAGGCCCTCGTCGATGCGGAAGGTGGTGGCGCCGGTCACCTCGTCACCGTTGGCAATCGCCGCCTGCACCGGTGCTGCGCCGCGCCAAGCCGGGAGCAGCGAAAAGTGCAGGTTCACCCATCCGCGCGCCGGAATGTCCAGCAAGTCGGCGGGGATGAGGTTGCCGTACGCAACCACAGGCACGGCGTCCGGGGACAACTCGCGCAGCCTGTGCTGTATCGTGCTGTCGCCCGCCAGACTTTCCGGGGTGAGCACCTCGATACCGTGCTCAAGCGCAATCGCCTTTACCGGCGAAGGGTGCAGCGTTCGACCCCGTCCTTTGCGGGCATCCGGGCGCGTGAGCACCGCGACCACCTCGTGCTCGGAGGCGAGAAGCCGCTGCAGCGCCACCGCCGCAGGCTCTGGGGTGCCGGCGAATACCAGTCGCATGTGTGTGCCTACCTCCAATCGGCGGCACGGATTGCCGCCATTGCTTCCTTGCGCTGTTCGGGTTCCATCCTGCGCATAAACATCACGCCGTCCAAGTGGTCCGCCTCGTGCTGGATGCACCGGGCCAGTAACCCCGTCCCGCGCAGCGCCAGCGGCCGGCCGAAGCAGTCTTGGCCCCGAGCGACCACCGCGTTGTGCCGGGTGACCGCGCCACGCACACCCGGCACGGAGAGACAACCCTCCATGCCAGTCTGTAGCCCTTCGCCCAGTGGCTCCCACACGGGGTTGACAATGTGGCCCCGCATGCCCTGGCAGTCGAAGACGAACACGCGGCGGGTCAGTCCGATCTGGTTGGCGGCGAGGCCGACCCCGCCGGCATGGTCCATCGTCTCCAGCATGTCTCGGACAAGCCGTTCCAATGCTGAATCGAAGACGGTGACCGGATCAGCGACGGAGTTGAGCACCGGGTCGCCGAAGAGACGGATATCGCGGAGAGCCATGTGGAGGAAGTGTACTGGCTCGCTGCTGCACCACCGCGCCTTAGCCGATGTCGACGGGGTCCACTTGAATTCTCAGCGGCAGGTCCTGCCGCGCCGTCGTCCAGGCCACCGCGCCAGCGCGCAGCGCCTTGCCTAGCGCGGCCCGCCCAGCGAGCGGAGTGCGGACGAGCATCCGCTGTGCTGGCCCGAGCGCCTCCCGGTTCCACTCCCCCGGCAGCCGCACCCCGGGCGGCAGATCCACGGGCCCGAGGAGCTCCGCATGCTCCGGCAGCTCAGTGCGGGCGAAAAACTCGTCCAACCCGTCGCGGGGGGCGTCCGCGACCGCGACGTGCACCGCGGGCGGGAATCGCGCCTCCCGCCGCAGGTTCAGCTCGAGCGCGGCGAAACCGGGCGCATCCCACCGGATGAGGTGCTGCACCACCGGCAGCGACGGCTCCGCCACGACGACAACCTCCCCGCCCGATGAGTGCGGCTGCACGAGTGTCGCCGCAGCCATCCAGCGCGCGAACGTGTCTTCCACGGCGCGTAGATCAGGCCGCTGCAACAGCGCCCACGCGTCAAGCAGCACGGCGGCGCCGTAACCGCCGTCGACCCGCGGCTCCGCGCCTGGGGTGGCCACCACGAGCGCGGCTCCGGGCTGCACCTCCGCCCGCACGTGGTCGCCGCCGGAGGTCACAACCTTGTACTTGGCAAATGCCCGGCCCAGCTCTTCGGCTGTGCGGTCCGCGCCGAGCACCACCGCCCGCAGCTTGCGCGAGCCGCACACCGGGCACACGTGCGCCGGATCCATCCGCCCGCACCAGCGGCACGTCGGCGCCGCGGCCTCGCCACCGGACGGCAACCCCAGCGGCCCGTTGCACCACCTGCAGCGCGCCGGGGTGCGGCACTGGCCGCACGCGAGAGCCTGGATGTAGCCCGTGCGCGGCACCTGGAACAGCACCGGCGTGCCTCGCTCGAGCGCTTTGGTTGCCGCCTGGAACGCCGCCGACGGCAGGCGCGCCTGCCGCGCACGCGGGTCGCGCTCCATCTCAAAATCCGAGTCACCCGCGGCGTGGATATATGGGGCGCGGGTGCGCAGCGTCTGCTTCGGCGCAACGAGCTCGTGCATCCAGCCCGACTCCACCAGCAGCTGCGCCTCCGCGGTGCGGGCGTGGCCGCCGATGAGCAGCGAGCACCCCTCCTGCGCCGAGCGGGTGGTCAACACTTCTCTGGCATGCACATACGGTGCCCGGGGGTCCACCAAGTTGGTGTCGCCGTCGAACATCACCGCGGCGAAGCGCAAGTTGCGCACGGGCGCGAACGCCGCAGAGCGGGTGCCCACCACGATGCGCCCCTGCCCGTGCAGTACGGAGAGATAGCGCGAGTAGCGCGCCTGCGGCCCTTGTGAGGCCGTCAAGGTGGTCACCTGCCGCGGGCCGACGAACTCGCGCAGCGCGGACTCGCACGCATCCACGTCTTTTTGGTCCGGCACGATGATGAGAGCCCCGGCCCCGTCCAGCGCCACCTTCGCCGCCAGCGCCGCTAGCGCCGCCGCCCAGTCATCGCCCGGCGCCACCTGCCACGCAGCCCGCGCGATCTTGCCGGCCACCACGGCATCCACGAAGGACTGCCCGAACGCGTACGGGGTCCACGCGGATAAGTCCGGTTCCCCAACGTCGCCGAGTTCCTCCCACGGCGTCGAGGTGTCTGTCTCCTCCGCCTTCGCGTGCCGCGCCGGGATGGCGGAGCGGTAAATGTCGGATCTGACACCTGCGTAGCGGTCCGCCAATGCGTCGACAAGCTCGCGCACCTTGCCCGGCGCCACCACCTCCGGCGAGATGACGCGCTCGATGAAACGCAGCGAGCCTTCGTGGCGCGATGTGGATGCGCGCTCGAGCACAATCGCGTCCACTAACCTGCCGGCGAACCGGACGCGCACACGCACACCCGGCTGCACCGCGTCCGCGTGGCCTTCCGGTACGAGGTAGTCGAACGGCCGGTCCAAGTGCGCCAATCCGAGCATGGGCAACACGCGCGCAACGGGTAACTCTGCGGCAGGCGTGTCGGACATGACCCCGGATTCTAAACGACTCCCCGACACCGACCCCGGCACGTAAGCCCCATCGCGCGCCAGACCACCACATGGAGTACGAATAAGACTGCAGCTTCGCCCGTCAACCATGCCCCGAAAGTCCGCTTCGCCCTCATGAAACGCCTGTGTATTGCCGCCTCGTCTGCCCTCGCCCTTGTTGCCGCCGCTGGCGCTCCTTCCGCCGCATCGGCAGACGTGGCCAAGGTGACACAGCTGGCAACGCCGAAAAGCGCGCAGGTTGTCCCGGGCCACCCGTTCGGCCCGATTCTGGCTGAGGGCGAGGGGCTGCCTATCGACGCGAGCTCCGCCTTTGTCGCCAAGTCCTCCCAGCGCACCTCCTGGATCGCGGATGACGGTTGGCGCCGCGCCTAAGCGAACCTCCCTGCGCAGGCGCAGCAGGCCGTGCCGCCACACCTGCGCCCAACAGATTCATGGCTCGCCAGACAGACGGCAGGATCGCCGCGCAAATGGATAAGACCGACGCTGCGCTGAAGGAACAGGGCGGGATCACTCCCCGCTGGATGCGCCCGCCCTACGGCTCGTACGACTCGCGCGTGGCCGCGGCCGCCGGGGCTCGCGGAATGGCGCTGGCGGTGTGGGACGTAGTCACAGCCGACTGGCAGCACCGTAACACAGCGACGACGTGCCAGCGGGCGGTCGCATCCGCGCACGAGGGGGCGATCATCCTCATGCACGACATCCACGAACCCACGGTCGCGGCGGCCGAGTGCGTCATTGACGCCCTGCGCGCCAAGGGGTTAAAACCGGTCGGCCTACACGAGATGATTGCACGCCCAGAAGCCGGTCACGTGTACGAAAACGCGGCGTAGAACATATACTCCCGCCCGTGAGCGAACCTGAAACAAACGCGGGCCGGACCGGGTGGGTCAAGACCGTGCCCTATACCATGCTCGCCGTCTACGCCGTCGGCCCGTTGCTGCTCATCCCTGTTGTGAGCACTCCCTGGCCGGTGGTCGGGTTCATCTTCGCGGTGGCCGCGGCCGCCGGGCTTATCGACGGCTTCGCCTTCCGCCCCAACTGGTCCCTGCCAATCCTCGCCGGCGTCGGGTTCTGGATTTCGAAGGTCCTCTACTTCAACGACGGGACATTCATCTACGCCCTGGGCGCGGCGGCTGCATGCGCAGCGGCAATGGGACTTTCCCGTCTGCTCAGCGTCAGCTCGTCGACAAGCAACGCGGAAGATAGAGCCGAAGATAGGGCGGGGGCGTAGCCGGTGCAGACTTGGAGCCTGGACCACCCGCAATACGGGTTGATCGAAGTTCGCGTCGGCTTCGACCGGGACTTCGCCGCCGAGGAACCGGACTGGCCCGGCGACGAAACGGAAAAGGAAGGCGCCCTGGCAACCGCCGAGAGCTCGCTGCGAGAGCGGATCAAGCTGTGGGCGGACAACCCTTCGGAACGCATGGAGGTACGTGTCAGCGGCGTGGTGCAGCACCGCTACAACGGCGTGGCCAGTGCGCGGCTTCCCTTATTTCGAGAGGATGCCCACGATACGTTGGCAACGCCGACGGGGCTTGGGACGGACCGCAACGAACCGCATCTCAAGCTGCTGGCCAGTGGGCTGGACGAGCTGCTGAGCGTGGAGTTCCGAGACGGCTCGACCGTCGTCGAGTTCGATCCGCCCGAAGGCTCCCGCGGCGCGCGGCGGCGCGAAGTGATGGAGTCGAGTGAGCTCAAACGCGCGCTCATTCCCATGGCGGAGGGGATTGGCAAGGGCGGCTGGGCCTTGGTGATTCTCATACTCGGCCCCCTTGTGAGCCGCCTGCTGGGCTGGCTTGCGCAATTCCTCCCAGAATGGGAGCTGCCGCGATGGCGTCTTCCAGACTGGCAGTTGCCCCACATCGACCTGCCGGTGCCGGATCTGCCGCAGATGCGTCTGCCGCTTCCGCACATCGACGTCCCCTCACCCGCCCTCCCGGAGGTGCCGGAATGGGTGCTGTGGCTTGTCGAGTACAGCAAAATCTGGGTGCCGGTGGTCATCGGTGTTGTCGTCGGCGCTCTCGCGCTGCGCAACCACCGGCGTTCCGAAAAAGAAAAGGCCGCCTGGCAGCACTACCAGGCGGCGGGGACCATCACGCCGGAGGAACGGGCGAACTAAATGCCGGCGGCGGCTTTCAGGTCGTCGACCTTGTCGGTGCGCTCCCATGGCACGTCGATATCCGTGCGCCCGAAATGCCCGTACGCTGCGGTCTGTGCGTAAATGGGGCGCTTTAAGTCGAGCTCGCGGATGATCGCCTGGGGGCGAAGGTCGAAGACTTTCTCCACCGCCTGCTGAATGCTCTCGTCAGTTTGCCCGGCAGCCGCTGTGCCGAACGTCTCCACGTAGAGGCCAACAGGGTTCGCCCGACCGATGGCGTACGCCACCTGCACCTCGACACGCTCTGCCAGTCCTGCGGCAACGATGTTCTTGGCCACCCAGCGCATGGCGTACGCGCCGGAGCGGTCCACCTTTGACGGATCCTTGCCAGAAAAAGCGCCGCCGCCGTGGCGCGCCATGCCGCCGTAGGTGTCCACAATGATCTTGCGGCCGGTCAGGCCGGCGTCACTCATCGGGCCACCCTGGATGAAGGAACCCGAGGGGTTGATCAGCACCTTCGTGTCGTCACGGTAGTAGCGCTGCAGCCCCGCGTCGTCCAGCACCCAGTTGATCACGTGCTCGCGCAGCGCCTGCTCCAGCGCCTCGCCGGTGAAATCCGGATCGTGCTGGGTCGAGATGACGATCGTGTCGATGAATGCGGGCGTCGCGCCGTCGTAGGCGAAGGTGACCTGGGTCTTGCCATCGGGGCGCAGGCCCGCCACGATTCCGTCGTGGCGCACTTGGGAAAGGCGGCGTGCGAGGCGGTGCGCCGTAGAAATCGGCAGCGGCATGTATTCCGGCGTCTCGTTGGTTGCGTACCCGAACATCAGCCCTTGGTCGCCGGCACCCGTCTGGTCCTCCTCGCCAGTGGAGGTGTTCTCGCGCACTTCCTGGGACGTGATCACAGAATCGTGGATCTCGGTGGATTGATCGCCGATGGCGATGTTCACGCCGCAGCTGCGGCCGTCAAATCCGACCTCGGAGGAGTCGAACCCGATCTCCACCAACTTCTCCCGCACGATCTTGGCGATGTTCGAGTACGCGGAGGTGCGCACCTCTCCAGCGACATGAACCTGGCCCGTGGTCGCCAGAGTCTCCACCGCGACCTTCGCCTCAGGGTCTTGCGCGAGCATGTCGTCGAGGATGGAGTCCGAGATCGCATCGCAGATCTTGTCGGGGTGGCCCTCGGTAACCGATTCACTTGTGAACAAGCGGAAGTAGGTGTCAGTGGACAAAGCAGTCTTTCCTTCGCGTCTGAGCGGACGAGTTACGTTCCGGCGCACCACCTGGGGAATTCAGCGCAAACACGGCTGAGACGGAAACGGCACGTCGTAAGGTGAAGCCCACGATAGACCAAGCTGTCTAAGAGCGCAACGTCACCGCAGGCGGCGCTCGACTGCATCCCAGATCCGGACCGCGACTTCATGCTTGGTGCCGTCGGGAATCTCCTCTTGTCCCCCATCCGCGCTGAGCAACCAACCGCGATTGCGGGATTGGCCGAACACGCCCCCACCCGCGACCGAGTTGACCATGAGCATGTCCGCGCCCTTGCGCCTGAGCTTCTCGCGGCCGTAATCGAGCTCATTGTCCGTCTCAGCAGCGAACCCGATGACGGTTGCCCGGGTCTGACCTGCATCACGCATCTGCACGAGCGTCTTGAGGATGTCCGGGTTCTCGGTCAGCCGGATGACAGACAGTGCCTCGTCGGCCTGGCCCTTCTTCAACTTGGTGTCGGCCTCGGTCTCCGGGCGGAAATCCGCTACGGCCGCTGCCATGATGATGACGTCGGATTGTGGAGCATGCTCAGCCATCGCGTCGCGCATGTCCCGGGTTGAGCGGACCCTGACGATCTCGGCCCCCGACGGCGGTTCCAACTGGTCGGTCGCTCCTGCCACGATGATGACCTGCGCGCCCCGCTGCGCGGCGATATCGCCGAGCGCGTACCCCTGCCTGCCGGAAGACCGGTTTCCTACGAAACGCACCGGGTCGATGTTTTCCTGCGTACCGCCAGCGCTGATAAGCACCCGCTTGCCCGCGAGCGACGACGAAAACGCAGCTGTGCGCTGCACCGTACGGGCAAGCTCCGCAATTACGTGCGGCTCAGGCAGGCGCCCCGGGCCGGTGTCTTTGCCAGTGAGTCTGCCGTGGGCGGGTTCGAGCACGGTGATCCCGCGATTGCGAAGTGTCTCCACGTTCGCTTGGGTTGCGGGGTTCAACCACATCTCGGTGTGCATGGCTGGGGCGAGGACCACCGGGCAGGTGGCCACAAGGATCGTGGTGGTGAGGAGGTCGTCCGCCCGGCCAGCCGCAACGCGGGCCAGAAAGTCGGCGGTGGCGGGAGCGACGACCACCAAGTCGGCCTCCTGCCCGAGACGCACGTGCTGCACCTCGTCGACCCGGCTGAAGACCCCGGTTTCAACCGGGTGGCCACTCAACGCCTCGAAGGTGGCTGCACCCACGAAACGCAGTGCGTTTTCAGTGGGTATGACGCGAACGTCAGCGCCCTGCTCCTTAAAATCGCGCACCACGTGGCAGGCCTTGTACGCGGCGATGCCACCGGATACGCCAACGATAACGTGCAGGGGTTTGGACGCGTTCGGGGCTTCACTCATGGCTCCCAAGCATACAAAACGCCGCTATCCAGCTCAGTTGCTGGATAGCGGCGGGACTACGCAATGCACCGCGTGACGGGCAGGGCTACTGCCCCTCCTCGTGCTCCAGAAGGCCGGCCTCGATCTCACGGAGCGCGATAGACAACGGCTTCTCGCCGGGCTCCGGGGACACCAGCGGCCCGACGAACTCGAAGACCCCGTCTTCAGAATTCTGGTAGAAGCTGTTGATCTGGCGGGCGCGCTTGGCGGCGAAGATGACGAGCGCGTACTTCGACGACACCTTGGTCAAAAGCTCATCGATCGGGGGCGCCGTAATGCCCTCTGGCGTGTCGTAAACGTTCTCCTGCTGGGGTTGCTCAGCAGCAGAGGTGTCAGACAGGTCCTTAGTTTCGTTACTCACGTGTAAACCCACTCGCTAACTGTTGTTGGAAGATGTGCCTTGAAGAATATCGGCGATGGACCGCACCGCAACATCCACGTCGTCGTTGACCACCACAACGTCGAATTCACCCTGTGCGTCGAGCTCCTCGCGGGCGGTGGTGAGCCTGCGCTCAATCACCTCAGGCGTTTCAGTGCCGCGTCCGGTCAGGCGCTGCACGAGGACGTCCCAAGACGGCGGAGCAAGAAACACGGTGCGCGCCTCAGGCATCAACCGCTTGATGTTGCGCGCGCCGACTAAGTCGACCTCAACCAGCACAGGGCGGCCGACCCCCATCGCCTCCTGCACCGGGCCGGCAGGGGTGCCGGAACGCTGCAGACCGCCATGGATGTCCGCCCACTCCAGCATCTCGCCACGGTCGATGCGGCCCTGAAAGGCCTCCGGCGTGACAAAGAAGTAGTCCTTGCCGTCCACTTCACCCGGACGCGGCGCCCGAGTTGTCATGGAAACCGAGAAGTATAGATTCGGCACGGTCTCGCGCAGGCGGCTGACCACCGTCGACTTCCCCACTGCGGACGGACCGGCCAGCACGACCAGGCGCCCGCGGGGGGTCACCCCGGACACGCTTAGTTCTCTTCGTAGCCGAAGCGCTCAAGCAGCGCGCGGCGCTGACGGTCGCCGAGCCCGCGCAGACGACGGGTCTGGGCGATCTCCAGCTCCTCCATGATCTCGCGTGCCTTGACCTTGCCCACCTTCGGCATGGCCTCGAGGAGCGCGGAAACCTTCGTCTTGCCGATGATTTCGTCGGTGTCCGCCTTGTCCAAGACATCCTGCAGCGTGGTCTCGCCACGCTTCAGGGACGCCTTCAGCTCGGCGCGCGCCTTACGTGCCTCTGCCGCCTTCTCCAGGGCTGCCTTGCGCTGCTCATCGGTCAACTGTGGAAGTGCCACGGGTTCCTCCATGTGATAGTTACGAACATTGATTCAGTCCGACGTGCGCCGGATCGGGGGCTTCCTTCGCCGAATGTCATCGGTGCAATTCGCCACGTCCGGCACAGTCTAACACTGCGATTTTCAGCAGCGGCGGCGCAGAGCGAGTGCTTAGCTGCATTTCTCCACGTCACCGTGCGACGGAATTAAACTACCAGGGTTTTTACTCGGCGGTAAATGCACCCTGGGGATTTCCCGATTTCACCAGGGCAGACACGCGTTTCCGCAGCTCAGAAGCATCTGGACCTGCGGAAAGAACAGAACGCGAAACGCTTGGGAATACCAGGTGCCCGACGGCTCCGGCGATCGCCTCCGCGTCCTGCATTGTCGCGCCCTGGGCGCCTACGCCGGGCATGAGGACAGGGCCGTTCAACGCGTCCAGCACCGGAGGCGTGGACACCGTGGCTCCCACAACCACGCCTACGTGCCCGACGTGCCCGCCGCTGTTGTAAGTGGCGCATTCGTCCACCATGTGCTGCGACAGCATCCGCCCATCGATCTTCCCGGTCTGCAGTGCTACAGCCTCCGGGTTGGAATTTGCAGCCATGATAAACACGCCCTTGTGGTGCTCGGCCGCCATGTCGATGGCGGGTGCGAGTGACCCAACGCCTAGATACGGGGTCAGCGTTAGGGCATCCGCCTCCAGCGGTGCGCCAGGCGCCAGCCACGCTGCGGCATAGCCAGCCATGGTGGATCCGATGTCGCCGCGCTTCGCGTCCGCGATGACGAGGGTTCCCGCCTCGCGCAGCGCGGCCAACGTCGATTCAAGTACGGCGAACCCCGCGGCGCCGAAGCGCTCGTAAAACGCAACTTGGGGCTTCACCGCCGCCACATGGCCCGCGAATGCGTCAACGCAGATCTGCGAGAACACCCGCAGGCCCTCCACCGAATCGGACAGCCCCCACTGCTCAAGCAGTGCCGCGTGCGGGTCGATGCCCACGCACAGCCGGCCGTATTCACGGCCGGCGGCGACGAGGCGCTCACCGAAAGTCAACGTGCCCATTACTCGGAGACCTTGCTGTGCTCAAGCTCCTGCAGGCTGGTGACGGTGATCTCGTTAGCGCGCAGCGCCTCAATACCCTGCACCGCGGCGGTCACGCCCTGCACGGTGGTCATGATCGGCACGCTCGAAACGACCGCAGCTGCGCGGATGTCGTAACCGTCGTGGCGGGCGCCGGCGGAGCCCGCCGGGGTGTTCAGCACCAGATCGACCTCGCCGTCGAGGATGCGCTCGACGATGGACGTGCCCTCCGCGCCGGCGCGCACCTCAGAAGCCTTGAGCGCGACTTCGCACTCGATGCCGTTGCGTCGCAGCATCTGCGCGGTGCCCTCAGTGGCAAGCACTTTAAAGCCCATGGTGGAAAGGCGCTGGATGGGGAAAATCAGCGTGCGCTTGTCGCGGTTGGCCAGGGAGACGAACACCGTGCCCTCCGTGGGCAGCTCCCCGAATGCCGCGGCCTCAGCCTTGGCGTACGCCACACCGAAGGACGGCGCCAAGCCCATCACCTCGCCGGTGGACTTCATCTCCGGGCCGAGGATGGTGTCCAGCACCGCGCCGTCCGGGCGGCGGAAGCGGGTAAACGGCAGCACCGCTTCCTTCACGGCAATCGGGTGCTCGAGCGGCAGGGAGCCGCCGTCGTAGTCGCTGGGGATGAGGCCTTCACCGCGCAGCTCCGCAATAGTTGCGCCGAGCATGATGCGGGCCGCCGCCTTCGCCATGTGCACGCCAGTCGCCTTGGACACGAATGGCACGGTGCGCGAGGCGCGCGGGTTCGCCTCGATGACGTAAAGGATGTCGTCCTTCAGGGCGAACTGCACATTCATCAGGCCCTTCACACCGATGCCGTGCGCGAGCGCCTCTGCGGAACGGCGAACCTTGTCAATGTCGTCGGGTCCGAGCGTCATCGGCGGCAGGGCGCACGCGGAGTCGCCGGAGTGGATGCCCGCTTCCTCGATGTGCTCCATCACGCCGCCGAGGTAAACATCCGTGCCGTCGCACAGCACGTCCACGTCGATCTCGATTGCGTTGTCCAAGAAGCGGTCCACCAGCACCGGGTGATCCGGAGAAAGCTCGGTGGCACGGTCGATGTAATCGCGCAGGTTCTGCTCGTCGTAGACAATCTCCATGCCGCGGCCACCCAGCACGTAGGAGGGGCGCACCAGCACCGGGTACCCGATGCGGTCGGCCACTTCGCGCGCGCCTTCGAAGGTGGTCGCGGTGCCGTATGCCGGTGCCGGCAGGTTGGCCGCCGAGAGCACCTCGCCGAACTCGCCGCGGTCCTCCGCCAAGTCAATGGCCTTGGGCGAGGTGCCCACGACCGGCACACCGGCATCTTCAAGTCGCTGAGCCAGGCCAAGCGGGGTCTGCCCGCCAAGCTGCACGATGACACCCGCAACGGTGCCGGTTGCGGCCTCGGCGCGGTAGACCTCCATGACGTCTTCGAACGTGAGCGGCTCGAAGTAGAGGCGGTCTGCGGTGTCGTAGTCGGTGGAGACGGTCTCGGGGTTGCAGTTGACCATCACCGTCTCGTAGCCCACTCGGGACAGCTCGAGAGCTGCGTGGACGCAGGAGTAATCGAACTCGATGCCCTGGCCAATGCGGTTCGGGCCGGAGCCGAGGATGATCACCTTCTCCTTGTCGCTCTGCCCGCCGCGTGCGTGGCGTACCTCGGACTCGGCGTTCGGGTCCAGCTCGTACGCCGAGTAGTGGTACGGCGTCTGCGCCTCGAATTCACCCGCGCAGGTGTCGACGGTCTTGTACACGGGGTGGATGCCCAAGGACCAGCGCAGCGAACGCACGCCGTCCTCCCCTGCCAATTCGGGGCGCAGGGCAGCGAGCTGGGCGTCGGACAGCCCGTAGGATTTCGCCTCGCGCAGGAGGTCGGCGTCCAGCACCGGGGCGTCGATAAGCACCTGCCTGAAATCGATGAGCGCCTCGAGCTCGGCGAGGAACCACGGGTCGATGCCGCTCGCTTCGTGGACCTGCTCGACGGATGCGCCGAGTCGGAGCGCGAGCTCGACGTCGTAGAGACGCTTGTCGGTCGGCACCTTGAGGTCCTCGAGTACAGCGGCGACGTCGGTCGCGCGCTCACCGGCGAAGTACTCGTCCGGCTTGGTCCAAAAGCCGTTCGGCTTATCCTCCATGGACCGCATGACTTTGTTTAGGCCCTGGATGTAGTTGCGGCCGATGCCCATGGCCTCGCCCACCGCCTTCATCGAGGTGCCCAGGGTCTCGTCGGAGCCCGGGAACTTCTCAAAGGCGAAGCGCGGCATCTTCACAATCACGTAGTCGAGCGTCGGCTCGAACGCCGCGGGGGTCACTCCGGTGATGTCGTTGGTGATCTCGTCGAGGGTGTAGCCGATGGCGAGCTTCGACGCGATCTTCGCAATCGGGAAGCCCGTCGCCTTCGACGCCAGCGCGGAAGACCGGGACACGCGCGGGTTCATCTCGATGGTGATGATGCGGCCGTCGGCCGGGTTGACGGCGAACTGGATGTTGCAGCCGCCGGTGTCCACGCCGACTTCACGGATGATGGCGATGCCCTGGTCGCGCATGGTCTGGTACTCGCGGTCCGTCAGCGTCAGCGCCGGTGCCACCGTGACAGAGTCGCCGGTGTGGACGCCGAGCGCGTCCACGTTCTCGATGGAGGCAACGACCACGACGTTGTCGTCGCCGTCGCGCATGAGCTCAAGCTCGAACTCTTTCCATCCCAGGATGGATTCCTCGATAAGGACGTTCGCCTCCGGGCTCGCTTCCAGGCCGCCGCCGGCGATCCGGTCCAAATCTTCCATGGTGAACGCCAGGCCAGAACCCAGGCCGCCCATGGTGAAGGACGGGCGCACCACCACCGGCAGGCCCAGCTCTGCAACGGTCTCGTGGACCTCGTCCATGTTGAAGCAGACGCGGGACCGTGCGGATTCGCCGCCGATCTTCGCCACAATATCCTTGAACTTCTGACGGTCCTCGCCGCGCTCGATCGCGTCGATGTTCGCACCGATGAGCTCGACACCGTGCTTGGCCAGGATTCCCTGGCGGTCAAGCTGGATCGCAGCGTTGAGCGCGGTCTGGCCGCCGAGGGTGGCCAAAATTGCGTCGACAGGGTGCCCCTGCTCCGCCTCGCGCGCGAGAATCCTGTCGATGTAGGACGGCTCAATCGGCTCCACGTAGGTGTGGTCCGCGAATTCCGGGTCGGTCATAATCGTCGCCGGGTTGGAGTTGATCAGGGTGACGCGCAACCCCTCTTCCTTGAGCACGCGGCAGGCCTGAGTACCGGAGTAGTCGAATTCGCAAGCCTGGCCGATCACGATGGGGCCGGAGCCGATGACCAGGACGTGGTTAATGTCGTCGCGTTTCATGTGTTTCCCTTCCTGGTTTTACGCGTTCTTCTGAGAGGTGCTCATCAGCTCGATGAACTGGTCGAAGAGGGGGTTCGCATCGTGCGGGCCAGCCGCAGACTCGGGGTGGTACTGCACCGAGTACGCCATGCCGCTTTCCAGCGCCACGCCCTCCACGACGCCGTCGTTCAGGCAGGTATGCGTAATGACGGCGGTGCCGAAATCGGTGTCGAAGGTTCCGCCTGCGCCAACGCCGTCGGGCGCCTTGAGCGCAAAACCGTGGTTCTGCGAGGTGATGTCGATCTTGCCGGTGAGGTGATTTTTCACCGGAACGTTCACGCCACGGTGGCCGAACTTCATCTTGTACGTTTCCAGCCCCAGCGCGCGGCCGAGAATCTGGTTGCCGAAGCAGATGCCGAAAAACGGCACGCCCTGCTCGATGACCTCGCGGACAACCTCCACCATCGTGTCGGCCGTCGCCGGGTCGCCCGGGCCGTTGGAGACGAATACGCCGTCCGGGTTGTACTTCTGCACCTCGGCAAACGGGGTGTTGGCCGGCACGACCACCGTTTCAATTCCGCGCTTGGCAAAGTGGCCGGGCGTGGCGGTTTTGATGCCCATGTCATAGGCCACCACTGTGAAGCGCTTCTCGCCCACTGCCTCGATGGTGTACGGCTGGTCCGTAGAGACGTCCGCGGCGAGGTCCGCGCCCTGCATGGACGGCTGCCCCTGCACCTTCGTCACCAGCGTATCAACGTCCTGACGGGCTTCCTCACCCGTGAAGATGCCTGCCGCGATGGAACCGTAATTGCGCAGGTGGCGCACCAGCGAGCGGGTGTCCACCCCACGGATGCCGGTGATGTCTTGGGCACGCATCTCCTCTTCGAGGCTGCGCGCAGCGCGCCAGTTTGAGACGCGGCGGGACAGGTCGCGGACGACAAGCCCCGCAACCCAAATGCGGTTGTCGTGGGACTCGTTGTCCTCGTCGTTCCAGCCGGTGTTGCCGATTTGCGGCGCGGTGGTCACCACGATCTGGCGGTGGTACGACGGGTCCGTCATGGTCTCCTGGTACCCGGTCATCGCGGTGGTGAAGACGGCCTCACCGAAGACGGTGTGCTCTGCGCCGAATGCGTAGCCGGGAAAGGTCGCGCCATCGGCCAGGACCAGCACGGCCGGGATTCGTTGTTCCTTCATTGCTTCTTCTTTCACTTTCCGTTTAGTCCTGCTGTGCGCCGTAGGTCTGGGTGCCGCGCAGCCAGGTGGCGGTAACGCGTGCGCTGAATTCAATGCCCTCGTACGGCGTGTTCGACGCCTTGGACGCCATCTCCTCGCCGCGGGCGGTCCACGGCGACTGCGGGTCGACCAACACCAGGTTGGCCGGCTCGCCGACGGCAATCGGGCGCCCCTGGTCCTGGAGGCGAAGGATCTCGGCAGGGCGCTCGCTCATCACTTTGGCCACGAAACGCCAATCCGCCAGACCGGTTTCCACGAAGACCCGGTGCACGACTGCCAGGGAGGTTTCCAAACCGAGCATCCCGGGCTTGGCGTGCTCGAACTCAACGCACTTGTCCTCGGAGCCGTGCGGCGCATGGTCAGTGGCCACAACGTCGACCGTCCCGTCGAGTAGCGCCTGCTTGAGCGCCTCGGCGTCTCGGGCCTCACGCAGCGGCGGGTTGACGCGGTAGAGGCCGTCGTAGGTCTTGAGCTGCTCGTCGGTGAGCAGCAGGTGGTGCGGGGTGACCTCCGCAGTGACCTCGATGCCCTGGTCCTTGGCAAAACGCAGCAGCTGCACGGTGCCCTCTGTGGAGGCGTGGCACAGGTGATAGCGCCCGCCGTAGTCGCGGGTCATGATCGCGTCGCGGGCCACGATGGATTCCTCCGCCACACGCGGCCAGCCGCGCAAACCCAGGCGCGCGGCTTGCTCGCCCTCGTGGGCGACAGCACCAGACGTCATTCGGTGGTCCTCGGCGTGCTGTGCGAGCACGACGTCGTGGGCCTTCGCGTACTCAATGGCACGGCGCATCAGCTGCGGGTCGTTGACGCACTTCCCGTCATCGGAGAACATGCGCACACCCCTGCGCGCCATGAGACCGATCTCGGTGAGCTGTTCGCCCTCCAACCCCTGAGTGATGGATCCGACTGGGTAGACGTCGCATTTGCCGTACGTCTGGCCCTTCTCCCACACTGCCTCAGCCAGGAACGGCTGGTCGATCACCGGGTTGGTGTTGGCCATGGTGAACACGGCGGTGAACCCGCCCTTCGCGGCGGCGTCAGAGCCGGTGGCAATGGTTTCGGTGTCCTCGCGGCCCGGCTCGCGCAGGTGGACGTGCATATCCACCAGGCCTGGCAGGAGCACGTTCCCGCCGCAGTCGATCACTTCGTCTGCGTCGTCGAAGCGCTTGTCACCAATCGCCTCAATGACGCCGCGGGTGACGTCGATGAGAATGTTGGTCGCGTCCTCACCGTACGGGCGGACATTGTTGAGCGCCAGAGTGGTCACTTGGTTGCTCCTTCCTCGGTAGCTGGCCGCTCGTCAGAGCCGGCGAGCAGGGTGAACAGCACGGCCATGCGGGTGTAGACGCCGTTGGACACCTGGCCAAGCACGACGGCGTTGTCGCGGTCCGCGACGTCGAAGTTGATCTCCATGCCGCGCAGCATCGGGCCCGGGTGCATGATCAACGCGGAATCCTTCATCCGGTCCGCGCGTGCCTTGCTCAACCCATAGAGGGTGGCGTACTCGCGGTGCGACGGGAAAAACCCGCCCTGCATCCGCTCGGCTTGCACGCGCAGCATCATGACCACATCCGCGTTCTCGATTTCCGCGTCGAAGTCGTACGCCACGCGCGCCGGCCAAAACTCCACGCCGGTTGGCAGCAGTGTCGGCGGTGCGACGAGCACGACGTTCGCGCCCAGGGTGTGCAGAAGGTCCACGTTGGAGCGGGCCACGCGGGAATGCAGGATGTCGCCAACGATGAGGACGGTCTTGCCGGCAACGTCGCCGATGTGCTGGCGCATGGTGACAGCGTCCAGCAGCGCCTGGGTGGGGTGCTGGTGCTGGCCGTCACCGGCGTTGATGATGCTGGTCTCCGGCTGCCATCTCCGCAGCAGCTGCGCGGCGCCGGATGCAGGGTGACGCATGATGATCGCGTCAGCGCCGACGGATGCCAACGTCGCCGCCGTGTCCTTCAAGGACTCGCCTTTCTTCACCGACGAGCTCGACGCCGAGATGTTGATTACGTCCGCGCTCATCCACTTGCCCGCGGTCTCGAACGACGAGCGGGTGCGGGTGGAATTTTCGTAGAACAGCGTCATCACCGTGCGCCCGCGCAGCGTGGGCAGCTTCTTGATCTCGCGGCCGTCCAGCGCCTCGCGGAACCTGTCCGCCTCGTCCATGAGCCCCACAATCTCGTCGCGGCTCAAGTCTGCGATGTCAATGAGGTGTTTCATCTATCCCTCCCTTTCCAGGGCCACCCGGTCCACGGCGTCCAGCGGCGTCAGCGCAACGGTGACGTCCTCGTCCTTGGAGGTCGGGATGTTTTTGCCCACGTAATCTGCGCGGATCGGCAACTCGCGGTGGCCGCGGTCCACCAACACCGCCAGCTGGATTGCGCTGGGGCGGCCGATATCGCGCAGCGAATCAAGGGCCGCCCGGATAGTGCGCCCGGAATAGAGCACGTCGTCGACGAGGATGACTACAGCGCCATCAATATCGACTGGGATGTGCGTCGGCCGCAGCGCGCGGTGCGGCCGGTTGCGCAGGTCGTCGCGGTACAGGGTCACGTCGAGGCTGCCAACAGGGATAGCAACCCCAGAAAACTCCTCCACCGCTGCCGCAATCCGCTGCGCTAGCGGCACTCCCCCCGACGGAATGCCCAGCAGCACTACCTGCGGGCTCGCAGCGTCGTCCAACGCCGTCTTCTCAATAATCTGGTGCGCGATGCGTGCAACAGTGCGGCCAACCTCTTGCGCGTTCAGCAACTCGACGGTCGACCGTTCATTCCCACTCATCGAACCTCCTTCCCCGCCTCGCTGTGCGGAATTTAAAGGATGTTGACAACGGCTCCGGTAACCGAATCCGTATGTAGTCTTGGGACCGGCACTTACAGTAGCACCCTCCCCTATTGACCGCGAAGGATGAACCCATGGGCATTCACGCCGAGTACACCCTCCCCTTCCCCCGCGAGGACGTCTGGCGCTGGCACACCCGGCCAGGTGCTGTCACGCGGCTGACTCCCGGTTTCCTGCCCATGCGGGTGCAAAGCGAAGCGGCGTCGATACGCAACGGCACAACCGTATTCAGCCTCCCCGCCGGCATGCAGTGGAAAGCCCACCACCTCTCTGACGGCTACACCGCTGGCCACAAATTCACCGACATCGCCGCCAACCAGCCACTACGAGCGGCGACGCAGTGGCGCCACGAACACCGCTTCGAGGACGCTGACAAGGGCACATTGCTTATCGACGACGTGTCCGCAACCATCCCAGAAACGGTGCTCCGACCCGCATGGGCGTACCGCCAGCGCCAACTCGTGGAGGATCTGAAGTTCATCGCGTCGCTGCCCGACGCAGAGCCGAAGACGGTAGCCATGACCGGCTCGAGTGGACTGGTGGGCACCCACCTGCGCGCGCAGTTGACAACGGCCGGCCACTCCGTGATTCCGCTGGTTCGCGGCGAGGCGGGCCCCGGCGAGCGCCACTGGGACATGGACAACCCCGCTCCTGATCTGCTCGCTGGCGTGGACGGGGTGATCCACCTCGCGGGCGAGAGCATTATGGGGCGGTTCACCGACGACAAGAAGCGCAGGATCCGTGAGTCGCGCGTTGAGCCGACGAGGAAGCTTGCCCAGCTTGCTGCGGATTCCGGTGTGGGCGTCTTTGTCGGTGCGTCTGCCGTCGGCTACTACGGCACTGACGCGGGTGGCTTCCCGCACACCGAAACAGACGGTCCCGGCGCAGGGTTCCTGGCCGACGTCTGCGCGGCGTGGGAAGACGCGGCGCAGGCGGAAGGCATCAGGACCGTCAATATCCGCACCGGCCTCGCCCTGTCCGGCGCGGGTGGGCTGTTGCCCGTGCTCAAAGCGAGCGTCAACGCCGGGCTGACCGCACAGTTCGGAGCCGGCGACTTCTGGATGAGTTGGGTCGCACTCGACGACCTGACCGACCTCTACACCCGGGCGCTGCTGGACGAGACGGTCTCCGGCCCCGTGAACGCGACCGCGCCGGAGCCGGTGACAAACGCGCAGATGTCCGCGCAGCTCGCTGAGCTGCTGCACCGGCCTGACGTGCTGGCCATCCCGACGTTCGGCCCGAAGCTTCTCCTCGGCGATGAGGGCGCCCGCGAATTGGCGCTGGCTGACCAACGGGTTGTGCCCGCCGCCGCGACGGAGCGCGGCTGGCAGTTCCGCTACCCCACTTTGGAGGCGGCGCTGCGCCACGAGCTCGGGAAAGAGCAACTGCTAGTCTCGCAGGCGTGAGTACAGACCAGACCGAAGCCTCCGCCCCGCGGGGAGAGCACCCGGAACGCAACGCCACCGAGCCAGTCACCCCGCAGGCCGTTGCCGCAATCTTTGAAGAGGAAAACCTTGAGTACCGCATCGAGGACAGCGCGGTGCGGTCGGGGTTTGTTAACGCGGCAATCGTCGTAGCCGTCGACGGCGACCACCTCGTCTTCGAGGCTTTGTGGCGGGGCGAGTTCCCCCGCGACCTCGCACCGAAGGTGCTCTACGCGTGCAACGAGCACAACCAGACGCACTTCGCCCCCACCCTGCGCTTCTTCGAGCGCGGCGAGGACCAGCTAGCGGTCAGCGCGATCCGCGCGATGCGTGTGGCGGAGGGCGCGTCCTTTAACCAGCTCGGTGCGTTTATCGTCAGCTCCATCGACGCAACCCTGCAAGCCTTCGACTTCCTGGCCGCCACATTCCCGTCCGTTGTCACCTGGGAGGAACCGCAGCAATGAGTAACGTCACGCTCGTAACCATCGGCCGCGTTATCGCCGCCATGGCCGGCCGCGGTGTGGAAGTCACCGACGATCCCTCGGGGCGCGCGGGCCACGCGAATGTCAACGGCCACAACCTGCTGTTCGTCCTGCTGGACTCTGTCCTCATCGTCCGTGCGGACTCGGTGACTGACACCCCGTCGGACACGGCGGATGCGACGCTGTACTTGGCCGCTAATCAGGTCAACAGCTCGTACCTGGACGCCCGTGCCCTAGTGGTCAATCGGGCTGAGAACCTCGTCGTACGCACCGAGGCGGAAATCCAAGTTGGAGCCGGCCTGTCTGAGGCCCAGCTCGAGCATGCCCTGCAGGCCGCGGTGGATGGTGTCTTAGAAACGCAAGACGCGATGCGCGCGCTCGTCAGCGAGATCCAGCAGCAGGCGGAATCCGCCGGCCTCACTCCCAACCCGGACACCGGCGCAGAAAACGGCGCGACGAACTAGGAGTTTGCGAGGCGCTCGAGTTCAACTTCCGGGTCGAAGTCGGCTTCCGGCCAGTCGAGGTCGAGCGACTGGAGCGCGTCGTACAGCAACGTTTTCACTACCGTGCGGCAGTACGTCTTGTTGTCGGACGGGATGCAGTACCACGGAGCGGCTTCCGTCGAGGTGCGTGTCAGGGCGATTTGGTAGGCGGCCATGAACTGGCTCCATAGCTTCCGGTCATCGATATCGGACGGGTTGTACTTCCAATGCTTGTCCGCGCGCTCGATACGTTCCTTCAGGTTTTCGGCTTGAAACTCGCGGGAGATGTGGGGCATGACCTTGATAATTTTTGTGCCCCGCGCTGCAAGCTGATTTTCAAAGTCGACGATCGCGCCGTAGCGGCGCTCAATCTCCTCCGGCGGAGCCATCTGTTTGACTCGCTGCACGAGCACGTCTTCGTAGTGGGAGCGGTCAAAGACAGCAATCTGCCCGGACTCGGGAAGATGAGGGGTGAGGCGCCAGAGGAAGTCGTGCGCCGCTTCCTCCTCCGTCGGGGGGCCGAATGCGTGCACATGCACGCCTTGAAGGTCCATGGTGGCGCCGACAACGTGGCGGACGATGCCGCCTTTGCCTGCGGTGTCCATACCCTGCAGTACGAGCAACACTGACCCTGCGTTGTCGTTGCCTGCTCGGCCGTTGGCGTAGAGCTTTTCCTGCAGCTGTGAAAGTTGCTCATCGTATTCATGGAACGCGTCATCGACGTCCGAGACGCCCGGTGTTGCCGCTGGATTGACATTCGCCAACTGGAAATTGGGGCCGACCTTGAACTGCTCCGCTTCCTCGACAGTCAGTTTGGACATGTCGGTTCCTTTCTCGCTTAGCCCCCGCCTTGGCGGCTACGAATTGGAAAAGAGGCTGAGCAACGCTCCCGTTCCGGAAGTCGCTCAACCTCTCTTGTGCATCACTAGATTGCGCTAGCTGCGGGTGTCGTCCGCACCCGGCTCCACGTCCTCCGTGGACGCTGCGATTTGTCGCGCCTCTTCAGCGCTTTCTGCTTCCGCGTTTCCGTTCTCAAGTTGCTCACCCAGCGTCTGTGCCACGTCCGGCTGTACCTCATCAGACCCGCACTCTGGCGCTTTGCTGGCCTTTAGTGTTTCGGCGTCAGAGTCCTCCTCCACGGGGTAGGCATCCTCCGCCTCTTCCCCCGCGAAAGGCGCGTTGGTGGCTGAGCGCTGGGCGATACCGTCCAACACAACGTTGATGTACGGGGCAGCATCTGCTCCGGAGTATTCCGCCGCCATCTCCACGCCTTCCTTGATGGAGACGGGCGCGTCGACCTCGTCGTTGAACAGAATCTCCCACGCCGCAACGCGGAGGATTTGGCGGTCTACCGCTGGCAGGCGGAACAACTCCCAGTCCGCAGAGAGGTGGTGTTCGATCGCGTCATCGAGATCGTCCAGCTTCTCCGCAGCGCCAGAGACGATTGTGCGGGTGTACTCCGCGACCGGTGCAACGGCATTCGCGGGGTTCTTCGCAAGCTGCACCCGGTCTTCTACCACCGCTACCGGGTCAAGGTCCCTGGTTTCTGCCTCGAAGAGGATGTCCACTGCCCGGCGACGCGCGCGGTACCGCGCGCCGTGACGTTTGTAATCGGGCATTAGTTGTTCACGCGGGACAGGTAGTCGCCGGTGCGGGTGTCCACCTTGACCACGTTGCCCGTCTCCAAGAACAGCGGAACCTGGATTTCGGCACCGGTTTCCAGCGTCGCCGGCTTGGTGCCGCCGGTGGAGCGATCGCCCTGGAGGCCCGGTTCGGTGTGCTCAATCTTCAGGTCGACGGAGATCGGCAGCTCTGCAAACAGCGCCTCGCCCTCGTGGAACGACACCTGCACGCGCATGTTCTCCAGCAGGAAGCGAGCGGACTCGCCGAACTTGTCGGCCGGAAGCTCGTACTGCTCGTACGTCTTGTCGTCCATGACAACGTAGTTGGTGCCGTCGTTGTAGAGGTACGTCATGTCGCGGCGATCAACCGTTGCGGTTTCCACCTTGACGCCGGCGTTGAAGGTTTTGTCCACAGTCTTGCCGGAGACGACGTCCTTCAGCTTGGTGCGCACGAACGCCGGGCCCTTTCCGGGCTTGACGTGCTGGAACTCAATGATCTGCTGCAGCTTGCCTTCGTTCTTCAGCACCAGGCCGTTCTTAAAATCGGCGGTAGTTGCCATATGGGTACCTTCCTCCTGGGAGTGTCGGGGCGTGTGCAAACACAGCAATGTTACAGCACGGTCAAATCCTTGGTGTAGTCCGTGATGACCTTCGGAGCAGCAGCGGTGATGATAAGCGTGTCTTCGATTCTCACGCCGGCCCTACCGGGAATGTAAATGCCCGGCTCGATGGTCAGGGTCATGCCCTCCGCCAGCGTGCCGTCGCCCGTCTTCGCGGCGCTGGGGGCCTCGTGGACGTCCAAGCCCACGCCGTGACCCGTAGAGTGCACGAAGTACTCCCTATACCCCGCGTCTTCGATCACGTCGCGGCAGGCTTTGTCCACGTCCGCCAGTTTCGCACCGGTCACTGCGGCTTTGACGCCGGCAAGCTGCGCGGTGAGGGTGACCTGGTAAATCTCGCGCTCGAGCGATCCGATCTCACCGATTGCAAACGTGCGCGTCATGTCCGAGTTGAACCCGAGGCGGTGCATGCCGAAATCGATGGTGACCAAGTCGCCCTCAGCGATGACGCGGTCGCCTGCGCCGTGGTGCGGCTTGGCGGAGTTCGGCCCCGACGCGACGATCGTGTCGAAGCTGACGCGCTCTGCGCCCAGCACCCGCATGCGGTACTCCAGGTCCGCGGCGACCTCGCGTTCGGTGCGACCCGCCCGCAGCTCCCCCGCGCTTAGAAGCTCGTCCAGCGCCCGGACAGAAAGCTCGGCGGCTTCCGTCAGTCGGGTGAGTTCTACGTTGTCCTTTGTCAGGCGGATATCTTCGATGACACCGCTAACCGGTACGAGGGTTACGCCGTCTGGGCACGCCTCACGCAACTTCTCCAGCAACGAAACAGAGACGTAATCGGCCTCGAAGCCAACGCGGTGGCCGTCCGCAGCCTTGGACAGCATGGCTACAGCGACGTTGCGCTCGATCGTTGCTTCGATGTCCGGCACTTCCTCAGCGATCTGCGTGGTGTACCGCCCGTCGGTGGCAATGGCGGCGGTGCGGTCCTTCGACACCAGCATCGCGCCGTTCGAGCCCGAAAAGCCGGAAAGATACCGCACGTGGGTCAGGTGCGTGACCAGCATGTCGTCGATACGGCGCTCCGCCAGCTTCGTGGACAGTTTGCGGCGGCGATCCTCAAATCGGGTGTCTGCCAGTGCCATCAGAGCCTCCTTGCGTAGTAGTCGAGCGCGAGCCGGTAGCCGTCCACCCCCAGCCCCGCGATCACGCCTTTGGCAATCGGCGACAGGTAGGAGTGCGCCCTAAACGGCTCGCGTGCATGCACGTTTGAAATGTGCACCTCGATAAAGCCGTGGTGATCTTCCAGTTCTACCAGCGCGTCGCGCAGCGCGACGGAGGTATGGGTAAATCCGCCGGGGTTGATGATCACGGCCCACCCGTTGTCCGCTGCCTCGTGGACCCAGCCGATCAGCTCGCCTTCGTGGTTGGACTGGCGGCATTCCACGTCCACGCCGAGCTCGGCGCCGCGCTCGAGCAACTGCTTCTCGACGTCAGCAAGCGTCACCGACCCATAGATCTCCGGCTGACGTTTTCCCAGCCTGTTCAAATTGGGACCATTAAGCACAAGGATGTTCATCGCTACTCCGAAATCGCCTCGTAGGCCTCGCGCATCTCTTCCACCGTCGCGTCTTCCAGCCGGGCGCAGGACCCGAGACCGTCAAGGACAACGAAACGGATGCGCCCGTCACGGTTCTTCTTATCCAGCAACATCGCGTCGTAGAGCTCATCAAACGCCCCCGCCTCGTAGCGGGTGGGCAGCCCGGCGCCCGTGAGGATCTGCTCATGGAGGGCAACCAACGCTTCGTCGATAAGTCCCCGGCGCTGCGCGAGGTGCGCGACAAACATCATGCCCACCGCGACCGCGTTGCCGTGACGCCAGGTGTAATTCTCCCGTCGCTCAATCGCGTGACCGAGTGTGTGGCCGTAGTTGAGAATTTCTCGCAGACCCGACTCCTTCAGGTCCTGGCCCACCACGTTCGCCTTGACTGCAACGGAGCGCTCCACCAGTTCAGGCCAGTGCTCTCGGGGTCCTTGCTGGTAAAGCTCGAGGATTCGCGGGTCAGCGATAAAACCGGTCTTGATCAGTTCCGCCGAGCCCGAAACCACCTCGGCGTGGGGCAGGGTATCAATGCGGCCCAAGTCGATGAACACGCTATCCGGCTCGTGGAACGCGCCGACGAGGTTCTTGCCGGAAGCGGTGTTGATGCCGGTTTTCCCACCGACCGCCGCATCCACCATGGCCAGCAGCGTGGTTGGCACCTGCACGACCTTGATGCCCCGCATCCACGTTGCGGCGGCGAATCCCGCGAGGTCCGTGACAGCTCCTCCACCCAGGCCCACGACGACATCCTGGCGCGAGAAGGCTTTCTCACCGAGCGTGTCCCACAGGCCCGCCAACACTTGCAGGTCTTTACCCGCCTCCGCGTCCGGAACGCAGACTGCGACAGGCTCGGCACCCTCCGCCTTGACGAGCGCCGACAGTTGCTGTGCAACAGGTTGCAACGGCGCCTGGTGCACGATCAACGCGCGTCGTGCTCCGACCTCGGCGACGCGCTGCGCGACATCAGCCAAGTTATCGCGCTCGATGTGGATCGAGTACGGGTTCGCACCCGTGACTTCTACGACAGCCATGTGGCACGCCCTTCTTCTTTAATCCGCCTCGATGAACCCGAGGATCTCCGCCACCACGCGTTGCGGCGGACGCTCGTCCGTACGCACGCGGAACGTTGCGACCTCGCGGTAGTACGGCTCCCGTTCGACCACGAGCTCCCGGTACCGCTGTTCCCGGTCCTCCCCATCGAGCACCGGGCGGGTGCTGTCGTCGGCGGTGCGCCGAATGCCCTCCTCCGCACTGACGTCAATCCACACCACGGTGTGGCGCTGCAACAGCGCGCGCACCTCCTCCGTGACAACGGAGCCGCCGCCGAGGCTGACTACTCCCCCGGTGGCCAACGCGCGGGCGACGTAGCCGATTTCCAGCTCGCGAAACGCCCCCTCGCCAAGCTCGGCGTACACCTCGCCGCACGCTTTGCCCTCCCCCTGCTCGATCAGCACATCGGAATCAACGATGGGGAGGTTGAGGGCGCTTGCGACTCTGCGCCCGATGGTGGATTTACCCGATCCGGGCAGGCCCACGAGCACCACACGGGGAGCCGAGTTCACCATTGCAGGCGCCGCTGCGACCAACTCCGTTGCACTGGGGGCGTCGTGCTCATTGAAGGGGGTTGCGTTGTCGAAAGTGCTGTCATCCACCACATCGTTCACGATGTCTGCGGGCGATCCCCCGGTCGGGGTGGTCATTCCTGCTCCTCCTCCTGTGCGAATGCGAGCCGGTCAGCGACGTACGCACGGTACGCCTCAACATTGCGGCGCACTTCCTCCACCGTGTCGCCGCCAAACTTTTCCGAAACTGCCTGCGCGAGTACGAGCGCGACCATCGCTTCGGCAACAACTCCGCCAGCTGGAACCGCGCACACATCCGAACGCTGGTGAATCCCCGTCGCAGGTTGGCCTGTAGCCATATCCACCGTTTTGAGCGCCCGGGGCACGGTGGAAATAGGCTTCATGGCGGCCCGGACACGCAGTTGCTCGCCGTTGGTCATGCCGCCCTCGAGGCCGCCAGCCCGGTTGGTGGACCGAGAGATGCCGCCCTCACCCCGTACCATCTCGTCGTGCGCCTGGGAACCACGGCGACGTGCCTCCGCAAATCCGTCACCAACCTCGACGCCCTTGACGGATTGAATGCCCATCAGCGCGCCCGCGAGACGCGCATCGAGACGACGCTCGCCCGAGACGTGCGAACCAAGGCCAATTGGCAGGCCGTCGACGATCACCTCCACGACGCCGCCCAGCGTGTCGCCGTCCTTCTTCGCCGCCTCGATGCAAGCGACCATGTCCGCTTCCGCCTCCTTGTCGTAGGCACGGACCGGCGATGCGTCGATGGCCTCAATGTCGGCGAAGCTCGGGAGCGGGCCCGAATACGGAGCCGACTCGCCGATGGAGACCACGTGGGAAAACACCTCCACCCCGAGGGTCTCCCGGAGGAAGCTGCGGGCCACAGTCGCGGCGGCCACCCGCGCTGCAGTCTCGCGTGCAGACGAGCGCTCGAGCACCGGGCGGGCGGAATCGAAGCCGTACTTGAGCATGCCAGCGAAATCGGCATGGCCCGGCCGCGGCCGCGTCAGGGTAGCTCCGCGCCCGGAGGACATGGCCTTCGCCACCTCTGGGTCATCCATGTCCACGGGCTCGGCGGACATAATCGTGGTCCATTTTGGCCATTCCGTGTTGCCGATTTGGATGGCAATAGGGCTGCCTATCGACGTGCCGTGCACGACACCGGTGAGCAGCGTCAGTTCGTCTGCTTCAAACTTCATGCGGGCGCCGCGGCCATAACCAAGGCGGCGGCGCGCTAGCTGGTGCGCAATCTCTTCCTTCCGCACCGGAAGACCTGCCGGGGCGTTTTCCACCATTGCGATGAGGGCTTGGCCGTGCGATTCACCGGCCGTTGTCCAACGAAGCATGGCGATATTCTTGCATAAGCCATCCCCGCCGGGTCCCTCAAACCCCCGAATACATGCCACAGCACACAACCACCATCCAGGCCGCGCACAGCATCGACGGCCCATGAGGGACCGACCGGCGGCCAGTGCACAAGGCGGCAACCGCTGTCATGGAGCCAGCTATGCCCATGGCGGCGACTGTGCTCACCAGCCCGCCGGCAGCTGCGCAGGCGACGCCGAGCGAGATTGCCAGCTTCACGTCTCCCCCGCCAATCCCGTCACCGGATACCAAGTACAGCACCGGCCAGATGAGACCCCAGCACCACGCCGGATGCCAGCCACACGCGACCACAGCAACCAGCGCGGGCGGCACTGTGAGGGGGTCAGGCAGACGCCGAACCCTCATATCCGTTGCGGCGAGCGCGACGGACCATGCCGCACACGCGGCTACGCCAACAGCAATGGGCAATCCCCCTGTCCCCATGGCGGAGACGCTAGTGGGTCTGCTCCCAGTGGCGCAAGAGCGCGTTCCGCATTGCGTCCCGGGGTGCCTCCAAGCCGGTGAACTGCTCGAATTGGGCGTAGGACTGTCCCGCGAGCATCGACAAGCCGCCCACCACCGGGTAGCCGTTCGATGCCGCTCGGGTGGCGAGCGGCGTCGGCCACGGGTTATAGATCACATCGAACACGGGCGCGTGCCCGAGCGTCGAGGCGTAGGAAGCCAGGGCGTCGGCGGGGACTGTGGAAACTAGAACATCCGCATCCATGCAAACTTCAGCAAGATCGGCCCCAAGGGCGCGGAACCGGACGTCCATGCCGTCCGAAAGCTCGGCGTACTCACCGGAGCGGTCCGAGCGGTTGACGATGGTCACCTGCTCACATCCGATTTCGCGAAGCGCCCACATCACCGCGCGTGCCGTGCCACCGGCTCCCACGAGCACCGCTCGTTGCGGGCTCCTTTCCCCGAGCAGTTCGCGCAGAGCGACTATGACGCCCTCGCAGTCGGTGTTGTCGGCGCGCCAGCCGCTGCCAACGCGCGTGAGCGTGTTGGCCGAGCCGATCTCTCGTGCGCGATCTGTCACTTCGTCGGCAACCTCGAGCGCGGCGAACTTACACGGCATGGTCACAGAGAAGCCCCGGAACGCGTCGTCTGCCTCCTCCACGACGCGCGGCAACTGATCCGCTTCGCACAACATGCGGGTGTACTCCCAGTCGCCAAGCCCTGCTGCGGCGTAGCCGGCATTATGCAGCACCGGAGACAACGAGTGCTCAATGGGCGCCCCAAGCACTGCGGCGCGATGAATCATCCCCATCGCTACCGCTGGGAATCCAGCACGCCCGAATCAACCGCACGCTGGGTGTCGTTGAGGTGCTGCTCGAAGGTGTCGTTGAAGATTGTCGTGCCGTCCTTGTCCACGGTGACGAAGAAGAGCCAGTTGCCCTCCGCAGGATTCTCCATCGCCTCAATGGCCTCGATCGACGGCGACGCAATCGGCGTCTGCGGCAACCCGTCCATGGCGTAGGTGTTCCACGGCGTCACGCGGGCGCGGTCCTCGTCTGTGGTCGCGACTTCCACCGACGGCAACCCGTAGTTGACCGTGGAGTCGAACTCCAAGCGCATGGGCTCGTCCAACCGGTTAAGAATCACGCGCGCAACCTTGTCGAATTCGCCGGCGGGGGCTTCGCGTTCAACCAGCGACGCCGCGGTGAGCAGCTCGTAGGGGGTCAGACCCACGTTCTTGGCGCGACCGACAATGTCGGTGGAGTCGTACTGCTTGGCAGACCGGGTAATCAGGTCGGTGAGAATCTCCTCGGCGCTTGCGTGCGGGTCGATGATGTACTCGCCAGGGGCGATGAGTCCCTCCAGACGCTTCGCGTCGCCCGCGCGCCCGCCTACAGCCTCGCGCGCCCATTCCGGCACACCGAGCGCAGCCGGGTCGGCGTCGGCGGCGGCCTTGTTAAGGTCTTCCAGGTTCACGCAATCCGCCGCCGGCTTCTCGCCGCACGCAGACTGCTGGATCATGGAGAGGATGCCCAGGCGTGTTTGACCACCGAGGATGTTGATGTCCATCAGCGTCGCGCCGCCGTAGACCTGAAGCGGCGTGACACGCTGCTGCGGATCCAACAGCGCGTTTACAGCGGACTCAGCGCTCATTTCCCCCTGGAGCCGGTAAAAGCCCGGCTGAATGTTGTCCGCGTTCGGGTTGTTTGCGGCAGCGGTCTGGAAGGCGTTGTCGGACGCGACGATGCCGCGGTCCACGAGTTCCGGGCCGAGCTCGGACAGGCTCGCGCCGTCCTGAATCTGCACAACCTGCTCCTCGCCGTTTCCGGCGCCTTCGAAATCGGACGCTGAACTCCCGCGGGTGATAGCGATCCACGCGACGAGCCCGATAATCAACAGGAGCGACGCGACCAACACCGCGGTGTTTCGAGTTCGCCGCATGGCGGCTTGGCGTGTGGACAAGATTAATTCTCCTTGAGGTAGTTCTTGCGGCCGTCAAGCCAGGATTGCAGAATCTCCACCGCCGCCGCTTGGTCGATGACGGAGCGCGCATCTTTCTCGCGGACGCCAGAGGCGCGTAAGGACTGGGTAGCAGCGACGGTGGTCAACCGTTCGTCGGCCATTTTCACCGGCACGTCACATCGACGCCGAATGCGGAAAGCAATTTCTTTGGCGTGCTTCACGCTGCGCGACCCATCGCCGTTGAGGTTCGCCGGCAACCCGACGACGACCTCGACCGCCTCGTACTCAGCGATGAGTTCGAGAATGCGCTCAATGTCCTCACCATCGCGGTCCTTGAACCCGGTGACACGGCGTACCGTCTCAACCGGCGTGGCCAGCGTCGCGTCCTTGTCGGACGACGCCACACCGATGCGGACGGTGCCCACGTCGATGCCAAGGCGGCGACCGGACCCCGGGTCATCGCGACCCGGGGTATCTGGCTGCACCTTCATCCGTGTTCCCTCTCCGCTTCAGACACGCGGCATCCCGCGACTTTCCTTGACTGACCTCGGTTAAACCTAACTGTTCCCTGTGGGTCCATCCGGTCGCAGCCTCGGCGTGTCACGCCATCCACGAAGGCTTACCCGGCCAGCGACTCCCGCACCGCGCGCAGGGCGTCGTCGATGCCGCCGGCGCGGGAGCCGGTGCCCTGGGCGAGGTCGGGCTTGCCGCCGCCCTTGCCGTCGATGTACTGGCCAACGAGTTGCACCAAGTCACCGGCCTTGACGCCTGACGCGACCGCCTGCTGCGTCGCCGCAGCGGCGAGAGAAACTTTGCCGTCGACTTCGGACATCAGCACGATCACCGCGTCCTCCGCCTGCAGCTTGCCCCGCAGGTCGTTCGCAATCGTGCGCAGGTCGCCGGTGGTGATGCCGTTTGGCAGCTGCTTTGCGACGACACGGTGCGCGCCGACCGTCTGAGCCTCGTTGGCCAGGGTTGCGGTGGACGCGAGGAGTTGCTGCCTGTGCAGATTCTCAATTTCCTTCTCTGCGGCCCGCAGACGCTCGGTGAGCTGCGCGATGCGGTCCGGGAGCTGGTCGGTCGGCGCCTTCAGCTCGGCAGCCAGGCCCGATGCGAGCGCGGCCTCCTTGGACAGGAACCTGAAGGAATCCATGCCGGAGTAGGCCTCAATGCGGCGGGCGCCGGATCCCACCGAGGACTCGCCCAGCACTGCGACCGGGCCGATCTGGGACGAGTGCGCGACGTGGGTACCGCCGCACAACTCGATCGAAAACGGCCCGCCGATCTCCACCACACGCACCTTGTCGCCGTAGCTTTCACCGAACAGTGCCATCGCTCCCATTTCTTTCGCGCGCTCGAGCGATGTCTCGATCGTGTTGACTTCAAGGTCGGCGTCCACGGCCTGGTTGGTGATGGTGGCGATCTCCTGCAGCTGCGCCTCAGTGAGCTGCTCGGTGTAGTTGAAGTCGAAACGCAAGTAGCCCGGCTTGTTCAACGAGCCAGCCTGGACCGCCGTCGGGCCCAGCACTTGCCGGATAGCGGCGTGAATCAGGTGGGTTGCGGAGTGCGCTTGGCGCGCACCGTGGCGCCAAGCGCCGTCCACCTCTGCGGTGACAGTGGAGCCCAGGTCCAGCCCACCGTTTTGCACCGTGGCCTTGTGCAGCCAGAGCTTCTTCCCCACGCGCTGGACGTCGTTGACGTTGAGGATGGTGTCGCCCATGACTAGGCGGCCACGGTCCGCCATCTGGCCGCCGGATTCGGCGTACATCGGGGTCACATCGAGGATCACCTCAACCTCGTCGCCCTGGGAGACCTCACCGACCTTCTCGCCGCCTCGCACCAGACCAATCACCGTGGCGTCGTGGACGAGCTGGTCGTACCCGACGAACTCGGTCGGGTTCGCATCCACCCATTCGCGGTAGAGCGACTCGTCTACGTTGCGGTGCTTTTTCGCCTTGTTGTCCGCCTTCGCCCGCTCACGCTGCTCCTGCATCGCGGCATCGAAAGCCGCCATATCCACATCCAGCCCGGCCTCGCGCGCCATTTCCACCGTCAGGTCAATCGGGAAACCGTAGGTGTCGTGCAGCTCGAATGCCTGGGCGCCCGGGAGAACTTTGGCGCCAGAGGCGGCGACGGCAGAGGCCGCCTCGTCGAAACGCGTCGTGCCCGCCTCAAGCGTCTTGGAGAACGCCTTTTCCTCTGCAACAGCCACGCGGAGGATGCGCTCGCGGTTGTCCGCGATCTCCGGGAACGACGGGGTCATGGTGTCCATGATGGTGTTCATGAAGGTCTCCATCACGGGGCCGGCCGCACCGAGCAAGCGTGCAGAGCGGATGATGCGGCGCAGCAGCCGACGGAGGATGTAGCCGCGCCCCTCGTTCGACGGGGTGACGCCGTCGAGAATGATCATCATTCCGGTACGGGCGTGGTCGGCGATGACGCGGAAGCGCACGTCGTCGTCCTTGTTTCCCGCGTCGTACTTGGAGCCGGTGAGGTCTACGGCCGCGTCAATGACCGGTCGCAGCAGGTCAGTTTCGTAGACATTGTCCACGCCCTGCAGCAGGCACGCCACGCGCTCAATGCCCATGCCGGTATCGATGTTCTTCTGCGGCAGTTCCCCGACGATCTCGAAGTTGCCCTTTTTATCGCCCTCGCCACGGATGGATTCCATGAACACGAGGTTCCAAATCTCCATGTAGCGGTTGTCGTCGGCGATCGGGCCGCCGTCTTTGCCGTATTCGGGACCGCGGTCGTAGTAGATCTCTGAGCACGGCCCGCACGGTCCCGGGATGCCCATGGACCAGAAGTTGTCCTCCATGCCCATGCGCTGAATGCGCTCTTCCGGCACGCCCACCTTGTCGCGCCAGATACCAGCGGCTTCGTCGTCATCCAGGTACACGGTGACCCAGAGACGCTCCGGGTCCAACCCAAGCCCGCCGTCGTCCACGGTGCCCGTGAGCAGGTTCCACGCGTGCGTGATCGCGCCCTCTTTGAAGTACTGGCCGAATGAAAAGTTGCCGGCCATTTGAAAGAAGGTGTTGTGGCGGGTGGTGATGCCCACTTCCTCAATATCAAGGGTGCGCACGCACTTTTGAATCGAAGTGGCGGTGCCGTTTGCAAAGTCCGGGGTCTGGTCGCCCAGGAAGTACGGCTTGAACGGCACCATGCCCGCGTTGACGAACAGCAGCGTCGGGTCGTCCAGAATCAGCGAGGCGCTCGGCACCGGGGTGTGTCCAGCCTCGACGAAGTGGTTGGTGAACCGCTCTCGGATCTCATGGGTCTGCACGCGTGGTCGTCCTTTCAGCAGCGCCGTTTTTTATCCGGGCTTACTCTACCCCGCGCCGCCGCGGCCGCCGGGTTCACCGTCCGCGGACGAGCGCGCGAAGTCTACCGATGAAGTCGTGGATCCGTCGCTCGGCGCCGTGCTCGGTGGGGCGGTAATACACCGCATCCTCCAAACCGTCAGGCATGTACTGCTGCTTGACGACGCCCTTCGGGTCATCATGCGGGTAGACGTACCCCACGGCGTTGCCCATCGCCTTCGCACCTTCGTAGTGGCCGTCGCGCAGGTGCGCCGGCACGGGCGGCGCGTTTCCGGCCCGCACGTCGGCGAGTGCCGCGTCGACAGCCTGGATGACCGACGGCGACTTCGGTGCCGTGGCCAAATGGATAGTTGCCTGTGCTAGCGCCAGCCTCCCCTCTGGCATGCCGATGAACTGCACGGCGTTCGCGGCCGCGTTCGCAGTCTGCAGCGCGGTCGGGTCAGCCATGCCAATGTCTTCGGAGGCGTGGATGACTAACCGACGCGCGATGAAGCGCGGGTCCTCCCCTGCCTCGATCATCCGCGCCAGGTAGTGCAACGCAGCGTCGACATCGGATCCGCGGATGGATTTGATAAAGGCGCTGACGACGTCGTAGTGCTGATCCCCGTCGCGGTCGTAGCGCACCACCGCCCGGTTGACGTTTTCCTTCACCGTGTCGATCGTGATCGTCTCGCCCGGCTGCACGGCCTCCGCGGCGGCTTCCAAGTAGGTCAGCGCCCGGCGGGCATCGCCGCCGGCGAGGAGGACGAGTTGTTCGCGTGCAGCGTCGTCAAGCACAAACGCCCCGTTGAAACCGCGCTCGTCCGCCAACGCCCGGTCAAGCACGGCACGCAAGTCATCTGCATCCAGCGACTCCAGCTTTAGCAGCAAGGAACGCGACAGCAGTGGCGCGACCACACTGAAACTCGGATTCTCTGTGGTCGCCGCTACCAGCAGGACAGTCCGGTTCTCCACTGCCGCGAGCAACGCGTCCTGCTGGGTCTTGGAAAACCGGTGCACCTCGTCGATGAACAGGACCGTTTTTTCACCACGGATAAGGTCGCGCCGCGCCTCGTCGATGACCGCCCTAACTTCTTTCACCCCGGACGAGAGCGCGGAGAGCGCAACGAAGTTTTGCCCCATCGCCGACGCGATGAGCGAGGCGATCGTGGTCTTGCCGGTGCCCGGCGGGCCGTACAGGATCACCGAGGCCGCACCCGAGCCGTCGATGAGCCTGCGAAGCGGCTTGCCTTCGCTGAGCAGTTGCCGCTGCCCCGCCACCTCGTCCAACGAGCGCGGGCGCATTCGAGCGGCAAGCGGCGCACTCGCTCCCGCCTCGAAAAAAGTTGTGCCGCGGTTGCCGGTTGCAGCTGGTTGATCCTGCCCGCTTGTCGCCGCGAAAAGCCCTTCTTGCTCCATCTGTGTCCTCTACCGCAGCCGCTCCGCCAACGACTGCGCGAACTCGTAGATTGTGCGGTACGCAGGGTCTGCGCCTGCGTCTGCAAACGCGGCGAGCGACTCAAACGTCTCGCGCAGATCGCGCCGCACCAACGCCTCATCTACGGTAAACGGGCCTTGCGAGGGCGGCCGCAGCACGTCGTGTGCACTGTCCGGCCCTGAAACGCCCGCCTCGAGCGCGCCGCCCAGGTCAGGCGAGGGCACGTCGACCCCGGCTGCTACAAAATCTGCCCGGAGTTGCTCGTCGTGCTCCGCCAGCTCCGACAAGCTCAACGGGTCCAGTAACGCGACACTGCTCATCGCCCATCCGATCAAGGCGGCCGTGATACGCGCCTGCAGCGTGTCTGGGTGCTGCACGCTCGGCCACACGTCGCGCACCTCGCGCACCCAGGCATCCACAAACGCCTCTGTGGCCTGGGCGCTAAACGGCTGCGCGGCGAGAAACGCCGGGAAGCGGGCCACAACGAAGGCCACGTCGAAGGTCACATCCCTGTACCCCGCCCATTCGTAGTCCAAGAAGTGGAAGGCACTGTCGGTCTCAACGATGTTGTCTGGGGTGAGATCGAACGGGGTGAATGCGCGCATCCCGCCGCGCAGCAAGCGGCTTTGCACGTTGGACGCCGCGATGCGCACCTCAGAGGGGATTGCCACGCCAGCACCCTCGAGCACGTTGACGCCGATGCGGATCCGGTGCGACAGCAGGCGGTCGCGGAGCTTTTGCAGGTTGGCGGAGTTCGGCCGTGAACGGGTCATGCGCTGCAACAAAACGTTGAAGGCATCTTCCTCGTCCGCTGTGCCGGCGTGCATCATGCCCAGCGCCCTGCCGAGTTTGCGCAGGATGTCGGTGTGCGTGGCTTCATCCGCGGCACGCAGGGCGTCCGCCAGCGTGCGGCCATCGCCCAAGTCGGAGATGATGAGCACGCGCTGGGCTGTGTCGTAGCCCAGAAGGACTGGTCCCGGCCGAGCGCTCGGGCTTAGCGACGTCGCAAACTGGTAGGCCACTGTCTCGCGCAAGAACGCAGCGTCCACCAATTCGTCACCCGACGCCGGCGAGCGCTTCACCACCACCGAGCGGTGCTGGAAGAACGGGTTATTCACCACCCTAGCGCGGTACACCTCGGCGACACCGGAGCCGTCAAGCCGCTCGACGTCGACAAGCTCCTGCTTCCCGCCATACCGCTTTGTCAAGATGTCGGCGGCGACGCGGATGATCTCCGGCGTATCTGCCATGGGTGGCCTACTTCTCGGCGCCGGCAGCCTCGACCTCGTCGCCGGCCGTCTCCGTGGCCTTCTTCGGTTTGAAGTCCACACCGGTCTCCTTGCGCTGCTCTGCCGGGATCGGGGCCGGCGCATCCGTCAGCGGGTCGACGCCTCCGCCCGACTTCGGGAATGCGATGACGTCGCGGATCGACTCGAAACCGCCCAGCAGCGAGACGATACGGTCCCAGCCGAACGCAATGCCGCCGTGCGGCGGCGCGCCGTACTGGAACGCGTCCAGCAGGAAGCCGAACTTCTCGTCCGCCTCCTCGTCGGTGATACCCATCACCTCAAAGACGCGCTTTTGTACGTCGTGCTGGTGGATACGGATGGAACCGCCACCGATCTCGTTGCCGTTGCACACGATGTCGTATGCGTACGCCAGCGCCTCGCCCGGGTTCTGCTCGAAGTTGTCCAGGAACTCCGGCTTCGGCGAGGTGAATGCGTGGTGCACTGCGGTCCACTTGGAGTGCCCAAGCGCGACATCGCCGGACGCCGTGGCGTCTGCTGCCGGTTCGAACAGCGGTGCGTCCACAACCCAGGTAAACGCCCAATCGCCTTCCCTGATCAGGTCGAGCTTGCGGGCGATTTCGCCTCGTGCGGCACCGAGCAGTGCGCGCGACGCCTTGGTCTCGCCTGCTGCGAAGAAGATGCAGTCGCCCGGCTTGGCACCAACGTGCTCGGCGATGCCAGCTTTCTCCTCGTCGGTGATGTTCTTAGCCACGGGGCCGGTCAGCTCGCCGTCCTCCTGCACAAGGATGTAGGCAAGGCCCTTTGCACCGCGCTGCTTCGCCCACTCTTGCCAGGCGTCGAGTTGGCGGCGTGGCTGCGACGCGCCACCGTCCATCACAACAGCGCCGACGTACTCGGCCTTAAACACACGGAACGTGGTGTCCTTGAAGAAGTCGGTGCACTCCACCAGCGGGATGTCAAAGCGCAAATCGGGCTTGTCCGAACCGTACTTCTCCATCGCTTCCTTGTAGGTCATGCGCGGGATCGGCGTCTGAATTTCGTAGCCGATAAGCTTCCACAGCTCAACCAGGATTTCCTCTGCCAGCGCGATGACGTCGTCCTGGTCCACAAAGCTGGCTTCCACGTCAAGCTGGGTGAACTCGGGCTGACGGTCCGCTCGGAAGTCCTCGTCGCGGTAGCAGCGGGCGAGCTGGTAGTAGCGCTCCATGCCCGCCACCATGAGCAGCTGCTTGAACAGCTGCGGAGACTGCGGTAGCGCGTACCACGAACCCGGCTTCAAGCGCGCCGGTACGAGGAAGTCGCGCGCGCCCTCGGGGGTGGAGCGCGTCAGCGTCGGGGTCTCAATTTCAGTGAAGTCGTGGTTGTCCAGCACGCGCCGCGCCGCCTGGTTCGCCTTCGCGCGCAAGCGCATCGCCTTCGCCTGCCGCTCCCGGCGCAGATCCAGGTAGCGGTAACGCAGTCGGGCTTCCTCGCCCACCTCGTTGGAGGACGCATCCTCAATCTGGAACGGCAGCGCGGCCGCCTTGTTCAACACGACCAGATCGGTCACATTGACCTCGATCTCACCGGATGCGAGGTTCGGGTTGGCGGAACCCTCCGGGCGCGGCTCCACAGTGCCGGTCACCTGAATGACGTACTCGCTGCGCAGGTCGTGCGCGGCCTCAGCCACCTCGGACTCGCGGAAGACCACCTGGGCAAGACCGGAGCGGTCACGCAGGTCGATAAAGATGACGCCGCCGTGGTCGCGCCGACGTGCGACCCAGCCGGTGAGAGTCACTGTCTGGCCGTCGAGTTCTTTATTCAGGTTCCCCGCAAGGTGAGTGCGCAGCACGGTTTCCACGTCCTTCCACGTGATGGCAAAACTAACCTGGCAAATCTTACCTGCCGTGCCGAAATAGCGCGCCCGCCCCCTCTCACGGCGGGAACCGCGCTGGGTCTACCCCGCGCGTGCACGCGTGATTTGGCACAATTCTGTGCATGACTTTCAGAGGCGATTACGCACAAGGCCAGGGTGGCAACGTCAGCACAAGCTCGGGCTCTGGCCAAGGCGGCGGTGGCGGCCTGCCATCGGGCGCCATGATGCTACTGCCGCTGCTACTTCGCGGTGGCGGTGGCGGTGCTGTGATTGTGGTGCTGCTGGCGTTGCTGTACTTCAGCGGCGCGTTCAACGGGATACTCGGTGGCGAAGACAGCTCCCAGACCCAGTCGCAGTCCCAGGGCAACTACACGTTGGAACACTGCCAAGAGCCGGGTTCTTCGAACAAGTATGACGACTGCCGCGCAGCAGCAACGTGGGGTTCCCTGAATACCATCTGGGAGCAGGTCTTGCCGGCGCAGTCCGACACCCAGTTCACCGAGCCGAACATGACCATTTTTAAGAACGACGTGAACACCGGCTGCGGCTTTGCAAGCGCCGACACCGGTCCGTTCTACTGCCCGCGCGACACCACCGCGTACCTCGACGTGAGCTTCTTCGACGACCTCGGCAGGCTCGGCGGCTCCAACGGCCCGCTGGCGCAGGAGTACGCCACCGCGCACGAGTACGGCCACCACATCCAGAACTTGGAGGGCACGCTCGGATTGAGCGACTACAAGAACCCGGGCCAGGATTCCGCTGCTGTCGCTCTGGAGCTGCAGGCGGACTGCTACGCGGGTATCTGGGCGCACCACGCCTCCCGGGGCGAGAACGCGTCGCTTGAGCCCATTTCTGACGAGCAGCTGCAGCAGGCACTGCAAACGGCACAGTCCATCGGCGACGACAACATTCAGCGCCGCTCCGGCGGCCAGGTTGACCCAGATGCGTGGACCCACGGCTCGTCCGAGCAGCGCATGGAGGCGTTTAAGTCCGGGTATGAATCCGGCGCAATGTCCGCGTGCGACACCCTCAACCGCGGCGTGTACAAGAGCTAGCCTTTAATTTTCGCCCTTTTGCTGCAACGGCACGGCGCTACAGTGGCCGGCATGAGCAATGCCGATACCAACCGCGCCGTGCCGTTTCTTGCTGCGTTTAACGCAATAGAACGGTTTCTCCGGGATGCGCTGGGGGCGAAAAAGTCGGACTCGTTTTCATGGCTGGCCCGGTTGGCGGCGAGGCAGGGAGTGCTGACGTTGCAGCAGTCCGAGACGCTGCAGGAGTTTGCGGAGCTCCGTAACGCGATTAGCCACGGCGAGTACGAGGACCTGCGGCCAATTGCGGAGCCCCTGCCGGAGACGGTTGCGCAGATTGAGCGGTTGCGCGACACGCTGCTGGCCCCCACGGCGGCGCTCGCGATCGTTGAGCACCAGCAGGTGGTCAGCTTCTCCCTCGACGACGACATACGAGAGCCCCTCGGCATCGTCGCCTCGAAGGGGCTCGCGCAATTTCCCATCTACGACGGTGGCGAGTGCGTCGGGCTTCTCACCACGAACGCCATCGCGCGCTGGGTCGCGGCCGAGCTACGCGACGACGGCACCATTTCAACCGGGACTGTCGCGGACGTGCTCGCCCACAGCGGCAAGCTGGATCAGCCGATTTTCCTCCGGCGCACCGTGACAGCCGCCGCTGCCGTCGAGGCGCTGAGCACCCCGCTACCGTCGGGCGCGGTACCCCGTCTCGCGATCATCACGGAGCACGGCAAATCCACGCAAAAGCCCATCTCGGTGCTCGGAGCCACCGACATCCCCGCTCTCGCGCAAGCGATATGAGCTTGCGCTTTGCGACGGGCTCTGCGGAGACCGCAGTCCGGTATCATCCACGGCATGTCAGCAAACTTCGTCAGCGTCGTCGACCTGTTCAGCATCGGCATCGGCCCCTCATCGTCCCACACGGTCGGGCCGATGCGCGCGTCTATCGCCCTCATCGACAAGCTTGATACCTACCCCGCGAAGGTGGCTGTCGAGCTGCGGGGTTCCCTGGCTGCTACCGGTGTCGGGCACGGCACCGACCGCGCCGCGCTGCTCGGCCTGGTCGGCTACACCCCCACCACCACGTCCGCGGACATTGCGCCAAAGCCTGGTGAGCCCATCCCGGCAACCGGCACGATCTCCGGCCCCGCTGGAACTGTGGAGTACGAGCTGAGGTTCGATCCGGCGCCGGTGGCGGCGCACCCCAATTGCATCATCTTCGATGCATGGGATGAAAACGGTGGCATTCTGGCCGAGCGGGAGGATTTCTACTCCGTCGGCGGCGGCTTCATCTTGGACCGCTGGGAGATGGAGGAACACCGAGACGAATCCGGCGTCGCCTCCGCCCGCGAGATCGCATCCGTGCCCTATCCCTTTGACACCGGGGCTGAGCTGATGCAACGTTGCGCGGAAACCGGCATGAGCATCGCGGAGATCATGCGGGAAAACGAAGAGTCGATCCACGGCCGCGACAAGCTCAACGCGCACCTCGACGCCGTGTGGGACGTGATGCAAGAGTGTGTCGCCCACGGCATGAAGACGGAGGGGGTGCTGCCCGGCGGCTTGAACGTCAGGCGCCGGGCAAACCGCCTGCACCGTCTCCTCACCGCCGAATACGAGGCCTCCACCGCCCGCGGCCTAGATGCGATGGAGTGGGTGAACCTGTACGCGCTCGCGGTCAACGAGGAAAACGCCGCTCACGGGCAAGTTGTCACCGCGCCGACCAACGGTGCCGCCGGCATCATCCCCTCGGTTATGCACTACTGCCGCGACTTCACCGATGACTTCACGGCAGAACGGGCCCGCGAGTTCCTCCTCACTGCCGGAGCCATCGGCTCGATCATCAAAACCAATGCGTCGATCTCCGGCGCCGAGGTGGGCTGCCAGGGCGAGGTCGGGTCCGCGTCATCCATGGCGGCTGCGGGCATGTGCGCCGTGCTCAACGGCACACCCCAGCAGGTGGAGAACGCCGCGGAGATCGCGCTCGAACACAATCTGGGCCTGACCTGCGACCCAGTCGGCGGCCTTGTCCAGGTGCCCTGCATCGAGCGCAATGCCATCGGCGGGGTTAAGGCGATTAACGCAGCCCGCCTGGCCAAGCTCGGCGACGGCACCAATATTGTCACTCTCGACGACGTTGTGGAGACAATGGCCGCAACCGGCCGCGACATGATGACGCAGTACAAGGAGACCTCCATGGGCGGTCTCGCCGTGCAGCTCGGTCTCCCGGTGAACATCACCGAGTGCTGAGTGCGCCTAGCGCACCGCCCGGATAACCGCCTCAGCGTCGAGTGCTACCGATTCCTGCGCGTGATCGGCGAGGTTCTTCACCGCAACCTCCCCGGCCTCCAGCTCCCGCTCCCCTAGCACCAGGGCGAATTTCGCCCCGGCGCGGTCGGCACCCTTCATCGAGCCCTTCAGGCCGCGCTGCCCGTAGGACATGTCGGCCGAGACGCCTGCGGCGCGGAGCTCGTCGATAAGCTTGCTCATTGTCGTCCTCGCGTCGTCGCCGATGGCGATGCCGAACACGTCGACGCGGCTGTCGGCGCCCTCCAGCTCAACGCCTTCGGCTTCGAGGGCGAGCACAGCGCGGTCCACGCCGAGACCGTAACCGATGCCGGACAGGTCGGGTCCGCCAATCTGAGCCATCAGACCGTCGTAGCGGCCGCCCCCGCCGATGCCGGATTGGGCGCCGAGGCCGTCGTGGACGAACTCGAAGGTGGTCTTGGTGTAGTAATCCAGCCCACGCACCATGCGCGGATTGATCTCATACGGTACGCCGAAGCTGTCGAGCGCTGAGGTCACGGCCTCGAAGTGCGCGCGGCACTCGTCGCAAAGGAAGTCCAGCATGAGCGGTGCATCGGCGGTCATCGCTTTGACCTCCTCGCGCTTGTCGTCCAGCACGCGCAGTGGGTTGATCTCCGCGCGTTGGCGGGTTTCCTCGTCGAGTGGCAGGTCGAACAGGAACTGCTGCAGCTTCTCGCGGTACGCCGGGCGGCATTGCTTGTCGCCCAAGCTAGTCAGCTCGAGGCGGAAACCGGTGAGCCCGATAGCGCGGTAACTACGGTCGGCCAACGCAATGACCTCCGCATCCAGCAACGGGTCATCCATGCCGATTGCCTCCACCCCCACCTGCTGGAGCTGGCGGTAGCGTCCGGCCTGCGGGCGCTCGTAGCGGAAGAACGGGCCGTAGTAGTTCAACTTCACCGGAAGATAGCCGCGGTCCATGTTGTGCTCGATAAACGCGCGCATCACGCCCGCGGTGCCCTCTGGGCGAAGGGTGACAGAACGACCGCCACGGTCCTCGAAGGTGTACATCTCTTTGCTCACCACGTCCGTGGACTCGCCGACGCCGCGGGCGAACAACGCAGTGTCCTCGAAGACGGGCAGCTCGATGTGCTGGTAACCGGCAACCCGGGCTTGGCGCGCGAACTCGTCGCGGACGCGGATAAACGCCGCGGATTCCGGCGGCACGTAGTCCGGCACACCCTTCGGGGCGGAAAGCTTCTGAAAGTGGTCCTTCTGGTTCTCGCTCACAGGGGGCAAGTCTAGTGCAGCGCTACCGCCTCCCGCGTTAGCGTCCTGCGTTGGCTTTGCGCAGGAAAGGGTTGGTGGCGCGCTCGTGCTCTACCGTCGTCGCCGCGCCGTGGCCGGGCAAAACCTGCAGCTCGGCAGCGAGCTCCCACACCGGCCCACGGAGGCTTTCGCGCATCTGCGCCGGATCCGAATCCGGCAGGTCCGTGCGTCCGATCGACCCGCGGAATAGCACGTCGCCAGAAAACACTACCCCGTCGCCGACCAGCATTACGCAGCCAGGCGAGTGCCCCGGCGCGTGCACCACCCGCAGCTGCAGACCCGCCACCGTCAGCACCTGCCCGTCCGCTAACGGTGTTGGGTTGTCGATGGGTTGCATGCCGGAGGCGTCGTGAAGCTCGCGCGCCTGCTCACTGACGCCGTCGCCGCGCAGCAGCATGAACGCGTCCGCCGGGTGCACAAACGTCTCCACGCCGAAGGCGGCCGCATCGCGGATGTGGTCGATGTGGCCGTGGGTGAGCACCACGGCTTCAACCGTGAAACCCTTTTCGTCGGCAAGCCGCGCCACAACATCGTGGGCGCCCAGGCCCGGGTCGATCACAATCGCGCGATCACCGTTAGCAACCACGTAGCAGTTAGTCTGAAACGGTCCAGCGGCGAAACCGGTGATTCTCATGCCGGCCACTATATCCCGCCTGCTAGGCTGACTAGCCGTTCATGGGCGGTCGCGTATCGACGGCAGCTCCGCCCACCCCAACGACACGGCGAGGTGAAGCCCAGTGGCATCGAACGAGCAGCGCGGCAAGGAAGCGTTGTCCAACCTGGAGCGCGAACTGGAGTCGCGCGACCGGAAAGAGAAGGCCCGCCCCTGGTCTGTCGCGGCCATCTCTGCGGCCGTCATCGCCCTCATTGGCGGCGGCATCTATTTCGCCGCTACCAACGACAGCGACGACGACATGGCCGCGTCGGAAACTACCGCTGAGTCGGAGGCGGCTGAAGAGAACGCATTCGATGCCTCCCAGTACGAGCCGATTGCCACGCAGCGCGCGCAGGCCTTGCCGGCAAGCGTGAGCTGCACCTACAACGAGGACGGGGACGGTGGCACGGGAATGCCTCCCGCCGACGACGTCTCCGCCGAGGGCACTGTCACGGTGGAGCTGGAGACGAACCAGGGCCCGATCGGTATGGAGCTGGACCGCGCCGCCTCACCGTGCACGGTCAACGCCATTGAGTACCTGGCTCAGGAGGGCTTTTACAACGACACGGTGTGCCACCGCCTGACCACCGGTGACGGCCTGAAGGTGCTGCAGTGCGGTGACCCGGACGGCACCGGCGCTGGCGGCCCGGGCTTCCAGTTCGCCAACGAGCTGCCCACTGACCAGGCGCTCGACACCGTCGACCTGTCCGAGGCCGGTGTGCCCGAGGGCGCCTCCGAGGAAGAACGGCGGCAGACGAAGGCGATGATGCTGCAGCAGACCGGCCAGCCGCAGCGCTACGACCGCGGCACTATCGCGATGGCGAACGCGGGGCTGGACACCAACGGCTCCCAGTTCTTCCTCAACTACGGCGATTCCGTGTTGCCTCCCCTCTACACCTACTTCGGCCAGATCGACGACGAGGGCCTTGCCACCTTGGACGCGATCGCTGAGGCCGGCGTTGAAGGCGGCGCGCAGGATGGGGCTCCGGCAGAGGACGTCCGTATTGAGAAAGCAACGGTGAAGTAGTCCGCCGGCGAGCTCGCGCAACCGCGCCGCCGCTTCCAGGGGAGGAAGCGGCGGCGTTGTTATTGATCCGTCTACCTAGGGTTAATGCGTGCGATCGGGCCGAGCACCGCGTCGATCTCGAACGCGAACACGAGCGGGAGGATGAGTGCCAGAACTGCAGCGATCACACCGAGGATGATGCCGAGGCGTGCATCGGTGGCCTTTCCTGTAGGCGAACCGGTCTCACCCTCACCGTCGACGGTCACCGGCAGCGACACGTTGGTACCCGCGTCGGTGGTGATATTCAGGGTCTGCTCGCCAGAGACACCAGCCGGGATATCCAGCTCGACCGTCGCGCGGCCCTGCTCACCGAGGCCCTTGTCGGCGCCGGTCACTTCGTTGTCGACTTCCGCCGTCGCCTCGGTCTCGCCCAGCTTGGCGGTGACGGTAGTGGCCTTCGGCTCGCCCTCGGAGGAGTAACTCAGGGAGGTCAGCGTAATGGTGTTCTTTTGGCCGGCCTTCAGGCCACCCTCCGGGAGCACCACGCCGACGTCCTTCTGACCGGCGCGGACCTTGGCTTCACCGGATTGCAAATAGTCCACGAAGGCCTGGAGGTCGTTGTAGCCGACGTCGTTGCGGTTACGGACCTCGTTTTCGTTGATCAGGGCGTCGCCGCCGTCGAGCAAGAAGGTCGACGCCGCGACGGTGTAGTCCTCATTCGGGTCCACAGACTCGCCGTTGATCTTGATGTCGAGGATTCGGTTGCCGCGCTCTGCATTCGGATTGTAGGTGTACGACACGTTGTCGGACAGGCCCATGTCCAGGCGCGGGCGGCCGGACTTCTCCGCGGCTTCCTCGGTCCGCCACTGGTTCTCCAGGGCTTCCTTAATCGCGGCACCTGAGAGGGTCGCAACGGCGATATTGTTACCGAACGGCTGGACTGCTGCCGCTTGTTCGTAGGTCACCTCGCCCTGTGCAAGATCATCGCGGACACCGCCAGCGTTCATGACACCGAAATCGATCTCGGTACCTAGGAAGTCGGAAAGTGCGGCGACGGCGGACTGGGCCAGCATGTTGTTCGCGGTGGACTCGGTGCCACGGTTTGACCCCGGCGTGTCGTCGGGGTTAGAGCCACGCTTGAAGTCTGCATCGATGGTGGCGACAACCTTCTGGCCCAATTCTGTGGCATTTTCATCGGCCTCCGCGACAATCGCCTCAACCTTCGGATCCGGGGTGATGCCGAGCTCTTGTAGCTGGGACGCGTCGATCTGCCGGCCCGCAACCTTCACGAGCTCGTCCTTCGCCTTGTCATAGGTGAAAGCAATATCGGTGACGACCTTGCCGTACTCGTGGGACTGCGCGTAGGGCACCGTGCCGTCAGGGTTGAGCTCTAGACGCCTGATGTGGTCGTCGCCGCCGAAGGCAAAGTCCACGTATTCCGGGTTGAGCTTCGCCGCGCTTGTGTCCGCCGGGTCGTGGATGAGCGCGATGACCAAGTCGGCCTCGCTGCTTTCCTTGAGCTTCTTCGCCTCAATGTTGACCTGCTCGGCAGAGTCGGTGAACTCCACGCCTGCAACGTTGGCCGGGCTGGACTTTTGCGGGGTCAGGTTGGAGGTGGTGCCGACGAGGGCGACCTTCACACCTTTCTTTTCCACGATGGTGTAGGGCTGCACCGGCTGCTTGCCAGCCACGAAGATGTTGGCGCCGAGCTGCTTATCGTCCGTGCCAGGGACGATGCGGTTGATGAGATCCTCGTAGCCCTTGTCGAACTCGTGGTTGCCCACGGCGGAACCGTCGGTGCCCATGGCGTTCAGGAAGTCCATCGTGTACTTGTCGTCGGAGATGAATGAGATGAACGCGGAGCCGCCCTGGTTGTCCCCGGAGGACGTGACAATCGTGTTCGGGTTCTGCTGGCGCAGGTAGTTCATGATGCCCGCGACGTTGGCCGCTCCCATCTCATCGCCGGCTTTCCATACCGGTTCTCCCGTCGTTTTATCCTCAGACGGGTTCGCCTTCAGCCGGCCGTGAAAGTCGGTGATGTTGGCGACGTTGATGGTGACCTGGTCGGCCTCGGCTGCGGCGGCGAACGGGGTTGCGGTGAGCACCACTGCGGTCGTCGTGGTTGCGGCGATCAGGGCGCCGGCGCGGCGGAAGTGGAACACGGGAACTCCTTTGGCTTCGTGCGGATGTCCCTCACTTGTAGCCTGCGTACCCCGTTTTCGCAGAGTGAAACGAGTGCGCTGCAAGTGTTCCGCTGGGGAAATAACCCCGCGTACATCAAAATTTCACCCTCCGTTCACCTGCGCCGCCGCGAGGTTGAAGGAGGGTGCCTAAGACCGCCGCTAGGCTGTGACGCGGTAGACGTCGAAAACGCCCTCGATGTTGCGGATCTGGTTCATGATCGAACCCAGCTGTTTGATGTCAGAGACTTCGATGGTTAACCGGATGGTCGCAATGCGATCCTGACCCGCCTGCGAGGACATCGCCAAGATCGGGAGTTTCGCCTCGGAGAGCACACCCGTGGTTTCCGTGAGCAGGCCGTTCCGGTCCAGTGCCTCGAGCTGGATTGTGGCGCGCGACGCGCTTCTAGACGATCGCTGGTTCGCCCACCCCACGTCCACCAAACGCTCCGGTTCCTCGTTGAGCTTGGACGCGTTTGTGCAGTCGGCGCGGTGGACAGAGACTCCCCCGCCGCGTGTGACAAAGCCGAAGATCGCGTCGCCAGGCACCGGCTGGCAGCACTTCGCTAGCTTGGCCATGACATCGGGGCTGCCCTCTACCAAGATGGCGGGCCCGTCTCCGCTCGTCTGCGGGCGCACAAGGGCGGACATCGGGGTGCGGGCAGTCAGCGCGTCTACAGCGTCGTCGTCGCCGCCGAACATGTCCATGAGCAAGTGCGCCACATGCTGCGTGGAAACGTTGCCGGCGCCGATGGCGGTGTAAAGCGCGTCCACATCCTGGTAGTGCAACCGGGTCGCCACCTGGCGCATGGAGTCATTTGTGAACAACCGGTGCATCGGCAGCCCGCCCCGCTGCACCTCAGCGGCGAGTGCGTCGCGGCCAGCTTCGAGCTGCTCCTCGCGGCGTTCTTTGGCAAACCACTGGCGGATCTTCGCCTTCGCACGGGGCGAGACCACGAAGTCCTGCCAGTCACGCGACGGGCCGGCGCTCTGGTCCTTCGATGTGAAGATCTCCACCCGGTCGCCATTTTGTAGCTCGGTTTCCAGGGTGACCAGTTTGCCGTTCACCTTGGCACCGATGCAGCGGTGGCCCACCTCGGTGTGCACGGCGTACGCGAAATCCACTGGCGTCGAACCCGCAGGCAAATCCACCACATCGCCCTTGGGCGTGAAGGCGAAAATTTGCTGGCTGGTCAGGTCGTAGCGCAGTGAGTCCAAGAACTCGTTCGGGTCCGCGGCCTCCTTTTGCCAGTCCAGCAGCTGGCGCATCCACGCCATCTGGTCCACCTCGGCCTGGTCCCCCTTGTGGGAGCCCTTCGTTTCCTTGTACCGCCAGTGGGCCGCTACGCCGAACTCAGCGTTGTAGTGCATCTCGTGGGTGCGCACCTGCACCTCGAGCGGGCGACCAGTAGAGGTCATCACGGTGGTGTGCAGCGATTGATACACGCCGAAACGGGGCTTTGAGATGTAGTCCTTGAAGCGACCCGGCATGACGGAGTACAGCGAGTGCACCACGCCGATCGCGGCGTAGCAGTCGTTGACCGTATCCACCAACACACGAATGCCAACGAGGTCAAAGATTTCGTTGAAGTCGTGGCCGCGCACCGCCATCTTTTGGTAGATGGACCAGTAGTGCTTTGGCCGGCCCATCACCTCCGCCTCAATGCCGTTTGCGGAAAGTTCACGCTGCAGCACATCGGTGATCTCACGCAGGGCGCGGTCTCTCGAGGGCGCGTGGTCGGCCACCATGCGGACGATCTCTTCGTATTTTTTCGGCTGCAGGATCGCAAACGCTAAGTCTTCCAGCTCCCACTTCACGCTCGCCATACCGAGGCGGTGCGCCAGCGGGGCGATCACGTCGAGGGTCTCCTGCGCCTTCTTCGCCTGCTTTTCCGGCGGGAGGAAGCGCATCGTGCGCATGTTGTGCAGGCGGTCCGCGACCTTAATCACCAGCACTCGCGGATCCTCCGCCATCGCCACGATCATTTTGCGGATCGTTTCGGCCTCCGCTGCCGCGCCGAGCGCGACCTTGTCCAGCTTGGTCACGCCGTCGACCAGCTTGGCCACTTCAGGGCCGAAGTCGCGGGTGAGGTCGTCTAGCGAGTAGTCGGTGTCCTCCACCGTGTCGTGCAGCAACGCCGCCACCAACGTAGTGGTGTCCATGCCGATTTCGGCGCAGATCGTGGCCACAGCGAGGGGGTGGGTGATGTACGGATCGCCCGATTTGCGCAACACGCCCTCGTGCAAGCGCTCCGCGGTGAGGTACGCGCGGTCGAGGAGCTCCGCGTCCGCCTTGGGGTGAAACTTCCGGTGCAGCGACAAAAGCGGGTCGAGCACCGGGTTGATCCTGGAGCGGCCGTTGCCGGTCAGCGAACGTGCCAGACGGGCTGACATACTGCGCACCGAGGGACCCGTTTTCTTCACCGGCTTGTCGGTCATTTCAAGGCTCCGATCACAGGGACTACTCCAACGGATAGAGCAGTAATTCTACGCTGCGTCCGGGTGCTCTTCGGTCAGCACCACCAGCGGAGCGTCCCCAAGCTTTTCGCGTCCCCCCAGGCCTTCCACCTCAAGGACAACGACGTATCCAGCAACGCTGCCGCCGGCGCGTTCGATGAGGTTGCGCGCCGCGACGAGGGTGCCGCCGGTGGCCAGCACATCGTCGACGAGCACGACGCGCTTGCCGGTGACGTCCACGCCGTCCGCTGGAATCTCCAACGCAGCCGTGCTGTACTCGGTGGTGTATTCCTGCGTAATCACCGGCGGCGGCAGCTTGCCCTTCTTCCGGATGGCGAGGATGCCCATACCCAGCTCGTACGCTACGGCCGAACCAAGCAGGAACCCGCGTGCGTCAAGACCGCCGACGAGATCGGCGCCGAGTTTGCGGCTCGCTGTAGCCATCTCAGCGATGACGATGTTCAACGCCGCAGGGTCCGCCAGCACGGGCGTGAGATCTTCAAAAAGCACGCCCTCCTCGGGGAAATCGGGGACCTTGCGAATTTTGTCATTCAGCGCGGCGCGGGCGGTGGCATAACGGTTGCCGTCGATAGGTGTGGGGGCCATGAGCTGCGTTCTCCTGTTATTTCTCGGCCGAAATGTCCGTGGAAAGTTGCCACCGGTCCATGTTCCAGCCGATGCCGGCGAGACCTGTGAACGGCACCACGTTACGCACTGCGCCGTCCACAGCGAAGGTTCGGGGCTGGGCCGCAAGAGGAATGGAGGGCAACTCCTCCCACAAATACCCTTCTTGGGCGCGCAGAGCAGCAAGGTCTTGGGCCCGGTTGTTTGCCGCGGGGTACTCGCGCATCGGGTCTTCAGCGTGCAAGATCACGTCCGCCGCACCCTCTGTCCACGTTTCGTTGCCCCACTCGTCGTACTCCGCGCGGGGAAGGTCCGCGAGCGTCTTTCCGCCCTCGGTGACGTCGATAACGCTGATGCCCGCCGGTTCACAGCTGCGACGGATCGAGTCGACCATCGCCGCAAACCGTGCGCTCGGGTACGGGTAGCCGATGCGTACTTCGGACCCCGAAAGCGCCGACGCCGCGTCAATGTCCACGTCGAGTTGCGGCTCCACTACGCTGGCCACGCGCTCTGCCAGCGGGTCCGAGTGCTGCAGCACGTGCAGCGGCGCGACGGGCACGTCTACTCCAGCGTGGTCGCTGGATGCCTTCGCGACGGCTCGCGGGTCCACACACTTGGCAAAAGCTTGCCGGTTCTCCGGAACCGCCCACATGCCCACCTCGGGGAAGGTCAGCGCCTCCGTCAGCTCGCCTACCTGGGTGTCTACATCCAACCGGTTGCCTTCGGCGTTGACATCGTGCCAGGCCGGGTCCGGCTCACGTAGGTCGCCGATTCGCAGTGCTTCCGCCTCAGCGAGCTCGGCGGAGTCGGCTCTGCCGGGCCACACCACCATTTCCCCCGTCTGCGGGGCGACGCCGTAGTAATACTCGTTCGCCACAAGGGTCACTTCCCCGCTCTCCCCAACCTCGGAGATCTGGAAGGGGCCAAAAGACACTTGCAGGTCAGGGTCGAAGTGCTCCAGGCTAAACCCGTTTTTCCACACTTCAGCGATCGGTGAAAGGCGCGAGAAATCGTCGGAAAGCAGATCGGCGTCGAGGTCGTCGACGCTCTTGCCTAGCTTGTTGGCAACTGCATGCGCGGGCAGCACAGTGCCCGCCTCAAACAATCCACGCCAACGCGCGCCGCGACTTTCCTTGAACGTCAGGGTGAATTCCTTCGAACCCGTCGTGCACGACAGGTCCTCGGTGTCGTCGAACAGCGGCATGCGGGAGCCAAACAAGCCCGGGTACTGCCCCGCTGTGAACGTAAGCAGGTAGTCCGAACAGGTCACCGGCGTGCCGTCAGAGAAAACTGCGCTGTCGGACAAGGTGTACACAACCTTGCGCTGGTCTCCCGGGAGTACACGGGTGGTCACCAAATCCGTGTTCGGGATCATTTGGCCGCTCGGGCCCGGAACATACACGCCCGGGTATAGGCGAACCGACAGCTGCTGGGAGAGATCGCTCGCCCCTTCCAGGGTGCCGGCGTTTGTCGTCCGCAGTTCACTGAGCACTTGGTACCCGAACAGCTTCTTTGCCTGCTCGCCTTCGTCTTCCTGGGCCCCGCACGCAACTAGCGCCGCTGAGCCCACCACCACTGCGGCGGTCGCAGCTAAAGCTCGCTTCACTCGTCCAATCATGGTTCAGACACCACCTACCGGGTTGTAGGACGCCAGGTTGCGGAGTGCGCGGAGCCCTCTGCGCGGGTGCTGCCCGAGCGACGCATCGGTGCTTCAACCTGGCGTTTGTGTTGCCCCGCATCTTCCAACTGAGCGGTCTCATCGTCGACGCTCCCGCGCGAACGGTAGCGTTCCACCTCGGCGTTGTGCTCTTTGTACTTCTTCTTCCGGTTGACCAGGCTCACCAGCAAAGGAGTGGCCAGGAAGAGGGAGGAGAAAATGCCCTCGATCACACCGATAAGCTGAATGAGGGCGAGGTCCCGTAACGTGCCCACGCCAAGCATCCACACCGCCACGACCATGAGCGCGACAATCGGCAGCGCGGAGATCACGGAGGTGGAGATGGAACGCACAACGGTTTGGTTGACGGCCAGGTTCGCCTCCTCGGCGTACGTGGAACGGCGCGAATCCAGCACACCCGAGGTGTTTTCGCGCACTTTGTCAAACACGATCACGGTGTCGTACAGCGAAAATGTGAGCACCGTGAGCAAACCGATGATCATCGCCGGGGTGACTTCGAGCCCGAAGAGCGCGTAGATGCCCAGAATCAGCACCGCGTCGACGATCAGCGCGGCCATGGCGGCAGCGGCCATTTCTCGCTGCAGACGCACCGCAACATAGACCGCTGCCGCCACGAGGAACGCGGCCATCGCAAGCAGCATGCGGTTGGTGATGGTGGAGCCCCAAGATTCAGACACCGTGGAGTCGCCGATCGCATCAGCGCTCGGTTCACCGTTATAATACGTGATCTGGTACTCGTCGAAGATGGCCTGGCGGGCAGCGTCGATCTGCTCCTGCGTGAGGTGCTCGGAGTTAATCTCCAGCACGCGGGAGTCGCCCGATCCCACAATCTGCGTCAGCTCCGGGGTCACGCCCGTCGCATCCGTGAACGTTTCCTCAACCTGCTCCGTCGCGAGCTCGCCCGCGGGCATCGTCATCTTAGTGCCGCCCTCGAAGTCGATGCCGAGGTTGAACCCTCGCAGCAGCATCGCCAACAGCGAGATCACCACTAGGGCCAACGTGATGCCGTACCAGAGCTTCCTGCGGCCGACGAAGTCAACGGACCCGGTGCCGTCGTAAAGCGTCTCCGCGGAGCGCTTCGCAGTTGCGTTCGTGCTCGACATGTCTAGATCTCCTCGTTCGTTGCAACCGGCTGGGGCGCTTGCGTATCGACGGCATGCTGTTTGCCACCGGAGCTGACCCGCGCACGGCGCTCTTGGGCCGTTGCAAACGCCTTGCCCATGCCGTTGGCCGACGGTTTGGCCCAGAAGCGGTTGCGAGACGCCATGATCAGCAGCGGGGCGGTAACCAGGAAGGTGACCACCAAGTCGAACACCGTGGTCAGCCCCATGGTAAACGCGAATCCCTTCACGTCACCGACGGCCAAGAAGTAGATGATTACCGCCGCAATCAGGGTCACCATGTTGCCGGTGATCACTGTGTCCTTCGCCCGCTCCCAGCCAGATGCCGTAGCGGAGCGGAAGGTCTTGCCCTTGCGCACCTCATCCTTGATGCGCTCGTAGATCACGATGAAGGAGTCGGCGGTCGCGCCGATGCCAATGACAAGGCCTGCGATACCGGAGAGGTCCAGCGAGTAGCCGATCCAGCGGCCGAGCAACACCAAGGTCCCGTACACGAGCGCACCAGCTGCGACCAAGGAGGCTAGTGAGATCAGGCCGTAGAGGCGGTAGTAGGCGAAGACAAACAGGGCAACCAAGATGAGGCCCACGACGCCGGCGTAGAGACCCGCCTTCAACGATGCCTGGCCCAGTGACGGCGGCACGGACATGGCAGTTCCGCCGGGCTCGCCGTTCTCCCCCGCAAAGGACAGCGGCAACGCACCGTAACGCAGGTTGTTGGCCAGGTTCTCCGCCTCCTCCTGGGTGAAGTCGCCGGTGATGGAGGTCGCGGACCCGACCGGGGTGGCCCCCTGAATCACGGGCGCGGAAATGACCTGTGAGTCCAGCGTGATCGCAATCTGCTTCTGCAGCATCTCGCTGGTGAGCCGCGCCCACGTCTCGGACCCGTTGGGCTGGCCAGCCTGGCTAAAGGCGAAGCTGATCTCCATCTGGCTGGACTGCGGGTTGAACCCGCCGGTGATGGAGCGGGAGGTGTCGATCTGCTCGCCGGTCAGACGCGGGCCCCTCTCGTCGGTGACCCCGTTGAGCAGGGGCACTTCGTCGAGCAGGAGTGCCTGGCCCGTGGCCGGGTCGCACGCCACCAGCGGGAGTTCTGCCTTATCCGATCCCGCGAGCGGGTCGGTGATCTGGCCCGCGCAACGCGCCGACATAAGCGTCAACGCGGCGAACTGCTCGGTCGGGTCAACGGACTGGCGCGTCCTGCGAAGCATGTCCGTCGTCTCCTGGCGGCGCTCCGCGGCTTCGACCGGGCCGTTCGGCTCCGGCAAAGGCGTCGCCGTCAGCTTCGGTGCGTCCGCCGGCTCAGCGGGCTGCTCTTCTTCCTGAGGGGCGACGTCCTTGCCCTCTTGGGAGCCTTCCTCCGCCGCCTTGGCAGCGTTCTCGGCTTCCTTTTCAGCGGCCTCTTTACGCGCAGCGAGCTGGTTAAGTACGGCCTGCCCCTCCTCCGGGGAGAAGATCCCGTATTTCACCCACTCGTTGGCCATGTCCAAGATGGCGTCGTCGACCTTTGCGGGGTCTGCTGCTGGCGGATCGAGCACCGGGCGGAAGAACAGCTGCGAGGTTTGTCCGATGTTGCGGATTTCCGCCGTGTCGTCGCCTGCTGCCTCGATAACGATGGTGTTGCCGTCGACGACGACGGAGGCTCCCGTCACGCCCATGCCGTTGACACGGTTTTCCAAAATGTTCCGCGCATCCTCCAGCTGCTCGGACGTCGGCTCGTCGCCCTGCGGGACCAAAGTCACGCGCGTTCCGCCCTGCAGGTCGATACCGAGCTTCGGTTCTGCCGTCCTGTCGCCGGTGAAAAAGACGAGGGCGTAGACACCGATAACGATGAGGGCGAAGAACGCAAGCGCCCGGGCGGGCCAGCGCTTCTTCCCCCGCACATCGCGGGACCGCCGAGTGTTGCTGGACACTGAGCTGACTCCTCTGCTTTCCGAGCTCCAATTTTCCGCTCCACCAGCGCCCCGGCGGCGGTGAATCGGCGCACGTAACGGGCGTACCGGTGGAGGCACAACGGATCATGCTACGGCATTCACCCGTGCACCCGGCAGACCGGCCCGCGCGGTACCTAGGAGAAGGAGATTTGCCCCGGCGCCTCCGGGGGCGCCTGCAAGCCGAGATGGTTCCAGGCAGCTGCGGTGGCGACCCGGCCGCGGCCGGTGCGCGACATCAGTCCGGCCCGTACGAGGTACGGCTCGCACACCTCCTCAATTGTCCCGGGGTCTTCCCCGACCGCGATCGCGAGCGTGCCGACACCAACCGGGCCACCGCCGTGGCCGCGGATCAGCGAATCCAGCACAGCGCGATCGAGCCTGTCGAGTCCGCGTTCGTCCACGTCGAACACCTTCAGTGCCGCCCGCGCCGCTTCGAGGGTGACGTGCCCGTTGCCGTGCACATCGGCCCAGTCCCGCACGCGCCGCAGCAGACGGTTTGCGATGCGGGGCGTGCCACGGGATCGCGACGCAATTTCCACCGCGGCATCGGTGTCGATGCGGACACCGAGGATCGTCGCGGCACGGCTGACCACCTTCGTCAGGTCATCGACGTCGTAAAACTCCATTTGCGCCGTGAAACCGAATCGGTCGCGCAACGGCCCGGTAAGCATGCCAGCCCTCGTCGTAGCTCCGACGAGGGTGAACGGCGGGATCTCCAACGGGATGGAGGTGGCCCCCGGACCCTTGCCCACAATCACGTCGATGCGGAAATCCTCCATTGCCATGTAAAGCATCTCTTCAGCAGGCCGGGCGATGCGGTGGATCTCATCGATGAACAGCACGTCGCCTTCCATGAGGTTGGAAAGCATCGCGGCGAGGTCCCCCGCACGCTCGAGTGCGGGACCTGAGGTCATGCGCAACGACGTACCTAGTTCCTGCGCCACGATCATGGCCATAGTGGTCTTTCCCAGACCAGGTGGGCCGGACAAAAGAATGTGGTCTGGCGTCACACCGCGGCTGCGCGCGCCTGCGAGGACCAGATTGAGTTGCTCGCGCACCTTTGGCTGGCCGATGAACTCGCCGAGCGACTTCGGCCGCAGCGAGCGCTCAATGTCGTGCTCGTCTGCTTGCGCGTGGGCATCGACCGGCGATACCTGCTTCGCGGCGAATCCCTCCGGCAGCTCAAACTCTGTCTTTTCCACATCCGACACGGAAAGCGCCTCCCTACTTCTTGCCCAACTGGCTCAACGCTCGGCGTAGCAGGGCCGAGGCTGATTCCCCCGGCTCCGCTGCCACCAGCGCGTCGACAACGGGCCGTGCGGTGCGCTCCTGGAATCCGAGGCCCACCAGCGCCTCGACCACCTGTTCAGAGGCGAACGACGCCCCAGCGGTAGTGCCCGACGGCCCCGGAGCGGCAGAAGTGTCCGCTGCGGCAGTGAACGGATCTACCTTGTCTTTCAGCTCCAAAGCGATTCGCTCGGCCATCTTTTTGCCCACGCCGGGAATTGTCTGGATCGCCTTTACATCCCCAGCGGCGATATGCGCCGACAATTGGCCTGGCTCGAACACCGAAAGGGCTGCCAGGGCGAGCTTGGGCCCGAGACCTGAGACCGTTTGAAGCTTGTGGAACATCTCGCGTGATTCCGCGTCCGCGAAACCATATAAGGTGACCCCGTCGTCCTTGACCACCATCGAGGTCAGCACCCTGCTGCGCTCCCCTCGGGCCAGCCGCCCCAGCGTCGACGGGGCGGCGAGGAACCGGTACCCAACCCCAGAGCACTCGATCACTGCGTGGTCGAGGCCGATGGAGAGCACCTCCCCATGTAACGAATCAATCATTGGTTTGCCGCCTTTACCGTGAGCTGGTTCGTTCGTGCGATAAGTGGTGCGCGCCAGCAGTGGCACACCGCAATAGCGAGGGCGTCCGCCGCGTCCGCAGGCTTCGGCGCTTCCGACAGCCCGAGAATCCGCGTGATCATCGTAGTCATCTGTTTCTTGTCCGCCCGGCCGTTGCCAGAGATGGCTTTTTTCACTTCGGAAGGGGTGTACATGTGCACGGGGATGTCACGCTCGGCCGCGGCGAGCACCATGACGCCGACTGCGTGCGCCGTGTGCATGACGGTAGAGACATTGCCCCGTTCGAAGATTCGCTCCATAGCGATAACATCTGGCCGGTAGTCGTCGATCCACTCGCCCACTGCGCGGGAGATCCGCAGCAGCCGTTCCGCCAGCTCTGCCGTAGACGGGGTGCGAACCACGCCGACCGCAACGGGAAAGATTTGGCGGCCGCGGCCCGCTTGGACCACGGACAGGCCGCACCGGGTCAAACCGGGGTCGATGCCCATTACTCGAAGGCCTTCAGCCGGCATCGGTTCCTCCCTTCCGCTCGTGCGCCCTCTGTAACACATATGTTCTACCACACGGGGCAGATGAAAAGCCCGCGCCGCAGGCGGCGGCACGGGCTCAACGTCGGTGAACGCTAGTCTTCCAGCTGCGCGGCGACTTCGTCCGAAAGGGTCATGTTGGTGTAGACGTTCTGGACATCGTCAGAGTCTTCCAGTGCGTCGATGATGCGCATCATTTTCTTGGCACCGTCCACATCCAGATCCACCTGGACGTCAGCGCGGAACTCCTGGCCTGCGTCTTCAATCTCGATGTTCTCGCCCGCAAGCGCCTCACGCACTGCCGGCAGATCGGTCGGCCTGCATGTGATCTCGAATTCCTCGCCCAGGTCGTTGACCTCTTCGGCACCCGCATCAAGCACCGCCATGAGGACGTCGTCTTCGCTCAAGTCGCCCTTCTGAATGGTCACGACGCCAGTGCGCTCGAACATGTAGCCGACGGACCCGGACTCGCCCAAGTTTCCGCCGTTCTTGGTCATGGCGGTACGCACCTCAGTTGCCGCCCGGTTCCGGTTGTCGGTCAGGCACTCAATGAGCACGGCCACGCCGTTGGTGCCGTACCCCTCGTACATGACCGTCTCCCAGTTTGAGCCACCGGCTTCCTCACCCGAGCCACGCTTACGCGCGCGCTCGATGTTGTCGCCCGGAACGGAGGCCTTCTTTGCCTTCCGGATCATGTCGTCGAGGGTGGGGTTTGCCGCAGGATCGCCGCCGCCGGTGCGCGCCGCGACTTCGATGTCCTTAATCATCTTCGCCCACAGCTTCGACCGCTTTGCGTCGTTTGCGGCCTTCTTGTGCTTCGTGGTCGCCCACTTTGAGTGGCCCGACATAACGCACCCCTTTTCCTCGGTTGACGTGTCGTTGACGTATAACAGAGCGCATTATACGCACCGGTGCAAGCGTCCCCCTACTGGTCGCCCTGCACGAACTGGGGCGGCGCCGCCGTGCCTCCCAGCTGCAACGCGCGCACCAGCGGCCTGGAACTCAGAGCCCACGTATCTTCCACCGCATCGTTGTAAAAGCGCAGCGCCAGCGACACCCGAGTGTTTGCATCCTGTAAGGGTGCTGGCTCCCGGCGCCCGCCGGCTCTCTCACGCAGCACCTGCACGAGACAGGCTTCCTGCTGCATCCTGCTTTGGAGGTCCGTCGGCGTGAGCCGGGTGCGCTCCGTTTCTCCAGCCAGCACCCCAAGCTCCCGATATACCGCGGCGACCACCGCGCACCGGCGATCTAACGCGGCCTGAAGCGCATCCCGCGACCGGTCGAGGCGGATATGCAACCGGTGGAGCCGCTGCGCCGTGCTGTACGCCCATGCCGCAAACAGCGTGAGGAACACCGCCGCCAGGACGACCAGCACGTTCAGTACCATGCTTCCACCCCGACCTTCTCTTCTACCGACACCGCCTCGTACACGTGGAGTACTTGACGGGCCACCACAGACCAGTCAAAGTGGCCCGCCCGCCGGCCGCCGGTTTCGGCAAGCCGGGTGCGCAACGGGACGTCGTCGATAAGCAGCTGCAACTGTGCGGAGAGCGCCGCCGCATCGCCGGGTGGGAACAGCAAGCCCGCATCCTCGCCGCACACGGCGGCGAACGCAGGGATATCGCTGGCCACTACGGCGCACCCCGCAGCCATCGCCTCCACGAGAACAATGCCAAAGGACTCACCGCCGAGGTTCGGCGCGACGAAGATGTCGGCACGGCCCAAGATCGCTGCTTTTTCATCCTCGGTGACTCGGCCGGTAAATTCCACGCCCTCTACAACACGCTGGGCGCCTGCCCCGACAACTGTGACTCGGGGCCGCTGCGGCAGCATCGACACAGCGCGCAGGAACACGTCCAAACCTTTCCTCGGCTCATCCAGGCGGCCCAAAAAGACCACTTCCACAGCATCTGACGTGTTGCTTCGACGAGCTGCCGCGAACCGAGCCGTGTCCACGCCATTCGGAATGATCACGGGATCGGTGCCCACCTGCTCGGCTTGCCAGCGCCACGCTTCATCACTGACCGCGATACCGGCGCGGATTTTTTCCAGGCTTCCCCGCAGCGCCGGAAGAGCCAGCTTAAGCGCGTAAGAGGATGCGGCAGAGGCGTGATACGTCGCGACGATCGGTCCGGTGGCCATGCGCACCGCCGCCATGGAGTAACTCGGCGAATTCGGCTCGTGGACGTGGAGCACGTCAAAGTCGCCGCCTTCGATGAACTGGCGGGTGGTGCGGCGCACTTGGGGCCCGAACGAGATGCGAGCGACCGACCCGTTGTAGCGCACCGGCACGGCCGGCCCGCCCGGGGTCACCCACCGGGGCAGCTCCGCGCGCGGTAATGCCGGGCCAAGGACTTGCGTTTCGTGGCCCATCCCGCGCAACGCAGCTGCCAGGTCAAGGACATGGGCTTGAACTCCGCCCGGTGCGTCGAAGGAATACGGGCACACGAGACCGACTCGCACCGGCTACCTCCCCGCCGCACGCTGGCGCTGCTCGAACTCCTTGCGGCGGCTGGGTTTGGGCGCATCCGCCGGCCACAGCGGCTGAAGCATGTGCCAGTCCGCGGGATGCGCCGCGATATTAGCCGCGAACGCGTCCGCCACCCGCTGCACCGTCTCATCCAGCGTGGTCACCTTCACGGGTGCCGACACCCGCATACCCCACCCCGGGTCGCGGCGGGTGCCGGTGAACCAGGAATGCGCCACGAGCAACGGCGCCCCGGTATCTAGCGCAAGCTTCGCGGGCCCGGCCGGAAACGTGGTCGCATCGCCGAAAAACGACACCGGCACACCCGCGCGGGTGAAATCGCGCTCTCCCAGCAGACACACGATCCCGCCGCCCTCAATCACCTCTTTGAGCCTCACGTACGGTGCGCGAGCGGCGCCGCTGAGCGGCACGACCTCGAAACCCAGCGTCTCCCGGAACTCGACGAATGCGTTGAACAGTGCCTCGGGCCTAAGCCGCTCAGCAACGGTGGCGAACTGCCCGTAGTGGGCGACCAGCCACATGCCGGCCATGTCCCAGTTCCCGGAGTGCGGCAGTGTCAGCACCGCGCCCTTGCCACGCGACAGCGCGGCGTCGAGGTGGTCACGCCCCTCCAATCCCGCGGAAAGCTTGCTGTCCAACGCTGGATCCCCTGCGAGGCGCGGCAGCCGGAACGCCTCCAACCAATAGCGCGCGTACGAGCGCATTGCATCCTGTACGAGCTCGCGCGTGACGTGCTCTGGCCCAACCACCCGGGCCAGGTTGCGCCGCAGCATTTCCATACCTTCCCCGTCGTCTGAGACGCGGTCCGCGGCCCATTGGGCGGCCAGCGAAGTCAGTCCGGCGGGCAGCGCGCCGGCAATTTTCCAGCCGGCGATATAACCCGCGGCCGTGAGCCGCTCATGCGCGGAGGTCATTTACGCCCCCGCCGGCGGCGCGATGCGGCTGCCCGCCTTTTCGTCGCGTTTGGCCAGCAGCAGCCGTTGCACCACGGTGATGACGGACCCGATCAAGAGAATCCAGAGGGAGACCACCACAGCGTGCGGCACACCGAAGCCCTGGAGTGCAAGGCCTCCCAACCCCAGGATAAGCCGCTCCGGGCGCTCGATTAAGCCGCCCACAACGGTCAGCCCGCCCGCTTCACCACGCGCCTTGATATAGCTGATCGTCTGGGACAAAACGAGTACCGCCAGGCACACAGCAACGTTCACCGGCGCGGCGCCTTCGACATAAATGAGCCACATGGCGATCGCAGCGAACAACGCACCGTCCGTGAGCCTGTCGCAACTCGCGTCGAGCGTGGCGCCAAACGCGGTGCCGCCGCCGCGAAGGCGGGCCATTGTGCCGTCCACCATGTCGAAGGCCGCGAAGAACAAGCTCAGCACCGCAGCCAACACAAGGTGGCCGGTGGGAATGAGCGCCACCGAGCTGAGCACCGTCAACGCCGTGCCGGCAATCGTCGTCGCGTTCGGGGTCAAGCCGATCTTCAGCAGCCCCTTCGCCAATGGCTCCACCACCACTGCGGCGGGTTTGCGGCCGTGCACGCTAAGCATCACTGTCACCTGCCTCCAGTAGGTCGACCTCGCGCCAGCCGTCGGCAAGCAAGGCCCGAGTATCCCGCAGCAGTTGCGGCAGGACCTTCGTGCCACTGATTACGGTCATGAAGTTCGAGTCACCCGCCCATCGCGGCACAACGTGCAGGTGCAGGTGGTCGCCGACAGACCCGCCGGAGGCCTTGCCTAGGTTGAGACCGACATTGATGGCTTCGGGCTTAGAAACGCGCTTGAGCGTCTTCACCGCGTGCTTGGCAAACGCCATGAGCTCGGTTGTCTCAGCATCGGTGAGCGCCTCCAGCTCCGCGACCTTACGGTACGGCACGACCATCAGGTGCCCTGCGTTGTACGGGTACAAGTTGCACACGGCATAGACGGTCTTGCCACGCGCGACAATCAAACCGTCCTCGTCGCTCAATTCCGGAATGCGCAGGAAGGGATCGCCTTCGCTTTCCGACGATCCTTCGGCCTCCTCGCCGCCATCCCCCGCCTCGCGGCCCGGCATGGAGGCGATGTAGCGCGAGCGGTACGGCGCCCACAGACGGGTGAGGCGATCTGGGTCGCCCACACCGGCGTCGGCGTAGGTATCGCCGCTAGTTTCGGATTGCAACGGTTTCCTCGCTGGGTTGCTCATTGCGTTTCGCGCTGATCCACTCACTGATGGTTTCCACAGCTTCGTCCACCGGAACGCCGTTGATCTGGCTGCCGTCCAAGAAACGGAAGCTCACCGCGTTGGCCTCCACGTCCCTCTCGCCGGCAAGCAGCATGAACGGCACCTTCCCCGTGGTGTGGGTGCGGATCTTCTTCTGCATGCGGTCATCGGAATGGTCGACCTCGGCGCGAATTCCGCGCTCCCGCAGCTTTTCGATGACCCCCTCCAGGTGATCGCCGAACGCGTCCGCCACCGGGATGCCCACCACCTGGTGCGGTGCGAGCCACGCCGGGAACGCACCTGCGTAGTGCTCCAGCAACACGCCGAAGAAGCGTTCAATGGAGCCGAACAGCGCGCGGTGGATCATCACCGGCCGCTTCTTTGAGCCGTCGGACGCGGTGTACGTCAGGTCAAAGCGCTCGGGCAGGTTGAAGTCCAGCTGCACGGTGGACATCTGCCAGGTGCGGCCGATGGCGTCGCGAGCCTGCACGGAAATTTTCGGGCCGTAGAACGCCGCGCCTGCCGGGTCCGGCACGAGCTCGAGGCCGGACTTCTTGGCCACAGACTCGAGAATGGCAGTCGAGCGTTCCCAAATTTCATCGTCACCGATGTATTTGTTGGGGTCCTTAGTGGACAGCTCTAGGTAGAAGTCATCCAACCCGTAATCCTGCAGCAGGGAGATGATGAACTCCAGCACGCTGGTCAGCTCCTCTTCAAGCTGATCCTCCGTGCAGTAGATGTGAGCATCGTCTTGCGTGAAGCCGCGGGCGCGGGTGAGGCCGTGGACCACGCCGGATTTTTCGTAGCGGTAGACGGTGCCGAACTCGAACAGGCGAAGCGGCAGCTCGCGGTAGGAGCGGCCACGCGAGTCAAAGATGAGGTTGTGCATCGGGCAGTTCATCGGCTTGGCGTAGTAGTCCACCGGCTGCTTGGTCACATTGCCGTCCGCATCCACCTCGCCGTCCAACTTCATGGGCGGGAACATGCCGTCGGCATACCAGTCCAGGTGGCCCGACTTCTTAAACAGGTCACCCTTGGTCACGTGCGGGGTGTTCACAAAGGAGTAGCCCGCAGCCACGTGGCGCTCGCGCGAGTGCTGCTCCATAGTCATGCGCACGATGCCGCCGTCCGGGTGGAACACCGGGAGGCCGGAGCCGACTTCGTCCGGAAAGGAAAACAGGTCCAGCTCGTTGCCCAAACGACGGTGGTCGCGCTTTTCGGCTTCCTCGAGCATGGTCATGTACTCGTCAAGCTTGTCCTTGGACTCCCAGGCGGTGCCGTAGACGCGCTGCAGACCCGCGTTGTTCTGGTCGCCACGCCAGTACGCCGCGGAGGAACGAGTGAGCGCAAATGCGGGAATGTACTTGGTGGTGGGCACGTGCGGGCCACGGCACAGGTCATGCCACTCCACCTCGTTGGTACGAGGATTGACGTTGTCGTAGTGGGTCAGCTCACCCGCGCCCACCTCGGTCGCCTCGTCCGAGTCTGGGTCAACACTGCCCTTGTCTTGGATCAGCTCGAGCTTGTACGGCTCGTCCTTGAGATCCTCGGCTGCCTCCTCCGCAGACGCGTAGACGCCGCGGACAAACTTCTGACCCTGTTTGATGATCTTCTTCATCCGCTTTTCCAGCGTCTTCAGATCCTCGGGCGTGAACGGCTGTGCGACATCGAAGTCGTAGTAAAAGCCGTCGTTAATGGCTGGGCCGATGCCCAGCTTCGTGCCGGGAAATTCCGCCTGGACAGCCTGGGCGAGTACGTGCGCACAGGAGTGGCGGATCACGGAGCGGCCAAGCTCGGTGTTGGCAGGCACCGGGAGAAACGTGGCAGTCGCATCAGGGACGTGGGATAGATCCTTCAGGTCGCCTGCCTCATCCTGGACGCACACGATGGCGTCCTCGCCCTTGTTCGGCAGGTTCAGCTCCCTCATGGCCGCGCCGACGGCGGTTCCGGCGGGAACCTCGAACGGCGCGAATTCGACTGCTGCTGCGGTGGACATATTCGTCGTGCGCTCCTTTGCGCGTCACTGGGCTGCGGCATACCTGGACGCAGCCCATCATCTATGTTCTCTCCCGACGGCTCAGGTAGCTCGCCGGGCCATAGGGATCCTACCTGTGCTGGCCCAGCATCACAGTCTCGCCCCACGAGCGGGGAGCCGCCCGCCGCTACCCGGCATCTAGGCGCAAAGGGGCTGCGACTATGCTTGTCTTCCTACTCGGCCTCGTCCTGAGCAGTGGCCGGGTTCCGGCGGCCCCTAGCCAACGCAGCCGCTGCCGCACCCCCAATAACCAGGACACCCAGCAATGCCAGTAGGACTTTCGCAGGCGTCCCCATCCCCTCGGCGTCGTCGGATGCCGGCTCGTCGGTGGTGTCCGCAGCAGCCTGGTTCTCTTCGGCTGGCGCTTCATCCGGTGCGAACGTGAAAGAAGTTACGCCTTTCGTCGCGTGACCATCCGACGACACGATCTGGTAGCCGACCGTGTACTCACCCGGCTGAGCGTCCACATCGTTAGGCACGTCCAGTGTGACCAAGCGCCCCTCCACTGCCGGCTCACCCGTATAAACCACCTCGGACTGGCCATCGACCTCGCGTGAGATTGCCACGGTGTTGAAGCCCTCCTGCACCTCCCCGGAGAATTCCAGGGTGACCTCGTCCGGGAACTCGTGCACAACACTGCTGTCTTCGGGAACCGCACCGACGACCGAGTCATGTGCAAGAGCTGGAGCTGCTGCCACGAGCGAGCCTGCTGCAGCCGCTGCTACTACCGCCCCCCGTCGCATTGCTGTCGGAATGAGCATGAAGCCTCCTTAGGTAAAACATCCACGCCGGCTGGCGCTAGATGCAGTAGTCGTTTCTCCAGCCACGCTAGTTCCCACCGGGCCCGCCCCAACATTGTTATCAGGGCCACGTTTATCCACGCCCAGAACCGGCGTGGAAGCGCGCACTCCCGTTTTGATTGGACACGTACTGACACCCCGCTAAACATGGCAATGCGGCCACACGCAGGGAAAACCCACTTTTGATCGGTCAAACCCGGCAGTTTGGCCAGCGGCTGCCACTTGACCATTCCCTGACGCCGGCGAGCTACGTCGGCCTTGACTGGCCGGCTCTCGCCGCATTGATCACGACCGATGGAAACAAGAAGAAACCCCAGTTCAAGTGCAGCCTGGGGTTTCCTCGATCTTGTGGTCCTAGCTGGGATCGAACCAGCGACCTTTCCGGTGTGAACGGAACGCTCTTCCACTGAGCCATAGGACCGAACGAGGTGAAACACTACACGCCGCACCCGAAAGAACCGAATCCGCTGGCCATTACACCAATTGAGCCGCGATAAGTAAGCCGCGGCAACCGCATGACAAGAGCCCCCCACCCTCCCCGGGAATCACAAGGATGCAATTCTTAAATAGTAGGAGGAAAGTGGTGGTGACGTGGCGATTTGTAAGGAGGGCGTGGTGCGGATAAAGTTTGTTCTCGCATTCAACGCGGACAGCGTGGAAAGCTTGCGGATGTAGCGCAGTTGGTAGCGCATCACCTTGCCAAGGTGAGGGTCGCGAGTTCGAGTCTCGTCATCCGCTCCAGTTCCATCCAGGAACGTGGGCGCGTTTAGCTCAGCGGGAGAGCGCTTCCCTGACACGGAAGAGGTCACTGGTTCAATCCCAGTATCGCGCACAGAGGGTATGCCCCTCGCAAACTGAATAGCAATGCGGATGTAGCGCAGTTGGTAGCGCATCACCTTGCCAAGGTGAGGGTCGCGAGTTCGAGTCTCGTCATCCGCTCCAAGTACTTCGGGGCACACCGGATACTTAGGAGGTAACTCCACGGTGGATTGGTCGAGTGGTTAGGCAACGGTCTGCAAAACCGTGTACACGGGTTCGATTCCCGTATCCACCTCCAAGCTGTCACTAGCCTTGCGCGATTAGCTCAGCGGTAGAGCACTACCTCGACACGGTAGGGGTCACTGGTTCGATCCCAGTATCGCGCACCGGAATCCTTGCTGGATTCCTATGCAAACGAACGTTTGCACTGCGGATGTAGCGCAGTTGGTAGCGCATCACCTTGCCAAGGTGAGGGTCGCGAGTTCGAGTCTCGTCATCCGCTCCATTAAAACCCCGGCCAGTGCGGGGTTAACCTTTTGCACATGATAAACGCAAAGGACATTCTCGGCCCCGTGCGGGCGCCCGATCAGCAAGAAACCCGCGCGGCAATGGTAATGACGCTATTCGGCGCATTCGGCCGGCACGGCACCTCCAGTGCCCTCGGCAACGACCTTGATTCCTCGTTTCTTCAAAAGCTGCGAGCTTGGGCGGACGTCGTACTGGTCTCCGCTTCTACCGCCGCCGCCGAAGGTTACGGCCCCGCCGAGACGCCCATCGCTTTGCTCACCCGCTCACTCAACATCGACCCTTCACTCGGAGTGTTCTCAGGCCGCGACGCGATCATCGCCTGCCCACAGCAGTCGCTTGACGACGTCGATCTCGCGCCCAAGCGCGCTACCCTCCAAGCCGCCGGTGCAAAATTTGTTTCCACTGGGGCCGGCTCCGCCCCAGAAGTAATTGAAGCTCTTCACCGGGAGGGTTTTCACCGTATAGCTTGCGAGGGCGGGCCGAGTGTGTACGCGGATCTCATCAGTCACGATCTACTCGACGTTTGCCATGTCACTCTTGATCCGTCCGTAAGCGCCGACGACGGCCCTTGGGGTCTCGCGCAGGTCGATCGTCAGCCCTCCTTCTACCAGCGCTACTTTCTGGAGGCTGCGCTCTCAACTGAGGACGACAACGACTCGATGCTCTTCCTCCGCTACCGGAGCGTGCGAGAAAGCTAACGACATCGTGGGCGGTACGGTTAGGCGCGTGATTGCTACCCCGCCGCCACGAAGTGTCCGTGAAGTACCCGAGACCGAGTCAACCGCTGAGCAGGCCCAGTCGGCCGATGAGCGCACACGCCTCGCACCGGCGATTGCGGCTGCCGCATGGCCTGTCGCGGTGCTTCTGGTCCTACACCGGCTATTCATTCTCGCGCGCGCGGGATCGGTGACGGACGATTTCACCACGGTGTGGTCCGCCACCCGCCGCTTCATCGACCGGGTGCCGGTGTACGACGAGGTCTACAGCCACGTCAATCCGCACTACTTGTATAACCCGGGTGCGACACTGCTGCTGTCGCCTTTGGGGTTAATCTCGGACATCAACCTGGCGCGCCCGCTGTTCATCGCGGTGAACGCGGCGTGCATCATCGCCGCTCTGGCCTGGCTGACCAAAATCACAGGCCGCCCGCTGTCCGGCCCTATATTTCCCGTCGCTATCGCGCTGGCGTTTTGCACAGAAGCCGTGACAAACACACTGGTGTTTTCCAACATCAACGGCGTCCTCCTGCTTGCGCTGGTAGCGTTCATCGCCTTACTACTTGCCCGCCGCGACATAGCCGCGGGTGTGGTGCTGGGTTTGGCCATCTTGGTCAAGCCGATGTTCGCGCCGCTGCTGGTGTTGCCGCTCCTACAGCTGCGCTGGCGCCCCGCGCTCGGTGCTCTCGGTGTCCCGGTAGCGATGAACCTTGTTGCGTGGCCGCTGACTCCCGGCGCCCGCGATTACCTCGACGTCGTCGTGCCGTATCTCCGCATCACGCGCGACTACGCCAATTCGTCCCTGCCGGGCTTCGCCGTCTACTTCGGCATGCCACCGTGGTCGCAGGCCGTCTTGTGGTCGCTTCTGGCTGCTGCCGTCGCCGGGGCGGTTCTCGGTCTCGCCCGCTGGCGCCAAACGGACGAGCTGCTCTACTTAGCGGCCGGTTCGGGTGTGCTGCTCGCCGGCGTGTGCCTCCTGTCATCGCTCGGACAGGCGTACTACTCGATGATGCTATTTCCGGCGTTATTTACCGGCTTCCGCCAAGACAGTCCGATGCGGTCGTGGATTGCGTGGCTTGGAGCCACACTGTGCTTGTCCCCGCTGGATTGGGTCAGCGACGAACACCCGCTCTTCGGAGGCTGGCTCAACACGTTTCTGCCTACCCTCGGATGGGCCGTTTTCATCGTTTCCTGCGCGGCGTGGGTATTGTCGAGAACACACAAGAGTGATACCTCAACGACCAGGACGGAAAGGACTGTGCGATGACCGAGCAGACCCCGAACTACAAGGATTTCACCGAGGCACAGTGGCGCGAAAAGCTCTCGCCGGAGGAGTTCCGCGTGCTGCGCGAAGCAGGCACTGAGGCTCCCGGAATCGGCGAATACACCGACACCACAACCGAGGGTGTCTACCGCTGCCGCGCCTGCGGAGCCGAGCTGTTCCGCTCCACGGAAAAGTTCGACGCGCACTGCGGCTGGCCCTCCTTCTTCTCGCCGCTCGCAGGTGACGCGATCATAGAGCGCGAGGACACCTCACTGGGCATGATCCGCACCGAGGTGCTCTGTGCCAACTGCGGTTCCCACCTCGGTCACGTCTTCGCCGGCGAGGGCTTCGACACCCCCACCGACCTGCGGTACTGCATTAACTCCATCTCGCTCACCCTCGACGAGGCGTAAGCAGCCCCTTGACGACGTTACCTACGGCAGGACCTCGATGATCTCCGCGATGTCGCTGACTCGGCGCCCAGTCTGGAACGGGATCTCTTCCCGAACGTGGAGACGGGCCTCGGTGTAGCGCATCGTCTTCATCAGCGATTCAATCCGCTCCAGCGTCGGAGCCTCGAACGCCAGCATCCACTCGTAGTCGCCCAGGGTGAACGCTTCGACGGTGTTCGCACGGACGTCGGCGAAATCGCGCGCGGCCATGCCGTGCTCCGCGAGAATGCGGCGACGCTCCTGCGGGTCCATGACGTACCAGTCATAGGAACGAACGAAGGGGTACACGGTAATCCAGTCGCCCGGTTCCTCGCCCATGATGAAGCTGGGCAGGTGGGATTTATTGAACTCCGCCGGGCGGTGCAGACCGTTTCCAATCCAGCTCAGCTCCACTTTTTGGCCGAGCGCGGTCTCGCGGCGGAAGTCTGCCAGCGCCTTCTGCAGGTGTTCAAACTCCTCAGCGTGCCACCAAATCATGAAGTCGGCGTCTGCACGGATACCGGTGTTGTCGTAGATGCCGCGGATAGCCACAACGCCCTCCCGTTCCAACTCGGCGAAGAAGGCGCGAGCTTCGTCGATAAGCTGCCCGCGCTCGGTGCCGAGTGCGCCGGGTACCGCGCGAAACACCGCGAACTGCAGGTAGCGCTGCGTGGCGTTGAGCTTGTCAAAATCGAGCTTGGCCATGGTGAATACCCCTTTCCTGCCATGCGGCAGATCAAACGAAAGACGTACTCCACTCTACGCCGTCGGCGGCCGCCCCCCACGGCGCGCCTCCCCCAACGTGGCCGCTTGCTGGATACGTTTGAGCCTGTGATGAACTCGGACTCCACCTCCACATTGTCTGCCGACGGGGCGGGCGAGAACAGGGACGACCACGCCCGCGACGATTCTTGGCCGGCCGAATTCAGTGCCGCCGTTGAATCCATGCACGCGGCGCGCCTCCGGCCCGAGATCACGCTGGGCACGATCCGCCCGCCCCAGCGCCCCGCACCGTTTAGCCACGCCGTGGGGCTCGAGGTGGCACACGCTAACGAAAACGATGTGCCTGTGGATTCGGAGGGTGACGCCTTCGGTCGCCTCATTCTCCTGCACTCCCCCGCCGCCGAAGAGGCGTGGGAAGGCTCAATGCGTTTGGTGGCCTACATTCAGGCCGACATGGACGACGCCGTAGCCTCCGACCCGTTGCTTCCGGACGTGGCGTGGCAGTGGCTCAACGAATCCCTAGTAGAGACCGGAGCGAGCCACACCAACCTCGGCGGCACGGTGACATCCACTGCGTCTGTGCGTTTCGGCGAGATTGGCGGGCCTCCCCGCGCGTACCAGTTGGAGATGCGCGCGTCGTGGACTGCTGAGGGCACGAATTTGCAGCACCACGTGGAAGCGTTTTCGAAAGTACTCGCCCACGTTGCCGGCCTGCCACCGGAAGGTGTGACGCAGCTCGGCTCGCGCTAAATTTTCTGGGTATGAGCGGCCGCATTGACTATCGCCTTGTAGACACCCCCGACACGTTTGTTCACGCGGCGGAGGCTCTGGAGCGCGGCCGCGGCCCGTTCGCGGTGGATACCGAACGAGCCTCTTCCTTCCGCTACGGCGAACGCGCCTTTCTAGTGCAGGTGCGCCGCCGCGGGGCGGGGACATTTCTCATCGCCCCCGAGGGACACCGCGAGGCTGCGCGGGCAACATTCGCGCCCGTGCTCAACGACGCTGAGTGGATCATCCACGCTGCGGGTGAGGACCTGCGCAGTCTCGCCCTGTTGGGCTTGCACCCCGGCGTGCTGTTCGACACGGAGCTCGCCTCCCGCCTCGCAGGCTACAGCCGGCCAAACCTCGCCGCCATGGTGGAGCGCTTTGTGGGCGTTGAGCTGGAAAAGGGCCATGGCCACGAAGATTGGTCGCGCACGCCTCTGCCCGAGCCCTGGCGGGAATACGCGGCGCTGGATGTTGAGTACCTCCACGAGTTAGCCGAGGCGCTCACCGAGCTTCTCGACACTGAAGGCAAACTGGGCTGGGCCCATCAAGAATTCGGGCATCTCATTGAAACCCACTCGCTGACGCCCCGGCCGGAGAAAACGTGGCGCGACCTCAAGGGGCTGTCCGCGCTGCGCGAGCAATCCAGCCTGCAGGTGGCGCGGAAACTATGGCAGGCGCGCGAGGAGCTAGGGAAAACGCGCGACGTGTCGCCCGGGCGTCTGTTGTCCAACCGGGCGCTCCTTGACATCGCGCGCACGCGACCCGCTACGCCCCACGAGCTTTCCAAAGCCGCCGGACGGGTTACGTTCTCACCCCGGGACTCGCGACGCTGGCTAAGCGTCGTGGACGAGGCACTTGCCTCCGACCCCGCCACGTGGCCGCAGCGACACGCGCAGCGAACCGATGCAGTTCCGTCAAAGTCGGGCTGGGAACGGCACTACCCGGACTCGTGGCACATGTTGCAGACGTGCCGGCAGGAGATAGCGGCCACCGCTGAAGCGCTGGACATCCAGCCCGACATCCTGCTCGGCCCGGCGCACCTGCGCGAGGCGGTGTGGCATTCACCCGAGCACGGCCCGGCGTGGGACACGCACCAAGCGGCCGGTGCGCTACGGACCACGGGTGCGCGCCCGTGGCAGGTCGACATCACCGCGCCGATTCTGGCCGACGCCCATGCCGAGAGGGTCGCGGCGGACTAGTCCTCCAAACTGCGCGCCCACTCGCGCACTTGCGCGGCGGCAGAGACAGGATCCAGCCCGTACTGTTCCAAAATTTCGGTGCGTGACGCGTGCAGCGGGAAGACGTCGGGGAACGCGAGGTGCCGCACTGGCACGTCCAGTTCCGCTGCGGCGACGGCCTCGGCGACCGCGGAGCCGACGCCCCCTCGCACTACGCCGTCTTCGTAGACAACTACCAAGTCGGCCTGCGCGGCCTCGTCGATCACGCTGGGCGACACTGGAATGACCCACCTGGGGTCCACCACGGTTGCGCGGATACCATCCGCCCGCACCGCCGCGGCGACATCCAACGCGTACTGCGAGAAAGCGCCGACAGCGACGATGAGCACGTTGAAGTCGTCGGACTCTTCCTCTCCGGGGCGAGCGAGGACATCCACGCCGCCTTCCAACCGCTCCACGGCGTCGATGTCTGGGCCGGCTGCGCCCTTGGGGAAGCGCACGACCGTAGGTCCGTCGTCAACCGTGATCGCTTCTGCGAATTCCTCGCGCAGCCGTGCGGTATCGCGGGGCGCGGCAATGCGAATCCCAGGCACTATCGACGCGATAGCCATGTCCCACACGCCGTTATGGCTGGCGCCGTCGGAGCCAGTGACTCCGGCTCGGTCAAGGACGAGGGTGACTGGCTGCCCGATAAGGCCGACATCCATGAGCAGCTGGTCGAAGGCGCGGTTGAGGAACGTAGAGTAGAGGGCCACCACGGGGTGCAACCCCCCCAGTGCCATACCGGAGGCGGAGGCCACCGCGTGCTGCTCCGCTATACCGACATCGAAAAATCGGTCCGGAAACTGCTCTGCAAACGGCTGCAAACCGGTCGGGCCCGCCATCGCGGCAGTGATGGCCACGATGTCGCTGCGTTGATGCCCCGCCCGCAGCAGCTCCTCGGTAAACACTGCAGTCCACCCCGGTTCGGACTTCGCCAGCGCCTTGCCCGTCACCGGATCGATTGCCCCAGTGGAATGCATTTGGTCGGCGAGGTTGTTAACCGCGGGCGCGAAGCCATGGCCCTTCTCGGTGACTACGTGGACGATGATCGGGCCGTCGTGACGCTTCGCGTACTTGAACGCGTTGAGCAGGCTCTTGATGTCGTGGCCCTCGACCGGGCCCACGTACTTCATGCCTAGCTCCGGAAACATTTCGGTGGGCACCACTTGATATTTCACGCCTTCTTTCAGAGCGTGCAGCGCGTCAAATGTGCGCTCTCCGACCCACCCCATGGATTTCAGGGTTTTCTTGCCCGATTCCATGACTTCGTCGTACGCCGGCTGCATCCGGATGGCCGCAAGCTGATCGCGCAGCTTGGTTAGGTTGTCGGCGAAGCCTCCGATCGTCGGCGAGTACGACCGCCCGTTATCGTTGACCACGATGACGACATTGCGGTTCGCTGTGGCGATGTTGTTCAGGGCCTCCCAGCACATCCCGCCAGTGAGTGCGCCGTCGCCGACGACCGCTACCACGTTGTCCTCACCGCGGCCGGTCAGCGCCTTCGCCTTCGCCAAACCGTCCGCGTACGACAAAGACGCGCTCGCATGGGAGGACTCAGTCCAGTCGTGCTCGGACTCGCTGCGCGCGGTGTAACCGGACAGGCCGTCTTTTTTTCGCAGGGTGTCGAACTGTCCAGCCCTGCCCGTGAGGATCTTGTGCACGTACGACTGGTGTGAGGTGTCGAAGATAATCGGGTCGTGTGGCGAGTTGAAGATGTAGTGCAACGCGATGGTCAGCTCAACCACGCCCAAATTCGGCCCAATATGACCGCCGGTTGCTGAAACCTTTTGGATCAGCAGCTCGCGGATCTCAACCGCCAGGTCATCGAGTTGCGCGGGAGAGAGCTTGCGGACATCGGACGGCGTTGCGATGTGCTCGAGCAGTGCCACGGTCCTGTCGTACTCCTTCGCAATAATGGGCCTGCGTAGCACAGGCCACCCGGGCGTAACGTTCTCAGTAGTCTACACGCCGGGCACCGCGCCCCGATCCGGCACGTCACGCGCGTTCTAGCGCGGCAATGACTTCGAAATGGTGGGTATTCGGGAACGCGTCGATAAGCTTGAGCCGCGTTACTGCATAACCGCGATTGCCAAAGCCAGCGAGATCCCGCGCGAACGTTGCCGGGTCGCAACCGACGTGGATTACGCGTTGCGGCGCGGCGTCTGCAATCGCGTCCACGACATCTTGACATGCGCCTGCACGGGGAGGGTCCAGCACCACAAGACCCGGCTTCGGCAGCTGGCTCACCGTGGATGCAACGTCGCCGTGGTGCATGCGAACGTTGAAAGCGTCTGTCACCTGCTGTTCCCGCGCCGCGGCTGCATCTGAGTAGTCCACCGACTCAACGGCGCCGCCGCCGAGCGCGTCGCTGATGGCCGGGACGAACGCACCGACGCCGCCGTAGAGGTCCCACCCAACAGGTGTTGCGTATTCTCCCCTGCCCCAGTCAGCAATGGTGTCGGAGTACGCCTCGGGTGCTCGCACGTGCGCCTGCCAAAACGCCGTGGGCGGGAACACGAAGTCGAAGCCGCGCACCCGCTCGACCACTTTGCCGTCTCCTTCAAGCACCCGCTGCACCGCCTCAACCCGGCGCCCGCGCTGCGCCGCATGAGTCTGAACGACGTGGCGCTGCCCGTTCGCGTCTCGCGCGACGACGAGCTCTGCGCCTGGCGCAAACGCGCGCGCGTCCTCTCCGACTATGCCGTCGAGAAGTCCCGGGACCGGCTGGGTACACACGGAGCTTGCCACCACGTCAGCAGAGCGAGCGCGGCGCATCCCCGCCCTGCCCCGGCTGTCGATGCCGAGACGAACCCGTGTGCGCCACCCTGTGGGAGGGTCAAGTTGCGCCACTTCCAGGTGATCGAAATCGAAACCGGCGAGAACGCCCGAATGTGCCGAGAGCGCCCCGAGTTGGCCGAGCAGGATGTCGCGTTTGAAGCCCACCTGTGCATCCGGGCGGATGTGGGAGTAATCGCAGCAGCCCGCACCGGCGGCGGCAGCCGGACACGTCGGCTCCACCCTGTCCGGGGATGGCTCTCTCACCTCGACGGCATCCGCCCTGGCCCACCGCTTCTTCACCTTGGCGAGCGTCGCGTCCACAAGATCACCGGGCACACCGCCTCGGACAAACACCACGCGGCCGTCGGGGGCGTCAGCGATACCCTCTCCCCCGTGCGCCATGGCCCGGACCCGCAAACGCACGGATTGGCCTGCTTCGAGAGGCGCGGAGGCTGCTCCCTCAGACAGCTGCCCCATTTATTTGGCTGTCGACGCAGACGCGCCGCCCTCGTCCGTGTTCGCGCCGTTGGCGCGCTCTTCGCGTAGCTGCTGCAGCTGCTGCTGGTTGTCCGCATTCTGGGCGATGATCTGCTTTAACGCGTCGCTGAGCGCATTGGGGTTGCCGTTCGCGGGAGCCTGCGCCGCCTCTTGTGCCTGACGGGCCCTCGCTTCAGCCGCTGCCTGCACCTGCTGGGCCAACTGGGCCGGGAGCACCACCTGCAGCGAGTTGCCAGCCAGGACCGGATCCTCGCCACGGTAGACAAACGAGCGCGCGATTGTTTCACGTCCGGTTTCCGCGAGGGCCTGTTCAGAACCTGCCGGCGCCGCCAACGTCACGCGGTACAGCCAGCGCGGCCCCTCCACGCCGATGATGCGAATCACCCCGTTGGAACCAGTGCCGACAATCTCCTTGCCCCACGGGCCTTGCTGCACCTCAACCGGCATGCCCTCGGAGCGCATCCCCTGAATGATTTCCTCTGCGGACTGTTCCCACAACCCCCCGGTCCGCGGGGCCGCGAAAGCGACCGGCGTGATGCGACCGTGGCGCGTGACTACATGCACCATTTTGGGCCCCTGCTCTCCCATCTCCACCTGCACCTGGGATTCCTTCGGCAGCGGAACACGGACGGAGCCGAGATTGAGCGTGACGTCGGAGAAATCGGAAAAGTCAAAGTCCTCGATCTCAACGTTGTCGCCGTCGAACGGGCCGGTCGAGCCATTCACTGGGTCGTAAGTGTTCAGCACCTCGACGCCGGGGGCGAGCGGAAGCGAGGCAGTCTCCTGCTTCTCGACGAGCTCCGCGCCGGCCCCGCTTTCGACCTCCCCGCCCGTTTCTGGGCCACCAGCGGGTTCCGCCGCCAGCCCCTCCGTCGCGGGGGCAAGCGGTGTGGATTCTGCGGCAGCTTCATCTTGCTGCTTCTTCTTTCCGAACGGCCAGAACGCCATGAGCATCACTTCCTTACTGGTGGTCGCAGTTGCGTGTCATTCGTGCGTTTGCGGTTACACACTGTAGCCCGCGCTAGTGGGTTCCAGTGGAGCCGTACCCGCCGGATCCCCGTTCTGTTTCGTCCAATTGATCGACCTCTTCGAACTGCGCAAGCTCCACGCGCTGGATAACAAGCTGAGCGATGCGCATGCCACGGGCGATTTCGATCGCCTCAGTGCGGTCGGTGTTGAGCAGGCACACCATCAGCTCGCCCCGGTAACCTGCATCGATGGTGCCCGGCGTGTTCACGATGCTCAGACCATGTTTCGCGGCCATTCCAGAACGGGGGTGGATAAGGCCCACGGTGCCGATCGGAAGCGCGATGGCCACCCCTGTGCGCACCAGTGCCCGCTCCCCGGGTTGGAGAATGAGATCCTGCGCGGAGTACAGGTCCGCGCCCGCGTCCTCGGGATGGGCCCGCTTCGGCAACGGTAGTTCCGGGTCAAGCCGTTTCACCTGAATCGGCGGGATCGTGGCCCACTCTGACATTTCATGATCAGTACTGTGCTGTTCCACCCGGTCCACCCTACGTGACCGCTTAGACACAGCCTCGGCCGCGATTCCCGCGCAAATATGTCTGCGGGACGCTCCCGCCTATTGTAGGGGTCGTGAGTGAAACCGCGTCGACCCCTGCAAACCCCGGCGCTGCGGAGGCAGCGAACTCAAATGCGGCGGCTGAAGTGCTGTACACGGAGCGCCAGTGGGTGCCCTGGTACTGGTGGGTAGCTCTTGCTGGGCTCACGCTGCTGCTCGCGGGCCAGTTCGCCCTGAACCGCAACATCTGGTGGTTCATCGGCCCGCTCGTACTGTTTGGGGCACTCTTTTCCTGGTTCCTCCTGTGGCTCTCGCGCACCACGCTGACGGTTGAGCGAGATCCGGACGGCACCCGGTGGTTGAGCGTCGACGACGCCAACCTCCCCGACACGGTCGTCGCGCGTTCGATGGTGGTCCCGGGCTCAGCCCGGCAAAACGCGCTTGGACGTCAGCTGGATCCAGCGGCGTTCCTGGTGTCTCGCCCTTGGGTCAGCGAGCACGTTCTCATCGTGCTGGACGACCCCGATGACCCCACCCCCTACTGGCTCATCTCCGCGAAACACCCGGAAGACGTACTCGCCGCGTTTGCGCCCGGTAGTGAAGCAGCGTAACGCTGCGGCTCTGTTACGACTAAAGGGCGGCACCACCGTTGCAGGTGGGCCGCCCTTTGGTCGTCGATAGGCGTCTTGCTTACTCGCAGTCGAGGCAGATCTTGGATCCGTCGTCCTCGGTGTATGCGAGGCGGTTGTTCTTCTGCACCAGGAAGCACGACGCGCAGGTGAACTCGTCGTCCTGGCGCGGCTTGACCTCCACATTGAGCTCCTCGCCGGAAAGGTCCTGGGTCGGCGGCTCGACTGGCTCGACGATCTCACCGTCGTCATCCATGCTGCTGCCAGCTACCTCAGCGGCCTTGAGACCTTCCAGTGAATCGGTCTCAATCTCGTCGTCCATCCGGCGGCGCGGCGCATCGTAATCGGTGGCCATGGTGGTGTGTCCTCCAGCTCAGGGTGATTGCCCCAGAAAGGGCCTGAAAGTCGTCAGTTGAGCGGAATACTAGGGGATACATATAGCCCTGTCACCTTCCCAGCTCAGGCACTGAAAAGAATGCTTCGGGCGCGAGGTGTCGGCGCCGTTTGTACACTTCCTGCCATGACTGAAACGGCTCTTGGATTCGGCATCGATATTGGCGGGTCTGGCATCAAGGGCGCTGTTGTCGACATGGCAACAGGCCAGCTCGTCGGCGAGCGCGCTACGGTTGCCACGCCGCAGCCCGCGACACCGGCCGCAATTGCCCACGCCGTGGCACAGATCGTCGCAACGTGCGCATGGGCTGGTCCCGTCGGGATCGCGCTGCCATCCGTGATCACAGGCCAGATTGCGCGCACCGCTGCGAATATCGACGATTCCTGGGTGGGTCTCGACGTCCATGAGCTATTTACCCAGGCCCTTGGCGGCGCGCCGGTATCAGTGCTCAACGACGCGGACGCTGCAGGTATCGCAGAGGTGGCATTCGGCGATGAGGCTGCCCGGAACGGGGCAGTTATCTTCCTTACCTTCGGCACCGGGATCGGTTCCGCGTTCTTTAGCGACGGCACGCTCTTTCCCAATACCGAGCTCGGGCACATGCATATCGACGGCGCGGAGGCGGAGCACTTCGCGTCCTCCGCAGCGCGCGACCGCGAGAAGCTGAGTTTCGCGGAATGGGCTACTCGCGTGGACACAATCTTGCACGAGTACGCCCGCTTGGTGAACCCGTCCGCGTTCGTCGTCGGCGGGGGCATTTCCGGTGTAGCCGAGCAGTGGGTACCGCTGCTCACCGTCGACGTCCCTGTCGTGCCGGCCGCGTTGCGCAACAACGCAGGAATTGTGGGCGCCGCCATGGCTGCGCACGGCCATGTCGCTCCGTAAACCTCTACCGGCGTTGCGGTACGGTAGCTGCCGTTGGACAGCCGGCGCGCGAGGAGAAGGAATATTGCCTGCGGCTGACTGTTAGTATTGGCGTTCTGAAAATTCTCGGACGCAGACGTACCCTGGGTTGCCAGTGGTAAGGTCCAATGATTCGAAAGGGCGTACGTGGTAGCCAGCGAAGCTTCAAGCAATAACACCGACAGCGTAACTGAGGTTACTCCTGACGGTGGCGCAGGCAGCGTTGCCAAAGCCGGCGCGAAAAAGACGGCCAAAAAGGCCGTAAAGAAAACCGCGAAAAAGACCGCCAAGAAGACGGTCAAAAAGACGGCGAAGAAGACCGCAAAGAAAACGGCCAAGAAGTCCGCCCGAAAGACCACTGCAAAGAAGGCCACGAAGGCAGCAAGTCCGGCCACTCCTGATGCTGGCGAGCTGGAAACCGGGCTGCTGGGCGCGGGCGACGAGCTGACCGAGCGCGACGCAGACCGCGAAGATCCGGACTACGATCCGGAGATCGGCGACAAGGACGACGCCTTCGACGAAGATATCGACGACGCCCTTGGCGACGACGTCTCGGATGACGACGAGGACGAGCTCGGTGCCGAAGACGAGTCTGATGACGACGAGGAAGAAGAAGACGAAGGCGCCTCCGTCTGGGACATCGAGGAATCCGCGGCGTTGCGTCAGGCCCGCAAAGATGCCCAACTGACTGCCTCGGCGGATTCGGTACGTGCATACCTCAAGCAGATTGGCAAGGTCGCCCTCCTCGACGCCGAGCAGGAGGTCTCCCTGGCAAAACGCATCGAAGCGGGACTGTACGCCCAGTACCGATTGGACGAAATGGCGCGCGCCGCCGCCGAGGGCGACAAAGACGCGAAGCTCACGCCCGCTGTCAAGCGTGATCTTCGGGCGGTCGCCCGCGACGGTCGCAAGGCGAAGAACCACCTGCTGGAGGCAAACCTTCGTCTGGTGGTTTCGCTGGCAAAGCGCTACACCGGCCGCGGCATGGCTTTCTTGGACCTCATCCAAGAGGGCAACTTGGGCCTGATTCGCGCTGTGGAGAAGTTCGATTATTCCAAGGGCTACAAGTTCTCCACGTACGCCACATGGTGGATCCGCCAGGCCATCACCCGCGCAATGGCTGATCAGGCCCGCACCATTCGTATTCCGGTGCACATGGTCGAGGTCATCAACAAGCTTGGGCGCATCCAGCGGGAGCTGCTGCAAGATCTTGGCCGCGAGCCCACGCCGCTTGAGCTGGCGAAGGAAATGGACATCACCGAGGAGAAAGTCCTCGAGATCCAGCAGTACGCGCGGGAGCCGATCTCGCTCGATCAGACCATCGGCGACGAGGGCGACAGCCAGCTGGGCGATTTCATCGAGGACTCGGAAGCCGTCGTGGCGGTGGACGCGGTCTCGTTCACGCTCCTGCAGGATCAGCTGCAAGATGTCCTGCACACGCTTTCGGAGCGCGAGGCTGGCGTGGTCCGTCTGCGGTTCGGCCTGACGGACGGTATGCCCCGCACGCTTGACGAAATCGGACAGGTGTACGGCGTCACTCGGGAGCGCATCCGGCAAATCGAGTCCAAGACCATGTCCAAGCTCCGCCACCCGTCGCGTTCGCAGGTGCTGCGAGATTACCTGGATTAAACCGCCGCCTTGGCACCACAACTAAAGCCCTGACCGAAACGGTCAGGGCTTTAGTTGTGTCAGGACGCCGAGGCCTAGTTGTTGAGGCTTCTCTCCACCTCATCCTCGAAGCATGCCTGCAGTTGTTCGTCATCGTCCTGGTACTGTTCACACGCCTCAAATACGCCGTCGTCCACCAGCTGCTTTGCTACAGAGAAGCCGAAGATCAGCATCAGCGCCGACAGGATCAACGAGATGGCGCCCGTGACAATCCCGGTGATCGCCATCCCCTTCCGAGCCCCGGGGCCGGCGATGGCGTTGGCCCTCCGCACGCCCATGATGCCCAGGATGAGAGCGATCAATCCAAGAATGAATCCAGGGAGGATGAAGACTAGGCCAAGCAACGCCAATATGCCGAGAATCATGGCGGCGAGCGCAACACCGTTGGTCTGCTGGCGCCCAGGCTCGGGCTCGTAACCGGAAGAAATCGGCGTGGTGCCGTAGTTGCCGCCGGATACGCTGTAACCAGCGTTGCCTGCCTCACCCTGGGCGTAGTTCGCCTGCTGCCACTGCTGACCCGCGTACCCACCGTATTCGGACGCACCTTCTGGGTGGTGCCCCAAGCTGCCCTCCCCCGGGTTGGTGCCGTACGGGTTCTCACCCCTGGGGTTCTGGCCGAAGGAGCTATTGCCCCTCGATTCGTCGGGGTTGTTTTCGGGGTTTTGTCCAGGGTTGTACGGGGTGCTCATCGCGTGTCCTTTCGTGTCGGCGTGTCGCTAGCAACCCTACCGGCGGCCCTACCAGTCCCGCAGGAACGCGATGCGCTGACGGAGCTGCTCTGCGTTGCACAGGGCGGTCGGCGGGCCGCCGCACGCCTTGCGTACCTCGGTGTGGATTGCCCCGTGCGGCCGACCCGTCTTGCTCGCCGCGATAGCTACTCTGGCGTTGAGTTCCTTGCGCAGCTGGGGCAGTTCGTCCGCCGCGGTGGCCGGCTCCGCGGTTGTGCCCGCGTCAGCCGGCGCGTGACGTACAGGCTCGCCAAGCACTTCGGCGCGCTCCCGTGCCTTGCGTTCCTCGGCCCGGCGCGCCTTCTCCTCGGCGTCTCGGGCGTCCAGCTGGTCGCTTTGCCGCTTGGCTAGGAGGGTCCGCACCTGGTCGGCGTCGAGTAGCCCGGGAAGGCCGAGGAAGTCCTGCTCCTCTGCCGAGCCCGCCTGCGTTGGTGTGCCGTAGGTGGATCCGTCGAAGATTAGCGAGTCCAGCTCCGCCGATGCACCGATCGATTCGTACGCGGGGAGCTCGTCGGGCTCATTCTGCGTGCGGTTGGCTTGCTCCAGCAGTTCGTCGGACCAGCCGGACTCCCGGTGCGGCTTGCCCAGGACGTGGTCGCGGGAGACTTCCATCTCCTCTGCGAGCCGGAGCAGCACCGGCACCGATGGCAGGAAAACTGAGGCGGATTCCCCCGGCATACGAGAGCGGACGAAACGGCCGATCGCCTGCGCGAAGAACAATGGCGTGGATGCAGAAGTGGCGTACACGCCCACGGACAGGCGCGGCACGTCCACGCCCTCGGACACCATGCGCACCGCAACCATCCACTCGTCTCGCGATGCGGAGAACTCGTCGATGCGGTCGGAGGCGCCGGCCTCGTCCGAAAGCACAACAGTCACGGGTGTGTTGGATAGCGTCTCGAGGATCTTTGCGTAGGCGCGCGCGGTGGTCTTGTTGGTGGCGATGACCAAACCCCCGGCGTCCGGCATGTTCGCTCGGATCTTCATCAAACGGGTGTGCGCCGCGGTAAGCACGGCGGCGATCCAATCCCCTTTTGGGTCGAGCGCGGTGCGCCATGCGCGGGAGGTCTGCTCAGGGTTAAGCGGTTCCCCCAAGCGAGCCGAATACTCTTCGCCGGCGGAGTCTTTCCACTGGGCCTCTCCCGAGTAGGCCAGAAATACCACCGGGCGCACAACGCCGTCGGCGAGCGCGTGGGAGTAGCCGTAGGTGTAGTCCGCCTCCGAGACCAGGTGTCCTTCGCCGTCCTCGACGTAGCGGACGAACGGGATTTGCGAGTCATCTGAGCGGAAGGGGGTGCCGGTCAGTGCGAGGCGGTGCTCGACGTCGTTGTACGCCTCATAGACGCCATCGCCCCAGCTCTTGGAGTCACCCGCATGGTGAATCTCGTCCAAGATGACCATGGTGCGGCGGGCGGATGCGACCGCGTGGTGTTTGAACGGGTGCATCCCCACCTGCGCGTACGTGACCACGATGCCGTCGTACGACGCGTTTACCGCCGAAGAGTTGGTGAAGTTCGGGTCTAGCGACAGCCCGAAACGCTTCGCGGCGTCTGACCACTGGTGCTTCAGGTGCTCCGTGGGTACCACAACGATGATGCGTTGCACGGTTTTGTCTTCAACCAGCCGCGAGGCCAGGGTCAACGCGAACGTGGTCTTACCGGCGCCCGGTGTCGCAACCGCCATGAAGTCGCGCGGTTTGTCCCTGAGAAACGAATCGAGGGCCTCCTGCTGCCATTTACGCAGCTGGGGCCCAGTGGACGCGGAGCTCACTTGCGGCGCAGCCCCTTGTAAATGCGCTCGCAGTCAGGGCAGACGGGAGAACCGGGTTTTGCCTGCTTTTTCACGGGAAATGTTTCGCCGCATAGAGCCACCACCATTTTCCCGGAGATGGCGGAATCGACGATTTGGTCCTTCTTGACGTAGTGGAAGAACTTCGGGGTGCCGTCGTCTGTGGTCGACGAGGTGTCTTCTCTGAGGTCGGTGCGCTCGAGCGTCTGTGTCGTCGTATTCACGGCGTCCATCATGCCCCAATTTGTGCGAGAGGTTAAGCCGGAGGGCTAACCTCGGGGTCCATGAGTTCCCACGATCGCACTGCCCCTGAGTCGGGCCCTGAGTCGGGTCCAGAACCGAGCCCAGAGTTGGGCCCGGAGACGGTGGACGCGGAACCCGACGCGCTCGACGGATCGTCCCAACCCCGTGGGGCGCCGCGACGGGTGTCGCTGCATCGGCGCCGCGCACGTGCGTCCCGAGCGTTGATTACAGATGCCTCCTACACACCGGAGCAAAACCGTCAGTCTCGCGAGCGGCAGTATGCCGTGCTCCAGGGGCTGCGCATACCGTTTATCTTGGGGGCGTTTTTCGCGGCCCGGTCGCACCTGTGGGTGCTGGCCAGTGTGCTGTTTGTCGTCTCGGTGCCGCTGCCCTGGATCGCGGTAGTGCGCGGCAATGCCCAGGGCGAGGTGCGCGATAACCGCGAGAAGAACGTGTACAAGCCAGCCGCCGCACGCCAGTACATGCTGGCCGAGCAGCAACGCGCCGCGCTGGACGCTCCCGGTACTAGCGCGCACAACTCCCCCGCTATCATCGACCACGACGAATAGCCCAACCTCACCGCAGGAGCCCCGCGTGACCAACCCCGGCGACCTCTCCCCCACCTTCCCGGAGCTTGCCAGAACGCTGGCGGACGAACTGTCGCGGGCTGGCTTTACCGCCGACGGCATCGCCGCCCACCTTGGACCGGAGGCCACCGAAGCGATGTACCGGCATGAACCGGGGGTGGTTCTCGCCGCAACCGCCGACGGGACCCGCTTGTCCGCCATCATCCGCTTCTTCATTCTGCGACGCCCGGCCACGGCGGAGGCTCTCGGCGACATGCTCACTCCGAAACTCGCGCTCGCGCTTATCGACGCCCATACGGTCCTCCCCGTTGCCGGTGCGAGCACCTACAGCGTCGCCGTTGACGTGCGCGCCCACGTTGTCGCTGGCAAACCCCGAGTGGTGTTTTCCGACCTCGACGCCTCGATGACAGACATCGTCCCGGGCCGCGATCACGTACTCGGTGTCGGCTCCGCGTCACTGTCGCTGCTTTCCGCTACCCCGTGCACCCCTGTGGAGTCGGTGCTAGACCTTGGCACCGGCTCTGGTGTCCAAGCGCTCGCGCAAGCGGATGCGGCAACCACCGTGGTCGCTACCGACGTCCACGCCCGCGCGCTTACGTTCGCAGAGGCGACTATGCGCGCCAATGCGGTCGACAATGTTGAGTTGCGCCAGGGCAGCTGGTTCGAACCGGTGGCGGGCGCGCGCTTCGACCGCATTGTGGCTAACCCGCCGTTCGTGGTCGGGTTGCCCGAGGTTGGCCACGTCTACCGGGATTCCGGCCTGGACTTAGACGGTGCCACGCAACGGGTGCTGCAGGACGCACCCGAGCATCTCGCACCCGGCGGGCGGGCGTTCATCCTGGGATCGTGGGTCCACGTCCTCGACGAGCCGTGGCAGTCCCGTGTCGCCTCCTGGTTGCCATCGCGCGGCATCAACGCGTGGGTGCTGCAGCGCGACGTGGTGGACCCCGGCATGTATGTCTCCACCTGGCTTCGGGATGAATCCATCGATCCCCGCTCCGACGAGGGGGTGAATCGGACGCTGCAGTGGCTCGACCACTTCGCCGACAACGACGTCCATGCGGTTGGGTTTGGCTGGGTCATGCTGGAAGACATCGGTGATGCTCCCAGTGAGATCACCTGCGAGGAACTCACCCACGCGTTTACCGACCCGCTGGGGCCGGAAGCCGAAGAGTATTTCACCCGCGCGGCATGGCTGCGGGGCAAAGACCGTGACGCCGTCCTCGACGCAACCTACCTGGTGCGCCCTACCGTCGCGGTCGAGGACATCAAGCTGGCTGATGCCGAGGCAGGGATGGGCTTTGCGGACGAGGCACTTCGGATCACTCGCACTGACGGCCCGCGGTTTTCCCATACCGTCGATGCGGGGGTTCTCTCGCTGATTTCGGGGTTGCACCCCAACGGGTTGCCGCTGCGTGACGTGGTCGGCCTCTACGCCGCCTCACAGGGTGTGGGTGTGGGCGCACCGGAGGACGTCGAGAAGCTTGAGGCTGATGCGGCGGCTGCGGTGGTCGACCTTGTGCGCCACGGCTTGGTGTTGCCGGCCGAGATCGCACAGCTGACCCACCTCTAGGAGCAACCATGAGAGCAGTGCTTACCCGTGTCACCAGTGCAAGGGTGACGGTTGACGGGGCGACGGTTGGGGAAATCGAGTGCCCAGAAACCGGCGGGGTTCTCGCGCTGGTTGGTGTAGGCCGCGAGGACGCTCCTGACGCCTGGAAGACGGTGGCGCGCAAGATTGCGGAGCTGCGGATCTTAGGCGGCGAGCGTTCCGTCGAAGAAGTCGGCGCACCGGTGCTTCTGGTTAGCCAGTTCACGCTCATGGGCCGGACAGCGAAGGGGCGCAGGCCGTCATGGAGTGACGCGGCGCCCGCTGACGTTGCCGCGCCAGTGATAGACGACATCGCTCGGGAGCTGCGCTCCCGGGGCATCGACGTCGCGGAAGGGCGTTTCGGAGCCCACATGCAAGTATCCAGCGTCAACGATGGGCCGTTTACTGTCATCGTCGAAGCGTGACCATCAACGGGAATGAATGAATTTCGGCCGGGCGGGAACATCACGCGACTGCGGGACGTTTCCCCACTAGACTGCCCAGCTGTTCCACCTAGTCCGAGGAGGCGTTGCACATGACCCAGCCGGATCACGCTGCACAGGGTACGCAAGATTCTGCAGAAACCGTTGACCGCGGCAGCCGCAGGAACCAAACCAACGACAACCCGTCAGCGGACCTCGTTCGTGTCTACCTCAACGGCATCGGCAAAACGGCGCTTTTGGACGCGGAGGAAGAGGTAGAGCTCGCTCAGCAAATTGAGGTCGGCCTGTACGCGCAGCACCTCTTGGACGACCCGGACGTCAAGCTCACACGGGCGAAGAAGCGCGACCTGAAGATCTTGGCCAAGGAGGGCCGGAAGGCGCGCGCTCACCTTTTGGAGGCCAACCTCCGTCTGGTGGTGTCCCTTGCCAAGCGGTACACCGGCCGCGGCATGCCGCTGCTGGACCTGATCCAAGAAGGCAACCTGGGCCTCATCCGCGCGATGGAGAAGTTCGACTACTCCAAGGGATTCAAGTTCTCCACGTACGCGACCTGGTGGATCCGCCAGGCCATCACGCGCGGCATGGCGGACCAATCGCGCACCATCCGCCTCCCAGTGCATCTCGTTGAGCAGGTGAACAAGCTCTCGCGCATCCGCCGCGAGATGTACCAGTCCCTTGGGCGCGAACCAACGAACGAGGAGCTCTCGGAGGAATCCGGCATCGAAGAATCCAAGATTGAGATGCTCCTGCGCCAGTCGCGCGACCCGGTGAGCCTAGATATGCCGGTCGGCGCGGACGAGGAGGCTCCGCTGGGAGACTTCATCGAGGATGCAGAGGCGACCGATGCGGAAGACGCCGTGGTGACCACGCTGCGGCACGACGACATTCAGGACATTATCAATGGTCTCGAGCAACGGGAACAGGATGTCATCCGCATGCGCTACGGCTTGACGGACGGCGTGCCTCGCACCCTCGACCAGATTGGTCGCCAATTCGGGTTATCGCGTGAGCGTGTGCGCCAGATCGAACGAGAGGTCATGGCCAAACTGCGCGCCGGTGAACGCGCGGACCGCCTGCGCGACTACGCCTTGTAGTTCACCACCCGTATCTACCCAGTCCAGCGCCAAGTCCAGCGTTCCCGGTATCGCTGTGGGCGCTGGTCTACGATGTTGCCCGAGAGTGTACGGGCTGGAATCCGTTGCGATTGGAAGGGAGCGTCAACGTGCGTGACCTCGTTGACACCACAGAGATGTACCTGCGTACCGTCTACGAGCTGGAGGAAGAAGGCATCACGCCACTTCGAGCCCGTATCGCGGAACGCCTGGAACAATCCGGCCCCACCGTGTCCCAGACGGTCGCCCGCATGGAACGCGATGGCCTCATCGTGGTCGAGCACGACCGCTCGCTTTCCTTGACCGAAGAGGGCCGAAACCGGGCGACGGCCGTCATGCGCAAGCACCGGCTTGCTGAGCGCCTGCTCACCGACATTCTTCAGCTCGACCTAGATCAGGTCCACGACGAGGCGTGCCGCTGGGAGCACGTGATGAGCGAGGAAGTCGAGCGCCGCGTTGTTGCGGTCTTGGACAATCCCGCCCGCTCCCCGTTTGGGAACCCGATCCCGGCACTCGATGAGCTCGGCGTCTCCCCGGTTGATGCCGGCCAAGAAGGCATCCGCGCAACCGATCTTCGGTTGAAGGAGCCGAGGCGAGTGACCGTCGTGCAGATCAGCGAAATCCTCCAAGACGGTGCCGTGCCAAAAACCGTAGGCCAGCTCGTCGGGAAAACCGTCACGCTTACTCCTCTCGACGGGGGTGCGCTCGAGGTGACAACCGACAACGGCAGCAGCTTCCACCTCCCCGCCGACACCGCCCACGCCCTGCGCGTGGAACGCGACGGTGAGACGGGAACTCGGCTGTGAGGCTCGTTGTCACCGGGGGCGCCGGCTACGTAGGAAGCGTGTGCACGGCCGCATTGCTGGACGCGGGCCACGACGTCATCGTCGTCGATGACCTAAGTACTGGGAACCGCTACGCGGTTCCGGAGGCCGCCACGTTCGTTGAGGGCACGATCCAGGACGTGATTGACGACGTTCTCGCAGATACCGCGGGCGGGCCAGTGGACGGTGTCCTGCACTTCGCCGCAAAATCCCTCGTGGGTGAGTCCGTGGACGATCCGGCGAAGTATTGGCACGGAAACGTTGATGTCTCTCTCGCGCTCCTAGACTCGATGCGCCGTCACGGAGTGGACTCGCTCGTCTTTTCGTCCACCGCCGCGGTCTACGGCGAGCCGGACACTGTGCCGATCACCGAAGACGCCGCCGCGCGCCCGACAAACCCGTACGGCGCAACCAAGCTGGCCATCGACAACGCTATTACCTCCTACTGCCACGCATACGGGCTCGGCGCCACGAGCCTGCGGTACTTCAACGTCGCGGGCGCGTACAACGGCATCGGCGAGAACCATCTGACCGAGACACACCTCATCCCGATTGTGCTGCAGGTGGCTATGGGCTACCGCGACAAGATCATGATGTACGGCGACGACTGGCCTACAAAAGACGGCACCTGCGTGCGCGACTACATCCACGTCCGGGATCTTGCGGACGCGCACATCCTCGCGTTAGAAGCCAACACCGCCGGCACCCACCAGATTTTCAATCTTGGCTCCGGCGACGGGTACTCGGTGCGCGAGGTCATTGAGGTGTGCCGTGACGTCACGGGCCACCCCATCCCGTCGGAGGTAGCCCCGCGGCGTGCCGGCGATCCTGCAACGCTCATCGCCTCGTCGGAAAAGATCCGGCGCGAGCTTGGGTGGGACCCGACCCGCACCCAGCTGCGCACTATTGTGCGCGACGCCTGGGAGTTCACGCGCCAGCTCGGCGACCGGTCGCATTCCGCCCGCTAGCGCTCACCCCTCGAGACCTGCCCACGTATCGGCGCACCCCTGGTGGCACAGCTCTAGAAGCGCGTGGCCTTGCCCTATCCCCAAGACACTTGCGAGTAGGCCCGACAGGGAGTGACCGGGCACTTCCTTCTGCGCAGATGCTAAGGCAGCGCTTGCCCAGCCTGTGAGCCCGAGTGAGACCGCCACCATCGCCCAGAGACACAGCGCGTTCGCGCGGATCCGTCCGCTGAAGTTCCGTGCGATGGTGAGCAGGGCCGCAGCCGCGGCGCGGGGATGGTTTAAGGCGTCCACTATGAGGCAGTCGCGCAGCGCATTTCGGGACAGTACCGAGGCAAGCAGCTCCACGTCTTCCGCGCAGGTGAACACGTCGGCGATGATCAGACTCCCGTCGTTGTCAATCACGCTGGTGTTGGGTGCGCCGAGGAAAATGTCGCATGCGCGCTCAAGCCTCTCTCGTGCAAGGGCCGGGGCTACGTCCACCAGGTCCATCAGCTCGGCCCCTCGGCGGTACGCGCTCGGGGCCAAAGCCTGGCATTTGCGCGCGTCTGGGGTAGAGACTGGATCGAAGTGCGCGAACAGCTCGTCTTTATGTAGCTCGGGCAGTGCGCCTTGGTCAATGAGCGGGCGCATCGGCTCGGCAGCGACGATCGAGGACACGGTGCCGCACTGGTAGGTGTCGTCCCAGCCCCAAAGATTGCGCGCTGAGCAGATGTCCGGGCCGAAGACGAGGTGGTAGGGCGTGCCGTCAGCGACTTCGGAAACAATCCAGCATGCCTCCACAATCTCACCGAACTCATCTGCGGCTCGGCGCAACCCTTCCACGGCCACCGCAATCATCTGGGAGTCTGGCACGCGGGTGACGATCACGGCGAACGTTGCCACATGCCTACCCACTGGGATCAGCTGGAGCGCGCGTTGGATGCTTTCGGTGTTTCCCACGTCGGCGTCGAGGTAGGTTCCAATGTCGAGCGCTTGGTCAGCACCAGGGTGCGAGTAGACGTTGATGAGCACGACCGATTCGTTTGGAAAATATCCGAGCGCCCCCGGAATGGCGGCGATCAGGTGCGACGGTGAGCGGAGAGCTGTTTGCCCCTGCTCCGGCAAGTTCGCACTGGCTGGCTGGTTGGTCTCGTTTGGCTGAGGCTGTGTATCCATAACGATTAGACCGTGCCTAGTCAGCTGCGGTTCCCCGCGCCGAACAATCTACTCATCCCGCGCGGCCATCTCACCCGCCCTGCACCGGCCAGAGGCACCGACCGCGCCACTCGGGCACAATGGAATGATTGCGCACCGAGATCCGTTGTGCTGGTGGAGCAGAAAGCCTGGACGAACTGCCGGCTGGGCGAGCGAATGTAGGAGGCCACAACCATGACGCAGGAACGTCGCATGTACGAACTTGAGTACCCCGCGCCGCAGGTGAGCGAGGACACGCAGAACGGACCAGCGCTGGTCATCGCCATGCACGGGTATGCGGACGCGGGTCACGCGGTCGAGGCCGCGGCTGACCACCTCAAGGCCGCGCTGGAGTCGCGCACCGTCGCGACCTTTAGCAACGACGAGTTGATCGATTACCGGTCCCGTCGCCCCACTGTGACGCTGGACCACGCCGAGATCACTGATGTCGCCGACCTGCAGTTGGACATGCGCGTGCTGCGAGATGAGAAGGGCGCATCCTTTTTGCTCCTCTCTGGTCCGGAGCCGGACCTGCGTTGGGAGGCATTTGGAAGCGCAGTGGCCGACCTTGTGGAGCGTTTCGGCGTGAGCAAGACAATCTGCTTGTACGCGGCACCGATGGGCGCGCCCCACACGCGCCCGCTGGTGGTGTCTGCCCACGGCAATGACCGCGAGCTTGTCGGGTCGATGTTCACCTTTGACGGCATGGTGAGCATCCCCGGATCCGCCTCGATCCTTATCGAGCGCGAGCTGCACAAGCGTGGCCGCTCGGTGGCAGGGTATACCGCGCACGTGCCGCACTACGTGGCTGCTTCCCCATACCCCCATGCAACGTTCCAGCTACTGCAGTCCGTTGAGGATGCGACGGATCTGAAGTTCCCCTTGCGTTCCCTGGAAGCGGACATGCGCAGGGTGTCCCAGCAGCTTGCAGAGCAGACCGGTAACTCCGAGGAAATCACCCAGGTCGTCCAGGCCCTCGAAGAGCACTACGACCGTGAGATCCAGGAATACCGCGACCGTCACCCGCAGGCGATGATGCCTGGGGAGGCGCAGATGCCCAGCGGCGAGGAGATCAGCGAGGCATTTGAAAACTACCTCTCGGCCATCGAGGATCGCGACCGCAACCGTGCGGACCAGCGTGGGCTCCCCCACAGCGAAGAGACAGCTCGGCGGCTGCGCGATCACTTTGTGGTCGACTCTGAAGAGCCTGAGCAACAGCTTGACGACGACCAAAGGGACACCCCGCACGGCGAGAGCCCCGACGGGCAGGGCGACGACCCGAGGTAGCCGTGCCGTGCGGTCGGCTACGGTAAAACCTGTGATGCTGACCGATTTGCTTGACGACATTGCGCACGCCCCAGAGTCGCTCTTCGACGATGCTGTCTGGGACTCTTTCACCGCGTGGACGGCTTCGAGAGGGATATCGCTCTACCCCGCGCAGGAAGAGGCGTCGCTCGCGCTGCTGGCGGGCGACAACGTTATCTTGGCTACCCCAACAGGGTCGGGGAAATCCATGGTGGCAAACGCGGCGCATTTCATCGCTTTGGCCCGTGGTCAGCGGACGTTTTACACCGCCCCGATTAAGGCCCTGGTCAGCGAAAAGTTTTTCGCGCTGTGCGAGATTTTCGGCGCGGAGAACGTAGGCATGATGACCGGCGACGCGACGGTGAATGCGAATGCGCCGATCATCGCCGCCACCGCTGAAATCGTTGCCAACATCGCGCTGCGGGAGGGTGCAAACGCCAAGATCGACCAGGTCGTGATGGACGAATTCCATTACTACTCCGAACCCGACCGAGGCTGGGCTTGGCAGGTGCCGCTACTTGAGTTGCCGGAGGCGCAGTTCCTCCTCATGTCCGCGACGTTGGGGGACACGGCTTGGCTGGAGGAAGACCTCACCGAGCGAACCGGCCGAAAGACCACCTACGTCGGCGGCGCCGAGCGCCCGGTGCCGCTGGACTTCCACTACGTGTTCTCCCCTGTCCACGAGACGATCGAGGAGTTGCTGGAAGACAATAAAGCGCCGATATATGTTGTCCACTTTTCGCAGCGCGAAGCGACGGAACGCGCCCAGGCGCTGACGAGTTTGAACATCGTCACGCCTGAAGAAAAGCAGCGCATCGCTGAGGAAATCGGAGACTTCCGCTTCACCACAACGTTTGGCAAGACACTCTCCAAGCTCGTCCGCCGCGGCATCGGTGTCCACCACGCGGGCATGCTGCCAAAGTACCGCCGCTTGGTTGAGCGGCTTTCCCAAACCGGGTTGCTCAAGGTCATCTGCGGAACAGACACCCTCGGCGTGGGCATCAATGTGCCGATCCGCACGGTCCTCATTACCGGCCTGGCCAAGTACGACGGCACACGCCAGCGGATCCTCAAGTCCCGCGAGTTTCACCAGATTGCCGGCCGTGCTGGCAGGGCGGGGTACGACACTGAGGGCACGGTCGTCGTCGAGGCACCGGAACACGAGATTGAAAACGTGAAGCTGCGCCGGAAAGCGGGAGACGACCCGAAGAAGTTGAAGAAGCTGCGGAAGAAGTCTGCCCGCGAGGGGGAAGTGAGCTGGTCTGAGAACACCTTCGAACGGTTAAAGGTGGCGGAGCCCGAGGAGCTGACCAGCCAGTTCAAGGTCTCAAACTCGATGTTGCTTAACGTGGTGGCCCGGCCGGGAGATGGCTACGAGCACATGCGCCACTTGTTGCGCTCGAACCACGACCCGCGTGCAAAGCAAAACCGGGACATCATCCAGGCGGTGCATCTCTTCCGCGGATTGATTTCCGCGGGCGTGGTGGAGCGCACTCCCGACTCCCCTGCTTTTCGGCCGTACACGCTCACCCAGGAGCTGGACCGGGATTTCGCGCTGAACCAGCCGTTGTCCCCTTTCGCCTTGGCGTTCCTCACGTTGCTCGACCCTGAGTCGGACACGTACACCCTCGACGTCATCTCGACGTTCGAGGCGATTCTGGACGACCCGAGACAGCTGCTCCAAGCCCAGCAAACAGCTGCTCGCGGCGAAGAGATCGCCGCTCTGAAGGCAGAGGGGGTGGACTATACGGAGCGGATGGCCATCGTTGAGGACGTCACCTACCCCAAGCCGCTTGCTGACGAACTAGAGGAGGCGTTCGCCACCTTTACGGAAGGCAATCCGTGGGCGAAGGAATTCGAGCTGTCGCCGAAATCGGTTGTGCGCGACATGATCGAGCACGCGATGACGTTTTCGGACCTCATCGCCACCTATGGTCTAGCCCGCTCGGAGGGCGTGGTGCTGCGCTACCTCACCGATGCGTGGCGCACCCTTTCCTATTCCATCCCGGACACCTACATGAACGATGATCTCGAGGACATCGTCGTGTGGCTCGGTGAGCTGATCCGCCAGGTCGACTCGTCGCTCATCGACGAGTGGGCGCACATGACCGGCGACGACCAGCCCGTGAGCCAGGACACCATCGACCGCGAGCTCGCGTTCGGCGTGGAAGACCCCACGGCGCTCACCGCTAATCGACGCGCCTTCACCATCATGGTGCGCAACTACTTTTTCCGCCTCGTGGAACTCTTCGCCTACGAGAAGGAGGACCAGCTGGAGGACATGCTGGGCTACCTGGAGCCGGACGCGCGGGTGGACTGGCCGGCTGCAATGGACGACTACTTCGACGAATACACGGATGTGGACTTGGGCCCCGACGCGCGCGGCCCGGAATTCTTCCGGCTGGAGGACTCTGCCGGCCGAGCGTGGAGGGTCACCCAAATTATCAAGGACCCCGAGGGGGACAACGCGTTCCAGCTGCACGGGGTTGTGGATCTGGACGCCTCCGACGAGGCAGGTGAAGTACGGCTCTCCTCGTTAGAAATCCGCGGAGGGTAGCGCGGATAGCCAATTGCCAAAGCCGGGGCGACGGCGCGGATTCTGCGTTACATTACCCTCAACACGTTTACATAGCTGTTGTGAGGAGGAACACACGTGACCCGCACTATCGTTGTCGGCGCTGGCATGACGGGCCTCGCCACCGCGTGGCACCTACAAGAGTACGGACATGAGGTGGAGGTGCTTGAACGCATCGATGTCGCCGCCGGCTCATCCTGGGGCAACGCTGGATGGCTCGCACCAGGAAAAACGATCCCCCTTGCCAACTCGAGCTTGTGGGCGTACGGGCCCACAGCGCTCTTTGACAAGCACGCGGCCCTCGATGTGCCTGTGCGCATCGACCCGAAGCTGTGGCGCTTCTGCGCGAACTTCATGGCGCACGCCACCGGCCGCGCCTGGGACAAGACGATGGCGGGTCTGACTCAGGCAGATCTGGCTGCCTTGGCGGCATACGACGAGCTTGAGGCAGGCGGAGTGAATGCGTCCACTACCGAGGGGCCGTTCATCATCGGTTTCGAAAACGAAGGCAAAGCCGCCGGCTTCCTAAAGGAGGTCGAAGGGGCGCTGCGTCACGGCCAGGACATTCCGTTCGAGCAGATCACGCTAGACGACGCCCGCACAGACGCGCCGATGCTCACCGACAAAGTCGGGGCAACATACCGCATGGGCGGACAGCGCTTCATCGAGCCAGGGCCATACTGCCAGGCCATCGCCGATTCGATCGTCCAGCGCGGCGGCACCATCACCACCGGTGCAGAGGTCGTGGAAGTCACCTCCGCCCGCACACCCGCGGTCAAACTCGCCACCGGTGAGTGGCTGCACGCCGACAACGTGGTACTCGCCACCGGCGCGTGGCTTCCTAAGTTGGCGAAGGTCCTGGGAGTGACCACCCTCGTCCAGGCCGGCCGCGGTTACTCCTTCTCCGTAGAGACCGAAGAGCCCGCCACGTGCCCGGTGTATCTGCCGGGCCCGAAGATCGCCTGCACCCCGTACCAGGGCCGGTTCCGCATCGCCGGCACAATGGAGTTCCGCGGACCCGACGAGCCATTCCAGCCTGGCCGCGTGGCGTCGATGATCCACACGACGAAACCGTTCTTCCGCGGCATCGACTGGGACGACCGGCAGGACGAGTGGGTGGGATCACGCCCGGTCACCCCGGACGGCCTGCCGCTCGTTGGCGCCACCAAAGCGCCAAACGTCTACACCAACGGCGGCCACGGCATGTGGGGCATCATTCTCGGTCCGCTGTCCGGGAAGATGCTGGCGAAGCAGATCGAGACCGGCGAGGTGGATGAGACAATCGCACCGTTCGACCCGCTGCGCGGCCCCTTCGGCGGCTTGTAGCCCGCCCAATCTAACCCCGGAAACCTGCGTTTCCGGGGCTTTTTCATGCTCGCAAAACAATGGTTTTTAAAACCGTGACATGGTTCAGGTAGATACGTTAGTTTGTGAGATATCACAACCCAATGAATCAGTGGTGAGGAGCACATATGCCAAACTTACGCACCAACCAGCTCGCGCCGGAAAGTACCTCTGACCTCGACCATGTCGTCGATTCGGCGGTTGCCCGCGCGTACCACTGGATGGAAGCGACCGCTGACGCAGATGCGGACGACGCCCAGACGCAGCAGCTCGCTGAAATGCTGCGCGACGATAACGGCGTTCGCTTCACCATGGATTTTGTTGACCGCGTAATGCGTCCCGAAGACAACCGGGTGGCGGCGAATTCCTTGCGCACGATCACCAGAGGCGTCGACGCTTCCTTCCTCGGCCGCATTAACGCCCTGCTCGTCGGTGCCGGCGCCTTCGTCGGCCCGTTCTTGCCCTTCGTGGTTGTTCCGGCGGCGCGCATGCGCTTGCGTCAGTTGGTGGGCCACCTCGTGCTCGACGCGGAGTCCGACGCCCTGAACACCCTGCTCGACAACGCAGCAAAGCGCGGCGAAGAGCTCAACCTCAACTTGCTGGGCGAAGCGGTGCTCGGGGAGAAGGAAGCGACTGACCGCGCGGAGCGCACCTTGAACCTGATCAAAAACCCGCGTGTGACCTACGTGTCCGTCAAGGCCTCCTCCATGGTCTCCCAGCTGAACCATTGGGACTATGACGAGTGCGTGCGCCTAGTCAAGGACCGCATCCGCCCGCTGTACCGCGCTGCACGCGACCGCAGCCCCCAGGTGTTCATCAACATGGACATGGAGGAATACCACGACCTCCACCTGACTCTCGACGTGTTCACCCAGCTGCTCAGCGAGGACGAGTTCAAGGACTACCAGGGCGGCATCGTGCTGCAGGCCTACCTGCCCGACACCCCCGGCGCGCTGGAGTACCTTGCGGACTTCGCGCAGAAGCGCGTGGCCGCTGGCGGCTCCAAGATCAAAATCCGCCTGGTCAAGGGTGCGAACCTATCCATGGAGCGCCACCACGCTGAGATCAAGGGCTGGGCGCAGGCGCCGTACTTGACCAAGGACGAGGTGGACGCGAACTACTACCGCCTGCTCGACTTCATCGTGCGCCCCGAGTACGCCGACAGCGTCGCTATCGGCATCGCCTCGCATAACCTGTTCACCTCCGCGCTGGCATACGAGCTGGCCCAGCGCCGCGGTGTCACCAGCATGCTCGACTCGGAGATGCTGCAGGGAATGTCGCCGGCGCAGCAGCAGATTGTGCGCGAGGCGTACGGCCGCCAGATCCTCTACACCCCCGTCGTGCGCAAGGAGGATTTCGACGTGGCGGTGAGCTACCTCGTGCGCCGTCTCGAAGAAAATGCGGCACCGCAGAACTTCCTGCACGCCCTGTTCGCCCCCAAGACGGCCAAGCGCGACCCGATCAAGGAGCAGGAGGAGGTATTCCGCTGGGCGGTGGACAACCGCTGGGAGGTCCACAACGGGCCAAACCGCAACCAGGACCGCACGCAGGAGACTGGGCGCCAAGCCGCCGCGGAGTCCGGCTCCACCGGTCGCTTTGTTAACGAGCCGGACACCGACCCGGCGCTTGAGACCAACCGCACCTGGGCGAGCGAACACCTGCAGAATCCGCCCGCTGTGGACACGGGGACCGAGATCACCGACCCGTCCGTGATCGCCGACCACATCGCCCGCGCGCAGGAGGCGCAGAAAGCCTGGGGTGCGCTTTCCGCTGGCGAGCGTGCCGACGTCCTCGATGCGATCGGCGACGAGATCGCGCGACGCCGCGGTGACTTCATCGCCGTTGCCGCGCACGAGGCGGGTAAGACGGTCGACCAGTCCGATCCGGAGATCTCGGAGGCGATCGATTTCTGCACCTACTACGCCGACAGTGCCCGCCACCTCGACGAGATCGCCGCGGATTTCGAGCCGAACAAACTCACCGTCGTCGTCCCGCCATGGAACTTCCCGGTAGCCATCCCCACCGGTGGCGTGGTGGCGGCGCTAGCGGCCGGCTCTGCGGTGATTCTCAAGCCGGCGCCGCAGGTGACGCAGTGCGCCAAGCTCATTGCAGACTGCATCCAGGCGATCTTCGCCGAAAAGGGCATTGACGCCGACACCGTGCAGTACGTGCGCGCGGATGAGGGCGAGGCCGGCAAGGCCCTGCTTACCGACCACGCCGTGGACGCCATCATCCTCACCGGCGCCTCCGAAACCGCCCAGCTGTTCAAGTCCTGGAACCCGAGGCTCAACGTGATGGCGGAAACATCCGGCAAGAACGCCATCATCATCACCCCGTCCGCCGACCCGGATCTTGCGGTCAACGACCTGTACCTGTCGGCGTTCGGCCACTCGGGCCAGAAGTGCTCCGCCGCCTCGCTGGCAATCCTGGTCGGCTCCGCCGGCGAGTCCGAGCGTCTAAAGAACCAGCTGATCGACGCCGCCTCCACCCTGGTGGTGGGCCCGGGCACCGACCTGTCCACCACCATGAACGGGCTCATCGAGCCCCCGGGCGAGAAGCTCGAGCGGGGCCTGACCACGCTGGAGCCGGGCGAGACGTGGCTGCTCATACCTCGCAAGCTCGACGACGAGGGCAAGTTCTGGTCGCCCGGCATCCGCGACGGTGTGAAGCCGGGCTCCTGGTATCACCAGAACGAGTGCTTCGGGCCGGTGCTGGGCATCATGCACGCCAAGGACTTAGACGAGGCGATCGAGTGGCAAAACTCCACCGGCTTCGGACTCACCGCCGGCATCCACACCCTCGACGGCGAGGAAATCACCACGTGGCTCGATCGCGTCGAGGCCGGCAACGTCTACGTCAACCGCGGTATCACCGGTGCGATCGTGCAGCGCCAGCCGTTTGGCGGCTGGAAGAAGTCCTCGGTGGGCCCCGGCGCGAAGGCGGGTGGGCCGAACTACGTCGCGCAGATGGGCACCTGGCGGGAGCGTGCTGCACTTGCCCCGTCGCTCGGAGTCAGCATTTCGGCGAAGGTGCAGGAGCTTCTCGACGCGTTCCGTGCCAACTTAAGCGACGAGGACTACGGCTGGCTCTCCCGCGCCGCCGAGTACGACCAGCGCGCGTGGGACAACGAATTCGGCCGCGGCCACGATCACTCCGGTCTGCGCTCCGAGGCCAACATCTTCCGCTACCGCAACACACTGGAGCCGGTGGTGGTCTACGTCGGCGAGGGCTACCGGCTGCGCGAGGTCTACCGGCAGCTTATCGCCGCCGCGATCACCGGCACCCAGGTGCGTGTGGTCGCACCGGATGCGGTTGCGCGCGAGCTCGAGACAGCCAATGTCACCGTCGACGCTCCCGCCGTCACGAATGCGCCTCACCGCATCCGCGTTGTGGGCCGTGCGCCTGAGGAGCTCTACGGCGACGTTCCCACCGCGGTTTTTGACGGTCCTGTGCTCATCGACGGGCGCCGCGAGCTCCTCCCCTATCTGCTGGAGCAGGCGGTCTCAGCGACGCTGCATCGCTTCGGCGTGATCCACGATCCGGCGGATATCCGGAACTAATCCCCCTGTCCAACCAGACACAAAGGGAGCCCACGGATGACAACCGCACCTCCACCACAATCGGACGCGTCGGCCCGCCCGAAGGCCGGCGTCGTCCCCGATGAAGACGCGGGTCTGCAGAAAGGCCTGTCCACCCGGCAGATCAACATGATCGCCATCGGCTCGGCGATCGGCACCGGTTTGTTCCTCGGCGCGGGCTCGCGCCTGCAGGCGGCCGGTCCGTCGCTGGCGCTGATGTACTTGCTGTGCGGGTTCATCGGCTACCTCATCCTGCGCAGCTTGGGTGAGTTGATCGCGCACCGTCCGACATCCGGGTCGTTCGTGTCATATACCCGCGAATTCTACGGCGAGAAGGCCGCATACGTCTCCGGCTGACTCTACTGGTTCAACTGGGCCGCCACCGCGGTGGCGGACGCAACCGCGCTGGCGATCTACATCCGCTGGTTCGGCCAGTACTACGGCTGGATCAACGGCGTGCCGCAATGGATCTACGCTCTAGTCATCATCGCGCTAGTGACCGCCATGAACCTGGTTTCGGTGAAGTTCTTCGGCGAGATGGAATTCTGGTTCTCGCTGATCAAGGTGCTTTTCCTGCTCACCTTCCTCGCTGTAGGCATCTTTATGGTGATCTTCGGCAACCCGAGCGGTGACCTGACCGGGTTGACGCTGATCACGGACAACGGCGGCTGGTTCCCCAACGGCGTGCTGCCCGCGCTGATTGTGATCCAGGGCGTCGTGTTCGCCTACGCGGGTATCGAGCTGCTCGGCACCACCTCAGGCGAGGCGAAGAACCCGAAGAAGGACATCCCGCGTGCCATCAACGCGGTTGTCTTCCGCCTGCTGGTGTTCTACTTCGGCTCCGTGCTGCTTTTGTGCATGCTCTTGCCCTACACCCAGTACTCGGGCGACGAGTCTCCGTTCGTGACCTTCTTCGACTCGATTGGGGTGCCGTACGCAGGTGCCATCACCCAGCTTGTGGTCATCACAGCGGCACTCTCCTCGCTCAACGCGGGACTGTACTCCACGGGCCGCATCATGTACTCGCTGTCCAAGGCGGGCTCGGCTCCGCAGTGGGCGGGCAAGGTGACCAAAGGCGGAGTGCCGTACGGCGGCATCCTGCTTACCACCGGGGTCGCGCTGTTCGGCGTGGTGCTGAACTTCTTTGTGCCCGAAGCTGCGTTCGAGGTGGTTCTCAACATCGCCGCGCTGGGCACCATGGCGTCGTGGGCCGCGATCTCGCTGTCCCACATGCGCTTTGTGCAGCTGGCTCGTCAAGGTAAATACACCCGCCCTGATTACCGGGCCCGATTCTCCCCGTTCACGGACATTGTCTCACTGCTGTTTTTGGTGCTCGTGGTCATCCTCATGGCCTTCGATTACCCCATCGGCACGTGGACACTTTTGGTGTCACTTCTGATGTGGCCGGCGCTTGCGTGGGGCTGGTTCAAGGTGCGCGACCGGGTTGAATTCATCTCCCGTTCCCACGTGAACTACGAGAAGATCACCGGCGAACAAGCCCCCGACATCGACCCGCCGCGGCGCAACCCGTAGCGACGCGCACCGCCAAACCAACCGATACCCCGAAAGGAAGAGCATGCCTCAGCTCGTAGACGTCCAGAACATGTGCCGTTGGATCAACCACCACGGCGTAGAGAAACTCATCGCCGGCATCCAGAGCTACATCGAAGAGGACTTCGTACGCTGGGAAAGCTTTGACAAGATCCCGCGTGTGGCCAGCCACACCCCCATCGGCGTGATCGAACTAATGCCCACCTCGGACTCCAACGAGTACGCGTTCAAGTACGTCAACGGCCACCCCTCCAACCCTGCGCGCGGGTATCAAACCGTCACCGCATTCGGAGTCCTAGCGGATGTGGACAACGGCTACCCCACTTTCCAGGCGGAGATGACGCTGCTGACCGCGCTACGTACGGCCGCCACCTCTGCGATGGCCGCGAAGTACCTGGCACGGAAGGACTCTGAGATCATGGCGATGATCGGCGCAGGCTCGCAGTCCGAGTTCCAGGCGCTCGGTTTTCGCGCTGCACTCGGCATCGATCGCGTGCGGATCTTCGATATCGACCCGGATGCGATGGAAAAGTTTCGCCGCAACATCGAGCCGCTCGGCATCGAGGTCTACCTAGCCGCCAGCGTGGAGGACGCGGTCGAGGGCGCGGACATCATCACCACTTGCACAGCGGATGAGGCGCAGAACACCATCCTTGACTATTCGCTGGTTCGCCCCGGTGTGCACCTCAACGGCGTCGGCGGCGACTGCCCTGGCAAGACCGAGCTGGATGCGCGCATCCTCGATGATGCCACCGTGTTTGTGGAGTTCCCGCCGCAGACCCGCATCGAGGGCGAAATCCAGAACAAGGACGACGACTTCGAGGTCGTGGAGCTGTGGAAGGTCATCGCCGGCAAGCACAAAGGCCGCGCGAGCGACGATGAGATCACGTTATTCGACTCCGTCGGCTTCGCCATCGAGGACTTCTCCGCGCTGCGGTACCTGCGCGATTCCGTGGCGGGCACCGAGTTCCAGGAGTTCATCGACCTGGTTGCCGATCCAGACGATCCGAAGGACCTGTTCTCGCTGACCACCAACGTGCTCAGCCCGCTCTAGAACTTCTCGCTTCACGACGAAACCTCCGACAGAACCCCAAGATTGGGATCTACCGGAGGTTTTAGCCGTCGCAAAGCTGAGTGCTTAGCGAGCGTCCTCGATTGTGAGGGTCTGGGCCACAGCCTGGACAACGCCAGCGACCTTGACGGCCTCCCAGACCTGCTCCTTGGTCACGCCCTCCTCGCGGACGGTGTTGGCGTGCGCCACGGCACAGTGCTCGCAGCCGTTGATGGTGGACACGGCCAGGGACCACAGCTCGAAGTCAGCCTTTTCAACTCCGGGCTTGGAGATGATGTTCATACGCAGGCCGAACTTGACGTTGGCGTAGTCGTCGCCGAGCCAGTTCTTCGCGCGGTAGGCGACGTTGTTCATCGCCATGACGGTGGCAGCGCCGTAGGCGGCCTCCACAGCCTCGTCGGAGAGGTGATCCTTGGCTTCCTCCGCGATTTCGGCGATGACCTTCGCGTTGCGGGTCGCAGCCGCGGATGCGAGAAGGGCGCCCCAGAGCTGCTGCTCGCTGAGCTCAGTCGAGCGGGTCAGGGAGCCAAGGTTCAGCTTCTGGTCTTTCGCGTACTCGGGCAGGGCCCCACGCAGATTCTCAATGGACACAATGTCCTCCTTCTACTTCCGTTACTTCAGGGAATCCTGGACCACGGCCATTTTGTCGATGTTCTTGGTCGGGTCGTTCTTCTGCCAGTCGCAAGCGCAAACCTCTTCGGACTGCAGTGCGTCGAGGACGCGCAGCACCTCGTCAACGTTGCGGCCGACCGCATCCGGGGTGACGGAAACGAACTGGATCACGCCGTCCGGGTCGATGATGAAGGTGGCGCGGTCAGCAACGCCGTCTGCGTTCTCCACGCCCAGCGCGCGGATGAGGTCGTGGCGGACGTCGGCGAACATCGGGAACGGGACGTTCAGCAGGTCCTCGTGTGTCGCGCGCCAGTTGAAGTGGGAGTACTCGTTGTCGGTGGAGCCACCGAGCACCTGGGTGTCGCGGTCCTCAAACTCCTCGTTGAGCTTGCCAAACGCCGCGATCTCGGTCGGGCACACGAAGGTGAAGTCCTTCGGGTAGAAAAACACGATCTTCCACTTACCCTCGTACTTGTCCAGGGAGACGTTCTCGAAGTAATCGTCCGGGGAAGCCGCGTTCGCTTCCTTCAGGTTGCCGCCCTTCAGTGCGACAAGGTCGAATTCCGGGAAACGCTCTCCAACGGTCATGATCGGCATGTGAGTTCCTCCAAAGAAACTGGTTCAGGGGTTTGTCTGTGGACGCGATCCAGTATGACACAGACGCAGCTCGCTTTCAACACAAAAACTTATGAACATCGTGTAACTTTATAGGCATGGGCAATAAAGAGTATAAACCGACGATCGCGCAACTCCGGACGTTTGTCACCGTCGCCGAGCAGAAACACTTCGTCTCCGCGGCGAACAAACTCGGCATCTCCCAGCCGTCGCTCTCCCAGGCCTTGGCCGCCTTGGAAAGCGGCCTGGGCATCCAGCTCATCGAGCGTTCGACCCGGCGCGTCATCGTCACGCCGATAGGCGAACAGCTTCTGCCATTCGCCAAGGCAACCTTGGAAGCAGCCGACGCATTCGTTGCGCATTCGCGCGGCGCGGGAGGCGAGCTCGCCGGCCCGCTCAACATCGGCATCATCCCCACCGTCGCCCCATATATTCTGCCCACGCTGCTCACGCTCATCGCGGAGGAATTCCCGGAGCTCGAACCCCGCATCGTGGAGAACCAGACGGAAAACTTGCTGCAGCGGCTCCGCGACGGCCACATCGACGTCGCCGTCCTGGCCACCCCCACCGGGGCGACCGGGGTGACGGAGATCCCGCTTTACGACGAAGCGTTCGCCGTCGTGACCAACCCTGATAACCCATTGGCGGGGCGGGGCGACCTGACGCTGGATGCGCTGCGCGACCTCGAGCTCCTCCTTCTCGACGACGGGCACTGCCTTCGCGACCAAATTGTGGAGCTGTGCCAGCTGGCGGATGTTGACCGTAGCCCCGGCGCACAATCGGCGACGCGCGCCGCCTCGCTGACCACGGTGGTGCAACTGGTTGTCGCGGGTCTGGGCTCGACGCTGGTGCCAATGTCGGCCGTTGCTACTGAGTGCACACGACCCGGCATCGCCGTCTCTGCGTTCGCCGACGGCGTGGAGGCGAAGCGCACCGTCGGGCTTGTCATGCGGTCGTCTTCACGGCGCCAGCAGGAGTTTGCGCGCCTGGGAGAGCTTATTACGCGCGCCTTCGAGAAAGCCACGGAAGCTAGCGTGGCGCTGCTGCCGCGCTAGACTCACGCTCTGGTTATGAATGAGCACGCAATACAGAAGTCGGCGCTGTACGAGGCACTCGACAGCGTCCCAATCGCAGACGTCCGGCGATTCCGCCGCCGCTTGAAAAACGCTCGCTCCCCCGAAGCGCTAGAAGCGATTGCCGCGGACGTGGAAAAGGCGCGGGCGGTTGTTGATGCGCGAGCCGCCCGCATCCCCGACATCACGTACCCGGAAAACTTGCCGGTGTCCGCGCGGCGCGAGGACATCATGGAGCTGGTGCGCGACAACCAAGTCGTGGTCATCGCAGGTGAGACCGGTTCGGGTAAGACCACGCAGATCCCGAAGATGCTGCTGGAGATGGGCCGCGGCCTTCGCGGGCTAATTGGCCACACCCAGCCGCGCAGGCTGGCGGCACGCACCGTGGCGGAGCGCATCGCCGAGGAGCTGGGCCAGGACATCGGCCAATCCGTGGGCTACGCCATCCGTTTCGACGACCGCGTGTCCGACTCCACTGCGGTGAAGTTAATGACGGACGGCATCCTCCTCGCCGAAATGCAGCGCGACAGGTTCCTCAACGCCTACGACACGATCATCATCGACGAGGCGCACGAGCGCTCCCTCAACATCGATTTTCTGCTTGGCTACCTCAAGCGCCTGCTGCCGAAGCGGCCGGACCTGAAAGTCATCGTCACTTCCGCGACCATCGACCCGGAGGCGTTCGCCCGTCACTTCGCGGACGCGGAGGGCAACCCAGCGCCCGTCATCGAAGTTTCGGGACGTACCTACCCGGTGGAGATCCGCTACCGGCCCTTGGTTGAGCAAGTGCAGGCGAAGGACGGGTCGGTCAAGGAAGTCGACACCGACATGATCGAGGGTGTCATCGACGCGTGCAAAGAGCTCATGCGCGAAGGCGACGGCGACATCTTGTGTTTCTTCTCCTCGGAGCGCGACATTCGCGACTGCATGGAAGCCATTGAGAAGGAGCATTGGCGCGGTGTCGAGGTCGTGCCGCTTTTCGGCCGCCTCTCCAACGCAGAGCAGCACCGGGTGTTCGCCCCGCACTCCGGCAGGCGGATCGTCTTGTCCACCAACATTGCGGAGACGTCGCTCACCGTGCCCGGAATCCACTACGTGGTGGACACGGGGCTCGCGCGCATCTCGCGCTACTCCACACGGACGAAGGTGCAGCGGCTGCCCATCGAGGAAATTTCCCAGGCCTCAGCCAACCAGCGTTCGGGTCGTTCTGGACGAACTGCAGACGGCATAGCAATCCGCCTGTACTCCGAAGAGAACTTCGAGGCCCGCCCCGAATTCACAGACCCGGAGATTCTGCGCACCAACCTTGCTTCGGTGGTGCTGCAGATGATCTCCCTGCGTCTTGGCGACATCTCTCAATTCCCCTTTATCCAGCCTCCGGACCAGAAGGCGGTGCGCGACGGTCTCGCGCTGCTGCACGAACTTGGCGCCATCACCGGCACAGCACGCGACGGCGCACCGGGGCTCACCGAGGTGGGCCGCGACATCGCCCGGATTCCCGTGGACCCGAAAATGGCGCGGATGCTAGTCGAGGCCAACCGTCTTGGCGTGCTCGACGACGTCACTGTCATCGTGGCGAGCATGACCATCCAGGATGTGCGCGAGCGCCCACTGGACTACCAGGCCCAGGCGGATCAAGCCCACGCACGGTTCAAAGACTCGACGTCGGACTTCTTGTCGTCGCTGAAGCTGTGGGACTACATCGGTGATTCGCGCGACGAGCTGTCCGGCAACGCCTTCCGCAAGCGGATGAAGCGCGAGTTCCTGCACTACATGCGCATCCGCGAGTGGTTCGACCTCGTGCGCCAATTACGCGACGTCGAACGCCAGCTTGGTTGGTCTCGTGCAGAAAACGTCGCGGGGGAACGCGACGCGGACGCGATCCACAAATCCCTGCTCACCGGCTTACTGTCCAACATCGGCGCACGCGACGGGAATTCGAAAGAATTCCAGGGTGCCCGTGGAACTAGATTCATGGTGTTCCCTGGGTCGTCGCTAAGCAAGAAACCGCCCGAGTTCATCATGGCCGCGGAGCTGGTGGAGACCTCCCGGCTGTGGGCTCGGGACGTGGCCAGAATCGAGCCTGCGTGGGTCGAGGCTGCCGCTGGCGACTTGGTAAAGCATAGTTATTCTGAGCCGGTGTGGTCGCGTAAACGCTCCGCTGCCATGGTCCACCAGAAATCCATGCTGTACGGCGTCACTATCGTGCGTGACCGCCTCGTCCCCTACCACCGAGTGGACGCTGAGGGGGCGCGCAACATGTTCATCCGCCACGCCCTGCTCGAGGGCGACTGGAACCGGCACCACAAGTTCATCGAACACAACGATGCGCTCCTCGCTGAGGCCGCGCAAGTCGAAGAGAAAGTGCGGCGTAGGGGTCTGGTTGTCGACGAAGACACCCTCTTCGACTTTTACGATTCGCGCCTCCCCGCGGATGTCACTACCGCACGCCACTTCGATTCTTGGTGGAAGAAAAAGCGGGCAGAGGACAAGCATTATCTCGACTTCGACCCGGACTCGCTGCTGGACGACGACGGTGTTGACTCGTCCGCGAACGCGTTCCCGCAGACGTGGCGCCAGGGCACGATCGACTACGCGCTGCGGTACAAATTTGAACCCGGAGACCCGTTCGACGGCGTGACCGTGGATGTGCCGGTGCCGCTGCTGGCCAACCTGCGCGCGGAAGGGTTTGACTGGCTTGTGCCGGGACTGCGATCTGAACTTGCGGCTGAGTACATCCGTACGCTCCCGAAGGCGCTGCGCAAGACCGTGGTGCCCGCTCCCGACTTCGCGGACCGGGCATTGGAGGCCATCCGCCAGGCGCAGGACGGGGCAACCGAACAGGAACTTCGCGCGACGCCGTTTGCAGACACCCTGGCGGAAGCGCTGCGCGGCCTTGGCGGCCGCGGCATCAACGGCTCCGATTTCAACCCGGCAGCGTTACCCGCCCACCTCAAGGTGACGTTCGCCGCGATCGACCGTCGCGGCAAGGTCGTCGACCACGACACCAACCTCGACGCGCTGAAGCGCCGCCAAGCGGGTCAGATCAGGTCGTCCGTGTCGAAGGCAAGCCACGCTTCTGAATCCGATGCCGTGGCAAAGTGGACGGCTGACTCGCTGGGTACGGTTCCCAAAACCGTCACGACCACGATTGACGGCAATGACGTGGACGCCTACCCCGCCCTGGAAGCCACCAAGGACGGTGTGCGGGTAACGGTGCACCCGACGAAGGCGGCTGCCGACGCCTCGATGGTTACGGCGACGTTGACGCTGTTGCTGCGGGACATCACCGTCAACGCTTCGCAGATGACCAAAGGACTGCCGCTGCGGCAAAAAGTCGCGGTGGATCGCTACCCGCACGGCGGAGCCGCCGGGCTTGTCGACGATGCACGGGTGGCGGTGATCAGGGATCTCCTGCTCGCCAACGGCGGCCCCGTCCGTTCGCCCGAAGACTTCGAAGCGCTCGCCGACACCATCCGCCCGCAGGTCGCAGGTGGCGTGCGCCGCGCCGTGGTCACGTTGGCCCCCGCGCTCGCGGAATACGCCAACATTGCGAGCGAACTCGACCAATGGGAGGGGCCGGCTATCGACGACATGAAGGCGCAATTGCAGTTTTTCCTGCCCAAAAACGCTGTGACCGTGCACGGCATTGGGCACCTGCAGCACCTGCCGCGCTACATCGACGCGATGCGCATCCGCTTGGATGACATGCGGCTGGACCCCGATAGGGACGCAGACAGGCAGTCTGTAGTCGACTCGGTAAAGCGCTACCTGGCGCAGCGCATGAAGTCACTGCCTGCGGGGCGTACCAAAACCAAGGCGTACAAGGACATCTTGTGGATGATCGAGGAGCTGCGTGTGAGTCTGTTCGCGCAGCGGCTGGGCACTCCGAGACCGGTAAGTCAACGCCGCATCGAGAAGAAAATCGACGCACTACGCTAGCGCTCACCGCCGCCGATGTTAGCCGCGCTAGAAGTCTTCCCGGTCGCGGCGGCGCATCAACCGGATTTCGGACTCGAAATCGTCCGCACTTTCAAACGACTTGTACACCGAGGCGAACCGCAGATAAGCAACCTCGTCGAGCGCCCGAAGTGGCTCGAGCACCGCGAGCCCGATTTCATGGGCCGGGACCTGAGAGCTCCCCTGGGCGCGGACGGTTTCCTCCACCTCTTGGGCGAGGCGTTTCAACGCGTCGTCGCTCACATCCCGCCCCTGGCACGCGCGCCGCACGCCGACAATAAGCTTGTCGCGGTCAAACGGCTCACTCACGCCGTTTCGTTTCACCACGGTCAGCACGGCCTTTTCAACGGTAGTGAATCGCCCCCCGCACTCCGTGCACTCTCGACGCCTCCGAATAGCCGAGCCTGCCTCGACAAGCCGCGAGTCAGTGACACGAGACTGCTCGTTGTGGCAAAAGGGACAAAACACGTTTTCTCACCCCCGGGGTAGTAGCAATTTGGCGTGGCAGTGAGTCTACGCCCCTGCTACCGTGCGGCTACAGCAGCTGTCCGCGCCACCTCACCGCTTGGCGCTGCGGCAGAACTTTCCCCACCGGAGAACACACCGCCGAACGCAGAGCCGATGAGCAAGGCCGCGGTCATAGACACACCGAGGATCACCGTATCCCGCGTCTCGTGCCGAGATTCGAATACTTCTCCCCTGCCGCCCTCTGCCCCGGAGCCAGATCTGGGCGTGCGTTCATGTATTCGATTCAAGCTGTTAAGCGTTCGAACACTAGGAGTTCCGACACGACGGCTTGCGCCGGAATCCACGTCCCAGACCTCGGCCGGCGGCACCACGGACACACCGCTGTGACCGGCTTGGTAACGGTTCTGCACAGGATTAATAGCAATAGACACGGTCATACTCCCTTCACTCTGCGGCACACATTAAGGTGGGCGCCGATGCGCCTGCTCGCGCGTGCGTTCATATGTTCGAATGCGATTACGTGTTCGATTTATAGCAGGCAGTTCACGTGGTGTCCACCCCGCTCTCCAGCCGATCGAACATGAGTGCCCTCTCTGGTAGGTTTTGAAAGACGAAAACCCGCAGAGTTCCCGCAACGGACCCCACAGAGCCCAAAGGAGTTGTCATGGCACGGAAGAAGTCTGACCCCGCCACACCGGATTACAACGCGCTGTCGGACCGGCAGCGCCGCATCTTGCAGGTCATCCAGGATGCCGTCGTGCTTCGCGGCTACCCGCCGAGCATCCGCGAAATCGGTGACGCGGCTGGGCTACAGTCGACGTCCTCGGTTGCCTACCAGCTCAAGGAACTGGAGAAGAAGGGCTTCCTGCGCCGCGACCCAAACAAGCCGAGAGCCGTGGACTTGCGCCAGCTCCCGGACACCGAACGGAAAAAGCGCAAGCCACAGGAGGCGAAACCGCAGGACGCGTCGAACGCCCGCTTCGTCCCAGTCTTGGGACAGATCGCTGCGGGTGCGCCGATCCTCGCCGAGGAAAACGTCGATACCTACTACCCGTTGCCGGAGGATCTGCTCGGCGACGGCGATGTGTTCATGCTCCGGGTTGTCGGCGAGTCCATGCGGGACGCGGGCATTCTCAACGGGGATTGGGTCGTAGTGCGCTCCCAGCCCGTTGCAGAGGAGGGCGAGTTCGTCGCCGCGCTCATCGACGGCGAGGCGACGGTGAAGGAGTTCCACCGCGACTCGACAGGCGTGTGGCTGCTCCCGCACAACGAAGCGTTCTCCCCCATCAAGGGTGACGATGCTGAGGTGATGGGGCGCGTCGTTTCCGTATTCCGCACCCTGTAGGACGCAAATCCCCACGTCCGGGGGAAGACTGAAACCGACTCCAGCGGCTGCGTGCCCGCTTTTGGGATACTCATTCGCATGTATGCAGAGGAGCGCAAGCGCCAGATTGCATCACTCACGGCCGTCGAGGGGCGTGTGAGTGTTGCGGACCTCGCCGAGAAATTCGATGTTACGGCAGAAACCATTCGGCGTGACCTGACCGCGCTGCATGCCGAAGGGGTCGTCCACCGGGTCCATGGCGGCGCTGTTGTCAATCAGGCGTTTCTCACCACGGAACTGCCTCTCGACGCCCGGTCCCGCTCTGCGTCCGCTGCCAAGAACGCCATCGCGCGCGAAGCCCTCCAATTCCTGCCCCGCCACGCCGACGCTGGCATCTTCCTCGACTCCGGCTCAACCACCCAACTCTTCGCCGGCCTTCTGCCCGAGCACTCGCCCGCGCAGAACTTCTCGATTGTGACGAATTCGCTGCCGATCGCATTCGATCTGGCGTCCGCCGGCCTCGACAACGTCCAATTGCTCGGCGGCTCCGTTCGGGCGATCACCCAGGCTGTTGTCGGCGGTACCGCGCTTCGCACCCTCGCACTCATGAAGGCGGACGTGGCCTTTATCGGCACGAACGCGCTAACTATCGATCACGGCTTATCCACCGCCGACGCACAAGAAGCTGCGGTGAAATCGTCCATGGTCACCAACGCGAGGAAGGTTGTCGTCTTGTGCGACTCGACCAAGATCGGCAACGACTATCTGGTCAGTTTCGCGCCGCTCGATGCCGTGGACGTTGTGGTCACCGACGCAAGCGCTCCCCAATTGTTCGTCGAAGAGCTACGGCGACATGACATCGAGGTAGTCCTTGCCCACGTGTGACCTACCCCCCGTTTAGCGCCGATTGTGTCCGACCCATTGCGAAAACCCACGCAATCGGACACGCTAAGGGTGTGAGCAGCACAAAGAGCACGAAGCGAATCGTGACGGTCACCCCCAACCCCAGCATCGACGCCACGGTGCACATTCCCGCGCTGAGACGCGGGGAGGTTGTGCGTGCCACCGCCACCCGCAAAGAGGCCGGCGGCAAAGGCATCAATGTCGCGCACGCCGCGGCTATGGCCGGCTACGACGCGACCGCGGTGGCACCTTGTCAACAGTCCGACCCGTTCGCCACCGCCATGCGTGCCGTCCCCGTCGCGTTTGTCCCCGTGCACATTGCGTCTGCCGTCCGAACGAACACGGCAATTACCGAGGACGACGGCACCACCACCAAGGTCAACGAAGCGGGCTCCGAACTCTCCGACGCTGAGCTGGATGCGGTGGAATCTGCTCTGGCTCAGCACTGCAGCGGCGCAGACGCCGTCGCGCTTGCTGGCTCCCTTCCGCCGGGGGCTCCTACCGACTGGTACGCATCCCTGGTGCACACGGTGCGCGCCAGCGCCACCGACGCGATCGTCGCCGTGGACACTTCGGACGCGCCGCTTCTCGCGCTTGGTGAGCACTTGCCTCTCGCCGCCCCCGATGTCAACAAGCCCAACGCGTTCGAGCTCGCCCAGCTCACCGATAACGACGGCCGTGAGCTGGAGGCCCGCGCTGCTGCAGGCGACTATGCCCCCGTCGTTTCAGCCGGGCGCGATCTAGTGCAGCGCGGCATCCGTGAGGTCCTTGTCACGCTCGGCAGCGCGGGCGCGTGTCTGATCACCGCTGAAGCAGCCTGGGCTGCAACTCCGCCGCCCACCGTCGTGAAATCCACGGTAGGCGCCGGCGACAGTTCGCTCGCCGGGTACCTCACTGCGCGTATCGACGGCGAGACGCTTGCCGACTGCCTGCGCCGCGCTGTCGCGTACGGATCGGCCGCGGCCGCAAAGCCGCAGAGCAGGCGCAAACCCCCGTGTCCGCTACGGCGTAGGGGCGTACACTCGGCAATGATCCGACGTATTGACAAACCCTGAAAGGTAGATTGCATCATGGCTTCCAAGACAGTGAAGGTTGGCTCCACCGTTGGCCTGCACGCCCGTCCGGCGACTGTGATCGCGGACGCCGCTGGAGAGTACGACGACGAAATCCTGCTCACCCTTGTAGGCGGCGACGATGACGACGAAACCGACGCAGCGTCTTCGCTGATGATCATGGCGATGGGTGCGGAATTCGGCGACGAGGTTGTCGTCACCTCCGATAACGCTGAGGCGGTCGAGGCAATCGCGGCGCTCATTGCCAAGAACCTCGACGACGAGTAAGCGGTGTTCGCTTAGCGACGGCGAAACGCCCGGGCAGCCGATACGGCCGCCCGGGCGTTTCTCTGTCTGCCCTAGTTCCGGAGTCGTCCTTCCCCAATCGTGTCGTAGACCCACCGCATGAGCGGGTATACGACGATGATGCCCACCGACCCCAGCGCGATGCCTTCCAGCGTGACATCGCCGACATCGAGGGTGAGGTTACCGATACCCACAATGAGGGCGACAGCTGCGGCGGTGAGGTTGGCCGGATCGGTGAAGTCCACCTTGTTGTCCTGCCAAATGCGAACCCCCAGCATGCCGATGAGGCCGTACAGCACGAGACACGCGCCGCCGAGAACGCCGGCGGGGATTGTAAAAATCACGGCGCCGAATTTCGGGATGAACGCGAGGATCATGGCGAAGACGGCCGCGACCCAGTACGCGGCCGTGGAATACACCTTCGTCGCCGCCATGACGCCGATGTTCTCGGCGTAGGTGGTGGTACCCGATCCGCCGAAGCCACCGGCAAGCGTCGTGGCGATGCCGTCGCCGATCAACGCCTTGCCCTGCAGGTGGTCCAGGTCGCGCCCCGTCATTTCGGAGACCGCCTTGACGTGACCGACGTTTTCCGCAATCAGCACCACCAACACCGGCAGCGTGACCAGCACTGCGGCGAGATGGAACTCGGGGCGGTGGAATTGGGGTAGCCCAATCCACGGCGCTTCGCCGATGGTCTTCAATGCATCCTCGCCGAGACCCCCGGTCATCGCTGCGAACATCCAGCCCACCAGCACACCGATCAAGATGGATAACCGTGAAATAATGCCGCGCGTAGCGACGGTCACCACCACAACCGTGAGGAGCGTGACCCCTGCAACCCACGGCTGGGTCTCGACGTTGGCCACCGCCGTCGGCGCGAGATTGAACCCAATGAGCGCCACAATCGCTCCTGTGACAACAGGGGGCATCACCGCGTCGATGACCCTCTTTCCTGCCCACTGGACAACGACGCCAACGAGTATCAGCACAAGGCCCGTCACCAACACTCCGCCGAGCTGCGCGCCCATGCCGTACTGCTGCGAAGCGGTCAGCGGCGCGATAAACGCGAAGGACGATCCCAGGTAGCTTGGCACCTTGTTGCGGGTGAGCAGCAGGAAGATGATGGTGCCCAGGCCCGAGAACAACAGCGTCGTGTTGACTGGAAACCCGGTCAAGGTGGGCACGAGCAGTGTGGCGCCGAACATTGCGACGACGTGCTGCATGCCGATGCCGATGGTGCGCGGCCAGCTAAGCCGCTCGTCGGGCGCAACTACGGCCCCGGGTTCGACGGTGCGCCCGTCGCCGTGCAAGTTCCATCCAAGAGAGTGCTTCACGGGTCTGCATTATCACCCCGCGAGCCCGCTTCGCGGTGCACCGGGGGTGGTCGGAGCCACTCAGCCACCCCGTACCCGCCAGCGCGGAACTCAGCGGCAGGTTCTTGCTACGTTAAGCCGCATGGACATCGTTGTGCGCCCTAACGCCGAGGAAGTCGGCGTGTACGCAGCCGAACTGATCGCGCCGTTCGCCCATGCAGGCGCCACGCTCGGTTTGGCAACTGGCTCGACGCCCAATCCCACGTACGCAGAACTTGTACGCCACCACCGCGAGAACGGGTTGAGCTTTGCGGGCTGCGAGGCATTTCTCCTTGACGAGTACGTCGGCCTGGATCCGGCGAATGAGCAGTCGTACTACTCCACCATCCGCCGCGAGTTCACCAGCCATATCGATATCAAGGACGCGAAAGTGCATTCGCTCAACGGGCTGGCGTCAGACCTGGAAGCGGAAGCCCGCGACTACGAGGCCCGAATCGCGGCGGCGGGCGGGATTGACGTGCAGATTCTCGGGGTTGGGACAAATGGCCACATCGCCTTTAACGAGCCGCCGAGCGCGCTTGATTCGCGTACTCGGATGGTTGATTTGCACCCCGTCACCGTCGCCGACAACGCGCGCTTCTTCGATGACGAGGAGCAGGTGCCGCGCCAAGCCCTCACGCAGGGCGTGGGCACCATCATGGAGGCGCGCACCATTGTGCTTTTGGCTACCGGCGCGAGGAAGGCCGACGCGGTGCGCGCGCTCATAGAGGGCCCAGTCACCCCGGCGTGTCCAGCGTCGGCGCTGCAGCACCACCCGCGCACCACGGTTGTCCTAGACGAGGCAGCCGCGGCGAAACTCACGCGTTAGCCAACCACGAATTCCGCGTACTGCTCGGCAAGGACGCGCGGCAGGCGGACGTCGATGCGCGTCCCCGCCTCCTCGTACTCCTCGGAGCGCACCGTGCCCTCGTCGTGGACGCGGCTGACAACGTCGCCGCGCGTGTAGGGCACGACCATGGTGACGTGGGCGTCGATGGAGTTGAGGTGCTGTTCGATGCGCGCCTCGAGCTCCTCGATGCCCTCGCCGGTGAGCGCCGAGACGAACACCGCGGTGCGCCCGGTCTTCTCAAATGCGTGGCGCAGTTCCGCGAGCACCAGCGGGTCAGCCTCGTCGATCTTGTTCACCACGACAATCTCGGGCGGCATGTCCTCGCCCGAATCGCGGGTGACCTCCGCAAGTACCTCATTAACCGCCTCAATCTGCTTCAGCGGGAACGCGTCCGAGCCGTCCACAACATGGAGGAGCAGGTCCGCGCCGGATACTTCCTCGAGGGTGGACTTGAACGCCTCAACCAGCTGGGTGGGGAGGTGACGGACGAAACCGACGGTGTCGGTGAGCACCACGTTGCGCCCGTCGGCAAGCTTTGCCCGCCGCGTGGAGGGGTCGAGGGTGGCAAACAGCGCGTCTTCCACCAGCACGCCTGCGCCAGTCATCGCGTTGATCAGCGAGGACTTGCCGGCGTTGGTGTAGCCGGCAATCGCAATTTTGGGGATGGTCGAGCGCTGGCGCTGCGCCCGCTTCACTTCACGGGCGGTGGTCATGTCGCGTAGCTGGTGGCGCAACTTGGCCATCTCCGTGCGGAGTCGCCGTCGGTCGGCCTCGATGCGGGTTTCACCCGGGCCACGGAGGCCGACACCGCCGTTGGACCCGGCGCGACCGCCCGCCTGACGCGACAGGTTGCCGCCCCAACCGCGCGTGCGGCTGTACAGGTACTCCATCTGAGCGAGGCTCACCTGCGCCTTGCCCTCCCTGCTCTTCGCATGCTGGGCGAAGATGTCCAGGATGAGCATGGTGCGGTCGATCACCTTGATCTTCAGGGCCTCCTCCAGCGCGATCATCTGCGACGGCGAAAGTTCACCGTCGAAGATCACCGTATCCGCCCCGGTGGCCTGCGCGATGTCGCGCAGTTCCGATACCTTGCCGGAGCCGATGTACGTCCCCGGATCAGGCTTATCCCGCTTCTGGTACAGCATGTCCAGCACCTCAGCGCCGGCGGTCTTGGCAAGCGCCGCGAGCTCCCACATGCTCGCCTCGATCTCCGCGACGGTCCCCTCGGTCCACGCGCCCACGAGAAGGACTTGCTCAATACGGAGCTTCCGGTACTCCACCTCGTACCCGTCCGCCTGCTCCTCGGAGCGGAGCTCGGTGGCACCTGTAACGGAACGGAACGAGTTTCTTTCCGCCAAATCGAGTGCGCCGACAGTCGGCTCCGCACCGGGTTGCGGCTCATTGTGGCGGAATGCCTGGCGCAGCAGCTCGTCGTGGGTGCGCTGCTCCGGCGTCAGTTCGTCGTCAAGCAAAAAGTGTTCTTTCCTGTCTCTAGCAAGGTTCACTGTCATATCTACCGGATTCAACGCGGGCTGGCCCGGGATTCTTCCCGTTGTTGGACAACGGCTAGGATCTAGCGCCATGAGCACAGCAGTGAGCACCGATCTTTCCGCACTCGGCCTCAACTTTGACAAGTGGCAGGACGCGGTGGAGGCCGCGATTGCCACGGACCGCCTGTCTGTAGTGGGTGAGGTCCGAGGCGGACAGCTGATCCAGTACACTGACCCGTCCGGCGCGCAGCTGAACATCCTGGCCGTTGAACCGTTTGCCACCTTCGCCGGCTTTGAGTCGGTCACCCGCACATACGCGCACATCACGCCGCTCAACGACGTCGTCGCGCTCGCCGACGTTGTCGACCCGCGCGGCAACGCGATCGCGTCGCTGACGGTCAACCTCGCCCAGGAGCCGTTGCTTGTCGACGACCCCGGGCTGGAATGGCAGGAGCTGTCGGTGACCGCGCTCGGCCTGGCCGTGGATTCGTACGAATCCACCGAGGCCTACCTTGCGCTGCACCCCGGAGCCGTGGTGGGCACGGTGACCTCTGCGGGTGCCGACGCGGTGGCCAGCGGCAGTGCAACCACCCCTGACGCCAGCGCTGAGTTCTCCGGCCGCGTGCTGGAGGCCGAGTACCGTACCTCGGCGCTGACCGGCCAGCGGTTCATCCACGTCTCCGTCGATGCCGCGTTCCCGTTTGACGTGTGCCTGCCGGACGGCGAGCTGCCCCAGCGCGACAGCGTAATCGCCGGCACTGCAGTGATGGCCGGCTCCATCCCCACCCCCACCGGGGGCGGTTGCGGCGGCTGCGGCGGATCGTGCGGCTGCGGCGGACACTAAGCGTGTAAGAGGGGCACGATGAGCTCACCGGACAGGGACCTTTCACGTGCGCTGCTGGGCGCGCTCGTGCTTGCCGCCTCCGTGCTGCTCGTGCTCACGCTGAAACTGCCGGGGCTCCTGCTGTCGGTGCTGCTGGTCATCGGCGCGATCCTCATGGCCCGCCGGGTGCAGGCTGACCCGGAGGCGCTGGCCATCCGCTCCTCGCTCCAGTATGCCCGCGACGACATAGCCGAGGTGCTGGCGGCATACGACCAGCTACAACACGGTATTTCCGCCGCCGATGTCGCCGACCGCACGCTGCACTACCCAGCGCTGGCGAACCCGGATAACACCGTGCCTCAAATCAACGAGTTCCTCCTCCGGGCTTCCTCCGCGCGCAGGTTCTTGGCGCGCGTCGACGGCTACCTCGACTCCCCCACAACCGACAAAGCGCAGCTGGAGCGCATCCTCTCCGTGGCCGACCAGCGCGCTTTCGAGCTCCAGGAGGCCTGGGACGACGCACGCCGGGCGGCCAAGGAGATTGGCCCGGCGTAGTCGACGCTGGGCGTTAGCGACCGTCCGCCAACTCTCCGCGGAACACGATCGTGGACGGGCCCGTCATGGTCGCCTCGCCGTCATCGAGCAGCACCTCGATGGAGCCGCCAGGCACGTTGACAATCACCGCGCCGTTTTCGATGCCTGCGTCCGCAAGCGCGGCCTGCGCTGCGGCCACGGTGCCGGTGCCGCAGGAGCGGGTCTCGCCCACACCGCGCTCCCAGACGCGCATGTGCACGCTGCCGTCCGCAAGCTCGGTGAGCACCTCAACGTTGACGCCGTGCGGGAAGAACTCGGGGTCGAAATCGGGCGCCTCGAACTCCATGGTTGCAAGGTCGGTGGCGGTCATCCCCGGGATCACGCACGCCAGGTGGGGGTTGCCCACATCCACGCCGATGCCGGCGAACCGCGCTGCCCCCATCGACGCAGTGGACACGCCGGTGACCTCGACGCGTCCCATGCCGACAGCAACGATTGCGTCGGCGGAGTCTGCGGAGATTATCCGGATGTGTTTGACCCCGGCGCGAGTGTCCACGTCGAATTCCTCGGCCTTCTCTAGGCCCTCCGCCGCCAGCACATGGGCGAACGCGCGAATGCCGTTGCCGCACATCTCCGCGACGGAGCCGTCGGCGTTGCGGTAGTCCATGAACCACTTCCCGTCCGCTGCGCCGCCGCGGCGCACGACGCGCAGCAGCCCGTCGCCGCCGATCCCGGCGCGGCGGTCGCACAGGAACGCGACGCGCTCCGGGGCGAGGTCCAGCTGGTCCTCAACGTCGATGATGACAACGAAGTCGTTTTCGGTGGCGTGTGCTTTGAGGAATTTCACGCCAGCGAGTCTAACGCGGCCCCCACCACGTCGGCGCCAGCAGCATCCAGCCACACCGTGCGCGGGTCGCGGTTGAACCAAGAGCGCTGACGGCGCACGTACCGCCGGGTGCCCGTTATCGTCTGCTCCACCGCTTCTTCTTCGGTGAGCTCGCCGTCGAGCATTGCCAGCACCTGGGCGTAGCCGATGGCCCGCCCGGCGGTGGAGTCGCGCACTAGGCCGTCGCGAATAAGCGAGCGAGTTTCGTCGACTAGGCCCTGCTCGAACATCAGCCGCGTTCGCAGCTCGATGCGCGGGTTCAGCCAGTCCGCCTGCGTGCGCAGGCCCAAGATGCGCGTGCCCCAGCGCGGCGACGCGTTCTTGGGCGGCTGGGAGGCCTTGAATGGCTTGCCGGTCAGCTCAATCACCTCGAGGGCCCGCACAGTGCGCCGCGGGTCCTTGTCCTCGATCACCCGTGCCGCGTCTGGGTCAACCTGCGCCAGCTCCGCGTGCAGCGCGTCCACACCGATCTCCGCCAGCCGCTGCTCGTACTTTTCACGCACGGTGGGATCGGTTGGCGGGAACGACCACGCGTCGATGAGCGACTGCACGTACAACATGGAGCCGCCCACCAGTACCGGCACCTTGCCGCGGAACATGATCTCCTCAACCGTTTCCACCGCGAGCGCCTGGTATTCCGCCACAGAGGCGGTGCGGGTGACGTCCCAGATGTCCAGCAGGTGGTGCGGAATGCCGCTGCGCTCGCCCACCGGCAGCTTCGCGGTGCCGATGTCCATGCCCTTGTACAGCTGCATGGAATCGACGTTGACTACCTCGCCGCCCAGCTCGCGGGCCAACGCGATGCCGAGCGCTGACTTGCCGCTGGCCGTCGGCCCGACGACTGCAACCGGCCTCATACGCACCACTGCGCCACGTAGCGGCCCACGCCCAAGGTGTCGTCGTGGTCGATCAACTCCGCCTCCTGGGGCCTGGCGCCCGCGAGCTCGTGCCAGAGCGCGGGTTCTAGCAAGAGCTTGTCGACGACCTCCGGCTGCGCGCCGTCCAGCCAGTCGAGCACCTGCTGGTGGTATTCCGGCGCGCCGTCCACGAGCGCGAGCGGGGCCCGAGGGGTCAATCCCGCCGGGCCGTCGAGCACCACAACCGTCACGGCAGCCGGGTCGGGGGTGCCGATGCTGTCGCGCGCCTCGCGGATGACCGGATCGCCCAGCGCGAATCGCGCCACCAACTCGCCCAAGTAGTTCCCGCCGCGCACCGTCACGTCGGGCCTGCCCCACGCCGCGAACGACCCGGTGTGGGCGGTGTACCAGCGGCTGTCGCGCGAGCTCACGATGTCGATCGCCCGTCCGGCCGCGGTGCCCGCGAGTTCGCGGACGGTCTGGAGGAGGCGCAGCGAAGCGGCGTCGCTAGGCGAAAGCGCGAGTGCCGGCGACCCCGGCACAATCCAGAGGTTGGGTCTCACGCGCACAACCCTACCCAGCGCCCCATTTGCGCCCCGCGCCGGGCGTGGTGGCTGTAATATCGCACGCATTGCGCAAGGCAGCCGCGACGCGCGGCACAGTGCGGCCAGCTCGGCCGCAGAAAGGAATTCCCCGATGACTGATGCCAACTCCACCCCCACCCCGGGTACGAGCGTGCCGTCGCCGGCGGCGATGGCCAAAAAGCCGGGCCCGCGGCCGGGTGCCGCGGTGAAGACGGTCACTCCCGCACCGGTGCCGGCGCGTGAGCCCTCGGACCCGTCCAAGTTTGGTCGTGTAGACGAGGACGGCAACGTCTTTCTCACCCGCGGCGGCGAGGAGCGACAGATTGGTTCCTGGCAGGCCGGCACCCCCGCTGAGGGCTTGGCGCACTACGGCCAGCGCTACGACGATCTAGTCACCGAGGTTGAGCTGCTAGAGACGCGTCTGCGCGCCCACCCGGAGGAGGCCGACGCTATCCGGAAGTCGGCGGAGACGCTCAAGACAACGCTTGCGGACGCTGCGGTTATCGGCGACGTCGATGCCGTGGAGGCGCGGCTGGCAAAGGTGGTCGAAGACTCCGCTGCCGCGCGCGAGAGGGCGAAGGAGCAGAAAGCGCAGCGGCGGCAACAGGCAATCGCCCGCAAGGAAGCGCTTGCCGCTGAGGCTGAGGACCTCGCGGAAAACTCCACCGAGTGGAAGGCAGCCGGCGACCGCATCCGCGCGATCCTGGAGGAATGGCGCGGCATCCGCGGCATCGACCGCGCCACGGACGACGAGCTGTGGAAGCGCTACTCCCGCGCGCGCGACAGCTTCAACCGCCGCCGCGGTTCGCACTTTGCGGAGTTGGATCGCGGTCGCGCGCAGGCGAAGAAGGCGAAAGAGGAGCTGGTCGAGCGCGCTGAAGCGCTGAAGGACTCCACGGAGTGGGGCGAAACTGCACGCGCGTACCGCGACCTGATGACCGAGTGGAAGGCCGCCGGACGAGCCCCGCGCGAGGTGGACGACGCGCTGTGGGAGCGTTTCCGCGCCGCTCAGGACCACTTCTTCGCCGCACGCAACGCCGTCAACGCTGAGCGCGACCGCGAGTTCGAGGCCAACGCGGACGCGAAGGACGCGCTCATCGCCGAATACGACTCGCTCGTCGACCCGTCGAAGGGCCTCGGTGCGGCGAAGTCGAAACTGCGCGAGCTGCAGGACAAGTGGGACGAGATCGGTTTCGTCCCGCGCGGGCGCGTGCGCGAATTCGAAGACAAGATCGCGCGCATCGAACAGCGCGTCGCCGCCGCTGAAGACTCCCGCTGGCGCAAGACCGACCCCGCGCAGCAGGAGAAGGTGAATCAGTTCCAGGTCAAGGCCGACGATTTCGAGCGCCAAGCCCAAGCTGCTGAGGCACAGGGCGACGCTAGCAAGGCCGCGTCGTTGCGCGAGCAGGCCAAGCAGTGGCAAGAGTTCGCGGACGTGGCCGCCAAGGCAGTGAACGAAGGCTAGATCCAGCGAGTGCTCCACCCTCACCTTTACGTCCCCCGTCCGGGCCACGGCGACGATGCCGAGGCCGTGGTCGGGGGCTACGCCTTTTCCGCGACGCTTGCCATCCAGGACATCACCGGTCTTGTCACCTCAGGCGTGTCCGCCTCGCACATTGCCAAGCGCCTTGAACCGTCCGCCGAGTCCGAGGCCATGCTGTTCGGCCTGGCCTCATCGCAGCACCTGCGCCCGGTGACCGAACTCGGGTACCCCGAGCTGTTCGCGGCCGACCTGGACTTCGTGGAGGCCTGGCTGTTCGTCTCACTGCCGCTGCTCGAAGACCGCGGGGTGATCGAAGCCAACTTCACCTTCGACTCCGAGGTCGCGCCGCTGCCGGGCGAACCCGCCCCCGCCGCACCGTGGGCCAGTGCGCTTTCGCTTCTCGACGACCTGTCGGCCCGTCTCAACCGCCCCACCCGCCAGCTGTGGGTGACCCATACCGCGGACGCTTCTGAGCCGCCGCAGATACGGGAATTCGGCTACGCCCCGGCGTTCCGGGAGGATCAGGCAACCTTCACCGTGGAGGCGGCCGGCTCGTTGCCGGGCTCGGCGCCAGCGCGGTTCGCAGTCGTGCACGGCCCTGGGTTTTCGGTGGCCCGGACGGCGGTGCCCGGCGAGGTGGAGCAGTTCTCGCGCCTACTAACGTCCGCATCGCACGACTACCCGCGCGGCGAGTTGGTCATGGACACCATCGAGTGGGACCTTGATCGCATCCGAGATGCCGGGGCGCGCTTGCAGGACCGCGGTGGCTCGCAGCTCACCGGCCTTGCCTACGTTGACGGCGAATGCGTCGGGCTGTGCGAGGTGGTGCGCTACACCTCGGACGACCCCAAAGTGTGCGAGCTGGGGCTCGTCTACGTCATGCCCGAATACCGCGGCCGGGGAATCGGCGCGGGCATGCTGCGCGCTTCGCTGGAACGGGCGAAGGAAACGTGGCAGGACTTGGAGACCGTCTACTACTCCTACCCCGCAGACTCCCCCGCCGCGCAGGCGCTCATGCGACGGCTCGGCGCCGAGGTTGTCTCTTCCACAACCGCGTGGCAGAAGTCCTAGCGCGCTCGCTTGTGGCGCTGGGCGGCGCGGGACCTGCGGTCGTCGATTAGCAGAGGGTTGTCCTGTTGCTTTGTCGCCGCGCGCTGCGCCATCGCTACCTCATCCTTGCCTTGCGATTCGGCGCGCTCGAGGGCGACTGTCGCTTGCGACTCGTTGCGCGACAAAATGAGCGGGAATGTGGTGAACACGACGGCGACGACGCAGAGAATGGCCAGGTAGTAGCCGGGGCCGCGGCTGATGTCGAGCCCGCTCGAGTTACGCAGCCAAATGCCCAGGACGGAAAACACCAGGGAGACGGTGGTGACCATCCACGCGGGCACGGTGATTGCAAAGCGCTGCGTGACAACCGCAAGGGTGGTCAGGATGCCGACGCCGATGAGCGAGATCCACGCGAAGACGTACTCCGTGATCGCGGTTTGCGCTTCCTCCGCCGCGCTGGCTGCGGCGAGCACCTGCCACCCAGATGCGTCGCCGACGAACGGAAGCACCATCGCGACCAGGTAGAGCGCCGCGGCGGCTGCGAGAACCCAGCGTTTCGCACCCATGTCCACCGTGGACGCGGCGGTCTTTTCTGCGTGGGCCAGGGCTGCGGGATTGGGCTGCGTCATGTCGCCCAACTGTAGCCCTAGCCCCCGCGGCAGGCGGAATCCGTAGCAACGGCAGCGGGTTTGCCGATTGAAGGCAGGCCGAGGCCGACTCCGATCGGCGCGGTGGTGGGTACCTGGCCCACCGCGGAGTTGTCGCCAGCCTTGGTGCGGCGGTGCTCGTGAATGCCGGAATCCGCGATCAGGTAGTGCGGCTTTGCCTCGGTGATGGTGACCGTGACGTAATCGCCTGGACGGACCTCGCGGTCGATGTTTCCCTCGAGCGCGAAGTGCACGAGACGCCCGTCGCGCGCGCGGCCGGACATGCGCTGGGTGCGGTCGTTCTTGCGGCCGTCCTCCTGCACAAGGAGCTCCTGGCGCGTACCGACGAGCTTCGCATTCTCCTCCGCGCTGATGCGCTCCTGCAGCGCGTGGAGGCGCTCGAAGCGCTCCTGCACCACTGCCTTGGGAATCTGCTCCGCCATGTCCGCCGCGGGGGTACCTGGGCGCGTCGAGTATTGGAAGGTGAACGCCGAGGTGAAGCGGGCCTTCTCCACCACGTCGAGCGTGGCCTGGAAGTCCTCTTCCGTCTCACCCGGGAAGCCGACGATGATGTCGGTGGTGATCGCCGCGTGGGGCAGCTTCTCGCGCACCTCGTCCAAGATGGCCAGAAATTTCTTGGAGCGGTAGGACCGGCGCATGTCTTTGAGCACCTTGTCCGAGCCGGACTGCAGCGGCATGTGCAGCTGCGGGCAGACATTGGGGGTCTCCGCCATGGCGTCGATGACATCCGAGGTGAATTCTGCCGGGTGCGGGGAGGTGAACCGGACACGTTCAAGGCCCTCGATGTCGCCGCATGCGCGGAGCAGTTTCGAGAACGCCGAGCGGTCGCGATCCATGTCGTCGTCGACGAAGTTCACCCCGTAGGCGTTGACGTTCTGCCCGAGCAGGGTCACCTCGGACACGCCCTGGTCTACAAGCGCCTGGACTTCGGCGAGGATCTCGCCGGGCCGGCGGTCGATCTCCTTGCCGCGCAAGCTGGGCACGATACAGAACGTGCACGTGTTGTTGCAGCCCACGGAGATAGAGACCCAGCCGGCGTAGGAGGACTCCCTCTTGGCGGGAAGGACAGACGGGAAGACCTCGAGGGACTCCACAATCTCTACCTGCGCTTCATCTTCCACGCGTGCGCGGTCCAGCAGCACCGGCAGCGCGGAGATGTTGTGGGTGCCAAAGACAGCGTCCACCCAGGGGGCCTTCGAAATGACGGTGTCGCGGTCCTTCTGCGCAAGGCAACCGCCGACGGCGATCTGCATACCCGGGTGGTCGGCCTTGACGTTTTTCAGCTGCCCAAGCGAGCCGTACAGGCGCTGGTCCGCGTTGTCGCGCACCGCGCAGGTGTTAAAGACCACTAGGTCGGGTTCTTGACCTGCACCGGCCGCAACATAACCTGCGTCCTCGAGCATGCCGGAGAGCCGTTCGGAGTCGTGCACGTTCATTTGGCAACCGAACGTGCGCACTTCGTAGGTCCGGGGATTGCTGTTTGGGGTGGTGCTCGCCGTAGTCACGGCGTGACAGTGTAACCAGGTGAGCTACAACCGCGAAATGGCGTTTGCCAGGCCGTCGATCTGCTCGTCGGTGTGGGTGGCCATCACCGTCACCCGCAGCATCGCTGCACCGCGCGGAACGGTTGGCCAGCGGATGGCGGGCACAAAATAACCGGCGTCGCGCAAGGCCGCGGAGGCGCTGACCGCGCTCGCCTCGTCTCCGATGGGCACCGGGATGATGGGGCTGGGCCACTCGCCCATTCCCAGATGGGCGGCGAGGCGCTGGATGTTGCGATGCAGCGCCGCCACCGGGCTCTGTACACCCTCCAGTACGCCAACCGCGGCGGAAACCGCTGCGCACGTGGCCGGGGTGGAGGAGGTGGAATACACGAAGGGACGCGCCTTTTGCCGCAACAGCGCAGCCACCGGCGCGGAGGCAGCCACTGCCCCACCCTCCACACCAAGGGCCTTGGATGCGGTGGCGACGAGGATGTCCGGGCGGTCGTCTCGAAGCTCGAAGTGCTCGATGATGCCGCGGCCAGTCGCGCCCAGGGTGCCGGTGCCGTGCGCATCGTCGACCATGAGGGCGGCGCCGTGGGCTCGGCAGACGGCGAGGAGTTCCGGCACCAGCGCGAGCGTGCCGTCCATGGAGAACAGCCCATCGGTGACGACGAGGGCGTTACCGCCATGCCGGCTGAGCAGCTCGTCCACGTGCGATGGGTCGCGGTGGCGGTAGACGCTGACCGCGGCACCCGATGCCTTGGCGAGGCGGCAGCCGTCGATAATGCTGGCGTGGTTGCGCTCGTCCGAGAGGATGAGCGTGCCGGGAGCGGCGAGCGTTTGGAGCACGCCGGTGTTGGCAAGAAACCCTGCGGAGAAGAAGACCGCGTCCTCGTAGCCCAAGAAACGGGCGAAGTCGGCCTCGACCTGGACGTGCAAGTCGGTCGAGCCGGTGGTGAGGCGCGAGCCCCCGGAGCCGGTTCCGTAGCGGCCGATGGCGGACGCAGCCGCCTCCGCGACCGCCGGGTGCCCCGCCAGCCCGAGGTAATTCGAGGAACTGAAAAGCACGTACTCGCGCCCGTCCACGGTGCAGACCGGATCCTGACCAGTGGTAAAAACCGCCGGGACGCGTGCGAAACCCATGCCGCGCCACTGGCCGAGCGCCTCGCAGGCGGCGGTGTCGAGCCAGCTCATTCTGTGTCTCCCACCAGGACAGGAGTGTGCTCGAGGTAATGGATGAGGCCGCCTGTGTCGCGCCCATCCACGAGGAAAAGCCGCCCGCCCACCGCAGAACCGGCGGGCTTCATGTTGGGCACCCGAACGTAGCCAAGCGACTTCGTCGCCACATACCCCGTGGTGTAGCCCGGGTCGTCGGAAATACAGACCTCAGCGAGCACCGACGGATGATGAGCGACCTTGGAAGCGAGTACCAGCGCCTCGGTCACCCGGGCCTTACCCGAGCCTGGTTCGGGGCGGTGCCCGGTCGCGGCCGCGGCGTCCAGTGACGTTACCCGCACGCCCCGAGCGCGATCCGGCTCGAGACGTTGGCCGGTTTCAGCGTGGAACAGGATCGCGCCACGCATGTCGCGCACGCCAGTCAGTAGCTCCCAGGCATCCGCGGCGTGCGGAGTGAGCGGGGTTAGGGCGTTGATCACGGTGGCGCGGGCCTCTGAGGGGTCTTCGCACGTGGCCTCGGTGATGGCCAGCGCAGGGACGCGCATTATTTCCCCGTCGATGGCTGCGACGGTCACGGTAATGGAGTCCGGCGCTCCCTTACTGTGTGATAGCGCACGGCGGCTCATTGCCGCGCACACGTCGGCTACCTCGTCCGCCTCCACGATGCGCTCCGCGCCCGAGATGTGCATGCCTTCTGCACTGGAGCGCATCTTCACGCTGAACAAACTCATGCGGGCAAGTCTAGGAAACCTTCCTGAACACTGTTCAGTGTTTTGCGGACTATTCTTCGCACCTCGCGATACGCTCGTCCAACGCCTCCCGCCCGATCCGCAGTGCCATCCCCTGGTTGAAGCCGCGCCGGGCCAACGCGCCGACGATGCGGCGCAGGTGCTTGTCGTACTCCGTCCGGTCTGCAGGGGTGGATTTCACCTTCCGAGCTGCCTTTTCCGCTACTGCGCGCGCGGTGCGTTCTTCGTCCGCGTCGGAGATTTGCTCCAGCGCCGCCGCACGGTCCGCTCCTCCGACCCCTTTATCGCGCAGCTCCATGTCGAGCGCCCGAGCTGACTTCCCCCGACGTGCAGCTCGCTGCCGCACCCACTCGGAGGCGAACTGGGCGTCATTGACCAGCCCTGAGGCAGCGAGATCATCAACGACCTCATCCACCAGCTGGGGCTCGAACTCCGCCTTCAGCAACCGCTCGCGCAGTTCCGAGCGCGAGCGCGCCCGCTGGTCCAGCAACCCCAGGGCCCGCTTCCGCACCGGCGCCAATGCTTCTTCATGCTCGCGGTCAAAAAGGCCGGTGCCCGGCTCGTAGGCGTCGAGCGCAGCCTGGAGCCGGGCAATCTTTTCGCGATCGGGCACTATTTACTCCGACGTTGCCGGAGCAACCTCGTCTTCGTCGTCGAAGTCGATGTTGGGCACCATGTCCACCGGGTCGTCCGTCAGCTCGTCCGTGGGGTTTGCGTACTTACCCACGTGGAGCGCCTGGAAGATCTTGTCCTCGATCTCGTTGGCCAAATCCGGGTTTTCCTTCAGGAAGATACGGGCCTTTTCCTTGCCCTGGCCCAACTGGTCACCCTCGTAGGTGAACCAGGAACCGGACTTCTTCACAATGCCGTTCTCCACGCCCATGTCGATGATGGAGGATTCGCGTGAGATGCCCTCGCCGTACATGATGTCGAACTCCGCGATCTTGAACGGCGGGGACACCTTGTTCTTCACCACCTTCATCTTGGTGCGGTTACCAATGGAGTCCTGACCGTCCTTCAGGGTCTGAATTCGGCGAACATCGCAGCGCACCGACGCGTAGAACTTCAGCGCTTTACCACCCGTGGTGGTCTCGGGCGAGCCGAACATCACGCCGATCTTTTCGCGCAGCTGGTTGATGAAGATGGCGGTGGTGCCGGAGTTGTACAGCGCGCCGGTCATTTTGCGCAGCGCCTGCGACATCAGGCGGGCCTGGAGACCGACGTGGCTATCGCCCATCTCGCCTTCGATCTCGGCCTTCGGCGTCAGCGCGGCCACCGAGTCGATGACGATCATGTCAATTGCGCCGGAGCGCACAAGCATGTCCGCAATCTCCAGCGCCTGCTCACCGGTGTCCGGCTGGGACACAAGCAGGTTGTCCGTGTCCACGCCAAGCTTCCTGGCGTAGTCGGGGTCCAGCGCGTGCTCAGCGTCAATGAACGCCGCGATGCCTCCGGCGCGCTGCGCCTCAGCGATCGCGTGCAGCGCCACGGTGGTCTTACCCGAAGATTCCGGCCCGTAGATCTCCACGATGCGCCCGCGCGGCCAGCCGCCGATACCGAGGGCCACATCGATTGCGGTGTTGCCCGAAGAGATGGACTGGATCGGCGGACGGTTTTCATCGCCCAGGCGCATGACGGCGCCCTTGCCAAAGTCCTTTTCAATCATCGCCAGGGCTGCGTCCAGCGCATTCTGGCGGTCGTTGTCCGCCGAGGCGGCAGCCTTCTTCTTCGTTGCCATGTGGTTGTTCTACCTCCAATTGTCGGCGGCGCGGGTGCGTCGCGTGCACAGTTTGCTTGTTAGACGTATCGCCATACCGCTTCGGTTCCCTCGCACACGGAGAACGCTGTGGAAACACTGTCCGAGTTCAAGTCCAAGCGGAAAACGGGGCTCACTGTAGAACGCGACGGCGACACGCCAGAGAATACACGCAAACGTGTTCGAAGATCAACGAGGCCCACGAGCGCAGCGCCGTCGTCAAGCAGCAGTTTCAGTTCCCCGGACGGTCCACGCCAAGCCTGCGCTCCTCGGGGATGTCGAAGGCCTCGCACAGACCGCGCCACGCCTCTCGCGGATCCACCCCGTCGTCGATGAGTTCCGCCGAGGTCTTCTCAAACCCGGGCAAGACCTGCGTCTGGATAATCCACTGCGCACGGTCTGGGCCGAATTCGTCGCGCACAAGCTGGTCAAACTCTGTCAAACGCATGTGGCCGACACTACACGTCGGGCGCAGCGGTACACTCCCGCGCATGATCAAGAACTCCACCGCGCAGAACATCGCCCTTATCGCCGTCTTTGCCGCGATCGTCATCGTCCTCGGATTCGTCTCCATTCCCGTCGGTGCCGCGGGCGTGCCCATCGTGCTACAAAACGCGGCAGTCATCCTCGCGGGCCTCGTCCTCGGGTGGCGCCGCGGTTTCGCCACTGCGGCGATCTTCCTGTTGGTCGGCCTCGCTCTCCCCGTGCTCGCCGGCGGCCGCACCGTCATCTCCGCGCTGGGCGGCGCAACCGTCGGCTACCTGGTGGGTTACCTCGTCTCCGCTGCCGTGGCGGGCGCGATTGCGTACGTGGCCCCGTTCAAGTCGAACAAAGCGGCGACGTTAGGAATTCTCATCCTTGCCGGTTACGTCGCGTTGTTCTTCCAGTACCTATGCGGCGTGTTCGGGCTCATGTGGCGCGCACAGATGTCCTTCGGGGCGGCCTGGGCAGCTCAGGTGCCGTTCCTCCTCCCGGACGCCGGCAAGATCGCCCTCATGATCGCGATCGCGTTCGCCGTGCACCAAGCGTTCCCCGACCTGCGAGGGCGGCGCGCGTAGCACATGCCACTCATCGAATTCCGCCAAGCTGCTGTCACCTACGACGGCGAGCCCGTGCTCCAACCCCTGACTGTGAGCCTTGCTGAGCAGCGCATCGGCATCATTGGCTCTAACGGCTCCGGCAAATCAACCACCGTCCGCATGATCAACGGGCTCATCGAGCCGACGTCGGGCGAGGTGCTTTACGACGGGCTGTCGCCCCAGTCCAACGGCAAAGAGATCCGCAAACGCGTCGGATTCGTCTTCTCCGACGCCGAATCCCAAATCGTCATGCCGCGCGTGGCAGACGACGTGGCCTTTTCTCTGAGGCGGTTCAAACTCCCGCGCGACGAGGTGCGCCGCCGCGTAACTGAGGCACTCGACCGCTTCGGACTCGCTGATCGCGCCGAGCATTCCCCGCACACGCTTTCCGGCGGGGAGAAGCAGATGCTGGCACTCGCATCCGTCCTGGTTATCCAGCCGGACACGATCATCGCAGACGAGCCCACCACGCTGCTGGACCTGCGCAACCGCCGCCGCATCGTGCGCGAGCTGATGGCGCTGCCGCAGCAGCTCGTTGTTGTCACCCACGACCTTGAGATGCTGCGCGAGTTTGAACGCGTGCTTGTCATCGACGACGGCTCGCTCGTGTTCGACGGCGCCCCAAGCGACGCAATCGAGTTTTACACCGATCTGATGGACGCGAAACCGTGATCCGGGAATTGCCGCTCGGCGTCTACGTGCCAGGCTCGACGGCGCTGCACCGCATGGGTGCCGCAGCGAAGTTCGCGGCCCTCGTCGTATTCATCGCCCTGGTCACGGCCTTGCCCACGCAGCCGTGGCACTCCCTCGTGGCGCTCGTGTTCGTGATTGTGCTCTATGCGTGGGCCCGTATCCCTGCTGGCGTGGCAGGCCGGCAGCTCGCGCCCCTTCTGCCCGTGCTGCTGTTCTTCGCCGTATTCATGGTGTGGCAAAACGGCGCGCGATCCGCGCTTACCCTGCTTATCGGGCTGCTGGCGACCATTGCGGCCGCGAACTTGCTCACGCTTACCACCCCTGTGGAAGAGCTCCTCGCGTCCCTCGACCGCGCCCTAGCACCGCTTGGGCGCACGGGGGAACTGATCTCGCTCACCATTGCCCTGACTATCCGCCTTATTCCGCTAACCCTCGCAACCGCCAACGAGGTGCTCGACGCCCGTAGGGCGCGGGGTGCAGGATTCTCGCTCACCGCGTTTGGCATCCCGATGGTCATCCGCTCGGTGCGGCGGGCGAAGATGATGGGCGAAGCCCTCATGGCTCGCGGGGCCGTGGACTAACGCCCCCAATACGACGTTCCGCCCGGCCCGTGCAGGAGGGACCGGGCGGAGACTTTTGTTTGGCGGGATTACTCGCCTCGCAGCTCGCGCATGCGCTGCGCGACGGCGTCGTCGGAAACCTCAGAGCCCATCGGGCGAGAGGCGCCGCCGCTCTGGGCAGCGGTGCCCTGGTCGGCACTGCCCTGCTCGATGGCCGGCTTCTGCCCGGAGGTCAGCTCGCCTGCCATTTCGGCGCGCAGCTGCTCTAGGCGACCGTGGCCGGCCATCTGGATTCCCGCCTGCTCGACCTCTGCCATGCGGCCCTCGATGGAGTTCTGCGCCAGCTCCGCCGCGCCGAGAGCGTTAGCGTACCGACGCTCGATCTTGTCGCGCACCTGGTCCAGGTTCGGGCCCGTGGAGGTGATGGCGTTCATGGATTGCATGGTCTCGGAGACCTTTTCCTGCATCTTGGCCTGCTCCAGCTGAGAGAGCAGCTTGGAGCGCTCGGCCACCTGCTGCTGCAGGTGGGCCGCGTTGCGCTCAACCGCCTGCTTCGCCTGCGCTGCCTGCTGCAGGGCCTGATCGTGCAGCTGCTTGGTGTCTTCCACGCTCGCTTCGGCGGTAACCAGCTGAGCCGCGAAGGCCTCAGCGGCGTTTTCGTACTCCTGCGCCTTTTGAGCGTCGCCTTCCCCACGGGCCTTGTCAGCCAGCTGCAGGGCCTGGCGCGCGTTAGCCTGCAGCTTTTCCACATCCTCCAGGCGGCGGTTGAGCTGCATCTCCAGCTGGCGCTGGTTGCCAATCACAGCCGCGGCCTGCTGGGACAACGCCTGGTGCTGGCGCTGCGCGTCGTTGATGGCCTGTTCGATCTGGATCTTCGGGTCGGCGTTTTCCTCGATCTTGTTGTCGAAGAGCGCCATCAGGTAGTTCCAGAACTTGGAAAATGGGTTCGCCATGGCGAGAGCACCGTGACCTTTCTGTCAGTAGATTGCGTTAATCCTCAACTACTGTAGTCACCCATCGCCACTTACGCTTCGGCCGCAGCCGGGGTAGTGCGCTCCAGTTCCTCCGTGAACGAGTGCAGCGACATGTTCGCCACGGCTTCGAGCAGCACCTCAGAGACGGTGGTTCCAAGCGCGTCACACAAAGCAGCTAGAAGTTCGGAAGAGACTTCCTTCCGGCCGCGCTCCAGCTCTGAGATGTAGCCGGACGACACGCGAGCCTCCTTGGCCAAGGCTCGCAGCGTCACGCCCTTATCGGCACGGAAAGCACGAAGCGACATGCCGAGCGCCTCGCGGAACAGCGGCTCCCGCGCAGCAGGCGCGGACGCGGGTGCGGCCCCGGCCGGGGCGACGGTCAGGTCAACCGGAATGTCGTGCAGTAGAGTCGTAGTGGTCATCAGACGTTCCAACGGCCGGGCGGCTAACTTTGTTCCCGTACGCCCGAAAGCGCGCCGAGCAACGCTGCCTCGACAGCGCGCCGCCTCACCTCATTGCGGTGCCCCGACAGCACACGCACGGGCACCGGCGCTCCCGGAACCAGTGCGTAGCGGCCGCTTCCCGCATCGAGCAGCTCCGCCGCCTTGGAGGAAGCCGTCCATTTCGGTCCAGCGAGCCCAATCCACACGGTGCCAGCGGGGACACCGTCCTGGTCTGCTGGCCCAGCAACGCCGGTCAGCGAGACCGCCCAGTCGGACCCGCACGCGCGGCGGGCCCCGCGCGCCATCTCTCGGGCAACCGCGGCAGACACAACCCCCTCGCGCTCGATCAACTCCTCAGACACGTGTGCAAGGGAGATCTTCAACTCCGCCGAGTACGTCACCAGGCCGCCGACGAGAACGTCCGACGCCCCTGGCACGTCTGCCAAAGTCGCGGCCGCGAGACCTGCCGTCAACGACTCGCAGAATGCGATTGTCTGGCGGCGCGAGCGGAGCTCGTCGATAAGCAGCTGCGATGTGGTCACGAATTCACCTTCCCTGCGTCAACGAGATACTGCACACCGGTCACCACGGTAACCGCGACGGCGAGCAGCATCACGACAAATGTCGGAGTATCCATCCACGCGGGCAACGGGCAGAGATACAGCCCCACGGCCAACGTCTGCAGCGCGGTCTTCAGCTTGCCCCCCTTCGAGGCCGGCACCACGAGGCCGCGGCGCAGCATCACCATGCGCCACACGGTGATGCCCAGCTCGCGGACGACAATCACGACGGTCACCCACACCGGCAACGGCCCGGCGATGTTCAGGGTGACCAGCGCCGTGATCATGAGCGCCTTGTCCGCAATCGGGTCGGCGATTTTGCCGAAGTCGGTGATGAGCCCGCGGGCCCGGGCGATGTCTCCGTCGAGCTTGTCCGTGATCATCAGCGCGGCGAACAAGCCAAACGCCCACCACCACCGCTCGGAGAGAACGAGCCAGGCGAAGATGGGAATGAACAGAATCCTCAACGAGGTCAGCACGTTGGGGAGGTTCCAGTTCGACGGCTTGTCGGGTTGCATCACGGCCTCCACCATACCCACCCCGGGCCGGCGACCTAGACTGCCCTGCATGAAGTATTTCGCAGCTACGTACACCTACGGCGAGCAGTCGCTTGTCGACGCCACACGTCCCGCCCACCGCGAGTTCATCGCTTCGCAGCTCTCACTCGGCCGGATTGTCGGTTCCGGCCCGTACACGGACGGGACGCAGGCGCTCATTATCCTGCAGCTGCCGGACACCGCCACGGAGGCGGACGCCGCGGCGGTGCTGGACGACGACCCGTACACCGTGGCCGGCGCACTCGCGGCACGGGATGTTCGCGAGTGGAACCCGGTGACGAACATTTTCAGCTAACGCCGGCGGTTAGCCCTTCCGTCCCCCTCGGGCGACGTCGAGGTGGTCGGTCTCACGCGAACCGTCCGCCGTGTGGTCGCCCTTGCCCGATGTTGCAGGATCGTCGATCCACTCGACGTGGTGGCCGTGCTTGTCCACCTTGCGGCGGTTGCCGTGGTCGTCGAAGTCGATGTGGAACTCCTTCTCCCCCGCGTCCTTGCGGCCGGCATTGATATCCGCCCGGTCCTTGATCAGCGAGGCGATGGCCGTAATGACCAGCGTGCCCACGATGACCAAGAGGGATGTCACGGTACCAACCTCCGGCACGTTGAGCCCCTCACCGCCATTAATGAACGGCAAGTTGTTCTCGTGCAGGGCGTGGAGCAGCAGCTTCACGCCGATGAAACCAAGCACTACGGCAAGCCCGTACGGCAGGTACACCAGGCGGTCGAGCAGGCCGTTGAGCAGGAAGTACAGCTGGCGCAGGCCGAGCAGGGCAAACGCGTTGGCGGTGAACACCAGGAAGGATTCCTGGGTGATGCCATAGATCGCAGGGATGGAATCGAAGGCGAACATCACGTCGACGAAGCCGATGGACAGCAGCGCCACGAACAGCGGGGTGACGGCCTTCTTCCCAGCCTCCGTCCGCGAGAACAGGCGGTCGCCGTGGTAGGACTTCGTCACCGGGATGACCCTGCGGAGCGTCTTCACCACGAACATGTCGTTCGGGTCCTCTTCCTCCTGGTCCGTCACCTCGTCGTACACGAGCTTGATGGCCGTGTAGATAAGGAACGCCGCGAAGATGTAGAACACGTCCGACCAGGCCTCGATGATCACCGCGCCCAGCAGAATGAACAGCAGACGGCAAATCAGCGCGATGATAATGCCGATAAGCAGCACTTTTTGCTGGTAGGCCCGTGGGATCTTAAACGCGCCCATGATGAGGGCGAACACGAAGAGGTTGTCCACACTCAATGAGAGCTCAGTGATGTAACCGGTGAAGAACTGGATGCCGTGCTCAGCGTCCCACAGCCACCACACAATGCCGCCGAAGATGGTAGCCATCGTCATGTAGAACAGCGCCCACCCCCCAGATTCCTTCATCGTCGGCTCGTGCGGGGTGCGCACGTGCGAGACGAAGTCGAAGATAAAGAATCCCAGGATCACCGCTGAGGTGATCAGCCAAATATACAGAGGAACGTGCATAAACACCTCCGGTCACGAGTTACAGAAACAGACCGGAGGTCTCCCCCACCCGCGCGGGCGGCCCGGACCGGGGCCATCGCTTTTCGACGACTCCGTGCTGACGATCCTGGGCCCTTCCGGGGTACTCCCCTCCAAGCTCGATTTACTCTACACCATCGGGCAGCGGCGGCGGATTGGGCGACGGGGCAGCCTTCCCCGTCCGCGGATCCAGCTACTAAGAACCAGCTAAACGGCCCCAGAGGGGGGGTGCGGACAAAAAGTTGGAGTGCGTTTTGGGGGACGTTGTCTCGTTGTTACGCACTTAATGCTTGCCGGTGCTCGGCGATGGTGGTGCACCCTTTGCCGAGTGTCGACTTCAACCGACGGTGG
>NZ_JAAXPF010000019.1 GCF_012396315.1 Corynebacterium mucifaciens | reverse complement strand
ACACTTCCCGGGCAGATGAGCCGGCTAAAAACCTCTCGATCGCACCATCGCGGATATCAGATGGAAATGCTGCGGGCATCGGAATACCTTTCAGCCCCCACCACTCCAACTTTTTGTCCGCGCTCCCCTCCTGGGCGCGAATAGCTGGGCCTTGATAGCTGGATCCGCGCCGAGGTGGCTGGCGGGGTGGTGCGGCGAGGGGCGCTAGTCGAACTCGAGGGACGGCACCTCGCCCCAGAATGCCTTCTCCACCACCTTGTGGGCGCGGCGCGTGATGCGCAGGTAGTCCTCGAGGAATTCCTGCTGGTCGTCCGGGTCGTAGCCGGCCGATCCCGCCACCTGCGCGAGCTGGGGCCCCGGCGCGGGCAGCTGGTCGGTGCGCTTGCCGGTGACGAGCACGATGGCGTTGCGGGCGTGCGTGGCGGTCAGCCACGCTGTGCGGAGCACTTCGGCGTCCGCGCCTGGGATCACGTCCGGGTTATCAAGCTCCGCCAGGAAGTCCAGCGCGTCCAGGGTGGATGGGGTGCGCAGTTCCTCGTAGGTGTGGGCGTGCTGCATGGCAAGGAGCTGCACCGTCCACTCCACATCCGCCAGCGCACCGCGGCCGAGTTTGGTGTGGGTGGCGCGGTCCGCGTTTCTGGGCAGGCGTTCGTTGTCGACCCGGGCTTTGATCCGGCGGATCTCCCGGATGTCGGCCGGGTTTGCCCCACCGTCGGGGTAGCGGAACGCGTCCGCGGCCTGCAGGAAGGCGTCGCCCACCCGGCGGTCGCCGGCAACAACGGCTGCACGGAGCAGCGCCTGGCGCTCCCAGACCTCGCCCCACTCGCGGTAGTAGCGCTCGTAGCTGGCGATGGTGCGCACGACCGCGCCGGAGCGGCCCTCGGGGCGCAGGCCCAAATCCACCTCGAGCGGCGGGTCCCCGGACGGCTTGGCCAGCCGGGTACGCATCTGGTCCACGATCTTCGCTGCCCACGCGAGGGCGTCGCCTCCTTCGTCGGCGGCGGTGGCACGAGACGGCTCGGCCACCACAATCACGTCCGCGTCCGAGCCGTAGCCGAGCTCGGCCCCACCGAGGCGGCCCATGGCGATGACGGCGAGGCGGGCCGGAGGCTCGTCGCGAGGCGAGGACGCGAGATCCGCGTAGACCTCGGCCCGAAGCGCCGCCTCGAGCACGGCTTCCCACACGTAGGTGAGCTCAACACAAACCTGGCGGACGTCCATCATCCCGAGCAGGTCGGCTGAGGCGATGCGCGCAAGCTCTGCGCGGCGCAGTGAGCGAGCGACGGCGACCGCCTTGTCCGGGTCGCCCTGGTGCCGCTTCGCCGAGGCGATGATCGCCTTATGCACCTGGTCTGGCGCGGGCTCAAGCAGGCGCGGCCCGTTGGAGCCGTCGCCGAGCAGCTTCACCACATCCGGGGCGGAGATAATCAGCTCAGCCGCGTAGGGCGAGGTGCCCAGGATGTGCATGAGGCGCTGGGATGCGACCCCTTCGTCGCGCAGCATGCGCAGAAACCAGCTGCGGTCCACGGCGGCCTCGGAGAGCTTGCGGTAGTTGAGCAAACCCTGGCCGGGGTCGGCGGTGTCGGCGAGCCAGTGCATGAGCGACGGCAGCAAGATCGCCTGCAGCTTGGCCTTGCGCGAGGTGCCCTTCACCAGCGCGGAAAGGTGGTCGAACGCGCGCGCCGGGTGACGGTAGCCAAGGGCGGCCAGCTGCGCCTTGACCGCGTCCGCGGAGAGGGTGGCCTCGCCTACGGTCATATCCGCCACCGCGCTGAGCAGCGGGCGGTAGAAGAGGCGCTCGTGCAGGTCGGCGACGTCGCGCCGCACGCGCTTCAGCTCGCGGTAGAGCGCCTGATCGGCGGTGCCTCGGTGGTCTGCAGTGAAACCGGCGGCGCGGGCAAGCCAGCGGTTGCGCTTTTCGTTGTCCGGCTCGGGCAGCTGGTGGGTGCGTTTGAAGCGCTGCAGCTGCAGGCGGTGCTCCAAAAGGCGGAGGAATTCGTAGGCGTTTTGGAGCACCCGCGCGTCTTCGCGCCCCACGTACCCCGCCTCTGCCAGCGCCGCCAGCGCCTCGAGCGTGTTGCGGGCGCGCAGCGTGTCGTCGATGCGCCCGTGCACGAGCTGGAGCAGCTGCACAGCAAACTCCACGTCGCGCAGACCCCCGGGTCCGAGCTTGAGCTCCCGGCGCCGCATGTCCGCCGGCACGTTCTCGAGCACGCGACGCCGCATGGCCTGGACGTCCTCCACGAAGGACTCCCGCTGGGATGCCTCCCACACCAGCGGGGCGATCGCCTCGGCGTAGGCGCGGCCGAGCTCCATCATCCCGGTCATCGGCCTCGCCTTCAGCAGCGCCTGGAACTCCCAGGTCTCGGCCCATTTACGGTAGTAGGCCCGGTGCGAATCCAACGTGCGCACCAGCGCGCCCGATGCGCCTTCCGGACGCAGGTTCGCGTCCACGTCGAAGAAGCAGGCGGAGCCGAGGCGCATCATCTCCGCCGCCACGCGGGTGATCTTCGGCGACGCGGGCTCGGCCACGAACACCACGTCCACGTCGGAGATGTAGTTCAGCTCCCCCGCGCCGCACTTACCCATGGCGATGACGGCGAGCTCCGCGTCCAGATCATCCTCGCCGTAGACGGACCGCACCGCCACCGCCAGCGCAGCCGTCAGTGACGCGTCCGCCAGCCACGTCAGGCGCTCGGTGGTGTAGCTGTACCGCATCGGCTCACCTTCGCCGTATCCCTTGACTGAGGCGAACGTGCCCGCCAAGTCGGCGGCGGCGATGCGCATGATGAGGCCGCGGTGCGCGTCCCGCAACTGTTGTTTGGCCGCACTAGCGTCGCTCTCCCCCGCCCTGTACAGCCCCGGCCCGTCCGCGTCCACGCCGACCGCGGCGAGCATGGTGCGGTAGAGCTCGTTGTGGCCAGGCACGTCCTCGCGCAGCAGGCGCCACTGCTCCGGGTGCGCGATCAGGTGGTCCGACAGCGCGGTGGAGCCGCCCAGCAGCGCGAACAGCCTGGTGCGAAAGACCGGGTGGTCGGTCAGCGCCTCCACCAGTTCGCCCCAGCCGCTACCAAGCGCGTCGTAGAGGCGGCGGGCGTTGTTCAGCGCGAGGTCCGGGTCGCCGGAGCCGGCGAGGGTGTAGAGCGAAGCGTCGTCGAGAAGCGAAAGCTCCTCGAGGTCCTCCGCCGCGCGCGGGTGCGTCAGGCCGAGCTTGGCGGGCGAAATCACAGGTCGATCCCGGTGTCGATCTCCCACGGGGTGATCTGGGCGGTGTAGTCGTGCCACTCGTCCCACTTCGCGCGCAGGAAGAACTCGAAGACCTGCTCGCCGAGCACCTCCGCCATGAACTCGGAGCGCTCCAGGTGGCGCAGTGCCTGGTCCAGCGAGTTTGGCAGGTCGCGGTAGCCCATCGCGCGCCGCTCGCGGCGGGTCAGCGCGAACACGTCGTCGCGCGCCGGCTCGTCCAGCTCGTAGCCCTCCTCGATGCCCTTCAAACCCGCGGCCAGGATGGCGGCGTAGGCCAAGTAGGGGTTGCATGCGGAATCCATGGAGCGCACCTCCGCCCGGCGCGAGTCCGCCTTGTGCAGGCGGTAGGTGGGCACGCGCACCATGGCGGAACGGTTGGAGATGCCCCAGGTTGCGGCGGTGGGCGCCTCGGAGCCGAACTGCAGGCGCTTGTAGGAGTTGACCCACTGGTTGGTCACCGCCGAGATTTCGTTGGCGTGCTCGATGATGCCGGCGATGAACTGTCGGCCGGTGGTGGACAGGCTGATCTCGTCGTCCGGGTCGTGGAACGCGTTGGAGTCGCCCTCGAACAGGGAGAAGTGCGTGTGCATCGCCGAGCCTTCGAGGTTGGCGAATGGCTTCGGCATGAAGGTCGCGTGCACGCCGTTGATCTCCGCCACCGTTTTCACCACGTAGCGGAAGGTGACAATGTTGTCCGCCATGGTCAGCGCGTCGGTGTGGCGCAGATCGATTTCCTGCTGGCCCGGTGAGCCCTCGTGGTGGGAGAATTCGGTGACAATGCCCATGTACTCCAGCGCGGACACGGCTTGGCGGCGCAGCCTCGGCGCCTCGTTGCGCTTGGCTTGGTCGAAGTAGCCGCCCTTGTCCGCGGGTGTTGGCGGCTGGTCGCCGTCGCCGGGTTTGACCACGTAGAACTCGATCTCCGGGCTGGCCATGAACTCGAAGCCCATGTCGCGGGCGGCGCTGACTTGACGGCGCAGCACCTGGCGCGGGTCGGCGTACAGCGGGTCGCCGTCCGGCATGGTGATGTCGCAGAACATCCGGGCGGTTTGGTAGCCGGAGTCCTCGTCGAACGGCAGCGGCTGGTACGTCGACGGGTCGGGCCGCAGCAGGGTGTCGGACTCGGAGATTCTGCTGAACCCCTCGATGGAGGAGCCGTCGAAGCCCACGCCCTCTTCAAACGCGCTCTCCAGCTCCGCGGGCGACATCATCACCGTCTTCAAAGAACCGAAGATGTCGGTGAACCACAGGCGGATAAAGGCGATGTCCTGCTGCTCAACCAGGCGCAGCACGTTGTCGGTTTGGGCGCTCATACCCGTTTACTGTAGCGGGCCGTCCGACGTGGCTAGGCAGGCTAAGCTTGGGCACCAAACTCTTGAAGGAGGACAACGATCATGGCCGCACAAGCACCCGAGCAGTTCCTCGAGGTGGAAATCAAGCTCGCCGTCGACGAGGGCACGTCCCTGCCGGACCTCACCCAGTTGCCCGGCGTCGACGAGATCGCGACGATGCGCGAGCACAACCTCTCCGCCGTTTACTACGACACGGAAGACCTGCGGCTCACCCGCTCCAAGATCACCCTGCGCCGCCGCACCGGCGGCAACGACGATGGGTGGCACCTGAAGTTGCCCAAGGAGGGCGGACGCAACGAGGTGCGTATGCCTCTCGACGACCCTTCGGCCGTGCCCGAGGAACTCCTCACCCACGTTCGCGCGATTGTGCGCACCGCTGAGCTCGCGCCTATTGCGCAGGTAGACAACCGCCGCGTGGAGATCACCCTCGCCGGCGCCGAAGGCGCTGTCGCGGAGTTCTGCGACGACCACGTCACCGCCTGGTCCTTGCTGCCCGGCGGCGAGCGCACCAGCTGGCGCGAGTGGGAGCTGGAGCTGTCCGAGACCCTCGCAGGCACCGACGCCGGCAACACCTTGATTAATCAGGGCACGTCGTTTCTGATCGCGGCTGGCGCGCGCAAGTCGGCCTCCCCCTCCAAGCTCGCGACCGCGCTGGGAGATTCCGCCTCGAACGCTCCTCTGCCGCCGCACCTGCGCGCCGAACTCGACGAGGGTTCCCCCGCCGCCGCGGTGGTGGAATCCCTGCGCAAGCAGCGCGACGCCATCGTGGCCTGGGAGCCGCGCGTGCGTGCCGACGAATTCGACTCCGTGCACCAGATGCGCGTAGCCACCCGCGAGATGCGCTCCCTGCTGGAAACCTTCGAGGGCATCCTGGAGGGCGAGCAGCTGACCGAGCTGGAGGCCGAGCTCAAGCACTCCGCAGCTGTACTGGGCACTGCACGCGACGCCGAGGTGGTCGAAGAACGCTTCTTGGAGCTGCTGGACTCCGACGAGTCCGGCCTGGTCGACGAGGCCGCCCGCGCCCACATCGCCGGCGACATGCGGCGCGACTACAACGAGGCCCACGCCGAGATCGTGGACATGCTCAATTCGCAGCGCTTCCTGGACCTGCTGGATGCCATTGATGGGCTGTTGGCGGAACCGCCCGTCGCTAAGCAGGAAGCCCCTGCGAAGAAGGAGCAGAAGCAGTCGAAGGAGGTGCTCTACGACCACCTCGAGCGCGGCTACAAGAAGCTGAAGAAGCGCCACAACAAGGTCGACGAGCACTACCACGACACCGACCTGCCGCTGCACGAGCGCGAGGACTACGTCCACGACGTGCGCAAGGCGGCGAAAAAGCTGCGCTACTCCGCCAACGCCGCGGCCGACGCAGGGCTGAAGGCTGGGCGATTGGCCAAGGCCTGCAAGGCGCTGCAGTCCAAGCTGGGCGATTTCCAGGACGCGGTGACATCGCGCGACCGCATCCAGCGGCTGGCGGACGAGGCGCGGGAGCGCGGCGAGGACACTTTCGCGTACGGCATGCTCTACCAGCGCGAACTCGACCGCGGGGAGCGCGCGCTCGCCGGTTACGACGACGCCGTGCGCGAGGTGCGCAAGGCGTTCAAGAAGATCAAGCTGTAGCTACTTGTCCCAGGACGGGGCCTCGCCCCAGTTGTCGTCGGCCTCGTCCTGGTTGTCGGCGCGCTTGTTGCGCTGCGCGGCGATCTGCAGAGCCTGCTGGGCTTCTTCGCGGGTGGCGTACGGGCCCATGCGGTTGTCCCACGCCGCTTCTTTACCCTGGGTGACTTCGCCGGTAGCGGGGTTGTAGTAGTACTGCTCGTCGGCCATCGTTTCTCTCCTGTCTGTCGAGGGCGCTTTACCCGTCTGACTGTACCGGCGCCGTTGGTAGTGTGGTGGCGGTTGAAGGAGCGTGACATGGCAGTGTTTGAAACCCCCTCGCAGTCCCCTGCGCAGCGCGTCCGCGCGGCCCACCCAGGGTCCGGTCGGGTGGCGTCCGCACCCGGCACCTGGGTGCTCATCGGCGAGAATGTGGACCACTTCGGAGGCGTCACCCTGGCGGGCGCAGCTGCGCTGCGGGCCGCGGCGGCAGTGAGCCCTCGCCCGGACCGCGTGGTGTCAGTGTCCGCGCGCGGGCCGCTAGGCCAGGAATTTTCGGCACAACTGCCTTTCGACGAGGAGCCCGCCGACGGCCTCGGGCGGCGCTGGTGGGGCCTGGTGCACACGCTCGTGCAGCGCCAGGTGCTCTCCCGCGACACTGCCGGCGTGGACATCACCGTGGAGTCCGACGTGCCGGTTGGCGCCGGGCTGGGCGCGCTGTACGCCGCTGACGCCGCGATCGCACTGGCGCTCGCCGGCGCGCACGACGACGTGGACACCGCCCCGTTTAGGGCGCGGCTGGCGGAGATCTGCTCGCATGCAATGACGACCTACTCGTCGCTGCCGGTCCTCCGCGCCCGCCACTCCGTTGCGCTGCGCGGCGCCGAGGGGGTCTCCGTCGTGGACTACGCCGACGGCTCGCTCACCCAGGCGCCGCACCCGTCGCGCCACGGCGTGCGCGTGTTCTCCGTGGCAGCAGGCCTGGGGGCGCCGTTTGCAGAATCCCGCGAGGCAATCGCAGCACATCGCGCATTCATCGACGCTGCCTGCACCAACTTCGGTGTCGCATCGCTGCGCCAGCTTCCCGACGCCTCCGGCCGCGTCGCCCAGTGGGTCGAAGCCCGCCGCGCCGCCGGGGACGACACCGCACCCGACCCGGAAACCGCACGCCGCTGGGTGACGTTCTGCGAGTCCGAGACGTTGCGCTCCCTCGCCGCATCGAAGGCCCTTCGCTCGAGGCGCGCCAACGAGCTGTTCACCTTGTTGAACTCAGCCTCCGAGGCGCACAGCCTGGCCACCCCGGACGCGCTGGTCGCGCTCGCGCGTGAGCGAGGCGCCGTCGCCGCCCGCCCCGCCGCTACCGGCACCTCCAACGCCGTGATCGCATTCGTGCCTGTGCAGGAGGCGGATGCGTTCGCCGGCTCGATGGCGCGGGAATACGAGGTCGTTGAGGTCGCAGCCGGCGAGCCCGCCCGCCTGGAGGGTTAGGCATGACCGGCGGGTCCGGCGTGGGCGAGCAGGACCGCTTCGCGCTTACCGGGACGCACATAGACCAGCTCATCTTCGCCCACGACGCGTACATGGCCTCCGCGAACGACCACTACGATGACGTGCTGCGCGAAGTCAGCGAGCGAATCGCGGTAACCGGCAGCGCAGGAAAGACCGACATCGCTGCGCTGGTCTGCTGGAAGCGTCTCAACGCCAGCACGATCTGGGTGAAGGACCTCATGCAAATGCCGGAACACGACGTCCGCGAAGCCACTGGCCTAGCGTTTCAGCGCGCTCGCTCTGCGGCACAAATCTCTGAAGCCGCGGCCGACGCCATCGCCACGCTGCACCCCCTACCCGGTCTGCGACGCGGCAGAGCTGTCGCCTCGGCAGTGCTGGCCGCCGGTGTGCCAGAGCGGATGGCGGTCTACGACCGGCGCGCACACGCCTCATTGCAAAATATCGGTATCCCCATCGCGTACACGTCAGGTGTCTATTCTCGGTATATGTCCGCTGTGGAGGCGCTGAGAGATGACGTCAATGCGTCGCGTGGTCTGCAGTGGCGAGCGCGCGATGTCGAGTTGGCGCTCTACTGGATGTCGAGCCGAGGACCGTAGGGAGTACGTATGGACGCATCTGACAGGGACCTGCGCCGCGCTCACCACGAAGCGCTGAATCGGTTACTTCCCCGTTAATTTAGAGCGGGCACAGCGACCCACGTTCTCCTCCGCAAAAGCCCTAGTCAGCTGGCCAGGCAAACCCGACCTCCCGTGCGGTCGGGTCCGCCCGCACGAGTGAGAACTTCGTCTCCACGCCCTCCTCGGGCGCGCCAGTCGACGGCGCGAGCACCGGCGGGTCGACGATGAATACCCGCGCGGCGTCCTCGCCCGTTTTTAGGGTCACACCGTCGAAGTTGTGGCCCACCCACGGTTTGAGCACCGTCGCCTCGGTGAGGTGCAGGCTCGCCTTCTCCACGGTGTTGGCCAGCTGAGACGACCTGCCCATGGTCTTGATCACTCGCGGGGCGTCGCGCTTCACCCACTCAGGCACCTCCGTGCCGGCACAGATGGCGAGGCAGACTTCGGTGGCGTAGCGGTCGATGAGCCGCCGCAGCGGTGCTGTGACGTGCGAGTAGTACCCACCGATGCCGGCGTGGACCTCCGGCTCGCCCGCCGAGAGATCCACGTACCCGGATCCGCGCAGGAGCTTCTGCGCCTCGCGCATGACGGCCATGCCACGCGGAGTGTCGGCGTCCACGCTGGCCAGGAATTCGCCGATGTCGGCGGACACCTCCTCCGCCGGGTAGCCGAGGTTGCGGGCCTCCCGACGGAACTCCGCCTCTCCAGCCGTATCCGCCGGCCCAAGTGTGCGCAGGAACCCCACGCCGGCATCCACCATCATCCGCCCCGCTACCATGCCGGTGAGCAGGGAGATCTCGGAGTTGTAGTCCATTACAGGGTGGCGCGGTTCGATGACCAGCTCGAACGTGTCGCCGTCGCCGACCACGCGCACGGACGGCAGGCGCAGGTTGACCGCCTGTCTGCGCAGCGAGGACTGCTGCCGCAGTCGGCCCACCTCCTCCAGCAGCGCTATGGAGGGGTGGACGGTGTCCGCCTGCATGTCGGCATGCACGCCCTCGTAGTCCAGCCGCGCAACTGAGCGCACCAACGCGCGCTCCACGTGCGCCGCATCCACCTCGCCGGAGTCGTCCAGCTCGAACGTCCACAGTACGGCGGGGCGGTCTACTTCCGGCAGGAGCGACGCTGACCCCTCCGACAGCTCCTCCGGGTGCAGCCGTGCCGGCTCGTCCGGCAGGTAGATTGTCTGCCCGCGCTCCAACGACTCCTTCGCCACACCGGACCCCGGCGCCACAAACGCGGCCACGTCCGCGATGGCGTAGCGCACCACAAACCCGCCACCTGCGCGGCGTTCGATGTGCACCGCTTGGTCCAAGTCCATCGATCCGGCGGGGTCGATTGTGACGAGGGGGACGGAACGGGCGTCGATACGCGAGCCCGCAAAGCGGTCCTCCAGCTGCGCCGCATCGGCATGGAGCTCCGGCGCGAACCCAGTGCGCACGTCGAATTCGCGCGCGATTGAGCGGAAATCCAGGGGCGCGGCGTAGAGCTTCATAAGCTGCTATCGTGCCACGAAATGGGCGAATGAGTCGGCCTGTGAGCCGGATTCTGTTCCCCGCGAGCGGGGCGGCGACCATCCATCTGGGCCACCCATTGCTGGGCGCCTCAAGCAGCTACCTTCGGACTGGGCGGGCAGCCTGCGTCCGACGACCTCCGCCAATGGCGGGGGCTCTTGCCTTGCTCCCGGTGGGGTTTACCTGGCCACCTGCGTCGCCGCAGATGCCGGTGCGCTCTTACCGCACCCTTTCACCCTGACCTCGTCACCGAGGCGGTCTACTTTCTGTTGCACTTTCCCGCGGATCGCTCCGGGTTGCTGTTAGCAACCACCGTGCCCTATGGAGTCCGGACTTTCCTCGACCTGCGCCTTCCCCATATCTGGGTGGTTCGCAGCGCCGCGGTCGCCCGGCCGGCTCATTCGCGTGGTACAGCATACGCTTTCGGCCGGTTGGAACGGAATTTTCGGGCCATCGGTCGAGGATGCTTACCCCAGGGTGCTTACTCCTCGAGAGCGTGGCCGGGATTGGGACTGCGGACATTTAGTTGGACCACTTTGGGGCGGGAAGGCCTTGAATGGGTTACAAGTTCAGCAATGAGTTTCGCCGTGAGGCGGTTGAGTTATACGAGTCCGGGTTAAGCGCTGCGGCGGTGT
>NZ_JAAXPF010000018.1 GCF_012396315.1 Corynebacterium mucifaciens | reverse complement strand
ACACCGCCGCAGCGCTTAACCCGGACTCGTATAACTCAACCGCCTCACGGCGAAACTCATTGCTGAACTTGTAACCCATTCAAGGCCTTCCCGCCCCAAAGTGGTCCAACTAAATGTCCGCAGTCCCGGGCAGACGCTCCCACCCGGGAAATAAGCACCCTGGGGTAAGCATCTTCGCCAGGCCAAGCGCGCTGCGACCTACAGCGTCGACGGCCGCGCCACGAACACCGTGGCGAGTCGCTTGCCCTGTTCTTTTACCAGCGCAACAACGCGCCCGTCCGGCCCCTTCGCCGCGTGTACTCCGCGCAGCTCACGCGGCTCGAGCCATTTGCCCATCGCCAGGGCGTCGTATTCCTCGGCCGTCACGTCCAGCACCGGCCAAGCGCGGACCAGCGCCTCGTCCAGCCCGAGCGACAGCTCCGCCGCGTCTTCGAGCTGCTCGAGCGTGCGCGCGTCTTCGAGGGAGAACGACCCGACGCGTGAGCGTCGCAAGGCAATCAGATGCCCCCCGACGCCAAGGGCGGCGCCCATGTCCCGCCCCAGCGAGCGTATGTAGGTGCCGGACGAGCAGTGCACCCGCGCGTCCACATCGACGAACTCGCCGTGGCGGCGAATCTCCCCGAGATCGAAGGAGTGGACGGTCACCTCGCGCGGAGGAATTTCCACTTCCTCGCCGGCCCGCACCAGTTCGTGCGCCCGGCGCCCACCGATCTTGATCGCCGATACCTTTGACGGCACCTGCATAATCGCGCCGGTGAGCTTTGCCGCCTCCGCGCGGACCTCGCCGTCCGTCACGCCGGAGGCGTCATGCTTCTCGACGACGTCGCCTTCGGCATCATCCGTCGTCGTCGCTGCGCCGAGGCGAATGGTGGTCTCGTACACCTTGTCCTGCGCAACCAGGTGGGCCAGCAGCTTCGTGCCGCGCTCGATACCCGCCACGAGCACGCCGGTGGCCATTGGGTCGAGCGTGCCAGCGTGGCCGACCTTGCGGGTGCCGAAAATGCGGCGAAGCCGGGCCACAACGTCGTGGCTGGTCATGCCAGCCGGCTTGTCCACGACCACGATTCCGGAGGTTGCGAGGGGATCGTTCATGGTTGCCGAGTATGCCGTACGCTAATGCCCCGTGGATATTCTGCGTGGGCTTGCGAGTGTGCCGGATTCCTTCGCGGAGACTGGCACGGTGGTGACGATCGGTGTGTTTGACGGAGTGCACCGCGGCCACCAGCTGCTCATCTCCAAAGCGGTCGAGACCGCCCGCGAGACCGGGGCGCCGTGCGTGGTCATGACGTTTGATCCGCACCCGGTGACGATTTTCGCCCCCGACCGCGCACCAAGGGCGCTGATGCCGCTTGAGGAGCGGGCCCGCCACATCGCGGACCTAGGCGTCGACGCGCTGTTGGTGATCGACCTGCGCCAAGAGATCGGCGGGCTCACGCCTGCGCAGTACATGAATGAGGTACTGGTGGATACTCTGCACGCCAGGCACGTGCTGGTGGGGGAGAACTTCACGTTCGGGCGTGATGCCGCCGGCACAGCGACCACGATGGCGCAGCTCGGCGAGCGGGCTGGCGTCGATGTGTCTGTGGTGACGCTGCTCGGCGACGGCGACGTGCGGATCTGCTCCACCGCCATCCGCGACCACCTGTCCGGCGGCAACGTCGATCTCGCCACCGACTTCATGGGGCGGCCGTTTTCCGTCATCGCCCCGATCGAACGGGGCGCAGGCCGCGGTGGCAAAGAGCTGGGCTATCCCACCGCGAACCAGTACGCCTCCGACACAGCGGCCGTCCCCGCGGACGGCGTCTACGCCGGGTGGCTGACCATCATCGACGACGGCGACATCCGCGGCGACATGGAGCCCGGCGTGCGGTACCCGGCGGCGATTTCCGTCGGCACCAACCCGACGTTTGGAGACGCCCGCCGCAGCGTGGAGTCGTTCGTGCTCGACCGTGACGCCGACCTGTACGGGCGCATGGCGCGCGTGGAGTTCGTGGGCAAAGTCCGCGACATGGTGAAGTTCACGTCCGTGGACGAGCTGCTGGATAACATGGCCCGCGACGTGGAAACGACCCGCGAGATACTAGGAGTTGCCTAAGTGGCCCGCAAGCTCATCCTCGACGTGGACACCGGTATCGACGACGCGCTGGCGATCGCTTACGCGTTAGCGTCGCCGGAGCTGGAACTCATCGGCGTGACCTGCACCTACGGCAATGTGGACGTGGCGCAGGCGGTGCGCAACTCCCTGGCCATCCTGGAGCTGTTCGGCCGGACGGACGTGCCGGTGTACGCGGGGCCGCAGCGCGAAGGCTTCGAGGTCATGGACATCTCCCAGTTCATCCACGGCGTGAACGGGATCGGGGAGGCGGAGCTTTACGACGCCGCACGCGCCCCCGAGCGGCTCTCCGCCGTCGACTTCATGGTGCAATCCGTGCACCGCTTCGGCGACGACCTGGTCATCGTGCCGGTGGGCCCGCTGACCACCGTGGCCGCCGCCGTTGAAAAGGACGAGCACTTCGCGGCGCGCGCCCACATCGTGTGCATGGGCGGCGCCCTGACCGTGCCGGGCAACGTCACCCCGTGCGCGGAGGCGAACATCAACCAGGACCCGGAAGCGGCCGACCTGGTGTTCCGCCAATGTGCGGACGTGACCATGGTTGGCCTGGACGTCACACTGCAGACGCTGCTCACCACCGTAGAAACGAAGCAGTGGAGGGCGTTGAAAACCGCGGGTGGAGATTTCCTCGCCGATGCGACCGATTACTACATCAAGGCGTACGAGACAACGTCCCCGCACCTCGGCGGCTGCGGGCTCCACGATCCGCTGGCTGTCGCCGTGACGGCGGACCCGTCGTTGGTGGAGACGCTGCCGATCAATTTGAAGGTGGACACCGAAGGGGCGTCGAGAGGCCGCACGATCGGCGACGAGACGCGCCTGAACGACCCAGCGAAATCGGCCCGGGTGGCCGTGGGCGTGGACGTCGCGCGGTTTTTGCAGGAGTTCATGCGGCGCCTGACCGGTTTGGCCAGCGAGACACCGGTCGTGTAACCTCATCCGAGGTCTTGCGCCAGACGACTGTGGTTCGCGGCAGTTCAGGCGCAGCACGACTTTTTCCGCAGAACGCGAACTGAAACAACCAAGGAGTACCTCATGGCACTGTCCACTGAGAAGAAGGCCGAGATCCTCGAGTCCTACGGCCTGCACGAGACCGACACCGGCTCCCCGGAGGCGCAGGTTGCCCTGCTCACCGAGCGCATCAACAACCTCACCGAGCACCTCAAGGACCACCAGCACGACCACCACTCCCGCCGTGGCCTGCTGCTCTTGGTCGGCCGCCGCCGCGGTCTGCTGAAGTACCTGCGCGAGAACAACGTCGAGCGCTACCGCGACCTGATTGCACGTCTCGGCCTGCGCCGCTAAGACAGCACCGGGCCGCGGCCCGAAATCACGCCTCACCTGCACGGTGGGGCGTTTTTTGTTATCATCATTGGCCGTTGCACGAGAACACACGACACTGGCGGCACCGATGATCGCCATGAACCTTCAAGGAGAGGGATCTTTTGAGCAACTTTAAGCCCAAGAATGCGTTCGACGTCCAGGTGGACGAAGAATTCGGCATCACCGAGGCAGTAGCTACCCTGGACAACGGCGACTTCGGCTCCCGCACCATCCGGTTTGAAACCGGCCAGCTTGCGCGCCAGGCGGACGGATCCGTCACGACGTACTTGGACGAGGAGACGATGCTGCTCGCCACCACAACCGCGTCCAACCAGCCCCGGGAAGGCTTCGACTTCTTCCCACTCACCGTTGATGTGGAAGAGCGCATGTACGCCGCAGGCAAGATCCCGGGCTCGTTCTTCCGCAGGGAGGGCCGGCCCTCAACCCAGGCGATTCTCGCCTGCCGTTTGATCGACCGCCCGCTGCGCCCCACCTTTGTGAAGGGTCTGCGCAACGAGGTGCAGGTTGTCATCACCGTGATGTCGCAGCACCCGGAGGAGTACTACGACGTTGTGGCCATTAACGGCGCGTCCGCGGCCACCCAGCTGTCCGGCTTGCCGGTGTCCGGCCCGGTCGGTGGCGTGCGCATGGCGCTCATCGCGGACGACAAGCACCCCGAGGGCCAGTGGGTGGCGTTCCCCAACCACGAGCAGCACGAGCGCTGCCTGTTCGAGATGGTTGTCGCGGGCCGAATGGTGGAGCGCAAGCGCGGCCGCAAGACCGAGGAAGACGTCGCCATCATGATGGTGGAGGCAGGCGCCGGCGTGAACGTCGTGAAGCAAATTGAGGCCGGGTACCCTGCTCCGACCGAGGAAACCGTCGCTGAGGGCCTCGAGGCGGCCAAGCCCTTCATTGCAACGCTGTGTCAGGCCCAGCGCGCCCTCGCCGAAGAGATGGCGAAGGAGACGAAGGAGTTCGAGCTCTTCCCCGCCTACTCCGACAAGGTCTTCAACGCCGTGGAGAAGAAAGCTGCGAAGAAGCTTACCAAGCTGCTGACCATCAAGGGCAAGGCGGAGCGAGACGACGCCACGAACGCCTACATGGAAGAGATCGAGCACGACCTGCTTGATGATTTCGACATCGACGACGATGACCGCGAGGAGTACGCCGCGGCATCCAAGGAGATCCGTGCCGCCTACAACGCGGTGATGAAGCAGATTGTCCGCGAGAAGATCCTCACCGAGGGCTTCCGCATCGACGGCCGAGGCGTGACCGACATCCGCGACCTCGAGGTCGAGGTGCAGCTGATCCCGCGCGCCCACGGATCCGCGCTGTTCGAGCGCGGCGAGACCCAAATCTTGGGCGTGACCACCCTGGACACGCTGAAGATGGAGCAGCACTTGGACTCCCTCCACCCGGAGGAATCCAAGCGCTACATCCACCACTACAACTTCCCGCCGTACTCCACGGGTGAGACCGGCCGGGTGGGCTCGCCGAAGCGCCGCGAGATCGGCCACGGCGCCCTCGCGGAGCGTGCGCTGGTGCCGGTGATCCCGTCGCGCGAAGACTTCCCGTACACCATCCGCCAGGTTTCCGAGGCGCTTGGCTCCAATGGCTCCACCTCCATGGGCTCGGTGTGCGCCTCCACGTTGTCCCTGTACAACGCTGGTGTCCCGCTCGCTGCACCGGTGGCCGGCATCGCCATGGGCCTGGTCTCCGGCGAGGTCAACGGTGAGACCGAGTACGTTGCCCTGACCGACATCCTGGGCGCGGAGGACGCGTTCGGCGACATGGACTTCAAGGTCGCCGGCACCCGCGAGTTCATCACCGCCCTGCAGCTTGACACCAAGCTCGACGGGATCCCGTCGTCCGTCCTCGCCGATGCGCTGAATCAGGCCCACGACGCCCGTGAGGCGATCCTGGACACCATGGCCGAGGTCATCGAGGGGCCGGACGAGATGAGCCCGATTGCTCCGAGGATCACCACGGTGAAGGTTCCCGTGTCCAAGATCGGTGAGGTGATTGGCCCGAAGGGGAAGACCATCAACCAGATCACCGACGACACTGGCGCTGAGGTCTCCATCGAGGACGACGGAACCGTCTTCGTCTCTGCAGCGTCCGGCGAGGCAGCGGACGCCGCAGTCGAGAAAATCAACTCGATTGCGAACCCGCAGCAGCCGAAGGTGGGCGAGCGCTACCTCGGCACCGTGGTGAAGACCGTGGCGTTCGGCGCGTTCGTGTCCATCACGCCGGGCACCGACGGTTTGATCCACATCTCGAACCTGGGCGGCAACACCCGCGTCGAAAACGTCGAGGACGTCATCAATGTCGGCGACAAGGTCGAGGTTGAGATCCGTGACATCGACAACCGCGGCAAGATCTCGCTCGTGCCGGTCGAGGACGGCGAGTAACAGAAGCGCCAAAGCGGGTGCCCGAAGTGGGCACCCGCTTTTTGCGTATCGACGATCCTACGGCAGGAAGCGCAGCTTCTTCCCCAGATCGAGCGCGGTGGTCATGAGCTGACCGTAGTACCGGCGCGGCAACTGCTTGGGGCCGCGCATCGACATGATCCGCTGTTCCGAAATGTTCTTCACCTCGGTGTACTTGGTCAGTCCCTCCGGGCCGTGGCGGCGCGCCACACCCGACTGCTTCACGCCACCGAGCGGGGTGGACACGGACGCCCAAGTAGCTGCGTAGCCGTCATTAATCGTTACGCCGCCGGCTTCAACCTGCTCCGCGATTTCCCACGCGGTGTCCGGGGCGCCGAAAACGGAGGCATTAAGGCCGTAGCTGGTACTGTTGGCCAGGCGAATGGCTTCGTCGGTGTCCGCCACGCGCTGGACGTAGACGACCGGGCCGAAGACTTCCTGGGTGAGCAGGTCTACGTCGTCGCTGACATCGGTGAGCACCGTGGGTTCGAAGAAGAACGGGCCCAAGTCCGGGCGCGGTTTGCCACCCGTGACAACGGTGGCTCCCTTGGCCACCGCGTCGTCGACGAACTTCTGCACGGTGTCGAGCTGGTCCTGGTTGATCAGCGAGCCCATCTGGTAGTTCCAGTTCAACCCAGTCCCCAGCGTGATGCGCTCGGTTGCGTCCCGGAACTCGTTGATGAAGCGGTCGAAAATCGCGTCCGGCACATAGATGCGTTCGATGGAGACGCAGAGTTGCCCGGAGTTGGAAAAACAGGCGGTAGCGATGGTGTCGATGTGCGCCTCGATGTCCGCGTCCGGCGCGATGATCATCGGGTTCTTACCGCCGAGCTCGGCAGAAAAGCCGACGAGACGCTCGCCGACGACCTCGCCGAGAATCTTGCCCGTTTGCGTGGAACCGGTGAACATCAGGTAATCGCAGCGTTGCGCAATCGCCTGGCCCACCTCGCGGCCGGTGCCGGTGACGATCTGGAACACGTCGCGCGGCAAACCAGCGTTGAGCAGAAGGTTCAGCGAAATGATGTTGGAGAACGGCGTGTTCAGGTCGGGCTTGGCAACGACGGCGTTGCCGGCGACCAACGCGGCCAACGCGTCGGAAATGCCGAGCGCCAGCGGGTAGTTCCACGGGCTAATCTGACCGACGATGCCCTTCGGCACGCGCTGCTGCACCGTCTTGGTGATGACGGGGAACGCCCCCGGTCGGGCCTTCATCTCCAGCTCATCCTCGGCGATGTTGGCGTAGTAGCGCGCATTATTCATCACATCGAGGATTTCGTCGTACGCGGCGGTGCGATCTTTACCGGTTTCGAGCTGGACGATGTCCGCGAGCAGCTCGCGGTTTTCCTTGACCAAGTCATGGAAGCGGTTCAAGAGCGCGGCGCGGTATTTCACCGGCTTCGCGGCCCACATCGGCTGGGCACGGCGGGCGAGGGTGAATGCTTCTTCGACGTCTTCGACTGTGCCGACACCGACCCAACCGAGCTGTCCCTCGAAGAAGGGGGAGGTAACGGCCTTTCGCTCGCCCGTGTAGAGCGACCCGGTCGATGCGTTGGTGGTGAACTTTTGCAACCGGTCCAAAAAATCAGCGGGGAGCGGTTGTGCCTTCAGGCGCTTGATAGCCATGTGATCTCCAAAAAGGTGGTTGTGGGAGAAAAACACCCCAGTGCCAGCGGCACCTGCAGTAGTAGGGGAGCAGGGCCAGCAGTCCTGGGGTGATGGGAAGGTTAGAACGGGCAGCCGGCCGCGCGGCGCTCTTCCGCACCGCCGTCCTTCGGGTCAGCTTGTGCGGTAGCCGTCGTATCAGTGTCCGCTTCACTCTCGCCGTGCCCGTTGTACGCGCCGGCGAGCTTCGGCTCCTTGTACTTGCCGTCGATCATGCCCGCCTTGATCATCATCGAGCGACCAGGCTCCATGTAGCGCTTGTCCTCCGGCAGGATTATGAACAGCTTCTTCACCGCCTTTGCGATGCGGTCAAAGCGGCGCTGGTCCTTTTCGGTCCACGGCAGGTCGATGATCTCCCGCTGCTTCTCGCTCAGGGTGCCGTACGTCATCCAGATGACGCTGTTCATCAGCGGCTTCCAAATGACCTTCCACACTGCCTCCGGCACGCCGTCCGGGGCCTTAACCGGCTCGACGCGGGCGGTGCGCAGGGCGAAGTCGACGGTTTCATTGCGCTCGAGGACGTTGTTCTCCATCTCCTCGAAGTACTTGATGTAGCCGTCGAGAGTGTCAATCGCCGGGCGCTCGGACATGCCGTACATGTCCCACCACGTCACGCCCTCTTGGATGATCTGCTCCTTCTCCTCGCGGGTGAAGGGGGTGCCGAACAGTTCCTGCGCCCAGATCACGCGCCAGACGAAGGTGGCGTGCGCCCACCAGTAGACGTCCGGGTTGAGAGCGTGGTAGCGCTCACCGTTGCGCAGCTTGCCCTTGATGGTGTGGTGGTAATCGCGGATCATCTTCGAACGCGTGCCGTCGTCGTAGATGGAGTAGATGATCTGCGGGGTCGAGCGCTCCAGTCGCGCAAACGGCTCCTCGAAGAACCTCGAGTGATCCAACAGCGACTGGCCGATGGCCGGGTGCATGTTCTGCAGCACGCCGGTGTAACCGCGCAGGAGTTGCAGGCGTTGGTCGGAGCCCCACTTCCACAGCAGCGAATCCGGGCCTAGCGGCGCGCGCTTGAGTTCGCGCTTCGCGCGTTCTGGCTTGTCCAGGTTGTCCGGCTGGGCAAAGCGAGTGTTGTCACCGTCTTCGTTCTTCTGGGTGTTGTCTGCTTCGTCAGGCGCAAGTGCGTGGGACATCAGTGTCTTCCTTTCCTCCGGGGATAGCCGGACCGAATGCGGTGTGGTGTGAAGTGTAATACACGCCAAATACGGCTGCGAACTGGGTCACTGCTAGGTCGCGTACAACCTGAGTAAAGAATGTTAAGGCCCTTACAGACTGTGTGCTAGGGTGTTGCAGATCATAACTGGCCACCGTGATGGCAACCGTCGATACGCTGGCGGTTTGGCGTCCGGTCACGGACGGAAGGAATTGTCATGGGAAGGATCAACAAGACCAAGGCAGGCGTGGCCCTGCTTGCGGGGCTTGTGGGCTTCGGCGCGACAGGTGTTGCCGTTGCGCAAGGCGGACTCACCGCCAACCTCGCGTTGTCGGGGACATTCTTCAAGATCACCATGACCCACCTCGAAGGCGAAGGACTGAGCATCTTCACCGACGGCGAGCAGATGGCCGAGGAAGCGGTCCCTGTGGCGAGGGTCAAGTTCGAGCACGCGTACGCGTCCAATCTGTGCCTCTCGGCCGCGCTTCCGGACGTTCCTCTTGTTGGAGAAAGCACGTTCACGCTCAAGGCGCTCGGCGACAACAGCGTCGAGGTTGAGGACCTGGTCGTGGGTGCCACCGACATTAAGGGCGCCCTCGACTTGACGGACGCCTCGGTCGGTGCCGACGCAAGCCAGTTCAACTCCATGGCGCAGCCGAATGCTTGGAGTCTGCACGCGAATAAAGTGACGCTGCGGGCGGACGACATCCGCGCGACGTCGGTCGGCGCAAAGCGACTGGCGGCATCAGGTGTTGCTGTTGATGTAAAGCGGGGTATGTCGGATGGCTGCACAGCCTAACTCTGACGTAGAGGGAGACGATTTCTTCTTCGGCGACAACGATGTCGAGCGTGCCGACGACACGGCCGTGCTGACCCCTGTACCGGAGCAGGCGACCCCAACCCAAGACGCGGGCGGCAGCGACCGTGGCCACCGCTCCGCGCCGAGGCCCGCTCGGGAACGCTTCAAGACGTGGCGGGGCCAGCGCCCCTTTATCCCGGGCTTGTTGCTGGTGCTTTCCGGCGCTGTGATGCTCGCACCCGCGTATCTGACCATCCACGTGTCTGACCTGCTGGTGATGATCTCCACCATTTCAGGCGTCTCCACCTTGCTGATCGGAGCCGTCTTGATCATGTTCGGCATTGGCATGTGGCTGCAGCCGCTCGCCGCCCCGTACCTCGGCGTGCTGGCCATACTTGTAGCCATCATTGCGCTGCCGACGTCGAATATCGGCGGGTTTGTGGTCGGATCACTGCTGGGCATTGTCGGCGGTGCGCTCGGCCTCGGCTGGGAAGACCGGGACGAGAAACCACGTGGCAGGCACTCTCGCAAAAGGAAGCGGGCGCAGGAGCCAGGAACACATGGCGAGGGAGCAATGGGTCAAGACCGCGGTGGGTCAACCAAGATTGATCTTGCCTCGTTGCGCAATGCCAAGTCTGTCGCAGTCGTGCTCGCCGCCTCGGGGATTATTGCGGCCAACGTGGGGGAGGAGCCCGCGGTGAGCGCGCAGGAACCTGCGTCTCTGCCTGCACAGGTCCCCCCGTCCGCGTCTCTGCCGCAGCTCCCGGCTCCGCGCGAGATCATTTCGTACCCGGAACTCGAGCCGACGCGAACGATCGCGCCAGGCAACCTCAGCACCGTAACTGCTGACTATGTCGCCCTCACAGGGAATGTCCATGCGTCCATCGGCATGGTCGCTGTCGGAGATGTGCCTACCCGCACGCTCATCTTGACCGGCGATCGTCTCGCAGCCCGCAATCTCTCGTTGGAGCTGCCGGGGTTCGCTGCACGCGGGCAGCTGGATACCGGCGATGTGGAAACAACGGTGACGGACGGACCGGTTGCCGTTGTCGCCACGGCGCTCACCGCCACTCCGGCGGTCGCAGGCGTGCCCACGGTTCCGGTCACCGTCGATCTTGAGGGCGAGCTCGGTGACGTGCTCGCTGAGCTCGGTGTCCCGGACGCGCATCCCGTTCCAAACGTGCCTGTGCCGAGCTTTGTGATGGACCGCGTCGCGCTTCAGGGGGTCACCATGCAGTTGGTGAGCCTGGACGGGCTGCACCTCCACGCGCCAGCGGTGAACCTGCGGGTGCCGAAGTAACGTCCAATCTCTAGGGCACGGAGAAAGGGCCGCCGGTGGGAAACCGGCGGCCCTTTTCTGTTGCGTTAACGGCCTTGTGCCTCGGCCTTTTCAATGGCGCGGGACGCCATCGGAACCATGCGTGCCTTGCGCGGCAGCACCGAGAACACACCACGGGTTGCCTTGGCAAGGATGTTGAGCTTGCGCTGGTCGGAACTGGTCCATTCCAGCCCCAGGTTGTCGCGGACCTTTGCCGGCAGCAAGCCGATGGAAACCCACAGCAGGAGCTTGGACGCGAACGGGGCAACCGGCTTCCACGCCCAGCGGGGCACCGACGGATCCGGCGGATCGAGCGTCAGGCCGTTCATGATGCGCGAGCGGTCGATGGTCTCGCTCGGGCCGAGCTTGTCGTACATCGCATCCATGTACTCGACGTATTCGTCGTAAGTTTTCGGAGCGTTTTCCGGCTCTGCGACCCCGTAGTAGCTGTACCACGTGCGCGACTCCTGGAAGAGCTGCTCACGCTCGGCGCGGCTCAGCTCAGGCATGAAGTTGCCGGCGAGGTAGTACGGCATCGCGGTGAACGTCGCGTGCGCCCAGTAGTACACCTCCGGGTTGAGCGAGTGGTAGCGCGTTCCGTCCGGGTGGGTGCCCTTGATGTCCTTGTGGAAGTCACGGATCATCGCGCCCACCTCGGGGCCTTCGTAGACGGTGCGGATGATCGGGAATGCGGAGCGCACAAGGCGTGCCACCTCGTTGTCAAACACGTTGGACTGCTGCACCAGCGAGCGGCTGATGTCACGCTGGGCAATTTGCAGCACACCTGCGCTGAGGGCGACAAACATTGAGCGCCAGTCGCCGAAGCGCTGCCACAGGATGGAATCCGGGCCGAGCTCGGGCAGGTTGGCGGTGTCGATCTCGCTTGCCGCGGTGGTAGCGGGGACAGGGGCTGTGCTGCCGGAGGGCTTGAGGGTGGTCATCGTTTCTCCTCGATTTAGGGCAAAGTGGGGGCGTAGGTGGGGGTTATCCCGCGACGCTAGGGGCTGTGCGGCGCGTCTGCGGACGGTGGTTTGCAGCACGGGTGAACTCGTGCGTGTCCGCATCGAACTCGACGAGAGCGCCCTTCAGACCCCGCACGGTACCTGGCTGGACGCGCCACTTGTCGCGCTTGACGGTCATCGCACCTGGCCCACGGATCTCCAGCTGGCGGACGTACCGCCGTGCGTAGTCGCCGCGGGCCTCATAGACGGCCCAGGATTTCTCATCGAACTTCGGGTCGGGGGTGTGGTAGTCCACAAACAGGGTGTTGGGCAGACCGACAACGTCCACGCCGTTATGCAGATACAGCTCGTCCGCGTCCGCATGCTCGCGGCCGGGCACCGCGATCCACGGGGACGGCTCACCGGTTGCGCGAATCAGCACGTCGAAGCGCTCGGTGTGCTGCTCTCCGTCCCGGGTGAACGTGATTTCCCACTGGCCATCGTCGGCGTTCCATTCGGCGGCGGTCACCTCTGAGCCGCCGCTGAACACAGCTCCGCTCTTTTCAATAGCGGCGCTCAGGTGGGAGGTGAGCGAGCTGGGGGAGCCGTCCGTCTTGGTCAGCTTCAAGTACGGAGTGCGAAAGTGCTGGCGCCTGGATACCTTTTGGGCTCCCGGTGCGTTGAGGTGACCGCCGACGCGCTGTTCGCGGTCGAACAGGGTCGTGTCAAAGCCGGAGAAGGCGCACTCTGCAGCAGCCGTGCAGCCTGCGATGCCAGCGCCGACGACAGCCACTGTGGGGCGACGATAGGGGTCGAACATTTCCAAAACCTTTCACACAGAGCCTTTGACGCCAGCAACACTCTGGCGTCAGTGTGTCCCCCTTCACTTTAGACGCCGCGCGGGTCTCGTCCAACACTCGGGCCGGAAATTACTCAGCTCCTGCACCACGCCGTGGCGCCGTGTCCCCGTCGAGGTCCCCGTCGGGATCGCCGTCGATGTCGCCGTCACGGGGCTCGTCGCTGTGGCCAAACAGGTCGTCGCGCTTGTTGTAGGCATACAGCGCTGCGAGGGGCGAGAGCGCCATGAGGAACCCCCAACGGCGTTTGGACTCTTCTTCCATGCCGCTTCGATCAATGTCGCGGAGGGTGCTCGCCAACACGACGATCCCGCCGATGGCCATCAGCAGAACAAATCCGAGACCCAGCCAGGAGACCAGATTCACTTCGGCCTCCTACTTGGCAAAATCCACCACAACGCGGGTGGGGTTTTCCAGCAGATACAGGTTGTACGGGCGCTTTTCATCCAGGCCCACGACGTACTGCGCGTTCGCTTCGAACACGCCGCCGTCCGCGATTTCCAGAATCCCACCCGCGGCCACTCCCGATGGGTCAGCCTTGGCCAGGTCCGCCTCGCTCAACCCCATGGTCCAAGGCACCCCCTGGATGATGAGGTCGAAGTAAGCGTTGCCCGCCGGGACGAGCGGGTAGCCGGATGCTTGTTGCCGCGGGTCTGGGTTGTAGCCAGCGAGCACGTCCGGCGTTCCAGTGCCGGAAAACTCGACGACAATGCGGTCGTACCCTGCATGCGACCCGGCCCGGACCCCCTCGATCTGCAGCTGGGAGTTGCCGGGCGTTTGCAGGCGGGTGTCTTCCAGGGTGAAAGGGGAGGGGCCTTGGGGCTCGGTCGTCGGTGCTGCCGCTGCCACAGAGGCCTCGTGGGTTTCGCTTTGCGCGGCGGCACTATGTGCCGTCTCATTCGAGCGAGTGGTTGCACTGTCGCTGGAGGCGCGGTTGGACGGGGTAGCCGTGGTTGTCACCGTCTCGGGCGCCGGGGTACCGGTATTTTCCTGGCTCTGACCACCGCATCCTGCGAGCAGGGCGGCGGTCGCGACCAGAAGCGGGAATAGGGCTGTGTTGCGGTGTGTCATGGCTCCACCCTAGCGGGGCTACCATTGCGTTTGAAGGAACGAAGAAAGGACGCACATGATCAAAGTTGGAGTGCTCGGCGCGGCAGGCCGGGTCGGATCCGCAGTTGTCGAAGGCGTGAAAAAGGCCGACGACCTTGAGCTCGCCGCCGAGGTAGGCGCGGAGGATTCGCTGCAAGTGCTTGTCGACGAAGGGGTTGACGTGATCGTCGACTTCACCACCCCAGACGCCGTAATGGGCAACCTGGACTTCTGCATCAACAACGGCATTCACTGCGTGGTGGGGACCACCGGTTTCGACGACGAGCGTTACCAGCAGGTGCGTGAGTGGTGCGACGCGAACGGGAACGTCGGGGTGCTCATCGCCCCGAACTTTGCCATCTCCGCGGTGCTGACCATGGCGTTCGCGCGCCAGGCTGCCCCGTTTTTCGAGTCCGCTGAGGTTGTGGAGTTCCACCACCCGAACAAGCTGGATGCGCCGAGCGGCACGGCGGTAAAGACTGCGGAGGGGATTGCGGAGGCTCGTCGAGAAGCGGGGATGGGCGATATGCCGGATGCGACGAAGCAGGCGCTCGAAGGCTCCCGCGGCGCCGATGTCGACGGTGTGCCCGTGCACGCCGTGCGGATGCAGGGCATGGTCGCGCACGAGGAGATTATCTTCGGCACAACCGAGCAGTCTCTGACCATCCGGCAAGATTCCTACGGGCGCGAATCCTTCGTTCCCGGTGTGCTGACCGGCGTGCGCGACGTGGCAAATCGCCCGGGTCTGACTATCGGCCTCGACGCATACCTCGGCCTGTAAATGCACGTCGAACTCGTCGCATCCACAGCGGTGCGCGTCCCCTTCCCGGACACCGTTAGCCCGAGCGAGGCGGCGGTCGCATTCGCGTCGTTGAGCGACGCCCCTCCGGCGACACAACTTCGCCGCAGTGTGGACGACCTCGCGCAGTCCCGCTCAGAGCTGCTTGACCACGCGAGCGCGACTCTTCATATCCGAGGCGTTTCCCGCGATTCGGCAGCTGCAGTGCGCGGCCACGGCTTGGCGGTGAGCGAACGCGCGATCGAAGGCACGGTGGTGCCCGCGGTGATCGCGGCCGACGGCGATCTCACCCGTGCGTTTGAGGCAGCGGTTGAAGAAGCGGAATTTGTGCGCCGTGAGCTGTTGCAGGCGCTTGAGGACGCGATGGCGGAGGAGACCAACGCGCTGGTGCGGCGCAAACGCGCACGCGAGGCCGCCAACGCGCTGACCCCAGCGGCTGCGGCAACCGAGCTGGTCGCCACCGGGACCTTCCGAGCTTGGCGGGGGTTTATCCAGGCCTATCAAGGGCGGTTCGAACACGACGAGATTCGGGAGCTGGCTGCGGCGGTGCTCGACGTCATGGCAGTAGAGGCGCCGCTGCTGTTTGGGGATTTGCGGGCAGAGCAACGTCGATAAGCAATAGCGTCGGCGGGGCGGGTATCCTACTTGGCCATGGGCACATTTCTGAAAGCTGATCGGGGAGCCGATATCTTCGGCTCCGTCTGCGTTGCAATGGTCACGCCGTTTGATTCCGACGGCGGAGTCGACCTGCGCGCAGGCCGCGATCTCGCTGCCCACTTGGTAGAAAACGGAATTGACGCACTAGTCCTCGCAGGCACGACGGGCGAATCCCCGACGACCACCGACGAAGAGAAAGTCGCGCTGCTCAAAGCCGTGCGCGAAGAGGTAGGGGACAAGGCGCGCATTATCGCGGGGGCCGGATCCAACAACACCCGCCACGCGGTGGCGATGGCTCAGGCCGCGCATGCCGCAGGCGCCGATGGGCTGTTGGTGGTGACCCCGTATTACTCCAAACCATCGCAGGCGGGTGTGGAGGCGCATTTCCGCGCAGTTGCGGAGGCAACCGATCTTCCCATTTGCCTGTACGACATTCCGGGCCGCTCCGGCGTCCCGATCGAGTCAGCCACCATCCGCGCGCTGGCGCAGGTGGACAACATCAAGGCGATGAAAGACGCCAAGGGTAATTTCCTGGAGGCGGCGACGCTGATCCAGGAGACCGGGCTGGCCTGGTACTCGGGCGACGACCCGTTGAACCTTCCGTGGCTGAGCATCGGTGCGACCGGAATGATCTCGGTGGTGGGGCATGCCGCACCGCGGGCCCTGCGGGAACTAGTGACTGCATTTGAGAACGGCGATCTCACCCGCGCACGGGAAATCAACGCCAACACTCTTAACGTGCTCGCGCGCCAACAGAGCGCGCTGGGCGGCGTGGCATTTGCAAAGGCAGCTCTGCGACTGCAGGGCATCGACGTTGGAGACCCGCGCCTACCCGTCGCCGCGGCGACGGAACAACAGGTGGAGCGGCTCCGAGACGACATGACACAGGCTGGAGTCCTATAGATATGAATGAACCCCGCAACCGCGCACGCAAAGTGACGCGCAAGGCTGGACCGCCGGAGGCGACCGACCAGCAGCCGGTTTTCCAGGCACCGAGCGAGACGCCCGCGAACGGCGGCGGCAACGATGCCCCCGCTGACGCCGGCGCCAACAACGGCGACGACGGCGGCCGAGGGAACCGCGAGGGCGGACACAACCGCGGTGGACACGGCCGTGGAGGCAACGGAAGCAATGGCGGGAACGGCGGCAGCAACCGGAACCGTCGTCGCCGCGGACGCGGCGGCAATGGAGGCAACGGCGCAGGCAACAACCACGGGAACAACGGTGGTGGGCGTCGCAACCCGATGAAGTCCATGCAGGGCGCGGATCTGACAAAGCGCCTGCCCGCCCCGCCTAAGCTGGCCAAGGACACGCTGCGCATTTACGCGCTCGGCGGTATCTCCGAGATCGGCCGCAACATGACGGTCTTCGAATACAACGGCCGTCTGCTCATCGTGGACTGCGGTGTGCTGTTCCCGAACTCGGACGAACCGGGCGTTGACTTGGTGCTGCCGGACTTTGGCCCCATTGAGAACAAGCTGGACAAGGTCGACGCCCTCGTGGTCACGCACGGGCACGAGGACCACATCGGCGCTATCCCGTGGCTGCTCAAGCTGCGCCACGATCTGCCCATTTACTCCTCCAAGTTCACCAACGCGCTGATTAAGGCGAAGACGCAGGAGCACCGCCAGCGTCCGAAGCTGCACGACGTGAACAAGGACTCGGAAATCACCGTTGGCCCGTTCCGCCTCCGCTTCTGGCACGTCAACCACTCCATTCCGGAGTGCCTCGGCGTGTCCATCAAGACCGGCGCCGGTCACGTGGTGATGACTGGCGACGTAAAGGTGGACCAAACCCCGTACGACGGCAAGCCGACCGATATCCCTGCGCTGTCGCGCCTCGGCGACGAGGGTATCGACTTGTTCATGTGCGACTCCACCAACGCCACCATTCCGGGTATCTCCGCCTCGGAGGCTGGCATCGAAGAGACGTTGACCCGCCTGGTGGCGGGTGCGCGGCAGCGGGTGGTTATCGCGTCGTTCGCGTCCAACGTCTCGCGCGTGCAGATGGCCGTCAACGCGGCCGTGGCCAACAACCGCAAGGTGGCGTTTAACGGCCGGTCCATGCTGCGCAACATGGAGATTGCGGAGAAGATGAACCTCCTGCGCGCGCCGAAGGGCACGATCATCCCGATCGAGGAGGCCGCGAAGATGGCGCCGCACAAAACGGTGCTCATCACCACCGGCACGCAGGGCGAGCCGATGGCGGCGTTGTCGCGCATGTCTCGCCGTGAGCACCGCCAGATCACTATCCACGACGGCGACACGATCATTTTGTCCTCCTCCCTCATTCCGGGCAACGAGGAGTCGGTGTTCGCGGTGATCAACAACCTCGCGCAAATCGGCGCGAACGTGATTACCAACTCCGAGGCGCACGTCCACGCTTCCGGCCACGGCTACGCCGGCGAGCTGCTTGCGCTCTACAACGCGGCGCGTCCGCGCAACGCCATGCCCGTGCACGGCGAGTGGCGCCACATGCGCGCAAACAAGGAGCTGGCGATTTCGACCGGCGTGAAGCCGTCCAACACGGCGCTGGCGCAAAACGGTGTGGTCGTGGACATGCACAAGGGCCAAATCAAGGTGGCCGGGCAGTACCAGGTGGGTCAGCTCTACGTGGACGGCACCACGATGGGCGACGTTGACCCGGATGTGCTGGGCGAGCGCTCTTCGCTGGCGTCCGGCGGTGTCGTCTCCATCACCTGCGTTATCGACGACCGCACGGGCCGCCTCCTCGAGGTCCCGCAAGTCTCCACCACGGGGTACACCGACGACGACCGGGACTTCAACAAGAAGGTTGTCGAGGGCGTGGAGGCCGTCGTGGGCGACCTGGCCGCGGAGGGCGAAAACGACCCGTTCCGCATGGTCCAGCAGATCAGGCGAAAGGTGTCCCGCGCGATCGAGCAGAACTACAAGCGCCAGCCGGTGATTCTGCCGACCGTCGTGCCGATGTCGTCCGAAAACCACGCGGTCAGCGACGACGAAGTGGCTGCGAACCGCGAGTCGCGTTAAACGGCTGCTGCTTGGCGCCCACCCCCTTGGCCTGCTTCCTGCGGGCTGAGGGGGTGTTGCCGTCACACGGGCACAGGTTGCTTCAACCAACCACGCGTACCTCGACGTGGCTAGGCTGGGCGTCATGTCTTTCGCCCAAAAAGAACGTGAACGCCTCGCCGAGCTGTTCCTGCAGGTCGGCCCCGATGCCCCCACCTTGAACGAGGGGTGGACGACCCAAGACCTCGCTATCCACCTGCTTGTGCGCGAGTCGAAACCTGCTGCGGCGCCAGGCATCTTCATCGACGCACTCTCCGGCCTGACGGAAAAAGAAACCCAGAAACAACAATCGCGCCCATACGAGGACGTGGTGCGCGAGTGGGCGGCGGGGCCGCCTGTGTGGATGAAGCCGCTGAATACCGCGATGAACACATCGGAGCACTTCATCCACCACGAAGACGTCCGCCGAGGTGGGGGAGTGGTGGAGCCCCGTGAGTTCTCACAGGCTGTCAACGAGCAGCTTTTTGCTTTAGCGAAGCGCTTTGGCGCGCTCACGATGCGCAAGGCACCGGTGCCGGTCATCCTCACTCCTCCGAACTTGCCACCGGTGACGCTCGCAGATAAGGCAGGGGTGGCTCAGCGCGGCGACCACGTGCTGCGAGTGTCAGGCGAGCCGGGCGAGTTGCTGTTGTGGGTGTCCGGCCGCGACGCGGTGAAGGTGAACCTTACCGGGGCCGTCGATGAGTTCGATAGCTTCAATGTCAAGATGTAGCCCTTGACCTTGCCTGTCTGGTGTGGCGAGAGGTGAATATGTGACGTAAGGCGTTAGAGTGGCACCCATGTCTGTCAAAAACACCGCGCCGCGCTCTTCGCGGTCATCGTCACGCCGTCCCGCCGGCGGCACCCGCTACGGCGGTCCGGTGTCCATGACGCACCCGCCGACATCGACCAACGTCGCGGCCGACACTGCCGATGAGCGCGTCGGCTCCGCTTACAAGGCCGTCGGGAGCTCGTTGGGCGCGGCGGCCCGTGGTGTTGGGTCGTTTTTCCGCCGGGATAAGGGCCAGTCTGACGACGACCCTTCGGCTTCCACCCCGCGTTCGCGCCGCTCCCGCCGCGACGACGATTGGGACGACGACTTCGATCTGGTCGACGACGATGACGAGCAAACGGAACGCCGCGGCCGCAGCCGACGAGCGCAGCGGCCCCGCCGTGAGGGCCCGAGCACGTTTGAATCCCACGCTGACGCGTGGGGTTTAATCCTTATCGGGCTTGCTGCGGTTATCGGCGGTTCTGTGTGGTTCAACGTTGCCGGGCCTGTGGGAGACCTCATCTCCACGGGCACGCACTGGTTGATCGGCGCCGGCGCGCTGATCCTGCCGGTCGTACTGGTGGGGATTGCGGTGGCGCTCATGCTCAATGTGCGCGCCACGGACGAGGTCCGGGGGAGGGTGACGCTCGGATTCTCCATCATCGCGGTGGCAATGCTTGGCCTCATCCACGTCTTTGCGGGCAACCCGACAGCGTGGGCTGAGCGCAAACTCGCCGGCGGCGCAATCGGCGCGTTGACTGGCGGAGTGCTTGCGGCGGGATTTTCTTCCTACGTTGCCGTGCCCCTGCTTGGACTTGTCATCCTCTACGGGGCGCTGAAGGCAACTGGCATCACCGTGCGCGAGGCGTACGACTACATCAAAAACCTCGTCTCGGAAATGCTGTCCAACACGGATACGCCTGACGACGATGACGCGGACCCGTACAGCCACGTCTCTGGAGACTTGGACGACATTGCGGCGGGGCGAGAACGCCGCTCCGCCCGCAGCCGGCGCTCCGACGCGTCCGCCCCTTCCCGTCCGACGCGTACCCGTTCGCGCCGCCGGCCGACGCCAATGGAAAGCTACCCGGCCGACGGCGACGACGACTTCGACTTGTTCGACTTCGCCGACGAGGTCGATGACGACGATGCGCAAGATGCCGACGAAAGCCAGGCGGCGGAGAAGACCGCGGTGGTGAGCCGCAGGGCCCCTGCCCGGAAGCAGTCGTCCACGCACACCACTCCAAAGCCTGCACCTACACCTACGCCGGCGGCTCCGGTGAGCCCGCAGAACGACAACGAGACGAAGGAGCTGTCGCGTGCGGAGCCGGAGGGTGAACGTCTAGAAGCAAGCGCCCCCGACGCAGTAGCCAGCTCCCGCGAGCAGATGGCGAAGGCCATCGCCGCGCGCTCGGGCGTTGACGCGTCGAAGATCCCTGCGACGACGCCAAAGTCCGAGAAAGAGGCGGCGGCGCCCAAGCAGGTGCGTAAGATCCCGCAGGGCGATTACACGCTGCCGTCGACGGATCTGCTCCAGCCCGGCAGTGCGCCGAAGACGCGTACCGAGGCAAACGACCGGATGATCGAGGCGATCACGGACGTCTTCGAAGAGTTCAACGTCAACGCCCAGGTCACCGGGTTCTCCCGTGGCCCGACAGTGACGCGCTACGAGGTTGAGCTCGGGCCTGGCGTGAAGGTCTCCAAGATCACCAACCTGCAGTCGAACCTCGCCTACGCGGTGGCCACGGACAACGTGCGTTTGTTGACGCCGATTCCGGGCAAGTCCGCGGTGGGTATCGAGGTGCCGAACCAGGACCGTGAGATGGTGCGCCTGCGCGACGTGCTGGACGCGCCGAAGGTGGCGTCCCAGGACGACCCGATGCTGATTGGCCTGGGTAAGGACATCGAGGGCGACTTCATCGCATCCTCGATCCAGAAGATGCCGCACCTCTTGGTGGCTGGCTCCACCGGCTCCGGTAAGTCCGCGTTTGTGAACTCCATGCTGGTCTCGCTGCTCACGCGCGCAACGCCGGAAGAGGTCCGCCTGATTCTGGTGGACCCGAAGATGGTGGAGCTGACCCCGTACGAAGGCATCCCGCACCTGATCACGCCGATTATCACGCAGCCGAAGAAGGCGGCGGCTGCGTTGCAGTGGCTCGTGGAGGAGATGGAGCAGCGCTACATGGACATGAAGTCCGCGCGCGTTCGCCACATCAAGGACTTCAACCGCAAGGTCAGCTCCGGCGAGCTCACCGCGCCCCCGGGTTCGGAGCGTGAGATGCGCCCGTACCCGTTCATCGTGTGCGTGGTGGACGAGCTGGCGGACCTCATGATGACGGCTCCGAAAGAAATCGAGGAGTCCATCGTCCGCATCACGCAGAAGGCTCGCGCCGCCGGCATCCACCTCGTGCTGGCAACGCAGCGCCCGTCCGTGGACGTGGTTACCGGCCTGATCAAGACCAACGTGCCGTCGCGCCTGGCGTTCGCCACCTCCTCGCTGACGGATTCGCGCGTGATTCTGGATCAGGGCGGCGCGGAGAAGCTCATCGGCATGGGCGACGGCCTGTTTATCCCGCAGGGTGCCGGCAAACCGCAGCGTCTGCAGGGGTCGTTCGTTACCGACGAGGAGATCCAGGCGGTCGTGGAGGCTGCCAAATCGCAGCAGGACGAGCCGGACTACGTCGAGGGCGTCACCGACGACAAGCAGGCGGAAGCCAAGGTCATCGACGACGACATCGGCAAGGACATGGACGACCTGCTCGAGGCCGTCGAGCTAGTGGTCACCTCCCAGCTCGGCTCCACCTCCATGCTGCAGCGCAAGCTTCGCATCGGCTTTGCCAAGGCAGGCCGCCTCATGGACCTCATGGAATCGCGCGGCGTCGTTGGGCCGTCGGAGGGCTCCAAGGCGCGCGACGTGCTAGTCAAGCCCGAGGAGCTGGATACGATCATCTGGATGATCAAGGGCGCGGACCCAGCCGAGGCGCCGAAGGATGCCATGCGTGACGACGACTCCTCCGGCGACCCCGACGAATCCGGCATCGACAGCGCTGGCGGGTCGGATGGCGACCCGGACACCCGCACCGTGACGGCAACGTACAACCCGACCGGCGGCGCGTTCTAGGCGCCGCGCCCAAGCGCGCTGCGTCGCGGTTCCAGCTACCAGGACCCAGCTATCCCTGCCTGGGAGCGCGGACAAAAAGTTGGAGTGGTGGGGGCTGAAAGGTATTCCGATGCCCGCAGCATTTCCATCTGATATCCGTGATGGTGCGGTCGAGAGGTTTTTAGCCGGCTCATCTGCCCGGGAAGTGT
>NZ_JAAXPF010000017.1 GCF_012396315.1 Corynebacterium mucifaciens | reverse complement strand
TTAAGCACGCCGCCAGCGTTCATCCTGAGCCAGGATCAAACTCTCCACAAAAGTTTCAGCAAGAAACAAGGCCGTGAAAAGCCCGAAACCCAACCAAAAACAAACCACCCAACACCACCACACCAAACGGCAGTGATGCTGAACTGGCACAATTTCCAAAAATTACAAGGTTCAAATAACCGACCCCAACCCGACGGGGCAAAAACAGGGCCGATCACAAATACGCGAGTTGAAAAGCATGTCAACCACACCCCAAACGCGCACTGAACCAAAAAAGATGACGCGATCCATCAATGGAATTCAACCACGCCACCACCGGCACACACCCAAAAACAGCAGGCATCCACCACGCAGTGCACAAAGGGCAGGCGACACACACCCACGCAACAAAAGTACATTGGCACACTATCGAGTTCTCAAACAACACCAGCACACCCACCAACCAGGCCATCACAGCCCAGCCCGTCAAGCAGCCTCGCTACAAGCTACACACAACATAAACCAGAAGTCAAACTCGCGTTCAACCACCGTTTACCCCGCGGTAACCTTATGTAGTTTAACCATTCCCCCTGACCAGCCGCTCGGGCCGCTCAGAAGCAACGGATGGATATATAACCACGAACCCCAAACCAACACAAACACCCAGGCAGGAAGCGGTTTTAGTGATATGCCGCGATGGGTCCGTGAGGCCCTTCGATCACTTGCACCGGAGTATTGAAGATCTCGGTGAGCAGATCGTCGCGCATGATCTCGTCCACGGTTCCGAACGCGAATACCTGGCCATCCTTGGCCGCGCAGATATAGTCCGCGTACCGGGCCGCGAAATTTATGTCGTGCAAAACGATCACAATGGTCCGGCCGAATTCGCGGGCTGCAGAATGCAGGTGCTGCATCATCTCCACGGAGTGCGAGATATCCAGGTTGTTCAGGGGCTCGTCGAGAAGCACGTAGTCAGTCTCCTGGCACAGCACCATTGCTACGTACGCACGTTGCCGCTGCCCGCCCGAGAGCTGGTCCAGGTAACGGTGTTCCAGCTCCCGCAAACCGAAGAAGTCGATGTAGCGGGAGATGATTTCCTCGTCCTTGGCCGTCAAGCGCCCACCCGAGTACGGGAATCGGCCGAAGCCGACCAGTTGCCGCACCGTCAGGCGGGTAACAAAGTGGTTCTCCTGTCGCAGGATCGAAACCACCTTGGCCAGGTCCTTCGAGCTGGATGAGGTTACGTCCATCTGCCCGATGTGCACGGAGCCGGAGTCGAGCGCCAGCAGGCGCCCGATCATCGTCAACAGCGTGGACTTGCCGGCACCGTTCGGGCCGACGAGTGCGGTGATGCCGCCGGCGGGAATTTGCAGTGAGACCGGCCCGATTGCGGCGTCGTCGCCGTAGGCCTTGCTCACTTCGTTGAGCTCAATCACAGTCTCCCCTTCCGTAGGACAACGACGAGGAACGTCAGGCCGCCAACCAACTCGATGATGATGGAAACGACGCCCTGCGCGTAGAAAACATGGTTCATGGTGAAGTACGCGCCGGCGAGGATGCAGTACCCCAGCAGGGCCGCCATCGGGAACACGTAGCGGTGGTCGTAGGTATCCGCGAACTGGTACGCCAGCGTTGCTACGAGGAAACCTAGGAAGGTCATGGGCCCAACCAGCGCCGTGGACACCGCCATGAGCACGGATACGAGCACCAGCGTGTACACGGCGTGCTTTTTGTGGTTCACGCCCAGGTTCACCGCCACGTCCCGCCCAAGGCCAAGGACGTTCAAGCGCCGCGAGTTCAGCAGCATCAGCACAACCGCCGCCAGCACCAGCGGCACCGCCAGCGGGTAGTACTCCGGGTCCGCGTTGTTGACCGAGCCGAAGAGACGCGCGGTGAGCACGTCGAATTCGCTCGGCGTGAGCAGGCGCTGCATGAACGTCGACACGCTTCCCAATCCCCCGCCGAGCACAATGCCCACCAGCAGCATCGCGTGCATATTGGGGTTGTCCCCGGCAAGCAGCCACGTGTAGAGGATGAGGCTTAAACCCACCATGAGCACGAGCTGCACCACGAACATCTCCAGCGTGCGGGCGTTATTCAGTCCCGCCGCCCCGAGGAAGTACACGGTTGAGGTGTGGATGGCCACGTACAGCGATTCAAACCCCATGATGGACGGGGTGATGATGCGGTTGTTCGTCACCGTCTGAAACGCGACGGTGGCCACGGCCTGGCAGACCGCCACCAGCGCCATCGCGATGACAGAGTTCATCCTCCGTTCAGCGATGAGCCAGTAACCGCGGGTGCCAAACTCCATTGGGTTATCCCAGGCCAGTAGGCCCGCGGTAAACAGCAGCGCGCTCACCGCAAGTACGGCAACAACTACCCAGTAGCGCCGTTTACTCCGCGCCGTCTGAAACGCCCCGACCTCACGCATTCCGGCTCCTCTTCACAATCAGGGCGATGAAGACCGCGGCGCCGACGACACCCAGGATGACGGAGACCGGCATTTCGAACGGAGCGATGATGGTGCGCCCGATCAGATCGCAGACCGTCACCACTGCGATGCCGGTGAGGCAGACCCAGGGGAGGTTGGACCGGAGGTCGTCACCACGCAGCATGCTCACGATGTTGGGGACGATGAGGCCAAGGAACGGCAGGTTGCCCACCACCACGGTAACCACGCCTGTAGCCACCGCGACCAGGCTGGTGCCGACGAGCACGATCCGGTTGTAGTTCAGCCCGATGTTGGTTGCGACGTCCTCGCCAAGCCCAGCCGCGGTGAGGCGGTCCGCGTAGAAGAACACCGCGACGACAACGAGGAGCACCACCCACAGCACCTCGTACTGGCCCGCGATCACGCTGGTAAACGAACCGGCGAACCAAATCCCGAGGGATTGCAAGAGGTCAGTCTGCAGGGCGATGAAGGTGGAGACAGCGCTGACCACCGCGCCGAGCATGATGCCGACGATGGGGACGACCAGGCTCGAGCGAAGCGTCACACGGCGCAGGAATGCGAAGAACACCATCGTGCCGATGAACGCGGCACCGACGGCGAGCAGCATCCGCGTCATCACCGAGCCGTCGGGGAACAGCAAGAAGGATGCGAGCAGCCCCAGCCCGGCCCACTCGGTCGTGCCGGTGGTCGTGGGCTCGACAAAGCGGTTTTGGGTGAGCATCTGCATGATCAACCCGCTCATAGCCATGGCTGCGCCGGCAAGCACCAGCGCGATTGTGCGGGGCACGCGAGTGGCGCGGAACATCTCCCACCCGTCATCGGTGCCCACGATGTCGTACTGCCCCACTGCCAGCGATGCGCCGAGAAGGCCTAGAACAAGGACAACACCCACCCCGAGCTTCCAATCCAGAAGCTTGGGGCGGGTGGTGGTCGTTGGATCAGTCATCGATAACAGACTACTTGGCGGCTACTTCGCGGCCTCGAGCTGCTCGGCGAGCTGGTTCAGAATCTCCGTGTAGGTGATGATGGATTCGTTGGTGTAGGTGTCCGCCGGGGCGACGTAGACGTTGCCCTCCTTCACCGCGGTGACGTTCTTCAGCGGCTCCGAATCGTTGATCACAGACAGCGCCTCCGGCGAGTCGGTGACGGACTTCACGCCCGCATCCCGGTCGAGCACAAGCAGCCAGTCCGGGTTGGCGTTCGCGATTGCCTCGACAGAGATATCGTCGCCTTGGTGGTCATCCGACGCGTTTGCCACCTCCAGGGCCGGGGTGAAGCCGATGAGGTCAAACAGCGGCCCCCACACGCGCCCCACACCCGGGGCGACGTAGCCGATCTCGCCACCGGAGACGTTCAGCGCCATGACCTTTTGGTCGGGGTTGTAGGCGTCGCGGGCGCGCTGGACGGCCTCGGTGAATTCCTTCACCGTTTCCTCTGCTTCGGCCTGCTTGCCGAACACCTCGCCAAGCTCCAGCGTCTGCCGGATAAGTTCCCGGTCGAAGGGCTCACCCTCGCGCGGCTCGAAATCCAGCAGGGTCGCGTCCGGGGCCAGCTTCTCAATGTCCTGGTCGTACTCCTCGAAGCGCTGGCCGGACACGATCACGTCCGGGTCGGCGGCCACGATAGCCTCGAGGTTCGGCTCGCGGTGGTTGCCGATGTCAACGATGTCCTCGTCGTCCGCGATCCCCGGAATGGAGTTGGGCACCAGCTGGCGCGCCGCCGCCACCGGCTTGATACCCCAGGAGTCGAGCAGCTCGAAGGACCGGTTGTCCAGCGCCACCACGCGCTTCGGCGGGCTGGGGACAACCTTCTCCCCGTAGTTGTCCGTCACGGTGACGGTGCCGTCGGAAGCTGTGCTGCTTTCCGACGTCCCTTCGGCTGTGCCCGCAGAGGAAGTCGCCGAGGTTGGCTCGTTCGAGTCCAGTGCCGGTTCCGCGTTGGAGCAAGCCCCCAGCGTGAGGGAGCCTGCAGCTGCGAGGGCGATCAAAGAGCGACGTGAGAAACGGGTCATGGCCGTCCTTTCAAGTAGTGCGTCAGGTAAGGGTTACCTGCGCTATCTTAGGCTACCCAAACAAAGCGGCCAACCCCCACCCGGTTTTACGCCTGCTCAATGATCGCCGCGAGGCCCTGACCACCGCCGATGCACATCGTCACCAGCGCGCGTCGGGCATCTGTACGGCGCATGCGGTGCGCCGCAGTGACCACCATTCGCGCGCCAGTGGCGCCTACCGGGTGGCCCAGCGAGATGCCCGAGCCCAGCGGGTTCAGCCGCGGGTCATCCTCGGAAATTCCCCACGCGTCCAGCACAGCGAGCGCCTGGGCCGCGAAGGCCTCGTTGAGCTCGATCAGGTCGATGTCGTCGAGCGTGAGCCCGAGACGGTCGCACACCTTCGCTGTCGCTTCAACCGGGCCGATGCCCATAGTTTCCGGGGCCACACCGGAAACAGCCCAACCGCGCAGCACCGCGTACGCGTCAAGGCCGAGCTCCTCGGCTTTCTTGCGGGTGGTCACGATCATCGCCGCGGCACCGTCGTTTTGGCCGGAAGCGTTACCTGCGGTCACCGTGGCGCCGTCGAGCGTCTTGCCCATCACCGGCCGCAGCTTGCTCAGCGATTCCTCTGTGGTGCCCGGGCGGACGTGCTCGTCCTTATCCACCACCACCGGGTCGCCCTTGCGCTGCGGCACCGCCACGGGCACGATCTCAGCGTCAAACTCGCCGCTTTCCTGCGCCGCGGCCGCCCGCGCGTGGGAGGCAGCGGCCAACTTATCCTGCCGCTCGCGCGAGATGGAGTATTCCTCCCGCAGATTTTCCGCCGTCTCGATCATCCCGCCCGGGATCGGGTGGTGTTTGCCGCCGGCCTGCTCGCGAGCTTCCTGCAGCCGGTCCTTGAACTCCATGGTGCCGCCCTTGACGCCCCAGCGGATGTCCCCGTCCACGGTGTACTCGGTGTTGGACATGGACTCCGCGCCTCCGGCGATGATGAGGTCCGCCGCGCCCGAAGCGATGTGCGCCGCCGCGGTGGCAACTGCCTGCAGGCCCGAGCCGCACCGGCGGTCCAGCTGCATGCCCGGCACGTTGACGCCCAGTTCAGCGTCGAGCGCCACCACCCTGCCAAGCGCCGGTGCCGCGCCATTCGGTGCGGCCTGACCGAGGATGACGTCGTCGATGACGTCGCCGGAGATGCCGGCGTCCGCGATCACTGCTTTCACCGCCGTTGCGGCCAGTTCCTGCACCGGCACGCCCACAAATGCACCGCCGTAACGCCCCACGGGGGTGCGCTTCGGGTTGCAGATGACAATGTCCTGCGGGTTGTTCGGGTTATTCATCATGACTCCTTCATCAAAGTTGCGTGTAGGTCGCGCTCGATCGCGAGCGCCGTCGCCTGCAGCGGGGGCAGCAGCCTATCGACGACCTCCCGGTGTCCCACCGTCCCGGCATGCGCCGACACGTTCACGGCGGCCACCGCCGTCCCAGCGCTGCCACGGACCAGGCAGGCCACGGAGCGCAGACCCAGCTCGAGTTCCTGGTCGACGATGCAGTGACCCTGCCTTCGGACGTCGATAAGCAACTGCTTCAACGCGTCCGGGTTTGTCACCGTCTTTGGGGTGAAGGGCCGAAGGGCGGTGCCGGCAAGGTATGCGTCAAGCGCCGCGGGCGGGAGGCCGGCAAGAAGGACGCGACCCATGGAGGTGGCGTATGCCGGGAATCGCGTGCCGATGGTGATGTTCACGCTCATGATCCGGTTCGCCGCGGCGCGCGCGACGTACACCACATCCGATTTATCCAAGACGGTGAGCGAGCAGGATTCGTTGAGCGTGCGCGACAGCGCGTCGAGGTGCGGCTGCGCAATTGCGGGGAGCCCAAGGCCGGAGAGGTAGGAATACCCCAGCTCCAGGGTTTTCGGGGTGAGCCAGAAGACAGAGCCGTTACTGGCGGCGTACCCCTCAGCGACGAGTGTGTGCAGAAACCGGCGGACAGTGGCGCGCGGAAGCCCCGTTGCCTCCGCCACCTGCGCAAGCGATTGACGCGGGCGCTCGCCGTCGAACGCGCGAATCACCGCAAGGCCTCGACTGAGGCTCTGCACGAGTTGCACGTCACTACCAGTCATGACTGTGATACTAAACTACACAAGTTCGTTTTGTGAACCCTTGTGCGCTGCGCGCCCGGAAGTTATCATGCTCACATGATTAACAAGGTGGTTACTTCAGCGGAGGAGGCTGTCGCCGATATCCCGGACGGCGCCTCCATCGCCGTGGGCGGCTTCGGCCTCGTGGGCATTCCCGCCCGGCTTATCGACGCGCTTCGTGCCCGCGGCGTTGGGGATCTGACGATCATTTCCAACAACCTGGGCACTGACGGGTTCGGGCTCGGACTCCTATTGGCCGACAAGCGCATTTCCCGCTCGATCGGTTCCTACCTGGGAACAAATAAGGAGTACGCACGCCAGTACCTCGAGGGAGAGCTCACCGTCGAGTTCACCCCCCAGGGCACACTGGCCGAGCGCCTGCGGGCCGGCGGCGCCGGCATTCCCGCCTTCTACACCAAGGCTGGCGTCGGAACCCCGCTGGCCACCGGGGAGATTCCCACCCGCTACAACCCGGACGGCACGATCGCCGAGTACTCCCAGCCGAAGGAGTTGCGCGAGTTCGGCGGCGAGCAATACGTAATGGAAACAGCGCTTACCCCCGATTTCGCGTTTGTGCACGCGCACAAAGCGGACCGGTTTGGCAACCTGGTTTTTTCCAAGACAGCGCGGAACTTCAACCCGGACGCGGCTGTGGCGGGCAACGTCACCATCGTGCAGGCGGAGGAAGTGGTGGACGAAATCCCCGCAGCTGAGGTGAACTTGCCGGGCATCTACGTCGACCGCGTCGTCGAGGTGGGCCCGCAAGAGACCGGTATCGAATTCAGGACGGTGAGCGAATAATGGCGTGGACGAGGCAAGAAATGGCGGCCCGTGCAGCCCGGGAGCTGGAAAACGGTCAGTACGTGAACTTGGGCATCGGCATGCCCACGTTGATCCCGGGTTACCTGCCCGATGACGTTGAGGTGGTGCTCCACTCTGAAAACGGCATTTTGGGTGTGGGCCCCTACCCCACCGAGGACGCTGTGGACCCGGAGCTGATCAACGCCGGCAAGGAAACCATCACCGTGGCACCGGGGGGATCGTTCTTCAGCTCCTCAGCTTCTTTCGGCATGATCCGTTCCCGGGCCATCGACGTCGCGGTCCTCGGCGCGATGGAGGTTTCCCAGTACGGCGACCTAGCCAACTGGATGATCCCGGGCAAAATGGTCAAGGGCATGGGCGGCGCAATGGACCTTGTGCACGGCGCAAAGAAGGTCATCTTGCTCATGGAGCACACCACGAAGAAGGGCGATTCGAAGGTCCTCCCAGAGTGCCGGCTGCCGCTGACGGGCGCGAAGTGCGTGGACCAGATCATCACCAACCTCGCCGTTTTCGCCGTCGACGAGAAGCAGGGCCTGACCCTGACTGAGGTTGCCCCGGGCGAAACGGTGGACTCCGTCCGCGAGGCGACCGAAGCGCCTTTTGAGGTCGCCGTGTAAGGTTTTTGCATCCCACCCCAGGTCGTGCTCGACCTGGGGTTTTTCTTGCGCGCCTCGCGACGATCGGGTGATCCGTCCACCGCTCTTCGTCCGTCAGCCGGTGATGCCCTGCACTTGGCCGTGACAGCTGTCGCAACTCGCGCTAGTCTTGTTGTTGATACGTCACCTAAACATGGAGATCTTCAATGAAAGCGTTCGGTTTCTTAAGCTTCGGGCACTACGCCTTCGGTGGCCAGCGTGGCCCGTCCGCGGAGAAAATGGCCAAGATCCACTTGGAGCTTGCCCAGGCTGCAGACGAGATCGGCGTGAACAACGCCTCCTTCCGCGTCCACCACTTTGTCCCGCAGGCCTCCGCCCCCATGCCGCTGCTTGGTGCGGTGGCCGGCACCACGAAGAACATTGAGGTGGGCACGGGTGTGATTGACATGCGGTACGAAAACCCGCTGTACCTCGCGGAGGAAGCCGCATCCCTGTACCAGCTTTCCGGCGGCCGGGTCGCTCTGGGCGTCTCTCGCGGAGCACCCGAAGTAGCCGAGCGCGGCTGGGAGGCCTTCGGCTACAAGGGTGAGGCCCCCAATGGCGCAGACGTCGCCCGCAGGCATCTCGAGGCGTTCATGGCCGCCGTGGACGGCAACGGCTTCGCCACCGCCGCGCCGCTCGAGCGCCAGTACCCCAACATGTTCCAGCCGGGCACCGCTCTGCCGGTCTTCCCCGTGGACCCCGAGCTGCGCAAGCACATCTTCTACGGCTCCGGCACCCACACCTCAGCCGAGCAGACCGCCAAGGATGGCCTGAACTTGATGTCCTCCACCTTGGTTTCCGAGACCACAGCTCAGACCTTGGGCGAGATCCAGGTGGAGCAGATCAACCGCTACCGGGCTGCCTGGAAGGAAGCGGGACACGATTGGACGCCGCGAGTATCCGTCTCGCGCTCTATCTTCCCCATTGTCGACGGCGCCGACATGCAACGCTTCGGCATGCAGGCATCCAACTCCGACCAAGTCGGCGTGTTGCCCGACGTCGGCGCGTCCACTTTCGGCCGCACCTACGCGGCCGAGCCCGACAAGCTCATTGAGCAGTTGAAGGCGGACCCAGCCGTCATGGCCGCCGACACCCTGCTCATCACCGTCCCCACCGGTTTGGGCGTGGACGCCAATGTGAAGATTCTTGAGAACTTCGCCACCCATGTGGCTCCGGAGCTCGGCTGGCAGCCCAACACCGAGGGGCCGGTCACGGGCTACTCGATCGACTAACAGCATGAGAAAACCCCCGGCCATATCGACCGGGGGTTTCGCACTCGGTGGAGCCGCCGGGAATTGAACCCGGGTCCTTCACCACCGCGCCAGGGCTTCTCCGTGCGCAGTTCGCACGCTGTCTCTCCTCGACCCTCCGGATCAGGCGAACATGTCCGGATGACGGGCCCAGTCAGTGGAAAAAGTCCCTTCCAAGGCCCCACTGACAGGGCTGGAAGGCAAGTCCCCTAAGTCGACGCCAGGTACCGGGTCGGGGACATCCCCGGCCTGACGGACACGCAGGTCGCTGAACCTATTCTAATTAGGCAGCGAGGGCGTAGTCACGCTGAGAGTTCTTCTCTGCGTTTATTGTTTACAGCGACGCTTGCGGTGGTCTCCTGCCTGCACCGGCACGCTTCCCCTGGCTAAGTAGATGAAGTCGAAACCAGAATCGACCCCGTCAACTACGGGAACCGTAGGAGATGTTACTTTACACCTCACACTCCCCCAACGCAAGCCCGGTCAGTTTAGGTGCGCGCGGGGCGCACACGGAGGAACTCCACCACCGCATCGGGGCCGGCATCGACGGCCAGCCGAGCCGACTTGGCCACCTCGGCTGCGTCCATCTTCGGGCGGCCGTCGTCGCCCGCGAGCATGTCGGTGTCGGTGCGACCCGGGTGCAGGGACGTCACGCGAATATTGCCGGCCTCTTCCTCCTGCAGGGACTCGGTAAAGCCGCGGAGCGCAAACTTGGAGGCGCAGTAGGCCGAGTTTTCGGCGAAGCCCTGAAAGCCGGCGCCCGAGTTGATGGTGATGATGAGGCCGGTGGAGCGTCGCAAAGCGGGAAGCAACGCTCGGGTCAGGGTGACGGGGGCGAAGAGGTTGACCTCCATCATTTCCCGCCACTTTTCGTCCGTGAGCTCCTCCAACGGGCCGTGTTCCATCACGCCTGCGGCGAGGACGAGCACGTCCAGCTCCTCGATCTGCGACGCCGCGCCCAGAATCGCGTCGGTGTCAGTGAGGTCCGCCTCGAACGGGTCGGCGCTGGGCAACGCCGACACTACCTCAGACGCGTCCTTCGACGCCCCGGCGTAGATGTGGTGGTCCTTGCCCAGCTCTTCGGCGATGGCGCGGCCGATGCCGCGTGATGCTCCAGTGATAAGTGCCTTCTTCATAGGCACCCACCGTACGCAAATCCGGAGTTAGGCCTTGATCCCCTTGAGCTTGCGGCCGAGGTCGCGGGTGATCTCGCGGTCCTCCGTGCGGCGCTTGATATCGCGGCGCTTGTCGTAGTCCTGCTTACCTTGCGCAAGGCCGAGCTCCACCTTCGCGCGGCCGTCTTTTAGATAGAGCGACAACGGGATCAGCGTGCGGTTGCCGTCGCGGACCTTGCCCTGCAGTGAGTCGATCTCGCGCCGGTGCAGCAGCAGCTTGCGGGTGCGGCGCGGCGGGTGGTTCGTCCAGTGGCCTCGGGAGTATTCGGGGATGTGCATGTTGCGCAGCCACACCTCGCCGTTGTCGATGGTGGCGAACGCCTCCACGAGCGACACCTTGCCCTCGCGCAGCGCTTTGATCTCGGTGCCCTGCAGCACGAGGCCGCACTCCCAGGTGTCCAAGATGGTGTAGTCGTGCCGAGCCTTCCGGTTGGTGGCAAGCACACCGGTGTTGGAGAGCTTCGTCTTCTTGTTCTTCTTGGACATAAGAGGGTTAAGCCTACTACTTGCGCACGTAAGAGCGAAGCGCCACCTGCGCGGCGAGGCCGCCGAGCACCACCGCGGCCAGGCCGACCAACGGCATGACAGCCCACACGGTGCTATCCGGCACGCGCGCGATTAGCTGGGAGGCGTACAAGTCGCCCAGCAGCGGGTCCACAATGAACTGCTTGCCCGCCCACACGCCGACGGTGGCCAGTACGGCGCCGATAAGCACCGACAGCACGGCCTCGAGCACGAACGGAGCTTGCGTGAACCAGCGGGAGGCACCCACCATGCGCATGATGCCGATCTGCTCGCGGCGGTTGTACGCCGCCAGCTGCACCATATTCACAATCAGGAACACGGCCGCAAGCGCCTGCGCTGCGGCGACGGCGAACGCGACGTTGCGGAAGGTGTTCAGGGTGCCGGCGGCGGAGCGCACCGTGTCCGCCTGGTCGGAGATGACCTCCACCTGCTCCATGTCGCGGATGGCGTCCAACGGCGCGGTGTCCGTGGGATCCGTCAGGCGGACGTGCAGCGCGGCCGGCAGCGCGTCCGGGGTGGTCTCGCGCACCAGCTCGGGCTCCGCATCCTGGAACAGCTCCCTGAAGCGCTCGTAGGACTGCTCGCGCGAGCGGAAGGTTACCTGCTCCACGCGGTCGTCGGCCTGAAGCGTGTCGCGGACCTGCCTGCATGCCTCAGAAGAGCAGTCCGAGTCGTTCGCGGAGATGTCTTCGTTCAGCTCGACCATGACCTCCACCCGGTCCAGGTACAGGTCTTTGGTTTGCGTCGTCGCCTTAGAAATCAGCACACCCGCACCTACGAGAACCAGCGACAGCGCGGTCGTAATGATCAGCGCGATGGTCATGGTGAGGTTGCGCCCGAGGCCCTTGACACCTTCTCTACCGATAAATCCCCAGTTCATAGCTACCTCCTCACGTCCCCGTAGACGCCGTTGTCTTCGTCGCGCACGATCTTGCCCAGCTGCAGCTCGATCACGCGCTTGCGCATGTCGTCCACCGCGCGCGCGTTGTGGGTGGACATGATCACCGTGGTGCCCATGCGGTTAATCCGCGCCAGCAGGGCCATGATCTCGTCGGCGGTGCCTGGGTCGAGATTGCCCGTAGGTTCGTCGCAAAGCATGAGCTTCGGCTTATCGACGAAAGCTCTCGCAATAGCCACGCGCTGCTGCTCACCGCCCGACAGTTCCTGGGGCATCCGCTTCGCCTTCGATGCGAGGCCGACGAGCTCGAGCGCCTCGGGGACGAGCTTGGCAATGCGCTCCTTGGGTTTGCCGATGACCTCAAGCGCGAACGCCACGTTGTCGTAGACGTTGAGCCTGGGAAGCAGCCGGAAATCCTGGAACACGTAGCCGATAGATTGGCGTAGCTTGTTCACCTGTTTCCCCGTGAGGGTGTTGACGTGGAAGTCGTCGAAGTAGATATCCCCCGCGGAGACATTTTCTTCACGGATCAGCAGCTCCAGGAACGTTGATTTGCCGGAGCCGGACGCGCCGATGAGGAACACGAACTCGCCGTCGGGGATGTCGAGCGTGATGTCGTCGAGCGCGGGGCGCGAGGACGTCGGGTACGACTTGGTCACATGGTCGAATCGGATCACGCGGCCCACCTTACCTGTCACTCATGTGACGATTGTGAATTTTGCCGTGGTAATAGCTGCTCACCCGGCGCGCGGTAGCCTGTCACGGCCGCGCATGAGAAATCCCGCCTTGGGGAAGGCGGGATTGCTCAGCGCTTGCTGGTTCGCAAACTAGTCGTTGACGTAGAGGTACTGCTTGTTCACAAACTCGTCGAGCGCGAAGACGGAGAGCTCGCGGCCGAAGCCGGAGCGCTTGACGCCACCGAACGGCAGCACCGCGGAGAAGTACTGCCCCAGGTTGACGTGGATCATGCCGGTTTCAATCTGGTCCGCGACCTTGATGGCGCGGTTAGTGTCGTCGGAGAACACCGCGCCACCCAGGCCCTGGTAGGAGTTGTTGGCCAGCTCCACGGCCTCCGCCTCGGAGGAAACCTTGTAGATCTCCGCCACCGGGCCGAAGAACTCCTCGTAGTAGACGTCGGAGCCCACCGGCAGATCGGTCAGGACCGCCGGGGAGTAGTACGCGGAGGTGTCGTCCATCTCGCCGCCGGTGCGCAGGGTCGCGCCCTGGGCGATGGCGCGCTTGACCTGGTCGTCCAGGGTCTCCGCGGCTTGGCGGGAGGACATGGGGAAGTACTCGTTCTCGCCCGGGTTGGCCGGGTCGCCCTTGGAGTAGCCCTCGGCGATGGCCACCATCTCGTCCACGAACTGGTCGTAGATGTCATCCATGACGATGATGCGCTTGTTGGAGGTGCAGGCCTGGCCGGCGTTGTGGACGCGCTTGTCCCATGCTTCCTGGGCGGCGGCGCGCACGTCGGCCGCGTCGAGGATGACGTACGGGTCGGTGCCGCCGAGCTCAAGCACAACCTTCTTCAGGTTCTTGCCCGCGGTCTCCGCGACCTTCTTGCCGGCACGCTCGGAGCCGGTGAGGGAGACACCCTGCACGCGCGGGTCGGCGATGATCGTCTCGATCTGATCGTGGGTGGCGTAGACGTTGATGTACACGCCGTCGGGAAGGCCCGCGTCCTTGAGCACCTGCTCGAATGCGGCGGCGGACTTCGGCGTGATCTCGGCGTGCTTGAGAATGATGCAGTTGCCGTTCATCAGGTTCGGGCCGGCGAAGCGTGCGATCTGGTAGATCGGGTAGTTCCACGGCATGATGCCCAGGAGCGTTCCCAGCGGCAGGCGGCGGACCACGGCCTTGCCGCCCGGCACGTCAACCTTTTTGTCGGCGGAGTGCTCCGCAGCGTTGTCCGCGTAGAACTGCAGGATGTCGCCGGAGAAGTTCATCTCCCACTCACCCTCCGGGATGGGCTTACCCATCTCCTCCGCCGCGATCTGCGCCAGCTCGGTAGCGCGCTCCTTCAGCAGCTGCGCCGCCTTGCCGACGATTGCTGCGCGCTCCTCGTAGGACGTCGTACGCCACGTCTTGAACGCCTCCTCCGAACGGTCCAGGATGTCCTGGATCTCCTGGTCGGTAGCGAAATCGAAGGTCTCCACGACCTCGTTGGTCACGGGGTTTTGCACTCGGTACTGGTTAGCCATTGTGGTGTGTTCCTTTCAGGAAATGGTTGACACTTAATACAACGCTTGTGAACTCTATCACTAAGCGCCCGGCCTGTAAGCTCCATCGCTCATTTTGATGCCTTGGTCTTGCCCCATGTAGGAGGTTTCCTGCGTCAGCGCGTCGAGAAGCGTTCGGTGGTTCTGCTCCACTTCCCGCTCCAGCGCCTCGGGGTTGGCGCGCAGCAGGTCGAATCGCTGCTGGGTCAGCGGCAGCTCGAGCTCCGCGAATGGCCGGGACACCGCGTGCGGCACGTTGTAAATGTCAGCAACATCGTCGCCGTGCATGAGGCGGGTCGCGGTGTACATCCAGTCGTCGATGGATTCATCCGGGAACGGCAGCAGGGCCTTCACGTTGGTGCGGAAGCCGCTAAACAGTGCCTCCACCAGCGCATGCGAGGCCTCGTTCGGCTCGCCGTCAACGAAGTGGATTGCGTCGATGGTCTCCTGCGAGGCGTCGATGTCCGTCTCCGGCTCCAAAATGTCGCCCGGGATGCCCAGCATGCGGCCGACTACCCGCCAGAGGTAGAACAGGTCCTGCTCCTCCTCCAGCGAGAGGCGGTAGCCCAAGTTCCGCAGGTACGTAAACGCGATGTAGGTGAAGTCGAACCAGGTGCGGAACATGTCCAGCTCGCTAATCGGCGCGCCCCACTCGGAGTAGTCCAGCCCGAGCTGCGTCTGCACGCGGCGCACGTGCGCGTGCATGGCGCGGACCATGCCGGTGTGGATGAAGCTGACGTTGCCCGGCCGCAAGCCGTCTTTGAGGTACACCGAGTAGATCCAGTTGGTGGTGTACGCCAGGCGGTGCACCGCACCCTCAGTGAGCTCACCAGTGTTGGCGAGGATATCGGCGATGGAGGGTGCGGAATAGGTGTGGATCAACGCGCCCGGGCCAAGCGAGAGGTTCTGCGCAAGCACGGGGATAGCCAACGCGGCACGCTGGCCGCGCTCAATGCGCTCCCAGTCCACGCCGTCGAGGGCGGCATTCATGTCGTCGATGAGCGCCTTGACCTCGGGCAGTGTGTCCTCGTCCGCTTCGCCCCGCGCGAGGGTTTGCCGCAGGTTTGGCATCACGACCTTGGATTTGTTGCCGCTGGTGTAGAGCGCGTCAGCGACGGGGTCCATCGCCCAGAAAGCCTGCTGGAACCGCTCGGCCCGCTCCTCGCCGAACTTCTCGACGAATGCTTCGCGGCTGCCGCGCGCCGCCGGCCATTCCGCACGGTCGTAGTGGCCCTGCGCCAGCGGGTTCTCGGTAAACGTTTGTGTCATGGTCCTGCTCCTTGTGTCGTTGTGGGGGCGCCGCGCCGGTTAGCGCAGGCCTTCCTTGGATTCGTCGTGCAGCTTGTACTCGGCCTTGACATGTGGGGCCTTCTCTGCGATGTAGTCCTCAATTTGCTTGAACACGCCGGACCACGGCGGCTTACCGTCGCCAGCCTTCTTTACCTTCGCTGCGTAGGCACCGGGGAGTCTGTCGCGCACGCGGTAAACGACCGCCTCAGCCTTCGCCTTCAGCAGGAATCCGATCTTCCAGTGCAGGTACGGCGTGCCCTCGAACCGGGAGCCCTTCACCATGAACTTCGTGTCCTCGTCGCCGATGATCAAGGACAGTGCCCCCAGGACCTGGGCGGGCATCTTGGGGTCTAGGTCCTCCAAGATGCCCATCAGCGCGGTAGCCACTCGTACGTGGTAGGACGATGAGTACCCGCCGTTGGCGTAAATGAAGTCGGTCATCTTCCGCATCTCATCGCCGGTCTTCGGAATGAGGCGCTCCTCCGCCCCCATCAGGTAGAGCACCCAAGCCCAGTACATGGCCACGTCGTCCCACTCTTCGCCGGAGTGCGGGCGGCCGAAGAACTCGTCCACGCCAATCGGCATCAGCGCGAACCAGCCTTCACCGGAGACGAGGAAGGACGAGCCGATGGGATAGCCGAACTCGTTGTAGTGGTCCGGACCCCACAGCTTTTCCAAACCCCGGTTGGCCTGGGCGTGCAAGAGCCTGACGCGCACAGCAGCTTTCAGACCGTCGCTGTAGCGGTCGAATACTCCCTTCTTGCCCAAGTCGACGAAGAACTTCACCGTCTCGATGATCCGTGTGAAGGACTCGATCTCGAACATGGCCGTTTCACCGGTGGCGGCGGAGGTGCGGTCCTCCATCGTGGTGGCCCAGTAGGCAAAGCCAATAGAAAGCAACTCGGCGGAAGGCGTGACGTTGTAATACGCAACGCGCCCGCGCTCTGCGGCCTCGAGGTCGATCCAGTCCGGGATGTTGTCCACCTCGGCGAAGAAGTCAACCAGTTCCGGGGACGGATCGGCGACCTTGTCAATACCCTCGTTCAGCGCCGTCTCAAAATCGGCGCGCGACTTTTTGGCGCCGTCGCGCTTGAACGCTTCGGCGAGCCGGGAGCCGGTCTCGTCGGTTTGCCACATGTGGTCGTCCAGCAGCTTGGTTTGGAAGCTGGTGTAACCCTCCCACTCGTCGGCCACGGTGTGCCACCTGTCAAAGAGGTTGTGGCGGAGAGTGGACCATCCGGGCCGCTGCGTGCGGCGCTTCGGCGCAGGACGAAGCGGCATCCCGTCGCGGTAGAAGTATCGGAAGCCTTCGTAGGGATTGTCCGACATCGGGAGGATGTCCGGGTGCACCGGATTTTGGTACTGACTGCCCTCGCGGGCATTAGTGCTGACGGTCATCTGCATCACTTTCCAAGCAGTTACGGCCCGAGTACAGGGCAGCGAATCATTGTTGCCGTGCCGCAAAAGACAGATGAGATGTCCTCGCTCACCACATTCTGGTGTTGATTGAGCAATAATCACACCTTAGTGTGTTCTCGATCACTTTTGCGTGTATTTATACTAACCGTTACAAAGATGACCAGCAACCAGTTTCTGCAACGACGTTTCGAGTGGAGGCCTACGTGGGCAAGAACAACGGACTCAGCGGTTTGAGCGCGATCTTCGGAGGCAGGAGAAGGAGTCCGGATCCGAATGCGGCCGACCGCGAGGCCGCGCTAGCGCAACGTAGGGAGCGCAGCGGCAAGGACGCCGGTAGCGCCGGTGACACGGAGGTCACCGAGGTCATCGAGGTCATCGAGCTCACCGCGGTTCACGTCGAACGCGCCCACGGCGTCGCCCTGATTACGTTGAAGGCCGCTGACGGCTCGCCCATCCCCGGTTACGAGCCCGGCTGCCACGCCGACTTCATCCTCAGTGCCCCGGATGGCAGCGAGCTTGTGCGGCAGTATTCTTTGTTTCCCATGCACCAGCTCGGCACCGAGGATGCCGGCGGGGACGCGGTGTACGGCATCGAAGTGAAGTTGGAGGACGATTCCCGCGGCGGCTCCATCGCCGCGCACAACATCCAGCCGGGCGACACTGTGCGCATTCGACCGCCCCGCAACAATTTCGGCCTGGCCCCGCAGGCCACGCGCTCCGTCCTTATTGGCGCGGGTGTGGGCATCGCCCCGATCTTTTCGCTCGCCCGGGAGCTGCAAATACAGCAGGCCGACTACACGGTGCTCTACTTCGCATCCAGCCAAGAGCGCGCCCTCATGCGCCACCTCATCGACACCTACCTCAGCGGGCGGACCAAAAGCATCTTCGCCAGCGGCGAGCGGGACAAGCAGGCCGGCTACATCGAGGAGGCGCTCACCGCCTCCCCCACCCCACCGGACGAGACCCATCTGTACGTCTGCGGGCCTCAAGGGTTCATGGACGGGGTGATCGAGGTCGCCTCCCAGATCCTCCCGGCGGCGAACATCCACTTCGAAATGTTTCGAGCCACCGAAGAAACACTTGCCGGCAACCACGACGCGGACGGTGCGTTCCAGGTGATCTTGAACGGCGCTACCTACACCGTCCCGGAGGGCGAGTCCGTTTTGGGCGTGTTGGAGGACGAAGACGTGCCGATCCTGTCGCAATGCGAGGAGGGAACCTGCGGTACCTGCATCATGCGGGTGACAGACGGCTCGCCGGACCACCGCGACAGCATTTTCACGGAGGAGCAGCACGAAAACGGCGCGTTCGCCACATGCGTCTCGCGCTCGCTGTCCCCCACGCTCACCTTGGAGCGGTGGAGAAACTTGCGCGCGTAGGGCACGGCTACAGCAGCCGCACCATCCCCACCCCCACGAGGACGACAGCGAGACCTGTGAGCCGGTACGCCGTGGGCAAAGCACGGCGCCCGCCGGTACCCACGCCGAGTGACTCGAGCACCTGGCCGCAGAGAATGTTGCCGACCAGGGCCGCAATGACGGTGGTTCCCGTGCCCAGAATCGGCGACAGCGCGGCACCGCCAAACACGAAAAAGGCGCCGAGCACGCCCCCGAGCCACATCCACCACGGGCCGGGTGCGACACCGCTGGCAAGCGCCCGCCTCGGCCCCCGCAGCAGGACCGACATAGCAAACAGCAGGAGCAGGCCGACCACAAGGGAGATTTGCCCTGCCTGCACCGGGCTGGACAGCGCGCGGCCGAGGTGCCCGTTGACTGCCGTCTGGGTGGCCGAGCCCATGCCCATCAGCACACCGAAGCCCCGCAGCAACCACAGCGTGGGGCCATCTGCGGTGCCCCGGCTGGCGGGACTGCGCCCCACTTCGAGCACCATGGCGATGCCCAGGACGACAATGAGCGCGCCGACAAGTCGCAGCGCGCCCACCGCGACGCGCGGGGATTGGAAAAGACCGAACCGGTCGATGAGCAAACCCATGATGGCCTGGCCCAAGATCGGCAGGATAACTGTTTGCACCGAGCCGAGCTTGGGAAAGAGCACGATGTTGCCGGCGATGAACATCACGCCCATGAAGCCGCCTAACCAGGCCCACCAGGGCTGCGCGGCGGCCACAGCCAAGTTGGGCACCAACTCGCCAGTCGCCAAGAGCGCCATCACGGACGAGACCACCACGGCCACGACGAACGAGAGGAAGGTCGCGGCGATCGGCGAGCCGACGCTGACGCGAAGGCGCGTGTTGATTGCGGTCTGGACGGGCACGATAGCGCCAACCAGCATCGCCAGGACAAGAAACAAGAAAGCCTCCTCAAGCCGAACAGGCAGCCGGGCGCGACGCTCCCGGCTGCCTGTGGTGACTACGCGACGGTTATTCGTCCGTCGGGATCGTGTCCATCTTTTCCAGCATCTTGGCAACGTAGCCGGTGTTGAACTCGCCGCTGCGGAACTTCTCGCTGCCGATGAGCTCCGCCTGGAACGGGGCGGTGGTCACCACGCCGTCGACCTTGAGTTCACCCAGTGCGCGCAGGGTCCGCTCGATGGCGTCGTCGCGGGTCTCAGCCCAGCAGATGAGCTTGCCCACCATGGAGTCGTAGAAGGGCGGGATGGTGTAACCCGTCTCGATGTGCGTATCCATGCGGACACCGAAGCCGCCGGGCGCGCGGTAGTGCTCGATCTTGCCGGGACGCGGGGCGAAATTCTCGTTCGGGTCCTCGGCGTTGATCCGGCACTCAATCGCGTGGCCGCGGATCTCGATGTCGTCCTGGGTCAGGCGCAGCTTCTGCCCGGAAGCGATACGCAGCTGCTCCTGAATCAGATCCACACCGGTGATCATTTCGGTGACCGGGTGCTCCACCTGAATACGGGTGTTCATCTCGATGAAGTAGTACTTGCGCTCGATGTTGTCGAAGACGAATTCGACGGTGCCCGCATTCTTGTAGCCCACCTCTTTGCACAGGTTGATGGCTGCCTCTTGGAGGCCCGCGCGGAGCTCGTCGTCAATCGCAGGCGACGGCGCTTCCTCGATGAGCTTCTGGTTGCGGCGCTGCGAGGTGCAGTCGCGTTCACCGAGCGCGATGGCGTTCTCGCCGTCCGCCAGCACCTGGATTTCGATGTGGCGGATGTCGGTGAGGTAGCGCTCGATGTACACGGACGAGTCGTTGAACGCGGACTGCGCCTCGTTCATGATCTCGTTGAGGTCCTTCTCCAGGGTGTCCTCGGACTCCACCACGCGCATGCCGCGCCCGCCGCCGCCAGCGGCTGCCTTAATCAGCAGCGGGAAGCCAGTTTGCTTGGCGACGTCTAAAGCTTCCTCGTATTCGGTGACCACGCCATCGGAGCCGGGAACCGTGGGAACGCCCGCCGCCTGCGCGATCTTCTTCGCCTCGATCTTGTCGCCCATACGGCGGATGTGCTCCGACGACGGGCCGACGAAACCGATGTTTTCCTCCTCCACCATCTTGACGAAGTCGGCCTTTTCGGAGAGGAAGCCGTAGCCGGGGTGGATCGCATCGGCCTTGAATGCCATCGCAGCGGAGACGATCAGCTCGGGGCTGTTGTAACTCTTTGCGGCGTTCGCGGGGCCGATGCAGACCGCCTGATCGGCCTCCTTCACCGGCAGGGAATCACGGTCGCCTTCCGAGTACGCGAGGATGCTCTTGATGCCGAGCTCTTTGCAGGCGCGGATAACGCGAAGGGCGATCTCACCGCGGTTGGCAATTAATACGCTGTTCAGCAGCTTTTCGGATGTAGCCATGGGTCCCTACTTCGGCTCGATGATCATCAGCGTCTGGCCGTGCTCGACGGCGTCCTCGTTCTCCGCGAGGATCTCGGTGACGGTGCCGGCGGTCTTCGCCTCGATGTTGTTCATCAGCTTCATCACCTCGACGATGCCCAGCACCTGGCCGACCTCGACGGTGTCGCCGACCTTCACAAACGGGTCCGCGCCAGGCTTCGGGGAGGCGTAGAACGTACCCACCATTGGGGACTTGACCTCGACACCGTTGCTGGAACCGGCAGCAGCGGCATCCGCCTTCGGCTCCTGGGCCGGGGCTGCGGCCTCCTGGGCGGGCGCCTCAGTGGGTGCCGGGTCCGGGGCCGCAGCTTGGGGGGCCTCCGGCGCCGGCGTGGCCGGTGCAGCGGGGGCCGGGGCCGGAGCAGCGGGCGCCGGTGCCGCCTTGAGGTGGCTCAACCCGCCGGGGGTCTTGGACAGCGCGAGCTCGATGTCGCCGTACTTGATGCTCAGCTCTTCGATGTCGCCGGACTGGTTGACCCAGTCGAGGAGGGATTTCAGCTCGTTGAAGTTGGTGGTGTCAGACATGGTTACTGCTCTCCTTTTTTGGTCAGGTTGATCTCGAGGTCGTCGGTCTTGAGGTGGAATTCGCCGGAGGCGGTGGTGTCGTAGATCTTCTGCACGAGCTTTGTCAGCTCACCGCCCGGCACGCCTTCGCCTTGGCCTGCGCGCCCCTCGGCGACGTAGCGTCGCATTTCGTCGACGTTGTTGCCCGGGATGTTGGCGCGCAGCAGCAACGTGTCGATGTCGTCGTCCGGGTACTGCTCCTTTAGCGCGGGCAGACGCGGTTCAAGTTCGGGGCGTCCCTCCGTGATCTCGGAGGAGCCGTTGGCCTTGATCTTTTCCAGTGCGTCCGGGTCGATCGGCGCGAGGGGCTCACCGTAGTGGCCCAGCGCGTACTTCTTGATCTCGTTGGGGACCACGGAGTAGCGCTCTCCGGAGATCACGTTCATCACTGCCTGAGTGCCCACAAACTGAGCGAACGGGGTGATCATGATCGGGTACGCCAGCTCCTCGCGCACGCGGGCCGTCTCGTAGAGCAGGTCTTCGAACCGGTCGGAAAGACCGGCAGTGGCGAGCTGGGATTCGAAGTTGGTGAGCATGCCGCCCGGCAGCTGGTGCATGAAGTGCACGCCGTCGAACGCGCGGGGCTTGCCCACGGGCTTGTCCTCGCGGTCCGCGATCTCCTGGATCTTCTTGCTGGCGCTGTCCACGCGCTCGTCGTCAATGTTCACGGTGTAGCCCAGCGCACGCAGGTCGCGCGCGAGCGCCTGGGTGGCGGGCTGACCCTGGCCGTTGGCAAGCGGGGCGATGGAGGTGTGGATGGAATCCACGCCGAGCTCGGCAGCGTAGATGTACGTCAGCGGCGAAAGGCCAGTGAGCGAGTGGGTGTGCACTTCAAGCGGCAGCTCGTCACCAATCGCACTGCGGATCGCGGGGATGAGGGTCTTCATGCGGTCCGGGGTGAGCAGGCCGCCGGCGTCCTTGAGCATGATGCGGTCGACGTCTGTGCGCTCGACAAGCTCTTGGGCTTTGTCAATGTAGAGCTGGTCGGTGTGCACCGGGCTCAGGCAGTAGGACAGGCAGCCGTAGGTCTCGGCGCCGAGTTCCTTGGCCAGGATGAGGGTGTCGGCGATGTTGTCGATGTCGTTGAGGCCGTCGAAGGCGCCGATCACGCGGAAGCCGTTGGCGTACAGCCGCTCCACCCATGCATGGATGACGTCGTCGGGCAGGAAGTCGAAGGACGCCAGGTTGCGGGAGCGCACCATGGAACGGAACTTCGTGTTCGGTGCCGCCTCGTGGACCCTGCGCACGCGCTCCCACGGGTCTTCCCGCAGGTAGCGCACAGGGACGTCGAACTGGATCGGGGCAACCAGGTCGACGTGCTCGAAGCCGGCGTTGGTGACGTCGTCAAGCAGCTCCATGATGTGCTCGGTGCGCATGCGGGTAGCCCAGATGGACTGGTGCGCGTCGCGCAATGTTGTGTCGATGATCTTGATTTCGCGCTCGCTGTCAGCGGGCCGACCACCCGCAGCGAAGATCTCAGCGAGGCTCTCCGTGCTCAGTTCTTCTGGACTGAGAGCAGCCATTGTTCCTCCTTAGAAACGCCAGACCGGGGCTGTTGCCGAGTGGCACGCCACCGTTGCGCTCAATGTACGCATGCGAAAGTGTGGCGCGCGACGCATTTCGGCTCAAAGTTGTGAAACCCCACCTTAAACGGCCAACGTCCCATGTCGTTACTCCCCCAATTTGGGGTGCGCACACAGCACATACGTTCACTCTGCGAACAACCCGCCAATGGTATTACCCAAGGTAAGTGGCGTTTAGCAGCAAAAATAGGGTGACAGCCCTGGTGTCAAGCCACCTTGACAGTGTTTTCCGCCATTGATGCCCCGCGACAGTGATCCAGGCAATACATTTCGACTGAAACACCTAACCCAAGGAGGATCCGTGAGTACCACACATCCCATCGACATGGGCGCGACCCATATCCAGGCCGAACGCCCCGCTGACAGGAAGTCGCTCGGCGCCAGCCTCATCGGCCAACTACTCGAGTGGTTCGAGTGGAGCTCCTACGCCGTCTTCGCCCCGTTCATCGCGGCAGCCTTCTTCGACAAATCCGACCCCACCTCCGCCCTTCTCGCCACGTTCGGCGTTTTCGCGGTCGGCTTCCTGGTCCGCCCGCTCGGCGGCATTATTTTCGGCCGTGTCGCCGACCGCGTCGGACGCAAGAACGTCCTCATGATCACCATCATCATCATGGCGCTGTCCGCAGTGCTCATCGGCGTCATACCCACCTACGAGCAAATCGGGATCTGGGCGTCGGTGGTGCTGCTGCTCGTGCGCGTCGTCCAGGGCTTCGCGCACGGTGGCGAATCCGCCACGGCCAACAGCTACATCCCGGAGATCGCCCCGCGGGACCGTCGCGGAAAATGGGGCTCGATGGTTTACATGTCCATCTTCGGCGGCTCGGTGATCGCCTACACGCTCGGCGGCATCATTTCGCTTGTGCTTACCGACGAGCAGATCAGCGCGTGGGGCTGGCGCATCCCGTTCTGGCTGGGTGCCGTTGCAGCGTTCGTTGCCCTCTACCTGCGACGCCACATGCAGGAATCCGAGCACTTCAACGAGATTCAAGACGGCGGTGCCGCATCCTACGACGACCTCTCCGATACCCGGCCGCACACCCCGGTTCGGTCGAACTGGGCGAACATCCTGCTGGTCGTCGGCATGGTCTCCGGCGTCACAGCCGCCCACTACACCTGGACCTCGTACGTTTCCACCTATGCCATCACGCACGAGGGCATGTCCACCCAAGGCGCGTACTGGGTGTCCGTGTTTGCGCAAACCTGCGGCCTGATCGCGTTGCCGCTGTGGGGTGCGTTGTCTGACCGTATCGGCCGCAAGCCGGTGATGTACACCTTCGCCATCTCCGTGGGCCTTCTGCAGATCCCCCTGATGGGCATGATCGATTCCCGCCCGTGGACCATGCTGGTCGCAGCGACCATTGCCGTGGTGGCCATCGCCGCCGGCGGCGCGCTACTGGCCCCGGTGATGGCGGAAGTCTTCCCCACCTCGCAACGCACCAGCAGCATCGGTTTTGCGTACTCCCTGTCCGTGGCCGTCTTCGGCGGCACCGCGCCTTACATCTTCCAATGGTTCACGTCGCACGATCTGGCGCACATCTCCGGGATCTACGTCGTGGTGCTGTGCGTGCTCACGCTCATCAGCATGAAGATCCTCCCGGAGACGAAGGGCATCGATCTGCGCGACGTCTAGGGCTTCGGCCACAGTGACAGATGTTGCAGCCGGCCCTTAGTGCCAAGGTGGTTGTGAACGACGAACCGTAGGAGGTTTTGTTCATGACCGATTCGCAGTTGCCTCAGTTGGTGCCGTCGGTGTTGACGTCGGCTCCGGCTGTTGAGGTCCCGGTGGTTG
>NZ_JAAXPF010000016.1 GCF_012396315.1 Corynebacterium mucifaciens | reverse complement strand
ACCGTCGGTTGAAGTCGACACTCGGCAAAGGGTGCACCACCATCGCCGAGCACCGGCAAGCATTAAGTGCGTAACAACGAGACAACGTCCCCCAAAACGCACTCCAACTTTTTGTCCGCACCCCCCTATTCGCCGAAAACAAGCGGTTAGCTGGGTCCACATAGCTGGATTTGGCGAACCCAGCGCAAACAGATGAGGTTAGATCGTCACCTGGCGGGACTTGATGTTGTCCAGCTGCTTGCGCTCTTCGGCCGAGAGTGCGGCGTCGTTGCCGTACTCGGCCTGGATCTGTCCGTCCAGCGCAGCCAGCGCAGACTCGTATGCACCGGCATCCACGGACGGGTCGAGGTCGAACACCGGCACCACCACGCCGTGGGTGCGGAACACGCCGGCGAACTTGGTGCCCTCGCCCAGGTTCAGCTCGCCACGCGCGGCGATGCGGGCCAGCGCGGAGAGCATCTGCGCCTCGTTGTCCTCGGTGCGCACCCACCGGATGTGGGCTTTGCCGCCGCCCGGGTTCACCCACCAAACCGCACCCGGCAGACCGTCGCCGACCTTTTCGGACGGCAAGACGGCGCTGTTGGCCTGCTGGAAGGCCTGCTGGATCTGCGGCGGCACCTGTGCGCCCTCGGGGAACCACCAGGAAAAGTCCTGGTAGGTGGCGATGGTGGGGGTGGCGGAGCCGTCGAGAAGCGTGGCCAGCTCCGGCTGCGAACCGTCGGCGACGGTGGACTGCAGCGTCTCGCCCGGTGCCGCATCCACCACCCAGTTCAGCGCGTAGGCGAGGTCGCGGCCCGGGTTTTGGGAGTGGGAGGTGACCTGCAGTGCAACGAAGCGCTCACCGCCCTCGCTTTCCTCGCGCACCAGCGCGGCGCCGGCGCCGGGCAGCACGGTCACGATGTTGACGGGCGTGCCTTTGACGTCGAACGTAGCGGTGGCGGAGGGCACGAACTCCTGCAGCGCGACGAGGTCCGCCTCGGCCGCGAGGCCGCCGAACGGGCGGGGGTCTTTCTGCAGCTGCTCGCGCTCGGCAGCGCGCGCGGCCAGTTTGGCCTCGCGGCGGGACATGCCCTCGGGCAGATCCTCGCGGTTCTTTTTCTTCTTCGGCTTGCGTTGCACCATGGGCGCAATCGTACCGGCAGGCCCATGGCAGCACCCGCCGCGAATACCAGCGGACGCTACGCCAGCGTCTCCAGCGCGATGTGCGGCAGGTCGGTGCCGATCAAGGTCGCGCCGTGGTGTTGAAGCCACAGCAAGTCCTTGGGCAGGTTTACGGTCCATACGTAGGTGCGGAATCGCCCGTCGAGAAGCTCGGGTTGCTGCCGAGCCAGCCGCACGCTCGGCCCGGCGCCGCATTCCCCGATCTGCTCGAACCGCTCGTCAGCAAGCAGGAACGTCTCCAGATCCGGGAGGAGCTGGTGGAACCGCTCGATCGCCTCCGGGTTGAAGGAGATGAGGTGGACGCGCGGATCACGCTCCATCCCGCGGGCGCGCAGCACGCGGGCCACCGCCTCCTCCAGCGCCGGGCCGAACGGGGAGGGGTGCTTGGTCTCTATCAGGATGTGCTTGCCGGGGTACTGCTCCAACAGGTCCAGCAGCTCGTCCAGCTGCATGATCTGCTGCGGGTCGTCCTCGGTGCCGACGTTGAGCTGGCGCAGCTCGTCCAGAGTCATCTGCCCTACCTCGCCGCTGCCGTCGGAGGTGCGGTCCACGGTGAGGTCATGGATGACCACTACTTCACCGTCCTGGCTCAGGTTGACGTCGCACTCGATTCCCGCGATGTCCAGCTTGAGCGCCTCCTCGAAGGCCCGGCGCGTGTTTTCGGGGTACAGGCCGTTGAAGCCGCGGTGCGCGATGATGCCGGTCATGTGCTTCCCCCTACCCAGCCAGCGCCGCTGACGGCACCTGGCCAAACGTTGCCAGAGCGACATCAGGCAGGTCGGTGGCAATCACATCGACGCCGTTGTCGGCACACCACTGCATCTGCCGCGGGGTGTTCACGGTCCACGTGTACGTCTTTAACCCCTGGTAGCCCAGCAGCTCGCGGCGCAGCTGCAGGTGCTGCAGCGCTGGCCCCACGCCGTAGGGGCGGGAGAGCATGCGGTTTTTCCTGTTCCACCGCATCTCTTTGAGCCGGAACAGGTAGAAGGTTTCCAGCTCTGGCGCCATCTCGGTAAAGTAGCGCACCGCGCGGTGGGAGAAGGAGATCACGTGCACGTTCTCGGATTCGTGCAGGCCCGCATAGCGGAGGCTGCGCAGCGTCTGCTCGTCCACCTCGGGCCCGTAGATGGTGGGGTGCTTGGTCTCAATGTAGAGGTGCTTGTCCGGGTGGTCCTGCATGAGCTCCAGCAGCTCTTCCAGGCGCATGATGCGCTGCGGCTCATCCGCGGTACCGCAGTTGAGCTGCCGCAGCTCCGCGAAGTCCAGGCAGTCCACCCGCCCCGAGCCGTCGGTGGTGCGCGACACCGACGCGTCGTGGAACACCACCAGGTGGCCGTCGCGACTTAGGCGCACGTCGCATTCGATGCCGTGGATGGGCAGTTTCAGCGCTTCCTCGAACGCCCGGCGCGTCAGCTCGGGATACCTGCCGGAAAATCCGCGGTGCGCCACGATCTTGGGCCCGTTGTGCTGCAGCGTGTGCTCGGTCTGCTCGCTCACGGCTTGGAGGCTACTCCCGCCCCGCCTCCCCCGCGACCGGAGCAAATTTGGGACAATCGCACCCGTGGCATTCCAGCTCCTGCGCGACACACGCAAAGCCCTGCACCAACTCCCCGCCGCGCTCGAGCGCGCCCGCGACCGCTACTCCGTGACACGCGACGGCCTTCTCGCGGTGCCCATCGCCGCCCTCGAGGTACTCGGCGACATCTCCCCCGGCGTGCGCATGCGGGGCCCTCGCCGCCTGCCGCCGAACTTCGGCGCGGGCCTCATCGGCGCTGAGGTGGCCACGTGGGGCGCGGTGTCGCCCTCCCTCCTGCCGCACAGTTGGTGGGCCACCGCGGCAAATGTGGGCGTGTTGCAGGGCATCGGACATGGCTTTGCGACGGTAGCTTCGCAAGCCCTCCGCCCCGCCCTCGGCGATTCCCCGCGCCGTCCGCTTCCCCTCCCGGTGCGGGTGGCCATGACCGGCGTCACCGTCGGCGTGTTCGCCACCTCCATGCGCCGCCGCGTGCATCAAGAACGGCTGGTAGAAAGCGATGACACATTCAAGGTGGGCGCGCAGATTGTGGGGGTCACGCTGGGCACCCTCGGCTACGGCGCGGTGCTGCTCGTTGGCGACGCGATCCAGACCTTCATCGACGCGATCAACGAGTTGCTGGGCAAGAAGCTGCCGCCGGTGGCGTCCTGGCCGCTGGCCATTGTCGGCGGCGGCGCCGTGCTCGTGGTGGTGGGCGACCAGATGGTCGTGCGCCGTTTCGCGGAACGCGTGAGCCGCCAGGCGCTGGAGCTGGACCGCGAGTTCCTGCGCGGCGCTGACCAGCCGCGCCGCCCGCAGCGCTCCGGTTCGCCGGATTCCGCGGTGGATTGGAACACGATGGGCCGCCAGGGCCGCGCGGTGGTTGCGGGCGGGCCCCGTAAGGAGGACATCGAGCGGCTGGTCAGCGGCGACGCGATGGAGCCGATCCGCGTCTTCGTGGGCTTGGACGCCAAGGCCGACGCCGACCCGGACTTCGAGGAGATGGCCGCGGTGGCCGTGCGCGAGATGCACCGCACCGGCGCGTTCGAGCGCCGCCACATCGCGGTGATGTCCGCGGCGGGCACGGGCTGGATCAACGACTTTCACACGTCCGGCTTCGAGTTTGTCACCCGCGGCGACTCCGCCATCGTGTCCATGCAGTACTCCTACCTGCCCTCGGCCTATTCCTACATGGCGGAACGCGCGAATCCGGTGCGTTCCTCGCGGGTGCTCATCGAGGCCATCCGGGGCGAGCTCGACCGCCTCGACCCGCACGCGCGCCCGAAGCTGTACATCGGCGGCGAATCGCTCGGCGCGTACGGCGTCTCCGACGCGTTCGACACCGTCGAGGAGTTTCTCGAGCAGACCGCCGGCGGCGTGTTCACCGGCACGCCGGGATTCGCGCGCAACCACAGCGAGCTGACCAAGCACCGCGCGAAGGGCTCGCCGCAACGCCTCCCGCTTATCGACGGCGGCCGCCACGTCCGCTTCACCGCGCACCCCGCCCACATCCGCCACGACTTCCGCGGCGAAAACTACACCAACGCCTGGGAGGAGCCGCGCTTCGTGTTCGCCCAGCACGCCTCAGACCCTGTGGTGTGGTGGGAGCCGAATCTGGCGTGGCGGGCACCGGACTGGCTCAAAGAGCCCGGCTCCCGCGGCGTGCCGGCGCCGCGGGAGCAGCACCTAGACGCGCTGGACACGATGCGGTGGATGCCGCTGGTGACGTTCTGGCAGGTGGGCATCGACCAGCTGCCGTCGAAGGATTACCCGTCCCCCCACGGGCACAACTACCACGACGAGACGGTCGCGTACTGGAACGCCGTCGTGCACGGACAGGGTGAGAACGCCGGTGCGGGCCTGCTCACGCGCCCCGAGCTCGTGCGGGTGGCGCGCTGGATCCACAACGACGCCACCAAGACCCGCATGCCCAAGGGCGGATTCCCCTCAAAGCACGGGTACTAGCTAGATCCCGCAGGCCACACCTGTGGAGTGATGCGGGCAGTAGCCGTTCGGCACCTTGTGCAGGTACTGCTGGTGCTCCTCTTCGGCCAGGTAGTACGTCACGCCATCCTTCTCCACGGACGCGACTTCGGTGGTGATGTCGCCATAGCCGGCGCTTGTCAGATCAGCCTCGTACTGGCGGATCCATGCACGGATCTGCTCGGCCTCCGCCTCGGTGTCCGGGTAGAAGGCGGAGCGGTACTGCGTGCCTACGTCGTTGCCCTGGCGGTAGCCCTGGGTCGGGTCGTGCGCCTCCAGCGCGGTCTTCACGATCTCCTTCAGCGAGATCACCTGCGGGTCGTAGACCACCTCCACCACCTCAACGTGGTTGGTCTGGCCGGTGCACACCTCGCGGTAGGTGGGGTTTTTGGTCACCCCGCCCGCGTAGCCCACGGAGGTGGACTCCACCCCGTCGAGCTGCCAGAACATCTTCTCGGCGCCCCAGAAGCAGCCGATACCGATGAGGATGCGCCGCTGCCCCTCCCGCCAGGGCCCGGTGGTCGGGGTGCCCAGCACTTCGTGGGCTCTCGGATTGGCCAGGACCGGCTCGGCGCGGCCGGGGAGGGCGGAGCTAGCGTCGACAAGCTTGGGCGAAGGTGCGAAAAGAAATCCCATGCCCCTTACAACGCAGGGCCCCGCGACACTGTTCCCAAATTTTCTCTACTATGGGTGGCGCAACTGATTCGCAGACGAAAGGAATCAATCATGGCTGTTTACGAGCTTCCGGAACTCCCCTACGCGTACGACGCGCTGGAGCCGCACATCTCCGCCGAGATTATGACCCTGCACCACGACAAGCACCACGCAACCTACGTTGCCGGCGCAAACGCCGCGCTTGAGGCACTCGAGGCCGAGCGCAACGGCGAGGCCAACCCGGATCGCCTCCGCGCGCTGTCCAAGAACCTGGCCTTCAACCTGGGTGGCCACACCAACCACTCCATCTTCTGGAAGAACATGGCACCGAACGCTGGCGGCACCCCGACCGGCCAGATCGCTGAGGCCATCGACCGCGACTTCGGCTCCTTCGAGGCCTTTAAGAAGCAGTTCTCCGGCGTTGCCACCGGCCTGCAGGGCTCCGGCTGGGCAGTGCTCGGCTACGACCACATCGCTGGACGCCTCATCATCCAGCAGCTGACCGACCAGCAGGGCAACGTCTCCGTGGACTTCACCCCGGTGCTCATGCTGGATATGTGGGAGCACGCGTTCTACCTGCAGTACAAGAACGTCAAGGCTGACTACGTCCAGGCATGGTGGAACGTTGTCAACTGGGACGATGTCAACGAGCGCTACGCAAAGGCAGCTGCTTAACGACGTCATATCGTTCCGCTTTCCCCGGCCCCGGCATCCTCGCCCGGCCGGGGTTTTGCGTTGCGAGCTCGTTTTTAATTCGAGGTTAGCCTTACCTAACGGCACAATGGTTTTGCGAAAATCCGCGTGCGATTTTCCTAGCATGGTGGGCATGCGGAAAGGCAGCCTGGAATACCGTCGCGCAACGCTGGCGATGTTGGCGTTCGGGCTTGCCATCTTCAACACCCTCTACGCCACCCAGGCGCTGCTGCCCACGCTCACCGACGAGCTGGGGGTCAGCCCCTCCACCGCCGCACTGACGGTCTCCGCCGCGACCGGCGCCCTCGCCGTGTGCGTGGTGCCGGCCTCTATCCTCTCGGAGAAGTACGGTCGCAGCCGCGTGCTCATCGTGTCCGCCCTCGGCGCCACCGCGCTCGGCGCGGCGCTTCCCCTCGCGCACACCGCAGGCCAACTCATCGTCCTGCGGGCGCTGCAGGGCGCGTTCATCGCCGGCACCCCGGCGGTGGCGATGACCTGGCTTTCCGAGGAGCTGGATCCACGCGACCTGCCCGGCGCGATGGGCCTGTACATTGCGGGAAACTCCATCGGCGGCCTGTCGGGGCGTCTCATCCCTGCCTTCCTGCTTGAAGTCACGTCGTGGCGCTGGGCGATGTTCGGGTCCGCGCTGGTCGCCTTCACCCTGGCGGTAATAGCGGCGTGGGCGTTGCCGGAGCAGCGGAACTTTGTGCCGAAGGCGTCGATACGCCCCAGCGTCGAAGTGCGCGCGATGCTGGGGCACCTGCGCAACCCCCGCCTGGTGGGGTTGTACGCGACCGCATTCATGGCTATGGGCGTGTTCGTGTCCATGTACAACTTCTTCGGCTTCCGCGCGGTGCTGGACTACGGCCTCCCCGCCGCTTTAAGCGGGCTGGTCTACGTGGTCTATTTGTCCGGCACCTGGTCCAGCGCGCGGGCCGGCGCGTTTTCCGAGCGTTACGGCCGCGGCGCGGTGTTGCTGTCGTCGGCGGCGCTGATGCTGCTGGGGGCACTCGCCGTGGCCGCGCCGAGCTTGTGGGTGGCGCTCGCTGGGCTCCTGGTATTCACCGCCAGCTTTTTCGCGCTGCACTCCACGGCGTCCGGGTGGGTCGGCCTGATCGCCGAGCACGACCGCGCCGAGGCATCCAGCATGTACGTGTTCAGTTACTACATGGGATCGTCCATCCTTGGCGCCGCCACCGGGCAAGCGTACGAGGCGATGCCGTGGGCCGGATTCGTCGCGGTGCTCGCGGCCGTGCTGGGAGTACAGGCACTAGTGGCCACGGCGCTGTGGAAGGCCGAGCGCTAGCAGGTATTAGGTGCGGTCTGGCTGCTCCTCGGCGGCGCGCCACATGTGCTCGAGGATAAGGTCCAAGGTCAAGATGCCTAGGTGACGGTCCTCGTGCCCTTCGGAAACGACCACCGCGAGCTGTTCACGTTCCCGCCTCATCGTTTCCAACGCCTCGTTTACGGGCGTTGCGGCGGACATCGTCAGGGCGGGCCGCGACTGCTCCTGCGCCGGCGACTCCGGGGCAACGCCGAGGGTGTCGCGGACATGGACCACCCGGGGCGAATCCCACTCCGGGGCGTCCAGCAGCACCCGGAGCTGACCTGACGCCTGCGCCGCTCGCTGGACGTCCCCGGCCGTTGCGGTGCCTGGCAGTGTGACGGGGCCGTTGCTTTCGCCGCCGACGATCTGGGCCACCTGGGCGTGCTCAAGCTCGATCACCCCGGCAATCTGCGCCGCAGCTGCGTCGTCGAGGGCGCCGGAGTCGCCGGAGTGCTCCACCAGCAGGCGCAGCGCCTGGGCGTCGTAGCCCCGCGCCGCCGCACGCTCCACCGGCTGCTCCCCCGTCGCCGCCACCAAACGGTTCGCGGCGGTGTTAATCCACTCCAGCAACGGGCGGAACAGCGCGATGAATCCCCTGGCAGGAAGCGCGACGAGGCGCAAGGCGGATTCTGGGTGGGTAATGGCCCACGATTTGGGGGCCATCTCCCCGATGACAAGGTGCAGGAATGTCACGATGAACAGGGCGACGATGAACGAGGCCCAGTCTGCGGCCGTGCTTGGCAGCCCCAGCGCGCTGAACAGCGGCATAAGCGCATCGTGCACCCAGGGTTTTGTCACCGCGCCCAGCGCGAGGGTGCACGCGGTGATGCCCAGTTGCGCGCCGGCCAGGGTGACAGTCAGCTCGTTCAAGCTGCGCAGCGCCGCCCGCGACGACGCGGAAGTTCCGGCGGTGCGCTCAAGCCTGTTGCGCCTGACCGCGAGTAGCGAGAACTCGAGGACCACAAAGAACGCGGACAGGGCGATCAGCAAAAGTGTGACGGGAAGTGCGACGTACCATTCGTTCACCGTTCAGCAACCCCCTTCCCGGGCTCGTCCACTTCTTCCGCCACCGTCAATCGCACCGCCGAGGGAACATGGTGTTCGACCTCGTCTACGCGGACCTGCAGCACGCGCAGCGGCGCCTCGTCCTGCAGGTAGTCCTCTGCCGTCCGGGGGAGCTCTACTCGAACCACCTCGCCGGGCGCGAGCAGCTGGCCGGCGTGGGCGAGCACGAAGCCTGCAATGGTTTCGTACTCTCCACCGGGGATCTCACAGCCGATGATTCTCTCTACCTCGTCCACCGGCGTGTCGCCTTGGACCAGCCATGCGTTCTCTCCAGCCGGTGTCACGTGGCTAGCCGGTGGGGCATCATGCTCGTCAGTGACGTCGCCGAGAATCTCTTCGGCCAAGTCTTCGACCGTGACAATGCCGATAAAACCGCCGTATTCGTCGATGACGCAGGCCATCTTCTCGCCGCTTAGCTGCAGGTGCTCGAGGGCATCGGGCAATGCCATCACGTCCGGCATCACCACGGCGGGCCGCATGACGTCGCGCACGGGACGCTCGCCGTCGAGCTCCGCATCAAGCACATCGAGCAAGTGCACCGTGCCCACGGGGGCCTGCGCACCGTCGATGACGGGGTAGCGCGTGTGTCCCGTCGCCATGCGCTCCCGCACCGACGCGATGGTGTCCTCGCCGGGCACGGAATCTACGCGCGGCCGCGGGATCATGGCGTGGCCCAAGCTGCGGCCGGGAAAGTCGAGGAGGCGGTCCACGATGTAGTACGTGCGGTCGTCCAGCGCCCCCAACTCGCGCGAGCTGGCGACGATGTGGTCGAGGTCATCTGCCGTGGCAGAAGAATCGACATCTTCAACCGGCTCAATACGAAACGCCTTGAGCAACGCGTTGGAGGAGACATCGAAAAACGCGATGATCCATCCCGTTGCTTTGAGGTAGATCGAGGTGGAGCGCGCGAGCGCCAGCGATGATTTCACCGGCGCGGCGATGGCGTAGTTTTTGGGGAACAGCTCCGCAAAAATCATCTGCACCACCGTGGACACAGCCAGTGCAAGGACCGTTCCCACACCCACCGACACTGCGCGGGGAATGCCGACGCCTCCCAGCAGCGCCCCTAGAGAGGCGCCGACCAGCGGCTCCACGAGGAACCCGACCAAGAGACCCGTCACCGTGATGCCCAGCTGCGCGCCGGAGAGCATAAAGGACGTGCGGTCGGTGATCTTAAGCGCCCGCGCCGCTCTCGGGTCGCCATCCTCAGCACGAGCCCGCAACTCGGTGCGGTCAACGGACATGTAGGCGAATTCTTGGGCCACGAAGTACCCGTTGGCTGCGATCACGAGCCCGATGGCCACCACACCAAACAGCAGCGTGAACACGGCGGTCATAGCGCTATCACCCCCTTTGCGGCGGTGGTAGTGACGTGGGCGGTCTGTACAGATCGTCCGGGAGACTCCATGCGGAGAGCGTTACCTCGCTGACTTGGTATGTGAGCAACCGGCCACTCCCGGCCGGCGAATGCGACAAGTGTATGGGAAGGGGGGTGCCGCCGTCTAGAGCCAGCATCCCTCCGGTCACACGCTGCCGAAGTCGGGCACGCCTGGCGCGCCCACGGTAAGGAAATCGCGCACCGCCCGGGTAGCCCGGCAGTCGTCCTCGTTGTAGCGCAGCAGCATATCGCGGGCGGCCTGATCGCCGAGGCGGGCCGCGCGCCGCAGGGCCACCGAGCGCTCCCCGTCCACGTCGTCGTCCTCCCACTCGAAGCCGACCACCGGACCAAGCACCTTCAGCCCCAGCCCGTCAGTACCCACGAGCGAGCGGCGCACATGCGCGAACACGTCCACCCACTCGTCGGAGGCGATGAACGCGGCCACCTCAGCCTCGTCGACGGACGCGAACCGCTTCGCGGACGAGCGCAGCCAGTGGTTCTCCCCACCCGCGGCGTAGCAGTAGGCGCGAAACGTCTTACCCTCGGCGTGCGCGGCTGCCCGGCGCGCCATCAGCCAGGACCAGAACGCGGCGAAGTTGCCCTCCTCAAAGCCCCCGCCGACCTCGTCCCAGGTGACAAAAGGACGGTAGCGCGTCCCGTCGAACGTGCCCCACAGGTACGCGCCCTGGTCCAGGTAGGCCTCCATGTCCACGTCCACCTCCACGTCGGCGCGGGGCACGGGCGCGAAACCGGGCCGCCGGAGCACCGGAACGCCGGCGCGCCATGCGCGGGCCAGGGCGGCGGGTTCGGGCGGAGCGTCGTCGATAAGCTGCTGCACCGTATGGATGCCGCGCTCACGCCAGACGTCGCCGCGGCCGCCGGGCAGCAGCAGCGAGATGTCGTCAAGCTCCACTAGGCGGGGTTCGCACAGCGGCCAGAACCTGCAGGCGGCACACTGTTTCAGCCTCTTTGGCTCGGTCGGCAGCGGCGCGAGCAGCGCACGCACGAGCGGCTCGACGTAGCGCTCGGGTTCGCACAGGTAGGCGCGGCTGCGGTCTTGCCCGATCACGGCACCTCGGCCGTCCGAACGCTCGCCGAGCAGCAGATGCGCCAGCGCCACGCGGTACCCGTCCACGGTGTGGTGGCGCGGCTTCGCCCCAACCACCAGCGGCTTCCCCAGACCAAGCCGGCCTGTGGGGACCATCTCCATCTCCTCGCCGGGGTGGGCGCGCGCGACGCGGTGGTTAGAGATCACCACCGGCATGTACCCCGCATCTGTGCGCACGAGAATGTCCACGTCGGCCTCCGCGTCCACGCCCTCCACCGCGCCGGTCAGGGTGGCGTTGGTGATGAGGTGCGCGCGGCGCCGGAATGCCTCGCGCGTCGCGTTAATGCGGTCGCCAGCCGGGTCGATGTCCACGCGCAGAAAGGCCTTGCCTGCGCCGTCGCCCACAGCGCGCTTGACGGGCAGGAGCTCGAAGACGGCGGCACGCGCCGCGTCCATCTGCGGCTGGCGGATCAGTGCCTCCGGCAACTCGGGCACGTCCGGGTGCGCGCGGCGCTGTCGCTGGCGGAAGCGGCAGCCCACGAGGTCTGAAGCGCGCACGGGTTCGTAACTCACAATGCCCAAACGATACCCGGGCGGGGGTGTCTGCCAGGCAGGTAGAGTGTGTGGGCGTTAGAGCGAACGATTAGAGGAGAGATACCGATGGGCGTTTTCGAGGCCATCCGCAAGTCCCGCGCGAAGACAAAGGCAGAGGTCAAGGCGGCGCAGGTGCACGCCCGCCAACTGGCCAAGCAGGAGGCCAAGACCGACGAGCGCGTGGCCAAGCTCCTGGACAAGGCAGAAAAGCGCCTGCTCAAGGAGGAGAAGAAGGGCCTGAAGCGCAAGCAGAAGCACGAGAAGGACCTGGCGAAGGCGCACCTGAAGCGCATCGAAGAATCCGGCATCACCCAGAAGAAGGCGAAGCAGTGGGTCTCCGCCGCCCGCGTGCTGGTGCCGGTGCTGCTGCCGCTGGCGTACAAGGCGCTGGCCTCCTTCCAGCAGGGCCAGGTGAACAACCGCGCGGCCGGTCTCGGCCTGACGTCGCAGGATCTCGCGCGCCACTCCGGGCGCGGCGCCGAGCTGAAGGCGCGCATCGACGCGGTGCGCCAGAACGTCGAGCAGTCCGACAAGCTCGGCGACGGGTTCAAGGGCGACGCGCGCGTGCGCCTGGACGAGCTGGAGCAGGCCGTGCGCAACGCGGAGCACGCGAACCCGGAGCAGCGCCGTCTGGCGCACAACTCCGTCAACGACGACCTCAACCAGCTCTCCGCCGAGGTGCACGAGCGCCTGGCAAAGTAGCCCTAGCGGCTGAGGTACGAGGCCGCTACAGCACTCCCTGCTCGCGCGCCGACGCCACCGCCGACGTGCGCGAGCGCACACCCAGCTTGTCGTAAATGTGCACGAGGTGGGATTTCACGGTTGCCTCGGAGAGCATGAGCTGGCGCCCGATCTCACGGTTGGAGGATCCAGCCGCCACGAGCTGGAGCACCTCCAGCTCGCGCGGGGTGAGCGACGAGCGCGGGGTGCGCTCCCTCGTTTCCAACCGATCGCGCACGGCCGGGGACATGGTGGCGTCCCCCCGCGCAGTCGATCGCACCGCCGCAACCAGCTCTTCCGGCGGGGCGTCCTTGAGCAGGTACCCCACCGCACCGGCCTCGATGGCGCCGAGGATGTCCGCATCCGTGTCGTAGTTGGTCACCACCAGCACTTTCGGCGGGTGGGGCATGCTTTCCCGGATCGCGGCGGTGGCCTGCGCGCCGGTGGTCACGCGCTGCCCCTCCGCGCCTGCTCCGAAACGCAGGTCCATGAGGATGACGTCGATGCCGCCCGCTTGCGCGGTAGCAATCGCGCCCTCCGCGGTGGCAACCTCTGCGACTACCTTGATGTCCTCGGCCTCCTCCAGCACGGAGCGCAGGCCGAGACGGACAATCTCATGGTCGTCAGCCAGCAGTACCCGGATCAACGTCGGCCTCCTCGCCGGTTTGTGCGTCGTTCTTTTGGCTGATACTAACCGGCACAGCCACCGACAACGCCGTCGGCCCGCCGGGCGCGGACTCGATTTCTAGCCGTCCGCCCAGCTCCGCCGCACGCGAGCGCATCGCATCCAGCCCGAGGTGGCCCAACCCGCTAGGCCTTGACCGTTGCGCGCCCACGTCGAAGCCGCGGCCGTTGTCCACCACGTCCAGGCGCACCTCCCCCGGCGCGTAGGTCAGCGTGATTCGTGCCACAGACGCACCCGCGTGGGTGACCACGTTGGATACCGCTCCCTGCGCGATGCGCAGCAGGCCCGCCTCCACCCGCATGGGCAACGGCACGGCGTCGCCGTCCACCTCCACCCCGATGTCCAGCCCGCCAGCGGCGCCGAAATCCCCCGCGACACGGGTGAGCGCATCGCGCAGCGACGCCTCCGTCAGCGGCGCCGGCGCCAGCGCGGCGATCATCGCCCTCGTCTCCGCCAAGTTGTTGGACGCCGCACGCCGCGCGGTCTCCATCTTCCGCAGCGGTTGTTGCGCCGCCGCCTCCGGCACACTGCCCCGGACGTCGTTCTCTGCGGAGTGCAGCAGCATCTGGATAGACGAGAGGTTTTGCGCCACGGTGTCGTGCAGCTCGTGCGCCAACCGCTCGCGTTCCTGCGCCACGCCGGCGGCCCGCTCCGTCTCCGCGAGCCGGTCCCGGGTGGCAAGCAACTCGTCGATAAGCTGCTGCCTCTCGCGGCTCACGCGTGTGATGGTGGCAAACGCGTAGTTAATGGCAACCACAACCACGGCGGACAGCGCCGGTCCCATCACCCCGCCGAGGGTGAGCCCCGCCGGAATTTGCATGCCGATACTCACGCCCAAGCACACCGCCACCCACGCGTACCCCACCCAGTTACTAAACGCGCGCAGCGCCACGAAGAACAGCACAAAAACCCAGTACACGGCCACAGGCGAGACGGTCATATCCGCCACCCACACCGCCGTAGAGCCGAGCATCCACACCGCGCGACCCAGCGGGCCCCAGCGGTACATCTCCACCATGCCGTAAAACAGCAGGAAGGCGAACGCCGCCGTCAGCACGATATGCAACAGCGCCTCGTTAAGCGGCATCCGCGCAAGCACGCCGAACGAAACGAGCATGAGGCACACCGCCAGGACGGTGATGCCGGTGTCGAGCGCCCGGTAGTCCGTCGTCCTGCCGGGATGCTGCTCCAACAGCACTAATCTGGAGCTCATGCGTCTGAGCGTACCCACCGCCCTGCTCCAGCTCGCCCTCGCCGGGTGCTCTCAGGAGCCTTCGCTTCACGACGCCCCTTCGGCCGCCCCGGACCCCGGCCCCACACCCCCAACTCGATCCTCGTGTGGTCGCAAAACCTCACCGAGCGTTTTCTGCAGGCGCGGTTGCCGGACTCCACCCGACCGGTCCAGCTCTTACGCTCACGGTTGCTCAACGCCGGCATTGTTGCTGTTGTTTTGGGGCATATGTTCCAGTCATCGTGGAGTGGGTACTGGATTGCCGCGCGGATGTTGATGGTGGGTGCCGTTCTCGGTGGAGCCCTCATGGCGGGTTTACCCGGTGTATGGCAGATGCGGATGGCGACTGCACACATCTACGTCAACGTTGGAGGCTTCGTTGGCTGTGCTGCCCTTGCTTCGCTTACCGTCCTCATGCCGGCAATGTGGAGGGTCAGAGGGGTGCGAGACAGGACCTCGGTGAGCCTTGTTGCGCTTCTTGCAGGAATTGCAGTGGCGGTATGCGGTGCCAGTGCGGGATGGCCGCCCGCGGAAGGAATCGCCCTGGTGATCGACGCGGCGGGTTGAGTTTGGTCGTTGCAGGGATGGGTGGCCGCGCTTATTGGATCCCGCCTGCGGCCAACTTACCCGGCACTATCCGCGCTCGCTGCGGTGATCTGGCTCGTGGTTTCTATTCTCATCCACGCGGTGTGGCTTCTCCGCGGTGCTGAGTCTCAACCTCCGATTCTCATGCCGCTGCTTGGATTCGTCGGGCAACTCTTGATCGGCACCATGAGCTATCTACTTCCCACGACCATGCGCGGTGGCCCCGGGGCGGTCCGTGCGGGCGTCAGGCGGCTCGATGCTGGCGGGGTCTTCCGCTTCACGCTGTACAACCTCGCGCTCGTCACCTGGCTCCTGGCGCAGAACTCCGCGTTGCGCATGGCCATGAGCCTGCTTGTTCTCGGCGTGCTCCTGGCCTTTTTGCCCCTGCTGGGTAGCGGAGTGAAAAGTCAATTGGCAGTATTAAAGGACAAAGCAGAACCTCCGGCGCGAGGATACGATGCCCACGCAGTGGTACAACTCGGGGTGGCAGTCACAACGGTGGCAGTAGTTACCGTGGTGACGGGCATACCCACCATTGCCTTCTAGAACTACACATTCCTTGCGCGTCCGCCACGCTGCTTTTCGGTGGTAAACCTGTTTAAGTGCGGAAATGATGGTTTGAATTCTGTAGATGACGGTAAAAGAGGTGGGACGGTGTCTAACAGCAATATTCCGCGGCCCACAACAGAGCTGCTCCGTGCCGCAGCACGCTTGAGCGCGAAGCAACGCGAGGTACTGGGGGCGCTCAAAAAGTTTCCGGAAGGCGCACGCGTCGACGAGCTCAGTGACGCCCTCGGCATGCACGTCAACACCATTCGCGGTCACCTCGACGAGTTGATTCAAGACGGTATCGTCTTCTCCATTCCAGCTGCCGCGGGTGGACGTGGGCGCCCCCGGCAGGTCTATTTCGCCCGGTCCCCGCGCCAAGACAGTGTGGCCACCGAGTACATCTCCCTCGTTGAGGTGTTAGCCCAGCTGCTGCCGGATTCTGATGGAAACACCGCCCGGGAGGCAGGGCGCGCTTGGGCTCGGCGCGCCACAGCGGGTTTACCCCCAGAGCGTCGGATGGGAGAACTGGTCTCCAGACTGCGCGAGATGGGGTTCGATCCCAGGCTTCGCGACGGTGGCAACGAAGTTGGCCTACACGCCTGCCCCTTCATCACGGCTGGCGGGCAGCGCCCCGCGCCTGCGATCTGTGTGATGCACGAAGGTTATCTGCAGGAAGTATGCGCATCCGAGGCGGTTAGCCTGTTCCCCTTCGACAGGCCAGGGCAGTGTGGGGTGCGTTTCGGCACAACCCCCGCCGATACTCCGGGGGTTTAACCCACGAGCCAATCATTCGGGCTGAACAGCTCGAAGTAGACGCCCTTGGGGGATTTATCGGCCGGCAGGGCTTCAATGTCGGCGCGCAGAGCCTGCAGAAATGCCACACCGCCGCAGAGATAGACATCGGCACCAGCAAGGTCGTATTCCGCGATGTTCACCCGCTGACCGGCATCCCTGAAAGACACTCCCATTGTCGCATCCGCGATTGTGGCAATGAGCTCGCGCGATTCCTCGCGCTGAGCCCACGATTCTTCGCTCACATCTGCGTGGAGGTATGTCACCTTGCGGCTCGGCTCTTCTGCGGCGAGATGACCGAGGATACCTACCATTGGAGTGGAACCGATACCGGATGAGACGAGCACTACCGGGTTGTCCCCCTCACGGAGGACCAGGTCGCCAGCGGCGAGGGTCGCATCCACGGTGTCTCCGACTTCAATGTTGTCGCGCAAGAAGGTGGAAACCTCACCCTCGGTGAGAACCGCGATGCGGTAACGGTTCGCGTCACCACCGATTATGGAATACTGGCGCAGCTGTCGAGCACCGTCGGGAAGCTTGACACCAACAGAGGTGTACTGACCCGGTCGCGGCACTGAGAAGTCCCCGGTCAGAGTGTAGGCAGTCACATCCTCGCTGAGCCTTTCCTTCTCGGTGACCGTTGCGGTGCGAAACACTTCACTGGGGGTGACGTTATCGGAGGCGTAGAGCTTGGCCTCGTGTTTGATCAGAACGTCCGCCATGAGCCAGTAGACCTTGTCCCAAGCTTCCGCGACCTCAGGCGTGACGGCATCACCCAGGACATCGACGATGGCGGCCATGAGGTTGTCATGGACGATCTGATACTGGTCGGGGGTGATGCCGAGCGAAACATGCTTATGGGCAATACGGTCGAGCATCATCACCGGGTCGGGTGCGCTCGGGTCAACCAGCTGCGTGGCGAAGGTGGCCACCGATGCCGCCAGTGCTTTCTGCTGGGCACCCTGTTTTTGATTACCTCGGTTGAACAGGTCGGAGAGCAACTCCGGGTGCGCGGCGAACATCTTGGAGTAAAAGACGCGGGTGATGGTTTCGATATTTTCCCCGACCAGAGGCAGCGTTGCCCTGATGGTTTCGCTGTGTTCCGGACTTAAGTGGGCTGATTTGGTGTCGGGCAGATCGGTGACGAACACGTGGTGATCCTTTCACGGGACGGGATGTTTATAACCGAGTTTACCCGTGTTTAATAGGAGAGGTGAGGTTACCTCACCCTAGCCACATGGGGCCGGATTGGATGGATCCTCAGGCGAAGGAGGCTAGTCGGCGACTAGAGCCTTGGCCATCTTGTGGGGTTTCCCTTGCCTGTTCCAGAGGCTCCCCCAGCGCTCGCACGGTATCCCGGTGGCCACCCTGGAACTCAAGACGGACAACACCCAGACGGTGCGTGATGCCATCAAGCAGTACAAGGTGGATCGCAAACCGACCAAGAACAGACCCCTGCTCAAGCCTGGTCGGGCACTGGTGCACTTCGCGGTGTCCGACCAGGAGGTCTACATGACCACAGCCCTGGATGAACTGAAAACGTTCTTCTTGCCGTTCAATCAGGGTAACGACGGCCACGCCGGCAATCCGGTCAACCCGGACGTCTCCGACACCGCCTACCTGTGGCGGGAGGTGTTCGAGCCGGAGTTGTTTCTGCGTATCCTGCGGGACTACGCCCTGCGGGAGCCAGCGTCGAAGGGCAACTTGGGCCGGTTGGTGTTTCCCCGTTATCACCAGCTGCGGGCGACTGAGATATCGCCGCACGTGCCCGGGCCACTGGCGCGCCACTGATCAATCTCCGACATCCGCGCCGAAAACTTTTTGATGAGCGCCCGGTTGTCCAACCCCTTGATCTCCGCGCATCCGTTGGATACCTCCGCCCACCGCACACCCAGACGCGTGCTCAACTCCTCGCGCAGCACCGCCTGATAGATCGTGCCCGCCGCACGCGCCTCATGAAACAACCCCACCCCATCGACCGTGCGCCACTTCCCGTCCGCACACAACTGCTTGTTCGCCAACAACACATGGGAGTGCACATGCGGATCCCCCGCCCGCGACGTGCGGTGCTCGTAGCGCACACCCGACAACCCCTCCAGACGATCCACCACCATCACCGAGCGATCCACCCCGTCGGCTCGGCGCGTGTAGCCGGCATGCTCCGCGAGATAACCAAGCGCGCTTTCCACCGCCCGCGCATGCGCCACATCCACCGCGCGACGCACCGCCGCATCCTGACTCAACCCCCAGATGATCGAGACGGACTTCGGCGCACAAAACGTCAGATCAAACCCCGGCACCCCACGCACACCCGGCGCACGACCCAACTTCACCCCACTGGGCGCAACCGCCTTGTTGAACCAGCCGCGCACACCCGCGCCCTCCACACGAGCGCCAACCTCAACACCCAAAGCCGCCACCACACGCGCCGCCTTATCACCACTGCGCGCTACCACCCACGCCCGCGCAGGAGCCGAACCATCCTCCGAGTAATACCCATCCGGCCCCGCAGAAACCACCCGCTCGGCATCAACAGTCGACTCGTAGTACGCCACCGACTCACCATGCAACTTCGCAATCGTCAGCACCGCAGCCACCACCTCCCAACCGAGTCCACCACCACCAGCGCGCCAGCGCAGCATGTTTACTGCAAATGTATCGATGATTCTGCCGGAGCGTCGAGAAACGACGCTGTGGGGGCTGGTTTTGGCGGACGGTGATCGCGGGGCGGGGTTGTGTAGCGCTGAACCAGGGGCCGACAGCGGCGTCGGCAACGAAGCATCAAGGGGCAAGGAAGGCGAAGCCTTTCGCACCAGACCCCTTACAGCGCGACGCCGCAGATGTGCTGCGCTCCGCGGCTGGCCGGAACGCCGGGTGATCCCCGGGCGGCCCGGCTGTTTCCTTTGCGGGCCGGCCGTCACCGCTGACGGATGAGCCCGTGCTTGCTCGGGTGGAAGAGAGCCGGGTCGTCATCCACGCCGTCGTAGACCTTCGCCGGCCGCCACGTGCGCACGGCAGCGTCGACGTCGCGGGCTGCGGCCGCAAGGAAATCCGCCGCGGCCAGGAGGACCGGCGGCTCGCAGGTAGGGCAGGAATTGACCTCGTAGACCACGAGTTCGCCCGTGGCCGTGTCCTCTCCGATGTCCACTCCCCCGATCAGCGTTCCCACGGCGCGGGATGCACGGGAGGCGAGGGCACTGATGTCCTCGGTGAGGGGGCACATCGCGATCTGGCCGCCCGCCTTCACGTTGGTCACCCACTGCCCCGCGGGCGCGTAACGGTACATCGCGAACACCGCGTGGTGGTTGACGGTGTAGACCCTGATGTCGCGGCCCGGGTTCTGAACCCACGGCATGGCGTAGTAGTTCTCCCCGCTCTGCTCCACCCCGGCCAGGACTGGCTGGAGGTCGGCGGCGGTGTCCGCGCGCTGGAGACCACGGCCGCCGAAACCGAAGAAGGGCTTCGTCACGGCCGGGCCGCCGAGCTCAGCCATCCACGAGCGGAGCGCGACCGGGTCCCGGCCTGTGATGACCGGGTAGCCCAGGGCGCCCTCCGCAGCCAGGTGGGCACTGGTAACGTACTTGTTCTGCGCCCTGAAGAGGGTCAGCGCGGAGTTGATCACGGGGACTCCCGCGGCGGCGAACGCCTCCAGATGGGCCATCCCCGGGAACAACAGATCCTCCAGGACCCACCCGACCACCAGATCGGGTGTGAATTCCAGGCCCGCCGCAGAGAATGACTGCACCCCGTCCCGGATATTGACCACCAGCTCGTGAGGGTGGACGCGGATCACGGAGGTGCCCCGGTCGCGCAGGGCCGGGAAGAGCACGTTGTGGTCTTCTTCATCGGTGTCGTCGCTGAGAATCACGATCAACGGTTGGTCTGGGCGGGGCGGTTCGTCGAATCGGCTCAGCATCGCACTGGGTTACCCTTCCGAGCACTCCCGTGCTCATATGCCTACTTTCTTATGTTTCTAGGCATGGTAGGCGGGTGGTCCACCCCGCGCCGGGCATCCGGGAAATTCACGGCACGCGTGCCTGCGGGGGCTGCGCTGGCCGAGTAATCTCGGATTGCAAGAACGATGCAGCCCGTGGAGGACATAATGAGCACGAATTCAGACCGCAATCCCGCCGAGGACACAAACGACGCGCGCGAGCATGACGCGACTCTGTCGCCGCAGGACGACGGCGCGGCCGGGACGATGAACGGCGACGAGCTCGTCGACGAGCGCATCGACGAATCGTTCCCGGCAAGCGACCCGCCCGCCTCCTACTAGGGGCGCACCCGGCCCCGTCTACCCGTCGCGCCGCTTGAGCAGGAACCGGATCGGGTCGCCGAGATGCCACGCCTTCAGGGAGGCAGCCTTCCGCGGACGCTCGCGCTCCTCCTCAATCTGGTTGATGCCCTGGATGGTAGCCGACGGTCGCTGAGGGGGTCTCTCGAAGAAGAGGTTTTTACTAGTCTCGAGATTTCGACGCTCTTCCCCAGTGACACGTTCCTGGGCGTCTCTATGGCACTACGCCCCATCCGATTTCAAAACCAGTTGCACGACATGGGCATTGAGTCCCTCTACGACGGTTCTTCTCTCACGCTGCCTGAACACAACATGAGTTTCTATATTTTCGAAAACGAGCTGGCATCAATCTGTTGGACGCTGCCCCAATCCCCAGTCCGGGCCTAACCAAAAAGGAAAGGCGAAACCAGTGAATTTCACTACCACGCTCGGCTTACCGTTTCACTTGGGAAAGACCGTCGAGGAAAACTCTGCCCTACTTGACGACTTCTTCGTTAACGAAAAAAATTTCGGCACCGACTTAGAGGGATTCCTCACCCTCACAGGCACCGACGGAGAAGAAGATACGTGGAAAATCGTGTCTACCGTCGAGGACGGTAAGTGCGTGACCGCGCGCGTGGACTTCGACAAGGATAACGTCACTTTCCTCGACGTGCCCATCGGACCCGACAACAGCCTAGACGTCGCGGAGACGGCCGTAGCCCTGCAATCCAGGGGTCAAAGGGTTATCGCTCAGACATATGACTTAGTCCTGCCCGAGCACTTCATCACCATCGAGCCGCGCAGTAGCATCTGCTACTGGGATAGAACCTACTGGACCCCGGAGGAGTTCCTCAAGGAGACCGTCCAGCCTCGGCGGTACGGGATGCAGTGATGCCGAAGCACTCGAACAACTCCGACCAGTAACTTTGCGCATACTTGCGCTCTAGCGCGCCCTGATCAGCACTGCCCCAAGCATCGAGACGGTCGCGCCACCGCAGTTTGAAGCGGTCGAGGTTCTGGCGCATAGTCGCGCGATCCAAACGAAGAGTAGCAGGGGAGGTCACTCCCCCCCACTCTAAACAACCCGCACTTCAGACTGGCGTTCGAAAACCCGGGGCATTCCCCAATCTCCCCTATAGATCCCCAGGGGCTTTCGCCACCCAGAAGTACCTCGAAGCAGAGGTTCTCCTTTACTGCCTTGGGGGCAGGGGAACCGTATATTGCTTACGGTGTGACTCCCCAGCCCGGCATGAGGCCGTCCTCCCGGAGGGAGCGGACGTGACGCTTCACCGTGGCCTCTGAGAGGCCCGTCTCGCGCATAATCTCTCGACGAGTGGGGATCTTCCCGGTGTCGGCGTAGGCCTCGCCGATGAACAGTTGCACACGCGCGCGTGGCCTGCCCCTGCATTTTCTTGTGCCGGTGTGTCTTCTTCATCGTGGCGCGTTGTTGTTGGGCGTAGTCGCCTTCCGGGTCTGTTTCCCACCGCTTGGCGGCTTTCTTACCGCCTCTGCGGCCCATGGTGGCCAGGGCCTTACGTTGGCTTGTGGTGGCGTACTTTGCAGTCGGTGTGCCGTAGGAGTCGGTCTTGCCCTGAGTGACGTAGCTGCGCACACGGCGGGCGATGGTCTGACGATCGCGCATCGGCGGCATCTCCGCTGCCCTACCGTCAGCACCTTCGCGCTGGGCGATGTTGTAGGCACGCTCGTAGGCGTCGATGATCGCTGCATCGGTCATCCGCTCCCCCGCTGCGCGCAGGCGGTGGGCGGTCTTCAACGCGTGGCGAAACGCCGTTTCGTCGCGGGCAGCGCGTCCCGGGTTAATCCAGCGCACCAAGACCCCGTCGATGAGATCCGGGTTGTAGCGATCTGTTTCTTCACCCATCTCGACTTCGATCTCATCGGCGATCGCGCGGAAGGCCTGGGCCCGCTCGCGGCGTGCCTTGACCGTCTCGATGAGCTCGCGCCCACTGGAGAACTCCTGGCGGGGCGAGACGTGCTGGGGCTCGTCGGCCACCTCGCGCACCTCCCTGATGAAGTCGGACAACCGGTCAATACGGTGATGCTGCCGGTACCAGATATAGCGATCCGGGCTGTCGCCCGTGTAGAAGGGGCTGCGGCTGAACCTGTGGGCGAAGTTCGGGTCGTGGTCCAGCAACCCGCCCAGGGTCCGGCTGGTCGCCGCCAGAAGCACCATATTGGGGGACTTACCCGACTCGTCGGCGTAGACGGGGTCGATCAGCCACAGGCACTGCGCTTTGGGCGCGGAGTGGGTGGCCCAGACCAACGGGCAGCGCGTCACCGGGGTAGGCACGGACACCCACTTCGAGCCGCCCGCGCGCCAGTTCTGGTCCACTGCGGAGGAGCCGCAGCTGACCGTGATCGTGCGTTAAGTGGGCTCCGCGGAGGATGCTCGCGCGGTGGTGGATTGGGCAGCTCCGGTGGACGCGACCCTGCCCGGCGGTTGGGACGGCGGACGCCACGGCGGCGGGGACGTGCCGTGCCGGATCGGCGCTGCGTACGCCGTTTCCAAGGGGCCGGTAGCCGTGGCCGTCTTTACCAACCAAAACGAGTCCGTGAAAGCCGAGGCGGTGGCGAGAGAGGTCATCACTACCCTAGCCCTATGACCATTTCCGTAGCCGCCATCGTGTTCACCGACGACAGCGGGCGCGTGCTCTGCGTGCGCAAACATAGCAGCCCGCGTTTTCAGTTGCCGGGCGGCAAGCCGGAGGCCGGCGAGACGGTGGTGCAGACCGCGCTGCGCGAAACCCGGGAAGAGGTAGGCATCGAGGTCGACCCGGAAAACCTGAGTTACCTGGGCCAGTTCAGCGCGCCCGCGTCCAACGAACCGGGCCAGACCGTCACCTCCACGGTTTTCCTGCACCCGGGCGTAGGGCTAACGCCTCGGCCGGCGGCCGAGATCGCCGAAGCGCGCTGGATCGACCCCACGGACCCCGCCGGTTCTGTACTGGCACCCTTGCTGCGGGAGCAGATCTTCCCTGCGCTCAAAGCCCGCGAGATTTCCGCGATCGCGGTGTACGCCGGCGCACGGGCAGGCACCAACCCAACGTATACGGCGCTGGCCCGTTCGTTCGGGGAAGCGCTGGCCCAAGCCGACGTGACGTTGGTGTACGGCGGGGCCAGGGTAGGCCTCATGGGTGAGGTGGCCGAGGGAGCGCAGAAGAGCATTGGCGTCATCACCGAGCAGCTTGCCGGCTACGAGCTGCAGTACGACGGGCTGGCACGCCTCGACGTAGTGGCGACGATGTCCGAGCGCAAGGCGCGCATGAGCGAGCTCGCCGATGCGATTGTGGCCCTGCCCGGTGGCGCCGGAACCTTGGACGAGCTGTTCGAGGAATGGACCAACCAGCAGCTGGGCCTGCACCGGAAACCCATTGGACTGCTGGGCAGCGCCTTCTGGGCGCCGCTGGTGGCGATGGTGGATCACATGGTCGCCGAGGGCTTCATGCGACCCACAGACCGCGCGCACATGGTCATTGCCGACGACCCGCAGGAGCTGCTAGCCAAGCTGCGTGCCTGGGCCCCGCCGGTGCCGCGCTGGCTGTAGCCGTTACGCCCCGCTGCTACACCGCCACGTCGTTGTACGGCATCAAGGACGACACCCACGGGAAAACAACCTCCATGAGCAGGAAAAACAGGCCGGTGAGGAGAATCAGGGTGGGCAGCCACTTCACCGGGGCGGGGCCGGGAAGCTTGCGCCAGAGTGCCGCGTACATCGTTACCGCACCTCTTTCATGGCCGCCGGAAGGCCGGCGCCCGGGTTCTTCGGCTGCACGTCGGTGCGCACCGCGTGGATGATCATGCGCTCCGCGTTGGAGAACTGCGGGTGGCACGTTGTCAGCGTGATCAGACCTTCCATGCCCGGCTCCACCGCTGTGGAGCGCGCCCCCGGCATGGGGTTGATCACCCGGATGTTGCCGGGCACCGTAATCTCGCGCCCCCCCTAACCCGGGCGTAATCGCCGGCCGCAACGCGCTCGTTGAGCGGCGCTGGCAGACAGTTCGCCCCTTCGTCGCGGCGTGCCGCCGGATCCTGTGACATCGGCAGGACGCGGTAGGTCACCCACTCCGGCTTCGTCTCCACCACCACGGCGTCGCACGCCTCCAGTGCCCCCAGGTCGTTGAAGGGCGCCCCTTTGCCCACGCGGTGGCCGGCCGCCGCGAAGTTGCCGTCCTGCCCCGGAAGTTGTGTGTCCGGATAATGCCCCGGGCCAGCGCGCAACTCGTGCTCGTGCACGCCCTCGACGATGGCGAACTGGTAGTCCTGCCCGAACGCGGGGATGTACATTTTGGCAAACGCGTCCCCGAGCTCTGTGGGGAGCAGCAGCACACCAACCGTGAGGAACACGCCCCGATCACCTGCGATACGCCGATTCGGCGCTGCGCTGCGGTCGTTGGCGCCGCTGGCGCGGGCAAACCCGAGTGGGGCGAAGTCATGCGGGTCGTCAGGTTGTCCTAGATGGAGTAATCCGGCGGCGGGGCGCCCAGCGTGGATTCCGCCAATGCCCGGGCAGTACGCAGCGGCTCGAGGCTGTGCAGGATCCGCGCGCCGGAGAGGCCGCCGTCTAAGAAGATGAGCAGCTCGTCTGCGAGGGCGGAGGATTCGTAACCGTTCTTTTCCGTCAAGAGGGTCGTGATGGTCTGGTGCATCCAAGCGCGGTGCGCCACGCACGCCGCGACAATGCGCTCCTCCGACTCCACCTCCGGTCGCGGGTACTCACCGGCGGCGTTCAGGAAGGGTGAGCCGCGGAAATCCTTCTCCGGCTCTTCGTCGATAGCCATGTCGAAGAACGCGAGGATCTTTGCGTCGGCGTCCGGCGCCTTCGCCGCTCGCTCGCCCCAACGCGCACGGTACTGCTCGTCCAATTGCTCCAGGTAGGCGATAACCAGGTTGTCCTTCGAGCCGAGCAGGGAATACAGCGAGGCCTTCGCCACGTCCGCTTCGCGCAAGATCCGGTCGATGCCGATGACGCGGATGCCTTCCTCTGTGAACAGTTTCGTCGCCGCGTCCAGCAGCCTTTGCCGGGGGCTCGGCCGGTCGCGGCGTCGCGTCGACGGCTTCTTTTTGCTGGTGGTTGGCAAGGATGGCTCCTTCGTGCGTTGGTCGGTTCTCAATATAGACAAACCGGTTCGTATATTACAACGCGCAAGAAAAAATCCCCCGGGGTCACCGGGGGACGCAGGCGTTACGCCTAGCGACGCTTGCTGGTCACCATGTTGATGATCCACAGCAGAATCACTGCGCCCAGGAGGCAGGTGAGGAAGCTGAAGAACAGCCCGCCGCCTGCGACATCGACGCCGAACGCGGAGAGCAGCCAGCCGCCGAGGAGACCACCGATAATACCGACCAGAATATTCAGGCCGATGCCCATCTGCGCGTCACGATTCTGGACCTTGGAACCGATCCAACCTGCAAGGCCGCCGATAATAATCCAGCCAATGAAACCCAGGGTAGGTGTCATAATTACTAACCTCTTCTCATTTGTGTGTTCAGTACGCTGCCATTGTTCCATTACCACCCGCCGGGCGTGCAACGCCCCGCGTGCGATTGCGTAACAGTTTGACTACGCATCTTGGCTACGCACTACCATCATGGGGCACGGAGCGACTTGGAGCAACGCGCGCGACGTGGAGCCCAGCAGCATCCCCTTGAAACCGCCACGCCCGTGCGAGCCGGTGACCAGCAGCTGCGCACCTTCGGCTGCGCCCGCCAAGGCACGCACCGGGCCCTCACGGGTAAAAGATTTCGTAACCTCGACGTCCGGGTACTTCTCCATCAGCTCGTCCAGGTACCGGCCCAGTAGCTGGTTCTTTTCGGACCGCACTGCCTGCCAATGATCGTCGGCCACGGCGTATCCAGCCCCCGGGCCTTGGATCTGCGTATCCACCCACGCGTGCACAGCGTGCAGCTGCGCCCCGCGGGCTGCGGCCTCTACGAAGGCCACCTCGGTGGCCTGGCGGGACACATCGGAGCCGTCCACGCCGACAACGACAGGGCCGTACTTGTTCGCATCGGTCACCGCGTTGTCCTCACGCACGACCACCACCGGGCAGTACGCGTGGGACACTACAGCCGCAGACACGGAGCCGAGGACAAGCCCGGACAACCCGTTCAGCCCACGAGAGCCCATCACAACCATCGTGGCCTCCCGCGACATTTCCAGCAGCATGTCAATAGGTGACCCCTCCGCCACCGCGTGACCGATGCGCAGATCGGGTGCCGCCTCGAGCGCGATTTCCCGAGCGCGATCGACCGTCTTCAGCGTCTCCCGCTGGAGATCGTCGAAGACCTCCTGGGGCGGGATCATGCCTTCTGCGTACAGAAACTGTGGCATGGAGTAGCTCGCGGCGAGCCGCAGAGGGATATTGCGTTTCATCGCCGTGTTCGCTGCCCAGCGCACAGCGTTGTCGGAAGCGGGGCTGCCGTCGACGGCAACGATGACGATATCGTCGTGGGTCATGTTCAAACCTTTCCTCGGATCGGTCTTATAACCCACAGTCTAGTGCCGCGGTGTAATTAGCGCGGCAGCTCGATAGGAGTCGCTGCCGGCGCGTTCGCAGGGTACAGCACCCGGTAAATCACAGTGAGAACATCCAGGAATGCCTTACCAGCGCCCTGGGAGAAGAATGCCACCAACGGTTCAACCAATGCTCCAAGATCCATGCGCGTTAATCTACTACACACCATGGCAAGGAAGAAGACGAAGAGCGCTGGACCGCTTCCGCCTCGCAACGGCCTCGGCGCCAGCCGCGCGCGAGTTCCAGCTGGCGACGGCATCCGCGCCGCAGACCTTGTTTGGCACCTCGTGTCCACACAGCGGTACCGCCACCCGGCAGATGACGAGGCCGCAGTACTGGAGAGGTTCGCCGACGGCCTCGTAGTCACCCGCGACGGGGCCCAGCTGAGCCCAGATACCTGGCTCGAGCCAGGCACCGATGTCTTCTTCTATCGACGCCCCGCCCCCGAACGCCCGGTACCCTTCGAGATCACCACGGTCTTCGAGGACGAGGACCTCCTCGTGGTGGACAAACCGCCGTTCCTGGCGACCATGCCCCGATCAAGCCACATCACCGAAACCGCGACCGTACGGTTGCGACGCGCCACTGCCAACGAAGATCTCACCCCTGCGCATCGCCTCGACCGCGCGACATCTGGCTTGCTCCTCTTCACCAAACGGCGGGAAATACGAGGCGCGTACCAGGAGCTCTTTGCTCGACGAGAGGTGCGGAAGGAATACGAGGCCATCGCCCCGCTTCACGACGTCCCTCCGGCCACAACCTGGCTCCACCACCTGACCAAACAACACGGTGAGCCCGCCGCAGTGGTGCACCCCGACGTTCAGCCCAACGCAAAGACCATCGTGGCGGGCGTGGGCCGTTTGGACGCGTCTACAGAGACCGCTCTTCAGATCCGCTACAACACAACGGCACCATTAGGCCGCTACCGACTGCACCCAGTAACCGGACGCACGCACCAATTGCGCGTGCAGATGATGGAGGAGGCGTCACCGATCCTGGGAGACCGTATCTACCCGGAGCTGCTGCCGGCCGACACCGAGGACTTCAGGCAGCCGATGCTGCTGCGTTGCGTGGCGTTGGCGTTTACCGACCCGCTCAATGAGGCGCCCCGCCACTTCCGGCTGAACACCGCGTGGCCCCCGGTGTAAAAGTTGACGTGCACGGGCAATCCCGCCCGCATCACCCCAGGTCAGCATCGTGCGGTGTCAAAATGTACAACACCGCACACAAACGAAAGGGCACCCGCCACCACACCAACCCCACGGGGCATCTGGTGTGGTGGCAGGTGCCACAACATATCAAGTTTTACGCGTCGGCGGTAACCTACTCTCCCACTCCCTCCCG
>NZ_JAAXPF010000015.1 GCF_012396315.1 Corynebacterium mucifaciens | reverse complement strand
GCAACCACCGGGACCTCAACAGCCGGAGCCGACGTCAACACCGACGGCACCAACTGAGGCAACTGCGAATCGGTCATGAACAAAACCTCCTACGGTTCGTCGTTCACAACCACCTTGGCACTAAGGGGTTTTTGAAGAAAGTTCCCGGGCGGGGAACTTTTTCGGCCGAAAAACCTCTAGACGCCCCTAAAAGTTCAGCTTGCTCATGATCGGCGCCGGGATGGCTTTCAGTACCATCGAGATCGGGCCGAAGAGCTTGTGCACGAACACGGAGGACTTGCCGGCCAGGGCGGCGTCGACAGCTGCCTCGGCGACGTCTTCCTTGTTCACAGTCAGCGGGGCCTCGTCAAGGCCCTTGGTCATCTTGGTGCGCACCTGGCCGGGGCGCACGACGGTGACGGTCACGCCGTCGTCCTTCAGGGCCTCGCCGAGTTGCAGGTAGAAACCGTCGATGGCGGCCTTGGACGCGCCGTAGACGAAGTTGGAGCGGCGCACGCGTTGGCCCGCCACGGAGGACATCGCAATTATCTTGCCGTGGCCCTGGCGCTTCATCTGCTGGCCCAGCAGGACGCCGACGGACATCGGGGCGGTGAAGTTGGTCTGCGCGGACGCGACTGCCGCCGCCTGGTCCTGCCAGAGCTGCTCCTGGTCGCCGAGGGTGCCGAACGCCACAACCGCGACGTCGACCTCCCCGTCCTTGAAGGCGGCGTCGATGACGGCCGGGTGGGAGGCGAAATCAAGTGCGTCGAAGTCGATCAGGCGCACGTGGCCTGCGCCGGCGCGCTGGACTTCGGCGATAGCACCGTCGATACGCGGGGAGTCCTTGCGCGCACACAGGGTGACGGTGGGGTTGCCGCCGCGGGAGGCGAGCTCGTCGACGATGGCGAGGCCGATCTCGCTCGTGCCACCGAGGAGCAGGATGTGCTGGGCTTGGCCTACTGCATTCAACATGGTCGGTTCTCCTTAGTTCAGCTCGAGTCGGCGGGACATATCGGACGCGAACACGCCGGTCGGGTCGATTTCGCGGCGGGTCTTTAGCCAAGCGGGCAGCTCCGGGTACATCTTGTGGAACTTCTCCGCGGAGGTGCGGGACTCCTTGGCCAGGTAGAGGCGGCCGCCGAATTGCATGACCTGGTCGTCGAGGCGGTCGAGGAATTCGTTGAGGCCTTCTCGAATTGGGAAGTCCACGCACACGTTCCAACCCTTCATCGGGTAGGACAGCGGCGCCTGGTTGCCCTCGCCGAACAGCTTGAACACGTTCAGTGCCGTGTAGTGGCCGGAAGCTTGGATGTCGTAGATGATGTCCTTGAACGGCTCGACGGCGTCGGTTGGCACCACGAACTGGTACTGCAGGAAGCCGGCCTTGCCGTAGCCGCGGTTCCACTCGCCGATAAGGTCCAGCGGTTGGTAGAACTGCGTCAGGTTTTTCACGTCGTTCCTGGACGGCTTGCCCATCAGGTAGTACGCCTCGCCGATGGCCATGAGCGAGAGCTTGTTCATGGTCCAGGACGGGAAGATGTCCGGCACCGTCATCAGCTGCGGGGCGTTGAACTTCAGTGGGTCCTTGGCCAGCTTCGGCGCGAACTCCTTGAGTTGGTCCAGGGTGGCCAGCGAACCGCGGGAGATGGTGGAGCGGCCGGTCTTCGGGGGGCCGGAAATGGCATCGAACCAGGCGGAAGAATAGGTGTAGTTCACTTCCGAGCCGTCGGAGTGCAGGGCGATCGTCTCGTCGAGCGTGTCCGTGCGGTCGGTATCCGCGATGAAGTAGGCGGTTTCCGTGAACGTCATCTGGATGCGGGCGCGCAGGATGATGCCGGTCAGGCCCATGCCGCCGACGGTGGCCCAGAACAGCTCGGCGTTCTCGCCGTTCGGCTCCAGGTGCAGCACTCGCCCGTCCGCCACCAACAGCTCCATGGACAGTACGTGGTCGCCGAACGAGCCGGCGGAGTGGTGGTTCTTCCCGTGGATGTCCGGGCCGATGGCGCCGCCGATGGTCACCTGCCGGGTACCCGGCAGAACCGGCACCCACAGGCCGAAGGGCAGCGCCGCCTTCATCAGCTGATCCAGCGTCACGCCGGCGTCCACGTCCACGATGCCGGTGTCCGGGTCGATAGAGTGGATGCGGTTGAGCGGCGTCATGTCGACGACCAAACCACCGCCGTTTTGGGCGGGGTCGCCATAGGAGCGTCCCATGCCGCGCGCGATCACGCCGCGACGCTTGTGCTCCGGAAGCTCGGAGTTCTCGTCGGCCACCTGCTTGACTGCCTGGGCGATGGTGTCCACGTCGGCGGTGGACAGGACCTGCGCAGTTGAGGGGGCTGTGCGGCCCCAGCCGTAGAGGGATCGGGTTGTCAGTTCCATGGCCCTAACCCTACGCGGGAATTACAGGTCCATGATGCTACGAATCTCCGCGGGAAGCTCTTCTTGGCTGGAAATCACAGGTTTGCCGGCTTCCTTGTGCTCGCGCAGGATCTCGTAGATCCTCGTCCTGCCTTTGGAGTCCACGAAGGGCATCTCTTCCGCCATCAGGCGGACCATGAAGTCGGACAACGGAGCGTCGGTACGCTGCGCGGCCTCGTGGATCGCGTCCGGGTCGTCGCCTTTGTAATGCTTCCTCATGCCGGATAAGCCTATATTGGGCGCCATGTCCAGCACCCTCTACCGCTCAAGCCACCTGGCGCCGGTGATTCGCCTTGCGCGCCGCCGCGCGGGTGCGACGCTGCTCGTGCGCGTCGGGCTTGTGTCGGACGAGGCGGTCTACCGCTGGGTCGGCATCGAAGAAACCACCTCCATCGCCGAGTGCTGCCACGTCGTCGGTGAGGTCTTCGGCACCACGGGTATCGGTGCGGACGCGCCGCAGGAGCTCAAGCTTCACGACGTCCTCCGGTCGCCCGGCCAATCCACCCATTTTTCCCGCGGCCTTTGGTCCTTTGAAATGCAGCTGGCAGATATTTACCCGCGCGACGAATCCACCCCGCCGTCCGTGTGCGTGGCCGGTTCCGGCGCCTTTGGCGGCGTTCCCTTCGACATCGCGAAGGTCAACGCGCGGCTGATCGGCGAGGTTACCGGGGTGGGGTGCCTGCGCGCCGAGGTGCGCGAGTTCATGGCGCGGGCCAAAGGCCACGACTTTGCGCCGCTGTTGCAGGCGTTGGACGTGGGTGCGGGGCCGAGGCTGGCCTCACTGCCAGTCGAAGACGACCCGGTGGCCCGAGACGCGTTTTGGTCCATCGTGTTCGCGCTGACCTGCTGCGCGGGCGAAGAAACGGCGCAGATTGCCCAGAGTATCTTCTCTTCGCTGGGGCACGAGGAATCGTACGGCGAGATGCGCTCCCGTTGCGCCGAGTCCCTCGCCCGACTCGATGCCGTCGCCGGCGAGAGGAGCCAAGCCGCGATGTTGGAAATCTACCGCCAGCTCATGCGCGGGTAGGGTAATCGCCCGTGGCTTCGACTTCTACCCTGAAACGGCAGCTTGTGCCCTTCCTGCTCATCGGTGTGGGTTGCGCCGTGATCGACTTTGGCATCACCTACACCCTCAACGAGCCGTTGGGGTGGCAGCGCGACTTCGCCAAGGCCGTGGGCTGGGTATTCGGCACCGCCGCCGCGTACGTGCTCAACTCCAAGTTCTCCTTCAACGCCAAGATCAACGCGAAGAAGGCCAGCGCCGTGTTCGTGCTCTACGCGGTGACCTTCGCGGTCCAGTTGGTGCTGTGGCGGGTGACGGATGTACCTTTGGCGTCGCTAGGCCTGGTGAACCCGTGGAAAGACGCAGTCTCCTTCGTCATCGCGCAGGGCGTGGCCACCGTGACCAACTTCGAGCTGCAGCGGCACCTTATTTTCAAGGAGGCTAAGGTCGCCGAAAATCCTCTCGCGCCCCCCGCCTGAGCAGCTTCAGCCATTCGACGAAGCCCTTCGGGTCCTTCCTTTCCACGAGGAAGAACCAGCCGAAGCGGACCACTTCCTGCAGCTGCATTGTCTTCATACCGCGCTGGTTGATGATGTAGCCGCGGTTGCGGTAGGTGAAGTAGCGCTTGGTCGGGTTGTCCGGCCACTGCGCGTGGGCGCGACCGCCCATGATGGGGTGGAACTCGCCGGAGCCGTCCGGGTGCAGGTAGAAGGTGGTCAGCGCCGTGCCGTACTTGAGCTTGGACTGTGCCAGGCGGCGGTGGTACTCCACCTCGTCGCCCCGGATGAACAGGCGGTAGTCCGGCACGCCGATGCGTTCCATCGCCTTCGCGGAGATCAGGGCGCCGTTGAACAAGCTGGCGTATCGGGGGAGGAAGTCGCCCTCTAGATCGTCGACTCGCCTGTGCCAGGTGGTGCCTTGCCTCAACGGAAAGGCCAGCTTTTCCGGGTCGTCGATGTTGGCCACCACGGGGGACACCTCCGCCAGCTGGTGCTTTTGGGCGGTTCGGTACAGCTCCTCCAAGACGCCGTGGTCCTTCGGGCGGCCGTCGTCGTCCGCGCACCAAATGGCGTCGGCGCCCAGGGCGAGCGCGTGGAGGAACCCGTACGCGAACCCGCCCGCGCCGCCGAGGTTTGTGTTCGAGGGCAGATAGACCGCGCGCTCGGCCGCGAGGTCGTCGAGAAGCTGCCGCACCTCGTCCTGCGCCCCGTTGTCCACCACGATCACCCAATCCACCGGGTGCGTCTGGTTCACCACCTGCTCCAGCGAGTGTTTGAGCAGCTCAACACGACGGTGGGTGACAATCACGGCGGCGGTCGTGCCGCGGGGATCAAGCGCAGTCATGGCCTTTATTGTGCCCGAGGGATCCAAACGCGCTTGGCTTGCGTCTAAGTGGGCATGGATGTGGAGTTTGAGGCGGTGCTCACGCACGCGAGCCAGCGCGTTGCGGGGACGGAGTACAAGAGGATCAGCGGGAAGCGCTACCTGGCGGTGAACCATTGTCGGGAGCAGTGGCAGGTGGAGCTGGGGGCCAAACACCACCCGCGCGGGGTGCCCTACTGGGCCCCGGCGGCGGCGCGCGCGGTTGCCCACGCGGTGGAGCGGCCCGGCGCCGTGGTCGGCGGGTTTTCGGCGCTGGCGTTGTACGGGCTGCGGTTTTTGGTGGAGGGGGCGGACACGCTGTTGTTCTGCGCTACGTCCAAAAACCAGCCGGGCGGGGCATGCTCCCCGGCACTGCGACGCCCGAGTGCGAGGCCGGGTGAGGTGTGGAAAGTCAGGCACCGGGGCGTCACGATTCGGGCCGCGGCCCCCGCCGACGCGGTGGTGCAGGCGCTGAAGGAGATCACGCGTGGCGGGCACAGATGGGCGACGGTAGGGGTTGCCGGCTTGACCAAGGAGGAGGTCATGGCGATCCAGCTCGTTGACTGCGCGCGCAGGTTCCTCGGCGTGCAGCCCTCCCAGATCCGGGCGGCGGCCGCGCAGAAGATCAACGCCGAGTGGCTGGAAGGGGTGCTGGCCCGCAGCAGCTGTCTCGCGGACTCGCCCAAGGAAACTGAGATGCGCCTGCTGGTTCGGGCGCTGACGGCCGAGTACGGGTGCACTGCGCAGGAACAGGTGCCGTTTATCGTCGACGGGGTGATTGTCACCGTCTTTGACCTGGCAATTCCGGAGATCAAAGTCGCAGTGATGTATGACGGTGCCCATCACGGGGAGCGGAAGCAGAGGAACAAGGACTCCTCCATCACGTTGAAAATGATCCGCGGCGATTGGACGCCTGCACGGTGCGCCTCGGAGACCATGTTTGAGTGCCTGGAGCTCATTGAGGACCTGCTCCGGAAAAGAATTCACTCCGGCAAACCGGTTGGGTGAACACATTTGGGTGAACAAATTCCCGACCTGGGGGTAGTGAACAAATCACCGGCGATTTCGGAGGTTTGTTCACTAGCCGGTGAACTAATTTGGAGGGGCCTACTGCTTGCCGACGCCAGCTTCGCCCTCCCCGTGGAAGCGCTCCACCAGCTCCGCGACGTACTCGCCGGTCTCCGGCCCCTCGTACGCGCCCACCACGTCGGCGACGAGGCCGGCCTCCCTGATCTCGCCCTTGTCCACCCAGAGGGCGGTGGTGCACAGCTGGGCCAGGAAATCGTTGGAGTGGGAGGCGAACACCAGGATGCCGGACTTCTCCACCATCTCGGCCAGCTTCACCCGGGCCTTCGCCATGAAGGCGGCGTCGACGGCGCCGATGCCCTCGTCCAATAAGAGAATCTCCGGCTCGATGGAGGTGACCACGCCAAGGGCCAATCTGACCCGCATGCCCGTGGAATAGGTGCGAAGCGGCATGGCGAGGTAGTCGCCCAGCTCGGAGAACTCCGCGATCTCGTCCATCTTCGCCTTCATCTGTTTGCGCGTCTGGCCCAGGAACAGACCGCGGATGATGATGTTCTCGTAACCGGAGATCTCCGGGTCCATGCCCACGCCCAGGTCGAAGACGGGCGCCACGCGGCCGCGCACGTCGGCCACGCCGCGGGTGGGCTCGTAGATCCCGGACAAGAGCCGCAGCAGCGTGGACTTGCCGGCGCCGTTATGCCCGACAAGGCCGACGCGGTCGCCTTCGCGCAGGTGCAGGTTGATGTCGCGCAGCGCCTCTACAACCACGGTGTTCGAGTCGTTTTTGCCAATCGTGCCACCGGCCGACGACATCACGGCCTTCTTCAGGGAGCGGGATTTCGCGTCGAAGATGGGGAAGTCCACGCAGGCGTTGTAGGTGTCGATGGAAACCAAGTCCGAGCCCTCCTAAACCCAGTACGGCACGCGGAAGCGCCAGCGCTTCATGGCGAGCAAAGTGATCAGGACACCGGCCACCGTGCACGCGATGACGATGCCCCAGTGGTAGGTGGCCAGAGGTTCGTCGATAAGCGGGGCGCGCACGATTTCGAGGTAGTGGAACAGCGGGTTGATTTCCGCGAGCATCGCCCGCTTTTCGACGACTCCGCCCTGCTCCTTCAGCGTGCGCGTCGTCCACACGATCGGTGTGACGTAGAAGAGGAGCTGCACGAGCGCCTCGAGCAACGGCGCGACGTCGCGGAAACGCGTGGCCACCATGCCGAAGAACATGGCGACCCACACGCCGTTGACCACCAGCAGCGCCAGGCCCGGAATGAACAGCAGGGTGTGCAGGGTCAACGGGATGCGGAAGATGAGCACCAGCAGCAGCCAGATCGCCATGTTATGGGCCAGGAACAGCACCTGTCGCCACACCAGGCGGTACACGTGGACGGAAAGCGCCGATGGGAGCTGCTTGATCAGGCCCTCGTTGTCGATGAAGACGTTGGCGCCGTCCTTGATGCAGCCGGAGATGAAGCCCCAGACGATGAACCCGACGGTGACGTGGGGGAGGAATTCCGCGACGTCGATTTGAAACAGCATGGAGTACAGCAGGCCAAGCGCCAGCGACATCACGCCGGTGGCGATGGTGATCCACAACGGGCCCAGGGTGGAGCGCTTGTACCGCTGCTTGATGTCCTGCCAGCCCAGCTGCAGCCACAGCTCGTGCTGGTTCCATCCGCGCACCAGATCCTCGAACGCGCGGCCGAAAGTCTTGGACTTCGACGGCGGCGTGTTCTCGCCCGGAGGGCTGGTCATGCGGGCGACGTCGGCGCGCAGCTGTTCTACGTTGTGCACGCAGTTCACCCTAGTGCACCGCATTTTGGTGCCCGAGCTGGCGGTGTGCGCCGTGTCGGACGGGCGTGCATAATGAGGTGCATTCTTGCGTGAAGGGAGGTCGGCCGTGGCGTATGACGTGTGGGGGGTGCGCGGCTTGTACACCTCGCTGAGCGACGGCTGGACGTACCTCAACGCCCACCACCAGCCCCAGGTGCCGGAAAAGGTCGCCTCGGCGGTGTGGCGCAGCGTCCGCAGCGCGGCGTCCGTGCCGCCGCCGGAGCCGGTTCTGGGCTCCCACTCCAAGCAGTTGCTGGGCCAGCCCGAGGGAGAGCTCTACCCGGAGATGGCGCGCGTGGCTATCGCGGACCTGGCCGGGGTCGGCGCGAACCAGGTGATCCTCGGCCCCAACGTGCCGGCGCTGTACTCGGCGCTGGTGGCGGCGATGCGCCCGATGCTGCGCCGCAGCTCCACCGTCGTACTCAACCCGCTGGACCGGGCGCCGCTAACCGCGCGGCTGCAGCGCGCCGGGATGGAGGAGAAGTGGGCGCAGGCCGACCTGGCCACCGGCGACCTGCCGGCGTGGCAGTACGCCGAGATCGCGGACGGCTCGACCCGCCTGGTGTCCGTGCCGGCGGCCCACGCCGAGCTGGGCAACGTGGTTGGCGTGTCCGGCATCGTGGACGCGGTGCGGGAAAAGTCCCGCGCGTGGGTGCTTGTCGACGCCACGGCGTACGCCCCCTATCGCCCCCTCGACCTGGACGCCTGGGGCGCTGACGTGGCGGCGGTGGATGTCGCCCAGTTGGGCGGGCTGGACATCGCAGCGCTGATCTTTCGCGATGCCGCCATGTTCAACCGCCTCGACATGGGCGCGTTGGACCTGCAGGTTTCCCAGGGGCTGGCTGGCGGGGTGCCCGCCGTCGTGGACCACTACGCCTCGCTGGTGGAGGCGCCGGCCGGGCGCGCGTCGCGCCGCAATCGCCTCAAGCACTCGATGGGGGAGACCACTGCGTACCTCAACGGGCTGCGCGACGACCTGCACACGTTTTTGGGCACGCTGCCCGCTGTGCACATCGTGGGCGTGAGCGGCGAGGCGGCAGAAGACACGAGTGTGGAGCGCATTCCGCGCCTCGCGTTCGGCGTCACCGGCGTGCCCTCGGAGACCGTGCTGCGCCGCCTGCTGGCCAACGGCATTGTGGCCACCCAGACCTGCGCGAGCCCGCTTCTCGACGACATGGGTGTCGCCGACATGGGCGGTGCCGTCACCATCTCCATGTCGCCGTTTAATACCCAGAACGACATCGAGCAACTGGTGCGGACGGTGGCGTCGCTGGCGTAGCCTCGCTTCCGCTCGGCTACGAAACCGTGAGGAGGATTTTCCCGGTGTTTTCGCCGGAATCCAGGTGCTCGTGCGCCTTCTTCGCGTCCGCCAGCGGGAAGCGCTGTGAAATGTTCGGTGTGATCGCGCCGGACTCGAGAAGCGGCCAGACGTGCTCCACGGTGGACGCGACAATTGCGGCCTTCATCGGCCGCGGCCGCGCGCGCAGGGTGGTGGCCGTGACCGACAGCCGGCGCGGCATCATCCGCCCGAGCGACAGGGTGCCCTTCGGCCCGCCCTGCACCGCGATGACGATCAGGTGCCCGTCCGTGTTCAGGGCCTTGATGTTCTGCTCCAGGTACGGCCCACCGACGACGTCCAGGATCGCGTCCGCCCACCCGGGCAGTTCTTCCGCGAAATCCTGTTCCTTGTAATTAATGAGGACATCGGCGCCGAGCTGGCGGCAGTATTCCAGCTTTTCCGCGGACCCTGCGGTCACCGCCACCTCGCACCCCATGGCCTTGCACAGTTGGATGGCAAAGGAGCCGATGCCGCCCGCGCCGCCGTGGATGAGCACCCGGTCGCCCTCTCGGATGCCTGCGAGCATGCCGAGGTTCGACCACACCGTGCACGCCGCCTCGACCACACCGGCGGTCTCCTCCAGGGTCAGCCCCTGCGGGATGGGCGTGAGCTGGCCTTCCGGCACCGCGACGTACTCCGCGTACCCGCCGCCAGCGAGCAGACAACCGACCTGCTCGCCCTCTTTGCGGTCCGTGGTGCCCGGGTCCGCGATCACGCCCGCGCACTCCAGCCCCATAATCTCGGGCTCGCCTTCCGGCGGCGGATACTTCCCGGCGGCCTGCATCAGGTCGGCGCGGTTCACACCGGCCGCGGCCACCTTGACGAGGACTTCGCCGTCGCGGAGGGAGGGCGTAGCTGCGTCGTCAAGCTGAAGGTCCTTGCTGATCACTTTCATGGGCTCCTCTTTCGCATGGTGTACAGTAATTTCGTCGCTTTTTCGGCGACGTGGAGACGTGGCAGAGCGGCCGAATGCACCGGTCTTGAAAACCGGCGAGGTTTATCCCTCCGCGGGTTCAAATCCCGCCGTCTCCGCCGCTTTTAGGCGAGCTCGTCCGGGAACAGCTCCGGCATGGTGTGGAACTGGCGCTCGCCGGGGAAGTCCGAGGGGACGCCGGCGAGCAAATCCTTCGCCCGCTTCGTGTCCGGACGGTTCTGGCCGGCTACAACCTGGACCTGCTCGACGGGGAACTCGCCGCGCAGCTGGACCACCGCGGCGCCGTCGTTGCGGTAGGCGAAGTTGCTGCCCAGGAGATCGTTGAGCTCCTCGATGCTCTCGGTGGATGTGCCGAGGTTGTCGGCGCGCCAGTTGCCCTGGAGGTCGCCGAGCGGGACGCCGAGGAGGACGATGCCTTCGGAGGTTGTGGTCAGCGCGGAGGTCTTCGGGGTGAGGTAAAAGGGCACTGATGCGCTCTCGCCGACCAAGGGGCCGGTGGCGAGAGAATCCAGCTTGGCGGGGAACCAAACGAGGTAGTCAGAGGGGTTGTCGGAGGTGTCGCGGGCGGCGAGGCCGGACGTGAGCCAGGTGTGGATTTTCATGCTGGCGAGTATACGGACTTTCTGCAGGCCATTTGGTCGCGCGGACCGTTCCGGGTAGGATGGATCGAGGCTTGGAGATGTGCCAGAGTGGCCGAATGGGGCTCCCTGCTAAGGAGTTGCCCCCTTGACGGGGGCCGCAGGTTCAAATCCTGTCATCTCCGCCACCGCGCCCGTAGCTCAACGGATAGAGCATCTGACTACGGATCAGAAGGTTGGGGGTTCGAATCCCTCCGGGCGCACAATGCTTTTCGGGGTGGCTGTGCGGGCGCAGCACAGTCGGGGCGGGTACCCTCACCGTGTGAATACGGCCAATGGGGCGACGCTCGCCCAGCTTGAAAAACAACTTCGCCGGCGCCGGATCGACTCCGGGGACCTTGACGGCATCCAAGACGAACTCGCAGATATTCCGCTGCACGAGATCATTCGCGTGGTGGAGCGACAGCCGTCGGAACGCGGGGCGGTGCTCATCCGCCTGCTCCCGCCCGAGCGCGCGTCAGCGGTGTTCGATGTACTCGATCCCGTGCATCAGGCGGAGATCGTGGAGGAGCTGGCCAGCGACGACGTCGCCGGACTCTTCAGCTCGCTGGGCGCGGAGGACCGCGTGCGCATGCTGGACAACCTGCCGCCGAAGATCGCCGAGCGGTTTCTCGGGGACCTCGACGAGGACGCCAGGGCGGACACCAACCTGATTCTGGGGTACGAGAAGGGCTCGGTCGGCCGCGAAATGAGCCCGCAGGTCGCCGTGGTTGAGCCGGGGGAGTTGGTGCGGGATGTCGTCGAGAAACTGCGCGCGCACGCGGACGACCTCGAGACCATCTACACCATCCCTGTGGTGGCCGACGAGCGCACACTGTGCGGCGCGGTGAGCCTGCGCGACCTCTTCGTCGCGCAGCCGGACGCCCAGGTGGGCGACATCATGCGCGAGATTCCGTCCCTGCGCGACACCGACGGGGCGGAGGACGCCGCGCGGCGCCTGCTGTCGTCGGGCCTGCTCGCGTTCCCGGTGGTGGACCACGGCAACCGCGTCGTGGGCATCTTCACGCACGACGAGGCCGCCGACATCGTCGAACACGCCGACAGTGAGGATTCCGCGCGCCAGGGCGGTTCCGAGTCCCTGAAGCAGCCGTACCTGTCCACGCCGGTGTTGAAGCTGGTGCGTTCGCGCATTGTCTGGCTGTTGGTGCTGGCGCTCTCCGCAATCCTGACGGTGCAGGTCTTGGACATATTCGAGGGCACCCTCGCTGAGGTCACCGTCCTGTCCCTGTTCATCCCGCTGCTCACCGGCACCGGCGGCAACACCGGCAACCAGGCGGCGACGACGGTGACAAGGGCGCTAGCGCTCAACGATGTGTCCAAGGGTGACATCCTCAAAGTCGTGTGGCGCGAGCTTCGAGTGGGCGCCACGCTCGGGGCGGTGCTCGGCGTGCTCGGCTTGGGCATTGCGTGGGCCGTTTTCGGCCAAGACATCGGAATGGTCATCGGCGCCACCCTGTTTTGCGTATGCACGATTTCGGCGATGGTCGGCGGCATGATGCCGATTGTGGCCAAGACCGTCGGCGCCGACCCGGCGGTATTTTCTAACCCCTTCATCTCCACCTTCTGCGACGCGACGGGTCTGATCATCTACTTCCTCATCGCGAAGTCGGTTCTCGGGCTGTAATTTACCCGTCTGGCCTGCTGTTTTGGCCGGAAGTTCACCTGGGTGTAATGTTCTTCTTCGTTGTCGCGAGACAGCAAGAAGGAAATGCGCCCGTAGCTCAACGGATAGAGCATCTGACTACGGATCAGAAGGTTGGGGGTTCGAATCCCTCCGGGCGCACCACACCTCACGCCCCAGGCATTGCGCCTGGGGCGTTTTGTGTGCCTAAAACACCTCGACACGCCCACCCAGGGACTCGATCTGCGTCAGCTGCGTCACCCACCCCGCCGCACCCGGGTGCACGCGCATCACCGGGCGAGACGAAATCTTCACGGGAGAGACCGACTCGCGCCGGGCACCCTTGCGCGCCGCCATGCGCAGGTGGGCGCGGTGACCCGACTCTGCGAGCTCTTGCATCGACGGGGGAGTGGCTGCCAGCGCGTCGCGCGCGCTCTGCAGCCGCGCGATGTACTCGTCCAGCACCGGCACGAGGGACTCTGCGTTGGTCTCGCACATGTTTTGCACCAGCTCCGGGGCGGTGCTGGCCACACGGGTTGCGCCGCGGAAGGAGCCCGCGGACAGGGATTGGGCGAGGGTGCCGCCGCGGTCGCCGACTAGCGCCAGCGCCTCGGCGATCACGTGGGGGAGGTGGGAGACGCGGGCGACGGCCTCGTCATGGCGGCCCACCGACACGGGCACGGCCTCTGCGCCCACCACAGAGGCCAGTCGGCACACGGTGGTAAACAGCTCGGCCCAGGAGGCGTCATCCGGGTGCTCGCGCGCGTAGTCGTAGGTCACGGCCCAGGCTGCCCCGGCGAAGAGGCCCTCCTGTGAGGCGGTCCAGCCCGAAAACTCCGTGCCCGCCATGGGGTGCCCGCCCACGTAGCGGGCCTCCATGCCGCGCTCCACGATGAGGTCGTAGACGGGCTGTTTCACGCTCACCACGTCCGTGACCCAGCAGCTGGGCGCGTATTCGGCCACCTGGTCGAGCACGCCCGCGGCGGCGCGCATGGGCACCGCGACCACGACCAGTGCGCGCTCATCTTCGGCGCGGCGCAGCACTTCCTCCACGGAATTGGAGACGTCGAACCCTTCCCGTCTCGCCCCGCGAGCGCTGTGCAGGGTGAAGCCGTAGACTCGCTCGCCGCGCGCGTGGAGGTCGCGCATGAGGGACCCGCCGATGAGTCCGAGGCCGAGAATGCACACTGGGGGCAGCTGATGGGTAGTCACCGGCCTAAGTCTAGTGACACCCCCACGCCCGCGGACTACGCTTCACACCCATGAGCCAGGATTTCGGTTACGCCGTCACCGTCGAGCGTACGGACGGTACGTGGCGCGTGCGCGAGTTCGAGGACGACTTCACGGACCTGTCCACGTCCGTCACCGCTGTGCGCAACCTGCGCTCGGAAGGCGCCGCGTTCGCACTGCTGAACGTTGAAGACGACTACCTGGTCATCGTGCGCCCCGGGCCCTCGCGGGTCCGCGTGCTCATCTCGGACGCCACGATGGCGGTTGACGACGACTTCGCCGCGGACGTCCTGGACGAAGCCGACGTCGAGGTCCCGGACATCGACCCGGATGAGCTGGACAACGTCGACGCCTGGGCGGACGGGGAGTTCGCCATCCTCGCCGACCTGGGGCTGGCGGAGGAACAGATGAGCATTTTGCTTGACGACGACGCCGATCCCGCCGACCTCGCCCAGGCGATCGCCGACGAACTCGGATTCGGCGACGAGTTGGACGACGTTGTCGGCGGGTGAACGCCGCGCGCGTGAGCGTATGCGGGTGGCGCTCGCCATCGCGGCACAGACGCCCGCCGGCGACGTGCCGGTGGGCGCCGTCGTGTTCGATGCGGCGGGTGCGGTGGTGGGCCGGGGGGTGAATCGTCGAGAAGCAAACTGCGACCCCACTGCCCACGCTGAGGTGGAGGCGATCCGCGATGCCGCACGCACCTTGGATACGTGGCGGCTGGACGGCTGCGAGCTCGTGGTCACGCTCGAGCCCTGCACGATGTGCGCCGGGGCGATCCTCGGCGCGCGGGTGTCCTCCCTGGTCTTCGGCGCGTGGGAGCCGAAGACGGGCGCGGTGGGCAGCGTGCTGGACGCGATCCGGGACCCGCACCACCTGCACGTGCCGGAAGTGCGGGGCGGCGTGATGGACGCAGAAGCTGCCCGTTTGCTGGCCGATTTCTTCGAAGGTGTCAGGAGTAACTGAATCGTTACCCCACGCGCCGGCGTTCGTCCCTATAGTGGGCGCAAGCACCCGATTACACGACGAAGGAGATGTGTTATGGCTTTCGAAGGCAAGGCAGACCAGCTGAAGGGCGACGCAAAGGAAGCGCTGGGCAACGCTGCGGACAACGAGCAGCTGCAGAACGAGGGCAAGGCTGACCAGCTCCTCGGCGGCGCCAAGGAGAAGCTGGCCGAGGCTGGCGACGCTATCAAGGACAAGGCCAACGAGGTAGCCGCAAAGGTCGAGGACAAGGCTGACGAGGCTGACCGCTAATTTGGTCAACCGGCCACGCTGCCGTTAATCTGTTCGGCGGTAGCGTGTCCGAGCGGCCGAAGGTACTCGCCTCGAAAGCGAGTGTGGGTAAAACCACCGCGGGTTCAAATCCCGCCGCTACCGCCGCAATGTGAAGCCCCCGGCAACGGGGGCTTTTCGCATGTCGGGGCGCCCGTTAGGATAGGCCGGGTTATGCCCGCGCGGGCTGGAAGGAAACGTGCTTACGTGGCGAGACTGCTGTACACACTGGGGCGCTGGTCGTACCTGCACAAGTGGCGGGTGATCGTCGCCTGGCTCCTGCTGCTCGGCGCGACAGCGGCTGGAGCGCTGTCCCTGATGAAGCCCTTCACGGACGAGTTCGCCATCGAAGGCACCCCGGCCATCAACGCGCTGGACACCGTTGCGGAGAATTTCCCCGACGCAGGCAACGTGGCCACCGCCCCCAGCGTGAACGTGGTCTTCGCCGCCCCCGAGGGCCAGCGGTTGGACTCGCCGGCCAACATGGCGGCGATGGACCGGACCGTCGGGTACATCCGCGACCACCTGGGTGTGGAGGGGCAGCGCTTTGGCAACCCGGTGCAGGTGAACGAAGAGCTCCAGCGCACCGTCGTCGACCAAATGACCGAGATGGGCATGCCCGAGGAGCGCGCGCAGGCGGACGCGTACAACCTGCGCATGCTGAGCGACGACGGGCGGATCGGCTACACCACCTTCGACTTCGACGCCGCCTCGTCCATGTCCGTGGAGCAGGCGGACCGCGATGTGGTGAACGAGGCCATGCAGATAGGGCGGGACGCAGGCCTGCAGGTGGAGGCCGGCGGCGCCGGCTTCGGCGAACCCATCGCGGTGAAGACCACCTCCGAGCTGGTCGGCCTCGCTGTGGCGTTTGTGGTGCTGGTGGTCACATTCGGCTCGCTGGCCGCGTCGGTGATCCCGCTGATCTCCGCCGTGGTGGGCGTGGGCATCGGCGCGCTGTTGGTGCTGTTGACCACGCACTGGGTGGAGCTGAACAACGTCACGCCCGTGCTGGCGGTGATGATCGGCCTGGCCGTGGGCATCGATTACGCCCTGTTCATCCTTTCCCGCTTCCGGCAGGAGGCCCGGAACCTGCCACCTGACGAGGCCGCGGGCATGGCGGTGGGCACCGCCGGATCGTCAGTGGTGTTCGCCGGCACGACCGTGTTTACGGCGCTGGTGGCGCTCGCGCTCGCCGGCATCGAGTTCCTCACTTGGATGGGCCTAGCCGCGGCCGCTACGGTGGCCGTCTCCGTGCTCGTGGCACTAACGCTGGTGCCGGCGCTGCTCGGCGTGTGGGGGTCGAAGGCGTTTGCGGGCAAGGTCCCCGGCATCGCCGGCAACCCCGGCCCGGGCAGCCGCCCGGCCAAGGACCTGGACCGCAACTCCATGGGCAGACGTTGGGTGCGGTTTGTGGAGAAGGCACCCGGCTTGGTTATGGCGGTTGTGGTGCTGGGCCTCGGCGCCCTAACGGTGCCGGTGCTGGACCTCGAGATGGCGCTGCCGTCGGACACCACGTCCAACAGCGACACCACGCAGCGCAAGTCCGCGGACCTCATGGCGGAAGGCTTCGGCCCTGGCGTCAACGCCCCGCTACTGCTGGTAGTGGACGCGCACAGCGTGAACCCGGATGCGGAGATTCTGCAGCCGTACATGGACGCGATCCCGGACGAGGCCGGAGGCGACGCGGAAAAGGCCGCGCTGGCCAGCTTCCTCTACGCCGTGGGAGAGGTGGGCTCCGCCGGGGGCATCCAGCACGCCCAGCTCATCGCCGCCAACGAGGACCTCACCGCAGCCCAGATCCTGGCCACCCCGGACGGCGGCCCCGAGGAGCAGCGCACCCTGGCGGTGGCCCACGGCGTGCGCGACGTGACCGCCCAGGTGGAAGACGCCACCGGGGTGGATGTGGGCCTGACGGGGCTGACCGCCGTGCAGATGGACATCACCGAGGAGCTGGCGGAGGCCATGCCGCTGTACCTGGCCATCGTGGTGGGCCTGGCCATCGTGCTGCTCATGGTGGTCTTCCGCTCCATCGTGGTGCCCCTGGTGGCGGGCCTGGGATTCCTGCTGTCTGTGGGTGCGGCGTTCGGCGTGACCGTCCTGGTGTTCCAGGAGGGCGTGGCCGGCCTGGTCAATACCCCAGGCCCGATCCTGTCCTTCCTGCCCATCTTCATGATCGGCGTGACGTTCGGTCTGGCCATGGACTACCAAGTCTTCCTAGTCACCCGCATTAGGGAGGCGTACGTGAAGGCGCGGGACCGTGGGGGCGTCGATACGCTGCGCGCAGTGCATGAGTCCACCGTGGAAGGGTTCGCGCAAGGCGCGCGCGTGGTCACGGCCGCCGCGATCATCATGATCGCCGTCTTCATCGCGTTTTTGGACCAGCCGCTGCCGTTCATCCAAATCTTCGGCTTCGCGCTCGGCGTGGCCGTGCTCTTCGACGCGTTCTTCATCCGCATGGCGCTCGTCCCTGCGACCATGTACATCCTCGGCCGCTCCACGTGGTGGATGCCGGCCTGGCTGGACAAGATCCTGCCGGAGGTCGACGTTGAGGGAACCGAACTAGAGAAGGAACACGCATGACCGACGTGACGTTTGAGGCGCACACCCAGCTCGAGCCCGCGCCGGGCAGGCACGGCCGCACCGGTGTCATTCACACCCCGCACGGCCCGATTCAGACCCCGGCGTTCATCCCCGTGGCAACGAAGGCCACGGTGAAGACGCTCACGCCCGAACAGATCCGCCAAACTGGCGCGCAGGCGGTCCTCTCCAACGCGTACCACCTGTACCTCCAACCCGGGCCCGACATTGTGGACGAGGCCGGGGGCGTGGCCGCCTTTGAGAATTGGCATGGGCCCACCTACACCGACTCCGGGGGCTTCCAGGTGATGAGCCTGGGCGTGGGGTTTAAGAAGGTCCTCGCCATGGACACGGCGGGGCTGACTGAGGCCGACATCCGCGCCGCCAACAAGGACCGCATGGCGCGGGTGGACGACGACGGCGTGGACTTCAAGTCCGTCATCGACGGCTCCTCGCACCGCTTCACGCCCGAGGTGTCCATGCAGATCCAGCACCAGCTGGGCGCGGACATCATGTTCGCATTCGACGAGCTCACCACGCTCGTGGACACCCGCGCCTACCAGGAGCACTCCGTGGAGCGCACGCGCCGCTGGGCCCGCCGGTGCTTGCTGGAGCATGACCGCTTAACGACGTTGCGTTCCGACAAACCCCTGCAGAGCCTCTGGGGCGTGGTGCAGGGGGCCCAGTACGAGGACCTGCGCCGGCAGGCGGTGCGGGGGCTTTTGGACCTGGACCGTGAGGCCCGCGCGGAGGGCCGGCGCGGCTTCGGCGGTGTCGGCATCGGCGGCGCGTTGGAGAAGGAGAACCTGGGCACCATCGTCGGCTGGGTCACCGACGAGCTGCCGGTGGAGATGCCGCGGCACCTGCTGGGCATCTCTGAACCGGACGACATCTTCACCGCGGTCGAGGCCGGCGCCGACACTTTCGACTGCGTGGCGCCCACCCGACTTGGCCGCCGTGGCGGCGTGTACACCCTGGACGGGCGGTTGAACCTCGCTGGTGCCCGCTTCAAACGGGATTTCCGTGGGGTGGACGAGGAGTTCGGCGGCTACGTCTCCGAGAATTATTCGCGCGCCTACATCCACCACCTGCTCAAGGCCAAGGAGTTCCTTGCGGGCACGCTGTGCACGATGCACAACCTGGAGTTCATGATCCGGCTAGTGGATAACATCCGCGTCGCCATCGATGCCGGGGATTACGAGGCGTACCGCGACGAGTTCCTCGGCCGCTACTATGCCGGGTCGGACACGTAGCGCTCCTCAGCCCGGCGCACCGCCGCGATGGTGGGGTAGGTGATGGGGAGCAGGATGACTTCCGTGACGGTCTTCCACACAAAGCCCACCGCCACGTAGTTGACAAAGGCGCGGGCGGAGTCGATGCCGATCACGCCGGCGGCGATGGAGCAGAACAGCAGCGTATCGGCGAGTTCACCGACCACCGTGGAGCCGATCAGGCGCGCCCATAGGTTGCCGGTGCCGAAACGGTCCTTCATCTTCTGCAGCACCCACGCGTTGAGGAGCTGGCCCACCACGTAGCCGGCCAAGGACGCCACCACAATGCGCGGCAGCAGGCCCAGCACGGCGGCGAAGGTCTCGTCCATGTCGTAGAAGTCCGCGGCCGGTAGCCAAATCGCGATGTAGAAGGACAGCACGGCGACGACCGCAATGCCGAAGCCGGTGAACACGGCGCGGCGTGCGGCCTTGAACCCGTACACCTCGGCGATGACGTCGCCGATGACGTAGGAGATGGGGAAGAGGAAGAAGGCGCCGTCGGTGATTAGCGGGCCCAGCTGCACGCCCTTTTGCGCCGTGATGTTGGAGACGAGAAAGACCGCGCAGAACAGCGCGAGCAGGTACGGGAACGGGGAGCGGGAAACGCGTGGCGACACGCGATTTATCATGGCACACATGGCTGTTTTCCAAGCACCTGCAGGCCGCTACGCCCCGTCCCCGAGCGGGGATTCGCACTTTGGCAATCTCCGCACCGCCGTGCTCGCGTGGCTGTTCGCCCGGCGCACCGGCCGGGCGTTCTACATGCGGGTGGAAGACATCGACTCGGAGCGCTCCAGCGCGGAGTCTGCGGCGCGCCAGCTCGACGACCTTGCGGCGATCGGCCTCGAATGGGACCAGCCGGTGATGTACCAGCACGACCGGGGTGCCGCGTACGCGGATGCACTGGCGCGGCTGGATACGTACGAGTGCTACTGCAGCCGCCGAGACATCCGCGAGGCCGCCTCGGCGCCCCATGCGCAGCCCGGCATGTACCCCGGAACCTGCCGCGATCTCACGGACGAGCAGCGTGCGCGGCGGCGCTCCGAGCTTGAGGCCGAGGGGCGCCTGCCCGCGATACGTCTCCGGTCCGGGGTGCGGGAGTGGACGGTGCGCGACTATTACGCGGGGGAGTACACGGGGCCGGTCGACGACGTGATCCTCAAACGCGGCGGGCGCGTCGACCAGGCGCAGGCGGGGGACTGGGCCTACAACCTGGCGGTGGTGGTCGACGACGGCTACCAGGGGGTGGACCAGGTTGTGCGCGGGGACGACCTGTTGTTTTCCGCGCCCGCGCAGGCGTACGTGGCGCACGAGCTCGGCCTTGCAGAGCCGGAGTATGTCCATGTGCCGTTGGTGGTGGGGCCGGAGGGGCGTCGATTGGCAAAGCGCGACGGCGCCGTCACCTTGCGCGACATGGGTGACCCGGGGGAGGTGTTCCGGCGGATTGCGGTGTCCGTCGGGTGCCCGGACGCCGCGGACGCGGCGCAGTTGCAGGAGGCGTTTGATCCTGGCTCGCTCCCGCGGGAGCCGTGGACGTGGGGCGGGTAATTTTTCGTAACCTGCCGTTCATGTTGGGGGCATAGGTTTGCAACGCACAACCCGTGCGCAATCCCACCCGAAGGAGAACCCCCATGATGAATCGTCGCACGGCGGCGCTCGTCGCAACGCTGCTGCTTGCGCCTACGACCGCCCCCGTCGCGCTCGCCGCGCCGATGTCCTCGCAGAACATCCAGCTCCCAGACCGTGTGCCGCTGAGCCTGCCCAACGTGCAGAGTAACGTCACAGGCTCCAGCACCGGCAGCGTCATCGTGCAGCACCCCGGCGCGCCGGTGCCGCAGCCGTTTACCACCGACTGGCTCGCCGGCTACATCTCCGACATCTCCGCGTACAAGTACGGCGTGTACCTGGAGATCAACCGTTTGTTCCCCGAGCTCAAGGCCAATCGCCCTGACGTGATGCAGGCGAACACGGACATCGTGGTCGAGGTGAACAACAACGCCCAGTCTGACCCCGAGCTCGTCGCACAGGCGCAGCGCGACGCGGTGGCGTCGAGTAGCGACCTGCTCGCAGAGCTTTCGCCGGCACTGGGCGAGGAATTCGGCCGCGCCTTCCGCGACGCTCTCAAAGAACACCGCCTGCCCAAGACCGAGTACCTCCTGGGCAACGGCTACCTGGCGCGCGCAGGCGGGCTGGCCAGCTCCACCGGCGTGGAGAAGCTTGTTTTCGACTACCCGCGCCCCTTCGTCGCAGCCCCGGATCGCGTCGTGCGCTACGACGTCGCGGGTGAGGACATCTACCCCAAGTCCAAGGCGTTCCCGTCCGGGCACACCAACCAGGCCGCGTGGGTGACGTCGCTGCTGGCCTACATGGTGCCGGAGGTTGCGCCCCAGCTGCACTACCGCGGCGCGGAGGCCGGGTACCACCGCATGGTGCTCGGCGTGCACTACCCGCTGGACGTGGTCGGCGGGCGCATGTCTGGTCAGGCCGCCGCCGCGGACCGGCTCAACGACCCGAAGATGAAGGACGCCCTCAACCAGGCGAAGGATGAGCTGCGCAAGGAAATTGAGTGGCGCACCGGAAAGTCTGTCGCTGAGCTCGTGCAGGGTGACACGCCTTACGTGTCCACGGACTTCGCGGTGAAGCGCTACACCGAGTTCATGGAGCACTCGCTGCCGCGCATCTACGACGAGGACGCGGAGATGATTGTGCCCCAGGCGGCGCCGGTGCTGCTGGAGGGCAGCTACCCCGAACTCACCTGGGAGCAGCGCTCCGAAATCCTGCACGACACGGCAGGCGAGGCGGGCAACCCGCTGGACTGGCAGGGGCCCGAAGGCTCCTGGCAGCGGTTGAACCTCGCGGCCGCGTCGGTAGGCGGGGCTATCCGCCGCTAGGGGCTACTGCCCGAAGCCCACGCCCTTGCGCCACGTCAGCGCAGTGGCGGGGCGGACGGGCGAGAGCGGCTGCATGATGCTGTCCACCCGCATCCACTGCATGCCCACCTCTTCCGGGGTGATGTCCACAACCGCGTAGCCGTGCGTGTCCAACGCGACGTGCTTGAGGTTGGGGTTTGCCGCGTGGAGGTAGTTTGTCGCCACCCCGAAGACGGGGCTGCCCGCCGGGATCTTTGTCGAATCCGCCACGTTGGGCGCCGTGATGGAGGAGCAGACCACCTCGCAACCGATCTGGTTGCCGGCGTGTGTGATGGTGTGCGCCCACTCGGTGTGGATGTCGCCGGTGAGGAAGATCGGGTTCTTGCCCAAGCGGCCGAGGGTGTTGATGAGGCGGCGGCGCTCGAAGTCGTAGCCGTCCCACTGGTCGCCGTTGAGCGGGAGCTCGTTGAGCTGAGGGACTGGCACCTGGGAGGAGAGGATGTTGGAGCTCAACGCCTCGGCGACCGGGCGAGTGGCGGGGTTGTTAAAGACGGCGCCAGCGTGCAGTGGGGAGAACATCACGGAGTTGCCCAGCGCGTTCCATGCGGCGGTCGAGTTCTCGAGGGTCTCGGTGAGCCAGTTGAACTGCTCTGAGCCGAGCATCGTGCGGGCGTCGCCGGGTTGGCGGGCGCCGCCCTTCCAAAACTCGACGTCGCGGTAGGTGCGCAGGTCCATGATGGTCAGCTCCACCAGATCGCCGAACTTCAGGGAGCGGTAGATGTGGCCCTGCTCGGAAGTCTCCGCCAGGCGCACGGGCATCCACTCGTAGTAGGCGCGCAGCGCGGCGTCGCGCCGGGCGTAGAAATCCCCCTCGTTCGGGTCGTGGTTCTCCGCGCCCTCGCGCCAGTTGTTGTTGGCAACCTCGTGGTCGTCCCACACCACCACCCACGGCATGGCCGCGTGAGCGCCCTGCAGCGCAGGGTCTGTGCGGTACCGGCCGTAGCGGACGCGGTAGTCGGCCAGGCTGACAATCTCGTGCGCGGGCTGGTGCAGGCGCACAGGCCCGTACCCCGAGTACTCGTACTGGGCGTACTCGTAGATGTAGTCGCCCAGGAAGACGGTCAGGTCGAGCTCGCCAGCCCAGCCGCGCTGGGCCATGTCCGCGTACGCGGAGAAGAAGCCGGCCTCCCAGTTCGCGCAGGACGCGATGGCCCAGCGCTGCCGGTCCACCTGCCCTGCCGGGGCGGTCTTCGTGCGGCCCAGTGGGGAGGTGGCCTCCGCGTGCGGCCCGTCTACCACGGTGAAGGTGTAGTAGTACACCGTACCCGGCTGCAGGCCGGTGACGTCCACGTGGATGGTGTGGTCCTGCTCCGGCTGGCTCGTTACCGCGCCCTGCTGCACCACCTGGCGCATCTCCGGATCGAGCGCCACGCGCCAGCGCACCGCGGTGGGGGCGCCGCCGCCAGAGCCGGGCACCGCGTTTTCCTCGGGCGTGATGCGGGTCCAGATCACCACCGCCTCAGGCAGCGGGTCGCCCGACGCGACGCCGTGCACGAACGGCAGCGGCGGCAGCTCCGTCTCCACGGGAACCGGCTTCGAGGGCAGGGAACTCTGCGATTGCGCGCTTGGTACGACCGCCACTGCGCCAGCCGCGGAGGTGGCGACAGCCGCAGTCCGCAAAAATCCCCGCCGAGAGACGCGCCGGCTTCCGCCCGCGCGCGTTGATGATGTTGTCTGCTCGTATCCGCTCACGCCCATATATTGGGCGCGGGCAACGAATAGGGCTACCTAGAACGCTCGATCCTCCAGGGAATTCGCCCGATGTTCACGCGCGGTTCACTTACGCGATGGTGGGAATATAAAACACTGCAGCCGGCACCCGAGGGGTGCCGGCTGCGTATGTGGCGGAGGATGTGGGATTTGAACCCACGAGGGTCGTGAAACCCGCACGCGTTCCAGGCGTGTGACATAGGCCGCTAGTCGAATCCTCCAGCGACACTCGAAAGCGTCTTGGGACATGGTAGACCACCCCGGCCAAACGGCCAAAACCGCAGCGTAGGCCCGTACACAACAGCTCGTGCGCACCCGAGCTTGTATGAAGGCGAGGGGCATGGCTACAGTAACGGGCAGGATCCCACGCGGTGTTATCTTGTGAACTCCCCCAGGGCGGGAACGCAGCAAGGGTCAGCGAGCTCTGGCAGGTGCGTGGGGTCCCTTTTCTTTGCCTTGTACGATGGGGCGCATGTCACTCAAGGATCTCCCCCACGACCAGTTCACGGAGCTGGCGGAGCGCACCCGTCAGCAGTACCAGGAGCTGAAGGGACGCAACCTCAACCTGGACCTGACGCGCGGAAAGCCCTCGAGCGAGCAGCTGGACTTCTCTAACGCGCTGCTGTCGCTGCCGGGTGAGGGAGATTACAAGGACAAAACCGGCGCCGACGTGCGCAACTACGGCAATCTGCAGGGCATCGCGGATATCCGCGGGCTGTGGGCAGAGGCGCTTGGCATCGATCCGGCCAACCTCATCGCCGGCGACTCTTCCAGCCTGAACATCATGTTCGACCTCATCTCCTTCGCCTACATCTGGGGCACCAACGATTCGCCGCGCCCCTGGAAGGACGAGGAGACCGTCAAGTGGCTTTGCCCGGTGCCGGGTTACGACCGCCACTTTGCCATCACCGAGCGCTTCGGCTTCGAGATGATCCGGGTGCCGATGACGCCGGACGGCCCGGACATGGGCGTCGTCGAAGAGGCGGTCAAAGACCCACAGGTCAAGGGTATGTGGACGGTGCCGGTCTTCGGTAACCCGACGGGGATCACGTTCGCACCGGAGGTCGTCGAGAAGCTGGCTGCCATGGAGGTTGCCGCGCCGGACTTCCGTATCGTCTGGGACAACGCGTACGCCATGCACACGCTCACCGAGGACGAGGTGGAGAACCTGAACGTTCTCGAGCTGGCGGAAAAGCACGGCAAACCGAACCGTTTCTGGTACATGTCCTCGACCTCGAAGATCACGCACGCGGGCTCCGGCGTCGCGTTCTTCGCCTCCTCGAAGGCGAACCTGGAGTGGTACACGTCCCACGCGGCCATCCGCGGCATCGGCCCGAACAAGGAAAACCAGCTGGCGCACGCGCGTTTGCTTGGCAGCGTCCAAGGGTTGCACGCCCTCATGCAGCGGCACGCGAAATCCCTGGCGCCGAAGTTCGAGGCCGTCATCGGCATCCTGCACGACCGCCTGGGCGAGTACGGCGTGGCGGAGTGGACCGAGCCGAAAGGCGGCTACTTCATTTCCATGGACGTCACCGACGGCTCCGCCACCCGCGTCTGGGAGCTGGCGAAGGAAGCCGGCATCACCCTGACCAAGGCGGGCGCGTCGTTCCCGCACGGTGTGGACGAGTCGGACACGAACATCCGCCTCGCGCCGTCGCTGCCGCCGCTCGACGAAGTCCGCACCGCCATGGACGGCGTGGCCACCTGCGTGCTGCTCGCCTGCGTTGAGGCGGCGGAGGCGAACGAGGGCTAAAGGCGTGTCGGGCGGCTGGGTAGACTTGCCCGCGTGGCTCTGTACAGGAAATACCGCCCCGCGACGTTTGGCGAGGTCATCGGCCAAGAGCAGGTGACCCGGCCGCTGTCTACCGCCTTAGACAACGGGCGGATCTCGCACGCCTACCTCTTCTCCGGCCCGCGCGGCTGCGGCAAGACGTCGTCGGCGCGCATTTTGGCGCGCTCGCTGAACTGCGTGCACGGGCCGACGTCGACGCCGTGCGGAGTGTGTGAATCCTGCGTGTCGCTGGCGCCCGGCGGCCCCGGCAACCTGGACGTGATGGAGTTGGACGCCGCCTCCCACGGCGGTGTGGAGGACATGCGCGAGCTGCGCGAGCGCGCGCTGTTCGCGCCGGCGGAGTCGCGCTACCGCGTCTTCATCATCGACGAGGCCCACATGATCACGAAAGAGGGCAACAACGCCCTGCTGAAGATCGTGGAGGAGCCGCCCGCGCACCTCATCTTCATCTTCGCCACCACCGAGCCGGAGAAGATGCTGAACACGATCCGCTCGCGCACCCACAACTACCCGTTCCGCCTGCTCGCGCCGCAGGCGATGCGTGAGCTGGTGGAGCACGTGGTGGCGGAAGAGGGCGTTCACGTGGACGAGAACGTCTACCCGCTGGTCATCCGCGCCGGCGGCGGCTCCCCGCGCGACACGCTGTCCATTCTGGACCAGATGCTCGCCGGCGCCGGGCCTGACGGGCTGACCTACGACCTTGCCCTGCCGCTGCTCGGCGTGACGGATCTGACGCTCCTGGACGCCGCCGTGGATGCCCTGGCCGACCGGGATGCGGCCGCGATGTACCGCACCATCGACGAGGTCATCGAGTCCGGCCACGAGCCGCGGCGCTTTGCGCTGGACCTGCTCGACCGAATGCGAGATCTGTTGCTCATCCGCACCGTCCCCGACGCCTTCGGGCAGGGGCTTGTCGACGCGCCTGCGGACCGCGCCGACATCCTCACCCAGGAGGCGCACCGGTTCTCCCCGCGGCACCTGGCCACGCTGGCATCCGAGGTCAACGAGCGCATCGCCGACCTGCGCGGCGCTACCTCCCCGCGCCTGCTGCTGGAGATCATGGCCGCGCACCTGCTCACGCTGCAATCCGACGGCGGTGCGCTGCCCGCGCCGGAGTCGCAGAGCCAGTCCCAGCCCGACCCCGCTCCGTTGACGACTCGCGAGGGCGGCGGCGCGGCTGCTGCGGCCGCTGCCGCAGCAGCCGCGGCGAGCGGGTCCCGCGCCCGCCAGCAGGAGCAGCCCCCGGCACCGGCGGCTGCGCCTGCGCCCCCGCAGCAACCCGATCCGAAACAGGATGCAGCCCCGGACACCGACGAGCTGTTCGAGCGCATCGACCGTGACTGGACGCGCCTGCGGCAGTCCGTGGGCGAGCGCAACAAGGTCGCCGAGATCATGCTCACCGAGGCCAAGCCCCTCGGCTTCGACGGCGACGTACTCGTGGTCGGCCACCACACCGGCGCGCTGGCCGAGCGCATCAACGCGGAGAAGAACAACGCCGATATCGCGGCCGTGCTCTCCGAAAAGCTCGGGGCGAAGGTGCAGGTCCGGTGCGTCATCGGCACCGATCCGGCCTCAGCCAACCTGCGCCGGCCCGCCAAGCGGGAGGTGTGGAACCCGGGCGGCGCAGGCGACGCTGACGGGGCCGCGGAGTCCGAGGACCCTGCCCCTGCACCTGCCCCCTCGCAGCCCCGGCCGAAGGAGCCTGCCGATTGGCGCTCCGCCGCCCTCGCCGCCAGCCAAAAGGCGGCGGAAAAGGCCAAGCAGGAACGCGACGAAATCCCGCCGCCGCCTGAGCCCTACGACTACGAGGACGAGGAGCCGGAGGCGCCGACGGTCCAGGCTCCCGCCTACACCCGCGAGGACGAAGAACGGGACATGGCCGACCAGGCACGCGAGGAGAAGGGTAGCGCCGACCGCCGCGACGCGACCGAGGTAGCAATGGAGCTGTTAGCCGCCGAACTCGGGGCGAAGCCCTTGTAGCGCGCGGGTACACTGGCCCACGGATTACTAGCAAACGAAAGGGAACACCATGACTCAGCCGAACGATATGCAGGAACTTATCCGCCAGGCCGCCGAGGTCCAGGCTGCGCTGCAGAAGGCGCAGATGGAGCTGTTGGAGACCAAGGTCACCGGCACCGCCGGCGGCGAGCTGGTCACCGTCACCATGACCGGAGGCGCTGAGATTACGGACATCACCATCAAACCCGAGGCTGTGGACACCGACGACATCGAGTCGCTGCAGGACCTCATCCTCGCCGCGTACCGCGATGCCCACACCCAGGCCGGCAAGCTCGCCGAGGAGAAGATCGCCCCGCTCACCGGCGGTGCGACGGGCGGCCAGCAGGCTGGTCCGGGCGAGATCCCGTTCGGCGGCATCATCTAACTTCCACCCCACGCGTCCGGCTGCCGCGGCCGGGCGCGTTTTGCTTGCCTGGAAGGGGGCACCGTGTTCGAAGGACCGTTGCAAGACCTTATCGACGAGCTGTCGCGCCTACCTGGCGTCGGCCCGAAGTCCGCGCAGCGGATTGCGTTTCACCTGCTGCAGGTGGAACCGGAGGACGTCGATAGGCTGCGCGCCGCGCTCGCCGCCGTGCGCGACGGGGTGACGTTCTGCCGCATCTGCAACAACGTCTCGCGCGAAGACGTGTGCCGCATCTGCGCCGACTCGGGCCGCGACAAAGCGCTGGTGTGCGTGGTGGAGGACGCGAAAGACATCCAGGTCATCGAGCGCACCGGCGAGTACTCCGGCCGCTACCACGTGCTTGGCGGGGCGCTGGACCCGCTGGCGAACGTGGGCCCGAAAGACCTGGCCATCGCGCCGCTGCTGCAGCGCATCGGCGGGGTGCTGCCGGACTTCGACGGGGCGGAGGCCCCCGCCGTCACCGAGGTCATCCTGGCCACCGACCCGGACACCGAAGGCGAGGCGACCGCGTCGTATCTGGTGCGGCTGCTCAAGGACTTCCCGGACCTGACCATTTCGCGCCTCGCTTCCGGCATGCCGCTGGGCGGGGACTTGGAGTTTGTGGACGAGCTGACGCTCTCCCGGGCGCTGACCGGCCGCCTGCGACTTTAGGCGTTTTCGTCCTCATCCTCGTCGAGGAAGTCCAGGTCGTTGAGAAACGCCGTGACGCTCACCTGCGAGGAGTCCGCGCCCTTGATGCGCAGGCCGCCGAGGGTGAGAAAGTCGATCCACTTGTCGCCCACCGGCGCAAGCGACAGGTCCTCGATGGCAGTTATGAAGCGGTCGCGGTAGTAGCCCAGCAGCTGGCGGTGCGCCTCGGTGCCGAGATCGTTCCACGGCGCGCCCACCGAGATCCAGTCCATGCCGACGCACTCCACGCCGGTCTCCTCGGCCAGCCAGCGGCACAGCTCCGGGTCGAGGCAGGGCCCCTCGTTCATGTACGTCTCCGGGTTCTCAGACCGGTAGCGCTCGAAACCGGTGCGGATGAGCAGGAGGCGGATGCCGGGGAGGTCGGCGGCGTAGCGCTGGACGTCGTCGAGCGTAACGAGCGTGCGGGGTTCCTTAGGCACGTCGATGAGCAGGATCTCGTCGCCGTCGAAGTTGAACCGCTCCACGGGCAGCTCCGCGAACGTCAGGCCGTTCGGCACGAAGTGGCGCGGGGCGTCCATGTGGGTGCCGAAGTGGTTGGGCAGGCGGGAGATGCAGTCGTTGGAGTCGCTGCCCTGGCCGATGACGCTGTTGCGCTCGACGCTGAGCACAGGCGAGGTAGGGTAGTGGGGGCCGTCGGGGTCGAGAATGTGGCTGAGGTGCACGAACATGGTCGCCATCATGCCTTCCGACGGCGTACCCCGCTACCGCAGGCGCTCTTGGCGCAGCTGGGTCACGGCGTCGAGCTCCAGTGGCTCGAGGTCTGCGAGCGGGATGTCGAGCGCCCGCGCGATGAGCAGGTCCGCCAGCTGCGGGTTGCGGGCGAGCGCCGGGCCGTGCATGTAGGTGGCAATCACGCTGCCCTGCACGACGCCGTCGACGCGCTCGTTGCCGCCGTTACCCACGCCGCGGGTCACGCGCCCCAGGGCGGACGCGTCCGGGCCCAGCGCGGTAGCACCCATGTGGTTTTCAAAGCCGGTGAGGGGTTGAGACAGCTCGGCGGTCACTCCGGCGCGCGTGGGCTCGGAGACCAGCTCGCCCGTGGCGCGGCGCTCGAGCGGCGCGGTGGTCACGTCCAGAAGTCCGACCCCCTCGACCTCGGTGCCGTTCGCCCGGAACGTGCGGCCGAGCACCTGCAGGCCGGCGCACACCGCGAAGATCGGCTTGCCGTCAGCGGCTGCGGCCTGCAGCCCCGGCGACGCGCTCAGCCGCGCCGCTGCGATGAGCTGGGCGGAATCTTCGCCGCCCCCGAGGGCGTAGAGGTCACAGGTGGACGGGACGTCGTCGTCAAGCAGAATGCGCTCGACGGCAACCTCGATGCCGCGGCGGCGCGCGCGTTCGCGCAGGACCAGCGCGTTGCCGTCGTCGCCGTACGTGCCCAGCACGTCGGGCAGGACCAGGCCGATGGTGAGCTTAGGCACGGTAGTCCTCCTCCTTGGTCAGCGCGCGGCGCAGGTTGAGCAGCGCGGTGTAGTTGGCCAGCACCTCCACCCGCCCGGGCGGGCAGGCGCGGATGGCGTCGATGGGGTCGTGGACACGTTCGTGGTCGATGTTTGCGTAGGTCAAGCGCACTGCGAGGTCGGTTGCGCGTTCGCCCGCGGCGACGACGTGGGTGTCGCCGAAGTCCTCGAACTTCACGTCCCAGAGCCAGGAGACGTCCTCGCCGTCGCCCTGCTGCGCGTTGACGGCGATGACGACGCCGTCGGCGTCACGGTCCACCATGGAGAGCGCCTCTTGCCAACCCGCCGGGTTCTTGGCCAGCAGCAGGTGGACGTCGTGCTCGCCGAGGTGGACGGTGGTGTAGCGCCCGGCGACGTTGTCTACCTCGGACGTGGCGCGCACGGCCGCCTCGAGGGGGACATCGAACGCCTCCACGGCTGCGGCGATGGCCTGGGCAGCGTTGCCCAGGTTCGCCCGCCCCGGCAGCTTCAGCTCGAGCGGGACGGCGCCCTCCGGGCTGACCAGCGTCTCGCCCTCCACCGCGTAGGTGGGTGTGGGGCGGCGGAACTCGCGGCCGTCGGGGAGCGGCTCGACGGCGTACCAGTCCGCTTGTTCATTGTTCGCGAGGGACGAGCGAACAATGTGCCCGCCGGAGCGGGGGTTGGTCACGGAATCCCCCAGCCAGCCGGCACCCGCGGCGACCCACACCACGTTGGGGTGGTCGTAGGCGATGGAGGTGATCAGCACGTCGTCGCAGTTCGCAATGACGGTGGCGTCCGGGTGCGCCATCACGGCGCCGCGCAGCGCACGCTCGATGGAGTTGATCTCGCCCACGCGGTCGAGCTGATCGCGCGTGAGGTTGAGCAGGACGAACGCGGTGGGGTTCAAGCGCTCGGCGACCTTGGGCACGTGGAGCTCGTCGACCTCCAGCACAATCGCGTCGGCGTCCTTGCCGGCGAGGAGCGCGGAGATGATGCCGGCGTCCATGTTGTCGCCGCCGTCGTTGGTGGCCACGCGGTGCTTGGCGCCAACTGCGCCGGCGAGCATGCGGGTGGTGGTGGACTTGCCGTTGGTGCCGGTGACCAGCACGGCCGGGCGGCCACCGCCGAGGTTGGCCATGATGTTCGGGTCGATCGCGCCAGCCACCAGGCCGCCGATCATGCCGCCGGCGCCGCGGCCGGTGGCGCGCGACGCGGTGGTGGCCAGGTTCGCGGCCGTCGTTGCTACCGCAGAGCGAATGCGGGAGATGGGTCCTTGCATGCGGACTAGGCTACTCCGCTGGCTCCATCCGGCCGACAAGCCGCGCGAACTCCTCGCCGGAAACGACGGGGATGTTCTTGCGGTGCGCGTGCATGGCCTTGCCCCGCAGCTGCGCGTCGCGCTCCACCGCGTCCGAGACGGCCACGGACGTCTCGCGGGTGAGCTTCTCGCGGTAGGTTAGGCCGGCGCGCACGCCGGCGTCGATGAGCTCGTCCGGGTCGAGGGCGATGTCGTCGGAGACCACAAACTCCATGCCGCGCAGCAGCCCGCCCTTGCCCAGCAACCCCGGGTTGGCCGCGATCGCGGGCGCTTTCTCCGCGTCCACACGCAGCGCGGAGCGCTGCAGCCCGAACTGGTCCGGCGCAAGGTCCGCCGGGTCGATCTGCGCGACGCCGTCGGGGGCGAGCTGCAGGTACATCGCCACCAGCTTGAGCGTCTGCCCACGGGAGAAATCCGCCTCGGCCTCGCCAATGCGCTCGGGCGAGGCGACTCCCACCAGGTTCGCGACCGCGTTGATGCGCGTGTCCGCCGGCACGTGCCCCTGCCGGCGCGCGCTGGCCAGCAGGTCCACGATCGCCTCCGGCTTGGGCACGTGGCCCACGCGTTGGCGGCGCTTGTTGCCGCGTCCGCGCCGGGAGCGGTTCGCGCGCGCCGCGGCGTTCATGGCCCGGCGCGCCTCTGAGACCACGAAGCCCCAGGTGACGGGGGAATCGTGGGTGACCAGCACGCGGCCGTCGATAAGCTTGTCCAGCGTGCGCAGGTACCGGGAGAACCGCGGTGCCTGCGCGAAGTCGTGCGAGGTCAGCCCGTGGGTGTGCGCGGGGCCGGGGTCGGTGCCGGGGTTGAGCACCGCGTGGAACTCCTCGCCCACGCGCCCGGCGGCGTCGAACGTGACCGCGTCGAGGGTGAGCAGCCGCCCCGTCGACGGGTGTATCCCCGTAGCCTGCGTAAACAGCGCCACGTAGGGGTAGTCGTTCTCAGTCATTACTCCAACGTAGCGTACGGGCTGCGCTTAGTTTGCTGCGGTGGAGCGGTTGACCGCGGAGACGATCGCCTCCAGCGACGCGCGCGTGGTCGAGCCCGCGATGCCCACGCCCCACGCGGACGTGCCGTCCACGTCGGCGTAGATGTAGCAGGCCGCGTCGGCGTCGTCGCCCGCGGTGCGAGCGCGCTGGGAGTAGTCCTGCACCTCGAAGTCGATGCCGATCTGCTCGAGGGCGTTGGCGAACGCCGCGATCGGGCCGTTGCCCGCGCCCTCGATGTCCCGCTGGGTGCCCTCGTAGGTCACCGTCGCGGCGACGCGGGTGTCCTGGTCCTCGGCCTCGGCGGCGTCGATGTGGTAGTTGCCCAGCTCCAGCGGGGTATCCAGGTCCAGGTAGGTGGAGGCGAAGATGTCCCACATGTTCTTGGAGTTGACCTCGCCGCCCTCGCTGTCGGTGACGTTCTGCACGACGGCGGAGAACTCCGGCTGCATGGCCTTGGGCATGTTGATGCCGTGATCCGTCTTCATGATGTACGCCACGCCACCCTTGCCGGACTGCGAGTTCACGCGGATCACGGCCTCGTAGGTGCGGCCGATGTCCTTCGGGTCGATGGGCAGGTAGGGCACCTCCCACGTGGTCTCGCGCAGCTCCTCCCAGGAGACCTCGGAGCTCACCGCCTCCGGGCGCACATTCTGCGCCAGCGCGTCCAGGCCCTTGTTGATCGCGTCCTGGTGCGAACCGGAGAACGCCGTGAACACCAGGTCGCCGCCGTAGGGGTGGCGTTCCGGCACGCGCAGTTGGTTGCAGTACTCCACTACCTCGCGGATGCGGGTGATGTCGGAGAAGTCGATCTGCGGGTCCACGCCTTGGGTGAGCATGTTCAGCCCCAGGGTGACCAGGTCGACGTTGCCGGTGCGCTCGCCGTTGCCGAACAGGCATCCCTCGATGCGGTCGCCGCCGGCCAGGAAGCCCAGCTCCGCCGCCGCCACGCCCGTGCCGCGGTCGTTGTGCGGGTGCAGGGAGAGGATGATGCTCTCGCGGTTGTTCAGGTTGCGGTGCATCCACTCGATGGAGTCCGCGTAGACGTTCGGCGTGATCATTTCCACCGTTGCCGGCAGGTTGATGATGATCGGGTTGTCCGGCGTCGGCGCGACGACGTCCACGACCGCGTCGCAGACCTCCTTGGCAAACTCCAGCTCGGTGCCGGTGAAGGACTCCGGGGAGTACTCCCAGCGCCAGTTGGTGTCCGGGTAGTCCTGCGCAATGTCGGTGATCAGCTCCGCAGCGTCCGTGGCCAGCTTCTTAATCGCGTCGCGGTCCTTGCGGAAGACCACGCGGCGCTGCAGCTTGGAGGTGGAGTTGTAGAAGTGCACGATCACGTTCTTCGCGCCCGCGCATGCCTCGAAGGTGCGTCGGATCAGGTGCTCGCGCGCCTGCACCAGCACCTGGATGGTCACGTCGTCCGGGATCATGTCGTGTTCAATGATCTCGCGCACGAAGTCGAAGTCCGTCTGGGAGGCGGACGGGAAGCCGACCTCGATCTCCTTGAAGCCCATCTGCACCAGCAGGTTGAACATGCGGCGCTTGCGCTCGGGGCTCATCGGGTCGATCAGCGCCTGGTTGCCGTCGCGCAGGTCCACGGCGCACCACTGCGGCGCGTGCGTAATTTTCTTGTCGGGCCAGGTGCGGTCCGGCAGCTGGATGTTCTCCACCTCTTCGGCAAAGGTGAGGTAGCGCTCCACCGTCAGCTGCGAGCCGCGCTGCTTGTTCCACGCGGGTTGGCCGTCGCGCCGCGGGCCGGAGGGGGTCTGGATCTCGCGGGGGGCGAAAAAGTCGGATTGCTTCTGGGGGCTCATCTGGGTTCTCCTTTGTGTAGCGGGGGTTCCACGGCCGGCCATCAGAAACTCCGCGACGGGGTGCCGACCGTGTTAGAAGGCCTGATTCCCGTCGCGGCGTAGAAGGAGAAGCGCCCTGTGCGACATGTGGCACACCTTACATCACCGAACCGAGACGCGTGTGAGCATTGCCGCAGAAATAAGCATCGCGCCTATCGACGTCCCTACGGCTATCCACCCCAGCACAGATTCCACGCGGAAGGTTTCGCCCAGCAAGAGGATGCCCAACGCAAACGCCACCAGCGGCTCGACGATCTTCGAGGCGGGCAGCGACGTAGCCAGGTTGCCTGCGGCGAAGGCGTACTGCTGCACGAGCGTGCCGGCGGTGGCGGCGAGCAGCATGGCCCACAGCTGCCAGGAGGTGACAAGCCCGAGCACGCCGCCGCGGACGAAATCGTCCACCGCGACCTTGGAAAACACGGCCTGGTAGCCGTACATGGCGCCGCAGGCGATGCCGAAGATGAGGGCTTTGCCGGCCGGAGGGCGTCGAGAAGCAAGGGCGAACGCCGCGACGATGATGGCCACTGCGGTGGCCACGACGGTGACCCACTCCCAGGTGGCCGGGTCGCGCTCGCCGGGTAACGGATGGCCGAGGACCACGACCCCGCCCACGGAAGCGGTGAGCACGATGGCCCAAAACGCCTCCGCCGCCTGCATGTGGCGCTTCGCCGCCCACGCCGAAAACAGCAGCGTGAGCATGAGCGAGAGCGCTAGGACGGGCTGCACCACCAGCAGGGAACCGAACGCCAGCGCCGCAGCCTGGAAGCCGTACGCCACGAACGCCAGGCCCATCGACGCCCACCAGGCGGGCTGCTTGATGGAGCGCATCGGCGAATCGTTGTTCTCGCCTTCCGGCGCGCCGGCACGCATGATGCGGTGGCGCCACACGGTCCCCGCCGCCATGGTCGCGGCCGAGACGAGCGCGAACGCGACGGCGAGAAAATTGTTGTGCACGGTGAATGATATTAACGCGGGTGTCCATTTCGGCAGTTTTGGGACGCTATTCTTGACTGTTGGAATGCACGCAGATCCGCGGAGGTTTGAGATGGCACTGATCGTCCAGAAATATGGGGGATCGTCCCTGGAAAGCGCGGAGCGGATTCGGGCTGTGGCCCAGCGAGTGGTGGAAACCCGCAGGGCAGGCAACGACGTTGTGGTGGTCTGCTCGGCTATGGGCGACACCACCGACGAGCTGCTCGATCTTGCGGGTAAGGTCAACCCCACCCCGCCCGCGCGCGAGATGGACATGCTGCTCACCGCAGGCGAGCGCATCTCCAACTCGCTGGTGGCCATGGCGGTGCACGCGCTCGGCGAAGAGGTGCAGTCGTTCACCGGCTCGCAGGCAGGCGTGATCACCACCGAGCGCCACGGCAACGCGCGCATCCTGGAAGTCACCCCGGGGCGCGTGCAGGAGGCGGTGGACGCCGGCAAGATCGCCATCGTCGCCGGCTTCCAGGGCGTGAACCGTGAAACCAAGGACGTGACCACGCTCGGCCGCGGCGGCTCCGACACCACCGCCGTGGCGCTCGCGGCCGCGATGGGCGCCGACGAGTGCGAGATCTACTCCGACGTCGACGGCGTCTACACCGCAGACCCGCGCATCGTCCCGGACGCGAAGAAGCTGGACACCCTCTGCTTCGAGGAGATGCTGGAGCTGGCGGCAAGTGGCTCCAAGATCCTGGTCCTGCGCAGCGTGGAGTACGCCCGCGCGTTCAACGTTCCGCTGCGAGTCCGTTCGTCGTACAGCACAGAGACCGGCACCCTCGTTGCCGGAGCATTGGAGGATATCCCCATGGAAGAAGCAGTTCTCACCGGCGTTGCCACCGACGCTTCGGAGGCCAAGATCACCATCCTGGGCATCACCGACTCCGTGGGCGAGGCCGCCAAGGTCTTCCGCGCGCTGTCGGACGCGGAGGTGAACATCGACATGGTCATCCAGAATATCTCCAGCGCGGAGGACAACAAGACCGACATCACCTTCACCCTGCCCAAGGCCGACGGCGCGCGCACGATGGAGCTGCTGCGCACCATGCAGGCCGCCGAGGGCTGGGACGACCTGACTTACGACGACGAGATTGGCAAGGTCTCCCTCGTCGGCGCCGGCATGAAGTCCCACCCGGGCGTGACCGCGGACTTTTGCGACGCGCTGCGCGACGCCGGCATCAACATCGAGATGATCACCACCTCTGAAATCCGCATCACCGCCGTGGTGCGCCAGGCAGACGTTGCGGAGGCGGCGCGCGCCATCCACACCAAGTTCGACCTCGGCGGCGACGAGCCGGCCGTGGTTTACGCAGGCACCGGACGCTAGAAGGAGGCACCCAATGACCACACTTGCAGTCGTCGGCGCCACCGGCCAGGTCGGCCGCGTGATGCGCGACATCCTCACCGAGCGCAACTTCCCGGCAGACAAGGTCCGCTTCTTCGCCTCCCCGCGCTCCGCTGGCACGCAGCTGGAGTTCCGCGGCGAGGCGATCGAGGTCGAGGACCTCACCCAGGTGACCGAGGAGTCCGTCGCCGACGTGGACATCGCCCTGTTTTCCGCAGGCGGCTCCACCTCCCGCGAGTGGGCGCCGGTCTTCGCCGCCGCGGGCGCGACCGTGGTGGACAACTCCTCCGCCTGGCGCAAGGACGACGACGTCCCGCTGATCGTCTCCGAGGTCAACCCGGAAGCCGCGCGCGACCTGCCCAAGGGCATCATCGCCAACCCCAACTGCACCACCATGGCGGCGATGCCAGTGCTCAAGCCGCTTCACGACGCCTTCGGCCTAACCACCCTCCGCGTCGCCTCCTACCAGGCAGTCTCCGGCTCCGGCCTCGCCGGCGTTGAGGCGCTGGCCACCCAGGTGGAGCAGATCGGGGACCCGCGGGCGCTGGTCCGCGAGGACGTCGATAGGCCCAGCGATCTGGGGCCGTACGTGGAGCCCATCGCATTCAACGCACTGCCGCTCGCAGGCTCGATTGTCGACGACGGCTCCGCCGAGACCGACGAGGAGCAGAAGCTGCGCAACGAGTCGCGCAAGATCCTGGGCATCCCCGAGTTGAAGGTGGCGGGCACCTGCGTGCGCGTGCCGGTGTTCACCGGCCACACGATGGTCGTCCACGCCGAATTTTCCGAGGCCGTGACCCCGGAGCGCGCCGAGGAGATCTTGTCTGCCGCGCCGGGCGTGCGCGTTGTCGACGTGCCCACGCCGCGTGCCGCGACCGGCATCGACGACTCGCTGGTGGGCCGCATTCGCCAAGACCAGACCGTCGACGGCGGCCGCGGCCTGGTGCTCGTGGTCTCGGGTGACAACCTGCGCAAGGGCGCGGCGCTCAACACGATCCAGATCGCCGAGCTGCTGGTCTAGCGCGCCGGGCGTGGCGGTCTGGTCCACTGCGGATGGGTGCCTAGCCACCCGCGCAGCGAAATAATTCACTCGAACGCCCGCAAACGGTGAACTAAATCGCAGCTGCCCTTAGTGCCAAGGTGGTTGTGAACGACGAACCGTAGGAGGTTTTGTTCATGACCGATTCGCAGTTGCCTCAGTTGGTGCCGTCGGTGTTGACGTCGGCTCCGGCTGTTGAGGTCCCGGTGGTT
>NZ_JAAXPF010000014.1 GCF_012396315.1 Corynebacterium mucifaciens | reverse complement strand
GCAACCACCGGGACCTCAACAGCCGGAGCCGACGTCAACACCGACGGCACCAACTGAGGCAACTGCGAATCGGTCATGAACAAAACCTCCTACGGTTCGTCGTTCACAACCACCTTGGCACTAAGGGTTGAGCGAGCTGGGTTTAACGGTTGGCCAGCAGCTTCTGCAGCTCCTTGAGCTCGCTCTTGCGCTTGCGGCCGTTGTACGCCTTGATGCCGATCAGTGCGGCAATGCCGGCGACGATACCGCCGAGCACCTTCTGCACGGTCGAGTCCTGCAGCCAGCCAGCCGCCTCGTTCTTCGCGTTGCCGGCCAGCGTCTTCGGGTTGGTGCGGTCCGCGAGCTCGTCGAGGGTGTTGGCGAGCTGGCCGCGGGTGCGCTCGAGGTCGCGCTCGATGTCGTGAATGTCTCGTGCCACTTTGGAAAACTCCTACGTCTACGTTGACTTTTTCAGACTCACGTCTTTTCGTCTCCACAGTAGTGTAAAACGGGGAACCATGAGTGAGCCGATCAGACTGGAAAAGGGCGACACCGCCCCCGCCTTCACCCTCAAAAATGACCGCGGGGAAGATGTATCGCTTGCCGATTTCGCGGGCCAGCGGGTCATCGTTTACTTCTACCCCAAGGCAAATACCCCGGGTTGCACCACCGAGGCATGCGACTTCACCGACAGCATGGAGCAGTTCCGAGACGCGTCCGTAACCGTCTTGGGCGTCAGCCCCGACCCCGTGGACAAGCTGACCAAATTCCGGGCCGACCACAGCTTGGGCATCGAGCTGCTTTCCGACGAGCCAAAGGCCACCCTCACCGCGTACGGCGCCTTCGGCGAGAAGAAGAACTACGGCAAGGTGGTCCAGGGCGTCATCCGCTCAACGTTCTTGGTTTCGGTCGACGAGACAGGCGCCGGAACCATCGAGCAGGCCCAGTACAACGTGAAGGCCACCGGTCACGTGGGCCGCATTCTGCGCGACTGGGATATCTCAACCCCGCAAAATTAGTGGTGCGCCCGGAGAGACTTGAACTCTCACGCCATAAGGCACTGGAACCTAAATCCAGCGCGTCTGCCAATTCCGCCACGGGCGCGTCGTCGATGGATGTTACACGTCGCGCCGCCGCGACTGCTAACCGCGGCGCCGGTGACACACCGCATCAAACTTTCGTTTGGTCTTTCCAGGTCGGCGGGTAGACTGACGCCTTGTGAGCGACGAATCGAAGGATGTTGAGGGTACCGAACCGGTGCGCCAACGAGAGCGCGTTCGCGTGCGGTGGTGGCACATCGTCTTGCTTATCACCGCAGCAGTGACCTGCCTCCTGCTCGCGCGCTGGCAGTGGGAGCGCTACCAGTCTGGCTCCGGCACCTTCCAAAACCTCGGTTACGCACTGCAGTGGCCGTGCTTCGCCGCATTTTTCGTTTACGCCTACCGCGCAGGAATGCGGATGGAAAACGACAAGATCGACGCCGAGAATGCGGGCTTAACCATGGACGACCTATACGAGGCCGACGTGGCGAAGTACGGCGCCGACAACGGCCCGACCGAGATCGACGAGAACTTCTTGCCCTCCCGCCCCGACATGGACGTGGAGGAATACAACGCACTCGTCGCCCCTCGCCGCGAGAGGCGCAACGGATATGAAGGAGAACGAGCATGACACAGCCCGCACGGATCCACCCGGAACGTCAACGTCGCGTCAAGCAGGCGCTGCAGCTGTTCTCCATCACCGCGTGGGTGACCGGTGTGCTCCTGCTCCTGCTGGTCGCCCGCATGATCATGCAGTACGGCCTGGGCATGAACGTGGATTACCTGTCATGGGTTGCCCGCGTGCACGGTTTCGCGTTCGTGGCGTTCCTGATGGCCTCGCTCAACCTGGGGTCGAAGGCACGCTGGTCCGGCGGCACGTGGATCGCCACGGCGCTCTCCGGCGTCGTGCCGTTCATGTCCTTCGTGATCGAGGACAAGCGGCGTAAGGAAGTCAAGGAAACGTTCCAGCTCTCCTAACTGCACAAAGAATGAAGGCCCGGCAGGATCCTCCTGCCGGGCCTTTGCTCGCTGCTTACTCGTCGCCGGTCTTGGTCAGCACCATCACGCCGACTTTCTCAGCCTGATCGTTTTGCGGGCTCAGCGTCAGGGTGTCGCCGTTGCGCTCCGCCTCGTACTCGAGATCTTGGTGGGTCAGCGGGTCCTCGAGCTTGAACTCTTTATCGTCGCGCAGGCAGTTCGCCTCGTTGGTCTCGCCGTCGGTCTCGGTCATCTGCCATTCGCAGTCGCCGCCGTCGATCGAGATGGTGGCGCTGCCGCCGCCGGAGCCGTCCTGGGTAGCGGTGATGTCGCCGCTCCACTCGCCATCAAAATCGCCCGATTGGCCGCAGCCAGCGAGCAGGGCGCCCGAAGCCAGAACAGTTCCTACAAGTGCAATGGTTTTCTTCATTCCTCCACTGTAACCAATTGCCTCACACCAACGCGGCGATGTGCGGGGCCAAGGCGCGAAGCGCTTTGCCGCGGTGGGAACGCGCGTTCTTCTCCTCGGCTGTCAGTTCCGCGGAGGAGCGGCCGTCCGCATCGGCGGGCTGGAACAGCGGGTCGTAGCCGAAGCCGTTCTTACCGCGCGGTTCGCGCAGCAGCTCGCCCTCCCACCGGCCTTCGGCCGTGTGCTCCTCCCCCGCCGGGGTGACCAGCGCGCAGCAGGAGACGAACGCGGCGGCGCGCTCGTTGATGTCTGCCATCTGCGCGAGCAGCAGGTCGTTGTTGGCCTGGTCGTTGCCGTGGGTGCCGGACCAGCGCGCGGAGAGGACGCCGGGCATGCCGTTCAGCGCCTCCACTGTCAGACCGGAATCATCTGCCACACACGCCAGCCCGGTGGCCTTTGCCCCGGCGCGGGCCTTCAGCAGCGCGTTCTCCGCGAACGAGAGGCCGTCCTCGACGGGGTCCGGGTATGCCGGCGCCTCGTTGAGCGAGACCAGCTCCACACCGTCGATGTTCAGCTCGCGCAGCACCTGCTCCAGCTCGCGGACCTTACCCTGGTTCCGAGACGCAACGAGGACCTTTACCATCCCAGCGCCGCCTTCTGCGCCGCAATGAGCTCCTCGCAGCCCTGAGCGGCCACGTCGAGCATCTCGCCGAGCTGCTCGCGGCCGAACAGGCCGTGCTCGCCGGTGCCCTGGATCTCCACGAAGTTGCCGCCCTCCTGCATGACCACGTTGAGGTCCACCTCGGCGCGGGAATCCTCCTCGTAGGGCAGGTCCAGGCACACGCGGCCGTCGATAATGCCCGCAGAAACAGCGGCCACCGGCTTGAGCAGTGGCTCACCCGGGACCACCCCGCGCTCTTTGAGCACCGCGATAGCGTCGGCGAGCGCGACGTATGCGCCGGTGATGGAGGCAGTACGCGTGCCGCCGTCGGCCTGCAGTACGTCGCAGTCCAGCTGGATGGTGTTCTCGCCGAGCTGGCTCAGATCCACCGCGGCGCGCAGCGAGCGCCCGACCAGGCGGGAGATCTCGTGCGTGCGGCCTTTCACCTTGCCTTTCATGGATTCGCGCGGCATGCGCTCGTGCGTGGCCGACGGCAGCATGGCGTACTCGGCGGTGAGCCAGCCCTCGCCGGAATCCTTTTTAAAACGGGGCACGCCTTCTTCTACCGAGGCTGTGCACATGACGCGGGTGTTGCCGAACTCCACGAGCACGCTGCCCGCCGGGTTTGAGGTGAAGCCGCGGGTGATGCGCACCGGGCGCAGTTCGTCGAAAGCGCGGCCGTCGAGGCGCGAAAATTCAGTCATGCGCCCAAGGGTAACGCAGCCGGCTAGACGTCGAACGTGGCACCGGCGACGCCGAGGACGATCTCGCCGTCGAACTCGGCGCGGGCCGCCGCGAGCACTTCCTGCGGGTTCGCCCAGGGCTGGATGTGCACGAGCACCAGGGTCTTCACACCAGCTTCCTGGGCAATGCGCCCGGCCTCCCGGCCTGAAAGGTGCATGCTCTCGGTCTTGCCCTCAGAGGTGGCGCCCCAGGCGGCCTCGCAGAGGAAGAGGTCGGCGGCCCGCGCTGCGTCGATAAGGGTCGGCGTCCACCCGGAGTCGCCGGAAAACGTGATCACCTTGCCGGCAGCGTCCTCGATGCGCAGCGCGTGCGACTCCTGTGCCGGGTGGACGACGTCGAACGGGGTGATGGTTAAGCCGCTGACGTGTTCCGGCTGCCCGGCGCGCCAGGTGGTGAATTCGAAGGTGTCGGAAATATCGTCCAACTCCCCCTGCCCGTCGGCGCTCATGCGGCCGAAGTGCTCCGGCGCGTATGACGGCCCGATGAGACGGTGCCGCTCGGCCGCTGGGGCCGTCGGATGGTAGCGGCGCCACACCAGCAGCGAGGGAAAGTCGGAGCAGTGGTCGGCGTGGAGGTGGCTGAAGACGACGTGGGCCGCAGCAGGGTCGAACCGCTCCTGCATCGCGGCCAGGGCCCCCGGGCCGAAGTCCATCACCACGTCGGTTTCACCCGGCACCGAGATGACGTAGGAGGAAGCTGGGTTGCCGGGCGCGCCCAGACTCCCGGAACACCCGAGGATGGTCAACTGCATGGATTCACTCTGCCACGAACGGCCGCGAAATTCCTACTAAAAACGCGAACGTCTCATCCGCGGCCCACGGCGCGCACCGGCGGAGCCAGGAAGCGGCGTGCCAGCGCGTCGAAGGTGTCGGGGTCGCCGGTGGATTCGAAGATGTGGGTGGGGGCGGAATCCTCGCTGTGCAGCATCTCGCGTTCAGTGAGGACACGCAGGACGTCCTTCGACGTCTCCTCCGCCGAGGAGACGAGCGTGACCTCATCCCCCACCGCAATCTGGATCACGCCGGAGAGCAGCGGGTAGTGGGTGCAGCCCAGCACGAGGGTGTCTACGCCCGCTTCGCGCAGCGGCGCCACGTAGCCGCGGGCCACCTCGAGGACGTCTGTGCCGGACGTCTTGCCCTGCTCCACAAAGGGCACGAACTGCGGGCAGGCGGCGGCGGTGATCTCCAACCCCGGGTGCACCGAGAACAGGTCCTGGTAGGCGCCGGAATTGATGGTGCCCTGGGTGCCGATGACGCCGATTTTGTGGTTGCGCGTTGTGGCGATGGCGCGGCGCACCGCGGGCTGGATGACCTCGATCACGGGAATGTCGTAGCGCTCCCTGGCGTCGTGCAAAAACGCGGCGCTGGCCGTGTTGCACGCGATGACCAGCATTTTGCAGCCGCGTTCCACCAGCTCGTCGGCAATGCGCTGGGAGTGCGCGCGCACATTCGCAATGGGCTGCGGGCCGTACGGCCCGTTCGCAGTGTCGCCAATGTAGATCAGGGACTCGCCCGGCAACTGGTCCATCACCGCGCGGGCGACGGTGAGACCGCCCACCCCAGAGTCGAAGAGCCCGATAGGTGCGTTGTTGCCGGCGAAAGATTCCACGCCGGACATCCTATCCCCGCCGCCGCGCCTGCTTTTCAAGCGCTTTCGCCTGCTTCTTTGCCGCCAGCGCGGGCGGATCGTCGGACGTGATCACCATGCCGGCAACGAAACCGCCGACTGCGCCGAACAGGTGCGCCTGCCAGCTCACTCCCTCGGTGCCCGGCAGCACCCCGTAGATCAGACCGGAGTAGAAAAAGCCCAGGACGAGGCCGGTGAGGATTTGGCTGAGCGAGCGATTGAAAAAGCCGCGAACGATAAGGTACGTCAGCCAGCCGTACACCAGACCGGACGCGCCAATGTGGTTCGTGCCGACGCCGCCGAGCAGCCAGGTGCCAAGGCCGCCGATGAGCACCACCAAGCCGGTGACCTCCCAAAACACCCGCTTGCCGGAGTAGCCCACCAGATATGCGAACAGCGCCCCCGGCAGCGAGTTGGAGATGATGTGCTCCAGGTTCGCGTGCAGCAGCGGGGCGGTGACAATGTAAGGCAGCCCGTAGGGGTCCAGCGGGTGAATGCCGAACGCTTGCAGCCAGGGGAAAAAGTTCTGGAGGATAAACACCGCCCAGATCACCGCGAGGAAGCCCACCGCGAAACGCAGGCCCGTCTTCCGCCGTGCTTTTCTTGTCGACGACCTCCGGTTGCTAGGCAGATTCTGCCCCGGTGCCGCGTACGGGTTGTACGGGCGCTGCCCTGCTTGGCCCGCTTGGCCGTAGCCCCACCCCTGCGGGGCGCTGTTCTGGTTGCTCATCGAGGTTGGAGTGTAGCCGGTCGCCCAGGCCCCGGGCAGTGCTTACCGCCCGACGAGGTCGCGCCACCCGGTGAACCCGAATGCGCTATCGGCGCCGACAACGGCATCCACAATCGCCGCCTGCACCGCCCCCGCGGCGGCTTCTCCGAGCATCGCGAGCACCTCGACGTCACGCACAGGTGCTTTCTCAACGGCGGTGGATACCGCGAACAGCGTGTCCCCGTCCAGCGGTGAATGGGCTGGGCGCACCGCGCGGGCGATGCCGTCGTGGCCCGTCATGGCGAGGCGTTTGAGCTGCGCTTTGGTCAGCGGCGCGTCGGTGGCGATTACCCCGATGGTGGTGTTGAGCTTCGGTGCCGGCCGCTCGAGCCGGCGAAACCGCTCCAGGTCCACGGCGGGCTGGGAGGGATCGCCGTAGAGCAGCCCCGTCGCCGGGTCAACGACGGAGCCCACCGGGTTGGCAACGACGCACGCCGCGACCGTGTACCCCGCCGCCGTGGCGGACGCGTGGCCCACGCCCCCGCGTAGCACCCCGGCGGTGGCGCCGCAGCCCGCGCCGACGGAGCCGGAAGTCAGGTCAGATCGCTCGGTATCGAGCGCCGCCGCCACCGCGGCGGCGCCGTCGGCCGCACCCGGCCGGTGCGACGCCTCGCCGACGACCAGATCGAAAATCACGGCTGCCGGGACAATCGGGACGCGCGGTCCGGGCGCGCCCTCCCCGAATACGGGGAAGCCCCGGCCGCGCCGCTCCAGCTCGGCCATGGCACCGTCGGCCGCGGCAAGCCCGAACGCGGAGCCGCCGCACAGCATGATGGCGTGGACGCGCTCGACGGTGTTGTGCGGCTCCAGAAGGTCGGTCTCGCGCGTGCCGGGTCCGCCGCCGCGCACGTCCACCGCGGCCACCATCCCGGCCGGATCCGCTGCCACGAGGGCGGTGACCCCCGTGTCGCCGAGGGAGGTGTGCGCGGTGAGGACCGAAGGGGCGTCGAGAAGCATTAGCCCATCAGGGCTTCCAGCAGGGAGTCCTGGCAGAACGCGAGCCAGTCGATCAAGCGCTGGCGGTCTTCGCGCGCGGCCTCACTGCCGGAATCGTCCGCGGAGGCGTAGAGGCGCATGTCGTTCAGCGCGGCGATGAATTGGTGGGCCTCGGCCTCTTCAATCGTCACCTCGACGCCGCCGGTGGGACCGAGAGCGGCGTTCACCACCTGCAGGTTGGTCAGCTTCGCGCGGATAATGTCGTTTTCGTGCAGGCTGCGCAGCAACCCGTTGTCGCCGTCGAACTCCTCGTCGCCCTCGCGCTCGAAGTCCGGGAGCAGACGGGCCAGCCGCGGATCCGCCGGCGCGTCGGTGTGGCCGGTGGCAACGCCGAGCATCTCCGCGAAGTCGTCCTTCGGCGCGGACTGGGCGCGCGCAATGAGCGCCTCCGAAACGGTGGCGGTGAGATCGCCGATCACCTCGCGCTCCAGCGGGTCGAAGACGGTGGAGTACTTCGGGGTGGAGCGCATCAGGCCCTTTTTCTTACGCCACGGCTGCATAGTCCCCCCTATCCCGCCTGCTGCATCGTCGCCCACAGGCCGGCGGTGTGTAGCTTCTTTACGTCGGTTTCCACCTTGTCCTTCTCCCCGGAGGAGACCACGGCTTTGCCCTCGGTGTGCACCTGCATCATCAGCTCGGTGGCGCGCTTCTTGTCGTACCCCAGCACGGTTTGGAAGACGTAGGTGACGTAGCTCATGAGGTTCACCGGGTCGTCCCAGACGATGCACAGCCACGGCAGGTTCTCGCTCGGGGCCACATCGACATCCACGGATTCATCCACGTCCGGGGTTGCGAGCGGCGAGCCCATACGCGCGGCACGATGCGCCGCAGGGAAATCGGCTGAGGAAAACATGTGAACTACCCTACCGTCTCGGACCGGCAAGGTAGTCTGGCTCACCATGAACGAGACTCCCACCCACTCCACCGGCACGCGGGGCTCAACCGCTTTCTTTACAGACATGTACGAGCTGACCATGCTCGATGCCGCGTTGAAGGACGGCACCGCGCAGCGGGAATGCATTTTCGAGGTGTTCGGCCGCCGGTTGCCCAACGAGCGGCGGTACGGCGTCGTCGCGGGCACTGAGCGGGTGCTCGACGCCATCACGAAGTTCCGCTTCACCCCGGACCAGCTGGACTCTGCGGACTTCCTCTCGCCGCAGGCGCGGGAGTACCTGGCCAATTACAAGTTCTCCGGCCAGATCGACGGCTACCGCGAGGGAGACCTGTACTTCCCTTACTCCCCCATCATGACGGTGCGTGGCACGTTCGCGGAGTGCGTGATCTTGGAGACGGTCATTCTGTCCATCCTCAACTCGGATTCCGCCGTGGCTTCGGCGGCCTCGCGCATGGTCTCCGCGGCTGACGGGCGGCCGATCATCGAGATGGGCTCGCGCCGCACCAACGAGCAAAACGCCGTGTCCGCGGCCCGCGCCACCTACATCGCCGGCTTCAACGCCACCTCCAACATGGAGGCCTCGCTGCGCTACGGCATCCCCGCCTCCGGCACCTCGGCCCACTCCTGGACCCTGCTGCACGTTGACGAGGACGGCCGCCCGGACGAGAAGGCTGCGTTTCAGGGGCAGATCGATTCGCTTGGCGTGGACACCACGTTGCTGGTGGACACCTTCGACATCACCAAGGGCGTGGAGAACGCCCTCGCGGTCGCGGGGACCGAGCTGGGCGGGGTGCGCATCGACTCGGGCGACCTCGGCATTGTGTCGCGCCGCGTGCGTAAACAGCTGGATGAGGCGGGCGCCTTCAACACCCGCATCATCGTCTCCTCTGACCTGGACGAATTTGCCATCGCCGGCTTGCGCGGCGACCCCGTGGACGGCTTCGGCGTGGGCACCTCCGTCGTCACCGGTTCGAGCGCCCCGACCGCCGGCCTGGTGTACAAACTCGTCGAGGTTGAGGGCCACCCGGTAGCCAAGCGCTCCTCCGGCAAAATCACCCACGGCGGCGGAAAAACCGCGCTCCGCGCCTACCGCTCCTCCGGTGTGGCCGTGGCCGAGGTGGTCCTTCCCCTCGGCACGGAGGTGGCGCACAAGCCCAACCTGGACTACCGGGAGATGACCGTGCCGCTCATCCGCGACGGCGAGATCGTGGACGGCCAGCCCAGCATCGACGAGATCCGCGAGCTGCATGCCGCCGCCCGCAAGACGCTGCCGTGGGAGGGCCTCGCGCTCTCACGGGGCGAGGTTGCCATCCCCACCAAGTTCATCGGCTTCCCAGAACCGACCGAGTAGGCCGTGGCACAAGACGAACCGCTGAACCAGTCCACCACCGATCTGCTCGCCGCAGCCGTCGAATCCCTCGGCGGGGCGCGCCGGCCAGGCCAGGTCAAGATGGCCGAGGCCGTAACCAACGCGCTGGAATCCGAACGTCACCTTGCGGTGCAGGCCGGCACGGGCACCGGCAAGTCGCTGGCGTACCTCGTCCCCGCCATCCGCCACGCCCAGACACACGACACCACCGTGGTGGTCTCCACCGCAACGATCGCGCTGCAGCGTCAGCTCGTCGATAGGGATCTGCCCCGCCTCGCCGACGCGCTCGAGCCGCTGCTGCCCGAACGCCCCACATTCGCCATCCAAAAGGGCCGCAACAACTACGTCTGCCTGCATAAACTCTCGCTTGACGACGAACCTTCGGACTCTCTCATCGAGGAAGAGGACCTGTCCTGGCTGGGCAAACACGTCAAACGCGTGGCCGAGTGGGCGCAAGACACAGAGACCGGCGACCGCGACGACCTAGTACCCGGCGTGCCGGACATGGCGTGGCGGCAAGTGTCCGTGACCTCCAACGAATGCCTGGGGGCCTCCCGCTGCCCGCACGGCGAGGAGTGTTTCGCGGAGATCGCCCGCGAGCGCACCAAGGATGTCGACGTGGTGGTGACCAACCACGCGCTGCTGGCGATCGACGCGCTGGCCGACGTCGCAGTGCTGCCTGAACACGACGCGGTGATTATCGACGAGGCCCACGAGCTCGACGGCCGCATCACCTCCGTGGCCACCGCCGAGATTTCGGCCCGCGCCCTGACGATGGCCGCGCGCCGCGCCAGCAAGCTGGGCGCGTCCCGCGACACGCTCGAGGACGTGATCGACGACTTCACCGCCGCCATCGACGTGGAGGCACCCGGCCGCTGGGAGACCATCTCCGACCCGGCCCGCGGCGCCTTTGCGGCGCTGCGGGACGCCCTGTGGAAGACCCGCAGCGGCATTTCGGATGCCCCACCGGGTGAATCCGAGAACGACCCGGAGCGGTTCGCCGAACGCGCCAACCTGAAAAACCACCTGGAGGACCTGCACGACGCTGTCGTGCGCATCCTTGAGGTCTTCGACGAGCCAGACCCCGCCAAGCACCTGGACGTGGTGTGGCTGACCCGCTCAGAACGCTACGGCGATTCGGTGTCGGTGGCGCCGCTGTCCGTCGCAGGGCTGCTGCACGAGAAGCTGTTCGGCGAGCACTCCGTTGTGCTCACATCCGCCACGCTGACGGTCGGCGGGAACTTCAACGCCATGGCCGCCTCGTGGGGCCTGCCCAAGGGAACCTGGGACGCGCTGGACGCGGGCACGCCGTTCGACCCGGCCAAGTCCGGCATCCTCTACACGGCCACGCACCTGCCCACCCCCGGCCGGGACGGCCTCACCGCAGCAACCCTCGACGAAATTGCTGAGCTGATCACCGCCGCGGGCGGGCGCACCTTGGGCTTGTTCTCCTCCCGCCGCGCGGCCGAGCAGGCCGCGGAGGCGATGCGCGCGCGCCTACCCTTCGACATCCTGCTCCAAGGCGAGGATTCGACGGGTGCACTCGTGGACGCGTTTGCCAAAAACGAAAACTCCTGCCTCTTCGGCACCCTCACCCTGTGGCAGGGCGTGGACGTGCCGGGCAGCGCGTGCTCGCTGGTCATCATCGACCGCATCCCGTTCCCCCGCCCCGACGACCCGCTCCTGCAAGCGCGCTCCAACGCCGCGGACGCTGCGGGCCGCTCCGGCTTCATGGAGGTCTCCGCCACCCACGCCTCGCTGCTCATGGCGCAGGGGGCCGGCCGTCTGCTCCGTTCGGTCACCGACCGCGGCGTGGTGGCCGTCTTGGATAACCGGCTGGCCACGAAGCGCTACGGCTCATTCATCAGGCGTAGTCTCCCCGCGTTCTGGGACACTACGGACCCGAACGTTGTGCGCGGGGCGCTGCGAAGGCTCGTCGCTAAGCAATAGCGACAACGGTGGTCGACCCAGGCGCGACCTCCGTAAACCCGGCATCGCGCACCGGTACCGACCCCTGGTGGGAGCACAGCCGCTTAAACTCCGCGGCGTCGACCTCGCGCACGTTCAGCGGAAAACCCGCCTCCGCCCACCGCCACACCCACGCGGTATCGCGCGCGGCCGCGAGCAGCATCGACGCGTGGCCGACCTGGGCGGCGGCCTTACCCGCCGACATCTCTAGGGAGGCATCGACCGCGATGAGCGGCGCGGTGTCGTCAAGGGGTAGCTCCTCACCCAGCTCGAGTTCGGTGCCCTTGATCTGGAGCTTGGCAATCTCGTGCGGCACGTCGCGCACCGCCGACGGCACGAAAGCCCGCACCGAACCCACCGTGACGCCCGGAAGCGCCTGCACGTCGTCCCACGGCTTGTTTCGCGCACGGCGGGCCACCTTGCGTATGCGGTGGGAATACCAGCGGTCCAGACCAGTACGCCAAAAGCCCTCCTTGCCGGCGCGCGGATCCAGGCACACCGACACCGCGGCCCGGGCGGCATCGTTGAGCACGGCGTTGCGGGTCGGCGGGTCCTGCTTGGGAAGGTTGATCACCAACTGCATCGCCTGGACGGTCTGCGGATCGTCCGGATCCTCCGAGCGGGCCTTGTTGTCCCCGGAGACACGTTGCTGGAGCAGCTGGTGTGCGGCGACGAAATTCGGGTCAATCACTCCGGCCAGGGTACTCCCCCGCCCACGACCCCGGACACGGCAAACCCCCGCCGAAGCGGGGGTTCGTTCAGGAGGCCGGTGCGAGAGTGCTAGCTCGTGGCGCGAGCGTTACCCTCGCTGGCGGCAAACTCGTGGGTGCCGCTCTTGCCGGATTCGCTGTGGCCTACGTGCGCCTCGCGGCGCAGGGTCTCCACCATGTGCGGGTAGTGCAGCTCGAACGCGGGGCGCTCGGAGCGGATACGCGGCAGCGCGGTGAAGTTGTGGCGCGGCGGCGGGCAGGAGGTCGCCCACTCGAGCGAGTTGCCGTAGCCCCACGGATCGTCGACGGTGACGATCTCGCCGTAGCGCCAGGACTTGAACACGTTCCAGATGAACGGCAGGAAGCCGATGCCCAAGATGAACGCGCCGATGGTGGACACCTGGTTCAGCAGCGTGAAGCCGTCGGTGTCCAGGTAGTCAGCGTAACGGCGCGGCATGCCCATGTTGCCCAGCCAGTGCTGGACCAAGAAGGTCATGTTGAAGCCGACGACGGTGAACCAGAAGTGGATCTTGCCCAGCTTCTCGTCCAGCATGCGACCGGTCATCTTTGGGAACCAGAAGTACACGCCGGCGGTGGAAGCGAACACCACGGTGCCGAAGAGGGTGTAGTGGAAGTGCGCAACCACGAAGTAGGAGTCGTGCAGCTGGAAGTCCAGCGGCGGGGAGGCCAGCATGATGCCGGTCAGGCCGCCGAACAGGAAGGTGAACAGGAAGCCGGTGGCCCACAGCATCGGGGTCTCGAAGGTGAGGTGGCCGTTCCACATCGTGCCCAGCCAGTTGAAGAACTTCACACCGGTCGGCACGGCGATGAGGAAGGTCATGAAGGAGAAGAACGGCAGGAGCACGGCGCCGGTGGCGAACATGTGGTGCGCCCACACAGCCATGGATAGACCGCCGATGGCCAAGGTCGCGAAGACCAGGCCGATGTAACCGAAGATCGGCTTGCGGGAGAAGACCGGAACGATCTCAGAGATCACGCCGAAGAACGGAAGCGCCAGAACGTACACCTCGGGGTGGCCGAAGAACCAGAAGAGGTGCTGCCACAGGATGGTGCCGCCGTTGGCGGTGTCGAAGATGTGGCCGCCCAGCAGACGGTCATACAGCACGCCCATTGCCGCAGCGGTCAGCAGCGGGAAGATCATCAGCGCGAGGATCGAGGTGACCAGGATCGTCCACACGAACGGCGACAGGCGGAACATGGTCATGCCCGGCGCGCGCATGGTCAGCACGGTGGTGAGCATGTTCACGGCGGAGGCGATGGTGCCCACACCGGTTGCGCCGACGCCGACGATCCAGAGGTTCGCGGAGACGGACGGGGTGTGCACGGCGTCTGCCAGCGGCATATACATGGTCCAGCCGAAGTCTGCCGCGCCGCCCGGGGTGATAAATCCCAGGAGCATGGCCACGACACCAACGGTGGTGACCCAGAAGCCGAACGCGTTCAGACGCGGGAACGCTACGTCCGGCGCGCCGATCTGCAGCGGCAGCACGTAGTTGGCAAAGCCCCAGACGATCGGGGTACCGAACGCGAGGAGCATCACCGTGCCGTGCATGGTGAACAGCTGGTTGAACTGCTCGTTGGACAGGAACTGCAGGCCCGGGTTGAACAACTCAGCACGGATGAGCAGCGCCATCAGACCGGCCACAAAGAACCAGACGAAGGACATGATGATGTACATGATGCCCAGTTCTTTGTGGTCGGTCGTGGTGAGCTGCTTGTAAATCTTCGAACCCTTACGGGCGTTGCCCGTGGGTTCAGGGCGTGTCGGCGGGACGTAATTGTCCAGCCGCGGTGCCACAGCGGTCATTTGATCCTCCTGACTACAGCAGCCGCCCCCTCCCCGAAACCAGGCCGGATCGGGCACAACTGCCACGAGTGATACCTGATCAGCATAACGTTCCGCACATTGTTTTTCCAGCCTCCCACAACGGTGCCCCCGTGCGGGGTAAACGCACCCGGAGGTGAAACGCATGGGGCGCGTGAGCACGCCTGTGGCCATCCCCTGCAGCAAACGCGGATGCCCCGGCTCGCTGGGGGCGAACCGGGGCGGGTGTCTCCGAAGGGACGTCGAGAAGCAGCTGACTAGAAGTCCCAGTCGTCGTCTTGGGTGTCCTCGGCGCGGCCGATGACGTAAGAGGAGCCAGAGCCGGAGAAGAAGTCGTGGTTCTCGTCCGCGTTCGGCGACAGGGAGGCGAGGATGGCCGGCGAGACCTTCGTCTCATCCGCCGGGAAGAGCCCCTCGTAGCCGAGGTTGTTCAGCGCCTTGTTGGCGTTGTAGCGCAGGAAGCGCTTGACGTCCTCGGTCCAGCCGAGCGAGTCGTAGATGTCTTCGGTGTACTGGTTTTCGTTCTCGTACAGGTCGTAGAGCAGCTCGAACGCGTAGTCCTTCAGCTCCTCCTTGCGCCCCTCGCTCTCCCCGCGCAGCGCAACTTGGTACTTGTAGCCGATGTAGTAGCCGTGCACCGCCTCGTCGCGGATGATTAGGCGGATGATGTCGGCAGTGTTGGTCAGCTTCGAGTGCACGGACCAGTTCAGCGGCAGGTAAAAGCCGGAGTAAAAGAGGAAGGACTCGAGCATCACGGAGGCGATCTTGCGCTTCAGCGGGTCATCGCCCTGGTAGTAGCTCATGATGATCTTGGCCTTGCGCTGCAGGTACTCGTTTTCCTCAGACCAGCGGAACGCGTCGTTGATCGCGGGCGTATCTGCCAGCGTCATGAAGATGTTGGAGTACGACTTCGCGTGCACGGACTCCATGAACGCGATGTTGGTCAGCACCGCCTCTTCGTGCAGCGAGGTTGCGTCGGGCAACAGTGAGACCGCGCCAACGGTGCCCTGAATGGTGTCCAGCAGCGTCAGGCCGGTGAACACGCGCATGGTGGCCTGCTTTTCCTCGTCGGTGAGGGTGTTCCAGCTCGGGATGTCGTTGGACACCGGGATCTTTTCCGGCAGCCAGAAATTGCCGGTCAGGCGGTCCCACACCTCGAGGTCCTTGTCGTCCGGGACGCTATTCCAGTTGATAGCCTTCACCGGTGTGTCGTGCGATTCCAAGAAACGCGCGTAATCCTCAGTCATGGCGACCATCCTACTTCCGTGTCAAGCTCGCCTCGGAGCATGCCTTAGACTACTGCGGTACGAGCCGGAACGTCGTCCATACAAGGAGGTGGCGCCCATGGCCGAACGCGGCCGTCGGTCCTCTCAACCCCTGCTTTCGTCGATCTTGGACACCCTCGGCGAGGAAATTGTCTCGGGCAAACAACCCGAGGGCAACACGTTCACGCTGCACGACTTGTCGGAGCGGTTCGACATCTCCCGCACCGTGGCCCGCGAGGCGATGCGCGCGCTGGAGCAGCTCGGCCTGGTGTCGTCGTCGCGCCGCGTGGGCCTGAAGGTCCTGCCGCAAAGCGAGTGGAACGTCTTCGACCACGCCGTCATTTCCTGGCGGCTGCGCAGCAACGAGCAGCGCCCGGCCCAGCTCGCGTCACTGCGGGAGCTCCGGGATTCCGTCGAACCCGGCGCGGCCCGCCTTGCGGCCGTCAACGCCACACAAGAACAGGCGCGCCGCTTGCGCGAGCTGGCGGAGCAGATCGTGGAGCTCGCCGGCCAAGACGCGGGCAACTCCGAGGCCTTCCAAGAGGCGGACCTAGAATTCCACGCGCTCATGCTGGAAGCTTCCCGCAACGAGATGTTCATCGCGCTCACGCAGCCCATCATGGGCATCATGAGCGGCCGCGCGCTCTACGGCATCATGCCGGACGACCCGCACGTGGACACCATGCAGATCCACGTGGAACTCGCCGCGGCGATCTCCCGCGGCGACGCTGACGCGGCGGAGGATGCTTCCCGGCGCCTCCTCCGAGGCGTCAACGACTTCATGGAAATGTAGCGCTGCGCGCTACAGCATGCAGGAGACGCAGCCGTCGATCTCCGTGCCCTCCAGCGCCATCTGACGCAGGCGGATGTAGTACAGGGTCTTGATCCCCTTGCGCCACGCGTAGATCTGCGCGCGGTTGATGTCGCGCGTGGTCACCGTGTCCTTGAAGAACAAGGTCAGCGACAGCCCCTGATCGACGTACTTCGTGGCCACCGCGTACGTGTCGATGATCTTTTCAAACCCGATTTCGTACGCGTCCTTGAAGTACTCGATGTTCTCGTTGTCCATGTGCGGCGCCGGGTAGTAGACGCGGCCGATCTTGCCTTCCTTGCGGATCTCAATCTTGGAGGCGATCGGGTGGATCGAGGACGTGGAGTTGTTGATGTAGGAGATCGAGCCGGTCGGCGGCACCGCCTGCAGGTAGCGGTTGTAGATGCCGTCGCGGGCGATGTCCGCCTTCAGCTGCGCCCACTCCTGCGCCGTCGGCACCGAGATGTCCGACTTCGCAAACAGTTCCTTGACCTTCTCGGTCTTGGGCTGGAAGTCCGCCGGGTCGTAGCGGTCGAAGAACTCGCCGGTGGCGTACTCGGACTGAGCAAAGTCCGCGAACGCGGTGCCCTTCTCCACCGCGATCTTGTGGGAGGCGCGGAGGCACTGGTACATCACGGCGGCGAAGTAGGCGTTGGTGAAGTCCAGGCCTTCCTCGGAGCCGTACTCGATGTGCTCGCGGCCCAGGTAGCCGTGCAGGTTCATCTGCCCCAGGCCGATCGCGTGCGAGGCGTCATTACCGTCGCGCACCGGCGGCACAGAATCAATGGACGTCTTGTCTGCGACGGCGGTGAGCGCGCGGATGGCCGATTCCACCGTGCGGGCGAAGTTGTCCGAGTCCATGGCCATCGCGATGTTCAGCGAACCCAGGTTGCAGGAGATGTCGTGGCCGGTCTCCGCGTAGGTCAGGTCGTCGTTCAACACCGACGGGGAGTTGACCTGCAGGATCTCCGAGCACAGGTTGGACATGTTGATGCGGCCGGTCTTCACCGGGTTCGCGCGGTTCGCAGTGTCCTCGAACATGATGTACGGGTAGCCGGACTCGAACTGGATCTCGGCGATGGTCTGGAAGAACGAGCGCGCGTTGATCTTGGACTTGCGGATGCGCGGGTCCTCCACCATCTCCTCGTACTTCTCGGTCACGGAGATGTCCGCGAACGGCACGCCGTAGACGCGCTCGACGTCATACGGGGAGAACAGGTACATGTCGTCGTTGCGCTTGGCCAGCTCGAAGGTGATGTCCGGGATGACAACGCCGAGCGAAAGGGTCTTAATGCGCACCTTTTCGTCCGCGTTCTCGCGCTTGGTGTCCAGGAAACGCATGATGTCCGGGTGGTGAGCGTTGAGGTACACCGCGCCCGCACCCTGACGCGCGCCGAGCTGGTTGGCGTAGGAGAAGGAGTCCTCCAGAAGCTTCATCACCGGGATGACGCCGGACGACTGGTTCTCAATGTGCTTAATCGGCGCGCCGGACTCGCGGATGTTGCTCAGCAGCAACGCCACACCGCCGCCGCGCTTAGACAGCTGCAGCGAGGAGTTGATGGCGCGGCCGATGGATTCCATGTTGTCCTCGATGCGCAGGAGGAAGCAGGACACCAGCTCGCCGCGCTGGGCCTTGCCCGCGTTGAGGAAGGTCGGCGTCGCGGGCTGGAACCGGCCGGTCATAATCTCGTCGACCAGCGCGGTGGCCAGCTCCTCGTTGCCGTCGGCGAGGAACAGCGCCGTCATGGACACGCGGTCCTCGAACCGCTCGAGGTAGCGCCGGCCGTCGAAGGTCTTCAGCGTGTACGAGGTGTAGTACTTGTACGCGCCCAGGAAGGACTTGAAGCGGAACTTGTAGGAGTACGCGCGCTTAAACGTGTCCTTAATAAAGGACCAGTCGTACTTCTCAATCGTTTCCGGCTCGTAGTACTTGTTGGTGAGCAGGTAATCGATCTTCTCTTCTAGGTCGTGGAAGTAGACCGTGTTTTGGTTGACGTGCTGGAGGAAAAACTGGTTCGCCGCCTCGCGGTCTTTGTCGAACTGGATCTGCCCGTTTTCGTCGTAGAGGTTCAGCAGCGCGTTCAGCGCGTGGTAGTCCAGCTGGCCGTGCTCGTTGACTGGCTCCGGGACATTCTTACCCAGGGTCTGGCTCGTCACTTCTCGTCCTTCACGTTTGTTCGTTTGTATTTGCCGGCGTACTTCTCGCGCAGCCGCGCGAGCCGCTCGGATTCATCCGGGGCGTTTTGCTTATCGACGACCTCCGGTCCCCCACGCAGCCCCAACCTCCCAGCGTGCTGGGCCAGTTGGCTACGCACGTGCGCGACGTCCTCGGCCGAGCCCATGAGCTCGAACCGGTACAGATACGGGACCTTACACTTGTCGGCGATAACCCTCCCGGCAAGGCAAAAATCCGCGCCGAAGTTCGAGTTGCCGCCGGCAATGACACCGCGGATCAGGGCCCGGTTGCCTTCGTGGTTGAGGAACCGGACCACTTGCCCCGGCACGGGCCGTGAGTTGCCGCCGCTCACGCTCGCCCCGCCGCCGTACGTGGGGCAAATGAGCACGTACGGCTCGTCGACAACAAGTTGCGGGTCCGTCCTGCGCAACGGGATGCGCTTGGACGGGAGGCCGAGCTTCTCCACAAACCGCTTGGTGTTTTCCGTCGCGGAAGAGAAGTAGACCACCAGCATGGCCGACGCCTTTCTTCGTGTGCGGTTATCGTTTGCCTGCCACAACCCCGCCCCACACGTAAATCCAGCTACTAGGTTCCAGCTATCCGCCGTTTTTGGCGGGTTAGCTGGGTCTTACTAGCTGGATCTGTGGGGGTTCGGAGCGGGGAGATACGGCCTACGCGGCCGCGGCGAGGCCCTTGATGCGGTCCGGGCGGAAGCCGGACCAGTGCTCGCCGTTCGCCTCCACAACCGGAGCCTGCACGTAGCCGAGCGCCATCACGTAGTCGCGGGCCTCGTCGTCGAGGGAGATGTCCACCGTGGTGAATTCAAGGCCAGCCTTGGTGAGGGCCTTCTCAGTCGCCTTGCACTGCATGCAGGCCGGCTTGCTGTAAACGGTGATCGACATGATTTCCTGGCTCTTTCTCTCCGACGATTTCGCATGTCCCGGGATCCCGGGGCGACACCAAGAAACACTATACCTTGGGGCAGACTTCGGCAACCGCTACTATATGTAGTAGTTACATGGGTGGTATTCCCAGGATAGGGCCGGGAAATCACCTACATGTAGTTAATCCTTAGGCGAGGCGGGTTTTGGGGCGAAGCTGGCGTCGCAAAGCAAAAAGCCCCGCCACCTTAAGGTGACGGGGCAGGATGCGCGCTTAGCCCTGGCGAGCCTTGAAGCGGGGATCCTTCTTGTTGATCACGTAAACCTTGCCGTTGCGGCGCACAACCTGGGCGCCCGGCTTGTTCTTCAGCGACCGAAGCGACTTGCGGACCTTCATCGGGCGCTCCTTTCTGCTCGGATTACCTGCAATTAGCGACGCACGGCGGGGTGCCGTGTCGCAACACGGGGGTAAATGTTACACACCAGACACCGTGAATCAAAACCCCCTACCATGAGCGCCATGCAATCTGACATCATCGCTGCCCTCGGCGTGGCCCCCAGCATCGACCCGGAGGCGGAACGCAACCGCCGCGTGCAGTTCCTGGTGGACTACCTGGCCGCAACCGGCGCGAAAGGGTACGTGCTCGGAATTTCAGGCGGGCAGGACTCCACTCTCGCGGGCCGGCTGGCCCAGCTCGCGGTGGAGCAGCGCCGCGCGGGGGGCAAGGACGCCATCTTCGTGGCCATGCGCCTGCCCCACGGCGTGCAGTCGGACGAAGACGATGCGCAGCTCGCGCTGCAGTTCATCCAGCCCGACGAGACGGTCACCGTGGACATCGCGCCCGCCACCGCGGCCATGTCCAACGCGGTCGCGGATGCGATGGGGGTAGGCGGCCTGGGCGACTTCAACAAGGGCAACGTCAAGGCGCGCATGCGCATGATCGCGCAGTACGCGATAGCCGGCGAGCGGAACCTCCTGGTGGTGGGTACCGACCACGCCGCGGAGAACATCACCGGGTTCTTCACCAAACACGGCGACGGCGCCGCAGACCTCCTCCCGCTGGCCGGGCTGAACAAACGCCAGGGCGCCACAGTGTTGGAGCACCTGGGTGCGGACCCACGCCTCTGGGAGAAAGTGCCGACCGCGGACCTCGAGGAGGACCGGCCTGCGCTCCCCGACGAGGAGGCGCTCGGCGTGACCTACGCCCACATCGACGACTACGTTGAGGGCAAACAGGTCCCGCGCGAGGCCGCAGAGCGCCTCGAGCACCTGTGGCGGGTGGGGCAGCACAAGCGTCACCTACCCCCTGGCCCGGACGACACCTGGTGGCGCTAGCCCACCACGCGCAGGGTCTCCTCCGCCACCCGCACTAGCGCCTGGCCATACGACGGCCCGTGCGTCCACGCGTGCACCGCCAGCGGGTGCAGCTGGTGCACCGCGATGCGGCGCTGCCAATCGGCGCCCAGCACTCCCCCGGCGTCGAGGTACCCGTCCACGACCGCGCTGAAGTGCGGCGCTCCGAACAGCTCCAGCATCGCGATGTCCGTCAGCGGGTGCCCGCCGTGCGCTGCCGGGTCGATAAACCGTGGCCCCTCCGCCCCGAACAGCAGGTTGCCGGCCCACAGATCGCCGTGGATGCGCGCCACGGGGGCGTCTTCGTCTTCCGCGAGCAACGCGTCGCAGGCCCGCTCCACCACGTCCAAGTCACCCCCGCCCAGGTTGCCTGCCTCGGCCGCCTTGTGCGCGAACGGGAGCACCCGCTGCTCCACGTAGAAGGTGGCCCAGCGCTCGGTGGGCTCGCACGTCTGCCGGCGCGTGCCGATGAAGTTCGGCCCGTCCCACCCGTCCGCGGGCGCGCCGAACGCGGCCGCGCCCATGGCGTGGATGGCAGTCAGCTCCCGGCCGGCCGCGCGCGCGGCATCCACCGACGGCCGGACGGAATCCACGCGCTCGATGGTCACCGTGTTGGCAGCCTCATCCAACTCCAGCACCTCGACCACCGCCGTGGAGCCCTCGCGCAGCCAGCGCAAGTAGGCCGCCTCTGCGGCGGCAGCTCCCGGTGCGCTTCCGTGCTTCACAAACTCATCAGACATCAATGCCCTCCATTCGCAGTAGAAAACGCTTGGCTTCTACCCCGCCACGGTAACCGCCAAGCTGGCCGTCGCTGCGCAGCACCCGGTGGCACGGGATGAACAGCGGCAGCGGGTTCGTGGCGCACGCGCTGCCCACCGCGCGGACCGCCCGCGGGTTGCCCACCGCGCGGGCTAGCTCCGCGTAGGTGGTGGTCTCGCCGTACGGCACTGTCATCAGCTCGCGCAGCACCGCCTCGCGAAAGGCCGTCACGCCCCGCAGGTCCAGCGGCACGGTGAACTCCCTGCGTGTGCCGGCGAAATATTCGGCCAGTTCCTGGATTGCGAGGGGTGCGGCCGGAGGTGCGTCGATAGGCAGGGGCTCCCCCTCGAAGCACACGCGGGTGAGGCCGCGCTCACTGGCGACGAAGCGCAACGGTCCGATCGGTGACGCAAACATGCAGCTCAGCGTAGCTCGCAACCACTATGATTTCGCTACACTCCTGGCCATGCACCGGAAACTTACAACCGCCCTCGTCTGCGCCGCGGCCCTCACCGTGGCCTCCTGCGGCAGCTCATCCGACATCATCGCTGGCACCAGCCCCGCTATCGCCGCCGCAGTGTGTGACGGCGACGACGGGTGCGAATCCGACATGCGCCAGCTCAGCCACAAGCTCGACGCGTCGGACGACACGGACGGCGACGGCATCATCGACCGCGAGGAGCTCGACGCCGCCCTCAAGCGTTTGGACAAGGAAGCCGAGGAGAAGGAGGCCGCCGCGTCGTCCTCCGCAGCGGCCGCGTCTTCCTCCGCCGCCGCAGCGTCGAAATCTGCGGAAGCAGAGCGCGAGGCCGCCGAACGTGAAGCGGCCGAGCGAAAGGCAGCAGAACCCGAGGCAGCGGAGCGCGAAGCCGCGAACCAACAACAGCAGGCACCGGAGCCCGCACCGCAGCAGCAGGCACCGCAGCAACCCGCGCCGGCGCAATCCGGCCCGCCGGCCATGGAGTGGGCCACCATCGGCCCCTATGGGAGCCTGTTCACGTGCGAGCAAGCGCGCGACGTGTGGCCCGTGGATTCACACGCCTGCTACACCGGCGCTGACGGCAACGCATACTTCGAAGGCATGCGCCAGGCCGCTCCGTAGCGCCGCCGCCCCGCAACGCAAAAACTGCCGGAGGCACCATCCACAGCAGGCGCCTCGAGCATCCGAAGACCTCCTCCAGCGAGCGGAAACCGCCTACGCTGCCGGCGGGTCTCTAAAAGCTGTGGCCCGACAAGTTGGCATTGGACACGAGCGGCTCGCTCGTCCCCTTCGGGAACGCGGTGTCATCCTCCGTAACCACTCACCGTCCAGCAGTGAGATTCGGCTGATGCGTGCCATGTATGAGAAAGGGGCTTCTCTGGAGCGTGTGGGCGACAAGTTCGGCTACACGGCGGGGACGGTCCGCAAACATTTGATCATCTTTGGCGTGGTGATGCGCGATACGCACGGTCGTGTCCGAGCGGAGCCCCACGGTTTCGGCTAAGAGATCAAGACATCGTGACGGGCGCTGCTGTTCCCAACGGGAGCTGGGTCAGAGTATGCAGTCCTTCGCCGTGCATATCAGCTCTGTACCCGGCCGCGCGCTCGATCGCGGGCTTGCTGCCGCAGTCTTGCCCGTACTTCGTCGTGGATCGTGGTCGAGGTCTGCTCTGCTGTCTCGATGGAGACCACCAGTGCGTATCGCACCGTCTTACCAGCACCAAGGTGTTGGGCATCGTCCATGCATTCAACGTGGATCGGGAACGTGTCATCGTCGCCGAACACCATGGCGCGGCTGCCTTGGACGATCTCGTGTTGGAGGCTCCCTCGCCTGACCGAGTTGTGCTCCGCATCAATGCGTTCTCCGCCTGCGAGTTGCTTGTCTGGAGTGGCGAAGTACACCTTCGCAGCTCGGTAGCGGTTGAGCCGACTGACAGTGGGAGCCATGTACGCCAGGGTGATGGTGATGCGATGCCATTCTGCGCGTGCACGAAGCGAAGTCGGGAGTGGCAATTCGTAGGTGTGACGTTGGTCGCCAGCTATCAGCCCTCCGCTGACTAGGACTGCTCTGTTTGTGGCCGCAGCGCCGAGTCGATCTGTGTCGAGGCGCCCGTAGCCCAGAAGCGCGGTCAGGTGTCGACGAGCTTCGCGCTTGCTCAGATTGAGTTCGCTGCGCAGTTGCGGTTCCCAATCGCCCCAGCTTGTCGCATGGGCAAGGAGGGCTCTCACTAGTAGGGGATGATATTGAGGATCTGGCAGCGGCGCGTCTTCTGAATCGTCGGAGCCAGCTTCAAGGACATCGAAGAGTCGGCTGGCCTCGCGCGTCACCAGTGCCGTTGCGTTGCTCGTGCCGACACTGAAGACGGTGTCGCTGGTTGCGCCTGCTCGCCCAGGCGCAGCCACCTGGAGCCCCGGACCGGTAGTTGCGGTCGGGGCCAGTTCCACGGCGACGGTATCTACTAGATCGGATGGAATGACAGGACGGGTGTAGAGCGCTCTGCCACCGGTGTGGTGCAGGTCGGGCTTGACTGATCGATCGACGCCGGGTCCCGTCGCGCCGTAATGGGCAGGTCCGTTCGGGTGCGTAATGTCCCAGGCGGTGTCTGGTACGTCGATATCGCCAAGTCCGTCGGCGTGGGTAGCTCCGATGGTGAGTGCGTTGAGAGCATCTCCTGGAGGGAGGATGCCACGCAACAGCGCACTGTCGTGGAGGGTTCGGATTGCAGCGGATCGAGCGGATTCGGGGTCGCTCGCCAAGGTAACGGGAATTGTGATTGGGTCGAGGTGATTGCCAGCGCTGACGATGAACAGCAGGTTGTAGGAGTGAGCTAGCCAGTCGAGTAACCGACCAACAGGGCTCATCCTTCTCACGAGCGCTCGTGCTTGGGACCCGATGGAGAGGTTGATGACGCGCACGCTGGGTGCTACAGGGCCGTGGCCGGCATCACCTTCAACGATTCGCTTGACGGCGCGGTGTAGCAGGTCAGGGAATAGCCTGTCTGGCAGGATCTGTTCGTGTCCTGGCATGAACTCGTGGGGTTGCATGATTGGGCGCACATAAAGGGGCCGGTCGATCGGTTCACTGCGGGTGGCAAGGTCTCCATGAATGATCAAGGACGCCATCGCCGTGCCGTGGTAACGAGAGACCAGCGGGTAGTTCTCGCCAAGACCATCAGGATCATCGACTATCAGTCGACCTGCGAGGGCGTCATGGTTAGCGAACGGCAACCCATCCAGCAAGGCGACCCTAGGCAACTCAGAAGGGGCATCTCTTCGGGGTTCCAGGTCGAACTGAATATTCGTTTCCGTGGTCGGCGGTGCGACGTGCATAGGGGTGAACGGGCTGACAAACATGACTTCGTCTGTGGCCAGCAGTTGGATCGACTCGGCACCCTCGGTGGTCAGTGAATGAACCTGTTGAATCGGCAGTTCGGCAAGCAGGGCGTGGTAGCTGATCTCCCCGATCTGAGAGCGATCGAGCACACGCCCGCCACTGTCGGCGATGACTTGCTCGACGTGCGCTTGCGCGGTGGCGCGCTGTCTAGCATCGGAGCGGTACCACAGCTCGATTTCAACCATCACAGTGCTCACGGATTGGCCGACGAGGTCGAGCGTCTCTTGCCACTGTTCGCGAAGGCCGGTCTCTCGGATGCGATCCTCTGGCCCCCAGCGTCTGATTGAGGTGAGCTGTTCGAACGCTGTCTTGAACCTGCCGAGGCCACGAGCAAACTTTGTTGTCGGGTCTGTTTGCCAAGTCTTGAACAAGCTGAGGAGTTGATCAATCGCTTTTGCGTTCGACAGCATCAGGTACAGGGAGTGCTGAACGGGCTTGTCCATACGGCCGCTCTTGGACTCAACCATGTGGAAATCGTCGTCAGGGTCAGATTGCTCCCCGATCAATTCAGACAAGAACTCCAGCCCGTCGACTTTGTCGATCGCGTTGCGGAAATCCGTGACGCTGCCGGCGAGGTCAAAGACCACTACCAAGGCCGGATCTACCTCATCCCGCGCGTCAGGCGAGAGACGTGGGCGCTCGGCATCGAACGCCGAGCGCAGTTCACCAAACTGCGGTGTCAGGCGTGCGCCCTGCCTGCCGCTGGTTGGTTTGGACAAGCGTGGCAGATCGCGTGCCTTTTGTTTTGGTCGGCCTGCAACCTTTGGTGCCCCGAATGCCAGGAGGGGCCGAGGCTCGGCCGTCATCCCGTTGCCCGATCTCGTCTGTGCTCCAAACGTTCTTCGACGATCTTCCGGAGGTTGCTGTCGGGGAGTTCGAGGACTGCTCTGCGACGCACGTCGAGAGCGAACTCTTCCAGTTCGGAGAAGCTAGCTCCCGCAAGTTTGTCCGCCAGAGTGCGCGGGGCAAATCCGAGATCACCGCCCAGCCGAGCGGCGAGGCGTTCGAGAAAGCGCGTCGCTTGAGCACGGCTGGGTGGTCCGAGTTCGGCGCGGATCTGGAAGCGTCGCCATGCCGCTCGGTCGAGAAGCTCGCTGTGGTTTGTCGCCCCGACTAGAAGGACATGCGGAGGCAGCCGGTCGATCTGGAGCAGCAGTGTCGAGACCACGCGCTTGATCTCTCCTGTCTCGTGTTCGTCCGATCGCTCTTTAGCGATGGTGTCAAGTTCGTCGAAAAACAGGACGCAACGGCGCGTCCGTGCGAACTCGAAGGCATTGTCGAGCCGTGCAGCGGTTTCGCCCAAGAAGCTTGAGACCACTCCTTCATAACGGATGACGTAGAAGGGCAGCATCAGTTCTGAGGCGATCGCCTCGGCGACGCTGGTCTTGCCGTTACCCGGCGGACCAGACAACAGGAGTCGGTTGCGGGGCTCGATTCCGTAACTGCGGAGCAGCTCGGAACGCTTTTGCTCTTCAATCAACTCAGCGACGACCCGACGAGGGACCGGTGCAAGCTCTAGCTCTTCCAAGCGGCGTTGAGGAACGATCTCCTGGATCAGGTCGCGCATAGCTGCCGCATGGTCGTCACGCGGAGCGCTCTGCCCAGTAGTGGTAATCAGCTCGGACAAGCGGTCGGCGACAAGGTGATGCTGGTTGGCTCGCTCCTCAGCGATTACAGCTTCGACGAGAACGCGAAATCGGTCTCGGTCACCACGTCTCTCGGCTTCGACGAGGTCAAGTAGCAGGTCAGCACGCGTCATTTCTGCCTCCTTGAACCGCTAGCCGTTACCCTTGCTCCATCTTAGCGGCGAGCACCGGGAACCGAGAGAGCCTCGCCGCCGTGGACACCCCGGTCCTCGCGCAATAGCGGCGGGTTCACTTCCCTCGCGACTGCCAGGCAGTATGGCTACCCGTAGACGGCCTCTACCGGCGTGGCCCACCGTTGGATGCGGTGGTTGACCTGAAAAGCCTGGTCACCTCCGCTGCCGACGTCGAAGAACTTACCGCCGACCGTGCGACCAGTCGTCTGGGGCCGTCGGCCGAGTTCACACGCTGCGAGGTGCCTGCGGCTGGTCCGCTGGAGTGGTCTCTGTAGCCCGGTCGGCAGCTTGCGGGATCTCGCACCAGAACTGCCAGCGTGGCTGCTCGCAGAAGCACCTCAACGGGATTGGTAACTCCGTGACCTTGCTGAACTGGTTCACCACTCGGTGTCACAGCTGGGCAGAGCGTTCACACTACGATTCGGAATGCCGCCCATGCGGTACCTGGCTCACATTCGGACCCTTCGACTGGCTCACCTTCTGGTCGAGACTGATCTTCCAATCGGTGTTGCCATGGCAAAAGTCGGGTGGCGCAGCCGTGGACATGCCGCAGGGCAGTTCACCGGCATCGTCGGGATCAGCCCGTCAGACTATCGGCGCATTGCGAAGGGGCGCACTCTCACGGAGACCAGCCCGCGGCCATCAGCAACGCAGGGCAGCCCCGAATCAAAAGGCCCCCTCACGACAGGAGTGCCGTGATGCCGTCGGAGAGAATCTCGCGTGGGTTTATGTGGTGCGTCGCGCGGAGCCGCGCATAGGTAGGAGCTTGGTCAGGGTCAATGGCGACGCGCTTCTCGTCAGACGCCATGGGTGCGGTCAGCGAGGCGCCAATCACCAGGTTGGACAATCGGTAGGCAGCTCCCAGCGGATCCGGGGTACCCGCTTGTTCGAGCAGGACGCACATCCGCTCGGAAAGGGCCAGGTACGCCGGGCCCCTGGGAGCGCGCATACCGATGACCTGACCGGCCCACCGGTGGGTCGTGAGGTGCGCGAAGAAGGCGTGCATCAGGTCAGGCAGGTCGGCGTTGCGGATCGACTCGGACATCACGGGATCGTCTGCAAGCGCTGTGTCGAGGGCGAGGTCAAACAGATCGTCGACGGATTCGACGCGGGAGTACAGGCTGGCTGGAGCGACACCCACCTGTTGCGCCACAGATCGCAGGGTGAGGGCCCTCAACCCGCCTTCGTCCAGCAGGCTCACCGATGCCCTCGCAACCTCCCCGATGTCCACTGCGCGGAGGCGTCGCACAGGTTTGCGGTGTTCCCAGTAGCTCACCCCACCAACCTAACCAAACACGCTTCAATTAGCTATCCATTCTATGTTAGGTTTAGCACATGCTGGATGCCACCACCCTCCCGATCACCTTTGAGAACACCCGCCTACGCCCCCTCTCTGAGCTGGACGCAGACGCGTATGCAGCCGGCACCAAGGATGAAGCTGTGCGACGCTTCGGCCACCTACCCGAGTCCGACTACACCCCAGAGTCCGTGCGACGGATGATCCGTGACGAGGTTGCTGAGGGTCTGTCGTCCGGCACGCTGGCAGTCCTCGCGCTTGTCGATGCCGAGACGGACCGGTTTGTGGGCTCCTTGGTGCTCTTCGACGTCAGCTCCGAGGCTGCCGAGGTCGGGTTCTGGATTCATCCGGATGCGCGGGGAGCAGGGCACGCTCGTCGGGGCCTGGAGTTGGCATCGCGCTTCGCACGCAACAGTGGACTGCGAACCTTGAAAGCACGCACGCTCCTGGAGAACAAGGCCTCCCAGCGGTGCTTGACGAACGCAGGGTTCCGTGAGGTCGAGCGAGCCGTCGGGACCACGCCCGCAGGACAGTGCGAGGAACTATTCCATTACCGGCGCGATCTCAAGCCCACCGCCCAGTGGCCGTTGGCGACGGAGCGGCTTCGACTCCGTCCGCATAACGCCGACGATGCCGAATGGCTTCACGAGCTGTACTCGCGACCCGACGTTGCCCGCTACCTGCTGGACGAGCCATGGACCGCGGAAGTCACCCACGACAAGCTCACCGAACGTCTAGCGAATACTGACATCGATGGCGAAACTGGCGCGCTTGCGCTGGTCATCGAGCATGACGACGTCCCGATCGGAGACGTCGCGTTGTGGCTCACCGATCACGAGCACCGTCAAGGCGAGATCGGGTGGGTTCTCGACCCGGCGCACGGTGGGCAAGGTTTCGCCAGCGAAGCCGTCCGAGCAGTACTCGCCCTCGGGTTTGACCACTACCGGCTCCACCGCGTCACCGCGCAGATGGATGCCCGAAACAGCGCCTCGGCAGCACTGGCTCGTCGTGTCGGGCTCCGGCTCGAAGCACATCACGTCCAGGACTGGTTCAGCAAGGGCGAATGGACCGACACCCTCATCTTCGCGCGACTTGCCTCCGAGCACATGCGCCAATGATCGGGAGTCTGACTCCCAAATCTATCGATGCCCGGCCCACGTCACCGCAGAAACAAAACTGCCCCGCCATCAGGCGGGGCAAGTTTCGATTTTCGCATCTTACGTGGAGCTAACGGGATTCGAACCCGTGACCCCCACACTGCCAGTGTGGTGCGCTACCAACTGCGCCATAGCCCCATGAATATGTAGTTGTGGAGTGGAGCTAACGGGATTCGAACCCGTGACCCCCACACTGCCAGTGTGGTGCGCTACCAACTGCGCCATAGCCCCTTGGATAACTCACCTGAATATACAGCCGGGCCCGCGGGCCTCCAAATCCCCAGCGGGAAAGCGAAACCGCCCCACCCCGATCCCGGAGTGAGGCGGTGAAAACGCAGTTGAGGAACGCGCTTAGAGGCTGGCCAGCACCTCCGGCCAGAAGTTGCGCGCGGAATCCTTCTCCTCATCCAGGGAGGGGTCGCCCACAATCTCCCGGAGTTGCTCAATATCGACGATGTCCTCGATGTCCTTGCCGTCCACCAGCACGCGCGGCGTCCACGCCTCGCCGAAGTTGTCCTGCTGGTACGCACGGTTTGCGTCGCCCATGCGCTTGGCGGTGTCGATGTACTTGCCGTCGCGGATGTCCTGGACGGCGTCGTCGGACGCGCCGTAATCGCGCGCCAGGTCTGCGAGGCCGTCGTTGTCGTACTTGTTGTACGCGGATTGCTGGTTCGTGAACAGGTAGTCGCGCAGGGTGAACGCCTGGTCCAAGTCGTCGTGGGCGAACAGCGCGAGCTCAGCGGCAAGCGCCTCGGTGGAGTGGCCGATCTGGCCGTTGTCCAGCGCGGTCATCGGGCGCAGGTCCACGTTGATCTCGCCGGCTTTGAGCTTGTCCAGCATCGCCTCGTCAGATACGGCGTGCAGGTCGGCGCAGTGGGAGCAGGAGAAGTCCTCGAACAGCTCGGCGGTCTTGGCGTCCTTGTTGCTGCCGGTTAGGTGGATGATGTCCTCGTCCTCGTTCCAGGCGACGTTAATGCCGGTGGCGTCGATCATCTCTTCCTGCATCGCGGCGTTGCGGTTTTCGCGGCCGTTGTACACGATCAGGCCGATGACCAAAAGGGCGATAGCCAACACGGCGAGCACGGCCCAGATGAACGCGGCGTTGCCCTTCTTGTTCGGGTTTTCCACTTTGCGTGTGGTCACAGTCTTCTCCTGTTGTGCGGGCCCGGAGGCGTTGCGGCTACTGCTTACCCGGCCAAGTTTAGGGGTAGATGGCGAACTTCTTAAACGGGCGCCACATCATAAACGCGGTGATGGCGATGTAGGCCACGTCCCGCGCCACGGTGACGAGCAGGTTGGTCTCCCCCTCCCCTGCGGCGGAGGGGTCGAAGCAGCCGCAGTCGATGACAAGGCCACGCTGCCACGCGGAGAGCATCCCAATGATGAACAGCGTCAGCACGATAATGGAAACCTTGCCGGACCAGCGCAGGAAAATGCCCAGCAGGAGCATCAACCCGCCGGCCAGCTCCAGCGGGCCGATGATGTGCGCCAGCAGGTAGGACCAGTCGGGTGTGAAGATCTCGTAGGCCTCGATGGTCTTGGACACGTCGAGCGGGACGCCGATCTTGGAGATGCCCGCGTCGATCCACACGTACGCCATGTAGAACCGGGCAAGTGCGGACAAAATGTCCAGCACCAGGGTCTTTGTGTCGCGCGATGGCGCCGGGGTCGTTGTAGTGCTCACCCCTGGAACACTAGCCCACTACTGCCCCAGCACGTCCGCGACGAGCGCTTTGGCCTCCCGCTGCACCTGCTTCACGTGGTCCTCGCCCTTGAAGGATTCGGCGTAGATCTTGTACTTGTCCTCGGTGCCGGACGGCCGCGCCGCAAACCACGCGTTCTCGGTGACCACCTTCAGCCCGCCAATTGCCGCGCCGTTGCCGGGAGCCTCCGTCAGCTTTGCGACGATCGCTTCGCCCGCCAGCGTATCCGCCGTGACCTGCTCCGCGGACAGGGATTTCAGCTTGGCCTTCTCTTCACGCCCGGCAGGTGCGTCGATGCGCGCGTAGGCCGGTGCGCCGAATCGCTGCTCCAGCTCTGCGTAGCGCGCCGACGGCGACTTGCCGGTCACCGCGGTGATCTCCGCGGCCAGCAGGGCCATGATCAGGCCGTCTTTGTCGGTGGACCACACGGTGCCGTCCTTGCGCAGGAACGACGCGCCGGCGGACTCTTCGCCGCCGAACCCGATAGCGCCGTCGATGAGCCCCGGCACGAACCATTTGAACCCCACGGGCACCTCCACCAGCTCGCGGCCGAGGGAGGCGACAACGCGGTCGATCATGGACGAGGACACCAGGGTCTTGCCCACGGCGGTGCCCCCGTCCCAGCCGTCGCGGTGGCTGAACAGGTAATCGATGGCCACGGCCAGGTAGTGGTTCGGGTTCATCAACCCCGCGTCCGGGGTGACAATGCCGTGGCGGTCCGCGTCCGCGTCGTTGCCGGTAGCCAGGTCGAAGCGCCCGCGGCTCTGCACCAGCGAGGCCATGGAATCCGGGCTCGAGCAATCCATGCGGATCTTGCCGTCGGTGTCGAGGGTCATAAACCGCCAGGTCGCGTCGACATCCGGGTTCACCACCTCCAGGTTCAACCCGTAGCGCTCGCCGATTGCGCCCCAGTAGTCCACGCTCGCGCCGCCCATGGGGTCCGCGCCGATGTGCAGGCCCGACGCTTTGATCGCGTCCATGTCGACCACGCTGCTCAGGTCGGACACGTAGTGATCCAGGAAGTCGAAGCGCTCCGCCCGCTCGTCCAGCACGCCGGTAACCGACGCGCGCTCCACGCCCTTCAGCCCGCCAGCGATGTACTCGTTCGCGCGGGCGGCGATCCAATCCGTCGCCTCCGCCGGGGCAGGGCCGCCGGTGGGCGGGTTGTACTTGAATCCCCCGTCACGCGGCGGGTTGTGGGAGGGGGTGACCACGATGCCGTCGGCCTTATCCCCTTTGTGTGTCAAGATCGCGTGGGAGACGGCCGGGGTGGGGGTGTAGCGCCCGGAGGCGTCGACACGCACCGGCACCCCGTTGCCGATGAGCACCTCCAGCGCGGAGACCATCGCCGGCTCCGACAACGCGTGCGTGTCGCGGCCGATGTAAACCGGCCCGTCGATGCCCTGGCCGCGGCGGTAGTCCACGATTGCTTGGGTTGTGGCGAGGATGTGCGCCTCGTTGAAGGCGTTGTCCAGCGAAGAGCCGCGGTGGCCCGATGTGCCGAAGACAACCTGCTGGTCTGGGTTGTCCGGGTCGATGTCGCGGGTGTAGTAGGCGGTGACCACCTCGGCGATGTCGATAAGGTCCTCGCTGCGGGCAGGCTGCCCGGCACGCTCGTGTGCCATGGTCGTGCTCCTCGTTGGGGTTGTGATTGCGGTGAAGCGGGTACGCACACCATCATCGCCCGTGAATGTATTTCTCGCCACCTTAATAGTATTCGTTTAACTGTATGTTTTACTGCCGACTATGCTCGACACCTTGAACGACGTCCTCAGTGCCGTCTCCTCCTTCGTCTGGGGTCCGTTCGTGCTCATCCCCCTCTTGTTGGGCACCGGCTTGTTCTTGACCATCCGGCTGCGGGGCATCCAGTTCCGCACACTCGGGCGCGCCACCCGCCACGCGTTCGTGGACAAATCCGAGGACGGCGCCGGCGACATTTCCAACTACCAGGCACTCACCACCGCCCTTGCGGCTACCGTCGGCACCGGCAACATCGTCGGCGTGGCCACCGCCATCTCTATCGGTGGGCCCGGCGCACTGTTCTGGATCTGGGTCACCGGCATCGTGGGCATGGCATCCAAGTACAGCGAGGCCTACCTGGGCGTGCGGTTCCGCACGACGGATACGAAGGGCAAGCAACAGGGTGGCCCGCACGAGTACCTCAAACGCGGCGTCGGCGGCCGCCTGGGCAAGCTCCTCGCCGCCGCGTTCACCCTCTTCACCATCTTCGCATCTTTCGGCATCGGCAACCTCGCTCAGGGCAACTCCATCGCCGCTGGCATGAACGACGCCTTCGGCGTCAGCCCCAACGTCGCAGGCGTCATCATCTTCTTCGCCGTGGGCGCGGCTGTGCTCGGCGGCATCGAAGGCATCGGCAAGATCACGGCGGCGTTCGTGCCCCTGATGATCGTCATCTACGTCGGCGGCGGCATCACGGCGCTGGTGCTCATGGCGGACCGGGTGCCCGAGGCCATTGCCACCATCTTCAACGACGCGTTCACGGGCACCGCGGCCACCGGCGGCTTCGTGGGCTCCGGCATCATGCTGGCCATCCAGTTCGGCGTGGCCCGCGGCATTTTCTCCAACGAATCCGGCATGGGCTCCGCCGCCATCGCCGCTGCCGCCGCGAAGACCCAGCACCCGGCCCGCCAGGCGCTGGTTTCCATGACCCAGACCTTCATCGACACCATCATCGTGGTCACCATCACCGGCCTGGTCATCGTCACCGCGGGCACGTGGGACATGGGCCGCGATGAAGCCGCGATCATGACCGCCTCCGCGTTCAGGCAAGCACTACCCGGCGAGTGGGGCAGCCTCATCGTCTCGGTCTCGCTGATCTTCTTCGCGTTTTCCACCATCCTGGGCTGGTCCTACTACGGCGAGCGCGCGATCGTCGCTCTGCTGGGCGACTGGGCGTCCATCCCCTACCGGATGTTCTTCACCGCCTTATCCTTCATCGGCGCAGTGGCGTCGCTCGAGCTGGCGTGGACGTTCTCCGACCTGTCCAACGGCCTCATGGCCATCCCGAACTTGATCGGCCTGCTCATCCTGTCCGGGCTGGTGGTCCGCGAGACCCGCGAATACCTCGCCTGGGACCCGCACTTGAAGAAGACTCCGGAGGAAGTCGCGGAATACGTGGAGCGCCAGCAGATGGACTGGCGCTAGACTCCCACCAGTGGGAAATAGCGTCCGAACCGCGCTGCTGGTCGGTCTCGGCGCCGGCATGGGCGCCGTCGCCAGGCAGCTGGTACTCCTTACCGCCGCACCCGGGTCCACGGCGGCGCTCGCGTTGACCTTCGCCGTCAACATCGCCGGTTGCCTCGCCATGGGCGCGTGCAAACCCGGGCCAGTGTGGGGTACGGGGTTCCTCGGCGGCTTCACCACCTTCTCCGCGGTCTCGGTAGCAGCGGCGCAATCCGGAGCGGCGGCTGCGCTGACCATCATGCTGCTCAGCTTTGCGACGTCTATAGCCGCCTACCTCCTCGGCGACACCCTCCGGGAGCGACGACATGGCTAGCTGGCTCGCGCTGGCGCTCACACTCGCCGTTGTCTTCGCGGGCGGCGTGCTGGGCGGCATATCGCGGTACGCGCTCACGCGGCTGATCAGCAACGCGCGCGCCGCCATTGTCGTCGCGAACGTGTCCGCCTCTGTTCTCGCTGGTGTCGCCGCTGCCGCCCCGGCGGTCTGGCAGCTCGCCCTCGGCGCCGGGTTCTCCGGGGCCTTGTCCACATGGTCCACCTTCGCCCGGCAGGTCGGCGATATGACCAAGGAAGGCCGGCGCGTGGCAGCGCTGCGTCTCGCACTGGGCACGGCCGCGCTCGGTGTCGCCGGCGCCTGGACCGGCCTGGTGTGGGGCCGGCAGGCCCTGGGTGGCTAGGGCGTTACACTCGATCGATGTGCAGTTCACTTCGATCCAAACCGGCCTTACCGTAGCGCTCGGTGCGGGCCTTGGGGCTGTCGCACGCTACCTAGTGCTTGTGTGGGTCAGCCCGGACACGCCGGAAGCGCTGGCCCTCGTTGTGACCTTCGCGGTCAACCTGACCGCCTGCTTCGCCATGGGGTTGTTCCGGCCCGGCCCATTTTGGGGAGTCGGATTCCTTGGCGGGTTCAGCACCTTGTCCGCTATCGCGCTGACGGCGATCATCCGCTCCCCCGCGTGGGCGGGATTCATCGTTGTACTCAGCCTGTGCACCGCCACCCTCGCCTGGTTGGCCGGCGACGCCGTCCGGGAGCGCCACCATGCTTAACCTCTGGCACGTGGTTCTGGGCGCGGCCGCGGTCTTCGCCGGAGGCGTGCTCGGAGGGTACACACGATGGATCCTCATGCGGGAGATCCACAATCCTCTTGCATCCACCTTCGCGGCCAATATCGCAGCCGCCGCCATCATCGGCTTCGCGGTGGCAACACCAGCAGCCTGGCGCACCGCGGTCGGCGTCGGCTACGCCGGGGCGTTATCCACCCTTTCCATGCTGGCGAGCCAGTTGGGCGAGATGGTCAAGGCCGGCCGATTCGGTGCGGCGCTGAAGTACGGCCTTGGCACCGCGCTCGCCGCCGTCGCCGCCACCGGCATCGGGGTGTACTGGGCCACCGTCGGCGCGGGGTAGACCCCTACTCCGCGATGGCGTCCAGCGGCGGGGTTCTGGCTGCTCTGCCCGCCGGCCACACCGCGGCGATCAGGCCCACGAGGAAGGAGCCCGCGAGTACGGTGCCGATGAGGGGCCACGGAACGACAATCGTCGTCAGACCTTTCGCTTCAAGCACCGTGAGAAATGCCCACCCCAGGCCCAGCCCCAGCACCACACCCAAGAGCGCACCGTACACCGTCATTTGCACGGACTCGAGCGTGATCATCGTGCGAATCTGCCGGCGCTGCGTGCCAACCGCGCGCAGCATGCCGATCTCCTGCCGCCGCTCAATCACCGACAGGGTCAGCGTGTTCACGATGCCAAGGACGGCGATGACCACTGCCAAGGAGAGCAGCGCGTAGAGGATAAACAGCATTTGATCAATCAGGGCGGAGACTTCCCCGGTCATGTCCTCGGTGGAGCGGACCTGGACGACGATATCGTGGCGGACCGCATCTTCCAGATTCGCCCGCAGTTGCTCTTGGTCGACCGTGCCGTCGTTGTTCACCCCGATCATGAGGACACGGCCCGAGCCCCGAGCACCCGTGGCCGCGGCCGCCTCATCCGAAACGACAAACGACTGCAGGATGTTGGAACCCTGGAACAGCCCGCCGAGGGTGGCCTCAACCGCCTCACCCGTGGGCCCCGCCACAGCCAACGTGTCGCCGACCTCCCATCCCCGTTCGCGCGCGATTGCCGCCGGGGCGATCACGGTGAAGCCGTCCAAGCTGGAGCTCCCCTCCACGACATCCAGGGCGATGAGGTCCGCCGGATCGCCGCGCAGCACGTCGGTCACGCCCACCGGCCCGAGACGGTAGCCGAATTCGCCATCCACCGTGACAGGCACCTGCGTGTAGCTGACAGTCTCGCCAGCGCCGTCGACGTCACTGAGACGCTCTGGTAGATCCGCCGGTAGCGAAAACGCCGCGTTTTGTGGCCCGGAGAGCACGAAATCCGCGCTCACTTCTGTGGTGGCCACATCGTCCACGGAACGTTTCATCGAGGCACCGAGCATGCCGATCACGGTGACCAGCGCGATACCGAGCATGAGCGCGAACGCTGTCGTTGCCGTGCGCCTGGGATTGCGCCGCGTGTTGGTGGATGCCAGCTTGCCCACTGCACCGAACGGCGCACCGATGGCCCGGCCGAGGGGCGGCACCACGGGCAGGCTCAGCGCCGGCCCTGCCAAGAACAGACCCGTGATCGCGGCCAGAGCCGCCGCACCGACCAGCGCCGCACGCCGGCCCGTTGAGCCGTCAGACCAGGACATCGCGTACCCGGCAGCCGCGACGCCAACGGCTACTAGGATGAGCCCGGCAATCGTGCGCCACCGCAGCGGTTGCGGCGTGGCGGCTTCGCTCGAGCGCATAGCCTCTACCGGCTTGACCTGCCCCGCGCGCTGTGCAGGCGCAAGCGCGGAGAGCACCGTCACCAGCGTCCCTACCGCCAGTGGCACGACCACCGCGCGCGTTGTGAGCAACGTCCCCGAATCTGGCAGCGACATCCCGTACGCACCCATGGCTGCCCGGATCAGCGCCACCAGCCCCACGCCCCCGGCCACGCCAAGCGCCGAGCCGGCAACCCCAACGAGGGCTGATTCCAGCGCCACCGACCGGGTAATCTGCCCCCGCGACGCGCCCAACGCCCGCAGCAGCGCAAACTCGCGGGTGCGCTGAGCCACGATCATGGAGAACGTGTTGGCGATCAGGAACGTCCCCACCAGCAGACCGACCAGGCCAAACGCGATCAGAAAGTAGCTGACAAAGCTCAGGGCATCACGAATCTGCTTCGATAGCTCCTCGGCAACCTCGGTACCCGAACGCACATCTAAGTCGGGGAACTGGGCTTTCAGCCTATCGACGACCTCCGGTCCCCCATCCACCGTGAGCGCCGGCACCGACTCGCCGTCCGTGAACGCCTCGCGGTACGCGTTCTCGCCGACGCGCAGCACCAGCGACGTCTCCTGTGCCAGCGGGTCCTGGTACAGCCCCGCCACCGTGAACTCGTGGCGCCCATCCTCGTCCACCACAATGAGCGGTTCACCGATGTCGAGGCCGTAGTATCTCGCACCATTGTCGTTAAGCGCGACGTCGCGAAGGGACGTCGGAGCCGAGCCGCTGACAAGCAAGGGCGCATCGCCTACCGCATCATCGCCACCGTAGTACGGCAGAAGGCGCGAGGTGCCGAGCTGCGTTTGAATCGCAACCTCATCCTGCCTTGCGACGACCACAGGTTCATCCGCGAACACGTTGACCCGCGATACCCCCTCGTCCGCCCTGATCGCCTCGAACGTAGACAATGCAATACCGCTATCGCCCTCACCGGGGCGCACCACAGCATCCACGTCGTCAAGCGCTGTACCCACCGCTGAGTCAAACGTCGACGACAACATGCTGGTAAACATCAGCGCACCCGACAGAAACGCCGTTCCGAGCATAACGGCCACGAGGGTCAGCGCGAGCCGCAGCTTGTGGGCAGCGACATTGCGTAGGGACACCTTGCCCAGCGTGCTTACCATCAGCCCTCCATGCCCGCCATGACGCGCAGGATGGAGTCCATATCCGGGTCCCGCATCTCGTCGACAATGTTGCCGTCGCGCAGGAAAATCACCCGGTCCGCATACGAGGCTGCCCGGGCGTCATGGGTAACAATCACCACCGTCTGCCCGTCTTGGTCAACCGCCGTGCGGAGAATCTCCAAGACTTCGCGCGAGGCATTCGAGTCCAGATTGCCCGTCGGCTCATCACCGAAGATCAACTCCGGCCGAGACACGAGAGCGCGGGCACACGCCACACGCTGCTGCTGCCCACCCGAGAGCTCCGCGGGGCGATGGCTGAGCCGCTCCGCGAGTCCAAGGCGCCGGGTTACCTCCTCGAACCATTCAGGATCGACCTTCCCTCCCGCGATGTTGCTGGGCAGCGAGATGTTCTCAGCCGCGGTCAGCGTGGGCACGAGGTTGAACGACTGGAAAATAAACCCCAATCGGTCTCGGCGAAGCGCCGTCAGCTCCTTGTCGCTCAGCTGTGACAGATCGGTCTCGCCGATGTAGGCGGAGCCCCCAGACGCCGCGTCTAAACCCGCCATCACGTGCATCAGCGTCGACTTCCCCGACCCAGACGGTCCCATGATTGCAGTGAACTCATGACGAGCAAATTCGACGTCCACGCCGTCCAGCGCGCGCACCTCCGTATAGCCTCTACCGTACGTCTTCACCAGACCAACCGCCCGGGCTGCTGCTTCGACCATCCGTACACACCCTCCAAGAAGCGCGCTTTATATCCCCACCGGACTATACGCGCAAACCCCGTGCGCCCACAGAACGCGCAGCGCCGTGTGTAAGGGTTGACGTGCACGGGCAATCCCGCCCGCATCACCCCAGGTCAGCATCGTGCGGTGTCAACACTTACGACCCGCACCCCGCACACACGCGAAAGCACCCGCCACCACACCAACCCCACGGGGCATCTGGTGTGGTGGCGGGTGCCACAACATATCAAGTTTTACGCGTCGGCGGTAA
>NZ_JAAXPF010000013.1 GCF_012396315.1 Corynebacterium mucifaciens | reverse complement strand
CCCGGCTGCGAGCCCTTGGACGGTGCCGGAGTGGACGTACCCGGCTGCGAGCCCTTGGACGGTGCCGGAGTGGACGTACCCGGCTGCGAGCCCTTGGACGGTGCCGGAGTGGACGTACCCGGCTGCGTCCCCTTGGACGGTGCCGGAGTGGACGTACCCGGCTGCGTCCCCTTGGACGGTGCCGGAGTGGACGTACCCGGCTGCGTCCCCTTGGACGGTGCGGGCTTTTCGGCGGAATCCACCGATGTGACACCGGGCTGCGCCTGTGCCACCGGGACAACAAAGAGTGTGCCGACTGTAGCCGCCGACGCGATAAGCAGTCCTGTCCTGGAACGTTTCATGGAGAACCTTTCGAACGGAATGGGGGGTTTCCTCACACACACTACATTTGCAGGGGCCGTTTTGCTAGTAGGTTGGCGTTAGTATTTCTCGCTTTTACAGACTGAACAATTACATAGCACCCCTCCGCCCAGGTAGCGCGACATTAATCACTTATTCTTGATTCCGCACATGCTTAAAAAGGGGGCCTGCCCTTTCGGGGAGACCCCCTACTCCCTTTACCTGGACGAGGAATCGTGGCACGAACATCGGTTGAACATTTCGACCCAGAGCGGTTTCGCCAGCTCCGAGAAGAGGCCGGCCTCACGATTACGGAGCTCGCCAGCCGCAGCCGCATTTCGCGGGGGACGATCTCTCAATGGGAGCACCGAATTGCCACACCGTCCGTCGAAATGCTGTCCATAGTCATGGCCGTACTTGACGAACCCGTGGCCTCCGTTATCAACGTTCTTCCGACGGCACTGGACCTCAAGACCCAGCGCGTCCTAGCTGGCTGCACACGTGCGGAAGTGGCCGAAGCGCTCGGTTTGTCAGCCTCGGGGTGGGGCGACATCGAGCGCGGCACCACCGCCCTGTCCATAGACCGAGTGCCCGTCCTGGCCGAACTGTTCGGCGTCGACAACATGACAATCATGCAGGCGGCCCAACTGACCATCAATAATCGGCTAAACCGCAGCTAGTTTGTCTCATCTTTATCAGCAGTTACGCAGAATTCCCCAATCTTAGCCCGGTAGCGTTAATATTCAATGCTATTTTGGTGACATGGCATCACAAAGGAGGGAGTGCGCGTGAAGTTCGACCCAGCAGTCCTCGGGTATCGGCTGCGTTTTCTCCGCGAGTACGTTCACCCGCTCACCAGCGGGCCCTACTCGTTTGCGGAACTCCGCTCTGAGCTCGCCAACCGCGGCATTGTGGTCTCCGATTCCCACCTCCGCAACATTTTCGCTGGCAGGGTTGCCGCCCCGTCGTGGCCGCTCATTTTGGCGCTGGCCGATATTTTTAAGGTCGAGGAAACAGTTTTTTCCGATTCTGAAGATCGGTGGAAGACAATCGAGTCGTGGATTCTCACGACTTCTGCACAAGTTGAACAGCGACGTCTTGCAGCAGCGCGGGGATTGAAACGTCGCGAGAAGCTCACCGCTAGGCAGTCGCAGCTTTTCGCCCAACCGCTAGACGAGAACCCCCAAGGCGCAGGCGAGGACAACTAGGCCGGCGACGAAGCCACCAGCGAGCTCGCGGGGTGTGTGGTGGCCTTGTTTGAGACGGGACCAGGCGACTACGGGCGCAAATACAAGCCCAAGCGCCCACCAGGGTGACAGAACAACCGCCAGATATCCCCACACAGTGACCCACAGGCCGACGTGCACAGAAATCTTTAGCCGCAGCATCAGGGTTACACAGGCAAAGACAACGATGAACCCAATGGCTGCACCGAGTGCGATCCACATTTCTCGGGGAGTCGGCAACGCCGCCAGTAGTGCCACCGCGACAGCAAGGCACACAAGAATCGCTGCGAACACGGGCTTGCGCTGCTCGCGCTTGGTGACATGATGGTGGCTGACTTCACCGCGTCGCATAAGTACCGCAATGATCGCCCGGGGAACCACGCCCGTCAGAAGCGCGGCACTTACGCCCGCAGCTGGCGCACCTAGACCCAGGCCGAGAGCGAGAAACAGCACCACATTGAGAATCCAGGGTGCACCCAGATCACTTATTATCCTTGCCAGTTTCATTCCTCATGATCGTAGCGACCCGGATGAGCCACCCCGCCTGCTGTTCCGGGTCCGCGGAGATCGGCACCGCCCTCGGGGGTTCTCCCCGACCTAGCAGCCAGTTTGCGGCATCGATCTCACCGCCTTCAGCGTCGCGCTCGATGGAACCATTTTCGTCAGAGATCGCCAGGCCGATTTGGTCCATCAGACGAGTGATCAGCGGCACCCCGTGGCCTCGCTCCACCGGGACAATCTCGTCCAGGCGCTTACTCACCGGCCCTACGACACACCGCAAGTGCGCCTGCTGCCACACCCGTGCAAATGAGATGGTGAACATGCCCACGACTAGGCCAGTAACGGCGACGATGGACAGTGTTGACCTCAAAAACTTCTGGGGCACCGACAAGTGACCCAGGTAGAAAACCTCCCACACCCCCCATACAGCAACCATCGCCCAGCAGATAAGGGAACCCAGGCCGACGCACAGCGCAAATACCGCACGTCCCGCTGCGGTTTTCCGCGTCGCCTCCGACCACATCGACCGCAGCAGCCGAGCGGAGTAAACAAGCAGGCTCAACAGGACGAGGACTTCCGAGGCCGCATAAACCCCGGTCCTTGCGGCGCACTCATCGAAAGTCAATCCATTGCCCGCAGAACACCACTGCCTCGCATAACCCCACGCAGCGCCTTTGACCACCGCCAGCAGACCCGGCCAACCCGCCACGTCAATCCAGCTGACGCGTCCGCCGAGAGCACGGGTCGCCACCGCGAAGATACTCACCGACGCCACAAGCAGGATGTCCTTGATCAAGCTGCTACCACTGGGAATGACATTGTGGACGATTTCTTCGACTGCGGGGACATTAAGAATCGAATACGCGGTGACCACAACCAGACTCATCATCAGCGCCAGAGCAAGCAAAGTATTGCGCCGCAGAACGACAATCGCCCCGATTGCTGCGCTCAACAAAACACTTGACACGAGGGCATTGATAACCAGAATCATCAGCCCAGGGCGTCTTTCCATCGAACATGACCCCGGGACTCACCGCAGCGGGGCAACATCTCTAGAACACGCGCCGCAAATACTTCCGCCTCTAATTCATTGACGGCGGATTCATGCTCTAATTCACGCTGCAATGCCGCCCACATCGCATACCCTCCCGGAGGAGGCGGCGCGATCTCCACGCCGCCGTGCCGATGACCCAGGACGAGATGACCGAGTTCGTGTGCGACGGTGTGCTGCCACGTCGTGCACCGCGGGGAAACCGCGATCACCGCCTCAGCATCCGTCAGACGGGTGAAGCCGACCTGCCCGCACGGCAATTCCATCTCAATCATCGTCACCGGGGTGCCGATTTCATGTTCAACGGTACCCACAAGGTCAGCCACACTGGCAACCGGACCTGCCGCCGCTGCCGTGCGCATAAGCCTCCCAGCTGCACGTTCCGCAGATCTTCGCGCGTAATTCCGGCTCCTACGGCGGCGCAGATTATCGAGCATTATGTCCCTCCTTGCCGGACGAATGCTAACGGCATTAGACTAATGCATGTCACTTTCCATCGCCATAACGTAGTGAAGCAGAGAGTTCTTCCCGAGGCGCACCAAACTGTATGGAATGATGAACGACTGACAGCGGTGTAATTTACCGCCCGCACTCTACCCGCACTACAGGAGGTATCCACCCCGCGAAACTTTGTTCGCTGGCCACGCTACCGGCCGCCACCAGCAATTAAATATATGCGGAGGGGTACTCCTGCTTGTGTTGTTACCGGACCACCAACCCGGAATCACCACATGACAAAGAAAAACCCCCGGGTACCAAACCGGGGGTTTTTCTCAAGATCAGGGAGAACCAGTTACCAGCTAGTTCTCGTATCCCCCTCCACCACAGAAAGGGAACAGCATTGCATCACGCTGATTCCCAGGATAGTCGTACCCAAAATACTTTCGCAACCACAACGCGAGACGAACTTGATTCAGCGGCTACTACCTGGGCTTTTTCATGTCTTCCGGCCTCACAAAACACCCACACAACGACTACAACCGCGGCGAAAGCGGCCCGTCTCCAGGAGAAGATCGCGCACCGTGATCTTTTCTTCGAGCACGTCATCGCACCGAGACTGACTACAGATGCCGGCAGGCAGACTATGTGGCTGCGGTGGAACGGCATCGAGCCCACGACATTCACCGAGGAAGAAATCCTCGCGCGGGCGACAGCCATCAACGACGCCGTTGACGCTGCAACCAAAGCGACCATCGACCGCGAAACCAAGCGCTGCCCCGCCTCGCCTGGCCGCTCCTTTCTCCTACCAGTCGAGGTCGACGAGGCCGAGCGCAGCCGGCTCTGCTGGCAGTCGCGCGCCATCTGGGAGGATGTGGCGCTACGCGAGCTCATTAACTGGCGCGATGTACAGAAGGCATGCCAGTCAGGGCGTGTGGCCGTCCAGCACCTCCCGTTTATCCTTGCCGCCCTGGCCTACTTCGCCGACGACAAGACCGGGCATAACTGTGCAGCCTCCAACCTCCGTGTTGCTTCACTCGCGCAGCACTTCGCCCGTGAAGCGGCGAGAGATGGGCACACCAGCCGGGGCCGCAAGACCGCAACATTGAGCATCAAAACGCTAGAGCGGGCGGTAAAGGCTGTCGTGTCGGATCTGTGCGACATCGGGCTCATCGTGGAACGTGCACGCGGCAGGCACCTGTCCGCCGGAGAGCGCGTCCTGGCGTACTTTCGCCACCGTCGCTACCAGACCCGCGCTGCCTCCGTACGCGATCTCGTCATGCCTGCCGAGCTCTGGAGAAAGGAACCCCGCCCGACCAAGCCTGCGTGGGCCTGCGACGCCAACCCCTTCATGCACCGTAAAAACGCCAATCTCCGCCTCGCGGACATTGTGAAGAAACTGTTCAACTCCGCCCTACTGTCACCCCACCCGCACGTAGTGCGGCGTACTTATTCTCTTACTGTTTCTACCTGGTTACTCAGCGCGCTTACGCGCTTTTCCGAGACACCCACACCCTCAAAACAAAACCGCAGAGGGTTTAAACCCCCGAGCAAGGGCGCAAAGAAAATCGCGTCCGACCTTGTGCACCCGGAGATCGGCGGCATGAGCTGGCTTTTGCGTCACCCGAACCAGCCGGGAAAGAAGTATCACCTCAACGCCCTCGCCCGAGTCATAGACGCTGCTGGAGCAGCTACCTCTGACGCTGCGACCATTCTAACCAGCATTGATGCCTACAACGCCGAACGCGGCTGGGAGTTCCACCCCGAGGATATCGAGCGGCCGTTCGCATGGCTCAGCACTGTTCTGCAGAAGCAAACCCAGCGCAATGAGGTCTCCCAGGCGCTCGATGAACTTGCCCGCGAACATGCGGATGACCCAATATGCATGCATGCGTTCATTCATTAGAGAGTGCACTCGTTCATTTGCATGCTATAGTGTGGGCACAGGCTCAGGAACTGCTGTTTACCTGCACGTTAAGCGGTCCGGGGCGTGCCAGTTCGGATCACGACGAAAGGACGAAAATGAAAACGATCATGGTTTACAGCGAGACAGGTGGGGCCACAAAGACCACCACAGCGGTGAGCCTCGCCTACTCCGCGGCCCAGGCAGGCCAGCGCACGCTCCTCATTGATCTAGACCCACGGGGAGCGACTACAAAGTGGACGGGAGCCGAACCGGACGAGGACTGGCAAACTGTAGCCGCCATCATCGGTAACGAGAATCCCGAAGGATGGGTCACCGAATTTGCACTCCCCTCCCCGTGGAACGAGAACCTTTTCATCATCCCGTCCCACAGGGAACTCTCCCAGAATGAGCGCGACACGGCGCCCTACATCGAGCTGCGGTTGATGACCTCGCTGCAGGGGGCTGATTTTGACCTCGTGGTGATTGATTGTCCTAACCGCCAGGGCGGAACCCTGACGCAGAATGCCCTCGCAGCTTCTGACGGGGTAATCTACGCCTCCACGCCAGGGCAGGATGGGGTAGACGGAGTGGCAGGGGCGCGCGAGTCTGTCGCTAAGTTCATCGAATCGCGCCAGAAGATGAAAGCGCCCACGAACCTGCGCGAAATCGGGATTGTTCTAGGGAGATGGCCCGACACCGTCACTAGGAAAGTTGCCACCGCAGCCCGGGAAGACCTGGAAAGTACGGGCCTGCTGTTGGCCCCTTACATTCCCGAGCGCACCATCGTGGAACAGTGCCGCATGTCGGGCGATTGGTATGGCGACTATGAGAAAGGCCAGCTCGTGGCACAGCAATACGCCGACCTCTACCAGCAAATCGCCCCGGTAATTTTTGAATAGTCCCAACAACGACGAAGAAGGCAATAGCATGACTAAAACAGACGGCCCTGATCTGAACGCCCGGCGCACGAAAAACACGCCCAACCAACCACGTCCGAGCGCGCATCACGGAACCGATTCGGCGGAGGTCACTCCTCCCGCCCCGCAGAGCACGCCGCCGGCTCCGGCTGAAGAACCCGTGGTCCAGTTCAGCACTCGCCTCTCTTTCTCTTGCCGCCAGCGCGTCAAGCAGGTGGCCAATGAAACCGGCAAGACGGTGCGCGCAGTTGTGGAAGAAGCGATCATCGAGAAATACGGGTTGCCCGGTGAAAAGAGGTAGCCATGCTGGCCGATTGGACCCTCGATCAGTGGTTTGTCGCAGGTCTTGTCGTGGTCGTGGCGATTGGCCTGCTGCGCCGAAGCTTACGCACCACCATCGCACTGGGATTCGTGTGGCTGCTTCTCTACTGGCCCACCATGTTCACCGGGGGTCTTATCGGGGAGGCGGCGGAGAAGTTTGAGCGCGATTCCCAGATGGAAATCAGTAGTAACGTCCCCTTGGAACCTGGCTACCTCGGCTCCTCTGCACAGTAGATTCCGCAGGTAAACCGACAAATGCTAACGCTTTTTTAAGTCGTTAAACGACTCGCTCTCCCCTACCATAGACGGCACACAAGCAGTGACAATGCTGTCTATCAAGTGGGAGTGTGCATGGCTCGCCGAAGCCGCAAAAGGCAAATACCGAACGAAAACCAGCTCAGCATTTTCGATCTATTAGGAGAAACCGATGATTCATCGAGCGGACGTACAAGCGACGCTGACGGCCTACGACCCGGAAACGACCGAACAGCAGATCGACCAACTGTACGAGCAGATGTCGCAAGCGTGGGAGGACCGCGCCTCGGAGATCGAGACGGCGGCAATCAACGCGCTGAAGGAGAAGACCGGGGACTGGCCGGACGGCCCGCAGCGGGGCAGCTTAATCGCCCAGTCGAAGCAGTTGGCAACGGATCAAATAATGGAGGAGTTCCTGGCGCCGCTGACGCAGGAGATCGTGGCACGGCAGACGGAGCAGGACGAGGAGGAGACTCCCCACGACCAGACGCTGCGCGATCCGAACGGGTGGTGGCAGGCCCCGGAGAACATTCAGGCGAGCCAGGAGGCACAGGACGCGGTGTGGGAACTGTGGGAGGACGAGTCCCCGAGGTTCCTGCTGCTGGCGGACGCGCTGTTCGAGCGGAGGCTGTTTCTCGGTCTGCAGCTGCCGAACCGGCCCGAGCACCCGGACTATCCGGAGCTGAAGGCGCAGATCGCCGACGCGGAGAGGTACTGGGACAAGCGGATCGCCGCTTCCCGGTAAACCCCGCCACCGCCATCGGGCGCAATATCCGTGCCCTGGAGGAGCTCGCCTCCATTAGCGCGGACACTGAACCATCCGCACTCACCGATTCGCAGCGCAGCCTCCTCGGACAGTGGCAGTCGTGGGGAGCGCTCGCGGACGTGTTTGATGAGCGCGACGCCCGCTACGCCCGCGAGCGCGACTACTTGCGCACCCTGCTGTCCGTCAGTGACTACCGCCGCGCAGAGCGCACCGTCCTCTCGGCGTTTTTCACCGATGAGGATCTGACCCGCTCAATCTGGAGCGCGCTGGAAAGCGCCGGCTACCAGGGGGGAACCGTTTTGGAGCCGGGGTGCGGCAAGGGCAACTTCTTGTCTACTGCCCCGGCGGGAACCCATGCCGTCGGGGTCGAGCTTGACCCCACCACCGCACGTATCGCCTCACTGCTCCACCCCGATGCGCAGATCAGGGCGGAGGACTTCACCCACACGGACCTGCCTGACGATACATTCACTGCCACCATCGGCAACGTGCCGTTCGTTGACGTCGTTCCCCACGACCCAGCACGCAACCCGCACGGTCTTAACCTGCACAATTACGTCATCTCTAAATCCATCGATCTGACCAAGCCGGGCGGTTACGTCGCCGTTATCAGCAGTACAGGCACCGCAGACGCCAAAGGCAACACTGACGGTTATGGACCGCGCGCAGCACTCACCGACCGCGCCGACTTCATTACGGCCGTGCGACTCCCCTCCGGCAAAGACGGCGCGTTCTCCGCCAACGCCGGGACCCAGGTCGCCACCGACGTGTTGGTCTTTCGCGTCCGCGAGGACGGCCAAGAACCCACCGAGCGCACCGAGGACTTCCTGACCACCGCAGAGGTGGAGGTCGACGGCCAGGCCTTCCGCATGAACAAGTTCTTCGCGGAACACCCCGAGAACATCCTGGGCACCCCGCGCGCCACCACCGGGCGTTTCGGGGCACAACTGGCCTTCGACGCTGACACCACCACTCCCCTGGCCGAGCAGGTGCGCGCCCGCCTCACCGCCGACATTGAACAAGCCGTCGCTGACGGATATGGCCTCACCGCCGATACCGCTGTTGCCGAGGCGGTAAACACCACCGGCCTGCTCGACACCGCCCGCGCAGAGATGGGATCTGTTGTCGGCACGTTGCGCTACGAGGGTGAGGGCAAAAACCTTGCCTTCTTCCAAAGGCAGCACACATCCGCAGGCACCACTGAGGGGGTGCCTGTGCGGCACGTGAAAAAGTACGCCGACCAGTGGGTGCGTCTGGTCGACATGCGAGATACGACCACCGCGCTGCTTAACGCGTGCCGGGATGAAAACACCGCCGACATCCATGCACTGCGGGGCACTCTCAACGAACAGTACGACGCTTACGTTGCAGCCCATGGACCCATCAACCTCCACGAGGTGAAGGAGCCAGCAAAGAAGTCCGACGCTCAGATAGAGAAAGCCTTCACCAAACTGGAAGAGGGCTGGCGAGTCGAAAACGGCCTTGAGGGTCGGCCCTTCGAAGGGGATCTGCCTACCGAGGTCTACGACGAGCTCATGGACCAAGCGCGGCAGACCTCTAGCACCCCGGTAAACAAGCGCCCCCACCTGGAAGGAGCCATTGCCTCCGACCCGTTTATGAACGCCGTTTATGCCCTGGAGCGCTACAACCAGGACACCAAGGAGGCGGCGAAAGGACCGCTGTTCACCACGAACCCAATTCGCACCGTGGTCGAGCTCGACACCGCAGACTCCCTCACCGACGCCCTCGACATCGTGGAGGGCTCCGGTAAAGCACTTACCGCCGGCAACCTCGCAGCCCTTCTCGATGGTTACGACGCCGCCAGCGTTGCCGAGGAATTGGAGGCACAGGGGATGGCGTTCCGCGACCCACTCGAACCGGAGGAGTGGATTCCGCGCGAGCGCTATCTCTCCGGAGCCGTCCGCACGAAACTGCGGATGGCCGACGAACTGGCCTCCACCGATGATCGGTTTGTCGCCAACCGGGAAGCGCTGCGCGAAGTGCAACCCGAGCGCATCACTGAGGGCATCACCATGAACCTCGGTGCGACGTGGATTCCGAACGACATCTACGTGGACTTCATTGCCGAAACGCTGCAGATCACCGACAATAAACGTGACCAAATCGACGTCAAGAATGTGGCTGACAAGTGGTCTGTGTCGCTGCCAAAGACGTGGTGGCAGAAAGGTGAGGCGGACATCCGCTACGGCCTTGCCGCAGCAAACGCGCGAGGCGAATACAACTTCCGCTCACGTAACCCGCAAATGCAGGGGCTATCCCACCACGGCATTGCCCACCGCGGATATGATTCGGTGGTCTTCCCCGCCGCCGACGCGCTGCGCCACGCCATGAATTCATCGGCCCCAGTTCTGAACTACTCGTTGGAAGCCCGTGTGCAACTCGGAGTCCCCAACCCTGAGAATGCCACGGTCCTCTACCCCGAGGCCACCCAGGCGGCAGGACGCAAGGCGCGCGAAATGACGGAGCACTTTCGCCAGTGGACCAGAGAGGACCCCGCTCGCTACGAGCGCCTGATCGACGCTTACAACGACCAGTTCAACAACGTCGTTGCACCCGTCTACGACGGCAGCACCCGCGAATTCCCCGGCATGTCGGAGGGATACACTCCGTATCCCTACCAGCGCAACGCCGTCGAGAGGATGATTCACGAGCCAGGTGTGCTGCTCAACCACGTTGTGGGTGCGGGAAAGACCGGCTCGATGGTCATGGGGGCAATGGAGCTCAAACGCCTCGGCAAGGTCAACAAGCCTGCCCTGGTCGTGCCCAACCACCTGGTCGAACAGATCGCCCGCGAGGCTAACCAATGGTATCCCGGAGCGCGCGTCCTTTCGGGTGCCTCCGCTATCGGCGGTGGCAAAAACGGTGATGGGCGGCAAATGTTCGCTGCACAGGCCGCAACTAACGACTGGGACCTAGTGGTCATCCCCGAATCCGTCTTCACCCTGATGGGCCTCGACCCTGAGATCGAGGCAGATTACCTGGAGACGAAGATGGCGGAACTGCGTGACGATCTGCAATCGCTAGAAGATGCCGGCCCCGACCACAAGCGCACGGTTAAAGATATCCAGAAGACGCTCCAGCGCATGGAAAACCAGCATGCAAAGAAGCGCGAAGCGGCAGGAACGGATGTCGGGATCACCTTCGACCAGACCGGCATCGACTACCTCATCGTCGATGAGGCCCACGGGTACAAGAACCTTGGGCGAGTGTCTCCGCTGCGCGAACTGGCGCACGAGGGCGCGGCGAAGTCCACCGACATGGACATGAAGATCGAGTGGCTGCGTGGTCAGAAGCGCGTCGGCGCGCCTGTAGTCACGTTCGCCACCGGCACACCCATCACCAACTCCATCGCGGAGTTGTGGGTCATGCAGCACTACCTGCGCCCCGACCTTCTCCAAGAGGGTGCTATCGCAGGCGTCAACGCGTGGGGAAAGAACTTCACCGAGGCGGTAACCAGCCTCGACTTCAGCGCAGGCGGGCGAATTAAGGAAAAAACCCGAATCGCCAGGTACGTCAACGTCCGCGAGATCACCCAGATGAACTCGCCGTTCATGGATTACGTGGATCGCAGCCAAATTCCGGCGAAACTGCCGCAGTTAGACAACGGTGCGCCAACCGTTGTCACCTTTGACCCCGGGGACGAGGTGAAAGACCTCAGCCGCGACCTGATGTGGCGCGAGGAGCAGTTGCCGCGCGTCGACTCGCGTATCGACAACGCCCTGAAACTCATCAACGACGGCAAAGCCGCCACTCTCGACCCGCGTCTGGCAGGACTGGACGCAGAACCTGGCACCGGGCGACTGAAAGCCGTGGCAGACCAGATCACCACCGAGTGGGAGGCCAACCGCGACAACACCTATCTCACGCAGTTCGGGGAGGAATCCCCCAACCCGGGCGGTCTCCAAATCGTCTTCTGTGACAAGGGCGTGCCTTCCAGCGACCCCGGCAAATTCACTATTTACGAAGCGCTGCGCCAGGAACTCGTGGAGCGCGGCATGGATGAAAGCCGCATCCGATTCATCCATGAATGGGACGACCGAAAACTCCAACTCTTCGATGACTGCAACAACGGCAAGGTTGATGTGATCATCGGCAACACCGCGAAATTGTCGACTGGCGCGAACATCCAGACACGCGCGGTGGCATTGCACCATATTGACGTGCCGTGGCGACCTGCAGACATGGAGCAACGCGACGGTCGAATCATCCGCCAAGGCAACCAGAACCAGGACGTGCGGGTCTACCACTACATCGCCGCAGGAACAGCGGACGGCCACGCCTGGTCCACCCTGAAATACAAGCAGGACTTCATCCAGCAGATTTACCAGGGCCGGCCCGGTGCCAATGAGCTAAACGTAGAGGACAACGAGAGCGACGTCCTCGCGCGCAACAAGTCGCTGGCGACCGGCAACCCCGATTTCGAGCGCGAGATCGTGCTGACCCGCGAGGTCGAAGAACTGCAATCGCGCAAGACTGAGCATGTCGCTCAAAAGGAGTCGGCAGAGTTCTACCTGCGCTACAACAAGAAGGAGCTACCGCGAATCGAACAGCAGCGGGAAACGCTGAAACCGCTGATCCCCGCCGCTAAAAAATGGCTCGAGACCGATAGCGCCGAAAAAACGTGGACGTTTGGAGGGGTCACCTACACCGACCGCAAGGAGGCCACCGAGGCCATGACGGCGCAGCTTGCCGCCGTATCCCGTGACCGCAGCACCGACAAGCGCCACATCGGTCAAATCGGCGGAGTGCCTCTCTACGCCCATTACAGTTACGCGAACTCCGCCATGTTTATCAGCAGTCCTGCAGGGCAGCACCCGAAATCCATCCCGGACAACCTCATCCGAGACGAGCAAGTGCGCACCGCCGAGGAGGACGCCAACCTGCCACAGTCACGCTCTGGTTTCCTCACTCGCATGGAGTCCTCCGTTAACGCCGTGGTCAGCAACTACGACCGGGCGGAGAAAGACATGGATAAGGTGCGCCGCGAAATCGACCGATTGGAAAACAGCGACGATCTTGGCGACTTTCCGCAGCAGGCCGAACTGGAAGAAAAGAGCGCCGAGCTGGCAGGAGTGAAAAACCGCATCCGCGAGTTCAACCACTCGGATGGGGAAAAACGTGCCCAACTCGCCTATATGATGCGCCTGGAAGAAAAGGGACGTTCCCCCGGTTACAGCCTGGAGCTCAACCCGACCCGGCACATGATCGAGGAGGGAATCACCTACCACCCGGAGGGCGAACCCATCGTGAAGGTAGACGGCACAGCCGAGGAGCAGGCTGAGGCGTGGGACAACCGCGGCAGTGTCGCAGTTATGGAACGGCCCAAGACCGGCAGTTTTGACTTCGACGAGGCGGAGCAGACCTCCCCCACCGGCGGGGGGTCGTTCTTGGAATCCTTCGGAGGGCGAATCGACACGTCCGTCCACGAGACAAATATCCAGGACGCCAGCGGGCAGCAACACAATTTCAACGAAAACACGCAAGCGCGAGGTGAGGAACTGGAATAGGCAACCTGCCGTACGTGTGACCCCTACCCCTGCTGGGTGGGGGTCTTTTTCTCCCGCAGTCGCTGGCGCTCCTTTGGGCTACCGCGCGGGCTGCGCCCGCTTGCTTTCGATGAGGCAGGGACGTGAGCGTGGGTTGCGGCGGTGGCGTCGCGTGGATGGGAATGGTTGCGGCTACAGAGTGGTGCGGCAGTGGCCACGGAGGGAGAGGTCAGCAGACAGTCTGTCACTCGCCAAAGTCCTGGCTTTGGCTGCGCCAGTGGACCCGCCTGACTGGAGTGAGGGACGCGAGTGAACGCGTGCACGCATGCGTTCATGAGTGCGTGCGTGGCCGCATTAGCGTATGAACGGTGGGGCGCCGTAGTTCTGGCTTTGGCTGCGCCAGTGGACCCGCCTGACGGGAGTGAGGAACGCGAGTGAACGCGTGCACGCATGCGTTCATGAGTGCGTGCCTGCACGCCTGCGTGCATGAGTGCGTGCGTGACCGCATTAGCGTATGAACGGTGGGGCGCCGTAGTCCTGGCTTTGGCTGCGCCAGTGGACCCGCCTGGCTGCCGGCACATACGGAACGGCCCCCCTTCCGGGGGTGGCGGGTTGTGCCCAACCCGAAACGGGGTAAACTAGCAGGTAGATCGAGCAAAGTAAGAGAGTTCGGTCGGACCCACCGAGAGGGCAACACGGCCCCCGGTACCCACGCACAGAAAGGATGGCCGCATCATGGCTACCTACCGTTTCGACTTCTTCAACCCGGCAACTGGTTCCCTCCACTTCGCGGAGGGGGGCTTCACGAGCGCGGAAGCCGCTTGGAAATGGGCGCAACATTCCCTCGCTGTCGATCACAGGTGGGGGAACGACGAGGTGGTGCAGCGCCACATGGCCGCGGCCGTGGGCTACGGCACCCTCCTACTGCCCTACGATCTGCTCCTCGCACCCGGTGAGGACGGGCAGCTTCCGGTCTCCGTGATGGTCACCGTGGAGTAGCCGACAGGGGTGGGGAGGGGCGCGCATTCCCCGGAAATCACGCGCATCACCAGGTCAACAAGGGAGACAATGAACGATGATTATCTACAGCAAGGACAAGTGCGTGCAGTGTAAGGCGACTATCAAGCGCGCGGAGGCGCTAGGACTTTCCTTTATGGTGTGTGACGCCGCCGAGCTTCCCGAGGATGTGGCCGCCCTCGGTTTTACTCAAGCGCCGATCGTCGTTCCGGATAATGCTCCACCGTTCAGCGGTTTTCGACCCGACAGGCTTGCCGCGCTGGCACGCTAACGCTTGATCCAAGGAGGCTTAGAAGAATGCCACTGACACCGCAGCAGCGCGAGGAATACGAGCAACAATTCCGCGTGGTCCGTTTCCGTCTTTCTGTGGATGAGGCCGATGAGTTCTGCAAGCGGCTAGCAGCTGCCGGCCTCAGCATCCAGGACGCACTCGCCAGCTTTGTGCGCGGGTGGGTTGCCACCGACCAGGAGGTGAGGGACATGATCGCCAGGACGGCACATCTCGGGGGGCCGGAGACCGCAGGGGATATGATCGGGCGCTCACTGAAAGGAGTCCTGCGGGGGGATTATCCCACGGGCTCACCCATTTACATGGAGGAAGAGAAATGATCATCGAGGGAGTCATCACCGAGTTGCCCACGCCCGCAGAGCACGCCGCCCGCACCGAGCGCGGCAAGAAGGAGGGCAAGGGGCTGGGAATCGTCGGTGTGGGAGTCAAGAAACGCACCCGCGGCAAGCCAACGTTCTTCCGCGTCACGTTCCAGAACACCGAAACTGACATGCTGGCCACGCACATCGTTGAGGACTACGCTCCCGGTGATCCCGTGGTCATCACAGCCGACGAATCGACCATTCAGATGGTGTGGGAGATAGACGAAATCGCACGCACCTCTGCTGTTATCAAAGTGTGGGGCATGGACATAGCCCCCGCGGTGGGGGATAGGTCATGACCACGCCTGATGACACCCCGGACATCGACGCCCCGGACGCCGGCGGTTACGACCCCCGCTACGACTCCGAAGCGCTCCTGCTCTCCGCGCTCTTGTGGGCCGGAGAGCGAGGACACCACACCGCTGCCAACGCTGTCGCGCAAACGTTGGTAGCCGAGGACTTTTACCGCCCTATGTACGCCAAGGTCTACCGAGTGCTCTGCGAGCGGGCGCAGAAATCAAAGCCGTGCGACTCTGCCAGCGTTATCACTGCGCTCACGTCCAAGGGCACCAAAGAGGGAATGTCACAACGCGACGCCACCGAGATGATGATGACCCTTATCGGCCTTCAGGCTAACGATCTCGCGGTGACGGACTACGCGCACCAGGTGGCCTCCAAAAGTTACCGTCGCCAATTCCAACGCATGGTGGCTCACCTGGGTCACATCGCCACCGAAGCCCCCGAGGACGAACTGTTTGCCTGTCTAGTCGAGGTCGGCAAAGGGCAGCGCAAAGCGTGGGAACGCTACAGGCGCTTGGTCAGTGAGACCGGGTAAGCGCCGGCGGTAAAGAGACGAAGAGAATCTTTTTTAGATGAAGCCAAGTTCCTTGCTGGCATCAACAAGAGCTTTGACAGGATCGTGCTGATCAATCTTCTGCCAGACGATGAAGCGGCCCGTGCTCCAACCGAGATGCTTCACGAGCTGAGCGGCCTCGGCAAGGCTGTGTGCAACCACCGTTCCGTCCGGGACGTGTAGCCGTTGGCCCTCGGTCCAATACAGTCCGCGGTCACCGTTGGGTCCGCCGTGGGCAACGATCTTCACTACTGCCTGACCGTAATCCCCAAGCTCCTTCATTGCCGCCATGCCGGAGTCGGTGCTGTGGGGGGGAAGGTAGACGCTGCGCAATTCCCCGTCCACCTTCACGACGGGGTTGGTCTCGGTTGGGACATTTGGATTATTCGTCATCGGAACCGCCTTCTTGAGATCGAATGGATCCGTTCGGTGTCAATTATATGTGTGGACCACTTGCGGGGTAAGGGGATGAATCTAGCGCGCCATAGGTCTACCGCCAGTCCATACCCGGCATTAGGTGCAGCAGGCGCTAAATAGGAGGCGCAGCACCTCCATCCAGTCGCAACAAACCCGCTTCAGCCAGTGGCTATAGATACCCTCCCCCCTTCCGGGGGTTGGCGGTTGTGCCCAACCCGCAGATGGGTAAAATAGGAGGTAGATCGAGCGGAGAACAACAGTTCGGTCAAACCCACCGAGAGGGCAACACGGCCCCCGGTACCCACGCACAGAAAGGATCTGCAGTCATGCAGAACATCGATAAGCTCAAGTCCAAGGTCGCCAAGCTTCTGGCGCAGGCCGAAGACCCGGCCACCCCGGACACCGCGCGCGACGCCTTTTATAGCCGTGCCGCCGGCATTATGGCCAAGTATGGCTTCGAGGCCCGCGACCTGGACAACCCGGACGAGGGTGACGAAGTTATCACCCGCACCTACGCGCTCGGCGGGGCATACACCGATATGCAGGCCATGCTGCTTAACGGAATCGCTAACGCACTCCACTGTGTTGGGCTCCAGGCTAAGTACCCCCGGTCGACCAAGGTTAAGTCTATGACTGTATTCGGCACCCGCCGCAACATGGAGCGGGTGGACATGCTCAATGCCATGCTCGCCCCCCGCATGGTCGCGCAGGCCAAGATGGAGCGCCAGAATGATGCCTGGGAGCCGAGCACCACAGTCAAGAGGCGCAGTTTCATGGTTGGTTTCATCACCACGATCAGCCAGCGACTGCGGGAGGCGGAGGGCACCGTTGGAGATGAGGAAGGGCGTTACGCACTGGCACTTATTGATGACCAGGACAAGGCCGAGAAAGCCCGCGACGAATATGTCGCCGAGCACGGTTTCGTGATGGGGGAGTTCCGCCAAAGGCGCACCTACGACAGTCGGGCAGTCGAGGCCGGCCGCGCAGCCGGGCAGCGTAGCGACATCGGCCAGACCCGCATTGGAGGCCGTATCGCAATCGGGTAGAGCAGGCTGTCCCCTGCCCCGAAAGAGTGGAGGTTTCAGGCCGGACATACAGCGACCCAGGGTGTAGCGGGGGCTACATTGTCTTTCTGGGTCTCACGGCCGGCTGGAGGATACGGCTAGGGGGTTTCTGGAAAAAGAAACCCCGGATCGAGTATTTACAACGGTCCCGGGGACGTCCCCGTTTGGTGTGTATTCCTGGGGTATACCCAAACCGGGCACTTATGAATTACAGGCCCGCCCTGTTCGATAGGGTTCAAATATGGACAACGGAACAGACCCGTCATTGCCTCTAGACATCAACGAACACCAGGACGTTGTTCTGGGGCAGAAAGTCGGTTACGCCCGGGTGAGTTCACAGGAGCAGAACCTGGATCGCCAACTTGACCAACTCCGCGCGGCAGGCGCGTCGCAGATCTACAAGGAGAAGATCAGCGGCTCCACGCGGCACCGCCCGCAACTGGAGGAGGTGCTGCGGTATCTGCGTAAGGGAGATCAACTCATCGTCACGAGCATGGACCGCCTCGCGCGCTCACTTGTCGACCTCCACACGATTGTCGAGGACCTCGTGGGCCGCGGCGTCTCGGTGAGGTTCCTCCGTGAGGGGCAGACCTACTCTGCGAAGGCTGACCCAATCGCCAAACTCATGCTCGGGCTCATGGGCAGCGTGGCCGAGTTCGAGCGTTCCATCATCAAGGAGCGCCAGGCTGAGGGGATTGCCCGCGCGAAGGCGCGCGGGGTCTACAAGGGCCGGGCGAAGGTGCTCACTGACTCGCATGTCGCTCAGGCACGACAGTGGGTCACTGACGGCATTCCCAAGGCGGAAGTGGCCCGGCGACTCGGCATTGGCCGCACAACGCTCTACAAGTACCTAGCGGACGATGAGGGACCAACACACGGCCCCGCCGCGTCGCCGTAGGTGACGGGGCTACGCGCCCCTGTACGACGCTTACGGGCAGGGGGGAAAGCGAGGACCGACGAGAACACGAGACCCCCTGACCCAACACAAGTAGCGCCACGGAAAGCGGCCCCCGCCAACGCGGGGGCCGCTTTCATGCTGACCGGACAACCCGGTGTCAGACACTGCCAATACTCACCATAGGGGAATCTGCCCGGGAACGTAAATGACCTCAGCGCGTGCAGCTCGCAGCGCCTCCTCGTCCCACCCGTGGCGTACCGCCTCACGGACACGCAGCGAGCGCTGCGCGCGGGACTCACTGCCAGACCCACGACGGTTACCAATGTGCCGGCCACGGAAGACCGCGTAGTCGATGTTCTCGGCCTGGGTAGAGGTGCGAAGGTGCCTCTCATGCACGCGGACACACAAGGGCTCACAGCAGGCGTGCTCACCGACGAGGCCGGGGGGAAGTTCCTCGCCCATCTCCAGTAGCAAGGCAAAGCGATGGGCGGACATCGTGCGCCGTCTCATTCCCGCCTGCCACGAGACACGACCGTAACCGTCGGGAGTGGAAATCGCGCCCACCCAAATCCAACACGAGCCAGCCTCGTCGCCCTGGCGGTCGGGACCACGCACCACGTTGTTCCAGAAGCGCTCAACAGTGGCGGGGGAGGGCATGAGACTGGTGTCAGTCACGGGCGACTTGCGCTCAGGGGAACTCACCTAAGAACCCCCGAAGGCGCGCGACACCGGGCACGGAGAGGCGGCGGTACGAACGGACACAGGCTCGAACATCGTCCCTACTGGTGCCCGCCGTCATGCTGGTGTTCGTCACCTGACGAAACGCCCTCGGAGTCAGACGCAGGGCCACCTTCTGAGGACTCGTCCTGCCCTTCCAGGTCGCCGCCGTCGCCGGCAGTAAGGGCGTTGACGCGGCGGCGCACCGAGCTCAAACGAGACGCGGACACACCCGTGGTCTCTTCGATCTCCGCGAGGGTCACGTCCAGGCGCTGCAAGGCGTCGACCGCCGCGACCGTGCGGACCATCAGCTCGTCGATCTCGCCGATGTTGTCAGCAACTTCCGAAAAGTGCTCCGCCTTCTTCTCCAGACGCTCGCGCTCCTGCTCCATGAGGCGCTTGCGAATGCTCGCCTTTGTACTCCGCTTCTTCGTCATGCGACCTATCCTAACGCGGATACGCCAGGCACACGAGACACGCCAGGCATCCACATCACGCGCTATCCCTCCGCCGCTTACTGAATGCCCGTCGATCTACCCACGACTGCCCTTCCGCTTCCTATATCGACCCTCCTTCACACTCCCGCGTCCAGTCGTTCACTCCACGCGCTTATTACGTCCTCCAGACGCGCCACGGGTCGCGCCCTAAACGCTCCCCAACAGACACACACCGTTGGCTGATAATCAGACTTTCGGTTTTAGCAGGTCACAGAGGTGACCAGAGGGAGCGCTTTCCGCGGACGAATTCTGCCCATAAACTGGTGGGCATGTTGTCGATGAGAGTTGTCCACGCGGGAGATGGCTACGCCTATCTCCTGAATTCCGTGGCCTCCCACGACGACGAAACAAAGCCGGAAACACGCCTCCACGACTACTACGACGCAACCGGAACACCCCCGGGAAAATGGTTCGGCCGCGGAATTCACGGCCTCGGAGAAACTACTTTGACCCAGGGCGGCGTGGTTGAAGAAACCCAAATGGCCGCGCTTTACGGCGAAGGTCTGCACCCGGACGCGGAGCAAAAAATCGCGGATGGTGCGCGCCTGAAAGACACCCAACTCGGACGCCAGTACCCGACTTTTGCAAAAGGCGTCGACGTTCTCGAAGCGATTAAACGGGAAGAAACACGCCGCAAAAACGAAACCGGCAAGCTCCTTCCGACCGAGGAACGCAACCAAATCGGCCTCGATATTGCGCGCCCGTTCTACGAAAAAGAAACCGGCTCAGTCAACGCCGGCGCCCGCGAAGTGCTCGCCTGGCTCAACGAAGAGAAGAACAAAGTCAAACAACCCGTGGCCGGAATGGACCTGACTTTCTCCCCCGCAAAGTCCGTTTCCGTGGTGTGGGCACTCGCCGATGAGGCGACCGCAAACGCCATCCAAGACGTCCACGAACGCAGCGTCCGGGACGTTCTTGCGTACATCGAAGATGAGCTTCTTTACACGCGGACAGGGCAAAGAAGTGAGCGCCAGATCAAAGCAAAAGGCATGATTGCCGCGACGTTCGTGCACTACGACACCCGCATGGGCGACCCTGACTTGCACACGCACTGCCTCATTTCCAACAAGGTGCAGGCGGAAGAAATAGACGGTTTGTCCCCCGAAGAGGCGGAAAAATGGCGCGCGCTTGATACCCGATTTTTGTTTAAGAACTCCGCAAAGTTGAGCCAGCTCTACGCTCGGAAAATGAACCAGCGGCTGCGCGAAGAACTCGGTTTCGCCTTCCGCGAACGCGTCACCGAAGAGGGCAAAGCACCCACGTGGGAGATCGCAGGCGTCAGTGACGAGGTCATTGATTCCTTCTCCTCGCGGCGTGAAAACGCCCGTCCCGTTTACGAAAAATACGCCGCGGAATACACCAAGACGCACGGCCACCAGCCCTCCTCCAGGGCGCGCTACGCCCTGTGGCAACAAGCCATTCTCGACACCCGCGACGCGAAAAAGCCGGCGCGTTCCCTGCGCGAACACCGCGAGGAATGGGCGCAAATGTACGACGCTGACACGCTTAAAAACGCCGTCAGCTCCGCGCGAGACACCCGCAGTTTCTTCCCCCTTTCTCACGATCCCGAGCGATCTTCCTCGGTGGCAGAACTGGCGCGCAAAGCCGTCGAAGATACCCGCGCACGGCGCGCGCAATTCGCGCCCCGGCACCTCGATACCGCTATTTCTATGCGCCTGAATGAGTGGCGGTTTTACTCCGAGGACCACGAGGACGAGGTTCGTAATGCCGCGATTCGTTACGCCCATTCCGAGTATCTGACGGTCGCTAATGACGCGCCCGACGAGTTGTTGCCGCGCGCGCTTTTCCGCGAGGACGGAATGATTATTGACCGCGATTCCGAGTCGGTCACACTCATTGCCCGGGACACTTTGCGCGAAGAAAACATCGTGCTCGATCACCTCGATGAGCTCACCGCGTACACGGTGGAGTCCTCTGTAATCGACGCAGCTTTGGCGCAGCACGCCGAGGAAAAAGGCTTCGAACTCAACACCGGGCAAGCACTTTTGGTGCGCCATCTCGTGGAGTCCGGGAAGCAAATCACGGCGGGAGTTGGACCCGCAGGTACCGGAAAAACCGCCTCAATGTCGGTTGTTTCCACCGTCTGGAAGTCGCAGGGACACAACGTTATCGGGCTGGCTCCCTCCGCCGCCGCCGCAAAGAATCTGTCCGAGGACATCGACACAGACGCCTTCACGTTGGCGTCGCTGACCTACCGATGGCGCGGGATCGTCGGGGATAATCCCCGCGACGTTTCCGCGCTCGGAATCGACATCAACCCCGGCGACATGCTGCTCATTGATGAGGCCGGCATGGCCACCACCGCCGATCTCGCGGCGATTACCGAGATCGCCCAGGAAACCGGTGCGGTCGTGCGCATGGTGGGCGACCCGTACCAGCTTGACGCGGTGGAAACGGGCGGGCTTTTCCGCACCATCGTCAAGCGTGACGAGTCCGTCGAGCTCGACCAGGTGATGCGCATGGGCAACGACACAGCCCAGGCCGAGGCAGGGCTGACTATTCGTCACGGTGACGTAACTGGGCTTGATTTGTATGCCGAGCGCGGCTGGATTCACGACGGTGCACGTGCAGACATGGTCACCCAAGCAGCCCGCGACTTCCTCGCCGACGATGCTGCCGGGTTATCCTCCATCCTCATCGCCTCGACCCGCGAGGACGTCAACACCGCCAACCAGATCATCCAGGACGCGCGCGCCCAGGAGGGACGCATCGACCCGGAGGGGCCGCATGTGGAGCTGGGCACCGGGCACCGGGCCTTTATCGGCGAGGCAATCCTGGCACGCAAGAACGCCACCTTCAACGGCCAGCGCATTCTCAACGGCTCGCGGCTGATGCTTGCCGCCATCCACGACGACGGCTCTATCACCGCACGCGCCGACGAACGCGGCGTGTGCGTTCACCTGCCCGCCGACTACGTGCGCGAGCACGTCCAACTCGGCTACGCAGCCACCGTCCACCGCGCCCAGGGCGTGACCGTCGACGTCACCCGCGCGATCATTGGTGCGGAAGCCGACCGGCGTGGTCTCTATGTGGCACTGACCCGCGGCAAGCGACAGAATCACCTCTACGTCCCCACCGATACGGATATCGACTTCGAGGCCGAGGGTGGGCACTTGCACATGGCCGGTGACAAACAGGCACCGACCGCCCGCGAGATTTTGGAGTCTGTGGTCACCCGCGACACGGGTCAGGAAAGTGCGACCGACACCCGCGAGAAGCTGCGCCGGGAGGCGGCGAGCCCCGAGCGCGCACGGGAGCTCTACGCCACCGCCGCCGACATGCTCACCACCACGTGGCGACGCGACTTCGTGGAGCCGAACGTGCGCGACTGGCTCGACACCTTGTCCGTGGGGTACCTGGAGACCATCGACGAGGACCAGGCTGTGGAACGCATCTCGACCGCTGCCGTGGCCCTGGCACGTCACGGTGTGGACTACCGGGAACTCATGGCCGAGGCCACCTCCGACTTGGAAGGGGCGCGCGACGCCGGCGCGGTTATCGCCCACCGGCTGCGCGAGCACCTGCCCGACACGGCTCCGAAACTGTGGGCACTGCCCCCGCACCACGCCAGTATGGACGCGGAGCTCTACGACTGGGCCGAGGCCACCCACGCCGCACTCCAACCCAACGAGCGCGAGCTGCGCGAGCTGGACTACGCCCTGCCCGAAAAGGGCACCATCGTCGGCCAGGACTTCACCAACACTGACCTGCGCGGCAAAGACCTCTCCCACCTCAAGTTCGAGAACTGCGACTTCACCGGTGCCGCTTTTGACAATGCGGAAATGCACCGCACGTTCTTCATCGAATGTGCCCTGCGCGACGCCACGCTCACCGGTGTTCACGCAGGCCAGGGCGACAATGCTTTTAAGGTCAACGGCTTCAGGAACTGCGACATGCGCGGCACTGACTTCAGCGGCGCCCGTCTCGCCCGCACCAACATGACCCGATCCAACCTCTCCGGGTCCGTCTGGCAGGGAGCCGATCTGGATACTGTGAGCTTTACAGGCACCGATCTCACGGGCGCGACGTTCACCGACACCACATTCACCGATGCCGCACAGATCGTCGGCGGCACGCTCGACCCCGACGCACCGGAGCAACTTCACGCGATCAAGGAAGCCAGCCGGCTCGACCTCAGCCACCTTGAGGACACCAGCACCGCTACTACTTCTGGAAGCACCAGCCCGCAGAATGAGCGTGAGACCCAGAACGACTGGACGCTCTAGTTTCACACCAAAAGGGTGGGTGCTGCCGATGCAGCACCCACCCTCTCGTTCTCGTTGTTACAGACTGATGCCTTCTTCCTGCTCCGCAGCCATGTCCTGCGTCAGATCAGGGCTAGCGGTGACTTCCTCCGGCACGAAATCTATCCCCTCCTGGGGATTGCCGTTCGGGGTGTCCATCGCAAACTCGATCGCCTCTACTGTTTCCTCACTCGCTCCGACCTGCTCCAGGTCAGCGAGCAACTCCGCGCTCGTGAGCGCGGTCTGTTCGCGCTCGGTCTCCGCTTCGAGCTCGGCCACACCCATCTCGTCAGCCCACTCATCCACCCTTTGTTCCAGCAGGTCCAACTCGCGGTCCTCGGTCGTGGTGTTCTCCAGGGCGGTGACAACTGCACCCACTGCCACAGCCCCTGCCACCAGGCCGGTTGTATCCGCAACGGTGTTTCCCCGCACGTAGCGGGCTGATTCGTGCAGGTTGCGCCGCTCCATCTCCGCAGCCAGCGCCTCCCAGTCCCGTCCTGATGTCTGCGCGCGGTAGCGCTGAACGTATTCCGTCCGGTACTCCCGCACCAGCCGCCCCAGCCTCATGCGGCGCAGGGCGTTGCTCCCGGGGCGCACACTGCGTCCGCGCCCCGCGACGGGCTTAGGCGGGTGGGTTGTCACGACCTCGAGAACGCTGCGCAGCTCCGCATCCAGTTGTTCATTGTTCATGGCTTCTCCCTATTTCTTCGTTTCGCCTTTGGTTTTTTCCGGCTCCACCGGTAGCGGGATAGATGGTGTATCTGCCGCCGAGCAGTACGAGAACACGCCGCCATCGGCCATGATCTGCCGCATGTGGTAGTCCGCGTGGTCACGCAGAAACTTCTCCAGAAAGCCCTCCGGGTCTTCTTGGCGCATCCGCTCGTAGATCACCCACAGCGCCTCGAGGCGCTGACCCACCTCCTTGTGCTTGTACCACTGCCGCGACCAGTTGGCGCGCTCCTGGCTGTTCTTCGTGGTGGGGTACATCGGGCGGATGAAGTTGTCCACGAAATCGAACACGCTCTTAAACCTCGGCTCCGGCTTCGTGGTGATCTGCGTCTTTTCTTCCGCAAACTCCCCCATCAACATTTCCAGCTCATCGGAGAACTCCCCGTCCTCCATCCGCTGTTCAAAGGCGGCTCTCACCGCCTCTTTAACCCAATCTTTGACCGCCTCACGCACCGCCTCAGCAGTTACTTGCTGAATTATGCTTTCCATTGCTGTTTTCTCCTCTCCTACTTAACCGCGAGAATCGCGTTGGTTTCGGCGTCCCACTTCCGCTCGAAATACGGCTCCGTGACTCCGATCATCGGGCGACGCCCGACCGACTGAACCAGCCAGCGCCCCTTCGGCAGCGCGGCGATCTCCGCCGCCGTCATGGTCTGCTTCTCGCGCACGGAACGCTGTACCGACCGCTCACCATGCGACCCGGACGAGGACGAGGACTGATACTCCTCGTGGGTGCCGATTAACTCACTCATGCGCTTGGTCAGCTCTTCATCGGTGATACCGCCGCCGACGCACTTGATGGTCATGGCCGACCACAGCGCCTCCATCTTCTCCTTGCCCCAGGCGTTAATCCCCTGGCTATAGCTCTGCAAGTAGGCCAGGATGATGATCCCGCGAGAGCCGTAGTGCGAGACCACGGCGGGCAGTTCCTCCCACAGGACGGTGTTGGCCACCTCATCGAGCGGGCAGACCATCGGCACAGGCATGCGCCCGTTGGCCTGCTCTTCGCCGTAGCCCTCCGCCGCCTCCATCACAGCCACCGTCAGAATCGTCGTGAGAATGCCGACCGAACGCGGCCCCTCCTTGGACAGCAGATAAAGCGTGTCCGACCCCGAGCGCACGAAGTCGTAGGGCGAAAACGCCGCACGTCCCGGCTGCGGTTCGACCCACTTACGCACCTCCGCCCTGGCGAAGACTGCGACCATGTTCTGCGCCTGGCCGAACACGCCCGAGCGCGTCTTGTCCGTCAGGCCGTAGATCCCGTTGAGGGTCTTGGCCCAGAAGCTGTACTGGTCGTACTGGGCGAGCAGCTCCACCGCCTCCTGGCTGCGCTCATTCGAGGCCCACAGCAGCACGTCGGAAATCGGGCGATTCTCCAGCGCCGCCACCAGCAGCAGACCCGTCAGCAGTGTCCGCGCCGTCGACGGGAAGTACGAGTCTCCCCCGCCGCCGCGCGGCATGTGGGGGGCTGCGAACATGGCCGCGAGTGCGCCCGCCGCCGCGTCCATGTTGTCTGCGTCGGCGCGGATGTAGCTCAGCGGGTCGTAGAACCACTCGTGGTTGCCCTGCGTGGTCAGACCCTGCGGGTCGAAAACCCACGCGGTGCCGCGCACGGAGGTCAGGTTGATCGTGTCGTGCACGATGTCGGCCTTGTTGGAGGTGGTCACAACCACCCCGGGAGCCTCGATAATCGCCGGAATCACCGATGAGGTGGTCTTACCGATACGTGGACCCGCGATAATCAGGTGCAAATCCTCCCACCCGCCGTACAGGCCGGCACCGGTGGACACCTCATGCCCGAACCGCAGCCCGGGGTGCTTCTTGGCGAATTCCTCCCCGTGCAGTCGCGTGGCGGTCTGCCGAGCCGCACCCACCCCGAGCGACTTAATATCGTCCTTGCCCGCGAGGTGCTTGGCCACTGAGTCCACGCGAGTCTTCTTCTCGGCTTTCTTCGTGCCGCGCAGCAGTAGACGCGCGCCAAAGGCGAGCGCAGCCAGCAGCGCCACCAGGACAACGGCGACGATGGTTTCCTCGCGTCCCCACGTCCCCTTGCCCTTGGCAATTTCAATCGCCACCACAATGGGGTTCCAGGACAACTCCCCGGTCTCCCCGCGCATGCGCATGGCAAACATTCGCGAGAGTGAATACAAGGTGCTCAGCACCGCCACGACACCGATAACCCCCGCGAGGACGTAGGTGTCGCGGTTTCCCTTGGGTTGCGCCAGGGAGCGCGCGTTGTCTCTGCCCGCCATTACTCGTCGCCTTCTTCATCGTCGGCTTCGTCCGCCTCGTCCTCGTCGTAAGACTCCTCGTCTTCCTCCGACTCATCGTCTGCGACGAACTGCTCGTCCTCGTCCTGGTCCAGCAGTTGTTGCAGGTCATATTCCTGCCACTTCATGAAACCGGGCGTTGCTGCCATCGAGACCGCCGAGCTGTCCTCCTCGAAGACGATCTCCACCGCGACGTTATTGCGCACGCCCGCGCGCTGGAGCTCGTCCACGTCGAGCTCCGGGTGGGTCACACCGAGTGTGAGCCTGCCCGCCTGCGCCCCGGCGAGAGCGACGGCCTTACCTGCAATCCAGATAGCTTTGTCAGCCGCAGACTGTTCTGCCGAGACCGGATCACCGCTCGACCAAATACGGTCATCATCGAAAAGCTTGCCGTACCAAACGGCCTGCGCCTGGGTGTCGGTGACGGCGAAACTCGCCTGCCCGTCTTCCTCGATGGCCGCACTGTGCAGTGTGAATGCCGGGCCTTTCCGGGCGTCTTCCTCGATGGTCTGTGCGCGGGCGTCCAGTTCCTGGCGCCGCTTCTCCCCTGCCTCGTCCCGCAGTGCCTCGTAATCGACGCCCTTAGTTTTCAGGACCGTCTTCAGCTTGGGGAATCCGGACTTGGTCATAAGCCCGTGCTCCTTGGCAAACGCCTTGATGTCTGCGTGGGTCATTTCCTTCAGCTCGTCGGCGTGCTCCGCCACGAGGTCTTTGACTTCCTGCCACTGTTCGTTGGTGCTGGCCATGATGGTCTCCTTGTTTGTTTCGGTTGTTTAGTAATCGACGCTGGTAATGGTGTAGTCCGCGAGACGCCACGCTCCCGCAGCGTTTTCCATGTGCGCGTCCACGTTGAACTTCGAGTACGGCGTGGTGTCCCCGTCACGGTGGTGGACGCGCTGTTCAACCGTGGTTTTCACGACTGCCTTTTCGCCGGACTCCTCCACGTCCTGCGAGTTGATGGTTACGACCGCGCGCACCTCGTCCTTGGACTCAGCCCAGGCCTCCCACTGTTTGGGCCGTGCGGTGGGTTCCTGCTCCTCCAAGCCTCGCTGTGCGAGCTCGTGGAAGTGTGCGGTGGTGACCTCCGCCGCCTCCGCGAAAGCCACGAAGTCGGACTTCTGCTGGGCTGGTTGCCAGCTGAACCCGCGCACGAGCGCACTTTGTGCGGCCACGCTCGGGTCCGTTGCTACGGGGTCGATATCGACGCCCTCATCGGTGTGCACCTCCGCCGCTTGTCCGCTGGTGTCGTTGTCGCTCACTCCCGTCACTGCGAACAAGGCGGATATTCCGATGAGGATCACTGCCACGATTGCCCCGATGATTTTCCAGGTCCGTGAGGTCATCGTCTTATACCCCTTTCTCGTATTTCTTGGCCGTTTCCGGCACGATCTTCACGTATTTCTGTGTCTCCGCGTAGGGCGGGACTCCGCCGTACTGCTGCACCGCACCGGGGCCGGCGTTGTAGGCCGCGAGCAGCAGTTCTGTCGGATCCCCCTTGATGGCCCCAGATTCCATACCCGGGCGCAGATCGTCCGCCAGCCTGCACAGGTAGCGCCCAACCGCCATAGTTGCGTCCCCGGGGTCGTTCGGTGATCCTGACCCGGGAGGGCCGATCACCTTGCCCTCATCGTCAACCTCGGCTCCGACACCCGCCCACGTCCCGGGCATGAACTGCCCATATCCCTGAGCGCCGGCACTTGATACTGCGTACTGCTGGAAACCTCCCGATTCATGATCCATCAACCCGGCGACCAGTGGTGCGTTGATTTCTGAGCACTGCGCGGCACTAAGTGGGATGAATTTGGCCACGTCCTCGGGGATTCCCGCCGCGTTGAGCGGCACGTCACCAACTTCGAACGGGGCGCACCCCTTGCCGAGGGACGGACGCTGACTGCCTCCTTCGGGGGCAGGTCCGTAGCTCTGCCCCGGTGCTGGAGCGCCGCCACCAGCCGTTGTGACGTGGACGTGGTCATAGTGGTTTTCCGTCGGTGAACCCCGGTCGTCCATTTGATAGCTCTCCCCCTCGCTCGGGATGAACTGCTGCCGCCAGATCATGTAGTCGATGTTGAAGGCGTCGCGGTTTGCGTAAAGGTAGTCGCGCACCGCGTCTCCGAGCTGTTTGCCGGACTCCGAGTCGTAATCGGGGATCATGATGTCCACGGCTCGCCCAGACGGGTGGTCCTGGCGCTGGTCCTGGTCTGCCGGTCTCCACCCGCCGATGGCTTTGATCTCGGGGAATTTCTGTGCCACAGAGCGCGCCACGCGCACCGAATCGACCTGCAGTTTGTCCTCGCTGACGATGACATCGGATGGCGGGACATCGCCACCGGAGGTTGGTATCGGGCTGGGTTGGTTGCTTGGAGCGCTGTCGGTTTCTTCGGTCGAGCCGCCGTTGCCGCTGCCCGGTTCTACTGCCTTTTCCAGCCAGGGACGAGGGTTGACCGCCTGGCCCCCGCCGAGGCGGGTTCCCGGCCACACCTCGAAGTGCAGGTGCGGGCCGGTGACCTCCCCGTTGGCGCCCTCGTCGGCAATGTGCTGGCCTGCTTTGACCTGATCACCCACCTTGACGTACAGCCCGGCGTCCATCATGTGGCCGTAGACCGTCGAGAAGCGCTGCCCGTCGAGCTCGGAATCCACAATGATCCATTGACCAAACCCGAGGGCTGGGCCTGCGGCCGCAACCGTGCCGTCCGCATAGGCGAAGATCGGTGTGCCCGGCCCCTGGGCAATGTCGATGCCCCTGTGCTCTGTACCCCAGCGCGGACCAAATTCGCTCGTGACGTGGTTGAGCGCGTCCTTTTCCGGCAGGGAGAATTCCCCTGCCGGAACACCGCCCGCGACGGGGGTGCCGCCCGAGGGCCCGCAGACTTCCTCCTCGTCCTGAAACACGGTCGTCACCAGCAGTACCAGGAACAGGACAACCCCCACCGCCACGGCGATTGCTTTCTTCATCGCACCGCTACCCTTCCTGCAGGTGTTTCAACTGCTCGCGCAGCGCCTGATTTTCGCGCTGCAAGCGTCGCAGCTGCCCTATCGTCGTGCTCGGCCACTTCTCCTCGTCATGAAGCCACTCCGTCAGCGTCGTGCGCCCCACGCCCCATCGGGAGGCGATGTCCCGCACCGCTGCCGACGGCGACGAGTAGTCACCCCAGGACTCCGTGAACTCCTTGACCGCCCCCTCGCGCACTGAGGCGGCGTGCGGCTTGATGAAGCCCTTGGACTCCGCCATCACGCCACCGTGCCTTCTTCGAAGAACGCCTCGAAACGGGCGTTAGTGTCGTGGAGGCGCAGCTCAACCTCGGAAGGCATCAGCACGGTCTGCACCGGCACACCCGGCGAGCCGTCCTTCGACGGCTTGATCATGAACCGCCCACGGCCTGGAGGCGTCGCTTTGGCTCCACGGGTGCGCGAGCGCTTTGGCGGTGCGCCTTTCGACCACGAGGTAATCATTTGCGCTTCAGCGGGAGAGAACCAGAGCTGCCCGCTCAAAATGCTCAACTCGGAGGACGGCAGACCGCCACAGATCACCATTCCCGCGCGCTCGATAAAGCCCATTGCGGTCTTTCGATCTTCCTCTGTGGGGAGTGCCTCCAGATCCTTTAATGTGTGCGTTATCATACATAAGGATGTGGCGTCAGTCCTATTTAGCCTGGTCAGGGCATCGATTTGCGAAACCATGCCCGGAGCCGAGGCAAGCACCTGCCAGAGCTCGTCGAGGGTCACAGTGAAGTAGCGCTGCGGTTCCAGGCCGGCGTCTGAGAGCATGTGCGACGCCTCGATCGCGCCGAAGGCCGAAGACCAGCTCGCCATCATCACTGCGGCCTTCATCGCGCTATCACCCCGGTCAATCGCGGAGACATCAATGCACACCGCCGTCGAATCGACGTTGATAGGCGTGGTGGTCTGGCCCGAGAAAATCCGGCCCGTTGCACCATCGAGAAGGGAGTTCAGCGACAGAATCAGCGCGTCGACGCGGCTGTCCCACTGTTCGCGCTCACGCGCACGCGCGAGCTGCCACAAACGCTCCGAGCCCTTTTCCAGGTGCTCGATCAAATCGCGCAGGATAGGTGGGTTGTTCCAATCCAACTCCGCGTCCTCGTACATCTCGCGCAGTGCCGCCGAAACGATCATGGCCTCGTAGTCGCGGATTTTCTCCCCACGGCTCAGACCGACAAGCGTGGCTACCATGCTGACCTGCCGGCCATGCACCTGTTCCTTGGCGCGGTCAACTAGCTCCTGGTCTCCGTGCTCCTCCAGCTTGGGAATCACGCGCCCCAGCGCGCCCACGTCGAGCGGATTCAGGTGGCCTTCACCGTGGCCGATGGTGATAACCTGCCCGCCGACCTGCTGCACAAAGCCGACGTACTCGCCCTTGATGTCACCGGCAATAATCGGCACCTGGCCCGTGGCCACGCCACCCATGAGCATTTTGCGGATGAGCGTGGACTTTCCCAGCCCCGGCAAGGAAAGAACGAATGCGGAGGGGTTGGCGATAATTCCCTCGCGGAACCACGACATCGGATCACAACCGACCTCGGCGTTGGTGATAACGTGGCGACCCAGGGCCGTACCGATCATGGGGGCGGGCGCACCCACGACGTTGGGGTTGAACCCGCAGCCCAGGTTCGTTGTGGTCTGCCACTCCTGCGGTCCGTTTTGCACGGCAGCGTAACCGGAATAGCGTCCGGTGAACCCGCGCGGCTTGGAGGATCCGTAGGGTTTCTCCCCGCGAACGGGGACAACACCGCCCGCCCTGCGGCGCTGCGCCTCCATCGAGCGCGCCTTCTTCGCGCTGTCCTTGCGCCAGCGGCGATAGGTCCACCCCTGCGGGGTGTACCAGGCAGGTGCCTCGCGCTCACCGTCGAGAACCTCGCGGTGCAGGTCGATCATTGTTGCACTGTGATCCATCTTCTTTCCCTCCTCCATTTCAGGCAGACACTGCTGCGTTTAGTTCCCAGGCGAGCGCCCCGATACCGAGGCTGCTCACGACCGCGCCCTGTTGGCGGGCCAGCATTCTGCGCACCCGCAGGCGCTGCACGGGGGTCAATGAGCCGATGATTTTGCCCACGACCGCCTCCAGGCCCTCCGATTTTTCTTCCGGTACCGACACGACGAACAAACCGCTGTGCCGGCCCACCTCGTCTTCGTCCGCGAGCGTGTCTGCCGGGCGGAAAATGCGTGTCCACCTCACAACACCCCACATCTCACCCAGTGCCATGCCCCGGAACATGCGGTCGATCTCCGCGTCGTCGCCCACCTCAAACGCGACGCTGGCCTGCGGACCGAGTTCGACGTGGCGCAGTGTTTCGACAATGCTGTCCACCCCGAGTGCGGCAGGTGCCACATCCTCGCTCAGCTCCATGCCGAGGCGGGCCTCCAGCACGCCGATGATTTCCGAGTCCGTCAGCGGGGTAACCACCGCTTCACTCCACTCCACGGCGTAGAAGTCGGGCAGCACTTTGGCCAGATGGGTCAAAACCGCGTCAGCCTCGGCCTTTTCTTCCTTGCCCTGGCGCTGGATCGTCACCGAGAGCGTCAGGGACGTACCCGCCGTGACCTCCGTGGCGATTACCGTCTCGTCCTGGGCGACCGTGACCTCCCACGCGTCGATCTCCTCGGTGGTCACCTCGCCCTCCACGCCGAACATGACCGTGGCCCGGTTTTCACGCAGCAGAGCCGCGAACTGGAAACCAGCGGAATCGCGCGAACTATCGAGAGTCACGCCCTCGAGCCCGCGAAGCGTCTTCTTCTGGTTCTTCTTCTTTCCGAACATGGCTGTCTCCTACGCTCCCGCCAGTGCCGAGGTGGACGGCTTCGCCCACGGTGTCTGCCCAAGCCCGCACGAGGTGGCGAACGCGGCGTCCTGCTGGCGGGTCATGACCCGCAAGCGGATGTTGGCCTGCGCGCCAAGCTGCTCCACGTCGTGCTTTATCCGCTCCAGGTCCTCATCCGGGGCACACGTCGCCGTGACAAACAGTGAGTACCGGCCCAGCTGGGCACCTCGCGCCTGTGCTCGTCGCGCCGCCTCCGTGTGCTCCAGACGCATGTCCGCCGACGCTGCGCGGATCTTCTTCGAGCTGTTTGCGGCAACCATCGCGTCGCGGTGCTCCGCCTCCACGCGCCCTGCACCGGAGCCGGCCTCGTAAGGACGGTAGATAAGTGCCACGCGCTTGCGTGCAATGCGAATATGCGGCTGGATAAGCCCGGTCAAAAGGGTGTCCTCGAACGTCGAGCGGGGGGCTTGCGCCATTTCCCACGTCACCGACGTGGCCCCGTCATGGTGGTAGGCCGAACGGTCTTTCTGCGCCCAGGACGGTCCGATGTCCTCCCAGCCCAGCCCATGCTCGATGCCCTGCACGGACAGTTCCTCGAAATCCGCCTCGGACGCGGGGTTATAGAGCATGTGGGCACGCGCGCACACACTGTTGGTGTCCATCGGGCTGGCCTGAATACCTGCCCAGGTCAGCGGCCCGTACAGGCTCGGAAGGCGCGTGCCGATCAACTCCACAAAGCTGGTGTCCTTCGCGTCGGAGACCGACACCGAGAACGTAAGCGAAATGTGCGCGTCCACTTCCGGCACCCCCTGGCTCAGAAGTTCCGCCGCCTCCGCCTGAACCTGGCGGGCAATCCACGGAGCCTCCGGCTTCACCGTGGCCGCGACCTCCTGGGCAACGAGGTCACCCGTGCCGGGGCGGGTGGTCACCACGACTGCCGCCTGCTCCACGTCACCGGAAAGGCTCAAACCGGCCAGCCAACGACCCCACTCACTCGTCTGCGCGTTGCGCTCGTCCTGGGTAATCGCCGTCTCACCCGAGAGCTGCGCGTGAAGTACCACCGTCGCCTCGCGGCGGGGGCGGTCGAAAATCACCGCGAACTCCTTACCTGCGGCATCAACACCCTCCACCAGCTCGGTGCGGGCGAACACACCCGGGAGGCGATAAGTGCCGCCCGGCAAACGCGAGGACGGGCCCGAGAAGTAGATGTGCTCCCCTCGTGTGCGCTGGCGCATGTCCTGGAACATCATTTCCGCCATCTGGGCCATCGAGCGCCCGCCGACATTGAAGGAGACAATTCCGGCAATGATTAGAGCCACCGGCACCACGACCAACAGGCCGAATTTGGCGAAGCCGGCAATCTGGCAAACCAGGTAGCCCAGAAAGCCGATCCCCAGCACAATCGTGGTCTTCATCGACAGACCACCCAGGCCGGTGCGCCTCGACGGCTGGCCCAGAGCGTAGACCGGGGTTTCTACCTGTTCTTCCCTGCTCATACCGGCTACCTCCTCATCCCGTAATTGCCCTGTGCTCCAACTGACTCATCCAAAATCGCCTGCACCCGATTAGCTGCCGTGCCCGCCGTCCGCGCCGCACCCGCTCCTGTGCGGGCGACGGCACCTCCGGCGCGGAGGGCTCCGCCCGTTGCGAGAGACATCGTCCGACGCGGGGTGCTTGCCCCCATACGGCCACGGTTTGCACCGCCACCTCCGGTTCCCGGACCGGCACTCCCGGCTCCGGCTCCAGCTGCAACGGCTCCTGCCGGTTGTGCGCCTCCACCTGCCCCGATGGAGTGCGATCCACCTCCGGAGGCACCCGAGGACTGTGATCCCGGCCCGGTGCTTGCCGCACCAGACGCGACGCCGCCGCCAGCTCCCGAGTGGCCTGCACGACCACCAACGGCCCCACCTGCGGTGCTACCAGCGCCTGAACCCGTGGAACCGGACGCGACCGCTCCACTGCCACCGCCACCCGAGCTAGGCCCGGTAGGTGAGCCACCGCGAGAACCGCCTCCGAGGCCGCCACCGCCTCCGAGGCCGCCACCGGCACCTCCACCGCCTCCGAGGCCGCCACCGGCACCGACACCAGCTCCAACACCGGCTGCGGCTGCGGGAGCAGCCTGCGCCTGGCCTGCCGAGGTAACGGACTTTCCTGCCTGGCCAGCCACACCGCCGACCTTGCCCAAAACTCCACCAGCCAGAGCTGCACCACCCGCCAGAACGGGGGCTGCACCGCCTCCACCGGCCTGGGCGACAGCGGGCACCAGCGCCCGGACGAGCGCCGGCCCCGTAAAGCCCGCTGCGCCGAGCATGACCGCGATCATGAGTGTGGTGACCAGATCGTCGCCCCCATGTGCGGACATCCAGAACGCGACACAGTAGAGAAGCGCCGAGACCGGCTTGAAGATCACCGAGGCAATCATGAGAGAGATCAGGTGGTGCAGACCGTTCTTGCCGGTCTGGGTAAAGCTCATTGCCGCCATCATCGGGGTCAGCCCAGCCGCAATCGGCAACAGCAGGGTGCGCACTGCCAGGGCGACGATCTGCATGATGGAACCGGCAAACGCCACGCCCGCGATACCGAGCATGAACACTGGGCCGGCCATTGAATCATTCAGTCCGGAGTCCCCGAGAACCTGCTCGGCACTCGTCGCGCCAAATGACTTCATAATCCAGTCCGACAGTTCGTCGGAGGCTACCACTGCACCAGCAATCAGACCGGGTACAAGCAGGGAAAACAGCAAATAGAGCGCAATTGTCTCCCCTGAGTCCTCGACGCCTTCGACAAGCCCTTTTCTTCTCCCGGCAGCGATCCGGCCACCGCCCACCACAAGGGAGGCGATCAGCGCCAGACCCGAGAGCGAAAGGACGATGTTCTTCACGCCCTGCACGTTTGAATCAACCACGTTCTTATCGACGCGGTAGTCCATCCAGAGCGTCATGACGGACTGGAGCGCCTCATTATTGCCCTCCAGAAGCGCCTGGGTGAATTTGCCCACCGGGTCGCCCCAGAACTTCGACGCAGCAGCCGACGCAGCGGCTACGGGGTGGGCAACCGCCATACCCGTGGTGCAGCCAGCCTTGCTGATCTGCTCCCCGACTTTCAAGCGCCACTCGTTCAAATTCGACGGCTTGTTGTCCCCCATCGCGTCCAGGACGGCGTTAGCGCTGTCCTTCATTGCCCCGGTAGTGCACGACTCGACGTGCTCTCCGAAGGAGCGGTTGCCGTCCTCGGCGCTGGCCGCAGGCGCGCCCAGCACCACCGCGAAAACCACCAGAGACGCTGCCAAAAATCGCTTTAGTAGTGCCATTCAGTCCACCCGCTCAAACTCGTGATCTCGTCCTCAATCGGCTGCGGCACGCCTTCGTACTGCCACTTCCAGCCACCGTTCTCCCACACCATCGACAACCGGATGACCAGCCACGTCGGGTTGTCCGCGTTGCCCTGTGCGTCGGTCGGGGTGGGAAGTGCAATGTCTCCTACGACCTGAGTGTCCGAGCACGATGTCACCTTGTATGCGGAAGGTGCCGGGCGGTCTTTCGTGGTATCCACCTGCTTGGGAGGGTTTGCCTTCAAGCGCTCCGCAAATCCAGTGGCGTCGCTGCCAGCCGCTCCGTACTGCGCGGCAGAACCCGAAATGGGGCCACCGGCGTAAATCAGGCTCACCGTGTTGAACCCGGAAATCATGGCCCCCTCGGCGGTGCGTGCGTACCCAGTGGGCACACCGTCGGCGTTTACCGAGCTCGGGCCCTGTTTTTCCGTCCACATCGTCTGTGCACCGTGGGTGGACTCAATGGTCACGTTGCCCGCGGTGACCGCGCAGTTGGTCGTATCCCCTCCCGTCGCATTGCCGAGCGGATTGCCCGCACCGTTGGCCGGGACCTTTATCGCGCGGCCAAACACGTCAGCGGTCGGGTCGAGCCACTCCCCCTCCTTGCCTTTGGGAGCCTCGCTAGTGGTCGTGGCCGGTGCGGGCGAGGCCGCAGACGGGTTATTGGCGGGAGAATCCTTTTGCCGGGCGACCAGACCCACCACGACGAGAATCAGGGTGAGAGCGATCGCTCCGGTGGCGGCCAGAAGCCCCCAGCGCTTGTTGTTGTCCTGCGGCATAATCTTCCCTTTCTGAGACGAGTGGCTTACTTGCCGGCTGAAAATTCGGTGAAACCGTCAAGCGAATCCAGCTTTTCGAGGTCGGGAGCCTGGTCCTGCGCGGGGAGAACGAGCTTCCAATCGTCCTGCCACGTCAGCTGCACCGGATAGACGGTCAGGCCAACCTCCGGGTACTCCGCCGCCAGAAGCACCAGTGCGTCCTGGTCGTTGTAGTCAGAGACCCGGAACCCCTCGAACTTCGCGGGGTTTTCCACCTTCGCGCCCGGTTGAATGCTCATCAGAGCCCGGCCCTGCGCCCACTGGTCGCGGCCCTGGCCGGGGGCGATCATGCTGCGCGAGACATCGGGCCATTTCGTATCGTCGGCGGTGGCGAGGGCGACCTGGCCGTTAATCGCGGCCATCACCGCCCCCTGGGGGGTGTGAGCGTAACCGGAGCGCACAGAGTCGCGGGTGTTTTCCGGCCCGTCGTTGGAATCCACCGGCGTGGCGATCCCCGCCACCGACTCCCACCGCGCGTCGGCAGGTGCCGAAGTCGTATCGACCACCGCGTTCTCCGCGTGCGTGTCCTCCCCGTCCTTGTCCGACGAGCAGGCGCTCAGGCCGAGCGCCACAGTGCCCGCGAGAGCAAGTGCGCCGAGCTTCTTCTTCATTGTTTGCCTTTCAAAAAGGTGGTGTGCAGCTGGTTAGACGAACCAGGCCGCGATTTGGACTGCTGAGCTGGCGATGATGACACCTAGTGCGATCTCCACCCCGCGCACTGCGGGTGACGTAGCTGAAACGGATCGGCCGCGCTCCTTGTCGAGGGCGAGCATGGCTCCGAATGTGATCAGGGCGGCGATAGACAGTGCCAGCACAATCCAGTAGGTGTTTTGCAGCCAGCCCCAAATCTCCATCCACACGACGTCTGGCGGGGTCTGCGGAGACTGGGGCGGGCCGCCTTGCGCCATGAAAGCGCCGCGCATTAGATCAGAGCTGCGACGATGGCACCGGCACTGCCGATAATGAGACAACCGATGCCGACGCGCAGGGCGTTGGAGGTGGCTTCTTCGCTGGTGCCCTCACGTCGCGAGATCACCATCGACGCACCGATGGCGATAACGCCGGCGACGGCAACAACCAGGCCGATGAACACGCCGAAGTTGAGGGCGCGGTCGACCTTGGAGCCGAAGTCACCGGGTGCCTGCGGGGTCAGGTTCTGTCCCGGCACCATTGCGAGGATGAGTTCGTTGTTGAGACGGTCAATCATGGTCATGATGAGTGGTTCCTTTTCTTAGTTGGAAGATGTTTGCTTATGGGCTTCATAGGCCCGCTCGACCAGTTCTTCGCCGATTCGCCTGACCGGCTGGGGCACCTGCTCCAGGGCGCTGACTTTGGTGCGCTTGCGCAGGACACGCGAGGTGCTTTCCGGTTCTTGCGGCTCATCGAGCGGTGACCATTCGGGGAGTCTGTCGAGCAGATTTTCGCGCCATTCCCCCACGTAGGGAACGCGCCAGATTGTGGGGACGATTTTTTCGAGCACGGAGATACGCTGCTCAATACTCTTTGGGGTCTTACCTGGTGCGTCCTCTACGAGGATCACTCCCCAGACGCAGCAGTGTCCGACCTTGCCCGCCTGGGCCTGGAGCACAGCGTCATGCGCGGCCTCCACACCCGAGCGGGTGGATCGAGCCACCACGACGCACCACCGGTGCTCATCCTCCGCAGGCCATGTCTGGCCAGCGTCCCCGAAGGGTCCGAGAACCCTTGCGAGAGTGGATGTGCCTGCCCCGCCGTGCGCTCCCACGAGCCACACCAGTGGGGACCACTCCCCGCTCGGCGCGAGCGGGCTGTTTGCGACCTTCAGGCCGGCCTTCTCTGGTAAGGAGACTCGCCGGAGCTGAGCCGCTGCGCTGGATGACATCTAGGCACCTCCTTGTGCACGCCATGCCTGGACTTCAGACAGGGCCTTCGTGGACAACTCGGTGTTGAACGTGGACGACTGGTTGATATTCGATGTGTCTTCCGGATGGGCCGTCTCACGAGTGGGAACGGTGTCACCAGTGATGTCGCTGCTGGCAGCGACGGCCCAGTCGATAGTGGCCTCAATCGGGGTGCGCCCGTCCTCAGTCACCGGACGGGTACCGTAGGAGTTGTGCGCAGCACCGTGGCCCGCAGCCTCGACTGCGACCTGTGCCAGTCCTTCGCCGGAGATTCCGAGAATCTCGACGTTCTTGAACACCTCGTCCGCCATGCCCACCGCCGTCTCCGGGGTGAGCACCTTCAGTGAGGCGTCGGTGAGTTTCGTCGCGGCCACGCCCAGCGCCGCCTCCGGCCCGGCAACACCGGCCATTGCGACCTGGGCGAGGTTGGCCGGGGTCACGGCCTCCTTCAGGATGGCAATGCCGGTGCCCAGCGCCATGCCGCCGATCTTGTTGACGCCCTGGATAACGGACTCGCCCAGGTCGCTGACGATTTCGCCTTCGGCGTTGTTCTGCACCGCCTGCTTGACCCCCGTTGAGGCAATCGACCCGATCAGGCTGGTGTCCTCGCGGGCCTGCTCGCCGGATGCGGAGAATCCGTTTGTTCCGTAGCTAAACTCGTCGCCCTTGATGTCCTCGACGCCGCCCATAATCACCGCTGGGTTGAGTGTGTCCGCGACGGCCTGCAAAGACTTCTCGGGATCGGAGAGGTTCAGCTGCGTTGCCACGCTAATGACCAGCTCGTTCAGCGGTCCCGAAATGGGCAGGTCGCACACCAGGTCACCGGGAACACACCACGACGCGGTACGGCCCGAGAGTTCTCCGAAATCCTTGCCTCCGGAAGTATCGACCCCCATGCCGCCGCCGTCGAGTTCGGCGGCGTCGCGGGAGTTGAACGAGCCTAGCTGGGCGACGTTTTGCCCAGAGGTTCCCGGCACCGGCTGCGGAGAACTGTCCCCACTGACCATCGTGGGGCTTCCAGCCTCACGGGTCGGGTCTGAAAACAGGGCGACGCCGGCGATGCGCGACGGGTCGAAATCAATCACGCCGTTGCCGACCTCGCGGGCCACCAGGGAAACAACCTGTGCTCCTTGAGAGTGGCCGGCCAGCAGAATCTTGGTGTTGGGGCACTCGTCCGCGATCTCTTTGAGCACCGCAGCGGTGTTAATTGCCCCTTCCCGCATGGAATCGTCGTAGCTGACGGACTCCGAGGTCGGCAGGCCCGGAATGAACGCTCCACCGGCTGCAGCGGCATAAGTGATGTATGTGCGGGCGATCTTGATGCCGTGCTTTCCATCCACCTCGGTCGGTCCGGACTGCTTTTCCCAGGCGGAGTTTGTCTTGCTCGTCGGTGTCCCAGAAGACTCGGGGGACGAAGACTGCGTCTGGGTAGCAGTCCCACTCGGGACGCTGGCGGCCGAGGTGGTGCTGCCCCAGGCGGAGTTTGTCTTGCTCGTCGGTGTCCCAGCCGTGGTCTTGCCGGAGTCTCCCCAGAGCTGGCTTTGAAGATCGTCGATGTTGCCGACAACCTCGGTGCCTGTCGGCTCTCCCACCGCGGTCGGAGCGGTGCTAGTCGTCCCTGCACCTGCCAGCTGGCCCTGCGCGTCCTCGAGGCTAATGCCAGCGGACGGGTCAGAAACCGGGGCGTCGTTGGCCTCTTCCATTGCCGGGCCGGCAATCTGGGCACCGAAGCCGTGGTCCACTCGGGAGTCTTGCTGCGCGGACGTGTCGAAAGTGCCGTTGACGAGCACTAGGTGCAGCGCCGCGCAGTGGTCGTCGCCCTGAGCCCCGTCTTCCGGGGTCTGCGCCAGGGCAGGGCCAGCGAAAGCCGCCCACGCGCAGCCGGAGGCCGCTATCGCGGTCATTGCGGCTACCGCGCGGCCAATCTGTCGATTCGTTGCCATCTCTCTAGCCTTCTCGCTCTTCCATGCTTGTGATTACCCACTTGTCGCTGTCTTTTTCGCCCTTGACCGTTTGCCGGTAAAGCGCCGATTCCTCACCCGGAGGTGCCATAGTCAGATCGACATCGACTGTGCTGGCTCCATCGGCGACCGGTGCCATCTCCACACACCAGGTAGTGCCCTCGGGAGCGGCCTCGGGCAGAATCGTTTTCCAGTCCTGCTGCTGTAGCGGGCTGTTCTTCGCCAACGACGCCGCCAGTGCCTGCGCGTCGCGCTCGAAATACGCCTTCTCGAACTGCGCGACCGCATCGCGCACCGACGACTCCTCGCCGGCCATCTCCGCGTTCTTGCCAGGGCAGGCGTTGCCAACCTCCACCGGAGACGTCGGCGACGCCGCAGCCGACGGTCTTTGCGGGGTCTCGCTGCTTGCGGCCTGCTGGGTCGTGGACACGGCCGGTTCGGCCTGGTCCTGCTCGCTCTGCTCCGACTTATCCGAGAGCATGGAGAATACCGACCCGACTCCAATCAGTAGGACCGCGCCAACCACACCGCCGACGATGAGTGTCGTTGTCTTGTCGGATCGGGAGGACTCCTCCTCGTCCTCGGCAGTGGACTCATCCTCGGCGTCATCAGCAGCCACCACCGGCTCGTCCTCGCGCACCACGGTAACGGGCGGAGCGGAAGTTACCCGTTCCTTTTCTTCTAGAGCTTTGATCCAGTCGGACGCCACGGCGGTTTCCCTTCCTAGTCCCAGTGATCGACCACGACGGTGGCGTTGACGATGCCCATGTCGTAGTGCGACACCGCCGGCTGCGCGGCAGCGGCGTCGAGCACCTGGGCGTTAATGGCGTTCGCTTGCTGCTGCACCGGCTGCGGTAGAGCCTTGAACGCCATATCCGCTTGCGCCTGCACCTGCTTGACCTGAGCGTCGGGAACCGTCACCTCGCCAAGCGGGCCGTTTATCTCGACGCCACCGTTCTCGGTTGTGAAATCCACCGACTGCACCCCGGCCGCGGTCTGCACCGCGGCGCTACCCGCAAGTGGTTCGGAAGTGCCATTGACCTCAGCAGCAAATCCTGGCCCGGTCAGAGTGACTGTGCCTCCGGCGATACCGGCACGCGGCGGGGCCTGCTCCGCAACCTCGCGCGGGGCCTCACTGGCAGCAACGGACGGGGCCTGCTCCGCAACCTCGCGCGGGGCCTCACTGGTAGCAACGGACGGGGCGTCCTGCACACCTGCGGTGTCCTCAACACCCGGAGCCGGATCGACCACTGGCGACGCCGGCTCGTAATCGGAGGCGGGATCATCGGCGACAACCACCTGATCGGTGTAGTCGCCAGCCGGCTCTACCCGCGTGGGCTTCTTATCCACGGGCGCAGCTGACGGCGTGGGCTCTCGCGTCGGCGGGGCGGTCACAACCGGAGTGGAGGCACCCGGCTGCGAGCCCTTGGACGGTGCCGGAGTGGACGTACCCGGCTGCGAGCCCTTGGACGGTGCCGGAGTGGACGTACCCGGCTGCGAGCCCTTGGACGGTGCCGGAGTGGACGTACCCGGCTGC
>NZ_JAAXPF010000012.1 GCF_012396315.1 Corynebacterium mucifaciens | reverse complement strand
AAAGCATGTCAACCACACCCCCGCGCACTGAACCAAACAGATGACGCGATCCATCAATGGAATTCAACCACGCCACCACCGGCACACACCCAACAACAGCAGGCATCCACCACGCAGTGCACAAACAGGGCAGGCGACACACACCCACGCAACAAAAGTACATTGGCACACTATCGAGTTCTCAAACAACACCAGCACACCCAACACCAACCCATGAAACATGAGCCAGCATCGAAGCGACTGAAGGAATCCACCAGCGATTGTTTTCCTGCCCGCCACACAAACCGGAGCACCTTGTCGGCCTCTCCAGCGGGGCGTTGTCGGTCTCGCTGACTCGATATAAGTTACACACACCCCACACACAACACAAACCCGCAGCGCACCGGCGGTTTTTACGTGTTCTTAAGGTGCTGTTTTGGGTTCATATAGCCACCCAGATACGCCACCTGCATGGCTGCACCGACCAGCAACAGCACTCCCGCAACGACAAGGAGGTAAACGGTTTCACCGTCCGTGAAGCTTTCCACTTCAATCGCTCGCGAGATAGGGATGGCCAAGAACATCGCCGGAAACAGCCCCATTTCGCTGCGCCGGGTTTTCATGGCCGATCCCAGCGCGGCGCAGGCAAAGGCACCCGCCGCGCCGACCGCCACCGCGGCCCAGCTCAAGCTCGAGACAATGCCCACGACGACCGTATAGAGCAAAACCGACACGACTGATGCCACGAGCGATACTCCAAGCCAGCGCCGACGTGGCACCCCGTAGCTCGCGCCCACGTCCGGGCCGGCGATCCCCGAGCCGTGCATGCCATACATGAAGTACCAAACCAACAGCGGCAAAGCCCCAATCCAAGCTCTGAGCCATTCAGAACCAATGAAGCTCGCCAGGTACAGCGTCACGCAATGCGCCGCCGCGATACCCACAGCCCAGAGCAGCTGCGGTGTCCACACCAGCTCAGCAAGGAAGCCGCGCGAGCCTAACCGCGACCGAACGCGCTCACGCGGCCCGGGCACCTCGCCGGTGACGTAGCGCTGCCCCATGAGCAGGCCTATCGCGAGTGCCCCCAAGGCACCCGCAACCCTTACCCAATCAGGCCGCAGCAGCAACGCGACGGCCGCGCCAATAACCACCGCCGGCACAACCGCCATCGCGGCCAGTCGTAGCCGCCGATCCCGCGGCATGCCGTACGCCGCGTAGGCCGTCTCCTCCATCGAGAGCGCGCCGGTCACAAACACGGTCACAAACGCAGGCGCCATCACCGCGGTAAGCGGGTGGTCCGTAATCGCTGCGCCGAGGGCGAACATCACCGTCAGCGGCACCATCCACAGCAGCCTGAACAACGACGGTGCCGTGAACTGATGGCGGAAGAATCCGGGCAAGGTCGTGTTCATCAGGACACCTCCAGGTAGTGCTCGATGAGGTCGTCGAGTCGTGCGGGGCGGGCGTGGCGCGAAGCGTCGTCGATAGGCAAAAGCTCCCCGCCAGCCACCGCGAATGCGTCGGCGTCCTCAGGGGCGCATTGCTTGGCGACGGTCCCCTCACGGCCCAGCACCACCGCCGTATCCAGCACCTTCGCTGCATCCTCGATGTGGTGGGTCGCCATGACAATGGTGCGGCCCGTATCTGCCTGGGCGAGCAGGTGGCGGTAGAACACGTCAGTGTTGTGGGTGTCGAGGCCGACGTAGGGCTCGTCGAGAAGCAGAAGGTCGGTGTCGGCGGCCAGGCCGATGACGATGGCGATCATGGCTCGCTGGCCGCGGGAGAGCTTTCCGTAGCGGGTTTCCAATGCCTGATCCATGGCGAAGTCGGCAGTCAGCGCGTCGGCAAGCTGCTGGTCCCACGTGCGGTAGCGCAACCGCGCACCCTTGATTACGTCTGCGCCGGACCAGCTACCCGGGTACGCGGTGTCCACGCCGGTCAGGCATGTGCGATCCATGACGCTGCCGTTGTCGAAGGGGCGCGCGCCGAATACCTCGACGGTGCCGGAGGTCGATTTGAGTTGACCGGACAGGATGCGCAGCAGCGTGGATTTTCCCACGCCGTTGCGGCCGAGCAGGCCGTGGATGCCGGGGCCGAGATCCAGGTCGACGCCGGTGAGCACATCCTTGGAGCCGAAGCTGCGTGTCAGGTCGCGGGTGTGGATGGTCATTGGTACATGCCTCTGCTTTCTGCGACGCGGTCGATTAGGTCATGGAGGTCGGAGCGGGTGTAGCCCAGGTGCAGGGCTTCGTCGATGAGCGGGGCGATGTAGTCGCCGGCGAAATCCTCGCGACGCTTCTCCAGGATTCGGTCGCGGGCCCCGTCGGTCACGAACATGCCGAGGCCGCGGCGCTTTTCCAGCACGTGATCGTCGACAAGCAATGCGAGCCCCTTACGCGCCGTCGCGGGATTGATCTCATGGAATTGAGCGAGCTGATTCGTCGACGGTGCTTGCTCGCCGGGTTTCAGGGTGCCGTCGACGATGAGGTCGGCGACGAAACTGGCGACCTGCACGAAGAGCGGCTCCGCATCACTGTTCACGCCCAGCCCTCCGGTTGATTGGTTAGTTACTGGAGTAACCAACTGTCTATCACGCGCGTTCACCGCATACAAGAGGTACGCAAGAAACCGTGACAATTACGACATGGAACGAGCGCGCATTTTCAGGCAAGATAGGGCGGGTAAATCAATTTAGAAACGAAAAAGAATCGGAATCTAGGAGCCATGCTTGAACGCACACTCGTGTTCGTCGATACGTCGTACCTGCTTGCAAGCTTTTACAACTCGTGGGAAATCGGCGCACGCGCACAGTTAGAAATTGACTTGCCGGAGGTTGTGGCGACCCTCGGCAAGATGATCACTACCCAACTCAATCAACCCATCCACCGCCAATTCTGGTACGACGGCATCCCCGACTCGGGCCCGCACCGCTACCAGCGCGCGCTGCGCACCTGCGACGGCGTGCAACTGCGCACCGGCCAGCTCATTGAGTGGGGCGAGCGCCGCACGCAGAAGGGCGTGGATACCCGCTTGGTCGCCGACCTTGTGGTCAACGGCGTCAGCGAGAAATTCACTGACTTCGTACTGGTCTCCGGCGACGCAGACATGATCCCCGGCGTGGAGGAAGTGACCAGCCACGGCGGGCGCATGCATCTCTACGGCTTCGGCTGGGACTCCATGTCTTCCGCGCTGCGCCACGCGTGCGACAGCACGACCATCCTCGACCCGCGCGAGGATTTCGCCGACGCGATGCGCCTGCAGGTGCTGGAAGGCCCATTGCCGCCGAGCATCAGGGAGCGACCACTTAACGACGCTGCTCCGCTCGACGAGGCCGAAGGGCCCACCGCCGTGCCGGGTCTGGGCCCGGACCCGCTCCGGCCCGCCGAGCCGGCGACAAACGAGAACGCCAGCACAAAGCCCGACGGCGCAGAAGGTGCCGGGAACTCCGCGGAGCCGGCGGACACCCACGCGCCCGCTTCTTCGGACGCCTCGGCGCCGAAGCCGTCCGACATCGTCGGTACCCCCACCGCCCAGCAACGGACCCACCAGCCTGAGTCCCCGGAGATGGACGAGCCATCCGAGGCGCAGGTGGAGGCAAACAACGAGTCCAACAAGCCGGGCAACCAGAACGTCTCGAGCGAGCCCAAGCGTCCCGCTGCCCCCTCGCCGGCCACCGTGGCCGATGCCGCGGCGGGTACTCCCAAGCCAGGCCCGAAGCCCGCTCCGAAGCCGTCGATGATGGCACCGCGCCGGAAGCTGCGGTCGCGCTATGTGCCGCTGCCGGAAGAGGTGTGGACCTCTGCTGGGTTCCAAACGCCGTACGACGTTGGGCAGCAGTACGCCACCTGGTGGTTTGAAAACGCCGCGTCGAGCGAGCAGCGCGACAGCGCCCATCTTCTCTCCGGGGGAGGGCTGCCCCCAGAGATCGACCGGCCACTACTGCAGTTCGCGTGCGAGACCCTGCATGAGTACACGCTCACCGAGACCCAGCGCGTGAACCTTCGCGACGGGTTCCACTCCGGCATCCGTGGAGTGCTGATCAATATCCGCCGGGAGCACTGACACCCGGCGGAATAATGGGTCAGTCCTAGTCGCGCGATTCCTTTTCGGCGTCGCTCGGTGCTGCCTCATCGCGCGGCCCGGCTTCCAGCTCGCCGGCCATGGAAGCGCGAATCTGGTCAAGGCGGCTTGCCGCAGCCACGTCTGAGGTGCCGGACTCGATCTCGGCCATCCGGTCCGTCATGGAGTCCTCCATTAACTCCTGCTGCCCCAGCGCGGTGGCGTAACGGCGTTCGATCTTGTCGCGCACGCCGTCAAGGGTCGGCACATCGCTGTCGTTGAACTGATTCATGGAGTCCATGGTCGTAGCAGTCTGCTCCTGCATGCGGGCTTGGTTGAGCTGGGACTCCAACTGCGAAACCTGAGCCAACTGTTCCTTCAAGTGCGATTCGGACTCCTGCTGCTTCACCTGCGCTTCTTTCGCCGCCTGCTCAGCGGAAGCAAAGTCCTGCTTCGTCTGCTCCAGCTCCTGCTCCACCGCCACCAACTGGGTGGCGATCGCTTCGGCGGCGCTGTTGAACTCTTGCGCCTTCTGCGCATCCCCGGCGGAGCTTGCCTTGTCGGCGGCTTGCAGGGCAGTGCGGGCCTTGGTCTGCAAGTCGTCCTGAGACGCGATGAGGCGATCCATCTTCATTTGCAACTGGTTGCGGTTGCCAATGATGTTCGCAGCATGCTCCGACACGGCCTTGTGCTGCTCTTTTGCTGCAGCGACCGCCTGCTGGATCTGCACCTTCGGGTCGGCGTTCTGGTCGATCTTGGAATCAAACGATTGCATGAGGTACTTCCAGCCCTTGCTGAATGGGTTCGCCATGGGGTGTCCTTCCGGTGGGGGTTTCGTCGATAAGCGAGTGTACGCATGAAAAAAGCGCCCGTCTGGCGGGCGCTTCGGGCGATAGCCTACTGCTCGGAGGCGTTCTGCTCCTCAATCTGGCGGCGGACATCTTCCATGTCCAGACCCTTCACCTGCTGGATCAGGTCGTCGAACGCAGCGGGCGGGAGGGTGCCGGCGTTGCGGAAGACCATGATGCCGTCGCGGAACGCCATCAGCGTCGGGATGGCCTGGATTTCCAGCGCCGAAGCCAGCTGCTGGTTCGCCTCGGTGTCCAGCTTGGCAAATACGACGTCGTCGTGGGTTTCAGAGGCCTTCTCGTAGGTCGGCGCAAACTGCTTGCAGGGGCCGCACCAGTCAGCCCACGCATCGACGAAAACAATGCCGTCTTGGGTAACGGTCTGCTCAAACGTGTCCTCGGTTACATCAACGGTGCTCACGGTCCGCTCCTTCACGCGATTGGTTATTGTCTAGAGATTGCAACGGGTATAACCCCAACGCTCTCCGCGTTATTCCGCGCCGGAGAACAGCCACTACTCAACGCTAGATCAGGAGGCGTGCAGCAGCCATGACGAAGACGTACCGGATCTCGGGCCCGAAGGACGAAGTCGCGGTCGATTCGCTCAAGGACGAGTTGTCGGTTGTTGAAGGGACGCACGAGGTCGACGTGGACCTCGACGAAGGCGAGCTCACCGTCGTCGGTTTCACCTTCGCCGACGAAGATATCGAGCAGGCCGCGAAGAACGCCGGTTACACATTGCAGGTTTAGCGCCTACTATCGGCGGTGGACTGAGTTTTCTCGACTGTTAGGAGCCGACCATGGCACAACGCGAATTCGACGTGAAGGGCATGACCTGCAGCCACTGCGAGTTGAGCGTGCAGGAAGAAATCGCTGAAATCGCCGGCGTGACGGCTGTCGACGCTGACCACACCACCGGGAAGGTGAAGGTGGAAGGCGACGGCTACACCTGCGAGGACATCGAGGCGGCCGTGAAGGAAGCCGGCTACTCCTTGGCGTAAAGTCGGCATATGGTGGGGGTATGACCCAAAGCCCCACCCAAACCCCCACAGCATTGCAACACATTGAGCTGGGCGTGACGGGGATGACGTGCTCGTCGTGCTCGTCGCGCGTGCAGCGCAAGCTCAACAAACTCGACGGCGTGGACGCCTCCGTGAATTTCTCCACGGAGACGGCGGCCGTCGACTTCGACGCGTCCGCCACCACCCCGCAGATGCTTATCGACGAGGTGCGCAAAGCGGGGTACGACGCTTTTGCCTTGGACGACGGCGCCGAGAGCGCAGACGGCGCGGGGGGAGCCGAAGGCGCGTCGTCAAGCGAGCGGCTTGAAAACGCCCGCTTGGAAGAAGCGGAAAAGCTCAAGCGCACCACCATCTGGGCGGCGCTGGTGTCGCTGCCGGTGATGCTGGTGAGCATGATCCCGTCGCTGCAGTTCACCAACTGGCAGTGGGCGGCGTTTGCGGCCACCACACTGGTGTTCTTCGCGGCGGGCAGCGTGTTTCACCGCGCGACCTGGGCGAACCTCAAGCACGGCGCGATGACCATGGACACGCTGATCACGCTGGGCACGTCCGCGGCGTACCTCTGGTCCGCTTGGGCGCTGTTCTTCGGCAACGCGGGTGAGCCGGGGATGACGATGGAGATGTCCATCCTGCCTTCGCACGCCGGCATGGACGAGATCTACCTCGAGTCCGTCTGCGTGGTCCTCACGTTTTTGCTGCTCGGTCGCTGGTTTGAAACGCGCGCCAAGGGGCAATCCTCGGAGGCGCTGCGCGAGCTGTTGGACATGGGGGCGAAGGACGCCGCCATCATCCGCGACGGCAAGGAGGTCCGCGTCCCCATCGGCCAGGTTGCTGTCGGCGACCGGTTCGTGGTGCGCCCCGGCGAGAGGTGGCCACGGACGGCCGCGTGATCGCCGGGCACTCCGCGGTGGATGAATCCATGCTCACCGGCGAGTCCGTGCCCGTGGAGGTGGAGGAGGGCTCCCCGGTCACCGGCGCCACGCTGAACACGTCCGGGCGCCTGGTGGTGGAGGCCACCCGCGTCGGCTCGGAAACCACGCTCGCCCAGATGGGCAAGCTCGTGCGCGACGCCCAGGCCGGCAAGGCCCCTGTGGAGCGGCTGGTGGACCGCATCTCGCAGGTGTTTGTGCCCGTTGTCGTGGTCGTTGCGCTGCTCACCCTCGCTGGTCACCTCCTAGTGGGCCACGGAACCGCCCACGCGTTCACCGCGGCGGTGGCCGTGCTCATCATCGCGTGCCCGTGCGCGCTTGGCCTGGCCACCCCCACGGCGATCCTGGTGGGCACCGGCCGCGGCGCACAGCTGGGGCTGTTGATTAAGGGCCCTGAAGTGCTCGAATCCACCCGCCAGGTGGACACGGTGGTCATGGACAAGACCGGCACCATCACCTCGGGCAGGATGGGTGTCACCGACATCGTCGCCGCCCCCGGCTTCGACGCCGACGAGGTGCTGCGCCTCGCCGCTGGCGTCGAGTCCGGCTCCGAGCACCCGATCGCGCTCGCCATCGTGAACGCCGCAGAGGGCATCCCGGAGTTTGACAACTTCCAGAACGAGGTGGGCCAGGGGGCGTCCGCGCGTATCGACGGCCGTTCCGTCCGCGTCGGCCGCCCATCCGTGCCTCTGGGCGGGCTGTCGGACGCCTTTGCGCAAGCCGAGCGCGCCGGCGCTACCCCGGTCGCGGTAGAGGTGGACGGCACCCTCGCCGGATTCGTGGCAGTGCGCGACACGGTGAAGGAAGATTCCGCCGCGGCAGTGGCTCAGCTGCGCCAGCTGGGGCTGACCCCGCACCCGCTTACTGGCGACAACCAAGGTGCGGCGGAGGCCGTTGCGTCTGAGGTTGGCATCGCCCCCGCCAACGTGACTGCCGGTGTGCTGCCGGAAGACAAGGTTGAGGTGGTCAAGCACCTGCAGTCCGAGGGCAAGCAGGTTGCGATGGTGGGCGACGGCGTCAACGACGCCGCGGCGCTTGCCCAGGCGGACTTGGGCCTTGCCATGGGAGCGGGCACCGACGTCGCCATCGAGGCCGCGGACATCACCCTCATGCGCAACTCCCTGACCTCCGCTGCCGACGCGATCCGGCTCTCCCGCAAGACGCTGAAGACGATCAAGGGGAACCTGTTCTGGGCGTTCGCCTACAACGTGATCCTCATCCCGGTGGCGGCGCTCGGCTTCCTCAACCCCATGCTCGCGGGCATCGCCATGGCGTTCAGCTCCGTGTTCGTGGTGTCCAACTCGCTGCGTCTGCGCGCGTTTCAATCCGCGGCCGGTGAAATTAACGCTGAGTAAGTGGGGCCCCGCGTTTTACACTCCCCGGCATGACCTCTGCTGAGCAGCTCACCCGCACCGAGCGCCTGGACCGCCTCCCGGTCACCGGCAAGCACAAGCGCCTCCTCGTCGGCTCCGGCATCGGCTGGGCCCTCGACGCCATGGACATCGGCCTCGTGTCCTTCATCGTGGCGGCCCTGGCCGTGCAGTGGGACTTGGATAAAACCACCACCGGGTGGATCGCCTCGGTGGGCTTTATCGGCATGGCCATCGGCGCCTCGCTCGGCGGTCTCTTGGCAGACAAGATCGGACGACGCCAAGTGTTCGCGGCCACGCTCTTGCTTTACGGCCTCGCCACCGGCGCGTCCGCGCTCGCATGGTCCGTGGCTTCCCTCATGGTGTTCCGCTTCCTAGTGGGGCTGGGCCTGGGCGCGGAGCTGCCCGTGGCCTCCACGTTGGTTAGTGAGTTCTCCCCGCGAAAAGTCCGCGGGCGGATGGTTGTGCTGCTGGAGGCGTTCTGGGCCGTCGGCTGGATCATGGCCGCGGTCATAGGCACCTTCGTAGTCGCGCAGCATGACAGCGGCTGGCGTTGGGGTTTCGCACTCGGCGCGGTGCCGGCGGTCTACGCCATCTACGTGCGCATGGGCCTGCCCGAATCTGTGCGCTTCTTGGAATCAGCCGGCCGACACGAGGAAGCCGAGCGGATCGTGCGCTCGTTCGAAGCAGATACCGACCCTGCAGAATACGACACCAGCCAGCCGCCGCGGGAGGAGACTATCCGCGGCGGCATCTGGGGGCCAGATCTGCGGGCCCGCACCGCCGCCTTCTGGACAGTCTGGTTCTGCGTTTCACTGTCCTACTACGGGGCGTTCATCTGGATCCCGTCGTTGCTGGTGGAACAGGGTTTCTCGCTCGTGCGCTCGTTCACCTTCACGCTGATTATCACCCTCGCCCAGCTGCCGGGGTACTTCGCCGCCGCGTGGCTCATCGAGGTCTGGGGCCGCCGCATCACCCTCGCCGCGTTTTTGGCGGGTTCCGCCGTATCCGCCTTCGCCTACGGTATGGCAAGCGCCGAGTGGCAGATCATCGCGGCTGGCTGCCTGCTCAGCTTCTTCAACCTCGGCGCCTGGGGCGCGCTCTACGCCGTCGGCCCTGAGCTTTACCCCACCTCAGTCCGCGCCACGGGCACTGGTGCGGGAGCGGCGTTCGGCCGTATCGGCTCCATCCTGGCGCCGCTGATCGTTCCGCCCGTCCTCGCGTTCGGCGGCTCTACCGCCGTATTCGGCGTGTTCGCCGCCGCCTTTGCACTAGCGTGCGCAGCCGCGTTCACGCTGCCTGAGCAGCGTGGTGTGGCGATTGGGTAGCGACGGAACGCGCCGTCGCTAAGCAAACAGCCGCGAAAAACGGGCCTTCAGAGACGTATCGGCCGTCGCCTTATCAATCTCCTCGATGCTGCGCGGCAGGTTGAGCAGGAGGGTGTTCTCCCCCGTCTTAGCGACGGTGATGCTCGGGTCGAGCTTCGCCACCGTGCTGGCGCACGCGGCTGGGCCGTTGATGGAACGCACGGTCATGGCTTTCTCCTAATCTGCTTTTCGGGTTGTGATGTTGGATCATAAACCCGTTTTCGCAGCGTGTCACCGTTGGAAAGCCATGCCTAACTGAGCAAAGGGCAAGCAAAGCTAGCCGTGGGCCATGTTGACGAAGCGGGAGTAGTGCAGCTGGTGCGCCACCGGGATGGTGTCGATGGGGCCGCCACGGTGCTTCGCCACGATAATGTCGGCTTCGCCGGCTCGTTCGTCGTCGCGGTCCTGGGAGTCCGGGCGGTAGAGCAGGAACACCATGTCGGCGTCCTGCTCGAGAGAGCCTGATTCGCGTAGGTCGGCTAGCTGCGGGCGCTTGTCCGTGCGCGCCTCCGGGCCACGGTTAAGCTGGGAGATCGCGATGACCGGGACCTCGAGCTCTTTGGCCAGCAGCTTCAGGTGGCGGGAGAATTCCGAGACTTCTTGCTGGCGGGATTCGACCCTCTTGCCGGAGCTCATCAGCTGGAGGTAGTCCACCACCACGAGGTCGAGGCCGTGCTGCTGCTTCAAGCGGCGGGCCTTGGAGCGGATCTCCATCATGGTGAGGTTGGGCGAGTCGTCGATGAACAGCGGGGCGTCCTGGATTTCGGTGAGGCGCTGAGTGAGCTTTTCCCAGTCGCGCTCCTCCATCTGGCCCGAGCGCATCGCGGACAGCTTGATCTCCGTCTCGGCGGAGAGCATGCGCATGATGATCTCGGATGCGCTCATCTCCAGCGAGAAGATGACGGAGGTCTTCCCCTGGTGGATGGAGCACGAACGCATGAAGTCCAGCGCCAGTGTGGACTTACCCACGCCGGGACGCGCCGCGACGATGATCATCTGCCCTGCGTGCAGGCCGTTGGTGAGCTTGTCTAAGTCGATGAACCCGGTGGGCACGCCTGCTTCCAGAGCACCGCCGGAGGCGATCATCGTCAGCTCGTCGATGGTGGGTTTGAGCAGGTCGGACAGCGGGCGGTAGTCCTCGCCCGTCTGGTTACGCGTAACGGCGAAGACTTTCTGCTGAGCGCGGTCGACGATCGCGTCGACCTCCATGCCCTCTTCGCCCTCGTAGCCGAGCTGCACCACCTGCGTGCCGGCGTTGACCAGCTGGCGCAGGATGGACTTCTCCTCCACGATCTCGGCGTAGTAGCGCGCATTGGCCGCGGTGGGCACCTCCGAGATCAGGGTGTGCAGGTAGGGCGCGCCGCCGATGCGCTCGAGCGCGTTGAGACGGTCCAAACGGCCGGAGACAATGAGCACGTCAACGTTGCTGCCCTGCGCGAACAGGTCCAAGATGGCCTGGTAGATCAGCTGGTGCGCGGGAAAGTAGAAGTCGTCCGGGCGCAGCCCCTCCGCCACGTCCAAGATGACGTCCGGGTTGAGCAGCATGGCGCCGATAACGGACCGCTCGGCGAGCTCGTCGTGCGGCGGAGTGCGGTACTCCTGCAGCTCGTCGCTGCCGCGGTTGAAGTTGGAGTACTTGTTCCCGCCCCGGCCGCCGCCTCCGGGCTCCCGGCGCGTGGAGCCGCCGCCGTTGCCCCGGAACGCTTCAAAGTCGGAATCACTGAAATCCCCGTAGTCCGCGGCCGGCTCCGGCGGCGGCACGTAATCCGCGAAACTGTCGTTTGCGCCCATGTTCTCCCCTTTCGATGTGTGTATGACACTACCCCGCGGTGCAAACCGCTAATCGAGTTATCCACAGGGGGTGTGGACAACACCAGAATGTGTGGGCGAGTTGTCCACAAGCCCGCGCCCTGGGGTGTGGAATTTGTGTGGAATCAGCGGTCACATCATCGGCGGGTTATCCCAAATGCCCAGCTGAACGCATATATTTTCCTTCTTCCATCTTCCATCTGCACCGGTGGATAAACCCGCTGACCACGGTGTTTGACAACCGGCCTTTGCTCACTCCAGTGGACAGCTGGCGCTCTCACCAGGGATTCTCTTCCCACACTTATCCACACCCCTGCTCAAGCGCCGTGCCGCTACGCGCGTGAGGCGAAGGCCAGCGGGAGCACCTCAACGCCGAAGCGTTCGGCTATGTCCGCGGCGGCGACGGTCACCGACCAGCCGGAGTCCACCTCCCCGGTGAGCAGCAAGACCGGCCCGGCGTCCACGGCAAGCCCTGAGTAGTCGAAGTACCGGTCGAGCGCATTGACTCGAAACGCGGAATTGCGGGCCTCCACCTCCGCCTCGCCGGCCCGCACCACCCCGCCGAAAGCCATCTGTCCCACGCTCGCCAACGCCTCGGCGGTGGCGGCGACCATCTCCGACCGGGCGGGATCGGCCGTACCCAGCGCCACGACTGTGGCGGGGCGCTGGCTCCATTCCCAGTCCGCCAACACAGCAACGAAGCGGGTCAGCCACTGGTCGTCCCGCCAGTTCTCGGCGGGGCGGTAGGCGCTGTCGCGTAACAGGGCCGCCAGCGCGGGCCCGCGGGCGACGTCGTTAAGCCGGCCCAGCGCCTTCCCGGCGGCCACGCCCTTGATCTTGCCGCGGCGTGCGGAGCCTGTCGGCCACATCTTGCGCTGAGACAGCGGCACGCCCGGGGCTTGCAAGCGGGCGTCGATGCGCTCAACCAGCGCCGGGTCCACATCCGCGGACAGATGGTTGCCGGTGCAGTTGTCGCACCGCCCGCAGCGCTCCCCTTCCCCGATGGTCGGGTCGTCCAGCTCGCGGCGGAGAAACATCATGCGGCATGTATCCGTGGTCTCGTACGCCAACATGAGGTTTTGTTCGCGCTCGCGGGCGCTGGCCAGGCCGTCGTAACGCTCATGGTCGTATGCCCACGGGGAACCCGTGGAGACCCAGCCGCCCTTGACGCGTGTGACCGCGCCGTCCACGTCAAGGACCTTCAGGGCTTGGTCGATGCGCGTGCGCGACAGATCAACGGCGTTCTCCAATTTCGGTGTGGACACCGGGTCGTCCCCCAGCGCAACCAGCAATTGCTGCACCACCGGCTCCTCCGGCATAGACACGGACGCGAAGTACTCCCACACGCGCTCATCCTCCGGCCCGGGCAGAAGCACCACCTCGGCGTGGTCAGTGGCGCGCCCGGCGCGGCCGATCTGCTGGTAGTAGCTCACCGGTGAGCTCGGTGCACCCATGTGCACGACGAAGCCGAGGTCCGGCTTGTCAAAACCCATGCCGAGCGCGGAGGTAGCCACAAGCGCTTTCAGCTCGTTGTGGATCAGTGCCTGTTCGAGGCGCTCTCGTTCCTCCGCCTCCGTGCGGCCTGTGTACGCCGCGACGTTCCATCCGGCCGTCTCGAGCGCTTCAGCCAGGTCGTGCGCGGCGGACACGGTGAGGCAGTAGATGATGCCAGACCCTTCGACCTGCGACAGGTACTGGGCGATCCAGGCGGCGCGCTGCGTCGGGTCTTTGAGCTGCACGACGTTCAGCGACAGGGATTCTCGGTCCAGCCCGCCGCGCAGCACACCGGTTCCGTCGCCTAGCTGTGCGACCACGTCCGCCACCACGCGGTCGTTCGCCGTTGCGGTGGTGGCGAGGACGGGGGTGTGTGACCGGAGGTCGTCGATAAGCAGGGCAATGCGGCGGTAATCCGGCCTGAAATCGTGCCCCCAGTCGGAGATGCAGTGTGCCTCGTCCACGACGAGCATGCCGATGGATTGCGCAAGCTGCGGCAGCACGTCCTCGCGGAAGTCCGGCGCGTTGAGGCGCTCGGGGCTGATCAGCAACAGGTCCAGCTCGCCGATGTGCGCCTGGATCTCCTCCCACTGCGTCATGTTCGCCGAGTTGATCGTGGCGGCGCGGATCCCTGCGCGGGCGGCCGCCTCAACTTGGTTGCGCATGAGCGCGAGCAGCGGCGAGACGATGATCGACGGCCCCTCCCCCGCCTGGCGCAGCAGCTTCGCAGCAATGAAGTACACCGCCGATTTCCCCCACCCAGTGCGCTGCACCACGAGCATGCGTTTGCGCTGGTTGACCAGGGAATCGATCGTCGTCCACTGGTCGTCGCGCAGGGTGGCCTCCGGCCCTGCGATGCCTTTGAGAAGTTCGTCCGCGTGTTCGCGTGTCGCTGTCATGGCGCACACCGTATACCACCACCCCGACACGGATGTTCGAATGCTACGCCAGCTCCCCTTCCGCCCAGTCCACCATGTACTCCGCAATGCCTTGGGGATCCGCCAAGAAGTCGCGCATCGCCCGAATCGCGACGGTGTCCTCTACCGCCGCGCCCCGCTCCACACCGTGCTCGCTGATCTCTATCATCTCCGCAACCGGTATCCCCAGCCCGGCAGTCAGGGAGGCCACCCATCAACCTGGCCGAGGAGTTACGGGGCAAACTCCTCCAGCTCGTCACCCGCAGTCTCGGGCCGGCCTGGGTGGGCATCAACCGCTTAAACGGCAAAGCGCAGTGCATGTGGCTGATCGACCCCGTCTACGCCGACGAGTCGGGTAAGTCCCCCAATATGGTGCTTCTGGCGGCGACCAGCCGGACCCTGGGCGGGTTGCTGGACCACGACCCGAACTTCGCCCACAGGTTCAGCCGCAGCCCCTTCTACACGGGCGACAGCCCGGATCGCTATATCTGGTACCGGCAGCATCACCGTATTGCCCGGTTGTCCGACTTCATCAGGGAGGTGCGCGAGGTGGCCGACGAGCCCCAGCACGTCTCGCCCCACCAGGAGTTCTCCAGTGGGCGCGAGCTCATCGAGACGGTCAAGGCACGCCGCGAGCGGGCCCAGGCCTTCCGCGCGATCGCCGATGAGATCGAAGTCGAGATGGGTGAAGAAACAGATCGCTACAACCCGGATCTCATCGACGGGGTCTTGGTGCGCTGGATTAACCCGGGACGCGCTGCCCGCGACGAAACGGCGTTTCGTCACGCGTTGAAGACCGCCCACCGCCTGCGCGCAGCGGGGGAGCGGATGACCGATGCAGCGATCATCGACGCCTACGAGCGTGCCTACAACATCGCCCAGCGCGAAGGTGCTGACGGTAGGGCAGCGGAGATGCCGCCGGTGCGCGATCGTCAGACCATGGCGAGGCGTGTGCGCGGCTACGTCACCCAGGGCAAGACCGATTCCTACGGCACACCGACCGCCCGCTACGCCACCACAAGCCAGCGCAAGGCCCTGGCCACCATGGGCCGCAGAGGCGGTAAAAAAGCCGCACAGCGGTGGGAAACAGACCCCCAAGGGGAATATGCCCAGGGCCGTCGGGCCACATTGAAAAAGACACACCGCAAAAAGAAGGCGCAAGGGATCAGCAACCGGCAGCGGGTCGGCTTATTTATCACTGCATTTTGGGTGGAAATGGATAGGCTGCCTACGTGGACTGAAATTCAATCGGAGACAGGCTTGTCCAGAGCCACCGTCGCACGGCATGTCTCCGCCTTAAAGGAGTCAGGGGATCTTCCTGGCTAACAGGGGTCTCACACCATAAGCAATATACGGTTCCCCTGCCCCTCTTTGGGCAGTGTAGTATTTCGTTTTGAGGCTCTTGTATGAAGCAGGATTTAGATGGATGGGTTGCTACCCCCTCATGACATCCGGATTTTTGCGGGTTTACCTTCGAGCAGTGGTTAAGTTGATGAAGTTGGTTAACTCATCAAGAGAGTGGGCCCAAAAAATTGTGAGTTGATCATTCTGTGCGCTTTTGAGATTTCGGGTGTTGAATACGCCGGATAAAACGGCTGCCGGCACAATCCCGACCTCACCGAAGTCTTTAACCCAGCGCACTGCTTTTTGGGCAGCTTCGGCGTTTAGGCGTTTATAACTGTTGGTGGCCGAATTGGAGACTTTACATTCAAGTGCCATAAAGCGCCCGTCGCCTAGACCGATCACAATGTCTGCTTTTTTATCGCTAACAAGGATAAGCACACTCGGTGGTACCGGCAGGTACCCGACTGGCAGGCCCGGTCCTGGCGGGTGGATGAGACCTATATTCGGGTCGGCGGCACGTGGTGCTATCTCTACCGGGCTATTACCGCCGGTGGGCAGACCTTAGACTTCTACCTCTCACCAAAACGGAATGTGGCTGCGGCCAAGCGTTTCCTGGCCAAGACCCTGCGATCGACTACGACAGCCGGGTCCCCGCGGGTAATTAATACAGATAAGGCACCCTCCCTGGCCAAGGCGATCTCCGAGCTGAAGGCGGAGGGAATCTGCCCTCAGACGGTGGAGCACCGTCAGGTGAAATACCTGAACAACGTTCTCGAGGGAGATCATGGCCGGTTGAAACGAATCCTGGGACCGAAGGGGGCGTTCAAAAATCGGACGTCTGCCTACCGGACGTTGAAAGGGATGGAAGCGATGCATTCATTACGGAAAGGCCAGGGCACGATGTTTGCCTACGGGCACCCGAACCCAAACGCGGTGATCGTCAGCCGGATATTCGAGACAGCTTAAGCACCCCGGAGCAAGGACAACTAATGTCTTGAGGTTGGGCTTTTCGACCCTAGCCCAACTTTGCAACAGCACCCACTGCACTACCGAGGCCCCGGCAGTACCGTGTATGTGCGAACACGTCAGCTGCTCAGCAACAATGTCTCGCCGATCTCGTCGAGGGCGAGGGTTGTGGCTCCGACGAGGAAGAGCGCGTGATCTTGCTCGCGATCAAAGCCGATCCAGCTCGAGAATCCTCCGGTACGTCCGTTATGCCAGGTGATGGTTTGTCCCTCGATTCGAGAGGTCATCCATCCCGCGCCCACGCGGTCTGCCCCGTCAGTCGAGAAGGCAGCGACTGGGTTAAGAGCGGCGGCGCCCGGTGCGAGACCGGTCAACAGCGCCCGCGCAACTTTCGCCATGCTCTTCACGTCAGTTCGAATACCACCGGCAGGCGCATATTGCAGATCGGTCCATGCCTGCTGCGGCCGCCCGTTTTTGTCTTTGCCCTGTACGGCCTGCTCATCCAGTGCCGCTTGGCCCTCTGCTGGTATGTAGAAGCGTCCCAGCTCGAGGGGTCTCGCAATGCGCTCCCGCAGCAGTTCGGCATAGTCCATTCCGGCAGCGGCAGCGAGCGCGTGGCCGAGGGCCGCAAACCCCAGATTTGAGTAAGCAGGCTCCTTCGCTCCGATCGGCACACGGCGCAGATCTTCAACAAGGTGGACGAGGGTCCTCCCGTCGAAGGGATTCCTTGCCTGGATCGTCCTGATGATGATGCGAGCTATATCTGTCATCCCCATCGGTTGTGCTGGCAGGCCTGACCTGTGCTGGGACAACTCTTCTAACGTGATACCTGCCGCGCCGAAGCCCTGCAGCTCGAACAGTTCACCGAGCGTCGTTGTCGGAAGAACCTCTTCGCGTTCGATGGCATCGAGATAGAGCATCCCCGTGATGCCCTTATTGATTGATCCAATTTCAAATGTCGCGGCCAGCGGGGCGCCGACGGTCGCGATTCGAGAACCGCTCCGTGTCACCGAAGCGATCCCCAGGGCGTGGACGCCTCTGGTGGGCAGAAGCTCCAGCACTTGTGCGGCGAGGGCGTCGTCACCATAAACAGTCTGAAGCGGCGAGCTTGAGCACTTCCTCGGCGCTTCAGACTGTTTGCGGTGCTCATGCAAGAGGTGACCGACGGTGCCCGTGCTCACGCCCATTTCGTCGGCTATCTCTCGGTAGGACTTGCCCTCGGCTCGGAGGGCGGCCGCGCGCTCCCTGCGAGCGGCCGCTCGCTCGATCACCGCACTGCGCGGTTCTGCTCGTAGGCGCCGGACGTTTCGCGCGGACATGCCCAGCAGCTCCGCTGCCTCGGCGGCGGTAAGTGGCCGGCCACTCTTGTCGAAGCGTGGCCGGGGGTCCAGAGCACTCATCCGAATACCTCCGTTATCCGGGCCTCGCGCGCCTGTCGGCGCTTCTCGCCCGACTTGATACCGCCTATTCTACCCCGTTTTGCTTGGTACTCGGACTTGCTAATGAAGTTCCTGCGAGTCCAACGTGCGATGGATGACGCCGTGGACTGCACCTCGGAGAACGGCAATGGCCCCCCGAGGGCATCGTCAAAGGAACGGTGCACTTGGTGGCAGTGCTGAACGACGATCCGGTGCCAATCGTCCATCGGTATAGCGGGATCATGTAGGCCATAGACCTCCCGATGCGCAGCATCAAACATCGCGCAGTTGCGACCTAGACCGCTGGATCGTTCCGGCTTGCGTGGAAGCTGACGGGGCGTGTGGATCGTTCCCAGCTCGCGCAGTCCGTACGCGCGATCTGTACCCCAGATAACGTCAGCATCTTCGTGCAGAGGGTTCCGGGTCAACAGTCCGGTGTACGCCGGGTCTCCGTCGAGGGACCGGCGCAGCCCCTCAGTCACTCGGGCGAGATAACGCAGCGGATCGACTCGACCAGCGTCCGTCCGGCAGACCGGGGCGTTGAGCCACCACCCGACGTGCCCGTGCCCCTTGTTGCCCTCCACGACCCAAGACGGCATTGGGTGTTCGCTTGGACGCTCAAAGGCCCTCAGAACGGTGTCTGGCCGGTCTACGTCGATCACTACGGCAGCTACGAGGGCGCGCGGGCTGGATTCGACGTACTGCCGTGTGAGAGCGCGTTCCCGGCGCTCACGCCACACGCCCAGATCGAGGTCATCGGTCGCAAGCGGATACCGAGACAAGTAACGCTCACGCCATTGGTCGGGCGGGTGCTGTTGCAAAGTTGGGGCAGTAGGAAGATTGACGTGAAATAATCACGGCCATGGGCATCTTCTCCGGTCGTCACTTCCCCCGTGACATCATCCTGGGGGCGGTGCGGTGGTACTGCCGCTACGGCGTGAGCTACCGCGACCTCGAAGAGATGATGACCGAGCGGGGTGTGCCAGTCGATCACACCACGATCTACCGCTGGGTGCAGAAATACGCCCCTGAGCTGGATAAGCACACTCGGTGGTACCGGCAGGTACCCGACTGGCAGGCCCGGTCCTGGCGGGTGGATGAGACCTATATTCGGGTCGGCGGCACGTGGTGCTATCTCTACCGGGCTATTACCGCCGGTGGGCAGACCTTAGACTTCTACCTCTCACCAAAACGGAATGTGGCTGCGGCCAAGCGTTTCCTGGCCAAGACCCTGCGATCGACTACGACAGCCGGGTCCCCGCGGGTAATTAATACAGATAAGGCACCCTCCCTGGCCAAGGCGATCTCCGAGCTGAAGGCGGAGGGAATCTGCCCTCAGACGGTGGAGCACCGTCAGGTGAAATACCTGAACAACGTTCTCGAGGGAGATCATGGCCGGTTGAAACGAATCCTGGGACCGAAGGGGGCGTTCAAAAATCGGACGTCTGCCTACCGGACGTTGAAAGGGATGGAAGCGATGCATTCATTACGGAAAGGCCAGGGCACGATGTTTGCCTACGGGCACCCGAACCCAAACGCGGTGATCGTCAGCCGGATATTCGAGACGGCCTGAGAACGCCGGCACGCAGCGGCCATCAGGAAATGAGAAACTGGGTCGTCTCGGCTCTCCGCCCAACTTTGCAACAGCACCCACGATGCTCTGGATCGTGAGGTGGATAAGGCAATGGGGGCTGGGCGAAAGCTCACCACGGAGCGCCAACGCCAAGAGATTCTGTTTGACAACTATGCGCGTCTTATAAAAGGTTAATCATCTAGTTTGACGGGGATTTAAATGAGACGCTCGGGGGGGTTTATACATAGATAGCGATAGGCAATACGGTGATTGAAGGTCCTTCTACACTTGTCTTAAAATCGAGATCCACCAGTCGGTGAGTGTCTGCCTCTTCGGCTAAAGGGCGAAGGATTTCATCTAGAGCTTCCACCTGCAGTCGGCTAAGCAGTTTGTTTCTCTCCAGGATTGGGACATTCTCTCGAATAGGGGAAACGACTTTGCCCAGAACGGTAAATCTTCCATCTAGTAGCCGATCAAAATCTTTGGATTTGAAATACTCCTTTTCGCAGACGGTAACAGCAGTCAGCGAGTGTTGGCCCGTCCCGATTAAGGCATAGAATTCTTTAGTTTCGGAACCGCGGAAATCCATTCTTATAGCAGAGGTAATGGCTGCTGCAAGTGCCGCCTGGTTCTCCGCCCTAGCGTCATAGATTTCTCTGATACCGCTGATTTTCTCTACTGGGATCAGGGTATCTGCATTAGAAGCTTGCTCTCTAAGGGTGTCTATCTTTTCAAGCCCTTTGGAGCGGTGGATATATCGAGTTATAGCCGCAGTTAACTCAGGGGTAAGGATATCGAGGATGGCGTTAGCCTCGTTAGCTTCAAAGCTAGCCTCAAATTCAATAAAATCTCCCACTTGGAGTTCCGAGGCGCTTTCTGAGTTTTCTACCCGAGTTATTAGCTCCTGCCGTCGAAGTTCGGATCGGGCTTGGTCTAGAAAAAATTCTTGGGAATAAACGAATTTTTGGTGGCGGGTTGTAGCGACTTCCTCACTATTTGATTGAGAGTGTGTATAGCTCCCTTGTGCACCGAGGTTGGTTAACCAGGGAAACACGTTAGCTTTTGCGGCAATTGCGGCCTGTTTCTCGGATCCGTCGTCTTTCCCCGTGGTCGAATTGTTTTCGAACTCGGTAGCTTCCAGTAGCCCTGCTTTGTAAATCTCTTGGATGATGCCAGAGACGAAATCTGCGTTTTGGTAAATGACCACAGTTGGGAGGGAGGGGGTGGGATGTGGGGGATGACTATCCATGCACTAGTCCTATCACATGGGAAGGCCTGCTTTTTAGAAACGGAGTGAGGGCAGAAACCGTTCCCCAATTCACTCGCCCCTGGGGTCTGACAATGAAGATCATCAGGCTTGTCAAAATGTCTTACTGCGTACACCCCAAGCGAACGGTTTTGAATTACAAGTTTTACCTGTTCGGTACGGTTACTTTATGTCTAACGGAACAGAACCATCATTACCTCTAGAGATTAACGAGCACTAGGACGTCGTTCTGGGGCAAAAGGTCGGGTGTGCCCGAGTGAGTTCCTTGGATCAGAATTTGGATCGCCAGCTCGAGCTGCTCCAGGCGGCGGGGGCGTCGCAGGTATATAAGGAGAAGATCAGCGGTTCGACTCGGCACCGTCCTCAGCTGGAGGAGGTATTGCGGTATCTGCGCAAGGGGGATCAACTCATTGTCACGAGTATGGATCGCCTTGCTCGCTCACTGGTGGATCTGCACACGATTGTCGAGGATTTGGTGGGCCGTGGCGTTTCGGTGAGATTCCTGCGCGAGGGGCAGACTTACTCTGCTAAGGCGGATCCGATCGCCAAGCTGATGTTGGGGTTGATGGGCAGTGTCGCCGAGTTTGAGCGCTCCATTATTAAGGAGCGCCAGGCTGAGGGAATTGCCCGCGCGAAAGCACGCGGCGTGTACAAGGGGCGAGCGAAGGTGCTTACCGATAGTCAAGTTGCGCTGGCACGGCAGTGGGTAGACGATGGTGTGCCCAAGGCGGAGGTTGCCCGCCGGCTCGGGATTGGGCGAACCACACTGTATAAGTACTTTCGGGGCGAGGCGGGAGAATCTTGACTCCGGCTCACTTCCCCGCGCTTAGAGAATTACCCAGGCAGGACTGTCTCTTCTAAGAACTCTTCGCGTGTCCAGTGGTTCTTGTCCCAGTAGCATAGGGTAAACCCTGGCTCGATGGTGATGAAATGCTCGGGTAGAACCAGACTGAATTCCTGCGCAATAACCTCGAAACCTTGAGCTCGCAGGGACGCGGCTGTTTCTTCTTCTGACCCACTGATACCCGGTCCGATGGGGACATCGGCAAAAGTGACGTGTTGGTCGTCGAAATCAAATCTGGCAGTTACACACTTGCCGTCTTCGATAATTGAGACGATCTTCCACGTTTCTTCCTGCTCCCCACCGGGGTCAGTAATCAGGAAGCCCTCGAGATCTGTGCCGAACGTCTTATCGTTGAAGAAGTGGTCATCGAGCTGCTCGATGTTCTCCTCGACTGTCCCGCCCAATTTTACCCTGAGGTTGAGCGTGCTGGAAAAATTCATGGCGCGTGCCTTTCTAAGGAGTGGAAGGGCTGGGGGATCCCCATGTCAGTGCGGCGATCTCCCCTTCTTCCGCCCAAAATGAAAGGTTGGAATCGTTCAGCTTGAAGTCCCATGGGGCACCGGTGGTGGAGATTCCGAGTTTTTGTAACTCATTGCGGAACTTGATCGGTCGCAATGAAAGCGAAACCCCCACAAACGTATCTTCCGGCGCCAGCGTGTTGATGGAGATGTCGTCAATCCTCCCGTCGGTCTCACCGAGGGACACGTGCCGCTCGACTTCTCCGATGGAGACACATCCGTTAGCGCTTTTTATCACTTGGTCGCCTATGTTGCGGACGCTTTGTTCCAATGCGGGATAATCGCTGAACCGTGCCCCGAATTTGAAAGGCTCGGGCGGGGTGATCTCAAATTTCATGAAGCTGCCCTACGTGTTAGTTGCCTGTGCTGCCAATCTGCCTGTAGGTTTCTTAATGATGAAGCCCTTTTCGAGAGCATAATCAATAGTTTCCCGCTAGAGCCTGATTGTACCGCCCCCGAATTCAGGGCCAGTCAAAAAGTCATATTCAATCTGAAGTACTTCATCGATCTTCCCCTCCCGGAGAAGCTGACCTTGCTTCGCGCGGTACTCGTCGGCCCCTTTAAGGTTACGAAAGCTCCAGGTTTTGGCGTGGTCTTGCGGCAACATTTGAATTGAAGGTGCGTTGTTGGGATTTAATCCAACCTTGTCTGCGACGTCTCTATTTTTTCGAATTTCCGATGCGGCAAGAGATGCCTTTCATAATCGAAACGATTGTCGTGACTATGGGTGCCAAGATTCCCATAAGGACCACCGCGGAAGGGTTTTTCCGGTATAGAGAGAATTCTGCAGGTCTTGCTACGGGCGGCCGTTTGGAGGGAAAGATCTGCTGCCCCTCGTATTTGCAAAGCAGGGCGGAAGGTAGTCGCAGGTGAGTATGAAGCAGGTCTGAATGCTGGGCACGCCGGTAGGTTGCGGATTTCGTCGAGTTGACGGCCTTTGAGGGCTTTTCGGGAGTGCAGCGCGTCGACGATTTCGTCTGATTTGGAGATGAGCCGGCGCACGATGGGGGCTGCTTTGGCGATATTTCCTACCGGAACCACTCCGACCAATGTCCAGAGGCACCCAGAGATTTGCCCCTTGAAGCAGTTGACCAGGTCGGTGACGCCGACAAGGCCGAGGAGGAGGCTGAGGGCTGCTGGCCCGATGCGTTCTTTGATGATGTCGAGAAGCGAGGCTGGTTTTTCCGGGTCGGCCCCGTCTACTGCCTGTGCATCCAGGCCAGCTTGAAGTTCGGCTTGCTCGGCGAGTTCTTTTTCCACCGCGATGCGGAATGCGTCGTCTGCTGCATGGGCGGCAAGTGCCGCGTCTTGTCCTGCGGCTGCGGCGGAGGCGCGGGCGGATATGGCGGAGTCAGCTGCCGCGTTGGCTGAGGCGCGGGCGTCGATTGCGTAGCTGGTGGCCTGGTCGGCGTTCGCGGTTGCTTCGGCGGCGTCGGCTTCTGCGGAGGCGGCGGCTTGATGTGCTCTAGCCTGCTGTTGCTTGGCGAAGTCGAGTGACTGTTGGGCGGAGGCGGCGAATTCCTGGGCTCGTTGGGAGGCCTGTTGGGCGAATCCGGCGTATTCGGCTGCGGCATCAGCGTATTGACGTGCTTTTTGCGCTGATCCCCGGGAGTATTCGTAGGCTGCCTGCGCATTGGAGGCGAGTTCTCCGGCAAGGTTTGCTATGTTGCGTCCCGCCGCCAGCATCGAATCGATGTGGTCGTTGTGCGCTTCCCGGTTCGCATCGAGGCTGGCGCGGCGGTACTGCTCGATGGTGATGAACTCGTCGAGGTCTTTCGGTCCCCAACGATGGCGGCTTCAGCGGCGGCTTTGACCTCCGGGCCACCAGTTTCCACCAGGTGATACGCCTGCTGGAGCTGGTCGCTGTAGCGGGCCTTGTCGTACCCGCCGCCGTTGACGAAATCGTCGAGGGTGTCATATCCGCCGTCGCGTAGTGCTGCGTCGGCTGCTGCCCGGGTGTTGTCCCCCTGGGTCTCGCGCAGCTTCCATGTTGTGTCGATGAGATCGGGAAGACGAACGGTTTTGACTTCGTCGTTGATGAACCAGTCGTATACCACCACCCCGACACGGACGTTCGAACGCTACGCTAGCTCGCCTTCCGCCCAGTCCGCCATGTACTCCGCGATCCCGTGCGGATCCTCCAAAAAGTCGCGCATGGCCCTGTATGCCAGGGTGTCCTCCACCGCCAGGCCGCGCTCTATGCCGTGCTCGTCAATCTGCACGATCTCCGCGCCCGGCACGCCGAGCACGATCGGCGAGTGCGTCACCGCAATCACCTGCGCATCCGCCTCTGCCAGCGCATGCAGCTGGGACAACAACGCCCTCTGCGCCACCGCAGACAGGCCCGATTCGGGCTCGTCCAGCAGGTACAGCGCGTTCGGGATGAACCGCGAGGTCAGCTCCAGCACGGACTCGCCGTGCGATCGGCCACCAAACTGCGTCACCCGTGTGTGCGTCTCTCCACGGAGAAAGTACCCGGCCTTCGCGCGCGGCCCAGTCCGTAGTTCCAGCGCACCGAACATCGGGTCATGGGCGCCAGCCTTGCCGACGCCCCACGTCCCGCCTTCAACAGCAAATCCCCATGCCCGAGCGATGCCTTCCAGCAGCGTGGACTTGCCCACACCGTTAGCGCCGGTAATCAACGTGACTGGGTTGGTGAGCGGGAAACCAAACTTCGCGACGTGGGCAACGGCCGGAGCATCGAGCGCCCACTGGGGCGCCTTCGCCGGGTTGACTGAGACCTGCTCGATAAACATCACGGCTCCACCAGGTATTCCGCGGTGCCAGCCGGGTCGTTGATGAACTCCCTGGTGGCGGTGACGGCCTCGCAGACGTCGTAAGGCAGTGGCTCAAGAGTGGGCGTTCTAAGGATCCGTGCGTCTGGGAGTGCGAGCAGTACTGGCGAATGCGTAGCCATGAGTACCTGCGCGCCACGGCGGGCCAGCACGGTGAGTATGCCGAGGAGTTCGAGCTGGGAGAAGACCGAGAGTCCGTCTTCCGGCTCGTCCAGGATGATCAGCGTGTCCGGGCCGAAGCGCTCGCGGACCACGCGCATGATGCCTTGGCCGTGGCTGCGGCGGGTGAGGTCTGTAAGCAGGTCCTCGTAGCCGAGGCTTTCGTGGTACTCGGCGAGGTCGAGGTAGGTCTCCCCGCGCAGGAAATACACGTCGCGCGGGTTTTCGCGGCGGGTCAGGGTGAGCGCGGCGTGGAGCCGGGAGTGGTCCGCAACTTGGAAGCGGGCGTTGCGTGAGCCGCCTGCTGCGTTGGCGCCGGCTGCCGCAGCGACGGCCTCAATCAACGTGGATTTTCCAGATCCGTTGTCGCCGGTGAAAACGGTGATTTGAGCGAGCTCGAGTGGACGCTTGGCCAAGTGCTGAACCACCGGCAGGCTACGGGCGTAACCCTGCACCGGCCCGTCCAGCCGAACGGCGTTGACGAACATGGTCGGTAGTGTACCGGCACGCAAAAGCGCGGGCCCCACTCCTCACAAGTGGGGCCCGCGCTTGAAATGCTGTTGTCGTTGGACTGCCTATATTCCGTTCTCAGGCGGAGCAGTCGTCGATAAGCGGGTGCTTACGCGCTTACGACCTCGAAGTTCACCTTGCCCTCTACATCATCGTGGAGGTTGACCTTGACCTGGTAGCCACCGGTCTTGGTCACAAGGCCCTTCGGCACGTTGATGCGGCGCTTGTCCAGGGTCGGGCCGCCTGCGGCCTTCACGGCAGCGGCGATGTCAGCCGGCTTCACGGAGCCGAACAGCTTGCCGTTGTTGGCGGTGCGCACGGGAACCTTGATGCCCTTGAGCTGGTCCAGCTGGTCACGCAGCTCCTTGGCGTGGTCCAGGTCGCGGACCGCGCGCTCAGCCTGGGCGCGCTTAATGTCTTCAATCTGCTTCTCTGCGCCGCGGGTAGCCGGGATAGCCAGGCCGCGCGGGAGCAGGAAGTTGCGTCCGTAACCGTCTTTGACCTCGACGACCTCTCCAGGCTCGCCAAGCTTCTCGACGGCAGCGGTGAGGATCAGCTTCATAATCCTAACCTTCCTTGTGGTGAAAAATGCTTGATGTGTGGTTGTCGTTTAGAACGGTGGCTCATCGCCCGCGCCGCCGGAAAAACCGCCAGCGTCCGGTGCGGAACCCCACGGATCGTGATCGGGCTGGGACTGGTTCTGTCCACCCTGGTTGCCGTTGTAGCCACCCTGGCCGCCCTGGGACTGGCCGCCGAAGCCGCCGTTGCCCGGGTTGTAACCGCCCTGGTTCTGGCCGCCCTGGTTTCCACCGAAGCCGCCTCGCTGGCCACCCTGGTTGCCACCGCCGTAGCCGCCCTGCCCGCCCTCACGCGGGTTGCGGGATACAGACGCGCTGGCGTACTTCAGGGACGGGCCGACCTCGTCGACCTCGACCTCGAACACGGTGCGGCTTTCGCCCTCTTTGGTCTGGTAGGAACGCTGACGCAGCTTGCCGGTGACAACGACGCGCATACCCTTGGTCAAGGATTCCGCGACGTTTTCCGCCATCTGGCGCCAGCAGTTGCACGTGAGGAACAGGGCTTCGCCGTCTTCCCACTGGTTCGTCTCCCGGTTAAAGGTGCGGGGCGTAGACGCGATGCGGAAGTTCGCAACGGCGGCGCCGCTCGGGATGAAGCGCAGCTCCGGGTCTGCAACCAGGTTGCCGACAACGGTAATTGGGGTATCGCCTTGAGCCATGTCCTAAACCTTCCTACCTGCTGATCGTGTGGTTTCTGAGCCTACCGGTTCCTACTTGTCGGTACGCAGAACCTTGGTGCGCAGAACGTTCTCGTTCAGGTTCAGCACGCGGTCGAGCTCGTTGACCGTGTCAGACTCGCAGTCGAGGTTGACAACGGCGTAGATGCCCTCTTCCTTCTTGTTGATCGGGTAAGCAAGGCGCTTCTTGCCCCACACATCAACGTTTTCCACCTTGCCGCCATCCTTGCGGACGATCTCCAGGAACTTATCCAGGGACGGGGCAACGGTGCGCTCATCCTGCTGCGGATCGAGGATGATCATTACTTCGTAGTGACGCACGGACCTCATCACCTCCTATGGTCTTGATTGTTTCGGCCATCACCCTTGTGGTCATGGCAGGAGGGTCGTTGCGTCAAGCAACCCGAACAGACTACCTGACGGTTTGACCAGCTCAAAACCCTAAGGATTCTGGTGGCCGCACTTTAGCTATGCGACGGGGCTCCGCCCGGCCGCTGCTCGTAAAAGTTGACGTCGCGATTTCGCGACCTGGGGAAACACGGCGCCGAAACTGCGCGATCGTCAACTTTTACGAATCCGGCTAGTGCGGGTTGGGCACAGCGGAGAAGAGTGCGAGGGAGACCGGGATAACGGTCATGAAGAGGAAGGCGATCAAGCCGAGGCTTACCGACGCTCGCTTCCGCCCCTTCACCGCACAGTAGAACGAGGCACTGAACAGGAAAAACGCCACCACGATGGAGGCGATACCCAGAATTGTGGTGGCGTTCATCGGCTAAGACCTCGCCGGTTCAGTGCTGGCTGGTTTGGGGTGGGCGGGAGAAGCGTCGATAGGCAAAGGCTCTTTCCACTGGTACGGCAGCGACATCAACGGATCGTGCCCGTTGTGAGCGGCGCGGACCTTGTCGTGCCGCTTGCCCAGCATCTGCCGCACCACCAGCACCATGATGGTGATGATGAGCGCGTCGCGGGCGATGATGACGATGTTGAGGAACCAGCCGGGCAGGCCCATGTTGTCGGCCCCCAGCATGTGCCACATCAGCACAGGCCACACGGCCATGTCCACCGTCATCCAGGTGAGCAGTAGACGCCAGTGCGGCAGCGCGAGGACCGCGGGGACGACAAACCAGAGGGAGTACTGCGGGCTCCACACCTTGTTAAAGAGGAGGAAAAACCCCACGATGAGCACGACCAGCTCCGCGATGCGCGGCGTCTGTGGCGCCTTCAGCCCCAGCACGAGCACCGCCAGGCAGCCCAGCAGGAAGAGCACCAAGGTCACGGCGTTGAGGATGACCGGGGCGCCGTCGCCGGAATCGAAGCCGTCCCAGCCCGTCATGCGGGAAATCACGGCGTAGATGGTGGTCCACTCCCAGCCGCGGTCCGTGTTGAGGCGGTTAAACTCGCCCCACGCGTCCGGGTTGCGCAGGTAGACCGGTACGTTGACCGCCAACCAGGACATCACCGCGGCGGCGAGCATTCTGCCGAACGGCGAAAGCTCACGCCTGCGCAGCGCCACGGTGAGGTAGGCACCGAGCAGGAAGATTGGCCACAGCTTGAAGGCTGTGCCGAGGCCGATGAGGACGCCTGCCAGCCAGAAGCGGCGGTTGCGGGCCGCGAGCATCGCAGCGACGGCGAAGAAGATGGACGGGATGTCCCAGTTGGTGAACGCGTGGACGATCAGCAGCGGGGAGCCGGCAACCAGGAGGGTGTCCCAGATGCGGTTGCCCGCAAGCTCCGCCACCATGCGGACGGTGATCACCCAGATGATCGAGAGCAGCAGCGCGGTGATGTAGAAGTACCAGCCGGACGGCGGGAGGACGTTATCCACCAGGAAGTACGTGCCGCGCGACAGCCAGGCAGACAGCTGCTGGAAGAGACCGGCCAGCACCGGGTACTCCATGTAGCGCGTCAGACCGTCGTCGACCCACGAGTAGTCGTAGACGAAGCCGCCCTTGTCTAAGCCGCGTCCGCCGTAGAGCGGCACGATGTCGTTGTAGCAGGCGGCGGTGTACTGGCGGTTGCCGTCCCAGTTGAGCTGGATGTCGCCGTTGCCGTCCGCCTTGCCGCCGGCGCAGTGGGCTTTTTCAAGCAGTCCAAAGGAAAGGAAGACGTAGGTTACCGCGAGGATGGAGCGCAGCGGTGTCCAGAACCTTGCCCGGCCGATCTGCGCGAAGCGGCCCATTGGCCCGCCGAGAAACTCCACCCAGCCGCGGGCAACCGGCTCGGTGCGGCCGGGCTGCACACGGTCCGCCGGGTCCGGCCACGTGATCAGCTGGGACTGCTGGGTCTTCCGGGTGGAGGACATTTACTGCAATGCCTCTTCAACTTGGCCGATGACGTTGTCGATGGCGTCGCGGAGCTCGTCGGCAGACGCCGGGTCCTGCTGGGGCGCCGGCGCCGGTGCAGACGACGGGGCGGGCGCCGGGGCGGAAGTGTATGCGGGGGCGGGAGCCTGCTCCACCACCTGGCTCTGCGGCGCCGTGTAGCCCGACTGCGTCTGCGAATTAGACGTCGACGCAGACTGGCCGGTGCCGGTGCCGGTGCCGGTGCCGGTGCCGGAGCTGTACGTGGTGGAGGGGCTGGAGTAGTAGCCGCCCATGCTGGTGCCGCCGCTGTAGGGGCTCACGCCCCAGTAGACCGGGCTGGCTTCGGCGAAGTTCTCGAACTCTTCGCCCTCCAACTCGGTGTCCAGCACATCCTTCCAAATCTTCGCCGGCGTGTTAGAGCCGAACATGTTGCCGCCCCACTCGTTGAAGATCGGCGAGGTGTTATCTGCGGTTCCGACCCACACCGCGACCGCGAGCTGCGGGGTAGAGCCGACCATCCATGCGTCCTTGTTGTTGCCGGTGTCGCCCATCTGGGCGGTGCCGGTCTTGGCGGCCGACGGGCGGCCGCCAGCAAGTGTGGCGTTGGAGTAGCCCACCACGCCCTGCATGGCCTGAATAACGTTGTCCGCCACCTGCTCCGCCACACGGCGCTCGGTGTAGTCGTTGTCCACCTGGTAGAGGACCTCGCCGTTGGCGTCGACGATCTTCTCCACAAAGTGGGTCGGGTGGAGCAGCCCGCGGTTAGTCAGCGTGGCCATCGCGGTAGCCATGTCGAGCACGCGCGACTGGTACTGGCCCAGCACGATGCCCTCGTACGGTTGGCCGCCGTTCTCGCGCAGGGTAACGGGGATGCCCGGGATGGACTTGGCCACACCCAGGGCGTGGGCCATGTCGGCGGTGTCCTGGGTGGTGTTGTCCAGTTCGTTTTGAATGCGCATGTAGGCGGTGTTGGAAGACACGCGGGTTGCCTGCGACATGCTGATCATGCCGCCGCCGCCACCGTCCCAGTTGGTCACGGTGATGCCGCCGGGCAGCTGCACCGGCGAGGAGTCGAACATCGCGGTCAGCGGAATGCCCTGCTGCAGCGCTGCCGCCAGCGCGAAGATCTTGAAGGTGGATCCCGTCTGCAGGCCGGCGTTGGCGTAGTCCCATCCGCTGGCCTCGTCGCCTCCGTAGTACGCGCGCACCCCGCCCGTGGACGGATCCACCGCCACAACCGCCGTGCGGGCGTCCTCCTGCAGGTTGGCCAGCCGGTCGCGGGCAATGCTCTCCACGTTGGCCTGGGAGTCCTCGTCGATGGTGGTGGTGATCTGCAACCCGCGGTTAGTCAGGTCGTCTTCGGTGATACCCAGGGCAGCCAGCTCGGTGATGACCTGGTTCTTGATCAGGCCGTTCGGCCCAGTCGCCTCGGTGTAGGCGGAGTAGCTGGCCGGGTCGCGCGTTTCCGGGTACCTCAGCCCGGCGCGCTCATCCGGCGTGAGCTTGCCCATCTCCACTAGGCCGTCCATGACGTAGTTCCAGCGCTGCTCGGCGGCTTGGCGGTTGGTCCACGGGTCGAGCTCGCTGGGCAGCTGGATGGAGGCGGCGAGGACACCGCCCTCTTCCACGGTCAGCTCGGACGCAGGCTTGTCAAAGTAGGCGTGCGCCGCAGCTTCGATGCCGTAGGCGTTGCGGCCGAAGTAGACGGTGTTGAGGTAGGCGCGCAGGATGTCATCCTTCGACCACTGGTTGGTCATCTTCACGGAGTACACCAGCTCATTGGCCTTGCGCTGGTAGGAATGCTCGTTGCCCACCAGCGCGTTTTTCACGTACTGCTGGGTGATGGTGGACCCGCCGCCAGCAGAGGTGTTGCCGGTGATCTGCCCGATCGCGGCGCGGACGAAGCCGGTGAAGGAAAAGCCCGAGTTCGTCCAGAAATCGCGGTCCTCCGCCGCCAGCACGGCGTCTTGCACGTCGGCCGGAACGGCCTCAAGAGCAACCTGCTCGCGGTTGCCCTCCGGCGGCACGATGCGGGCGAGCTCGTTTTGGCCGTCGCGGAAGTAGATGGACGACACCTGCGCGGTTTCGATTTCGCCGGGCTCCGGCACGTCGGCCTGGACGTACTTCCAAACAAACCAGGCCGCGGGGATGGACGCGAGGAGCAGCAGGAACAACCCGAGAGCGATGACCCACTGCCCGACACGGGACTTTTCTCCCGTTACCGCCGTGGAACCGCCGCCGTCGCCGGTGTTCGCGGCCTCGGTGCTCGTGCCGCTCTCGTTGTTCGGCCCCTTTGTGTTTTCAGCGCTCTTGTCAGTCACACGTTTTCCCTGCACAGTCGCACCCGCCGCGCCCGCTGGGGGTGCGAAACGGGCGAGCTACCTACCAAATTCCTACCGGACACCCTACCTGCCCAGTGCGGATTCACACTACTGGTACGGCTGTGACTTCCTGCAACAAATGGTTCCATTTGCACACGGGGCAAACCTCGACCACATGGACGGTCAGCGGCCCTACCTCGTGGGCGAGCCTGTCAATCTCGTCCTCACTACGCGCAGTCCCCGTCCGCCTGCCCAATTTTTCGGAGTAGACCCAGCGCACGTTGCGCATTGCGCTCCCGCACACGGGGCACGGCCGGGCGGAATCCTCACCATGGTGCTGCGCGGCAGCGCGCAACAGAAAGTCGGCGTCGCACACGTCGTCCATAGGCACGCGCCCCATCTTGAGCTCGCGCAGGGTCTGGCGGCGCTGCCACTCGTGGGACACCTCGTGCTCGTACGTGAACATCCTGGCCATCTTAACCACGCTTTTTTCGCGGGTGGGGCTGGCGCTTATGATGCCTGTAAAACTTCCAGCCCGCTCACACGACCACCTGCCAAGGAGGTAGGACCTGAGTACCCCAGCCAGTTCCGACGGTGCCCACCTTCCGGCCGGCGCCTCTCCCCTGCGTGTGCTCGTGGGCTGGGACGTGACCAATACAGAGGCCGTGGAATTCGCCGGCTGGCTCGGCCGTTCACTGCCGGTGCGGGTGCAGGTGACGTCCAACGCGCGGTCCCCGTGGTCGAAATCCCTGGCCAACGCAGCCAAAGGCCGCAAGAAGCGGATGAAGGAAGCGCAGTCGACCTTTGACAGCCGGGTGGAGAAGGCACTGAAAGAGCACCTCCCGCGCACCCAGTGGTCTAAGGACGTGGCCCGCCTGGTGGACAGCAAGGATACGGTGCGCTCCCTCTACGACACGGCTGAGGACTTCAACGCGGACCTTATCCTGCTCGGCTCGCGCGCGAAGACCCCGAAGGGCCGCTTCCGCCCGTCGAGCGTGGCCGACGAGCTCATGCGTTCCTGCCCCGTCCCCCTCGGCCTGGCCCCGCGCGGCGTGAAGCTGGCCAAGAAGGGCATCACGCGTGTTACCTACGCCATCGTGATGGAGGACGAGCCGGTGGAGCCGGACTTTTCCGGGCTGGATTACGCCACGGCACTCGCCTGCTCGCTGGGGCTGCCGCTGCGCATCATCGCCTTCTCCCCCACCGCGTACGAAAAGCACTCCTCTTCCTGGAACGAGCAGACCCTGGGCATCTTGGATCGCGCGCGCGACCACGCGTGGGCGCTGGCGGAGGAGTTCGCCCCGGAGCGCTGCGACCACTTCGACGTGACAAGCGCGGTGTCCGCCGCGAAGAGCTGGAAGCGCTCCATCGACTCGGTGAAGTGGAAAAAGGGCGACATCATGTGCCTGGGCTCCCAGCCGACACAGCAGCTGACCAGCGTGTTTGTGGGCACACGCGAGGGCGAGTTCATCCGCTACGCCTCCGTGCCAGTGATCGTCTGCCCCCACGCCGCGTCCAAGCCCAAGAAAGCGCAGTAGGTTTGGCCCGTATGGAGCACCCAGAAAACGACCTCCACTCCCCCGCCGACCGCTTCTCCCGTGTGCGACCGGAGCCGCGCTCCTTCGACGAGCTCGCGGACCAGCCCGACCCGCTCGAGGTGGACCGGGCCAACCGCCGCTCCACCCGCAACGCGATCCTGTTCGCGGTGGGCACCGTCGCGGTCACACTCCTATTCGCTCTTGTGCTCGCGGCCATCTCACGCGCGCAGGGCGGTCCGCTTTGCGACGCCGGCTCCGCCTGGCTCTGCACCGATACGTGGCGCACTTGGTGGGCGGTGGCCACCTCCGTCCCGCCAGTCGCGGGCCTGCTCGGCTGCGCGTTCATCATGGTGCGCAAGCTCAACCGCTACGAGCGCTGGATTCCCTGGATGGGCGTGTTCTGGATCCCGCTCGTGCCGTTTACGATGTCGTGGCTGATCGTCACCGTGGGGATCTTGGCCACCCCTTAGGCAGGCTCAGAGGCGGCGCACTGCCCGCAGTACGGGTTTGTCTCACGGCACGCCTCGCAGCTCAGGTACTGCCGGCGGCACTCCGGCTCGTTCGCGCAGTTGTAGAACTGGTTCGTCGCCTCCCCGCAGTGCACGCAGTGGCCGAGCTGCACGTAGTCCGGGTCGTTTTCCGCGCCGAACTCGGTGTGCATGCGGTCGTCGAACACGTAGAGGGAGCCCTCCCACAGGCCAGAGTTGCCAAACTGCTCGCCGTAGTGCACGATGCCGCCGTCGATCTGGTAGACCTCCTGGAACCCGCGGTTGATCATCAGGCTGGACAGCACCTCGCAGCGGATACCGCCGGTGCAGTACGAGATGACGGGTTTGTCCTTCATCCAGTCGTACTTGCCGGAATCGAGCTCTTTGATGAAGTCGTGGGTGGTCTCTACGTCCGGCACCACGGCGCCTTTGAAGCGGCCGATCTCGGCTTCGCGCGCGTTGCGCCCGTCGAAGAATACGGCGTCGGGCTTCTCGGCCACTAGCTCGTTGACCTGCTGCGGGGTGAGGTGCTTTCCCCCGCCGACCACGCCGTGCTCATCAACTTTCAGCTCGCCCGGGGCGCCAAAGGCGACGATCTCATCGCGGGCCTTGACGCTGAGCTTGGGAAAGTCATCCGCTGAGCCGTCGGACCACTTGAACTCCATGTCTTTGAAGTACTCGCGCGTCTTCTTCGCGTAGGTCTTGCACGCGCGGATGTCGCCCCCGACGGTGCCGTTAATGCCGTCCTTGGACACGATGATCCGGCCCTTCAGGCCCAGTCCCTCGCACAGGTCCCGCTGCCACAGGCGCACCGCGTCCGGGTCCGCGACGGGCTGGAATTTGTAGTAGAGCAGGATCTTGCTGGTCATGCCTGGCAGTCTAGGTCCACGCAGGCCAGGCGGGAAAGTTACAGGTCAAAGGCTTTGAAGGCGATGGCGAGCGGCACCCCGAGGGCCTCGCCACCCTGTTGGGCTGCCCCGCCGACGATCTCCGCGCCGCTCGGGTGATCCGGCAGCGCCTGGAAATACGCCTCGTGTGCGTCGAGGGACTTCGCGCCCTTGTCCACGTGCCGCTGCTCCACCCGCACCGCCACGTCCGGGTCGTTCGCGCCGGTGACCAGGAGTTGTTTCGCCTGGTGGCGGTCCCCCGCCTCAGGGAAAAGGAACTCATTACCCGCGTCGCGCGCCGCGTCCAGCGCCGCCATGCCAGCCACCCGGTGGTCCGCCTGGTTCAGCCCCCAGGGGGCAACCACGCTCCAATCCTGGGTGAGCACCACCGTGGGTTTAACAGCACGGATCTTCGCCGCGATCGCCTTGCGCAGCTCAAGGGTGTGCTCGAGCACGCCGTCGGTGAAATCGAGCATTTCAAGCTCGCCCGCGCCGACGATGTCGCACGCGCGCCGCTGCTCGTCGGAGCGCACCTCACGCACCTGGGCGGGGTCGCCTCCGGCAATGCCGTGCTCGCCGTGGGTGAGCAGCAGGTAGGACACGTCCACGCCGTCTTCCGCCCACTTCGCCACCGCCGCAGAAGCGCCGTACTCCATGTCGTCCGGGTGGGCCACCACGGCAAGCACACGGTCGCTGGACGTAAGTTTCAGTTCGCGCATTTACCCCATCCTCTGCTTGTAGGCGTGGGCGTCGCGGGTGTACACGCGGCGGTGGGTGCCCACCTTGTGTCCCGGGAGCCTGCCCTCGTCAATGAGCTTGACCACGAAGGGGCGGGATACCCCCAGCAGGTTTGCCACCTGCTGGGTCGTCATTTCCTCGTCCGGTTCCGGCGGGCGCACCAGGCGGCCCTCCGCCATGTCTTCCAGTAGGTCGCGCACCCACACGGCAGTCTGCTTGGGCAGCACAACGTGGTCGTCCGACTGGGTGCGGGCAACCGCAAGGTTGGCGTTGAGCTCCGCCAGCGCAGCTTCTACCGGCGACTGCTGTTCCTGCATGGCCCCGACCCTAAACCACAACCGAAACGAGCGCAATAGCCAGCGCGGCACAATTTAGCGCTTGTGGTACAAGGCCTTTCGCCAGTACTGCGGCTCGGAGGTGGCCAGCACGCCCAGGTTGCGGAAGATGGCCTCATCCACAGACCCCAGGATGGCGGTGATGTGCGCGTCGCACCCGCGCAGGCTGCGCAGATGCTCCAGTGCCAGGGCCGCGTCCGGGTTTCCGGCGGCGGAGACGGACAGGGCGATGAGCACTTCGTCCGTGTGCAGGCGCGGGTTCACGGAGCCCAGGTGGCGCGTCTTCAACGACTGGATCGGCTCGATGGAGTCAGGGGAGAGCAGGTGCACCTCGTCGTCGATGCCAGCGAGGAGCTTCAGGGCGTTGAGCAGCACCGCAGCCGACGGCCCGAGTAGGTCCGAGGTCTTGCCGGTGACGATGCGCCCGTCCGGCAGCTCCAAAGCCGCGCCGGGTTTGCCGGTGCGCTCCGCAACGTCCAACGCGGGCGCGACAACAACCCGGTCGGCAACGGTCAGGTCCGCCTTGCGCATGACGTTGAAGTTGCGGTCGGAGACGGTGGAGTCCGCGTCGGCGCGTCGCTCGTCCACAAGCGCGGCGAAGTAGCGGCGGATGATCTCTTGCTCCGCGGCATGGCGGCACGCGGCGTCGTCGGAGATGCAGTAGCCCGCCATGTTCACACCCATGTCTGTGGGGGACTGGTACGGGTCCGCGCCCGTGGCCTCCCGCAGCAGCGTCTTCAGCAGCGGGAAGACCTCGATGTCGCGGTTGTAGGACGACACTTTCTCCCCGTACGCCTCCAGGTGGTACTGGTCGATGACGTTGATGTCGTCCAGGTCTGTCGTGGCCGCCTCGTAGGCCAAGTTCACCGGGTGCGACAGCGGCAGGTTCCAGATGGGGAAGGTCTCAAACTTGGCGTAACCGGCCTCGATGCCGCGCTTGTGCTCGTGGTAGACCTGCGACAGGCAGGTGGCCAGCTTGCCGGAGCCGGGGCCCGGCGCGGTCATCACCACCAGGTCGCGGGTGGTTTCCACGTAGTCGTTGCGGCCGAAGCCGTCCTCGCTGACTACCTTCGAGGTGTCGTTGGGGTAGCCCTCGATCATGTAGTGGCGCGAGACCTTCAGCCCCAGCCGGCTGAGGCGCTCCAGAAATGCCTCCACGTTCTGGTTGTGGCCTTCTAGTTGCGTGACCACCACATTTTCCACCAAAAAGCCGCGCTCGCGGAACACGTCCACCAAGCGCAGCACGTCGTCTTCGTAGGTGATGCCCAGGTCGGCACGGATCTTCTGGCGCACCACATCGCCGGCGTTGAAGCAGATGACAATCTCCACTTCGCCCTTGATCCGGTCCAGCATGGCGATCTTGTTGTCGGGCGTAAACCCGGGAAGCACGCGGGAGGCGTGGTTGTCGTCGAAAAGCTTGCCGCCCATCTCCAAGTACAGCTTGCCGCCTACCTCGGCGCGCCGCTGCTGGATGTGCTCGGATTGCATCTGGATGTATTTGTCTCGGTCGAACCCGATCTGATACGGCATGCGCGATAGTGTAGCCGTTGCTTCTCGACGATCAGCTCCGCACACGTACCCTTTTCAGGCATGGACGACTTCACCTGGACCGCAGCCCACATCCGCCAGGCCGAAAAGGAGCTTCTGGAGCGCCAAACCGAGCCGGACCAGCTCATGCGCGCCGCGGCCGCCGCGGTGGCGCAGGCAGCCCGCGACATGCGCGAGGACAGCGCCAACCGCCCAGGCAAGGTCCTGGTTGTCGCTGGCCCGGGCGGTAACGGCGGCGACGGGCTCTACGCCGGTGCGGAGCTGGCGGAGCAGGGGGAAGAGGTCGAGGCGTACCTCACCGCGGCCACGGCCCACGAACCCGCGCTCGAGGCGTTCCGGCGCGCGGGCGGGCGGGTGCTCGACGGGTTGCCGGACAGCCCCTGGGAGTACGCCCTGGCCATCGACGCGATCACCGGCATCGGCGGTACCGCAGGCCTGCGCGACGAGCTCGCTGAAGTCGTGGAGCTGCTGGATTACCCGCTGCTGAAGGTGCTGTCCGTGGATGTGCCCTCCGGCGTGGCGGCGGACAGCGGCGACGGGGGAGCGCTCCACGTCACCGCCGATGCCACCGTCACTTTCGGCGGGTGGCGCCGGGCCCACGGCCTGCACCCCGCCTGCGGCACCCAGCTGCTCGCGGACATCGGGGTGGGGGAGCGGATGCTCTCGCAGGCCCTGGACCAGCTCGCAGAAGAGGCCCAGCTGGGGGAGACCCTCCTGCTCAACGCCACGCGAGCGTGCCCGCCGGGCGAGGAGTGGAGCGCACCGCTCGAGCACATGCGGCCAGCGCGCGTCTCTTCCGTGGAGCCGCACCCTGCAGACGACAAGTACAGCGGGGGAGTGGTGGGCATCCGCGCAGGCAGCGGGCACTACCCGGGCGCCGCGCTCCTGTCTGTGTCCGGCGCGCTGTACGCGACTCCGTCCATGGTGCGTTACGTGGGGCCGCAGGCCGCCGAGGTCGTGCGGGCGCACCCGGAGGTCGTGGCCACGCAGGAACTCGACGAGGCGGGGCGGGTGCAGGCGTGGGTATTCGGGCCCGGCGCGGGGACCGATGAAACTGCGGCGCGCGAACTGACCTGGGTGCTGCGCCAGGAGGTGCCGGTGCTTATCGACGCCGACGGCCTCACCCTCCTGTGCGACCACCCCGACCTGCTAGGACAGCTACACGACAGGGAGCACCCGACGGTGCTCACTCCGCACGACGGCGAATTCGCGCGCCTGCGCGACGCCGCACAGGTGCCGGCTTCCAACCGCCTGGAGGAGACGCTGCAGCTCGCCGCCGCTCTCGGTGCCACGGTCCTGCGCAAAGGCCGCTGCACCGTCATTGCCAGCCCACCGGATGCGGACACCGCGTACGCCGTCGACGCCGGCCACTCCTGGGCCGCCACCCCCGGTTCGGGCGACGTGCTCTCCGGTCTGGCGGGGGCGCGCATCGCCCTCGCCGCCGCGAGAACCGAGGACCCGGATTTTCTGGCCACGGAGGTCGCGGAGGCCGTCAACCACGCCGCCAACGTTCACGCCCTCGCTGCCGCACTGGCCGCCGACACCCCGTTCGGCCCCGCGCCGGCCCCGGCAAGCCGCATCGCCGACTTCATCCGCGAGGCCACAGCGGCCCTGACCGATGCGTGACGCCGTTGTCGTCGGCGCCGGCCAATCCGGCCTGGCCGTGTCCTACTACCTGCGCAAATACGGCGCAGACTTCGTCGTGCTCGACGCCTCCGACGCGCCGGGCGGCGCGTGGCCGCACTATTGGGACGCGCTGACGCTGTTTTCCCGTGCCGAGTTTTCCAACCTGCCCGGCTGGCCCATGCCCCACTTCGACGGCTACCCGCCGCGCGACCACGTCGTTGACTACCTCACCCGCTACGAGCAGCGCTACGACCTACCTATTCGCCGCGGCGAGCGCGTCACGCAGGTGCGTTACGACGGCTCCGCGTTCCACCTCAACGGCCTCACCGCCCGCAACGTGGTCATAGCCACGGGCATCTGGTCCGCGCCGTTCGTGCCGTTCGTGCCGGGGACGTTCACGGGTACGCAGCTGCATTCAGCGTCGTATCGCCGCCCCTCCGATTTTGCCGGCCAGCGCGTGGCCGTCGTCGGCGGGGGCAACTCTGGCGCTCAGATCGTCGCCGACTTGGGGCATGCCGGGGTGTCCGTGCAGTGGTTCACCCGCCGGCCACCGTCGTTCATGCCCGAGGATATCGACGGCGAGCAGCTTTTCCGCCGCAACCGCGAACGCTTCGTCGCCATCGCGCACGGTGAGGAAGACCCAGGTGGCGCGGACTTCCGCGGCGAGATCGTCCAGGTGCCAGAGGTCCGCCGCGCCAAAGACGCGGGCCTACTGGGCGCCACACCGATGCCCGCGTCTCTCGATCAGCTCACCGACTTCGATGCCATCATCTGGGCCACCGGCTTCCGGCCGGCCTTATCTCCCATCCGCAGCATCCCGCGCGACACGCCTGGGCTGTTCGTCATCGGCTTCGACAACATCAACGGCCCGGGCGCCGGCACCATCGGCGGAGTCAGCCCGTTCGCCCGCGACATCGCCCGGCAGATCACCGGGAGGCGCCAATAGTTGGTGCGCCCCTAGTTGTCCGCAATGCGGAGTTGCGGAGTCCGCAAGCGGTCGCCAGGGCCACCTTCGCACCGCCCGGCAAATCACCGGGCGACGCCAATAGTTGGTGTGCCCCCAGTTGTCCGCAATGCGGAGTATCAGAGTCCGCAAGCACCGATCCGCCAGGGCTTGCGCTGTCCCACCATGGGCCGTACTTTTGCCCGGTGCCAAACACCCAGCTAACCAGCCAGCCAACACAGTTCCCCGTTGTCCCGCTGGCGGCAATGAGTTTCGCCGCGTTCGTCTACGTCACGTTCGAGATGTTCGCGGTGGGCCTCATCTCGCCCATGGCGCAGGACCTGGGTGTCTCTGAGGGCCAGATCGGCCTGCTCATGAGCGTGTACGCAGGGTTAGTGGCGGTCGTGACCATTCCGCTGATGCACCTGACGCGCAACGTCAATAGGCGCTACCTGCTCATTGGCACTCTGCTGTTCTTGCTTGGTGGCATCGTGCTCCAGGCCACCGCGACGAGTTACGCCTCGCTGGTCGCGGGCCGTGTCACGGCAGCGTTTACGCACGGCCTCTTCTGGTCCCTGGTCAACCCGATGGCGGCCCGCATCGCGCCCGCCGGGCAGACCGGCAAGGCCGTCGCGGCTGTCTCGTTCGGCTCCACGCTGTCCATGGTGCTCGGCTCCCCGCTCACGACGGCGATGGGCGCGGCCATCGGCTGGCGCGCCGCCACCTGGGTGCTGGGCGTGGCCGTCCTCGCGGCACTGGTGCTGCTGGTAGCCACGCTGCCCAGCCTGCCCGCCATCGCACCCAACAGCGCGGCAAAGGCGCAGGCGACCAAGTCCGCGATCCCGTCGCTGGTGATTTACCTCATCTTCGCGGTCATGGCCATCTTCGCTACCTTCACCTACCTCGCGCTGCTGGTGGAGAACACGGCCGGCCACCAGTACGTGCCGTACGGCGTCGCGCTCTACGGCGTCGCCGGCCTGGTGGGGGTCACGCTGTCGGGCCGGCTTGTAGACGCCCGCATGATCCGCCTCAACGGCGCCGTCACCGCCACGCTGGTCATCTCCGGCATCGCGGGCCTACTCGCGCTGCACTACGCCTCGGGCGTGGGCATGTTCCTGGTCATTGCCGTCTTTGGCGCTGCGGCGGGCGCGCTTCCCACGGTGGCCACCACGATCTTCCTGTTCGCGGGCCAGCGCAACCAGGACCTGGCCAGCTCCGTCTACGTGGTCACGTTCCAGGTGGGCATAGCGTCCGGTTCCGCGCTTGGCGCCGCCACCGTGGACTTGGGCTTCCTCTCCGGCACACTGCTGTCCACCGTGGTGCTCGGCGCACTCGCGTTCGTTGTCATGGCCACCCGCTCGCGGTCCCTGCTGCGGTAACGCGCCGGCTCCACAAACCGCCCCGCCGCCTGCAGCGGCACGTAGCCACGCACGAACTCCGCGGTCGCGCCGGCCACGAACGTGCGCTGCCCCCACTCCGGCACACGGAAGATCCCGTGCGGCACGCGTACCAGGTCGCGCCCGCGCAGCATCGTCGCCCCCATCTCCTGCAGCGAGGTCACGATAAACCCGTCGCCCACCGCGTACGCGACAACGTTGCTGTCCAACGCCCGCAGCTTCTCGACGACGCTTCGCCCCGCCAGCCAATAGCCGTCGCCGGCCGTCAGGTCGTCGTCAAGCAACGGCGGGAGCGACGTGACCTGGGGGCCGCGACGCGAAAGCCCCGCCCTGCGCTCGATCTCCCTGGCTAACAGGGCGGCGTCGAGCGGGGCGGGGCCAGTGGCTGCGTAGAACGCTGCGTAGAACACAGGGGCCAGTCTAAGCGTTCACGCCGAGTTCGAAGACCTCGTCACGGGCCGTGATGAGCGAGCGGTCGTGGGTGACAAAGCCGCAGGCGATGCCCCGCTCCTCGGTGAGCTGGCGCAGCAGCTTCACAATCTCCTGGGAGCGGTCCGCGTCCAGGGAGGCCGTGGGTTCGTCCGCGAGCAGCAGGTCCGGCTCGCCCATGAGCGCGCGGGCGATGCCGACACGCTGGCGCTGGCCGCCGGAGAGCGCACCCATCCGGCGATCGCCGAGGCCGTCGAGGCCCACTGTGGCCAGCAGCTCCTCGGCTCTTTCCTTCCGAGGACGAAGTCCTCGGATGTGGTCGGTGACCAGCAACTGGTCGCGCACGTTGAGGGCGGCGATGAGGTTGGCTTGCTGGAAGATCATGCCGATCTTGTCGCGGCGCACGTCGTCGTCCACGTCCACGCCGTTGAGCTGCGCCGTGCCCGAATCCGGCGTGATCAGGCCGGCGGCCACGGACAGGAGGGTGGACTTGCCGGAGCCGGACTCGCCGACGATGAAGGTCATCTCGCCCGGCTTGGCGGTGAAGTCCAGGTGGTCGAGCACGGTGCGCTTTTCCTGGCCGTCCTGGAACGCCACGGTGATGTCTTTCAGTTCGAGCATTATGCGGCACCTCCAAGGGCCTGCTGCGGGTTGACCTTCACAATGGAGCGGGTGGCGATCAGCGCGCCGACCATGCCCAGCGCCCAGATGGCGACCGGGGGCACGATGGCCGTGACGGGGGAGAGGGCGAACGGTGCGGCGCCCTGCATCCACATGCCCAGCCCGTACGCTGCGACGCCGCCGATGAGCACGCCGACTGCCAGGAGTACGGCGGACTGGCCGAGCGCGTCCTTGAGCAGGTAGCCGTTGGATGCGCCGATGGCCTTCAAGATGGCCAGGTCGCGGGTGCGCTGCATCGTCCACACGGTGAGGAAGGCGATGATCACCAGCGCGGCGATGGCGTAGAGGAAGCCCTGGATGAGCTTTAACGAGCCCTGTTCCGAGGAGTAGGCGGGAAGCCCGTTGAAGGACTCTTTCAGGCTGACGCCGCCGCCGACCTCCTGGTCCGACTGGTCCGACAGCAGCACGGTGCCGTCGGCGTCGGTGCGCATGATCTGCTGCCAGAATTCCGTGGGCACCCACAGGACAGGCGAGTGGGAAAAGGCGAGGTCTTTGCCGATTGCGCCGACGGTGATGTCGTTGCCGGCGACGGTGACCGTATCGCCCTCGTTGACGTTCAGGCCCGGCGCGGCGACGGCCTCCGAGCCCAGGACCGCGCCACCCGGTAGCTCCGTACCTTCCGGCAGGGAGAGGATGGCCACCGCGGCGTCGTTGCCGTCCGCCTTAGTCATGAGCATCTGGCTCGTGCCCAGCGGCGTGAGGCCGTCGCGCGCCGTGACGCGGGAGGTGGTGAACGAGATGTCCTCCGGGTCCTGGAAGACCACGGACTGCGGGTCCAGCGCCTCCAACGCGGACGTGTTTTGCTTACCCAAGCCGGCGGTCAGGCCAGTCAGCACAACCACCAGCAGCGTGATGAGCGCAACGGTGCCGGCGATCAGCCCGAAGCGCCCCTTCGCTGACGTGATTTCTCTCATTCCTACGAACATGGCTTTCATCCTGCCGTTGACCTGCACCGGAACACATCGGGACAGCGGTTGAAATCCCGGTCAACCGATCGGTTGATCTACGCTCAGTCGCATGTTGTCCACCAACCGGATCCTGGAAATGCTGCGCGTGAGCCTGCATGTGCTTGTCGCCGTGCTCCTCGCCGTGGGGCTGGCCGGGCAGGTGCGAGACGGCGCCCCGCTGGCGGCCCTCCTCCTGGCCGCCTGTTTCGCCGCGGTCTACTTGGCCGGCACCGTGTGGCACAACCGCGGCAAGGCCTACCCGGCGTGGGCACCGTACGTGTGGCTCGCCGTTGTCGCCGTGTTGTGGGTGGGGTTGGCCGTGCTGTCCGAGGCGTTTGTCTGGCTCGAGTTCCCGCTGGTCATGCTGGCGTGCGTGATCCTGCCGGTGCGGTGGGAACTGCCCGTGACGGCTGCGTTGCTGGCTGTCACCCTGTCGGTCACCGCGCCGGGGGGCGGGCCCGGCGCGATCGTGGGCCCCACCATCGGCACGGTGTTGGCCGTGTTCATCGTCCACGCCTACCAGGCGCTGCGGGCCGAGGCGGACCACTACCGGCAGATGGCGGAGGACCTGCGTGCCGCCCAGCGCGAGGCCGCCCACGCCGAGCACGCCGCGGGCGTGGCGCAGGAGCGCGCCCGCCTGGCCCGGGAAGTCCACGACACGATGGCGCAGGGCTTGAGCTCCATCGTCCTGCTCGGCCGCGCGATGGACAAGCAGCTGGGCGAAGGCGACCCGGCGCGCGAGACCCTGGACGTCATCCGCGCTACCGCCTCCGACAACTTGGCGGAAGCGCGCCGCTTCGTCTCCGAGAACTCCGCCAACGCCGCCGAGGTGGAGGGGGCCAGACAGTCGACACCGAAGCGCCCGCCGTTGCCCGCACGGCTTGAGCGTCTGGCCCGCCAGGCCGAGGACCGGCAGCGCGCGCTGGGCGAGGCGCTGGAGGTGCGAGTGCACGCCGTGGACCTGCCGGAACCCGCCGCGTCGGTCGCGGAGCGCCTCGTGCGCGAGGGCCTGAGCAACATCGTGCGCCACGCCGGGGCGTCGTCGGCCGTGGTCACCGTGGATAGGCTTGGCGCGACCGCAACCATCGACGTCTTCGACAACGGCCGCGGCATCTCCGGCCCGGAGGGCTACGGGCTGAAAGGGTTGCGCGCCCGCGTGGAGGAGGTCGGCGGAGAGATGACGGTGGAGGGCAACGTCCTCGCCGCGACACTGCCCTTGGAGGGGAAATGACACTTCGCGTCATGCTTATCGACGACCATCCGGTCGTGCGCGCCGGCCTGCGTGCCGTACTCAATTCCTTCGACGGCGTCGAGGTCGTCGCCGAGGCCGCCGACGGGAACGCCGAGGTGCCGGACGGGGTTGACGTGGTGGTCTCCGACATCCAGATGCCCGGCGCGTCCGGCATCGACCTCACCCGCCGGCTCGTGGAGGCGAGCGGGCCGCCGGTGCTCATCCTGACCACCTACGACACCCAAGCGGACGTGGTGGCCGCCGTGGAGGCGGGCGCGATGGGCTACCTGCTCAAAGACGCCCCGGAGGACGAGCTGTACGACGCGGTCGTGCGCGCCTCACAGCGCACCCGCGTGCTCTCCCCGCAGGTGGCCAACGTCCTGGCGGACCGGCTGGTCAACCCGGCGGAGGCGCTCTCCGCGCGTGAGATCGAGCTCCTGCGGGCGCTGCAGACGGGCGCCTCCAACAGGGAGATCGCCGAGCAGCTGTTCATCTCGCAGGCGACGGTGAAAACCCACCTCATCCACATCTACGCCAAACTGGGCGTGGACAACCGCACCGCGGCCGTGGAAACGGCCCGTCAGCGCCGAATAATCTAAGCTGTGCGCCATGTCATTCATTGAGCTGAGCGTTGGTCCGTGGCGCGGGGTGGCGTTCCTGCAGGGCCAGGCGGACCCAGGCGACGCGCCGGCAGACTGCACGGCGCTCGCGTGGCGCCACGACGGCACTGCCCGCCTCGGCGGGGTGCTCGAGCAGGCGCAGGTGCAGGTGCTCGTGCGCGCCGACACTGTGTCCGCCGAGGACCAGCTGGCCCAGCCCGAGGCGTTTGGGCTGCGCAGCGTGACCACGGCATCCGCCGGTGAGGCCTACGTGTTTGCCGGGCGCATGTTCGGCCGCTCCGGCGATCTCGAAACTGCCGAGCCCTGCGTGGCCGCGCAGCTCACGTTGGCGCCGGAAACCGAGCTGGCCGTCGTGGTGGACGAGGATTTCGACTACGCCGTCGTCGTCGTCGACGGCGACCTCGCCGTCAACACCACCCCGGTCCCGGCCCGCTCCGTGGGTCTGATCGATGCCGGCCACCGCACCCTCGGGCTGACAAACCGCTCCGACAGCGCCGCCCACATGCTTCTCCTGGGCGGCCAGCGGGCATGACCGTCTCAGTGCTGATGATCGTGGAGGGCGCATCGCCCGAAATCTCCCGCTGCGTCAACGTCGAGGAGACGATGACGCTGGGCGAGCTCGCCCAGATCATCGACGCCTCGCTCGGCTTCACCGGCGCGGCCACCCACCTTTACGTGGGCCACGAAGGAGCTCAGCGCTGCGTGTACGCCGAGGTCCCGGGCGCGGGCGAGCACCACGAGGATGAGCTCACCGTCGCTGAGATGCCGCCGCTGACGTACGTGTACGACCCAGCGGCGAACTGGAACGTCCACGTAGAGGTCCTCGGCCCCTCCAGCATCGAGGGCCCGACGCCGATGCTTGTCGACGCCGCCGGGCCCGACGTGGTGGAAGCCTGCAGCGGGCCAGAGCTGATGACCACGTTCCGCAACCAGGCCCGCCTCCTCGCCGCCGGCATCGAGCCCGACCTGGAGACCATCACCCTGATGTTTTCCTACCTGCCCGTCATGCCGCCGGAACGGATGCTGGACCGGATGACGCAGGCCGACCCGGTTGCGGTGTCCACCCGCATCGGCAACGTGGCCGAGGAGATGTTCTTCGACGAGGTCGCCGCCGCCGACGCGCAGGACGACGGCCCCGGCCTCGCCCAGCACTTCGACGACTTTTTGCAGTCCCGCCCCGACCTGCTCCAGATCATCGACATGGACCCGCACCCGGAGCGCAACCCCGCCATGATCAACGCGGTGACCGAGTTCTTCGGCGAGATGTTGGAGGGCCCGCGCGACCCCGCCGGCGTCGTCGCCGAGCTCATGGGCATTTTCTCCGCCGGCGTGCCCTACGACAACGGCGAGGTGCCCCCAGCCGTCGCCGGCGCGCTCCGTGGCGTGGTCCAGCTGCCATTTCCCCTCACCGTGGCCGACCTCCTCCTCGACGCAGGCCTGCTGAGCCTGCGCGGCGGCCAGCTCACCCCCACCGAGGCTGGCCTCGCGTTTCTCAACCACCCGGACCCGATTCCGGCCGCCGCCGACCACCTCCGCCGCGGCTTTGAAGGCCTGATGGGCGAAAGCACGTGGCGCTGGATCGTGGAATCGCTCGTGAGCGGCCAGCCCACCGATGCGGAAACGGGGGACTGGCTGCCCTGGCTGGAGGCCTTCGGCATCGCGCGCGAGACCGCGCCCGGGCAGGTTGTCTGCACCGACCAGGGCCTTACCTTGCTCCAGCTGCACCACGCCCACTACACCGGCGGCAACTAGCGCAGGCTTACCCCACCACCAGGTACAACCCCAGCCCGCCGATCCCCAGCATCATCGCGGTAAGCACGAACACCGCGGCCGTGTTGGGCTGGCTGCGCTCATTGGCCAGCGCGTCCGCCTCGAAGCGGTAGGTCCGCCGGTGCAGCGCAACGATGACCAGGCCGCCCGTGGCCAGCACCGCCGCAGCCACCACGATCAGCGCGGGGTACGCGCCTGCCCAGCGCAGCAGCGCCGCCGCGCACACCAGCATGGCCAGGGCCGTGCGCGTCCAGCTCATCGCGGTGCGCTCCGGCTGCAGACCGGGGTCGGCGACCGGGATCATCGAAGCACGCTCACCGCCACCACGAGGGCCGCAAGGAACACGGCGAGGCACAGTACCGGGATGATGGCCGGGGCGGGCAGCGGCTCGTCGTGACGCAGCGCCCGCTCGACGCGCACCCACCGCACCGCCGCGCCGCCGGAAATGGTCATGGCAATGAGGATGAGCACCGCCGCGGACGCCTTGCGCACCCCCGGCTCGATGCTTGGTAGCTCGAACGCCTCGAGCGCAATGCCGCCCGCCAAAAACGCGAGCGCGGTGCGCGTCCACGCGAGGAAGGTGCGCTCATTGGCCAGCGTGAACCGCGGATCGGGCTCCCTACCGGCGGGGAACACCCGCCTAGTCAACCATCCGCGCTCGCTCATGCGCTCAACCCTAGCGCCGCGTACACGGCGAGGCTGAGTGCGCCCACCGCGGCGATGCACCACAGCACCACCGAGCGCGTGCCTCTCGACGCCCCTGCGGCCACCACCGCACCCAGCCACGCACCCGCAACATTGCAGATCACGTCGTCGGCGTCGCTGTAGCCCCACGAGAAGACGTACTGGGCGGTCTCGATGCCGAGGCTGCACACCAAGCCGATCAGCGTCGCCCGCGCCACCGAGCCCCGGTACGCGACGAAGCCGACCGGCACAAACAGCGCGATGTTGCCGAACAGGTTCAACCACGGGCCCCACCACACGCGCGCGTACTCGAAGGTCTCCAGCGGGTTCAGGCGAATTTGGCTGACCTGGTGCGACTCCGCCGACCACAACCCCGGGATGGACACGAACGCCTTGCCCACCGTGAACGAGAGCACGACCAGCGCGGTCACCACCGCCGCGGTCTTTTCCTGCAATTCGCTCGATTTTCTCACCCGCCCAACCGTAACCCCGGCCTATGCTGGCCACCATGAGCAGCAGCTTGATTGTTACTGAGAGTGGTCCGGAGGTCGTCGATACGCAGGAGGCGTACGCAGGCGACGGCGACACCCTGATCCACGTGAGCCACTCGTCTGTGAACTACAAGGACGCGATGGCGCTGTCCGGCAACCGCGGGATCTTGCGCAATCTGCCCATGGTCCCGGGCATCGACGTCGTCGGCACCCTCGACGACGGCACGCTGGTCACCGTCAACGGTCGCGGCCTCGGCGAGCGCCGGCACGGCGGGTACACGCCGCAGGTGCGCGTCGACGCCCACGACGTCGCCCGCGTCCCGGCCCGCTTCAGCGCCTTCGAGGCGGCCGCAATCGGCACCGCGGGCTACACCGCCGCGCTATCGGTGGCGGGCTTGGAGCGCGTGGCGCTGTCGCCTCTCGACGGCCCCGTGCTGGTCACCGGCGCCACCGGGGGAGTGGGGTCCATCGCAGTGCAGCTCCTGTCCGCCCGAGGCCACGAGGTGTGGGCCATGACCGGCCGCGTCGCCGAGCACGAGGCGTGGCTGAAGGAGCTCGGCGCCGCCGAGGTTGTGGACCGTGCCGACTTCTCCGAGCCCGGCAAGCCGCTGCAGAAGGCGCGACTGGCGGGCGTGGTGGACACGGTTGGCTCCACCATGCTGGCGAACGCGCTTTCCCAGCTCACCTGGGGCGGCGTGGCCACCGCGTGCGGCATGGCCGCCGGCAACGACCTGCCCGCGAGCGTGCTGCCGTTCATCCTGCGCGGGGTGCAGCTGGTGGGCATCAATTCCGTGGACGCGCCCAACGATGTACGCGACGCGGCGTGGAAGGTGCTGGACGAGTCCCTCGACACAAACGCCATCCGCACCGAGGAAGTCGGTCTGGATGGCGTGGTGGAAGTTGCGCGTCGGCTGTTGGACGGTCGGGGCAGCGGACGCACCGTCGTTACGCTGTAGCGACCGCATCCTTGGGCACGGGGCCGCCGGAGATCTGGCGGTACGCGTGCGCCGAGGCGAGCATGGTGCCGGGCAGCGTGACAATCAGGCCGATGCCCAGTAGCGCCGCACCGACGATGTTGATCAGGGCCAGGAGCACGACGAAGCCCAGGATGCGCAGGTAATTCGACGCCCCAGCCTTGAAGCCCGCGCCCATGGCGTGGCCGAACGAGCCGTTGTTGTCCGCCGCGTACCACAGCTGGAACATGAGAAACGGCGCCACCAGCAGCGCGATCAGGAACGAGATACCGAGCGCGCCGAGCACCGGGCGCACGAAGGCCCACATCTCCCCCGCGCTGACGTTTTCCGTGGAGTCCGGCAGCGTCGACGGGTCAGTGGTGGACAGGGCACCGAACGCGAGAACCATGATGAGGAGGCTGAGCGCGATGGTTCCGAGGACGCCCAACAGAGCCGCGACCCCAACGGTCTTGCCGAAGGCCGGCGCCTTAGCGTCGTTGTACGTCAGTCGCTGCGCCAACGTCTGCTGCAGTGCCACACCCGCCATCCACGGGGCGAGCAGGATCGAGCCGGCCGCCGCAATGACCGCGCCGAACCCGGGCAGGAACTGGCCCGCCAACACCACCAGCGTGGAGGCGATACCCAGCGGGATCCACAGCTTGGCGTTGCTGAACGTCGCCTTCAGGCCCCAGCCGATGGCCTCCAACACGTTGAGCTTGCCGTCGCCCTTCACGTGGAACCAGCCGTTGGACGCCGGATCATTGATCGGGTGCGGCGAGACGCCGTCGCCGGGGACGTTGTCCGTGAGCTGCTCGCCGTGGAAGCGCAGCGCGGTCGCGCCGGCCATCGACGCCGCCGTGTTCACGTCGAAGGCGGCGTAGTTCTCGCCGTAATTGCCGGGCCCGTTTTCGGGGTGGCTGCCATCCGGGTGCTCCGGGTACGGCTCGTACCCGCCGCCGTTGTAAGGGGTGGACATGCGCTCATCCTTCGTGATCGTCGGTGTCGTTCACACGGGATGGTATCAGTCACTCCCGTCACAGGCCTGGGCGTCACGACGCTTCGCGGATTTGTTCACCGTGCGGTGAACAAACCCGCTCTAGGAATCTGGCCACCTGGGGAAAGTGAACAATTCCACCGCCAACGCTTTGTGTCAAGTGGTTGTGAACGGGTTTGGGTGTTAGATCGTGATGGGTTGTGGGGGTGGGGCGGTTTGGGTGGTGGTGCGGATGATGCTGACTTCTGCTGGAAGGCTTGTGCCGGCTTTGGTG
>NZ_JAAXPF010000011.1 GCF_012396315.1 Corynebacterium mucifaciens | reverse complement strand
CCGGGCAACCACCGGGACCTCAACAGCCGGAGCCGACGTCAACACCGACGGCACCAACTGAGGCAACTGCGAATCGGTCATGAACAAAACCTCCTACGGTTCGTCGTTCACAACCACCTTGGCACTAAGGGCAAATAGGGCATTTGTTCACCACTTGGACACCTGCGAGTGAACAAATCCGCGGCCGAGGCCCTACTTCACCACCAGGTTCACCATGCGGCCCGGGATGGCGATCACCTTCACCACGTTCTTGCCGTCCACCAGCTCGGCGACCCGCTCGTCGGCAAGGGCGGCGGCCTCGAGGTCGTCCTTCGAGGCGTCGGCGGCGACGTCGATGCGCGCCTTGACCTTGCCGTTGATCTGGACGGGAACCTCGACGGTGTCGTCGACCAGCCACTGCTCGTCGAACTCGGGGAACGGCTCGAAGGTGATGGTCTCGGTGTGGCCCAACACCGACCACAGCTCCTCCGCGATGTGCGGCGCCAAGGGCGAGACCATCTGCACCAGCGGCTCCACGGCGGCGCGCGGGGCACCGTTCGGGTAGGTCTTGGTCAGGTAGTTCACGTACTCGATGAGCTTGGCGGCCACGGTGTTGTCGCGCAGGTGCTCGTAGTCGTCGCGTACGCCGGCGATGGTGCGGTGGAGCTGCTTGAAATCCTCGTCGGTCAGCTCGGCGTCGACCACGGCCGGGGCGCCGGAGGTTTCGTCGACAGCCAGACGCCACAGTCGCTGCAGGAAGCGGTGCGCGCCGACGACGTCCTTAGTCGCCCACGGGCGCGAGGTGTCCAACGGCCCCATCGACATCTCGTAGACGCGCAGGGTGTCGGCGCCGTACTCCTCCACGACGTCGTCGGGCGCGACGGCGTTCTTCAGCGACTTGCCCATCTTGCCGTACTCGCGGTTCACCTCTTCGCCCTGGTAGAAGAAGCGGCCGTCTTTTTCCTCCACCTCGGCGGCCGGCACGTACACGCCGCGCGCGTCGGTGTAGGCGTAGGCCTGGATGTAGCCCTGGTTGAACAGGCGGCGGTACGGCTCCTTGGAGGTGACAAAGCCCAGGTCGTAGAGCACCTTGTGCCAGAAGCGGGCGTAGAGAAGGTGCAGCACGGCGTGCTCCACACCACCGACGTAGAGGTCCACGCCGCCCGGGTCGTTCGGGCCGTGCTCTTCGGGGCGCGGGCCGGTCCAGTACCGCTCGTTTTCGATGTCGACGAGCGCGTCAGCGTTCGTCGGGTCGATGTAGCGCAGCTGGTACCAGGAGGAACCCGCCCACTGCGGCATGACATTCGTGTCGCGCCAGTACTTCTGCTTGCCGTGGCCGAGATCCAGCTCCACCTCGACCCACTCGGTGGCCTTGGCCAGCGGGGGCGCGGGCTCGGAGTCGGCGTCGTCCGGGTCGAATGCGACGGGGTTGTAGTCCTCCACCTGCGGCAGCTCCACCGGCAGCATGTCCTCGGGCAGGCCGTGCGCCTGGCCGTTTTCGTCGTAGACGATCGGGAACGGCTCACCCCAGTAGCGCTGGCGGGCAAACAGCCAGTCGCGCAGCTTGTACTGAATTTTCTCGGAGCCTGCTTGCTTATGGACGAGCCAAGCTATCGCCTTTTCAATCGACTCGTCCTTGCCCAGACCGTTGAGGTCCAACCCGTCGTCGTTGGCGGAGTTGATGTGGGCGGCGTCGCCGGTGAACGCGGCCTCGGAGACGTCGCCGTCCAGCACTGCGGTGATGGGCAGGCCGAAGACGGAGGCGAACTCGTAGTCGCGCTCGTCGTGCGCCGGCACCGCCATGATGGCGCCGGTGCCGTAGCCGGTGAGCACGTAATCCGCGATAAAGATGGGCACTTCCTCGCCGCTGACCGGGTTCACGGCGTACGAGCCTAGGAACACACCGGTCTTGTCCTTATTCTCCTGGCGCTCAACGTCGGACTTCGCGGCGATGGCGCGCAGGTAGGCGTCCACGGCCTCGCGCGGGGTGGTGGCGCCACCGGTCCAGCGGGCGTCCACGTCTGCGGGGTAGGCGTCGGCCACGAGCTCGCTGACAAGCGGATGCTCCGGTGCGAGCACCACATAGCTCGCGCCGAAGAGGGTGTCCGGGCGGGTGGTGAAGACAGTGATGTCGCCGGCGGGGGAGGAAAACGCGACCTCCGCGCCGCGGGAACGGCCGATCCAGTTGCTCTGCATGCTCTTGACCTTCTCCGGCCACTGAAGCAGCTCCAGGTCGTCGAGCAGACGGTCCGAGTAGTCCGTGATGCGCATCATCCACTGGCGCAGGCGCTTACGGAAGACGGGGTAGTTGCCGCGCTCGGAGCGCCCGTCCGCGGTGACCTCCTCATTAGCCAGCACGGTGCCCAGGCCGGGGCACCAGTTCACCATGGAGTCCGAGAGGTAGACCAGGCGGAACTCGTCGATCGCCTTGTGCTTCTCCTGCGTGGTCAGGTCGCGGAAGTTGCGCCCGTCCTTCGTCTTGCGGGCGCCGGACATGAGGTCGCGCACCAGGTCCTCGATCGGGCGCGCCTTCTGCTGCTCGTGGTCGAACCACGCGTTGTAAATCTGCAGGAAGATCCACTGCGTCCACCTGTAAAACTCCGGGTCCGTGGTGGCCACGGAGCGACGCGGGTCGTGCCCCAGGCCCAGCATGGCCAGCTGGCGGCGCATGTTGGCGATGTTCGCCTCCGTGGTCACGCGCGGGTGCGTGCCGGTCTGGATCGCGTACTGCTCGGCGGGCAGACCGAAGGCGTCGTAACCCAGCGTGTGCAGCACGTTCTTGCCCAGCATGCGGTTGTAGCGCGCGTAGACGTCGGTGGCGATGTAGCTCAGCGGGTGGCCCACGTGCAGCCCCACGCCCGAGGGGTAGGGGAACATGTCCTGGACGTTGAGCTTGTCCTTGGGCAATTCGGCCTGGCCTTGCGACGCTTGCGGAGCAAGGTCGCCGACCGGGTTCGGGGCATAAAACGTCTGGTTGTCGCGCCAGTACGCCTGCCACTTCTGCTCGATGGTGTTGGCCAGCTCGGCCGTATAGCGGTGGGGGGTCGCCTCAGTCATGGCTATGCAGTGTAGTGATGGGCCTTTGCCTTGCGACGCACCTCCGGCCCTCCCCGTTCCCGCGCCTTGGGCGTCGATAGGCTTTGGCGCGGAACTAGCAGATCATTCGGGTGCCATTTTCGCAAGAACTGACACCGTGGACAGACGTACAGCTTCAAACCGGCAGGTCACGGACTTATGCACAGTTTCGCATGTCAACTTTTACGAGCCGGGCGAGGGCAACCCCGCAGGCCACCCCCGTTTCTTCGTTGGTTACCACCAATAGTTGCCCTAACCGGAATTGTCCGCAATGCAGAGTCCACAACCGCTACAGTCGCGCACATGCGGCTCTACACCATCGGCTACAGCAAAAAGACCGCGGAGGAGTTCTTCGACATTCTCCGTGACAACGGCGTGACCCAGGTCGTGGACATCCGGCGGCACAACTCGAACCAGCTCGCTGGATTTACCAAGCAGTCGGACCTGCCGTGGTTCCTCGACACCATCGCGGGCATCGGCTACTCCCACGAGCTGGCGCTCGCGCCGAGCGAGGACCTCATGCGCGCGTACCGCAAGGAGGGCCTGCCGTTCGACCAATTTGCGACGAAGCTTCGCGCGGAGTTCGCCGAGCGCGAGATGCCCAAGCTTATCGACGGCTCCGCTCTCCTCTGCTCAGAGCCCGACCCGGCCGTGTGCCACCGCTCTGTGGCCGCGGAGTACCTCGCCGAGAAGGGGGACTTTGAGGTCGTGCACCTCTAGGTTCGAGACCGCGAACATCTGCCAGATGGCCGCGCACATGACCAGTAGGTAGGCCGTATGGCAGTCCTGCGGGGTGCTCACTGGCGTGGCACTCGCTCAGCACGAGAGCACGCTGGAGAAGTAAGTTCTCGGCGGAGATACCAGAACAACGAAGCCGGGCCTGCCCCCTTGCGGGGGACAGGCCCGGTTTTTTCAGCGGCGTTCTACGAACGTGCGTCGGCGTGCGGGAGCACGGCGAGCGGGGAGAGTTCGGTCAGCGACGCGATGCCACGCTCCTCGTCGCGGAACCATGCACGGATGCTATTGATGAAGCCCTTCATGGCCCACCTCCTTTCATTACCGGGGAAGGTTGTTAACCTTCCGTTCATGTTCTGGCAACCTTAGGTTGTGACAAATAGTTTGTCAACACCAACGATTGGGCCGTGTCCATGAAAAAGGCCCCGGGGTTGACCGGGGCGCGTGCAGAGGCGGCGAAGGAGCTTGGCGGTTACAGGAACGGGTAGGGGTCCCACCCGGTGAAGTACTCAATGCGCTCGCGGGCGATGAGCAGAATCGCGGCGACCACGGCTACCAGCACGATGGCCATGAAGATCCAGCCCAGCGCGCGGCGGCCGCCGGAGGCTGCCGTGCCGTCCCCGGACGGGGAGAGGAAGTGGATACTCAGGGAGAACAGCGCCGGCAGGCCTGCGCCCAATAGGATGCCCACGCCGGTGACGAGGAACAGGGATTGCAGTAGGTCAATCATGATGAGTGTCCTTTCCGGCGGTTAGCGGTGGAGGTGGTCGTGGCGGTCAGCGGTAGAGCCGCTGTGGAGGGACTCGAGACCGCGGGAGGTGTCCACAAAGTCGGCCGGCTCGCCGGAGTCGCGGGAGCCCTTGGTCGCGTCGCTGGTGGTGTGGGCCGGGGACTTGGAGTCGCCGTCCCAGTCGTCGTTGACGTTGTCCTTGTGCACCGGCTTCTGGGATGCCTGCCAGAACATGTAGCCGCCGCCGAGGAGGATGATCAGGGCGAGGGCGACGCCGCCCCACAGCAGGTCGCCGCCCAGCTCAGCCGCCCAGTGGCCGACCCACCAGGTGCAGAACGCCACGAGTGCGGCGACGGGCAGGGTGGTGATCCAGGCGAGCGCCATGCGGCCGGCCACGCCCCAGCGGACCTCGCCCTTCGGGCCGGTCAGGCCGGAGCCGAGGATGGAGCCGGTGGCCACGTGGGTGGTGGACAGCGCCATACCCAGGTGGGAGGAGGTGAGGATGATGGCGGCGGAGGAGGTCTCAGCGGCCATGCCCTGCGGCGGGTGGATCTCCACCAGACCCTTGCCCAAGGTGCGGATCACGCGGAAGCCGCCGGAGTAGGTGCCCAGCGCGATGGCGAATGCGCAGGCGAACTGGATCCAGAACGGCATCGGGTGATCTTGGCCGAACTGGCCCGCGGCCACCATGGCCAAGAAGATGACGCCCATGGTCTTCTGCGCGTCGGAGGTGCCGTGCGCCAGTGCCACCAGGGAGGCGGTGCCGATTTGGCCCCAGCGGAAGTAGTTGTCGCGGTGGTCCTGTTCCGCGTTTGCGGTGATCTTGTACACCAGCCAGGTGCCGATGGCGGCGATCAGGCCGGCGACGAACGGGGCGAACAGCGCCGGGAGGATGATCTTGTCCAGCACGCCGCCCCAGACCACGCCGTCGAAGCCGATGGCCGCGATTGCCGCGCCGATCAGGCCGCCGAACAGCGCGTGAGAGGACGACGACGGGATGCCGAAGAGCCAGGTGAACAGGTTCCACATAATGCCGCCGGCCAGGCCGGCGAACACCACGAGGAGGAGCCGTTCAGAATCAATAGTGTCGTTCAGGTCGAAGACGTCAAGTTTCACAATGCCGCCCGCGACCGTCTTGGCCACGGCGACGGAGAGAAACGCGCCGACAAGGTTAAGAACACCGGCGAGCGCCACAGCCACTTTGGGCTTGAGCGCGCCAGTGGCGATGGAGGTAGCCATCGCGTTTGCGGTGTCGTGGAAGCCGTTGGTGAAGTCGAAGAACAAGGCAACGACGATGATGAGTACGAGGAGGATTGTGATGCTCACGCGGGAAATTATGCTCCTGCACTAGCACATAAAATACGTCCGGAACCGTATGTTCATCTCCCGGCAACCTCTGCGCCGCGGCCCACTGGCCTCTAGCTGGCGCGACACTACAGGTAGCGCCGAAAATTCATATTCCCGTAACCGTGCTTAACCGGCGATCATGTCCCCCATACCGTCACGCCCATAATGACCAGGCCGAGCGCGAACACGAAGATGGTGTCTGGCCGGCGGGCGTAGTGCTTGAACGCCGTGGCCTTGGCAAACAGCAGCGCGGGCATGATGTAGACCAGAAACTCCACTGCGGTGAAATTCAGGTGAAACTTAAGCTTTGCGGCGCCCACGCTCCGCCCTCACCCTGTCTCCCCAGGGAATTCTTTTTGCACCCATTTTTCGGATTCGAAAGATATCGGAAAGATATAGCGGAACAAACACGGGCAGGAATTCACCATTTCCCCTGTTCAGCGAATTGTTACGATATCTTTCCGATATCTTTCACGCCCGAATCCAGCGGGTGCCGCGCCCTCGCGGAGGGCCTTCTGGATCAATTTTCGCACGTCCAAGACTGCGGAGGTGGCGGAGAATTCGCCCGGCTCCAGCGACGCTGACTCCGGTTTGATCTGCGATATCGGCAGACCGGAGCGATTCGCCGTCGAGAAGCTTTGCTTCTATCCACTCCTGGATGCTCACCGTCGCCAGGTCGCCTGCCTGCCCACGGCCGAGCAGCTTTCGCGCCTCGCCGCTGAGCGTCCACTCGCTGGCGTCCGCTACAGAGTCGAGCATTCCAAGTTCAACGAGTGCGCCCATAAGCTCTTCCACCTCAAGGGCAGTGAGTTGCGTTTTGCGGACTGCAGTTGCCGCAGTGATCAAAGAAGCGGAATTTAGGTGCCAAAGCACAATCAGCGTTGCGACGTTACTGATAACCGGTTCGCCGTAACGCTCCGAGAGCTTCCTGAGCCCCTTTATGAAGGTCGTGTCGGGCTGCTGCGCAGCCAGGACCACTTGAACGTAGGACTCGGTGGCAAAAACCTCAGGAACGTTTCGACCAGTGCGGATCATGGTCGCCCACATGCGGTCGAAGCCACGCGATTCTTCCTCCGCCAGACCGAGCGTTCGCATCGCCGCCATGAGCCGGTTGTTCCTCGGAACCGATGTGGTGGTCAGCAGCTTATCCACCGTTACTCCCGGCGGCAGGGGACCGGGCGAGGTGATTTTTAGCGTGCGGTAGGTCTGCTCAACCACGACCGGCCCAGGCAGCCGCCAATCGCGGTGAATGAACGCGTTGGAAACCACCTCATCAACAGCCTGCTCAGGAAAACGACTAATAGCGATCTCTTCACCGCCGTCAAATTGCACCCGTTCGATCTCCCTGTCCCCATTTTCCGCAATCAGGCGCCGCAGGCGGGGCAACGCCAGCAAAACCGGGTCCGAAATCAGCGTGGCCTTCGGGTCTTCCCCCGGGATACTGCGCCACAGGTGCCGGACTACAACGTCTGTGGGGTCAGGATCGGCGAAAAGAATTTCCGCCGCCCGCTTGAGCTGGCCGTCATCGCGCACCAGGCCGAGCTCGCGCAGCAGCCCGGTCGTTGTTTGCGGAACCGCGGCCTCAGAACCGCGCGCCCTTCTGTGCTCGCGAAGCATCCTCCGCGCCTCTTCAATCACAGCCAACGGCAGATCGTCCACGGAGATGTCCGCGGGGCCGTTCGAATAGTCGGGATTGCGCCGAGCCTCGTCAATCGAGCGGCGCATTTCCTCAGTCATCGGCTGGCAGGAAAACTGGGCATCTGCCGTGCGGCGTTTCGCAGCGCCGTCACCCCGGGTGTAGAGCGCCCGCGCTTCCGGCACATGGATAACCAGAAGCCTCGCTCCCCACGCTCGTACTGGCGCGATCTGCACATTCATGTTTGGCTTCGTGCCGTTGAATATCTTCTGAGCGAGCTTTTCCTCGTCCATCTGCGTACCGGTGAACGCGGCCTCGCCCGTGGCTTTATCCGCCACCCTACAACGATGTGGCCAGTTGCAGCTTCACTATTTGCCATGCAGATGGCTTCATTCAGCAGCTTCTCGACGAGCTTCGCCCTCGCCCCCTTCTCCCCCTCCCGGACAGCCGGATCCTCCTTGAACTCCAAGATGAGAGACTCCTGCGAGTCCGCCGTTGCCCCACCATGGATCGCCTCGAGAGCATCTCGGACGTTCGGTGCCAGATCACCCCAGGCAGATTCCGTAACCATGCCAACGATTGTACATTTCCCCAGGGAATTCTTTTCGGACCCATTTTTCGGCTCCGAAAGATATCGGAAAGATATAGCAGGGCGAATGCGGGCCGGAATTCACCATTTCCCCTGTTCAGCGAATTGTTTCGATATCTTTCCGATATCTTTCTATATCTTTTCGGGCGCGAAAACCCTTACCCTGCGATCATGCCCCATACCGTTACGCCCATAATGACCAGGCCGAGCACGAACACGAAGATGGTGTCCGGCCGGCGGGCGTAGTGCTTGAACGCCGTGGCCTTGGCAAACAGCAGCGCGGGCATGATGTAGACCAGAAACGCCACGAAGATGCCGCCGACCACGGAGATCATGTCCAGAATCGAGGGATTCAGCACGGCGACCAGCACTGCGGTGACCAGGACAAAGATATTGACGGCCCACCGAAGGGTAGACGTCGAGAAGCGAGCCGCGACGTCCGGCGCCACACTGCGCACCAGGTAGGCCGTGCCCTCCTCCGTGCCGAGCAGGTGGCCGAAGTAGGAGGTGATAATCGCGCACATGGCGATGATTGGGCTCATCCACGCCATAAACGGCGCGTCGGTCTCGTTGGCCAGGTAGGACAGCACCGGCACGTTCTGCTCGCGGGCGGCGTCCATGCCGTCCGCGCCCAAAGCGAGCGAACACGACCACACGAAGAACATGGTGAACGCAACTAACAGGATCGCCGTGACCAGCTCCACCTTGGACACCTCGCGCTCCGTGGCCGCCACGTCGCCGTCCATCTTCTTCTGGGTGTCCAGGGCGAACTGGCTCAGCGCGGCCATGTGGCTGAAGGAGAACACCAGCACCGGCAGAATCAGCAGCAGCCCCTGCCACACGGGGTAGGAGGACTCGTACGAGCGGAAGCCCGCGAAATCCCACGAAGGGACGAGGTACAGCGACACCGCCGCCAGCGCGATAATCAGCGGGTACACCAGCGCGTTGGCCAGCCACAGGGTGAGCTTCTTGCCAAACGCGTACGCGCCTGTCATCACACCCACCGCCACCAGCGCCAGCAGCCACCGGCTCACCTGCGCCCCGCCCAGCTGGTTCACAATGAAACTGTCCAGCGTGTTGGTAATCGAGATCGCGTAAATGAGCACCGTGGGATAAATGCCCAGCCAGTACAGCACCGCGGAGGCGAACCCGCGCTTGCGCCCCGTCAGCGCCGTGATCACCTGCAACACGTCCAGCCCCTTGACCGGGGAGGCGGAGACGATGCGAGCGTAGGTGCGGTGGGAGAGAAACACCATCGGGCCGATCAGCAGCGTCGCAATCACCAGCGGCCAGAACCCGAAACTGCCCGCGTTGATGGGGAGGAACAGGATGCCCGCGCCCACGCCGGTGCCAAACAGCGTGATCACCCAGCGCATAAACGAGCCATCCGGCTCTTTGCCCTCGCGCTGCTCCCTGATCTGCTCGATGTCCGCGTCCGAGAGGTTCTCCCGGTCGAACTCTGCGCGGGAGAGCTCGAGGTGTTCCTCGCTGTGTTGCTCCGGTAGCTCGGTGTTACTCATAGTGATCTACGTTACCGGGGCCGGCGCTGCGCGTTCAGCGCTTTTGCCTATCGACGTCCCTTCGGCCCGCGCGCGGGGCGGTCACCCCTCCGGTGACGGATGCTGCAACGTCGACGTAACTTTTGTCGTTACGAACAAGTGGCCACATGAGACCCAACGTGCGCCCCCGGCGCCTTGGCCTCAATTTTCCAAGTTTTCATCCCCGCGCCCGGCACACTACGGCGCGGCCGCCGCCAGCACAGCCCCTTCGCCGCTCATTTGAGTGGACACCCGCTTGACGACGAACCAAAGGTGCCGCCCACCAATCATTTTCGCGCCCTGTTGTCCGCGATGCGGAGTCCGTATTGCTGGTTGATTGACCGCTCAAGCTGCCATGGTGAGCGCGGCTTCCTACTACTGTCTGCCTCATGGGCTCCCCGAAAACACTGCAGCTTTTCATGATGCATGGCACTGCCGACGGCCCGATCAAGGCCTCAATCAGAAACTGGGTCGGTCGCGTGTATTCGATTCCACGCACCGAGCTTAACTCCGAAGAGCTTCGTCGACGCGCTGAACTCAACCACCCTGCAGTCTACTTTCTCGTGGGCACGAACCCGGAGACCGACAAGCCCCGCATTTACATCGGGCAGACTGCACCACGCCAAAACGGCGTTGCTTTTGCCCGCGCCGCCGAGCACTCCCGCAGCGAAGACAAGGACTTCTTCAACCGCATCATTTACGTGGTCGTGGTCGACGATTCCTGGGGCGCCACCGAGATCACCTTCTTGGAGAATGCCTTTCATCAACGGGCCATCAAGGCTGACCGGTACGAAGTCGCTAATGGCAACACCCCGTCGGCGGGCAGTCTCAGTGAAGAGACCCAGGCGGAGCTGGATGAGTTCATCGAAAACACCAACCTCATTATTAGCGCGCTGGGTATATCCGCGTTCCAGCCAAAGGCAATATCCTCGAAGTCCCTCAAGCAAAGACGGACAGGCCAAACTCCCACACCTGCGTCAAGCGAGGACGAGCCAACTTTCGAGCTGACCCTTCCGCTCCATAGCGTCCAAGGACTGGGCCAGCGCACCACGAGCGGTTTCTTGGTACTCGGTGGATCCACCTTGCGGGCAGATCTACGCCCTAGTGCCCCGCGCGGTGTTCATGCCACCCGGGAACGCTACGCGGACCAGATTCAAGACAGCGCTCTGCTCAATGACATTGAGTTCAGCAGCCCGTCTGCTGCCGCGGCGTTTCTCCTCGGCGGTTCTGCAAACGGCAGAGTCATGTGGCACCTTCAGAACGACCCCGCCGTCACCCTGGCGGATTGGGAAGACCGCGAGGGCAACGAGGCCGACCTCCATACGTCGCATCCCGAGGCACAGGTGCAATTCACCGGAGAAGTATGCGAACATTGAATCCTGTTACACAATCGGCGCGGCTCGGGTTACTCGTCCCCAATCTGGTCTCGCACTTCAGCGAGGCGTTCGTGCATCTTGCCTGTGAACCGACCGTATCCAACACGACGATGAGTAGCGCGTAAAAGCTCTTCCTCATCTTGGAACTCTTGGGCTGCCATAACCGCCCTCATATGCATCTCCCATTCGTTCGGTGAGATGTCATCAGCAATGCGCGATCCCTTAGTTCTAGGCCGCACGTCTGGCTGATCCGGCGTTTTGTAGATGCGTTTCGAACCGCTGGCTTCAACGACAGTTCCGCGTCGCAGAAGGCGTTTCATCCCAGCCCGCAAGACGGCTTGTGCTGTTCCCGCCACCTTGTGGTCTCCACCAGCCTTCACATATCGCTGGAACAGCATTACCTCCGGAATTGGGCCCTCGACGGCGATGATCTCGGCAAGACCTTGGTCAATTTGATCGGGTCCCGCTGCGTATACAGACACCGTTGAGCCTTTGAATTCAACGTAGGGCTCAAGGCCATCTAATGACTGAGTGGATCGGCTTCCTTCAACGACCGGCTCTGATGACAATTCGTCTTCCTGGATCACGGCTGCAAGCTCATCATCCAGCGGTGGCTGTGCAATCGCGTCGAGCGGGAGGCCAGGTGCAGTCGATTCCTGGCTGAAGGGCACTTTCGTGTCATCAGGATCAGATTCCGTTTCGATGATTTCAATGTTATCGGCCGATGCAAAATCGACGCCCTCAACGTAGCCCGGTTGGATCCCGAGCTCGTCCAACCGATCAACGATCCGTTGAATCTGGCCGTGCGGATCCAAATAGAAGTCAGACTCGAAAAGTCGAGCGAAGGCCCACCCAAGGCGTTCAAGCTCTCTTTGCCGAGAACGATCCGCAATCGCGTACTCCTCGCTATGCCAAAAATCGCCGTCACACTCAACTGCCAAACGGCCACCCTGCCCTTGAACTACCAGATCAATCTTGCGCCCGAAAGCATCGAATTGAGGAATGACAAAGTAGCCTCTCCGAACCAGCTCGTTGTAAACACGCTGTTCAAATAGAGAGTCGAACGGATCGACGCGCTCGTCAAACGAAACAAGCTGCGAAATCCGTTTTTCCGGAGATGATTCGGCTACCCGGTAGGCGTATTCCAGTAGCTTGTACCGCACATCATCTTGATTCGGAAGATCCTCAAGACCGATCGAGTGAAAGAGCCAGACCTGGTCCTTCGCGCGACTGACCGCAACGTTGTAGCGCTGCTCATGCTGCAATTGAGTGAGTGCTTGGACCCGGGTTTGGTGCGGAACTGCGGTAACCAAGCTGAGGAAAATGACGTCCCTTTCGGCGCCTTGGAAATCCGCGGGGCTTCCGACCTTGAGATCCCGCTCCTCCCAGACGTGAGGGGGAACAGCAGTAAGTAGTTGATTTCGGATGTAATCAGCTTGTCCTGAGGTGCTTAATAGCGAAATAACACCAATTGTTTTCCCGTCATACGCTTCGTCCTCCAACACTCCAATCAGCCGCTCAACCAGCACATCCGCCTCCCTCCGGTTGACCTTTTTCTTGTCAGTTTGGAAGGCGTTGGGAGTGCGGGTAAGTCGGAACGGGGCTAGGCGTTCACTAGCAGGTTCACGAACCGGCTTGAGTTCGATGTTGTTGGGCCGGTACACCAACTCATTAGAAAACTCGATGATTTCTGGCACACACCTGCGGTGTTCGTCAAGCGCTATTCGTCCTCCGTACCGCATGTTGGCATCGTCAAAGAGAGAACGTTTCGGGTCTACCCATGCATCGATAGCGTCAAAGTCATACAGGTACTGGCGCGCAAGCTTCTGAAGACGACCAATGTCCTCACCTACGCCCGATGGAGAAACCTGGCGGTCATCTCCCACTACGACCACCTTAGGTGCGAGGTACTGAAGGAAAATCGATTCGACACCGGCTTGCGACGCCTCATCAATGATGACGACATCGAACATGTTCTGTTTCAGCTCAAATTGCTCGACAACCTTGTAAATAGGCATGATCCAGACCGGCACAGCCTCGCGTGCGCTATCCAAGTGCCGCCGCACATCCCGGCGGCGTTGGTCGGCATACTTGCCGGTTCCCTTACCTAGCCTGCGAACTGCCTGCACGTATGCCTGCATCGTCGCACGCATTGCACCGTCCATACGTGCACCACCGACTGCCTCTGACCAAGCTCGTTCTGCAGCCAGAGAGGAGATAGCATCGTGGATTTTCCTATCGATTCGCTCGAGGTCGCTCTGAGAGTCTTCACGCGAAGATAAAGCCATCGATTCGATCTTGCGACGCGCCAGCAGCCAGTTTCGCGCCTCCCGGGCATTTTTCAACCTGGGACCCCAAATACCTCTCGATACTGGATCTTCAATCTTTTCTGCAAAACCCTCAGACCATCTCCGTAAAGTACTCAACAGTTCAAGGAAGCGTTGGCGCTCAAGACCTGAATGGTGAAACGCTGCCGCTGCGCTCATTGCCTCTTCGTACGCATTGACATCATGCGACGCGATTGCAGATTCCAATTTCTCAATCCACTGATGCCGCGGACCTTGATGCTTTTGGATCGTTAGCAATCCACTTGTCTGAGCGTATTCCCGATCTGCTATTTCGACGGCCCGGTTGGCGTCTTCCACACGATTCAGCGTTGAAAGCTGGACTTCGAGGTTCTCGATGTCGCCCAATGCGATCTCAAACCCGCGCTGATCAAGTGCTTCCAAATCGTTCGAAATCCGTCGGACCAAGTCGAGAAGCTTTCCGAACTTTTCGGCATCCTCCCTAAATGAACGTGCGGATCCGACCGGGTCTGCAATGTCCAGGTCCGTGAAATTCAAGCTCTTTTGCAAGGATTGCAGTTCCCAAATTACAGATACGTAAGTGAGATATTTTCCAACTAACTCCGGATTTGTCGGGGGCAATCCGTTGATTCGCACCGCCTCAATGAATGGCATTGCTGCTTTTACGGCTCCACCACCGAATAGCGAGTGCTTCACGGATCCATCCGGCCGAACGTTCAATGTCTTTCCGGACAGGAAATACTGCTGAAGATTCTGCGCTTGTGGGACGAAAGCATCGAACTGTCCGTCTACTGAGATTCGCTGGACGTCTCCAAGGAAGTCGAGACTTCCATTCATTGACTCAAGTTTTTCGAGGATCCGCTGCCTGCTCGTTTCCCAGCTTTCAAGATCGTGCAGGTGCGTCCCCGGCGGGACTGCCTCAACCCACGCGCGTGGGAAACTATCGATGCTGCGACGAGCTTCCTTCAAATCAACGACAGTACCTTCTACCAGCTTTCGTTCTGCTGCCGTGAGCTTTAACCAAGCCGGCAAGAAAACTGGATTCGCAAAGGACTTAACCGATGCGGCCTCGCGCTTCGCTTCTTCAAGCCGGAGAGCAGCGGTGCGAAACTGGGTAGGAGATGAGAACAATCCCGGATCCAACACTGCTGCTCCAGAGTACGGCTTACCCTGCGCGAAAGTAGGATCTTCGATCCGATCCAGCAGCAGATTTACCTCGTCCGGATCAAGTGGAAAGGATGAAATTGGTTCAGCAAGGGAAATTTCTTCGATCCAGCTGTACTTCTCGCGATCCTGATCCACTTTCTGTATCAACTGGGGCAGCGGCAGCTGGTAACCCTCGATGTTGAGAGGCTTTTGTTCCGCTTCCAGCTGACCTGCCCAAGCCCGAACCGCTTGCATACGTTGTTCCCGCAAGCTGTCAAGCTCCGTTTCGAGGGCCGCAATTTTACGTTGGGAGATGCGTTCATCGAAGTTCGAGGACTGGCGTTGGATCGTTTCAATCGCAGTGCGAAGCTCGGACATTTCCCGAGAAGACGAGCCGATGACCGACACCGCTAACTCTCTTATCTCCGCAGGAAGCTTATCCCGCAGTTCATAGAGGGCGCGTTCCGTTTCTGCCGTGACTAGCACTCGCTTTCCTTGTGCAAGAAGGTGCGACAAAAGCGCGGCCGCCATATGAGTTTTACCGGTGCCCGGGGGGCCTTGCACAATGGTGTGTGCATGTGAATCAACGTGTTCAAGAACGCGTTTTTGCTTCTCGTTGAGCGGCAACGGGCTGTACAGATCGCCGCCAACCTCAAACATCGCCCCTGGCTTATCTGTTGACGCAACCTCCGCTCTGTAGCTAGGGTCAACCAACGGTCGCAACCCCGCAGGAATTTGCTCCTCGTCCTCGATCAACTGGGAGATAAGACGAAACGTCGATGACAATCCAGCGCGCTGGCGCGGTCTGAGCAAAATGGTTGGGGCCCAGGAAAGTACTGCACGCCCGTCACTTTCCACTGGTTCCAACTCTGGCTCATAGCGGGCTTGAGCACTCAGCCCATTGACTGTGAATTGGGCCAGCTCTTCGAACTCGTCGATGTCGATCAAATAACCGGCAAACTCATCCAGGAACGCTTTCAGGCCCTGAATGAACCGGCCGTCATCCATGTGGCTGGCTGACAGCGCTTCCAATTCCGCGTGAATTGGCTCACCTGCATCGCGAATCTCGATGGCCCCTGAGATCTTGTCCATGCTGATTTCTAGGTTCAGCATGAAGATTGGGCGATCAATGGATTCGTCGTTTCCCAACGCCCAAGTCAGCCACCCGCTACCGAGGACAAGTTCAAACTCGTCTGCTTGTTGGGTAGCTTTTACCTGCATATCGAAGAAGCTTTGATAGAGGTTGAGGGCTCGAGCTGCAGCAGCCCATTTATCCCACTTCAACAGCCATGCTTCGGCTTCGCTTGTCAGCTGGTCAGCACTGGGTCCTACCGCTGTTGCATCCACAACAATCTGAGGACGCCGAGAGGGATTGTCAATGCTGCCGGGGATGGCTTGTTTGAGCTCATCGGGAAGCGTCAAGGCGGGTGGCGCCGCGGGCCGTTCGATACGTACCAGGTAGCCATCGACATCGTCAGCAGACGGAGCGATGCCCGTCAGGCCACCGAGTAATGAGGGATTGAACGAGACTTCGAGGGGGACTGCATCCGCGATTTCTTTGAGCTGATGCAGCGTCAACCATTGGCTACCGCTTCCATATTCGCTTATGCGCTTAACAGGCCGATCCTTTTGGGCCTGAAGGTCTGCTAGGAACTGAAAAAGCCTGGAGGCCTTGTCCGCTAAATAATCCACTTTCCCGCCGAAAACTAGCTGCGCCGACGCATGAGTCGGCCACGATCCAACATTTCGGTTAATAAGTTACCCCGAATCTGATGTCAGCCCGCTAGATATTCTCCGAATCGCTAGTAGGCGTGGCGCCTCTACCCCTCCGGCAGCAGCTCCGAGCGCTCGCCTACCGTCGTGATCACCAACTCGTCGCGGGCGCGCGACGCCGCAACATAGAGCAGCGAGCGTTCCTGCTGCAGCGCGGCGCGGGCGTCCTGCTCGGAGAGGTTCTTCAACCGGAAGCGCAGCGGCATGAACTCCTTGCCCACGCCCATGAGGCTCACGTGGGTGACCTCCATGCCTTTCGCACCGTGAATTGTCATCACCGAGACCTGCGTGACCACCCGTGAACCGATGTAGCGCACCGCGTCCGGCTCCCCACAGTTCAGGCACACCTGGTCGCGCGCGTAACCCTCCGCGCCCAAGTCCGAGTACGTGAGTACCGGCACTGAGCTGCCCTCCGCGCGCGCTTCCTCGCTCGGCCCGGTGATGCTCAGCGTGCGCATAGACGTGTGGAACCACATCAGCGCGCGCTTGCCGTCCTCATCGTCAAACGCGCTCAGCTCCGCGCCATCGGCGACAGCGCCGCGATACTCATTCGTGGCATCGATGAAAGGACGGGGGAGCTCAGGCCTATCGACGCTCGCCTCCCGGATCTCGCCGCCATCCAAGACCACCGCATCAGTCCCGGGCTCAAGCGCCGTCATCCACCCGGCGCGGCCGCACCCGCAGCAGTAGATCGCGGGCAGCCACACTGCGGCGTCCTCGGCGCCGAGCTGGCCCTCGTCTGTGACGAGCGGAACACCTGGCCGTCCTCGGCCGGCGTAACCGCGCGCTCGATGGGGGAATCCTCGCGCACCGACAGGTGCGTCTCCACACCGGGCACAGGTGCGTCTCCACACCGGGCAGATGCTTGCCGCTGAATTTGTACGCTCCGCCCGCGAGCGCTCGCACGTGCGCCACATTGGACGGGGATAAGGGAAGACACCCATTCGAGAATATTGAATTGAGGTATCTCTGACTACCGCTGTTAACTTAGGTGTCGCTTACGGCTCTCCGATTTCTACGCTGACCCATTTGAGCTGAAAGGGAATTGAGGCACACTAAGCACCTAACTTAGGTGTGCGCTCGAGGAAAGTCACTCACCAGCTTTGCTGGATCAAACGTTGGCAGGCTGGTTACGGAGTCAATCCGCTCTGTCACCTCGGACCTTGAGATGAAATCGCTCAACCAGGTATCCGGCAGGCCCATCACTTGTAAAAGCAAGCCCACCCCGTGGTGCGTCAGTGAAAAAGTCATGAACACCCTATGGGAGTCGAAGCTATGCCCCTTGGTGTAGACACACTGGGTTTCCAAAAAATCTGGTGGGCCGTAGGAAAATTTCTTCAAAAGGCCCTCACGTTCAAGCCCATGCGCCGCCTCGAAAAGCCGGGTGACTACTCTCCAGTGGTCAAGCTCCCAACCAAACTTGTTGATTATGGATATTGCGTCAACAACATACTGCTCATCTATCGCTTCAAAAACAGACTCGTAGTCGGTCCCCCGAGTACGCCTATGTGCCGCGGTGTAGATCGCCCAATGCAGAGCCAGTTGGTCACTAGGCAGTCGTCCGATTAGCGATGCCCACATCACACCACCATCACCGCTATTTCCGGATTGAGATGACGCTAATACCCCCGATAGATACTCTGCCAAGATCTCGTTATCTGCCCAGCAGGATTCGATAAGCACCGCTCGCGCCGCCCGGGGCGGGATTGAAGCATTCCCACGGTTAATGTTCTTTGCACTGGCCTTCGCAGCTACTCGTTGCACGTTATCGCTGCTCGACCAATCCGACATTTCGGCACTCAAACTTTCCGCAGTTGGCCCAAGAATTTTTTTTAGAGCTCTCAATGTCTGAATTTCCTGCAACATGTTTCCTTTCTCTTGCGAGTTCTCAGCCACCATTGCCCCTGTTCGATTCTCTTTTGTTTTCTCCATTCGGAAGTGACATGTGCAGGTGCTCGAACGCTGAATCAATGAGGGCCGTAATGCTCTTCTTCAGATCGCCAGAGATTATTGGCTCATCCGATACGGCACCGAGCAAAGCCTCAAAATCCGAACCGTAGCGGAATCTGAACCGGTTAGACTCATCGTGAAGGAATCGCGATAATTCCTCCGCTCTGCTCCTCACGTCGGGCTGATTCAATTCCAAACGGAGCCTGTCCGTTGCACTTATCGCTCGGAGGTAGAACTCCGCCCGCGCCTGGGCTTGAAGAACCTTTGCTTCGAGTAGCACGTTGCTGTCTCCGCTTCCACTATTGCTCAGCAAGGCACTTACGCTTTTTTTGACAATCCCTATCGCTTCCTCGGCGGCTTCGTTAATCTCCCTGACGCACTGACTAACTTCCCGTCTCTCTCGCGCTGTCTCTTCCAGAACCAGCTGGGCAGCCCGTTCGCTTCTCCGGCGTTTATCCTCGGCGATCTGATCCGCTATTCGGCGTTGGTCCGCTTTACGGTTGGTTATGAGTGTTGTCCCAAAAGCGCCGATCAGGGTTAGAACTGCAACAATTATTGAAGTCCCATTTGCGCTAGTTAGCCACTGCAAGAAACTAGACATTACTTCGAGCTTCCCGTTCAGACCGCATGTATGACACCCTCGTATCCGCCTCCCTAGTCGTGCATCTACTCCACCTGCAAGTGCTCCCCGAAAAGTAGCCCAGGGTGGTCGTAGTCATTGTGCCTGGTGTTGGTCTTGTTGGTTGGTCGTTGGGGCGGGTATTTCTCTTCCTTTGATGCGGTGGTTGACCCCGCGATGTTGGAAGATTTTGACGTGGCGGACGATGCGGTCGACCATGGCAGTGGCCACGGTGACATCGCAGAAGCATTGCGCCCATTGGGAAAACGCCAGGTCGGATGTGACGATGATGGAGCCATGCTCGTAGCGTCCGAAGACGAGTTGTAAAAACAGGTTCGCGACATCAGCTTCGACGGGGATGTAGCCGAGTCCGTCGATGATCAGTAGGTGGTACCCGTTGCAGCGTTTGAGCAGCGCTTCCAGTCTGCCTGTGTTGTGTGCTTGGGTCAGTGCGTTGACCCAGCCGGCGGCGGTGTCGAAGAGCACTCGGTAGCCTTGCTGGGCTGCGGTGATTCCGAGGGCTGTGGTGAGGTGGGTTTTTCCGGTTCCGGGTGGGCCGAGTAAAACGACGTTTTCAGCTGTGTCAACCCATGCCCCAGTTTAAAGCTTGGCGATCTCAGCTCGGCCGATACTCGGCGCTGAAGTCGAAGGCCGCGATGCCTAGCGCCGGTGAAATAGTGTCTCCGACTCCACAGGAGGTACCTATCGCGAGACATGCGCTGTCTCAGACGGGTAGCCGAATCTCGTTTCTGTACATCGAGCGGGCGACTCTCGGAGACGCCGGCGTGTCAACCGTATGGGCAGGAGAGCGGGGAGTGCGCTACTACGCGAGTGGTAGACCCCCGCGAAGTCATCGCGAATGGCGGAACTTCAAGCAGAGATAGTCACGAGTCAGAGACAGAGCCTTGCGTGCGCAAAACGCATGTACAGCCTACATTGCGCCAGAGAAGACCTCACCGGGCTTTCCATGGCGAAGCTTCGGGGCCGAGAAGGCGCGCGGATGAAAAAGGTGTACGCAGACGAAACGGCGCGCGTTGGTGTCAGCTGGGACCGGCGTGCATACGATCCAAATGCTTACGATTCTTCTGATCCGATCAACCAAGCGTTCACCTCTGCGAACTCGGCGCTGTATGGCATCGCACATGCGGTGATCGCCGGGCTCGGTTTTGTGCCTGCGCTTGGGGTTGTGCACAACGGAACCGACCATGCGTTTGTTTATGACATCGCTGACCTCTATAAGGCGGAGATCGCAATCCCTGCAGCATTTGATGCCGTCGCCTCTGGTGAGATGAAACCTGGCGTCGCGGTGAGGCGGCTCGTCCGCGATGCTGTTGTTGACAAACGCCTCATGCCGAAGATGGAAAACGACCTCAAGTATGTGATGGACGTAACCGAGGATCCGCGTATCCAGATGCGGAACTTTTTCTCTGGAGCGAGCTCGAAGTAATCGCTGCTGGTGTGAATTGGTCAGAACACGAGATCTCACCATGATGGTTTTTGGTAGTCACCGCATGCCCAGCAGGTCTGCGTGGAGATCTCACCAAATGGCTGATGGAGATCGCGCCCGGCACGTTTGTCAGCGAGCCGTCCGCGAGAATCCGTGAACTGCTCTGGCAACGAACGACCGAACTGATCAAGGATGGACGCGCGTTGCTGGTCTATTCCAGCAACAACGAACAAGGGATGGAGTACTGCTCGCCGCCAACGCGAGTGATACAAATCCGGATGATTTCTAATCAAGATTTTGAACCGCGTGGCGCAGTATTCGTTCCACCCAGTGCGCGGCCGGCTGCGAAAACACGAACCCGCTCGCCTATTTTGCTTATGGCAACTTTCGCTCCTGCGCATCCAGCAACGCCTCTCGTAGCTGCTCATCCACCGCGTAGATAAACATGCCCCGGGTGCCGCGCGTCATCAACACATTGAGCTCATTCTGGAGCAATTCCTCCCCGAACGACTCTCGCGAACCGTCTGCGAGCACACGGTTTTGCACAGCCTTCTTGTGTGCAGACTCAGACGGGTCAAAAATCACGCGGCCATTCCGGTACTTCACCGATGGACCGAGTATCACTCCCGCATAGTTCAGATCGAATCCCTGAATTGTGTAGGTAGAACCGATCTCGCCAACCGTGGCCGGGGTTTCAGACCACGCCTTGCGGTAGGCAATCCGGCGTTCTTTGCGCTCTTCTCGTAGTTGGAGGTTCCACGGGCGTCGCAGACTGCCTGACTCGTGCTCCACATCGACGTACCACCATCCGTCCGGGTCATTTTCGTTCTTCTTGGCAGCGCTGTACGGCCAGTCGTAGGTGGCAATGAGGCGGGACAGGTTGTTCTCGACTGCAGAATCCTTCTCGCGGATCGCCTTATCGAGGTCAGTCGGGTTTGAGAAGACACGAAGGTCGTACCCCTTCGAGTCGTTGCGCATCGGCAGAATCAGCCCGTCGTCAACAAACGTGCGGATCCAGGCAATCGTCTTCGGGTCGGCGTTCAACCGCATTTGGTTGGTCAATCGGATCGGCGGCTGGGCCATACGGTCGGCGAAGTAATCCTCAACCGGCACCTCCCAGTGCTGCGGCGTCTCCAAAGTCTGCTTCGGGTCGTAGACGGCGATAACCACCTTGGCGCGATCCAAGATTGCCTCGATCTGCGGTTGATCGTGGAAGTACCCGAGTGCCTTTTGGGTGAGCAGAAGGTGGGCTTCGTCGATGAGTACAACGTCCGCTGGATCGTCGGGGGAGAAGCGGTTAATGAATTGGGTGGGGCTGTACACGCGCTCCCTGTCGCCGCCTTTGCGGGAGTCGGGGATACCCGCCTTCTTGATGATTTCCTTGTACACCGCCAGTTGCCCGCCATCGTTTTTGTGACCTGAGACCAGGTATCCGTCGATGCCGGTGCCGTCAATGTCGAGCCCAGCGGCCAGGGCACGGAAGCGCTCGTCCTCGTCTTCGACGCCCATCATGATGCCGTTGAAGATGCTGCTGATGAGTACGGTCTTGCCGGAGCCTGCCTCACCGGAGACCAAGATCAGTTTGTGGTCCAACGGATCGTCGCCGACACCTTCCTCGAGCGCGTTGTTTACCGCCTCAAAGATCTGGTTCTGCGCATTCAGCTGTTCCTCATTGAGCTTCTGAAACGGAGAGGCCTTGAAAATGGCCGAGGAGGTAATCGCTTCCTTGGACTCGAAGAGCTCTGGCTCAACCCCGTGGAGCTCTTCCCAAACTTTGTCGAAGAGCCGGTCCAGATACTCGTAGGTGAAGTAGTCGCGCTGCTCGTTCGTACGACGGTTGTTGCGCCGCTCAACTGACTTGCATGACTCCAGGTAGTGAAGGAACCGGTTCTCCACATCAAGGGTGAGGGACTTGTTGAAGAACGGGTGGCCGATCACGTACATCTCCACGTCCTCCGCGTCGCTGAATTCCCTCCAATCAGGCCGCGTCTTAATGTCCTGAAAGAGGTGCTGGCGGGTGCGCTTCTTAATATCGTTGGTCTCGCCGACGTACACCTTGTACCGGTACCCGTGTTCGTACTCGCGGCGGCTGCGAACCACGTACACGGTGGGGAAGTTCAACTGGTGAGTAATCCAGTCCGCGCGCTCGTCTTCGGAGCGCTCGCCGTAGGCCGTCTCTAGGCTGGCCGCGAATTGGTCGTCGTACCGGACTCGTTGGATAAACGGCTTGGGAAAAGCGTCCACAGGGTATGCCTCATCTGCGTTTCGCGGGGTGAGGACATGTCCGGCGGGGAAGTCCGTTGGGCCCGAAAGGGTCGGGTCAGTTCAACAGGGCGCGCAGAGCCTCCCGGGTCTGCGCATCTGGTGAGTACAAAATGGTACCGATCATCCCGCGTGTCAGCAGCACTTTGTACACATGGCGCACCAGCAAATCGAAGTCATCGTCGGGCACCGTTTTCGGGTTACGAAAGTGTGGGTCTTTATTGGCTGACCGAACAGTTTCAAAGCGCCCGTCACGCCACACCAAGTCCGGCCCGATGATGACTCCCGCCCAGTCGAACTCGAAGCCTTGCGCGGTGTACACGCACCCGACTTGGTCGAAGCCACCCTCTTGCGTCGCCCACAGCGCGGCCGGGGGAGCGGTGCCGACACGCCGATCCTCCTTGTTGTTCCACGGACGGGCCCAATCGCCGATCACCACGTCGTCAACTAGGCCATCGCGCTTGGCGTCCGACCATTTCCAGCAATACCCTGCGGAAATTCGGGCGGTGTAGCCACCGTCGTTGCGCTCGCGCAGGCGCTGTTCAAGCTCCCACGGGGAATCGACTACCTCCACCACAAAAGGGTCGTCTTCGGGCAGCGCGGCTTCGAACGGAACGCCGTCGGTTAGCCCGAGCACCTGCTCGACCCACTCCACGTACGCCGCGGATCCTCCACATCGGAACTGACCGTCCAGATCGATGCGCACAACTTCGTGCCCCTGCGCACACGCAAACGCTTCGATATCGCGCACCGTTCCTAGCTCGCCCTTGCGCACCACCTGGTGGTCGTCGAGCAGGAATACCGGAACACGAGCGGCAGAGATGAGCTCGTCAATCTGCAGGCGGTCGCTCCGATCCGTGGCCCTGGTGAACCGATTGTTGGATGTCTCTCGGATACGGTGCGCTTCATCCGCGATCAAAACATCAATTTCGTTTGGCGTCGCTTTGGTGAACGAGTTGAAGTATTTGAACAGACTCTGCGTGTCCTTGCTACGGTGCCCAGCAACCTTGCGCAAGGTTTGCGTGAATGACCGAGACCCCGTCGCGTGCAAGACACTTTTGCCTTCCCTGGCCAGCTCACCAAGCGCTGAAAGCGCAATGGCCGATTTCCCGCTGCCCGGGCCTCCGGAGACCACGATGACTCGCTTCGCTTCCCCCGCCCGCTCAACCTCGTGCCGAATCATGTCCACCGCCAGCTGCTGGTTTCCTAACAGGATGAACTTCTCACGGTCACGCACCTCGTCCGCGGCGATTTGCATCAACTTGGTGGACGGTCGGACGCTCGATGTCAGCAGCACGTCGGCGCTTCCTGCGCCACCGAGTCTCTCCCGCAGATGAGCACGCAATGCTTCTCGACGCCCGCCGGTAAACACCCGGGCCTCCGCAGCGCCGACAATCTCTGACACATCGTCGTCACTCTCTGCGCCATGGAGATAGGCCACTGCGTCGACCCAGTCCTCATGACCGTGCAGATTGACTAGGTAGTTGGTGAGGTACCGCCGATATCCGTCGACTTGCTTAGCTGGGTGAAGCACCGGCCCGGGAAGCCCAGGCACAGAAACCAGCGCGTCATCGCCTTCGAATGGCTCCGCCGCACTCCATTGCTTTAACTCCACAATGACGAACGACGGGTTCCCAGTACCAGGATGCGTGCCCGCGAGAATAACGTCGGCACGCTGCGATGTGAGGGGCAGCCCGAATTCGAGCAACACGTCGACCCCATCCAGGCCCGCCGCTGCGAGGTCGTCCGCCAGCGCCGGCAAGCTTTTGCGCCAAGAACGCTGTTCCGCTTGCCCAGCAGCGGCCCCAGAGTCGCTCATATACTGCTGCAGCATCGTTTCCACCAGCGAGTCGGGATCCTGCGCGACCCGCACGAACTCCCGAGCGTTCAGGCACAAGCCCGACATGAAAGCCTCCGTGCACGACAAATCGTGCGACGTGGAGGCCTATCTCACCGGCGGAAAGAAGCCTGTCGAGGTCGCGGTTTCCTCCGCGAGGGTAGCAGGGGCGGCCACTGGGCCGCAGGGGCACCTAGTGCCTGCGTTTCACGTGAAACATCGCCGAGCCCGACAAACCCGCCGACCGTCTAGACACACACGCAACAATGGTCTATATTCATCGTTGCGAACCCTTTCGCCCACGGTCCACCCCCCGAGACCGGTAGAGCACTCACCCACCCCCCCATTTAGAGTGCGAGTAGGCGAAAGGGTTCCGCTTTAGAATCTGGAGCTGCCGCCGCCGGCGCTGAAACCGGAGGAGGACACGTTGCTGGAGCTGGACGCCTGCGCGGCCCGCTCCGCCTCCACGTTGGATTCGTGCCAGCTGTGCATGTGCACGTACGGCACGTACCCGCCGTACCAGAACCCGGACTCGTACACCGCCGGCGCCTCGAGCTTTTCGCGCTCCTTCACGTCGCTGAACTGTTTCTGCTTCACCTGGTCCAGGATCACGCGGTAGTCGCCGAGTACGCGCACGAAATCGTCCAGGAAGGTGGGGGAGGAGGGGTCGGCGTCGAGGGCCTCGATGCGCTGCATCAGCAGATCCAGCTCCCGCCGCAGGCCCTCGTCCTTCACGTCCGAGCGGGCGCGCAGCACGTCCTCGCGGATGGTACTCAGGTCCCCGCGGCGGGTTGCGGGTCGCCGTGCTCGACGGCGAAGAGGCGGTCGATGTTGTCCTCGGCGTTGGAGACGTGGTTTACGGATTCCGCGGCATCCGCCAGCTGCTTGCGGTGCTCGTAGACCTCCTTTTCGTCATCCATGTTGATGGCGCTCAGACCGCCTGCGCCGTGCACCAGCTCGTTGAACCCCAAGAACCGGTCGCGCACCTGCGCCCACTGGCGCCGCAGCGTCTCGTCCGCAAACGCCGAGGACAGCGAGTTCGCCCGCACGTCCACCTCGTCCAAGCGCCCGGTGAGGCGCGTGTATTCGCTGGTGACAAGGTCGTAGTCCTCGCGCGCCTTTGCTATTGCCTTCCGACGCCTGCTCCGCGCCGCAACCGCAAACGCCCCGATGGCCCCCGAAGCGCCTGCGCCGGCCGCGCCGAGCCCTATCGTCGCGCCCGTCCGGTCGTCCTCCGCGCCACTGACCCGGCGCTGCGCCAGCGTGTCAGCGCTCATCGCCAGGTTCGCGGTGCGGAACAGCCCGGAGGGGATGTTGCCGTCTTTCACGCCGGGCTTCATGGCGTCGAGAAGCGACTCGCGGTAGGAGTCGTCGTCGAGCATGAGGGTCTCGGTCACGTCGTCGCCGCCGTAGATGAACGCCTGGCGCGGGTCCAGGCCAACGCCCACGATAAGCACGCCGTCGGCGGGGCGGCCGTTCTCGCCCTTGGACTGGTCGATCAGCTCCGGGTGCTGCGAGCGCTGCAGCTCCTCCACGTCGTCCAGGATGTTCTCGTGGTTAGTCTGGAACACCATGTAGTGGAAGTCGGTGACCACGTCGGGCGCGTCGATGTTCGCGGTGTCGCGCAGGAGGCGCTCGCGGTCCTCGGGGGAGAGGACGCCCTGCGGGTCGTCGATGGTCGCGCTCGGCGCACCGGCGGTTTGCACGGTCACCTGGTCCAGCTCCGGCACGTCGACGGTGTTGTAGCCGACGGCCGCGCCGCCAAGGCCAACAAGGGCGGAAATGCCCACCACAGCTAGTCCTAGAACGGCTCCGACACTGCCCGGGAAATCACCACCGCGTTCGGCTCGATGCGCTCGCGCAGCTGCCTCTCGACGTCCTCCGGCCCGTCCGACGTCAACAGCCACCCCGCCCACGCTTCCTTGCCGGGGGAGAAGATGCCGTCGCCCTTGCCGATGATGTTCAACGTGGCGTCCCGCAGCCACAGCGGGCCGACCACCGACGCGTGTTCGGTCCCTTCCAGCGGCGCGACGTACGGCTGGTAGGCAACGGCGTTGAGGTCGGCGACCGTGGCGTCGAAAAGCTGCTGCGCTAGGAGCACGTTCGGGGAGGCGCCAAGGTAGACGATGGTGGTCAGCGAGAGAGCGCCGCGCGGTTCGTCGCGGAGGGTGAGGTTGGTCAGGCCCCCGAGGGTGGCGGGGAAGCGGGTGCGTTCGGTGTGGTCCTCGAAGAAGAACTGCTCGATGGCGGTGTCGCGGTTGGTGGTGGCGAAGTCCACGAGCGCGTTGAGCTCGTAGAGTTGCATCGTCTCGGGTGCGGGCAGGTTGTCGTACGCCGCCTGGCAGCGCAGGTCCCAGAGGAAGAACTCGTCCTCGATGGGGTGGGGGTGCGGGGACACCGCGGCGATGACCGCGCCGCTGGTTTCAATGCGCTGGCGGTACAGGGCGTACGCCTCGTCGAGGTCGTGCTCGTGTGCCACGAAGTGGGTGGTAACGATCTCGAATGACATGCGGTCGAGGGTAGCCGATGTTTCACGTGAAACACGGCAAAGAAAAACCGCCCCGGAGGGCGGTTCGGCGTTTCGTCGGGGGTTACCGGGCGGATTCGACCGAAGGGGCGTCGTTAAGCTGCTGCCCTTTAACCTTGCCGCCGGCGAGTTTATTCACGATGAGCGCGATGGCGCCGTCGCCGGTGACGTTGGCGGCGGTGCCGAAGGAGTCGACCACGATGTAGGACGCGATCATGAGGGAGACCATGGACTCGTCGAAGCCGAGGTTGGACTGCAGCAGGCCCACGGCCGCCATGATGGCGCCGCCGGGGACGCCCGGGGCCGCGATCATCATGATGCCCAGCAGAAGGATGAAGCCGATGATCTGGCCGCCGGAGATGTCCAAGCTGGCCATGTAGACGATGGAGAGCGCGTAGAGCGTGATCTTCATCATCGATCCGGACAGGTGGATGGTGGCGCAGAGCGGGACGACGAAGCCGGCGACTTCCTCCTCCACCTTGTTCTTCAACGTGGACTCGTAGGTGACCGGGATGGTGGCGGCGGAGGACGAGGTGCCCAGCGCGGTGAAGTACGCGGGGAGCATGTTCTTCAGCGCGGTGAAGGGGTTCACGCCGGCGACCGCGCCCGCCAGGAGGTACTGCAGGAGGACAATCACGAGGGTCATCACGATGGAGAGCACCAGCACGACACCCATCGCGGCCATGGTGTCGCCGAAGTTCTCGTTCATGCCGAGGTTGAGGAAGGTGCCGAAGATGTAGATCGGCAACAGCGGGATGACAAAGGTGGTGACCACCTTGAGCACCATCGCGTTGAGCTCTTCAAGCACCTTGTAGAGGTTGTCGGACTTCACGGCCGTCATAGACAGGCCCACCACGAAGGCCAGCAGGAGCGCAGACATCACCTCCAGCGGCGGCGGCATCTCAACGCTGAAGTACGGCGTGAGGCCGCCCGCCTCCGGGTCGGCAACGTCGGTGACCAGGCTCTTGCCCGCCAGCAGGGTGGGGTAGAGCGCGGAGGCCGTGCCCCAGGCGATCAGCCCGGAGATGATGGTGGAGCCGTACGCCACGCCCGCGGTGATGCCGAGCCATTTCCCGGCGCCGCGGCCCAAGCCCGCGATCGCGGGGGCGATCAGCGCGAAGATGAGCACCGGCACGAAGAAGCCGAGGAAGTTGGAGAACAGACCATTGAAGGTGACAAAGACGCGCGCGAGCCAGTCCGGGAAGAACAGGCTGCATATGTACCCGAGGATGATCGCCACAACCACCCAAAAGAGCAGCGAGCGCAAGAGCTTGTTTTTCATGTGTCCACAGTAGCCAGTGGCTTTGCGCCAAACGGCAATTTTCCGCGCTTTTCTTTCGCCTGCGCACCGGCCGTATGCTGGGTGCCATGAGCCCGTTTGAGAATATGAGCACCCTCAACGTCGTCGTCGGCATCGTCTTCATCGTGCTGACCCTGCTGCTGCTCATCCCGGGCGCGCTGGCGTCCACCGGCAAGCTGCCGGGCAACAAGTGGTTCGGCCTCCACGTCCCCGCCGTGCGCAAGGACCGCGGGATCTGGGACCAGGCCCACAAAGTCGCCGGCCCCTTCTGGGTGCTTGCGGGCGTTGCCCTCGCGTTCGGCGCGGCGTTCGCCTTCATCTCGTCTGGGTGGATGTGGCTCCTCCCGGCCGCGGCACTCGTCGCCGCGGTGGTGGCGGCCTCCCTCGGCGGCAACTTCGGCGCTCGCGCCGCCGCCGCTGTCGAGCAGGCCCGCGAGAAGCAGGCGGAGGAGCCCAAGCCCGCCGTGAACATCGATGCCTTGCGACGAGCCGCCGGCCGCGCCGACGAGCAGAAGTAGGCTCCCGTGAGTTGGCGTGAAGCGATCCTGACCATCCTGCGCGAGGCGGGGGAGCCCATGGCGTACAAGGACATCGCCGCGCAGATCGTGTCCCGTGGTTTGGTGGACGCCCCGGACATCAACCCGGAGATTGCTACCCACGCCGCCATCACGGGGCTGAAGGTGGACGGCATTGTCGCCGCTGCCCCGCGCGGCCAGTACCAATTGGCTGAATAAAATCCGCCCCGGTGTTTCTGCTCCGCTATAGTTGTCACCTGTGACGTGTACGACTTCCCTGAACTGGTGGTGGCTCGCCTAACTGGCGCGCCACCTGCGAAGTCACGGCCCGCCAGCTTGCACACCAAGCGCCGCGGGCCTTTTTCACCCCTCGGTGCGATGGAGAAAGAACCGAGGACCATATGCATTACACCCACCGCGAGGTGCGCTACCACGAGGACGTGGCCAGCCTATTCGCGCACGTCGGCGGCCTTGAGGCGCCCGATTCGGTGCTGCTTGAATCCGCCGACATCACCACACGCTCCGGGCTGCAGTCCGTGGCGGTGCTGCGCGCGTCCCTGCGCGTGACGTGCCGCGGGAGCCGCGTGACCGTCCAGCCGCTGACCCCGTCCGGCGAGGTGATTGCCGCGGACCTGGAGCTCGAGCAGTTCCGTGTGGGAGAGCACACGTACGAATTTCCGGCTTCCCAGGCGGCCGACGAGCGCGAGCGCCTCACCGCCCCCTCCAGCGCCGACGTGCTGCGGGCGCTGACCACCCGTGCGGGTTACGGCAACGAGGACTTCCCGTTCCTCGCCGGCGGGTTCGCCTTCGACTACCTGGGCACGTTCGAAACTCTTCCGGCTGTAGAGGACGGCCCGAACACGTACCCGGACTACCAGTTCGTGCTGGCCGAGGTGCTGCTGCGCGTCAACCACGAGGACGGCACGGCGTACCTCGCCGGCGTGGACGCCGCGGGGGAGGGGATCGACTTAGAGCCCCTGGCGCAGCGCATGGACGAGCCCGTGCCGGATTACGCGCCGTTGGCGGGGAGGGCGGAGCCGCTCGTCGCTAAGGCCTCCGTGTCGGACGCGGACTTCCGTGCGAGCGTGGAGGACCTCAAGCACCACATCGCGGACGGGGACATCTACCAGGTGGTGCCAGCCCGCGCGTTCACCGTCGAATGCACCGACGCCTTCACCGCGTACCGCAGGCTGCGCGAGTCCAACCCCTCGCCGTACATGTTCTATCTCCGCGGCGAGGACTTTGAGTTGTTCGGCGCCTCGCCCGAATCCAACCTGAAGTTCGACCACGCCACACGGCAGGTGGAGCTGTACCCGATCGCCGGCACCCGCCCGCGCGGGCTGAACCCGGACGGCAGCGTGAACCACGAGCTGGACACCCGCATGGAGCTAGAGCTGCGCACGGACGCCAAGGAGGTGGCCGAGCACACCATGCTGGTGGACCTGGCCCGCAACGACATGGCCCGCGTGGCCGAGCCGCGTACCCGCCGGGTACGAGAGTTGCTGCAGGTGGATCGCTACTCCCGCGTGATGCACCTAGTCAGCCGCGTGACAGCCACGCTCGCGCCGGACCTGGACGCCCTGGACGCGTACCGGGCGTGCATGAACATGGGCACGCTCACCGGGGCTCCGAAGCTGCGCGCTGCCCAACTACTGCGGGAAGCGGAGGGGCTACGCCGCGGCTCATACGGCGGCGCCGTGGGCTACCTGCACGGCAACGGCGACTTTGACACGTGCATCGTGATCCGCTCGGCGTTCGTGGCGGACGGCGTTGCCACCGTGCAGGCCGGCGCCGGCGTGGTGCGCGATTCCAACCCGCAAGCCGAGGCCGACGAGACCCTGCACAAGGCCTACGCCGTGCTGCAGGCCCTCGCCGGCGGCCGCGACCTGGAGGTGCAGAAATGATTGTCTTACTGGATAACCAAGATTCCTTCGTCTACAACCTCGTGGACGCGCTCGCGGGTTACGACACCGTGGTCTACCGCAACACCGTATCCGCCGACACGGTGCTCGCCGCCGACCCCGAGCTCATCGTGCTCTCACCCGGACCCGGGTATCCGGCCGACGCCGGCTGCATGATGGAGGTCATCGAGCGGACCCAGGGCCGCACCCCGATCCTCGGCATCTGCCTGGGCTACCAGGCGCTCATCGAGCACTTCGGCGGCCGCGTCCAACCCTGCGGCCCCGAGCACGGCACCTCGGTGCCCATGCGCCTCACCCAGCCGCACCCGCTTTTCGACGGCCTGACGGTCGGCGGCGCCCCCGGCAAGCCGGGCCTAGACGTGCCGGTGGCCCGCTACCACTCGCTCGGCGCCACGGACGCGCCGGAGGGCATCGTGCCCCTGGCGTGGACGCCGACGCAGATCGGCGACGTCATCATGGCCGCCGAAACCCCCGACGGCATGTCCGTCGGCTTCCAATTCCACCCCGAATCCATCCTCACCCCATCAGGACCCCAGCTCCTCGAGCGCTGCGTGAACCGTCTGCTAGAGAAAGGACGCAACAATGGCTGACCACCTCGACATCTTCCGCCGCTTTATCGATAGCCCTGCGCCCACCTTGGAGGAGGCGACGGAGGCGTTTACCCCGCTGACCGTCGGCGATTACGACGACGTGCACATCGCGGCCCTGCTGGCCACTATCCGCACCCGGGGAGAGACGTTCGCGGACATCGCTGGCGCGGCCCAGGCGTTCCTCGCCGCCGGCCGCCCGTTCCCGGTGACGGGGGAGGGGATCATGGACACCGCGGGCACCGGCGGCGACGGGGCGAACACCATCAACATCACCACCGCGGCCTCCTTGGTCGCCGCCGCCGGCGGGGTGAAAATGATCAAGCACGGCAACCGCTCCGTGTCCTCGAAGTCCGGCTCCGCGGACGTGCTGGAGGCGCTGAACATCCCGCTAGACTTGGACCCGGACCGCGCCGTGCGCCAATTCGAGTCTGCCAACTTCACGTTCCTGTTCGCCCCGGCCTACAATCCCGCCATCGCGTTTGTGCAGCCCGTGCGAAAAGCCCTGGGTGTGACCACGCTATTTAATACGATGGGTCCATTGTTGAGTCCCGCAAGGCCTGAATTCCAAATAATGGGTATTGCAAATCCTGGGTTGGGACCAATTATTGCGGAGACCCTGAAAACCCTCGGCCGAAACCGTGCCCTCGTCGTGCACGGCGCAGGAACAGACGAAATCGCGGTGCACGGCGACACGCTGATGTGGGAGCTTCGAGACGGCGAGATTTCACACTACACCGTCTCGCCAGCAGAACTCGGCGCAGATACCTACACGCTCGAGGACCTCCGGGGCGGCGACGCCGCGCACAATGCTGCGGCAATGCGCGCCACGTTCGCGGGGGAGGGCCCAGCTGCCCACCGCGATGCCATCGCCGTCAACGCCGGCGCGATGTTCTACCTCTACGGCATGGCGGACTCGATCGCCGCGGGAACCGAGCACGCGAAGGCTTTGCTGGCGGACGGCACCGTCTCCCGCTGGCTCCACACCCACGAGGAGGCGGACTACAGTGGCTAGGATTCTGTCGGAGATCGTCGCGAATCGAAAGCGTCACCTTGACGATATTCGACAGCGCATCTCCCATGTTCATTACGACACGTTACGTTTATCTGAACGGTCCCTCTACGACGCCCTGAGTACCCCTGGCGCCTCCTACATCATGGAATGCAAGTCCGCGTCCCCGTCGCTGGGCACCATCCGCGAGGACTACAAGCCGGGGGAGATAGCGAGCGTCTACTCCCGCTACGCCTCCGCCATCTCCGTGCTGTGCGAGCCCGACTACTTCGGGGGCGATTACGACCACCTCGCCACCGTTGCGGCCACAACGCATCTGCCCGTCCTGTGCAAGGACTTCATCATCGACGAGGTGCAGATCTACGCCGCCCGCTACTTCGGCGCGGACGCAATCCTGCTCATGCTCTCGGTGCTCTCCGACGACGAGTACGCGCACCTCGCCGCTGTGGCCGCCTCCCTCCACATGGACGTGCTCACCGAGGTGATCGACGAGGAGGAGGCAGCGCGCGCCACCGCACTCGGCGCGAGGATCTTCGGCGTCAACCACCGCAACCTGCACGACCTCTCTATCGACCTCGACCGGTCCGCCCGCCTGGCGCAGCTCGCCCCGGACGGGGCAGTGGTCGTGGCCGAGTCCGGCATCCGCGACGCCGCCACCGTCCGGCGCCTTGGCGGGCACGCCGACGCCTTCTTGGTGGGCTCGCAGCTGACCTCGCAGCCGGATATCGACCGCGCCTGCCGCGAGCTGGTGTACGGGCCAAACAAGGTGTGCGGTCTCCGTTCCGCATCAGCCGCACAGGCCGCCAAGGCCGCGGGCGCGTTGTACGGCGGGCTCGTCTTCGAGGACGCGTCCCCACGCGATGTTTCACGTGAAACAGCGGCAGGCATCATCGCCGCCGAGCCGGGCTTAGACTACGTTGCCGTCTCTCGCCGCACGCAAGGTTACGACGCCCTCGTCCAGCCCGGCATCACCGCCGTGCAGGTGCACGCCCCCTACCAGGGTTCCCTCGTGGCTGAGCGCGAGCTCATCCAGCGCGTCCGCGACGAAGTGGACGTCGAGGTGTGGCGCGCCGTCGACATGACCTCAGCACCAGACGTGGCGGGGATTGCGGAGCTCGTCGATAGGCTTGTGCTCGATTCCGGCGCCGGAGGGACGGGGGAACGCTTCGACTGGTCCCGCATCACCACCACCGACGCGCTGCTCGCGGGCGGTCTCACGCCCGACAACCTCGGTGAGGCGCTGGGCACCGGCTGCCTCGGCCTCGATATGAACTCCGGCTTCGAGGACCCGCGCGGTCACAAGGACGCGGCTGCCTTACGACGCGGCTTCGCCACCATCCGCAACTTCCATTACTAAAAGGACGGACAGATGACACTGTTACCTGCTTACTACGGCGAGTTCGGGGGACAGTTCGTCCCCGAGTCGCTCATCCCGGCGCTGGACCAACTTGAGCGGGCCTTCGTCGACGCGTTCAACGACGAAGCGTTCATGGCCGAATACCGCGCGCTGCTGCGCGACTACCTCGGCCGCCCGACCCCGCTCACCGAGTGTCGCAACCTGCCTCTGGAGGGCAACGCCCGCATCTTCCTCAAACGGGAGGACCTTGTCCACGGTGGCGCGCACAAGACTAACCAGGTGATCGGCCAGGCGCTGCTGGCCAAGCAGATGGGCAAGACCCGCATTATCGCGGAAACGGGCGCGGGCCAGCACGGCACCGCAACCGCGCTCGCGTGCGCGCTGCTGGGTCTCGAGTGCGTGATCTACATGGGCAAGACGGATATGGAGCGCCAGGCGCCGAACGTCTACCGCATGCGCCTCATGGGCGCGGAGGTTGTCGGCGTGGAATCTGGCGCGGGCACGCTCAAGGACGCCGTGAACGAGGCGCTGCGCGACTGGACCGCCACTTTCCACGAGTCCCACTACCTGCTGGGTACCGCGGCCGGCCCGCACCCCTTCCCGAAAATCGTCAAGGAATTCCACCGCGTCATCTCCGCCGAGGCCCGCGCCCAGATCCTTGAGCGCACCGGGAAACTCCCCGACGCCGTCGTCGCCTGCGTGGGCGGCGGGTCCAATGCCATCGGCATGTTCGCGGACTTCATCGACGACGACGGCGTCGAGCTCATCGGCGCTGAGCCCGGGGGAGAGGGCTTCGGCCTGGGCGCCCACGGCGCCGCGATCGCACAGGGCACCACGGGCCTGCTGCACGGCACGTACTCCTACCTCATGTGCGACGCGGACGGCCAGGTGGAGGAGTCCTACTCCATCTCCGCCGGCCTGGACTACCCGGGCGTGGGCCCCGAGCACGCCTACCTGGCCAAATCGGGCCGCGCTAAGTATGTGCCGGTCACTGACGACGAGGCTCTCGACGCATTCCAGGCCCTGTCCCGCCACGAGGGCATCATCCCCGCCTTGGAGTCCTCCCACGCGCTCGCGTACGCCCTCACGCGCGCCGCCGAGCACCCCGCGGACGCAGAACCGCTGCACATCCTTGTCGGCCTCTCCGGCCGCGGCGACAAGGACATCGCCCACGTGCGAGCTTCGCTCGCAGATAGAGAGGAAAAGTAAATGAGCCGCTACGAAAAACTCTTCGCTAGGGGAGAGGGCGCCTTTGTCCCCTTCATCATGCTTTCGGACCCGACCCCGGAGGATGCGGTCGAGATCGTCGCCGCCGTGGTGGAGGCGGGCGCGGACGCCGTGGAGCTCGGTGTGCCGTTCTCCGACCCGGTTGCCGACGGGCCAGCCATCCAGGGGGCGCACGTGCGGGCGTTGGCAGGCGGAGCGACCGTCGATAAGGCGCTTGCGCAGATCCGCACCATCCGCGAGCGCTACCCGGACCTGCCCATCGGCATGCTGATCTACGGCAATGTCGCGCACGCCCGCGGCCTCGAGCGCTTTTACCGCGAGTTCAAGGAGGCAGGCGCAGACAGCGTGCTGCTTCCCGACGTCCCCGTGCGCGAGTCCGCCCCCTTCAGCGCAGCAGCGGGCGCGGCGGGCATCGAGCCGATCTACATCGCCCCGGCGAAGGCCTCAGAGACAACGCTCGAAGCTGTGGCCGCGAACTCCCGCGGATACATCTACGCCATCTCCCGCGACGGCGTGACCGGCGCAGACAAAGAAGCCACGGTGGAGGGGCTCCGTGAGGTCGTCGATAGTGTGCGCAAGTTCGGTGGGCCCCCGGTCCTGCTGGGCTTTGGCATCTCCAAGCCGGAACACGTCCGAGACGCCATCGCTGCGGGCGCTGCGGGCGCCATCACGGGATCCGCGATCACCAACATCATCGCGAAGCATCTCGACGGCAACCGCGTCGCAGACATGGGCGCCCTGAAGGCCGAGCTCACCCAGTACGTCGCGGCCATGAAGGGCGCTACGATCGCATCATGACCTGTTCACGTCGCATGTTCCTGCTCGGCACCGCCACCACAGTCGCCGGTGCGTTCCTGGCCGCCTGTGGTGAGGAAGCCCCCGATGAGATCGCCAAAACCGAGATTCCCGTCGGTTCCGCGGTGATCCTGGATAAGTTCATCATCGCCCAGCCCACCGCCGGGGAGTACGTCGCGTACTCCACCGTCTGCCCGCACCAGCAGAAGAAGATCACGGAGGTCGAGGGCGACACGGTGAAGTGCACGGCGCACGGCTCCGTTTTCAGCATTGTCGACGGCGAGCGCGTCTCCGGCCCCGCGGTCACCGGCATGCGCGAGGTTCCGGTGACCGACAACGGCGATACGGTCGCGGCCGCCGAGTAGATGAAGAAGCTCGACCCGCTTCTCGTCGGCATCGTCGCGGCGGCGGCGCTCGCGTTTCTCCTGCCCGGGCGCGGCGGGTTCGCGGACGGCTTCGCCGTAGCCGTCAAGCTGGCCATCGCGCTGCTGTTCTTCCTCTACGGCGCGCGTCTGTCCACACAGGAGGCGCTGAAGGGCCTGACCAACTGGCGCCTCCACGGCATGATTTTGGCGTTCACGTTCGCGGCGTACCCGCTCATTGGCCTCTTGGCGCGGCCCACAACGGCGTTCCTCTCCGACGAGCTGTACCAGGGCCTTTTGTTCATGTCGCTTGTGCCGTCCACTGTGCAGTCCTCTGTGGCGCTCACTGGCGTGGCGCGGGGCAACGTCTCCGGCGCGGTCGTCGCGGCATCCGTGTCGTCGCTCGTCGGCGTCGTGGCCACCCCGCTGCTGGTGATGTGGCTCATGGGCGCAGGCGACGGCGTACACATTGACGCGTCAGTCTTCACCGACATCGCGCTGCAGCTGCTCCTGCCGTTCGCACTGGGCCAGCTGGCGCACAACTTCGTGCCGCGGGTGGGGGAGCTGGCCAAGTCGAAGGCGACAAAGATCGTCGACCGTGGCTCTATCTGGATGGTGGTCTACTCCGCGTTCTCCAAGGGCGTCGTCTCCGGCGTGTGGTCAAACGTCTCCGGGTGGGAAATTGCCTTCCTCGTCGCGTTCTCCTGCGTGCTGGTTGCCGCGATGCTCTGGCTCACGCGCGTCGTGCCCGAACTGCTGCACTTCTCCCGCGAGGACTGCATTGCCATCCAGATGTGCGGCACCCAGAAGTCTCTCGCCACCGGCCTGCCCATGGCCACGGTCATCTTCGGCAGCGCGTCCCTCGGTGTGCTAATTATCCCGCTGATGATCTACCACATGTCCCAGCTGATCGTCTGCTCCGCCTACGTCTCCCGCCTCGCTTAGGAGTTTCACGTGAAACACTTTGTCCGCATCCAGTACAGCGTGCCGGAGCTCGGTGGCGAGCTTCTCAACATCGCCGAGCTCGAGGAAGTCTCCGCCCACGAGTGCACGATGCTACGCATGATTGAGCTCGACCCCAGCGAAGCTATCACGGGCATCTACGTGGACGGCCGCGTCATCGGCCAGGCCAACCAGCCCATGAGCACCGTGCCGCACCCCCGCACATACGACACCATGGAGGGAATCACTGCAACCCACCTTACCGAGGAGGAGTTCGAGGGCCTCTGGTCCGAGGCCCGGGCCAAGTTCCCGGGCTAACTGCCTATCGACGCCCCTTCGGCCCGCCACATCCCGGCGGGCCTCGTTCGTTGGTGGGATCCAATCATTGGTAGGTCCGGGGTTGTCCGCAATGCGGAGTTGTGGACAAGACCACGATGCATCCCCAGCTGGCACCCGCCACGTCACAACACACCCATCAGGCAAAGGGGCGCTGATCTCGCACCGCCATGACGAATCCCAGAACACATACCGCGACTATTGGATCCAGCAAGAACACACCAAACAGGGCGACCAAAACCCCCAACTTCATACCGAGCCGAAAGCACAAACAGCTACGCCACCACACGAGACTTGACCTTTTTTCGTTGGTGCATATCAATAGTTGGTGGTTTCGGAACTGTCCGCAATGCGGAGTTGCGGAGCGGTCTGAGGGGCGGGCATGGGCGGAGCTGACGTCGATAAGCAATAGCCAATAGTTGGTGGGACCCACTTGTCCGCAATGCGGAGTTGCGGGCAAGTTATAGCTCGGTTTAGAAACCTCATTTTCGCAGGTCAGAGAAATGTCGGATGCAAACTTTATAATTCCCTCATTCGAATCTACTTTCGTCTGACGGGGGACCAGAATGACCACCGCACTCACCGCCGAACCAAATCCAATCGCTGTCGAATTAAGCCAGGAAATCGAGTCCGCACACCGGGCGATATCGCAGAACAAAGCATCGCTGCTGTCCGCGATTCAGACGTTCGACTCGCTCGAACTGGCTAACGAATGCGGAGCCAGAACCACCGCGCAGTTTCTGATCCGGCGCCTGGGCGTGTCGGCTTCCACGGCGCACGAGTACGTCAGCGTCGCGCACCGGTTAGCGCCGTTTACGTACCTGCAAGAGCATTTCTCCACGGGCGGGATCAACTACTCCGTGGTTCGTTTGCTGCTGAAGTATCTCACGCCGGAGAACGAACGCGAGCTGGTGGAGCTGGCCCTGCGCCTGGGCTACCACGAGCTGGAAGTCGCCTTGGCGGGGAAGCAGCCCCAAGACAACGAGGACGGCGAGGACGACCCAGACTATTACTTGCGCCTGCACACCCGGGAGAACGGCGACGTGGCGTTCCACGGCAACCTCAACGCCGCCGACGGCGCGGCATTTATCGCCGCACTCAAGCTGGGGGAGATCGGCTACTGCGACCTGGATACCATCCTCGAGGGACTGGATACCGAGGCCGACGGGGAAGTGGACCTTGCTCGCGAACGTGCGGAGGGGATCGAAGAGACGCTGCCCGCCCGCAAGACTGTCTCCGGCTATGGGCTGCCCGTGGGCAGGATGCTGGTGCAGGCCCTCATGGGCATCGTGCATATGGCCCGCACCCGCCCCAGGAGCACCCTCACCACACCGGGCGCGCACGTGAACATCCTCGCCTCGCCCGACGGCCGCGGATACATGCCGAATAACGCTGGGGCACCGTCGAAGGCGATTGCGAACCTGCTCGCCAACGCGAACGTCCGCCTCTCGACGGTCGATTCCGCCGGCCTCATCCTGAATACTGGCCGGCAAACCCGCCTCGCCACCGCCGCGCAGGTCAACGCGCTCATGGCGATGTGGGGCGGACAGTGCGCTGCACCCGGCTGCACCCACACCCGATTTATCGAGATCCACCACATCGAGGACTGGGCTACCGGCGGGCTGACCGACCTAGCGAACCTGCTGCCGCTGTGCTCGGCGTGTCACTCGCTGGTCACCGAGGGCTACCTGCAGACGCTGAAAGATGACGCCGACATCCACTTCGTGTACCGCGACGGCACCCGCTATGTCTCGGAGAACTACTCCATGCCGCGGCGGCGCGACGGTGCGGTGACGATGGATGAATGCGGAGGGTCGTTCGACGATTAGGCGCGCCCTACAACACCACGTTCACCAGCACCATGTACAACGCGGTGCCCACAAAAATGGAGAGGTCCGCGCGGCGCTTCCACCAGTGCAGTACCAGGGTCGCGCCCAGCGCAAGGAGCGCGGCAATGAGATTCGTAGAGGACGCAGCGTAACCGAGGATGGTGTAGGCGACCAGGACGGTCATCACGCCAGCGGGCATCATCACCGAGAGGAAATCGATAAACGGGCTACTTTTCAAAACGCGTCGCAGTGAAAACGGCAGCGCGCGAAGCAGGACGGTGACGATGCCGACCGGAACGAGCACCGCTGCCACCATCGCGAGGGAGACGCCGTCGGGAAGGCTGTAGTTGCTCATCGCAGCCGCCAGGTGAGCGCCCGGTCGAGGCGGGGTGCCCAGAAGCGCAGCACAAGGACGAGGAAGTAGGACACGAGCGCCACGATGATCACCTGGCTGGGCAGCACTAGTGCAGCACCGAGGGCGAGGCCACCGGCGATCAGGGGAGCGGACAAGTCACGGCTGGCCTGAAACGCCTCGAACGCGAGGACGGCGAAGAGGGCCGTCAGCGCGAAGTCGAAACCCTCCACGCCGGCGGGAATCACCGCACCGGCGAGGGCGCCGACGATGCCCGAGAGGACCCACGCCAGTTGGCACACGGCCGTAATGGTGAGGAGGCGGGCGCCGCTCAGGGGCCCGCGCAGGGTGGAGGTGATGGCGTAGACCTCGTCGGTAAGCGCGTACGTCGCGTATGCGATCGGCACTCCGGGGCGGATTGCGGTGCGCGGGTACGTCAGGCCGTAGAAGAGGTGGCGGAAGTTCACCATGAAGCCGGTGATCGCGGAAGACACGGGCCCGGCTCCGGTGAGCACCATGTCGATGGCCAGGAACTCCATGGAGCCGGCGTAGATGACGGTGGAGAAAATCGGGGTCCACCACCAGGCGAAGCCGGATTGGGTCATGAGCAGCCCGAACGCCAGGCCCAGCGGGATCAGGCCGAGAGCGACCAGCCACATGTCGCGAAGGCCAAGGCGGATTTCGCGGGATGTTTCACGTGAAACGGCCACTAATTGTCCTCGATGTTCGCGGGGAAGGTCGCAAACAACGGCAGTGGCATTGCTTGGCGGCGCATCACGTCGCCCCACAGGTCGGCGCCAGCCGAGGCCACGACGTCCGAAGGGAGGGCGGGCGCGACAAACCAGTCGCCACGGGAAATCTCCTCGTCGAGCTGGCCCGGTGCCCACTCGGCGTAGCCGGCGAAGATGCGGATGCCGTCCACCACAGGCTCGAGATCGGCGGGGGAGGCATTGAGGTCGAGGAGCACGAGGCGGTTGGCAAGACGGTTGAGGTGAGTGGTCGCCGAGATGTCAACGCCCGCCTTGGTTACGCCCAAGCCGACGGCGGACTTCGGACTCACCGGCCCGCCGATGTGCACGGCCTGGGGCTTCGCGGCCAGCTCCTCCCACCCCGGCATGACGTTGGCCACGGCCACCTCACTGCGGCGGTTGAGCGCCACGCCGAGCGTATGGTCCGCGTCGTGCTCCAGCACGAGCACAACGGTGCGGGCGAAGTCTGGGGAGAGCATGCCCGGGGCGGCGATGAGGAGCATGCCGGGTTCCGGGTCGACGCGTTCGAGGGCGTTGAATAAGCGGTCTGCGTAGAAATACTCAGGCATGTTCCTTCTCCCACCATGCTTTCAGCTCGGCGATGGCCTCGTCGCGTGCAAGCTCGCCGCGTTCGAGGCGCAGCTCTTTGAGATACTTCCACGCTTTGCCCACTTCCGGGCCGGGTTCCAGCCCGAGGATCTGCATAATCTCGTTGCCGTCCAAGTCCGGGCGCACGCGCGCGAGGTCCTCCTTGGCGGCGATGTCCGCGATGCGCTCCTCGAGGTGGTCGTAGGTGCGCTGCAGTCGGGCAGCCTTCTTGGCATTGCGGGTGGTGGAGTCCGCGCGGACGAGTTTGTGCAGCTTCGGCAGCAGCTCGCCCGCGTCGGTGACGTAGCGGCGTACGGCGGAGTCGGTCCACTGGCCCTCGCCGAAGCCGTGGAAGCGCATGTGCAGGAACACGAGCTGGCCCACGTCCGAGATCACGTGCTTGGGGTACTTCAATGCCTTCAGGCGTTTGCGGGCCATCTTCGCGCCCACGACCTCGTGGTGGTGGAACGTCACGCCGCCACCCGGTTTGAGCGCGCGCGTCGCGGGTTTGCCGATGTCGTGCATCAAGGCGGCCCAGCGCAGCTTCAGGTCCGGGCCGTCGTCTTCGAGCTCGGTGGCCTGGCGCAGCACGGTCAGGGAGTGGCGGTAGACGTCCTTGTGCTGCATGTGCTCGTCGGTTTCCAGCTGCAGGGCCGGGATCTCCGGGAGGATGAACTCCGCCAGCCCGGTGGAGACGAGCAGGTCGATGCCGTCCCACGGGCGCGCGCCCAGCATCAGCTTGTCCAGCTCCGCCTGCACGCGCTCGGCGGTGATGCGGCTGATTTCCGGGGCCATGTCGCGCATCGCCGCAAACACGCGGTCCGCCACGGTGAAGCCGAGCTGGGAGACGAAGCGGGCGGCGCGGAGCATGCGCAGCGGGTCGTCGCGGAAGGACACCTCGGGCTCCTGCGGGGTGTCCAAGACCTGGCGCGCAAGGTCCGCCAGCCCGTCCACGGGGTCGTGGAAGGTGGGGGAGAGGCGGAGCTCGTCGTCAAGCGAAAGCTCGATGGCCATGGCGTTGCAGGCGAAGTCGCGGCGGATGAGGTCGCCCTCGAGGGTGTCGCCGAACGTGACCTCAGGGTTACGGCTCACGCCGTCGTAGAGGTCGGAGCGGAAAGTGGTCACCTCCACCGTTTCGCCGCGGCGAATAGCGGAGACGGTGCCGAACTCGATGCCGGTGTCCCACACCTTCTCGCCCCACTCGCCCAGGATCTCCTGCACCACGTCGGGCCGCGCGGAGGTGGTGAAGTCCAGGTCGTGCACCCCGCGGCCAAGCATCGCGTCACGCACGGAACCGCCGACCATATATAAGGTCTCGCCGCGGTCCGCGAACAACCGCGCGAGGGGCTCGAGCGAAGCAGCGTGCTTGACGACGACATCCTGTGCCCGCGCCATGAGCGCAGTGGCCGCGAGCGGGTCGGTTGGATCTGGCATATCGAAGAGCTTCTGCGTCACCTGGGACACGATACCCGCCACCCCCGCGCGGGAAGTACCACAACCGGCCGCAAGACCGATACCATGACACGAATGAGTGACAACCAGCGCCCGGGTCAGGGGCCCGCCGACGGCAAGGGGGGCTCCGGCGGCGGCAAGCGCCGTCCGCGGCGCCGGCGCGGGGGCAGGCCGGCCGAGCAGCAGCAGGGAGACAAGCCGAAGCGGAAGCGGAATAACCGGCGGGGGAAGAATTCCCGCGGCGGGCGCAACCAGAACAACCGGCGTAAGTCGCAGTACCAGCAGCGGCACGACAGCTCCATTGAGACTCGGGACGAGACCTCGGCGGGCGGGCTTGTCGTCTCCGGCATGGCGGAGGCGGTGGGCCCGGACGGCAAGGTGGACATGAGCCGGATTTACGTCGCGCTCATCGGCCGCTTGGACCGCCGGGGGCGCTTGCTGTGGTCAATGCCGAAGGGGCACGTGGAAAACGGCGAGCACCAGTGGAAGACGGCTGAGCGCGAGGTGTGGGAGGAAACCGGCATCACGGGCGAGGCCTTCGACACGCTGGGCACGATCGACTACTGGTTTGTCTCGGACGGCGTCCGCATCCACAAAACCGTGCATCACAACCTGCTGCGCTACGTGGACGGCGTCTTCAACGATGAAGACCCCGAGGTGACCGAGGTGGCCTGGGTACCCATGAGCGAGCTGATGGAGCACCTCGCCTACGCGGATGAACGCAAGCTTGCCCGCATCGCGTGCGACCGCATGCCGGACCTGGCCAGGAAGGAAGCTCAAGCCGGAAGGGCGACGCCGCGATGAACCGGATTGCCGCGCTGGCGGCCGTCGTTCTCGCCGCCCCCGCCGTGCCGCTGGCACCGAATAACCCCGAGGTTGCACAGCAGTGGGCCAACCAGTCCATCCGTCCGGGGGAGGGGCAGATCGCGAGCGTCGAGCTCGTCGACGCGCCTCGCTCGCTGTCCGCGCACGATCCGTTTCACGTGAAACTTCGCGTGACCAACCATTCCGAGGACACGCTCGACGGCTTCACGGTCGCACCGCGGCGCGCGTCGGCCGTGGGCAACCTGACCGAGCAGCGCTACGCCGCCATCGCGGACGCGCAGGAATATGGGGTGGTCGGGGACACGCGCGACGTCGATAGGCAACTGCCCCCGGGCGACTCCATGGAGCTCGAGCTTGGCCTCGGCCTCGACCTGCCGGATGTGGGCACGTACCCGATCATGCTGCAGCTTCTCGACGCCTCCGGTGCCCCCCTCGACACGGATCGCTTCCACATCGGCGTGCGCGGCACGCGCGACGGCATCCGCGCCCCGGAGCTGACCGCGCTGTACCCAGTAACCGCCGACACGCACATCCTCCCCGGCGAGACGGGCGAGGCACCGGAGGACCCGCCGCTTGTGCTTTCCAGCGACTCGTTGGCGGGGGAGCTCGCACCCGACGGGCGGCTCACAAAGCTGGTGGACCAGTACATCGAGGCCACCCGCGCGCCCGAGGTCGGCTACGCCACCTGCGTGGCGCTGGACCCGGCGCTCATCGACACCGTGGACCGCATGACGGCGGGGTACACCATCGACGACGAGCGCCCCGCGGTGGTGGAGGAGCCGAAGCGGCTGCGGGACTCCTGGGGAGGAGCAGAAGAGCCCGACGGTGAGCCGGGCGCCGGCGCGCAGGACGCGGCGGTGTGGCTGGACAAGGTGCGCCACATCGCCGCCACCGGCTGCGTGATTTCCCTGCCGTGGGCCAACGCGGACCTCAACGCGGTGGCGCGCACCGGCGACACATGGCTCATGCGCGAGGCTGTGGAGCGCGGCCCATTCGTGCTGCAGCGCGTCCTGGGTACGACCGGCGTGCAAAACACCGTGGTCACGGGGGCAGGCTACGTGGAAGACGGGGCCGCGCCCGCGCTGGGCTGGGCGGACCATTCGCGCTCCACCGTTATGGAAGGCGGCATGCAGGCCGCGTGGGAACGGGCGATGGACGCTGCGGTGCCCAAGGCGCATGCGGGCGCCGTAAGCTCCCTCGAGCGAGACGACTTGGCGGATCTGGCCGGGTCCGCCGCGCCAGTGCCCGAGCAACCGGTACAGGTGCTCACCGCCGCGCGCGGCAGGGACATCGGGTGGATCGCGCCAGGGGTCATGGACGTCGGCTACCAGCAATCCCTGGCCTCCATCCTGGCCGCCACGGGAACGGACCCGGAGACGACTGGGTTTTCCGAGCCCAACCTGCGCTACGACTACACCCTGGACTCCAAACTGGCCCGCGACGTCAGCGCCGCCGCCGCGGTGCGCCTATCCGCCCAATCCGCGTGGGTTCCCGACGACGCCGAGGAGGCACCCGAGCCAGTGCTGGTGGCCCCGCCGGCCGACTGGGACGCGGAGACCGCCGCGGCTGTGTTGGGCACCGTCGCTGAACTGGTCAGCGGCGGTACGGCCACGCCGATGGCGTTCGGCACGTACCTGGCCGCCCCGCCAGAGGTGGAGCCGGCCGGGGCGCCGGCAGAGCACACCGACCCCACTGCGTACACGGACGCCGAGGTGCTGCAGGTGACGCAGCAGGCCGGCTTTATCAACGACCTCACCGCACTAATGGTGCCGGACCCCGCGATTGCCCTGACCCGCTACGGGTTCACGCTGCCGCTGCGCCGGGACCTTTTGGAGGCGCTGACCATCGACGGCCGGCGCGCGCAGTCGCGCTACAACGCCGCCGTGGAGGCCACCAGCGAACGCCTCGGCGCCACACGCGCGGTGTTGAACGACCTGCGGGCGTCCGTCGACCTCATCCCGCCTGGCAACGTGTACACCCGCACATCGCCGTCCAGCCCCCTGCTCATCGTGGCCCAGAACGGGCTGCCACTGCCGGTGGAGACCGCCATCGGCGTCTCGGGCCCGGATGACGCCCAGCTGAACACGCCCAGCGTGCTGCGCATCCCAGCGCGCGGGTCCGTGACGGTGCAGATGACGGCCGACCTGCCGGACAGTACCCGGGAAACCGACCTCAAGCTGTACTTGACCAGCCCGAATGGCCAGCCCATCTCTCGGCCCGTGGACATCACCGTGCGCACCACCCGTTTCACGGTGAACGGCTGGATTGCGGCCGGAGTGCTCGGCGTCGCGGGCCTGGGGGTTCTGCTTGTGGTGCGCGGCGCGCGCGGCAGTCCGCCCTCCGAGCGTGAACGCAAGCCAGACAGCACACCACATGATCGGAGAACCACGTGACAGAACAGGGAGTGGGGCAGGGAGTGAAGCAAGGACTGCGTCGGCGCATCGTCACCCCCGCGCCGCCCGCCCCAGTGCCGGCGCCGCGGGAGCCGAAGCCCACCCGGGACACGGCTGACAGCGGCGCGCCGGACAAGTCGCTGCTTACCACCAGCCCCAAGGGCGAGACCATCGCCCCGCCGCAAACGGCGGACTCGGTGGCAGTGGGCGAGCCGCAGGCAGCCGACGGCGGGGAGAAGGTCGTCCGAGCCACCGGCTCCATGGCCATCGCCACCCTGATCTCGCGCGTCACCGGCTTCATCCGCACCGTGCTCATCGGCGCGGCGCTGGGCGAGGTTGTGGCGGCGTCCTTCAACACCGCGAACACGCTGCCCAACCTGATCACGGAGATCGTCCTCGGCTCGGTGCTCACCGCGCTCGTCGTGCCGGTGCTCGTGCGCGCGGAGAAGGAGGACGCCGACCACGGCGCGGCCTTCATCCGCCGCCTGTTCACCCTCACGCTCACGCTGATGACCGTGGTCACCCTCGTAGCTGTAACCACCGCCCCGTTGCTGACCAGGATGATGATGGACGAGGACTCCAAGGGCAACCTCGTCCAAACCACCTCGTTTGCCTACCTGGTGCTGCCACAGATCTTCTTCTACGGCATGTTCTCACTGTTCATGGCCATCCTGAACACGAAAGAGCACTTCCGCCCGGGCGCCTGGGCGCCGGTGGCCAACAATGTCGTGTCCATCGCGGTGCTCGTGGCGTACATGGCGTTGCCGGGACAGTTGAATCCCGCAGCGCCGACGTCGATAAGCAACCCGCACGTCCTGTTGCTCGGCCTGGGCACCACGGCAGGTGTTGTGGTGCAGTGCCTGATCATGCTGCCCGCGCTGCGCAAGCTGGGCATCGACCTGCGGCCGCTGTGGGGCATCGACGAGCGCCTGAAGCAGTTCGGCGGCATGGCGCTGGCGATTGTCACGTACGTGGCCATCAGCCAGCTCGGCTACATCATCACCACCCGCATCGCCTTCAACGCGGACGCCGCGGCCCAGTTCATCTACCAGCAGCACTGGATGTTGCTGCAGATGCCGTACGGCATTATCGGCGTCACGCTGCTCACCGCGATCATGCCGCGCATGTCCCGCAACGCCGCGGACGGCGACGACGAAGCCGTGGTGGCGGACCTGACCATGGGCACGAAGCTGACGTTTATCGCGCTGATCCCCATCATCATCTTCATGACGGCCCTGGGCCCCGATATCGCACGCGCGCTGTTCGCCTACGGTTCCTTCAGCCCGGAGGCCGCGAACACCCTGGGCCTGACCATCTCCGCGTCCTCGTTCACGCTGATCCCGTACGCGCTCGTGATGCTGCACCTGCGCGTGTTCTACGCGCGTGAGGAGGCGTGGACACCCACCTTCATCATCGCCGGCATCACCGGCACGAAGGTGCTGCTGTCCGCACTGGCGCCGCACATCGCGCGGGAGCCGAGCCACGTGGTGGTGCTGCTCGGCGCGGCCAACGGTTTCGGCTTCGTCGCCGGTGCGCTCATCGGCGCGCTGCTGCTGCGACGCAAGCTGGGCACGCTCCGGGCGCGCGACGTGCTGCGAACCTCCGCGTGGGCGGCCGGCGCGGCAGTGGTGGGCGTGGCCGTGGTGTTCGGAATCCGCTGGCTGGTCCGCGATGTGGCGGGGTTGCACTTGCCGCAGGCGCTCGGCCGGCTCATCGGCGCCCCGAGCCTGGGCAACCTCATCGAGGTCGCGCTGCTGGGCATCCTTTTCCTTGTGGTGACCGGCCTGGTGCTGTCGCGCTCGAAGCTGCCCGAGGTGCAGAACCTGGGCCGTGCCCTGCAGCGCATCCCGGGCATGAGCCGCTTCATCCGCCCGGACGAGGACCGCGCGTTGGAGGTGGGCGAAGTGGACCTGCGCGACGTATCCAACCAGTTCCTCGCCTCCGACACGTTCAACGCCTCCCCGGTGCCGCCGCCGATGTCCGCCGGCGTGGTCCGCGGGCCACGCCTCGTGCCCGGTGCGGGGGTCTCCGACGGTCGCTTCCGCCTCATCCGCGACCACGGCGCGGCCACCGGCGCCCGCTTCTGGCAAGCGCGCGAGGTGGCTACCGGCAGGGACGTCGCGCTGACGTTCGTGGACACTACGGGTTCCGCGCCCATGGCCCCCGCGACCCCGCGCGAGGCGGCGCTTGAGGCGGCCGGCGTCGCCCGGCGCACCCGCAAGCTGGCCAAGCTGGGTCTGCCGGCGGTGGCCGAGAACATCGAGATCTTGTCCTACCGCTCCGGCGCGCTTGTGGTGGCTGACTGGGTGGAGGGGTCCTCGGTGAAAGCCGTGGCGGAATCGGGGCAGACGCTGCACACCGAGGCCGTGGCCAACGCGCTCGCACCCCTGGCCGGCGCGATGGCCGCCGCGCACGAGGCGGACGTGCCGCTGGGCCTGGCAAACCGCCAGCAGCTGCGCATCGACACCGAGGGCCACGTCCGCCTCGCCTTCCCGGCCGTGCTCCCGGACGCCTCCCCGGCGACGGACGCGGATTCCTTCGCCTCCGCACTGGCGCTGTTGACCAGCAACGTCAGCTCCGACGACCTGGACGACGTCACGGCGCGCACCCGCGCCCTCGTGGACGCGGACGCGGTGGACCAGGCGGCGTTCCGCGACATCGAGAAGGCGCTGCGCGAGGCGGCGAACCTGCCGGTGCCCAACGCCGACGCGCCGACGGACGAGATCCCCGTCGTGGAGATTGTGGAGCCCGTCGAGCCTGTTACGGAGCACGTGGAGGACCCGGACGCGCTGCGCGGCGGTTTCGGCGGCCAGCGCCTGAGCCCGGTGCTGGTGGGCCTGCTCACCTTCGCGGCCGTCATCGCCGCGGTGCTGGTGGGCCTGCTCACCACCTACCTGGTGGATTACGTCTCGGGCGAGGATGTGGTGGACCGGCCCTCCGCCGCCCCCACCACGACGGTGGATGAACGGTTGCCGGTGGTCATCGCCCCGCTGCGCCAAGAGGTGTTGGACGACGGCTCCATCGAGATCACCCCGGAGGACGGTTCCGCCTTCTCGCTGGAGCAGGTGCTTATCGACGCCTCCGGTTCCGCCCCCTACACGCTTTACGGCGTCCCCGTGGAGCAGGAAGCGGCGCAGCCGCCCGTGCTCGCGGAGGGCACGCTGCGCTCCGGGCAGGTCTCCGCCGACGTGGAGACCAGCGAACCCATGTTGCGCGTGGTGCTGCAGGTAGACGGGGAGGCAGAAGTGAACGATGTGTCCCTCGTCGGCCGCGTGCGTGTCTACTGAAATGCGCAGCCCGGCCCTAGCCAGGGGGCTTTGGCCGGGCCATAGTGGGGGAGACAACTTTTCGGGGGGACCATGGACTACAGAAACGACCGGCAGCTGGTGGCTGACTACGTAGGCGGGGACCGGCACGCCTTCAAGATCATCGTGCGGCGCCACCGCCAGCGCATGCACCTGGTGGCCCGCAGCTACGCGCGCAACGAGCATGATGCCCAGGACATCGTCCAGGACGCCCTGTTCAAGGCGGCGCGCAGCCTGCACACCTACCGCGGGGACGCGAAGCTTTCCACCTGGCTGCACCGCATGACCATCAACGCGGCGATAGACCACCAGCGCAAGGACGACCGCGCAGGCGCTAAGTACAGCCTGGACGACGACGCAGCAGTGGACATCGACGCAAACAAGTACCTCGCCTACAACCCCATGGAGAGCATGGAGCGCACCATGGCGATGCGCCAGGCGCTTGCGGTCCTGCCCACGGCGCAGCGCAAGGCGCTGTGGCTTATCGACGTCGCGGGGATGAGCGTGGGCGACGCCGCAGCGGAACTCGGGGTGCGGCCGGGCACCGTAAAGTCGCGCCGCTACCGGGCCCGCGAGGCCGTCGCTGCGGCAATAGGGGAGGGCGCTCCGGCGCGCTAAGATCTGCAACCATGACTTCCCCCGGCTTCAACTTTGTCACCCCTAAGACCGAAGCGGCGGCCGCACCTGCCGCCGCCGGCACCGACAAGGTCCACGACCTCATCATCGTCGGTTCCGGCCCCTCCGGATACACCGCCGCCCTGTATGCCGCCCGTGCCGAGCTCAAGCCCCTCGTGTTTGAGGGCTACGAGTACGGCGGCGAGCTGATGAACACCACGGAGGTGGAGAACTTCCCCGGTTTCGAGGACGGCATCATGGGCCCGGACCTCATGGCCAACATGCGAGCCCAGGCCGAGAAGTTCGGCGCGGACCTGCGCCAGGAGCTGGTGGACAGCGTCGACTTCTCCGGCGACGTGAAGAAGGTATACGTGGACGGCGCGGAATTCCGCGCCAAGGCCGTCATCCTGGCCACCGGCGCCGCACCCCGCCACCTGGGTATCCCCGGCGAGGCGGAACTCACCGGACGCGGCGTATCCACCTGCGCGACCTGCGACGGCTTCTTCTTCAAGGACCAGCACATCGCTGTCGTCGGCGGCGGCGATTCCGCGATGGAGGAGGCCACCTTCCTCACCAAGTACGGCTCCAAGGTGACCCTGATTCACCGCTCCGAGAACTTCCGCGCCTCCCGCATCATGCTTGAGCGCGCGCGAGAGAACGAGAAGATCGAGTTCCTCACCAACACCATCGTCGAGTCCGTGGCGGAGGCCGACGGCAAGGTCGGCGGCCTGAACATCCTCAACGTGGCCACCGGCGAAAAGTCGGTACTCGATGCCACCGCGCTGTTTGTCGCCATCGGCCACGACCCGCGCTCCGGGTTCCTGGACGGTCAGGTCGCCGTGGACGAGCAGGGGTACGTGGAGGTGGCGGAGCCGTCGACAAGCACCAGCGTTGCTGGCGTCTTCGCCTGCGGCGACTTGGTGGACAAGACCTACCAGCAGGCCATCACCGCCGCCGGCGCCGGGTGCCGGGCAGCGCTGGACGCGCAGCACTACCTCGCGGCGCTGTAGACTGTCCGCATGAGCGCACCAGTTGATGTGACCCAGGCAACCTTTAAAGACGAGGTCATCGAGGCGGACACCCCGGTGCTCGTGGACTTTTGGGCGGAGTGGTGCGGTCCCTGCCGCAAGCTGTCCCCGCTGCTGGACGAGGTCGCCCAGGACATGGACGGCCAGGTGAAGGTGGCGAAGGTCAACGTGGACAACGAGCGCGCGCTCGGCGCCATGTTCCAGGTCATGTCCATCCCCACCGTCCTCCTGTTCAAGGACGGCAAGAAGGTCGACGAGTTTGTCGGCCTTCGCCCGAAGTCTGAAATCGTCTCGAAGATCCAGGCGCAGCTTTAACAGCGCGTATACTGCTTCTGTCCATCTGAACCAGAAAGGCCCGCATGCGAGAGATGTTGCACGTTGGCGACTCCAGCACCCGAGTTGCCGAGGTCCGGATGTCCCTTGCACGCCTGGGACTCCTCGACGGCTACGAGGGCGACATCGACACCACCCGCCGCTTCTCTGAGAGCGAGATGCTTTTCGACGACATCCTGTGCGAAGCCGTCAAAGCCTTCCAGCAGTCGCGCGGGATCATGCCCACCGGCACCATCGATGACTCGACGCTGCGGGAACTACGCGAGGCGTCCTACACCCTCGGCGCCCGCGTGCTGAGCTACCAGCCGGGCCAGGAGATGGTCGGCGACGACGTTGCCCAGCTGCAGTCCCAGCTGCACGAGCTGGGGTTCTACCCGCACCGGGTGGACGGCCGTTTCGGGCCGTACACCTACGAGGCGCTGATGAACTACCAGCTCAACTCCGGCCTCGACGACGACGGCACATGCGGGCCCGACACCCTGCACGCCCTTTCCCTGCTGGGCCGCCGCATCACCGGCGGGTCCGCGCAGGCCATCCGCGAGCGCGAATCCGTGCGCCAGGCGGGCCCGAACCTCGCCGGGAAGCGTGTGGTGATCGACCCTGACCTCGGCGGCAGCGACCGCGGCATGGTGGTGGACGGCCCCTACGGCCAGATCACCGAGGAGGAGATCCTCTGGGATCTGGCGCAGCGCATCGAGGGCCGCATGGTTGCCGCTGGCATGGAGACGATTATCTCCCGGCCCCGCGGGGACAACCCCTCCAACAAGGAGCGCGCCGACCTCGCCAACGGTTTCAAGGCCGACCTGCTCATCTCCCTGCGCCTGGATTCCTACCCCAACGAGAAGGCCAACGGCGCAGCCACGTTCTACTTCGGCTCTGAGCATGGCAGTTCCTCGCTGACTGGGGAAACCCTTTCCGGCTACATCCAGCGCGAGATCGCCGCCCGCACTCAGTTGCAGAACTGCCATAACCACGCCCGCACCTGGGAAATGCTGCGCATGACCAGGATGCCGTCTGTGGAGCTGGTGGCGGGATACCTGACCAACCCGGGCGACTTGGCCGTGCTGACCGACCCCCACGAGCGCGACGCGATCGCCGAGGCCGTGGTGGTCGCCGTGAAGCGCCTCTACCTGCTCGACCACGACACCCGCCCCACCGGCACCTACTCCTTCAAGGAGCTGCTGCGCGAAGAGGAGCACGCCTAGAGCGACGGGCAAATTCGTTCACCCACCTCGGTGTCGACAGTGAATAAATCCCTGCGTCACCCCTAGTGCCAAGGTGGTTGTGAACGACGAACCGTAGGAGGTTTTGTTCATGACCGATTCGCAGTTGCCTCAGTTGGTGCCGTCGGTGTTGACGTCGGCTCCGGCTGTTGAGGTCCCGGTGGTTGCCCGG
>NZ_JAAXPF010000010.1 GCF_012396315.1 Corynebacterium mucifaciens | reverse complement strand
GGGCCTTTCCGTTCGACTTGCATGTGTTAAGCACGCCGCCAGCGTTCATCCTGAGCCAGGATCAAACTCTCCACAAAAGTTTCAGCAAGAAACAAGGCCGTGAAAAGCCCGAAACCCAACCAAAAACAAACCACCCAACACCACCACACCAAAAAGGCAGTGATGCTGAACTGGCACAATTTCCAAAAATTACAAGGTTCAACAACGACCGACCCCAACCCGACGGGGCACAACAGGGCCGATCAAAAAATACGCGAGTTGAAAAGCATGTCAACCACACCCCCACACGCGCACTGAACCAAAAAAGATGACGCGATCCATCAATGGAATTCAACCACGCCACCACCGGCACACACCCAAAAACAGGCATCCACCACACAGTGCACAAAGGGCAGGTAACACACACCCACGCAACAAAAGTACATTGGCACACTATCGAGTTCTCAAACAACACCAGCACACCCACCAACCAGACCATCACAGCCCAGCCAGTCAAGCAGCCTCGCTACAAGCTACACACAACATAAACCAGAAGTCAAACTCGCGTTCAACCACCGTTTACCCCGCGGTAACCTTATGTAGTTTAACCATTCCCCCTGATCAGCCGCTCGGGCCGCTCAGAAGCAACGGATGGATATATAACCACGAACCCTAAACCAACACAAACACCCAGGCAGAACACGGTTTCTGCCTGGGTGTAATCCGGGTTTTTGGCGCCGTTATACGCGTTTTGCTCCGGCGAAGTTTTTCTTGCCTCGCCGCAGGACCAGCCACGCACCGTGGAGGTAATCGCTCTCCGCCGGGGACCACGCCTCGTCTTCAATGCGCACGTTGTTCACGTAAGCGCCACCTTCCTTGATGGAGCGGCGGGCTGCGCCCTTCGAATCCGCGAGGCCAGCACCTACGAGCAGATCGACGATGGTCGTCTCCTCAGCAGACGCAAACTCAAACACGTCAGTCTCAGAGAGCGACGCGGAAAGCGTGGCTTCATCGAGATCCGCGAGTTCCGCACGGCCGAACAGTGCCTGGGAAGCAAGTTCCACGGCCTCACGGGCTTCCACGCCGTGGACCAGATCGGTCATTTCCTGCGCCAGGCGACGCTGGGCCTCGCGCTTAAACGGACGTTCCTCAACCTCCACCTCGAGGCGCGCGAGTTCCTCTTGGTCCAGGAAGGTAAACCACCGCAGGTAGCGGATCACATCCGCATCGGCGGTGTTGACGAAGTATTGGTACCAGGTGTACGGGCTGGTCATTTCCGGGTCGAGCCACAGCGACCCGCCACCGGTGGATTTTCCGAACTTCTTGCCGTCGGCGTCGGTCACTAGGGGCACGGTCAGCGCATGGGTCTGTGCGCCATCGATGCGGCGGTTTAGGTCCACACCAGCGACGAGGTTGCCCCACTGATCCCCGCCACCGATTTGGAGGATGCAGTCGTGCTCGCGGCGGAGCTGCACGAAGTCGTTCGCCTGCAGCAGCATGTACGAAAACTCCGTGTAGGAAATGCCGTCGTTTTCGAGGCGGCGCTTCACCGTCTCGCGGCCGAGCATGGTGGACAAGGAAAAGTGCTTGCCGATGTCTCGGAGAAATTCGATCGCGCCGAGTTTGCTCGTCCAGTCGTTGTTGTTGACCAACTTCGCGGCATTGTCACCGTCGAAGTGGACAAACCGTTGGAGCTGGCCGGATATCCTCTCCGCCCAGTCTTTCACCGTGTCCTCGGAGTTCATGGAGCGCTCCCCCACCTCGCGCGGGTCGCCGATCATGCCGGTCGCACCGCCGGCCAGCACAATCGGGGTGTGGCCAGCTTCTTGAAAGCGTCGCAGCATGAGGAGTGGGACGAGGTGGCCAGCGTGCAGCGACGGACCGGTCGGATCGAAGCCGCAGTACAGCGTAATCGGGTGTTCTGTTGCTTCGCGCAAACTGTCCAGATCGGTGGACTGGTTAATCAGCCCCCGCCAGGTCAACTCGTCAATGATGTTGGTGGAAGTCATTGTCGCTTTCTTCGTCGTCTACTTCGCCGGGGTGTAGGGCTCTGCTTCGTCGATGAGCAGGACGGGTATGCCGTCATCTACGCGATAGGCGATGCCGAGGCGCTCGTTCACAAGCAGCTGCCGCTCCTGGTCATACTCCAGCGGGCCTTTGTCCTTGGGGCACGCAAGGATTTGGAGAAGCTTCGGATCCAGACTCATGGTTGTGCATCGTACCCGTAGCTGCCGCGCGCCCGCTCAACGTGCCTGGACGTGACCCGCAGCACCCTATTGTGGACGAACCGGCGTGGTCGCCCACTGCCGCGCGGCCGCGTTCGCCGCACGCACCCGCTCGCGCTGCTCTTCCACGCGCGGCTTCGCCGTGCCACCGCGCGTGTCGCGCGAAGCCACTGCGCCGTCGACAGTGAGCACCTCGCGTACTTCGGGCCGAAGACGCTCGTCCACGCTCGCCAGTTCTTCGTCGGTGAGATCCACCAGGTCCACGCCGCGGGCTTCCGCAATGCGCACGCACGCACCCGAGGCTTCGTGGGCCTCCCGGAACGGCACCCCCTGGCGGACCATCCATTCGGCCAGGTCCGTCGCCAGCGTGAAGCCGGCCGGGGCAAGCTCGCGCATGCGGTCCTCATGGAAGACCAAGGTAGAAACCAAGCCGGTGAACGCTGGGAGGAGGATGGAGAGCTGGGTGACAGAATCCACCAGCGGCTCCTTGTCCTCCTGCAGGTCGCGGTTGTACGCGAGAGGCATCGCCTTAAGCGTGGCCAGCAAACCCGCGAGGTTTCCAATCAGGCGGCCGGCCTTGCCGCGGGCGAGCTCCGGCACATCCGGGTTCTTCTTCTGCGGCATGATGGAGGACCCGGTTGACCACGCGTCGTGGAGAGTGACGTAGCCGAACTCGGGAGTGGACCACGCGATGATCTCCTCCGCAAAGCGGGACACGTCGATGGCGATCTGAGCCAATACATAGGCGGCTTCGGCCGCGAAATCGCGCGACGCGGTCCCGTCGAGGGAGTTGTCCGTGGCGGAGTCGAACCCCAGCTCCTCTGCGATGGCCTCTGGGTCCAGGTGAAGCGACGAGCCGGCGAGTGCTCCGGAGCCGTACGGCGAAACCGCCAAGCGCTTGTCGGCGTCCTGGATGCGCTCAAGGTCGCGCAGCAGTGGCTGCGCGTGGGCGAGCAGGGAGTGCGCCAGGAGGATCGGCTGCGCCGCCTGGAAGTGGGTCTTGCCCGGCATGATCGCGTCAGGGTGGGCCTCTGCTTGCTCCGCAATCGCGTCCACCAGGTCGCACACATCTTGCGCGACGCCGCGGAGGGCATCGCGCAGCCACATGCGGAACATGGCTGCGACCTGGTCGTTGCGGGAGCGGCCGGCGCGGAGCCTGCCGCCGACCTCGGGGCCGACACGCTCGATCAGGCCGCGCTCCATAGCGCCATGGACATCCTCGTCCGTCGGCAGCGGGCCGAACGAGCCGTCAGCCACGTCGCGGCCGAGCTGGTCAAGGCCGTCGAGCATGACCGTCAGGTCGTCGTCGCTAAGCAACCCAGCCCGATGCAGCACCTTGGCATGCGCCTTTGATGCGAGGACGTCGTACGGCGCGAGCACCCAGTCGAAGTGGGTTGACACGGAAAGTGCGAACATCGCCTCAGAGGGGCCGCCGGAGAAACGGCCGCCCCACAGGGCACCTTCGTTGGTCTTGTGCTGTTGCATCGGCTCGACCTACTTGTCCTGGGAGGTGCCAGCCTCGCGGTCGCGCTTGTTGGCAATCTGCGAGGACAGGCCGTGCAGGCGCACGAAGCCCTTGGCCAGCGTCTGGTCGAAGGAGTCGCCGGTGTCGTAGGTGGCCAGGTTGAAGTCGTACAGCGAGTGGTTGGAGCGGCGGCCGTTCACGGTGGCGGTGCCCGCGTGCAGCACCATGCGGATGTCGCCGGTGACGTGCTCCTGGGTGGACTCGATGAACGCGTCGAGGGAGCGCTTCAGGGGGCCGAACCAGAGGCCGTCGTAGACCTCCTCGGACCAGCGTGCGTCGATGAGGCGCTTGTAGCGCGCGAGCTCACGCTCGACGGTGATGTCCTCCAGCGCCTTGTGCGCGGTGATCAGCGCGACGGCGCCGGGTGCCTCGTACACCTCGCGCGACTTAATGCCCACCAGGCGGTCCTCCACCATGTCCAGGCGACCGATGCCCTGGGCACCTGCGCGGCGGTTCATCTCCTCGATCGCTTCGAGGACGGTCACCTTGCGGCCGTCGATGGCCACCGGCTTGCCGGCCTCGAAGGAGATGATGACCTCGTCAGGAGCGTTGCCCAGCGCCGGGTCCTCGGTGTAGGCGTACAGGTCCTTTGTCGGTGGGTTCCACAGATCCTCCAGGAAGCCGGTCTCGACAGCGCGGCCCCAAACGTTTTGGTCAATGGAGAACGGGGATGCCGCGGACTGCTCGATGGGCAGGTCCTTGCCCTCGGCGTACTCGATGGCCTTGTCACGGGTCCAGGCGTAGTCACGGGCCGGTGCGATGATCTCCAGATCCGGATCCTGGTTGAGGAAGCCGACTTCGAAGCGGACCTGGTCGTTGCCCTTGCCGGTGCAGCCGTGGGCGACGTGGGTGCCGCCGTACTTGTGGCCGGCCTCCACCAAGTGCTTCACAATCAACGGGCGCGAAATAGCCGAGACCAGCGGGTACTCACCCTGGTACATGCCGTTGGCCTTGATGGTGGGCAGGCAGTACTCTTCGGCGAACTCGTCCTTGGCGTCCACCACGATGGACTCGACAGCGCCGCAGTCGAGAGCGCGCTGGCGGACGGACTCCATGTCCTCGCCGCCCTGGCCTAGGTCCAGCGACACTGCGATAACTTCGCCCCCGGTCATCTCACCGAGGTAAGGGATGGCCACGGAGGTGTCCAGGCCGCCCGAGTACGCGAGCACGACACGGTTAGTCATGTTGAAAATTCTCCTTTAGATCAGAAACTATGTTGTGTTGCGGCGCTTAGTCGCCGAGCGACTCCTGCAGCCCGAAGAGCTGATGCGCGAGATCCTTGCCAGTGAGCGGTTCTCGTGCCAGCACGAAGACCGTGTCGTCGCCGGCGATGGAGCCCACCACTTGTTCGAGGCCCACGCGGTCAATGTAGCTGGCCAGGTATTGGGCCGCCCCCGGTGGGGTTCGCACGACAGCGATTTGCCCCGAGTAATCGACGGAGACAACCAGCTCTTCAATCATCCGGCGCAGCTTTTCACGCGGGCCGGAGTGTGCGGCCTCCAGCGACTCCGCCTCGGAACCGACGGTGTAATAGGCACGGCCGCCAGCGCGGGGCCGCACCTTCTTGGCGCCCAGCTCGTCCAAGTCCCGCGACAGCGTGGCCTGCGTGATGTCGATGCCCTCGTCCAGCAGCAACTCCGATAGCTGCACCTGCGACGACACCCGGGTCGTCTCAAGCAGCTCGAGGATCCTTGCCTGCCGCGCAGTGCGGGATACGGGTTGGGTCATGCTTGGTGCTCCAAAAGCCAGGCCAGCAACGCTTTCTGGGCGTGCAGGCGGTTTTCCGCCTCATCGAAGACGCGCGACTGCGGCCCGTCGATGACATCCGCCGCCACTTCGCTCCCGCGGTACGCGGGAAGGCAATGCAAGAATATGGCATCCTCCGCAGCGCGAGACATCAGGTCCGCATCCACCTGATACGGCAAAAACGGGGTCCGGCGGTCCTTCCCGTCGCTCTCCATGCCCATGGAGACCCACGTATCCGTGATCACCACGTTCGCGCCTTCTACGGCCGCAATGTCGGGCGTGACCGTGACGGTTGCGCCGGTCTCCTCGGCGCGACGCCGCGCCCGCTCAACGAACTCTGGGCGCGGGTGGAACCCTTCCGGCGCGATGACCGAGATGTCCATGCCCGCGGTGGCGAAACCGATGAGGTAGGAATTGGCCATGTTGTTGTCCCCGTCGCCGAGGTAGACGGCCTTCAGCCCGTGAAGCCCCGCGGAACCCTCCTCCGGGCAGAAGTTCTCCACCACTGTCTGCAGGTCCGCCAGAATCTGGCACGGGTGCAGGTCGTCGGTAAGCGCGTTGACGATGGGGACGGTGGCCGTCTCCGCCATATCCAACAAGTTCTGGTGGGCGTAGGTGCGCCACACGATCGCTTCGACGAAGCGTGACAGCACCGCGCCAGTGTCCTGGTAGCTTTCCTTCGCCCCCATCTGGGAGTTCCCGGTCTCGGTCACAATCGCGTGCCCGCCGAGCTGCGCAATGCCGGCATCGAACGAGAAGCGGGTGCGCGTGGAGGTCTTGTCAAAAAGCACGGCGACCGACTTGGGCCCCTCGAGCGGCCGGCGCGCAGACGGCTCCCGCTTCATCTCGGCGGCCAGTGCGAGGACCTCAGCTTGTTCGGACGGTGTCAGGTCGTCGTCCGCGAGGAAATGTCGGACCATGGGTTAGCTCCTTTCCTTGGCGTCTGCGATTGCCTCGGCGAGGCGTTCAATCGCCTGACGGATTTCGCCGTCGCTGATGACCAGCGGCGGGGTGAGGCGGATGACGTTGTCGGCCGGGGCGTTGACAATCAGGCCGTGTGCGAGCCCATGCTTGACGACGAGCTTCGCCACCGGCGCGTCCAGAACTAGCCCCAGCATCAGCCCGCGCCCGCGGACCTCTTCCACGCCGGGCAGGTGCGACGCTTCGTCGATAAGCACCTGCCCTTTCCGGCGCACCTCAGCGAGGAAATCGTCGTCGACGGTGCGAAGCACGGCCCCGGCCGCAGCGCAGGACACCGGGTTGCCACCGAAGGTGGTGCCGTGGCTGCCCGGGGTAAATAGGTTGGCCGCCTTGCCGCGGGCGATCGTGGCGCCGATGGGCAGCCCGCCGCCGAGCCCCTTTGCCATGGTGATGACGTCCGGGAGGATCCCCTCGTGCTGGAAGGCGAAGAAGTCGCCGGTGCGGCCTACTCCGGTTTGGACCTCGTCGACGACGAGGAGGATGCCGTGGGTGTCGCAGAGCGCTCTCACGGCGTGGAGGAAGCCCTCGGGGGCGGGGATGACCCCGGTTTCGCCCTGGATCGGCTCGAGGACAATGGCCGCAGTGTTCCCGGGGTCCTGGTGAACGAGGTCTTCCAGGGCGCGGATGTCGCCGTAGGGGTAAAACTCGACGCCGGCGGGTAGCGGCGCGAACGGCGCCTGCTTGTCAGGCTGGCCGGTCAGCGCCAGCGAGCCCATGGTGCGCCCGTGGAAGCCGCGCTCGGCGGCCAGGATGCGCCGGCGGCCGGTCAGCCGCGCAAGTTTGAACGCTGCCTCGTTCGCCTCGGCACCTGAGTTGGAGAAGAACACGCGGGCGGTGTCGTCGCCGACCCGTGCGCGCAGCGCCTCGGCCACCTCGACCACCGGCCGGGAGCCGAAGAGGTTGGACACGTGGCCGAGCGTCGCCACCTGCGAGCTCACCGCCTCGACGACGGCGGGATGCGCGTGGCCGAGTGCGTTGACGGCGATCCCGGCGAGCATGTCGATGTACTCGGCGCCGTCGGCGTCGGTGACGGTCGCCCCGGAGCCGGAGACCAGCTCCACCGGCGGCGCCGGATAGGTGTCTAACAGCGCGCCAGACCAGCGCGATACGAAGTCGCTCATGCGTCGTCCTTTCTAAAGATGATCCCGTCCGGGTAGTGGCTGCGGTCGTAATCGTCCGGCAGCACCATGGTGCCCACGCCACCCATGGTGAGCAGCTCCAGCAGCACGGAGTGGGCGACGCGGCCGTCGATGACGTGCGCGGCCTTCACCCCGCCCTGCACCGCAGTCAGGCACGCCTCCATCTTGGGGATCATGCCGGTGGCGAGGCCGGGCAGCATCCGCTCCAGCTCTGCCGCCTCGATCTTGGACAGCAGCGAATCCTTGTTGGGCCAGTCCGTGTACAGGCCTTCTACGTTGGTGAGCACGACGAGGCGCTCGGCGCCGATAGCGGCCGCTAGCGCACCCGCAGCCTCGTCGGCGTTGATGTTGAACACCTCGCCGTCGTCGCCCGGGGCGATGCCGGAGACCACCGGAATCCGGCCTGCCTCGATGATGTCCATCACCGCGGCAGGGTTAACGTCCGTGATCGTGCCCACCAGCCCGATGTCGTGGATCCGGCCGTCCACCTCCACAGTGCGCCGCTTCGCCGTGAACAAGCCAGCGTCCTCACCCGAGGTGCCCACCGCGTACGGCCCGTGCGAGTTGATTTTGCCCAGTAGGTCCCGGCCCACCTGGCCGAAGAGCACCATGCGGACAACATCCAGGATTTCAGGTGTGGTCACCCTAAACCCGCCGACGAACTCCCCGCCGTCCAAGCCCAAGCGGGCCAGCATCTGGCTGATCTGGGGCCCGCCGCCGTGGACCACGACCGGCTTCGCCCCCACGGTGCGCAAGAACACCATGTCCGCGGCGAACGCGTTCTTCAGGTCCTCGTCGATCATGGCGTTACCGCCGTACTTGACCACGACAATCTTGTCCCGGTAGTGCTGCAGCCACGGCAGCGCCTCGGCCAGCACGGTGGCTCGCTGCTCGTTGCTCAAATGCGGCATCATCTCACCCACCTCCTAACTGGTGTACGCCGAGTTGATCTCGACGTACGCGTGCGACAGGTCAGTGGTGCGCACGGTCGCCCGCCCTTCCCCGTCCGTGCCCAGGTCCACCACGACCGCAATGTCGGCGCCGCGGAGATCGACCTCCCGCGCGCCGGGTGCGCCGGTTGAGTGTTCGCACACCGTCTGCCCGTTGAACGTCACCGAGATGTTTTCCGCGTCCATCTCGGCCTCCGCCATGCCGACTGCCGCCAGCACCCTTCCCCAGTTCGGGTCGGATCCGAACATCGCGGTCTTGACCAAATTGTCTCGCCCGATCGTGCGAGCTGCGCGAAGCGCCTGGGCGTTATCCGCCGCCCCCGTGACGGTGATTGTGACGCGCTTGGTCACTCCCTCAGCGTCGGATTGCATCTTTGCGGCGAGTTGGGCGCATGCCTCCAGCACCGCCGCATCCAATTCCTGCTGCGTTGGGGTGACCCCGCTAGCGCCGCTGGCCATCGCGATCACGGTGTCGTTGGTCGATGTCGAGCCGTCGATGTCCAGGGTGTCGAACGTGGTCGCGCACCCTCGTTCCAGCGCCGCCTGCAGCGCATCGGGTGCCACCTTCGCATCGGTGGTCAGGCACACGAGCATCGTGGCGAGCGACGGCGCCATCATGCCGGCCCCCTTCCCCATGCCGCCTAACTTCCAGCCATCGCCCTTGACTACCACTTCCTTCGCCACAGTATCGGTGGTCATGATCGCGGTCGCGGCGTCCCCGCCGTTGTCGCCAAGCTGCTTGACGACGGCTGCGATTCCGCCCTCCACCTTGTCCATGGGGAGCACGTCGCCGATGATGCCGGTCGAGCACACGGCCACGAGCGACGGCTCGGTCCCGACGCCGTCCGCGGCAAGGCGCTGCATCGTCCGCGCGTCGTTGAGGCCCTGCTGGCCCGTGCACGCGTTGGCGTTGCCGGAGTTAAAAACGACGGCTTGCAGCTGCCCGCCTGCGACCGCCCCGCGGCTCACCTTCACGGGTGCGGCACACACCTTGTTGCGGGTGAACACGCCCGCGGCAGTGAAGTCGGGGCCCTCGTTTACTACAACGGCGAGATCGGGGTTGCCCGACGGTTTGATGCCCGCGCGGGTCGCGGCAGCGACGAATCCTTCGGGTGCAGTGACACCGGTAGTGCTCATGCTGGATGGTCCTTTCAATAAGGGAAGGCAGGAAAATGGTGCGATGCGGGTGGCGGTTACGGAGCCACCGCTGCTCGTGTCAAACCTGCGCACTCGTCCAGCCCCAGGGCAAGGTTCATGCACTGCACCGCCGCTCCCCCTGTCCCTTTGGTTAAGTTGTCGATGGCGCTGGTGGCGACGACCTTTCGCGCCTGCTCATCAACCTCCACCTGCAGGTGGCACATATTCGAGCCGACCACGTGCTGTGTCTGTGGCTGTTGCCCCGCCGGGAGCAGGTGGACGAACGCCTCCTCCGCGTACGCGGCCTCGTAGGCCTCCCGCACCGCGGCAGGGTCTGCATGTGGCGCCAGCGGCGCGGTTACCGTGGTGAGGATGCCCCGCGGCAACGGCGCCAAGATCGGCGTGAAGGTGACCGCGACCGGCGCCTGGGCGACCTCTTGCAGGTTTTGCGCGATCTCCGGCGTATGCCGGTGCGCGCCGGCAACGCTGTAGGCCTTCAGCGATCCCATTGTTTCCGCCCCGAGCATGTCCACCTTGGCCTTCTTGCCAGCCCCAGACACCCCGGTAACGGCAACAACGGTCAGATCAGGCACAACCACGCCGGCTTGCACCGCGGGCCAAGCCGCAAGCGTCGCGCCGGTGGGAAAGCACCCCGGGACGGCAATGCGGCTCGACGCTGCGATGTCTTCGCGGTGACCGGGCAGCTCAGGAAGCCCGTAGGGCCAGGATCCGGCATGGTCGGAACCGTAGTAGCGCCGCCACGCCTCACCGTCGCGCAAGCGGAAATCCGCGGCGCAGTCGATGACAGTCACCCCCTCGCCCAGCGCCGCGCCGATCTCGGCTGAGTGCCCGTGGGGCAGCCCCAGGAAAACGACGTCGTGGCCCTCAAGCACTTCGACGGAGGTGGGCTCGATAACGCGGTCTGCTAGTTCGGGCAGGTGTGGCATGAGCTCGCCTACCGTCTCGCCGGCGTTGGACGCCCCGGTGAGCGCACCGATGCGCAGCCGACCGGCCAGGTATGCCGGGTGCCCCAGCAGCAGGCGGAGAATCTCGCCGCCCGCGTAACCGGTGGCCCCCGCAACTGCTACCTTCACTACCTTGCCGTCTGACATACCGGCGAGTGTAGCAGTTATGCACTCTTCTGGAAGTTATTCATGCTGTGAGTTTTGCGGCAACCTTATCCGCGCATTTCGGCGCCGAATCGTTCCTTGGCCAACTCCGCGGCATGCAGCCGTGCCTTGGACGCCTCCTCTTCCGTCAGCGTGCGGTCCGGGGCGCGGAAAGCAAGGCCGAAGGCGAGCGATTTCTTCCCCTCCCCGAGGGACGCGGAACGGTAGACGTCGAAAAGCGTCACTGCCTCGACGAGCTCGCCCGCGCCCTCCTGCACTGCGCAGCGCACGTCCTCCGCGCCCACGGTCTCGTCAACCACGAGAGCGATGTCCTGATTCAGAAGTGGGAAGGCGGACAACCGCGGTGCGGGCAGACGCTCTGCGAGCGGGATAGCGGTGAGATCGATCTCCATCGCGCAGGTGCGCGCCGGCAGACCGAGCTTTTCCAGAACTTGCGGGTGCAGCTCGCCCGCGTGGCCAACCACAGCGCCATCAACCGTCAGCGCAGCGCAGCGGCCTGGGTGCCAGGGCAGGTAGTCCGCCGCCTCCACCTCCAGGTCCACGCCACACGCGCGGGCGACTACCTGGGCGGCCTCGATGGCGTCGGACCACTCGTAGGCGCGCCCCTCGCCCCACGGGCCCGCGAGCTGCGTGTTTCCGCACGCCACGGTCGCGGCGTGCAGGTGCTGTTCGGGCAGGGACTCGATGAGTTCCGCGATGACGTCGTCTGCGGGACGCTGGGCGACGTCAGGCAACGGGGAGACGTCCGCGCGCTTCTTCGAGGTCTGCGCCACCGAGTAGATGGCCAGGTCGCCACGTCCGCGGGCAACGTTTCGCCCCACTGCCTCGAGCATCGACGGCAGCAGTGTGGTGCCAAGGATCCCGTAGTCCGCGTCCAGCGGGTTGCGCACCTGCACGGTGTTTCGGCGCGGGTCATCCGCCTCCAACCCCCACGTGTCGAACGTGTTGTTCGCGATAAAGGGCGTGGGAATGATCTCCGCGTAACCGGAGTAGGCCAATGCGTGGGTGACCGCTCGACGACGCCGCTGCAGCGGGCTCAAACCGCGTCCGCCGCTTGGTGTGGGCAAGATGGACGGGATCGCTTCCAGCCCTTCCAGGCGCACGACCTCTTCAACCAACTCGACCGGCACCGAAATATCGGTGCGCCACGTCGGCGGCGTGACCTGCAGCTCGTCACCGTCGCCCGTAACCTCGCAGCCGATCTCTCGCAGACGGCGAACGACGGTCTCCCGCGAGTAGTCCACACCGATCAGTTCGGCAGGCCTCGTTGCGCGCATGCTGATGGCTTCGCGCTTGCCCGCTTCCCCGATGAGGGTCCTGCCCGCTGTGATGGTGCCGCCTGCGATCTGTATCAGCAGTGAGCTGGCAATATCGAGCGCGATCTCCACCAACTGCGGGTCCACCCCACGCTCGAAGCGCCGCGAAGCTTCAGAGCTCAGCTTGAGGCGGCGCGCGGTGCGTGCCACCGTCAGCGGGTCCCACGTCGCGGCCTCAAAGTGGACGTTGACGGTCTCGTCGGAGATCTCGGAGGTGGTGCCGCCCATGACACCGGCGAGGGACTGGATGCCGTTGTCGTCGCTGATCACCACATCCTCGGCGGTCAGTGTGCGCTCGACGTGGTCGAGGGTCTCGAATGTCTGGCCGGCCTCCGCATTGTGCACGCGCAGGCCGCCGGCGATTGTGTCGGCGTCGAAGGCGTGCATGGGCTGGCCGGTAAGCAGCATGACGTAGTTCGTCACGTCGGTCGCGGCGTTGACGGAGCGCACACCAGAGAGCATGAGTTCGCGCTGCATCCAGAACGGCGTGGTGGCATTCGGGTCGATGCCCTCGACCGTGCGCACGCCAAAGCGCTGCGCCTTCGTGGATTCGTCAACGGTGACCGGAATGGTCTCCCCGTGCGGCTCCGGGACGTTCGAGATGTCGATGCCCGCGATGGACGGGTCCTCCGCGACGTCGGTGAACTTGAGGTCGAAGGCGGACGCGATCTCCCTGGTCAGCCCACGAGCCGAGAGTGCGTATCCACGGTCCGGGGTCACGTTGACGTCGAAGACGGTGTCGTCCGAGCCGAGGATCTCTCGGGCGTCGTCACCCGGCGTCGCCGCGCCACTGTGGAGGGTAATAATGCCTTCACTCTTGGAGGTCAGGCCGAGCTCTGCTGCGGAGGCCATCATGCCGTTCGAGATGTGGTCGTACGTCTTGCGCGCGGCGATCTCGAAGCCACCGGGCAGCACCGCGCCCGGGAGCGAGACGATGACAAGGTCACCCTCGGCGAAATTCCGGGCGCCGCAGATGATGCCCTGCGGCTCCCCGGTCCCGTTGGCGTGGCCGACATCCACCTGGCAGTAGCGGATGGGCTTCTTAAACCCGGTGAGCTCCTCGATCTCTATAACGCGGCCAACAACGAGCGGGCCCTTAACTTCGGGTAATGGTGCGTAGCCCTCCGTCTCGAAGCCGACGCGCACGAAACCCGCGTCCAACTCCTCGTCAGTGGGGTTGAAGTCCTGGTTACCCGCATTCTGCAGCAGGCGGACAATCCAATTCTTTGAAATGAGCATTGCTGGTTCTCCTTATGCCTGCACGCCGAACGGGATGGTGAAACGGACGTCGCCTTCGACCATGTCGCGCATGTCCGATAGACCGTTGCGGAACTGCAGCGTGCGTTCTAGGCCCATGCCGAATGCGAAGCCGGAATAGACCTCCGGGTCGATGCCGACGGCACGAAGAACGTTGGGGTTGACCATTCCGCAGCCGCCCCACTCGATCCAGCCGGCACCTCCCTTCTTGTTGGGGAACCACACGTCCACCTCTGCGGAAGGCTCCGTGAAGGGGAAGTAGTTGGTGCGCATACGCGTTGTGGTCTCCGGGCCGAAAAGAGACTGCGCAAGGTGGTCCAACGTGCCCTTGAGGTGCGCCATGGTCAAACCCTTGTCCACGGCTAGGCCTTCCACCTGGTGGAACACCGGGGTGTGGGTGGCATCCAGCTCGTCCGTGCGGAATACCCGGCCCGGGCAGGCGATGTAGATGGGCACGTCACGCTCGAGCATCGTGCGCACCTGCACCGGCGACGTGTGCGTGCGCATGACCTGCTTGGAATCTTCTTCGCCTACGTAGAACGTGTCTTGCAGCGTGCGGGCGGGGTGGTCCGGGATGAAGTTCAGTGCGTCGAAGTTGAAGTACTCCGCCTCTACCTCCGGGCCCTCGGCAACCTCCCACCCCATGCCGATGAAGATGTCCGCAATGTTTTCAGACAGCGTAGTGATTGGGTGCATCGCACCTGCCTGCGCGCGAGCAGTCGGCAGCGTGACATCCACCTTCTCCTCGCGCAGCTGCTGCTCCCGGTGCTCATCTTCGCGCTGCACCCGAAGCTGGGCGTACGACTTCTCGGCGCGGCCGCGGGCCATGTTGACCAGGCGGCCGGCATCCTTGCGCTGATCTTTCGGCAGGGAGCCGAGCGCGCGACGCGCCTGCGGAATCGGGGCTTTTTCCCCCAGGTGCAGGCGGTGCGCGTCTTCAAGCGCCGCGAGGTCCGGTGCGGCTTCGAAGGCGGCGATCGCCTCGTCCGCTGCCCGGTTGAGAGCGTCCTCGGTCAGTTCAATTTCGGGAGTTGGGTTCGCGTTATCGGCCACGCTTGTGTTCACCCGCACCTTTCCACAAGAGCGCTGCGGCCGAAGTCAAGGACGCAGCGGTGTCGGTTCAAAAGCGTGCACTAGTTTACCTGCCCGGCCAGACCGCGCCCGCGGGAGGGCGGAACGGTGAAGCGGCAACGACAAAGCCAGACGCACCCAGCAAACACCCAGAAATCGTTCAGAATGTTCGGTGCGATGGTCGAACCGACTCGGCGGGCGCGCTCCCAGGCGATCTAGCTTGACCCCGTAGCGTCGTCAGCGCCGGTATCCCCCCACACCAGCCTCGCCTCGCCCGTCGCCTAGTCCTCCCCGAGTGCCTTCGCGGACTCCCACAAGCAAATCGATGCAGCAGTGGCCAAGTTTAAAGATTCCGCGCTCCCCTGAATGGGGATAGATACCCTGTGGTCCGCGACCGCCAGGATGTCGCTGTCAAGCCCGTGCGCCTCGTTGCCAAAGAGCCACGCGGTGGGCTGACGCAGCGCCTCCCCCGGCTGCGCCAGGTTCACCTCCCCGTCCATGGTGGTGGCGAACGTGGAGAGCCCCGCGGCTTCGAGCTGCCCAATGACGCGGCGTGCGTCGCGGTCGCGAGCGACGGGGATGTGGAAGAGCGATCCCGCCGTCGACCGCACCACCTTTGGGGCCTCCGGGTCAACCGTGTCGCCGGCGAAAATTACCGCATCGGCGCCAAGTGCGTCCGCGATGCGGATGATGGTGCCAGCGTTGCCCGGATCGTTCGTCTCCACGCACACCGCCACTAAACGCGGACGGCCCTTGAGAATCTTAGGCACCGTCCACAACACCGGCCGGCACACCGCGAAAATGCCCGTCGAGGTCACAGCGTCCGCGAGCGCATCCGCCGCCTTGTCCGTGATCGCGTGCGTGTACACATCCATGTAACCAGCGGCACGCACGATTTCTTCGAACCGCTCCGCCGCCGCCTCTGTAACGAAGAGGTCTGTTGCGGCCCCCGTAGCCACTGCGGCCTCTACTGCGTTCTCCCCTTCCGCCAAGAATGCATGTGCTTTACGACGAGCTTGCGCCCGCTTCAGCTTCCCGGCGTTCACCACGCGAGGGGTGCGCTCTGTAAACGGTTGTTGGAAATCCAATGGCATGTCTACAGCGTACGTGCAGTTGTGGCTACGCTATTGCCGTGTCTTCCCGCCTCGAAGCTGATCGTGCGTCTTCGCCCCCTCGTATCCACAGGGGCAGGCGCAGATACTGGGTAGTCGCCGCCTGCGTATTAGCGGTATTGGGAGTTGTAGGCGTCTGCCTTGCCGGGGCTGGAGCAGAGACAGGCAGTATCGGCGTAGCGGTGGCCATGTTCCTGTTTGCGGCGGCGGCAAGAATCACGCCGCTGACGGCAACGGTATCCGCCGCAGTACTGACCCAGTTCGCCGCGTCCTACCCGGAATTTTCCAGCCCGTTTATCATCCTGGCGCTGCTCGCCCTTACCGCGGTGCTGGCCTCCCGCCTGCCCAACTGGCAGGCGGGTTTACTGGGGCTCATCTTGTGGTACCTGGCGCAAACCGAACTCGGAGACGGCGTCTGGGCACTTGATGATCCAGTCACTGCCCTCCTTTTTGGAGTCCAAATGCTGCTGGCGGGGACCGCCGGGTGGGCGCTGCGACGCTCCGCGCAGCGCCGACATGCGGAATCCGAACGGTTACAGCACCGCATCGAGGAGGAGCGGGAGCGCGCTGTGTTAGCCCTCCACGGTTCGGTCGCCGCATCGCTGACATCCGTCGTGCTGCGCAGCGAGGCGCTCGCGATGTCCGGTGACGAGAAGGTGGCACAAGCCGCGCAGCTGATCGCCACAGACGCCCGGCGCTCCATGCAGGAGGTCCGAGACCTTATCCGGTTCATGCGGGGCGATGATTCACCGCAGACGCAGGATCCCACGCCCAAGGTGTCTGTCTTAGACGCGTTCACCGCGCTCGCAGAGGACCTCCGAGGCCACGGATTCACCGTCGTGGAGTCCGGCTTGAGCAGCGAGGTGCTCAAGAACGCCGAGTTAGAACCGGTACGTCGGGTGTGCCGCGAGCTCGCCACCAACATCCTCAAGTACGGTGACCCCGCCTGCCCGATCATCGTGGCGGCCCTGCGGGGCGACCACGGGGTCACGGTGGCGGTGCAAAACACCATCGCCGCCCGCCAACGCGACACGCACATGACTACTGGCATCGGGCTCAGGGAAGCACGGGACCTCGTCGCGTCCCAAGGCGGAACGCTGACGTGGAACACAGAAGGCGGCACCTGGCGCTACGAACTCACCCTCCCCTGACCAGCGAAAGGGAACTTTCGTTCCTTCTTTCGGCCCACTTTAGGATTCCGCTTGGAAGCGCCCGGCAGAATGCGGATAATAGGTGCGTTACCGTTTTTTGGATCGGAGGCTTTATATGAAGACGCTCGCACGCACCGCCGCCGGTGCCCTCACCCTCGTTGCAGTCCTGACCGGTGCGCCGCTCGCCTCGGCAGCGGAGCAGCCCACTAGCAGCATCGCAGCCACCCCGTACGCCGCGGGCGTGGTCGGAGACATGTACCTATGCGGTGGTTCCCTGGGCAAGCTCTGGTGCAAATAACCAGCTCCCTGTCCCGATGACCACGGCCCCAATCCGGGTGTTCCTCGTGGACGACGATCCGCTCGTCCGCGATGTGCTCACCCGGTATTTTCACACCACCAGCGACATCCACGTCGTCGGCACAGCATCGAACGGCGCTGAGGCGCTTGAGAAGATTGACGTCGACGCGGTGGACATCGTGCTTTCCGACGTGCACATGCCGGAGATGGACGGCGCCACGCTGCTGCGTCACCTTGCGCAGCGGCCGCGCACTCCCGCGTTCCTTGCCATCACGTCCTTGGAGAACGATCGCGCAATGCTCGATGTCCTCGCGCACGGAGGCCGCGGCTACATCCTGAAGAGCCAGCCGCCGGAGGAGATCATCCTATCTGTACGGCAAGCCGTGACGGGCGGGACGGTGGTGTCCCCCGCAGCGATGAACAACCTCGTGCGCTACATCGCGCCGCAGGAAGAGCAACCCGCTCCAGCGCGCGCGGAGCTGCCGGCTGGGATTTCTGAGACGGAGGTAGCCGTCCTGGACCTCCTGTGCGAAGGGTTGAGCAACGCGGACATTGCCAAACGCCTCAACTACTCCGAGTCGACGGTGAAAAAACAGGTCTCCCATCTGCTCACGCTGTTTGGCGTCAGCTCCCGGCTCGACCTCGTCGTCACCGTCCTTGGTGGCCGGCGGTAGGGACACCACCCCAGCAACAACGAAACGCGCCCGCCCCGATAGCAACGGGGCGGGCGCGTTAGCTCGTCGCTAAGCAGTACGTGCTTAGGCGGCCTTCGGAGCGTTGACGTCCTCCGGCAGAGCGTTCTTTGCAACCTCGCAGATCGCGGAGAACGCAGCGAAGTCGTTGACGGCCAGATCGGCAAGGATCTTGCGGTCGACCTCGACCTCAGCCAGCTTCAGGCCGTGGATGAGGCGGTTGTAGGTGATGTCGTTCATGCGAGCAGCGGCGTTGATGCGCTGGATCCACAGCTTGCGGAACTCACCCTTGCGCTTGCGGCGATCGCGGTACGCGTAGGTCTGTGAGTGCAGCCACTGCTCCTTGGCCTTGCGGTACAGGCGGGAGCGCTGGCCGCGGTAGCCCTTTGCGGACTTGAGAATTGCGCGGCGCTTCTTCTTAGCATTGACTGAACGCTTCACACGTGCCATGAGTCAAACTTCCTTGTCGTATCTCGTAGTCGGTTGGTTGAACGGGCAGTGCTTAAGACATGCCGAGGAGGCGCTTTGCGCGCTTGACGTCAGCCCGGGCGACGTCGGTGGAGCCGGACAGCTTGCGGCGGCGCTTCGAGGAGAGCTTCTCGTTCAGGTGGCGCTTACCAGCCTGCTCGCGGCGCAGCTTGCCCTTGCCGTTGACCTTGATGCGCTTTGCGGTGCCCTTGTGGGTCTTCTGCTTCATGGTGAAAGCCCTTCAGAGTGTCGATTGTTGGAACTACTTTTTGCCCTTGCGAGCCGGTCCGAAGACCATCGTCATGTTTCGTCCGTCCTGCTTCGGGCGGGACTCGACGACGCCGAGATCCCCGACGTCCTCGGCGAGGCGCTCCAGCAGGCGGTAGCCCAGCTCGGGGCGGGCCTGCTCGCGGCCGCGGAACATGATGGTGACCTTGACCTTGTTGCCCTTCTCCAGGAAGCGCTCTACATTGCCCTTCTTGGTCTGGTAGTCGTGCTCATCGATCTTGGGGCGGAACTTCTGTTCCTTGACCACGGTCTGCTGCTGGTTCTTGCGGGCCTCGCGGGCCTTCTGATCCTGCTCGTACTTGAACTTGCCGTAGTCCATAATTTTGGCCACGGGCGGCTTCGCGTTCGGGGCTACCTCAACCAAGTCGAGGTCCGCCTCATACGCCAACTTGCGGGCGTCGTCCGTGCGGACAATGCCCACCTGCTCGCCGGAGGGGCCGACGAGGCGAACTTCAGGGACACGGATACGTTCATTGATCCGAGCTTCAGCGCTGATGAGAACTCCTAGAGACGTAAGGGACAATGTGTGCCGCTCTCGAGCCACAACCGGAGCCATCCCACACGAAAATCCCGCTCACCCAGACGGGTGGCGGGAGATCGTCCAAAGCACGCCGATACAATTGCTTGCTCGGCGCACCGTTTGACCCGTATCCAACTCACTGTGGCGAGCGGCTTGGGGTGGGATTCACTCCTCTTGCGGCCCCGCGCCCGCATGACACGTGCGCGGTGGGCGGTGTGCAAGAAAATATACACGCATCACGCGCTGAGGCCAAATCCCCTCCGCCAGTGGTCGCTCAGGCTTTCGCGAGGATGTCGTCGAGGAACTGGCCCGTGAACGAGCCCTCCACCTTTGCCACGTCCTCCGGGGTGCCCTGCGCCACCACCGTGCCGCCGCCCGAGCCGCCTTCCGGCCCCATGTCGATGATCCAGTCGGCGGACTTGATCACGTCTAGGTTGTGCTCGATGACAAGCACGGTGTTGCCCTTCTCCACCAAACCATTCAGCACCAGCATCAGTTTGCGGATGTCCTCGAAGTGGAGACCGGTCGTCGGCTCGTCGAGGATGTAGATGGTTCGCCCGTTGGAGCGCTTCTGCAGCTCGGATGCGAGTTTGACGCGCTGCGCCTCACCGCCGGAAAGGGTGGTCGCGCTTTGGCCGAGGCGGACGTAGCCGAGGCCAACGTCCACAAGCGTCTGCAGATAGCGGTGAATGGAGGTAATCGGCTCGAAGAATTCGGCCGCCTCGGAGATCGGCATCTCCAGCACCTCGGCGATGTTCTTGCCTTTGTAGCGCACCTCCAAGGTTTCCCGGTTGTACCGCGCGCCGTGGCAGACTTCGCAGGGCACGTACACGTCCGGCAGGAAGTTCATCTCGATCTTGATGGTGCCGTCGCCATGGCAGGCCTCGCAGCGCCCGCCCTTAACGTTGAAGGAAAACCTGCCCGCCTTGTAGCCGCGCACCTTCGCCTCTTGTGTTTCCGCGAAGAGGTTGCGGATTTTGTCGAACACACCGGTGTACGTGGCCGGGTTGGAGCGCGGGGTGCGCCCGATGGGACTCTGGTCCACCTGCACGAGCTTGTCTAGGTGCTCTAGCCCCTCGACCTTCTTCACCCGCCCGGGAACCTGGCGTGCACCGTTGAGCTGATTCTGCAGCGTTTTCGCCAGAATCTGGTTCACCAGCGTCGACTTGCCGGAGCCCGAGACACCTGTGACCGCAACCAAGACACCGAGCGGGATGTTCACGCTGACGTTGTCCAGGTTGTTCTCACGGGCGCCGACAACCCTGAGCTGTCGGTCCTTCTCCACCGGCCGGCGCTGCTCCGGCACCTCGATGACCTTCCGGCCCGACAAGTAGTCGCCCGTAAGCGAGCCCTTGGCCTTCAAAATGCCTTCCGGCTTGCCCTGGTAGACCACTTCCCCGCCGTACTCGCCGGCGCGTGGCCCGATGTCGATCAGCCAGTCGGCTTCCCGGATGGTGTCCTCGTCGTGCTCCACCACCACGAGGGTGTTACCCAGGTCCCGCAGCTTTTTCAGCGTGGTGATGAGGCGCTGGTTATCGCGCTGGTGCAGGCCTATCGAGGGCTCGTCCAGCACGTACAGCACACCCGCGAGGCCCGAGCCGATCTGGGTGGCCAGTCGGATGCGCTGCGCCTCGCCGCCGGAGAGCGTGCCGGCGGAGCGCGCAAGCGTGAGGTAGTTCAGCCCCACGTCCAGCAGGAAGTGCAAGCGGGCTTGAATCTCGCGCAGCACGGCGCCGGCGATCATTTCCTCGCGGTACCCCAGCACCAAGTTGTCCAGGTACTGCGACGCCTCCTCGATGGACAGCTCCGTCAGGCCCGCGATGGACTTCTCCCCATGCGTGGTAGACGCCAATCGCACAGCCAGAATCTCCGGCTTCAGACGCGCGCCTTTGCACGTGGGGCACGGCACCTCGCGGGTGTACGCCAGCAGGCGTTCCTTCTGCGTGTCGGATTCGGCTTGCTCCAGCTTGCGCTCCAGGTAGCCCACAATGCCCTCGTACGCCGCGGTGTACGAGCGCTGACGGCCGTAACGGTTCTTGTAGCGCACGTTGACCTGGGTGGACGAGCCGTGAATCAAGTGCTTTTGCTGCGTCTTGGTCAGTGAGCTCAGCGGGGCGTTCGCGTCGAACTTCTCCTCCTTGGCCAGCGCCTCGATGAGCTTGGTGAAGTACTTCTTGTTCGGGCTCGAGTTCCACGGCTGGAACGCGTCCACTGCCGGGGCGTCGGGATCCGGGATGACCAAGTCCACGTCGATTTCTTTGCGCACACCAAGGCCGTCGCAGGCAGGGCAGGCGCCGAACGGCGAGTTGAAGGAGAATGCGCGCGGCTCGTACTCCTCCACGTTGAGCTTGTGGCCGTTTGGGCACGCCATCTTCTCGGAGAAGATCTGCACGCGCTCCGGGTCATCCTCCGCTAGGTCCACAAAGTCGAAGCCGACGAGGCCGTCTGCGAGTTTCAGCGCAGTCTCGACCGAGTCCGTCAAACGCTGCTTCTGGCTGGCTTTGACGGTGAGGCGGTCCACCACCACGTCGATGTTGTGCTTGACCTGTTTTTCCAGCTTCGGCGGCTCAGAGAGCTGGTAGGTTTGCCCGTCCACGTTCACGCGCGAGTAGCCCTGCGCAGACAGGTCCGCGAACAGGTCTTGGAACTCGCCCTTGCGCTTGCGCACAATCGGCGCGAGCACCTGAAACTTCGTGCGCTCCTCCAGCTCAAGCACCCGGTCCACAATCTGCTGGGGCGTTTGACGCTCGATCACCGCGTCGCACACCGGGCAGTGCGGCGTGCCGGCGCGCGAGTACAGCAGACGCAAGTAGTCGTAGATCTCGGTGATAGTGCCCACGGTTGAGCGCGGGTTGCGGTTGGTGGACTTTTGGTCGATGGACACTGCGGGGCTCAGCCCGTCGATGTAGTCCACATCGGGCTTGTCCATTTGACCCAGGAACATGCGGGCATACGACGACAACGACTCCACGTAGCGGCGTTGGCCTTCGGCGAAGATGGTGTCGAATGCGAGCGAGGACTTGCCGGAGCCAGACAGGCCCGTAAACACCGCCATTTTGTCGCGGGGCAGTTCAATGTCCACGCCTTTGAGGTTGTGTTCCCTGGCGCCGCGCACGGTCAGCTTTTCGGCCACGTCACTCTCGCTTTCGTCTGTCGGTACTCCCAAGACGCTACCAACGCCGGCCCAGGGTCTTGCATTCCTGACTAGCCTGGGCCGCATGATCCAACTGCGCCAAATTTCAGTCTCCGACATGGACAACAACTGCTATCTCCTCTGCGACGGTGGGCAGGGGCTGCTTATCGACGCAGCTTCGCAAGCCTCCGACCTCCACGCCTTGGCCGACGAAGCCGGTGTGGAGATCACCGGCGTGTTGACCACGCACCGCCACTACGACCACACCCGCGCCCTCGTCGAGGTGCTCGAGGCCACCGGCGCCACGCACTACGCGCCGTTCCTGGACGCGCCGGCCATCCCGGCGCCGGCGGATGTGGAACTGCGCGATGGCGACACGATTGAGTTCGCGGGGCACTCGCTACCGGTGATTATCCTGCGCGGCCATACCCCGGGCGGCGCGTGCGTGGTGGCGGACATTGAGGGCACCCCGAACTTGTTCGTCGGCGACTCCCTGTTCCCCGGTGGCCTGGGCAGGACCCAGTCCGAGGGCGATTTCGTCCGCCTCTTCAACGACGTGAAAGAGAAGATCTTCGATGTCTACCCGGATGAAGCCATCGTCCGGCCGGGCCACGGCAAACCCACCACGCTCGGCGAGGAGCGGCCGCACCTCGACGAATGGTGGGATCGGCGCTGGTAGGCGCAAACCCCGCCGTTAGTGAAATCCGGCCACCCGGAAGGCGCAAAATCGCTACACTCGGCGAGAGCACATTCAGCTACAAAAGTAAGGATTGGGTAGAGATATGATCCGGAAAATCGCACGCCCGATGCTGGCTTCGGTCTACGTGATCGACGGTGTCGAGACCCTGCTAAACCCGGCCGGCCACAAGGAGGCCGCGGATAGCGTGTTGAAGAAGGTTCGCGCGCTGACCCCGCGCGAGTACCGCGGCTTCTTGCCGAAGAGCCCGGAGACCGCCGCGCAGCTCGTCGGCGCAACCAAGGCCGGCGCTGGCGCCTCCTTCGCCATCGGCAAGTTCCCGCGCCTTTCCGCGACCCTGCTGGCCGCAACCGCGCTGCCGTCCATCGTTGGCCGCCACGCATTCTGGGAGGCGGACGACGCTGACGAAAAGGCCCGCCGCCGCACTGGTGCACTGACGGACCTCGGCCTCGCCGGCGGTGTGCTGCTGGCCACCGTTGACAACAACGGCAAGCCGGACCTGAAGTGGCGCGCCCAGCACGCAGCCCAGGCAGCGCAGAAGAACGTCAAGCAGGCCCTGCCCACCAAGTCCGAGACCGAGAAGGCGTGGGACAAGGCCTCCGGCTGGTTCTCTGACACCACCGACCAGGTCACCGGCTACGTCGACGACAACAAGGGTGACTGGAAGAAGGCTGCGGTCAAGGCCGGTGACGCAGCAAACGACTGGTTCGGCGATGCGAAGAAGCAGGCCTCTCACCTGCTGTCGGACGCCAGCGAGTGGCTCGACGACGCCGCGGACAAGGCTCAGGACTCCTACGGGGACCTGAAGCCGTCGGCTGTGCAGAAGTTCGCGGCCAAGCGCAAGATCAACGGCGTCGTGAGCGAACTGCAGGGCCAGTTGGACGACCTGCAGCCGTCCGCGCTGGATAAGTTCGCGGCCAAGCGCAAGGTGAACAAGGCTTCCACCAAGGCTCAGAACAAGGCTCAGGATGCAGTGGATTCCCTGCAGAAGGCATGGGACAAGCTGGATGCGAACCCGTCCCTGCTTACCAAGCTCAAGTGGAAGCGCAAGGCCAAGAAGGCCGAGAAGAAGGCGCAGAAGCTGGTGAAGAAGGCGCAGAAGAAGTTCGCGTAAACGCGTAGCGCACACGGCCCCGCGGCTGGGAATAATTCCCGCCGCGGGGCCGTTTGTTGTGGGGATGCAAGAGACAGAGCAAGCGTACGTGGACACTCTTTTCGCACACCTCGACGCGGAAGTCGCACGCGCCCAAGCGCGGTTAGAGGAAGTGCAGCGCGACGTCGACCCAGACAATCCGGACTCCGACGCTCTGGTGCGCCGTGAGACCGAATATCACGGGTTAAATGCCAAACTGGACGCGCTCAACGTCGCGGAGACGGGTCTGGTGTTTGGCCGTATCGACGTGGCCGAGGACGACCCAGAAAATCCGGTGCCTGGACGCTCAGATTTGGAACGCCGGTACATCGGCCGCATGGGTATCGACGACCGCGAGGACAATTACCGCACGCTCCTGCTCGACTGGCGCGCTCCCCTCGCGCGCCCCTTCTACTTGGCCACAACGGCCCACCCCGAGGGCGTGGAGACCCGCCGCAACATCCGCATGCGCGGGCGCACTGTCACGGCCGTCGACGACGAAGTGCTCTCCGGCGACAGCGCGGAATCCACCTCCGCCGGCGTCGGTTCCGAAGCCGCGCTGCGGCGGGCGATGAACGAAGCACGAACCGGGCATATGCGCTCCATCGTGGAGACGATCCAACGCGAGCAGGACGAGATCATCCGAGACCCAACCCGCGGTGTGATGGTGGTACACGGCGGCCCCGGGACGGGCAAGACTGCTGTGGCGCTGCACCGCATCGCCTATCTGCTCTACACCTGGCGGGAGCAGCTCACGCGCACCGGTGTACTGGTTGTTGGACCGAACGCCACGTTCCTCGAGTACATCTCGCGCGTGCTCCCGGAGCTCGGCGAAACCGGTGTGGTGCTCTCTACCGTCGATCAGCTGGTGCCTGGATTCACTCCCGGCGGCAGCGACTCCACCGCGGGGCGCGAGGTGAAGGGCTCGATAGAGATGATGACCATCCTCAAACGCGCTGTCCAAGCCTACGAGACGGTGCCCGATGCCCCGGTGCGGTTGACGTTCGACGGTGTCCCGGTCGACGCAACTCCGCAGATGGTGAAGGCGGCCCGCACGCGCGCCCGCCGCTCCCGGCGCCCCCATAACCAGGCGCGGGCGCACTTCGCCGAGCACCTCACCCAGCTGCTGGCCGAGGCCTTGGCCCGGCGCATCGGAGAAGATCCGCTGGGCGGGACGAATCTGCTCTCGGATGCAGATGTAGATCAGCTCCACGACGACCTCGCGGATGACCCGCAGGTGCAGCGGCTTATCGACGCCCACTTCCCGGAGCTTGAGCCCGTGGAGGTGCTCGACGCGCTGCTGACCAGCAAAGACGCTATCGCGGAGGTCGCGGGCGACTATGACGACTACACGCGCGCGGCTCTGTACCGTGCGCCCGGCTCACCCTTCAGCCACGCCGACACCGCCCTCGTGGATGAGCTCGCGGTCCTCATCGGGACCGTCGACCCCGAGGAGCAGCGGCGCAAGGAGGAGGAAGAGTGGCGCGAGCTCGTCGCAGAAGCTGAGGGGGCGCTCGATGTGCTGGCTTCGTCAGAATCCACGGATAACGACGACGACCAGTTCGAGGCGGAGATCCTCTCCGCGGCGGACGTGATCGACGCGGAGACGCTTGCAAGCCGCCAGCGGGAGACGGACACTCGCTCGACCGCCCAGCGAGCCCGGGCAGACCAGACCTGGGCGTACGGGCACGTCATTGTGGACGAGGCGCAAGAGCTCTCCCCGATGGAGTGGCGGATGGTATTCCGCCGGTGCCCTTCACGATGGATGACACTGGTGGGCGACACGGCCCAAACGTCCTCACCCGCCGGTGTGGACGACTGGACCGCAGCGCTGGATCCGTTTGTCGGCGAGCGTTTCCGGCTGCACGAGTTGACGGTGAATTACCGCACGCCGAAGGAGATCGCCGACTACGCTGCGGAGATCCTCGCCCACATCGACCCCCAGGCGGTTGTCCCGCAAGCGATACGTGCATCGGGCGTACCGGTGCAATTCGTGCCCGACCTAGAAGCATTGGAGCACCGGGCAGCGCGGGAGGGCCTCACCGCAGTTATCGACGCGGAGAACGTCGGCGACATGAAGGGGCTCGAGTTCGACCACGTTGTCGTGGTGGAGCCGGGCAGAATAATCGAGGCCTCGCCACAGGGGTGGCAAGACCTCTACGTCACGGTCACCCGCGCCACACAGACGCTGACGGTGGTTGGCGAATAATTAGTTCACGGTGTGAACGATCATGACGTCGCAGTCGGACTGGCGTGCGACGTCCGCCGGCACGGAGCCGAGCAGACGGCCCGTCAGGGAGTTAATGCCGCGGTTGCCCACCACCAGCAGGTCCGCGTTGTTGTCATTGACGATGGCCATGAGCGCCTGCACTGGGGTGCCCGGGCGAGCCGCGGTCTGCACCTCGGGTGCGCCTGCGGCACGCGCGTGGTCGGCCGCGCCCTGGAGATTCTCCAGCGCCTTCTGGTCGCCCAGGATGGTCACCGAATCCTGGCGCAGGGTCTTCGCGGCGTCTTCCTCGTTCTCGTAGTAGGCGGTGCCGATGACGAGGGTAGAGCCGAAGGCGGCGGCGAGTTTCGCTGCGCGCTCAACGGCCAGCAACGAGGACTTCGAGCCGTCGGAGCCGACGACGATGGTCTTGTACAGGGTATCGGCCATAATGGTCACCTTTCACAACTTGCGGGACACGGCAAGTCTACCCCTCGGCCAACCTAGTCGTGTCCCTCTGCCCTGGTATCCACGAGCATGACGTCAACCGGGGCCTTCTTTGCCACGTTGCCGGGGATGTTGCCGAAAATTCGGCCCGCCATCGAGCGCATGCCCTTGTTGCCCACCACCAACAAGTCCACGCCGTATTCGCTTACGGCTTCCACCAACACATTCGCCGGCTGGCCGCCCTTGGACACCAGGTTGACCTTGCCGGCTTCCTCCTCCCGGGCAATCTCTTCCGCTTTGCTCAGGATGTCGCGCGCGTTGGTCGCCGTCACAATGTCCACGCGGGACAGTTCAGCGTTCGTGGAGTTCAACATGGAGCCGGATGCGGTGTAGTGGGCGCAAATAATCGTCAGCTCGGCACCGTAGGCGCGTGCCAGGCTGGCGGCAGCGCGCACGGCCACCATGGAAGTGGCGGATCCGTCAGTGCCGACAGCGATCGAATGGTAGGTGTGCAAGACAGAAGTCCTTTCGCTAGTTGCCTGTGTCTTTAATACCACGCAGCTCGCGCTTCAAATCTGCGATTTCGTCACGCAGCCGGCCCGCCAGCTCGAATTTCAGCTCGCCGGCGGCGTCGCGCATTTGGACCGTCAGGTCGTCGATAAGCTTCTGCACGTCATCGGACGCCATGTTGGATACGTCGGGGCGGTCTGCAACTGCGGCGTCGGAGCTTAGGCTAGCAGACGCGTCGGCGTCCGCGTTCTCGTACACCTGGTCCAAGATGTCGGCAATGGCCTTGCGCAGCGGCTGCGGGTCAATGCCGTGCTCCTTGTTGTACGCGATTTGCTTCTCGCGGCGGCGCTCGGTCTCGTCCATTGCGTCCTGCATGGACTCGGTGACTTGGTCTGCGTACATGATGACCTCGCCCGAGACGTTACGCGCGGCACGGCCGATGGTCTGGATGAGCGACTTCGTGGAGCGCAAGAACCCCTCTTTATCAGCGTCCAAGATGGCCACCAAAGACACCTCTGGCAGGTCCAAGCCCTCGCGCAGGAGGTTAATACCCACGAGCACGTCGTACTCGCCGAGGCGCAGCTGCCGCAGCAGCTCCACTCGCTGCAGCGTGTCGATGTCGGAGTGCAGGTAGCGAACTTTAATACCGTTGTCCAACAGGTAGTCGGTGAGATCTTCAGCCATGCGCTTGGTCAGCGTGGTCACCAGCACGCGCTCGTCCTTCGCGGTGCGTGTGCGGATCTCGTCGATGAGGTCGTCGATCTGCCCCTTCGTCGGCTTCACTGTGACCTTGGGGTCCACCAGGCCGGTCGGACGGATGACCTGCTCGACGAACTCGCCCTCCGAGGCGGCCAGTTCGTAGTCGCCCGGAGTTGCGGACATATAGACGGTTTGGCCCACGCGGGCCTCAAACTCGTCGAACGTGAGCGGGCGGTTGTCCACGGCGGAGGGCAGGCGGAACCCGAACTCGACCAAGTTGCGCTTGCGCGACATGTCGCCTTCGAACATGCCGCCGATCTGGGGCACGGTGACGTGGGACTCGTCGATGATGGTGAGAAAGTCTTCCGGGAAGTAGTCGATCAGCGTCGCCGGGGCCGAACCTGTGGGGCGGCCGTCCATGTGGCGCGAGTAGTTCTCGATGCCGGAGCAGAAACCGACCTGTTGAATCATCTCCAGGTCGTACTCCGTGCGCATCCGCAGGCGTTGGGCTTCGAGGAGCTTGCCCTTGCTCTCCAGCTCCTCCAACCGGTCCGCCAGCTCGAGCTTGATCTCCTCGATGGCTTTTTCCATGCGCTCGTCCGTTGCCACGTAGTGGGTCGCCGGGAAGATACGGACCTCGTCCTCCTGGCTGATCACGTCGCCGGTCAGCGGGTGGATGTAGTACAGCGCGTCCACCTCGTCACCGAAGAACTCGACGCGCACGGCCACCTCCTCGTACGCGGGGATGATGTCCACCGTGTCGCCCTTGACGCGGAAGGTGCCGCGCTTGAAGTCGATGTCGTTGCGCTCGTACTGCACATCTACTAGCAAGCGCAGGAAGCGGTCGCGCTCCACTTCTTCGCCCACGCGCAGCACGATGGATCGGTCCAGGTACGACTGCGGGGTACCAAGGCCGTAGATGCACGAGACCGAGGACACCACGACAACGTCGCGGCGCGACAGCAGCGCCGACGTGGCGGAGTGGCGCAACCGCTCCACATCGTCGTTGATGGAGGAATCCTTCTCGATGTACGTGTCCGTCTGCGCGATGTACGCCTCAGGTTGGTAATAGTCGTAGTAGGACACGAAGTACTCCACCGCGTTGTTTGGCAGCAGCTGCCGCAACTCGTTTGCGAGCTGGGCCGCCAGCGTCTTGTTCGGCGCCATCACGAGCGTGGGGCGCTGCTGCTTCTCAATCAGCCAGGCCGCTGTCGCGGACTTGCCGGTGCCTGTCGCACCCATGAGCACGACATCGCGTTCACCGCGGTTCAGCCGCTCGTCGAGCTCAGCGATCGCATGCGGCTGGTCGCCCGACGGCTTGTATTCCGAGACAACTTCGAACGGCTTCTCGCGCCGCTCGATCTCGCCCACTGGGCGGAATTCGGACTGCGCGAGGACGGGGTGTTCAGCAGCGAAGGCCATAGCGAACAGTCTACGCGCCGCGCCGACACCGCCTAGCCCGCGTACCGGCGCGAGGCAGCGAGCCACTCGTCCAACTCGCCGGCCTCCTCCCACATCGAGTACAGCGCAGATACCCCGGGGCGCAGCGCCGCCTGGGCTCGGCGGCGGATCCACCGCCTGTCGTCCAAGGTGAAGGGATATTCCACCACTTCCCCGGCGAACTCGTCGGGAAGATGGCCGTTCAGCACCGCGGCGAGCGCAATGACGGACTCCGCCTCGTCAGTGCTCAGCGTGCCCAGGCCGCATTCGAAACGGAACTGGTCCATGCGGAACGTGCCGTCGACCAGCGCGGCCACGGCATCGGTTGCAGAGTCGTTGTCAAACGGCCCCGTGTTCCACGTACCCATGGCATGAGAACGTAGACCAGCAAGGTAAATGGGATGTGTCGCACCGGTGAATTTCCTCGGTACAGGTCACAAATCGTTGATACGCCCAACCAGTTCATCCGCTTGCGGCTCAAGCGCCTCCAAGGGCCCGTTGTTGTCGATGACAACGTCGGCCGCGGCAAGGCGCGCAGCGTCGTCCACTTGCTGGGCAATCCGCGCGCGTGCGTCGGCCTCGTCGAGGCCCCGCGCATCGACGAGCCTTCGGACCCTCTCGTCGACGTCCACATCTACGACAACGGTTAGGTCCATCGCTTTGTCCAGCCCCAAATCCACTAACAGGGGCATGTCGTACATGACGGCTCGCTCCCCCGCTGCTTCCGCCGCGGCGAAACGTCGCTCGGATTCCGCCCGGATGGCCGGGTGGGTGATTGCGTTGAGCCGCGCAGTGGCAGCATCCGACGCAAAAGCTCGGCGGGCAAGCTCACCGCGGTTCAGTGCCCCGTCCGCGTCGATCAGGTCGGCGCCAAACTCGCGGGCCACCTCGTCGAGCACCGGGGAACCAGGTTCCATGATCCCGCGGGCAATCTCGTCGGCGTCGACGACGATAAAACCGCGGCGGGCGAGCATCCCCGCCACCGTCGATTTACCGCTGCCGATACCGCCTGTCAGGCCCACTTTCTTCATGGGCCCGAAGATAGCAAACGTCCCGCCCTCGACCGGTAGGGCCGGGGACGGGACGTCGTCGCTAAGCAGAGCGCTTACTCGCGTCTCCTAGTCGCGAACTTGTAAGCGACTAGTTGCCAGCGAGCTTGTCGCGCAGGGCTGCGAGCTGCTCGTCGGAAGCCAGGGAACCGATGCTCTCCTCGGCCTGGTCAGCTGCCGGAGCCGCAGCAGACTCGGAGGAGTAGTTGGCCTGGTCGCTGGCCTGCTCCGCAGCCTCGGCGGCAGCGGCGCGGTGACGCTCGATCTGTGCGGCGTGGGCTGCGTGGCGGCGCTCCGCCTCGGCGTAGCGAGCCTCCCACTCCTGGCGAGCCTCATCGTAGCCTTCCATCCACTCGTTGGTCTCCGGGTCGAAGCCCTCCGGGAAGATGTAGTTGCCCTGCTCGTCGTAGGAATCCGCCATGCCGTAGCGGGACGGGTCGAACTCCTCCACGAAGTCCTCGTCCGCCTGCTTGAGGGACAGGGAGATGCGGCGACGGTCGAGGTCGATGTCGATGACCTTGACCATGACCTCTTCGCCGACGTTGACAACCTGGTCCGGAACCTCCACGTGGCGCTGAGCCAGCTCAGAGATGTGCACGAGGCCCTCGATGCCCTCTTCGACGCGGACGAACGCGCCGAACGGAACGAGCTTGGTGACCTTGCCCGGGACGATCTGGCCCACAGCGTGGGTGCGGGCGAAGACGCGCCACGGATCCTCCTGGGTCGCCTTCAGCGACAGGGAAACGCGCTCGCGGTCGAGATCGACGTCGAGCACCTCGACGGTGACCTCGTCGCCCACTGCGACAACCTCGGACGGGTGGTCGATGTGCTTCCAGGACAGCTCGGAGACGTGCACCAGGCCGTCAACGCCGCCGAGGTCGACGAACGCACCGAAGTTGACGATGGAGGACACGACACCCTTGCGGACCTGGCCCTTCTGCAGCTGGTGCAGGAAGTCGGAGCGCACAGCGGACTGGGTCTCCTCCAGGTAGGCGCGGCGGGACAGCACAACGTTGTTGCGGTGCTTGTCCAGCTCGATGATCTTCGCCTCGAGTTCCTGGCCGATGTACGGATCCAGGTCGCGGACGCGACGCATCTCGACGAGGGACGCCGGCAGGAAGCCGCGCAGTCCGATGTCGAGGATGAGGCCGCCCTTGACGACCTCGATGACCGTACCGGTAACCGGCTGGTCGTTGGCCTGCAGCTCCTCGATGGTGCCCCAAGCGCGCTCGTACTGCGCACGCTTCTTGGACAGCATCAGGCGGCCTTCCTTGTCCTCCTTGGTCAGGACAAGCGCGTCGATCTCATCGCCGACCTCGACCACATCTTCCGGGTCGACGTCGTGCTTGATGGAAAGCTCGCGGGTGAGGATGACGCCCTCGGTTTTGTAACCGATGTCGAGCAGAACCTCGTCGTGGTCAACCTTGACCACGGTGCCGGTGACAATGTCGCCATCGTTGAAGTACTTGATGGAGGCGTCGACAGCGGCAAGAAATTCCTCAGGGCCACCGATGTCGTTGATGGCAACCTGGGGTGCGTTGGAAGTGCGCATAAGTAGTATGTGCTCCGAAAAATAGGAGGTCGTAAATGGACAGAAGCGTCTCTTTCAGCAGCGCACACCCTTTCCGTTCGGGCGGGGATTGTGTCTGCCGATCTCGCGCCGAGCCAGTCGCCCCACCCTCCTATTACGGTGGTCGCCACCCTCGCGCATAGACACGCTCCGAGAAGCGTACCTACTTTTCCCAGCTAGAGCAAATAAACCGCAGGGGCGCGTCAGCTACAGGGCAGCGGGCAGACGCGCGCTACCATTGTCACGGTTTTTACCGTATTACCAGTTTGTCCTCAGGAGCAAAACAATGTGGAAACGCAGCCTTGCAGTCGCTGCCTCTTTTGTCGGCATCGTCGTTGGTGCCGGCTTCGCCTCGGGCATGGAAGCCCTACAGTATTTCGTGTCTTACGGCACCCACGGTTTCTACGGCGTGATCCTGGCCAGCGTGACCATGCTGCTGGCCGCGACCGCCTTCATGTCCTTCGGCTCGTATTTCCTGGCCAACGAACATAACGAGGTCTTCTACAACGTCACCTGGAAACCGGCGGCATTCGTCATGGACTGGTCTGCGGTGGCGTGCATGTTCTCCGTCGGCTTCGTCATGTTCGCCGGCGCCGGCTCGAACCTTAACCAGGCGTTTGGTTGGCAGATCTGGGTTGGCGCGGTAGCGATGCTCGTCCTCATGTTGATTGTCGGACGCTTCGACGTGGACAAGGTCTCTTCTGTTATCGGCTGGGCTACTCCCCTTCTGGTGGTGTTCGTGCTGATCGGCTCCATCTACTCCTTTACCCAGATGGACCCGAGCTGGAGCGAGATCAGTGAGTACGCGCAAAATGAAGTGACCCGGGCGGACGGCACGCCGTACTGGTGGCTGGGCGCACTCAACCACACCGGGCTCAACGCGTTGTGCGGTGTGTCCATGGCCATCGTCATGGCGGGCGACGAGTTCGACACCAAAAGCTCCCGCCTTGGCGGCATCCTCGGCGGGGTGATCTACGCAGTGATGCTCGCGCTGCTGGTTGCTTCTCTACTTATCCAGGTGCAGTCCGTCAACGGCGCAGACATGCCGCTGCTCGCCGTCATCGACAACGTGGACCCGGTTCTTGGCTTCATCATGACGTGGGTCATCTTCATCATGGTGTTTAACACCTGCCTCGGCATGTTCTACGCGCTGGCAAAACGTCTCACACGTAAAAAGCCTGAGCGGTTCTACCCCGTTTACGCGATTGCTTGTGTGGTGGGCTTCGGCCTCTCCTTCGCTGGTTTCCAACCGTTGGTGAGCAGCCTGTACCCAATTTTGGGCTACCTCGGCCTCTTCGTCATGGCAGTGATGACGGTGGTGTACCTGCGCCACCGCAGCGAGCTTAAGGAGGAGGGTCAGCGCCGCAGCGACGCCGTCGAGGGTGAAGGCGACGCTGATGTGGACGACCTCGCGAGCGACTCGAACCTGGACGACGACGATTTCAGGGAGGCACTTCAAGACGAGATCGACGCCGGCGAGGAAGACAACAGCAAGCGCTCCCTCAACGACTTGCTCTAAACGCCAGGGGTATTTCACGGGGGTGAAACGGCCGGTGAACTGCGGGCAAACCGCCAGTTGCCGGCCCTTTTTTATCCTGGCCAGATGAGTGCGCCTTCGCTCGGCGGGTGAACGTAAGGTGGATTGTCCAGCTCGCACCCACTTACCGTGGAGCCTGCTTTTATACAGCGGTAAGGTAGCACCTGGCTTTCGGGGGACGACCTGGCCAGGGGTGAAATTTAAGCCCCAGCCCGGTCAAGGGCCCACCCCGGCGGCCCCTCCCCTCGAGGGGAGGAACACAATTGAATACCGTTCGGAGCCGCGTGGGGGGAGGCTCCCGTGGGGGGTGGTTCACGGCAACCGGGGAAGATGCCGTGGAGCGAGGCGGGTAGGAACCACCGCGTTCCTACCCGCCTTCGCCCTGCAGGCGGCCATGGGGCCCGAAAAGGTTTAGTGCGCCGCCTCGTCCCAGTTCGCGCCAGTGCCCGCCGAGACCTCCAGCGGCACGAGCAGCTCGATCGCACCATCCATCTCCCGCTCGACGATCCCCCGCACCTCATCCAATTCCCCGGGGGCCACTTCCACCACCAGTTCGTCATGCACCTGCAGGAGCACGCGTGACTGCTTGCCCTCCAGAGCCGCATCGACCCTGAGCATGGCCACCTTGATAATGTCGGCCGCCGTGCCCTGGATCGGCGCGTTGAGTGCTGCACGTTCCGCGTTCTCCCGCGCCACACGGTTATCGCTGTTGAGCTCCGGCAGGTACCGGCGGCGGCCGAAGACCGTAGAGGTGTAGCCGTCGCGGCGCGCTTGCTCCACCACTTCATTCAAGTAGCGCTTCACCCCGCCAAAGCGCTCGAAGTAGCTCTCCATGATGTTCTTCGCTTCCCCTGCGGAGATGGACAGCTGGTTGGACAACCCGTAAGCGGAAAGACCGTACACAAGCCCGTAGGACATGGCCTTCACGCGTCGGCGCAGCTCCGGCGTCACCTGATCAATCGGCACGTCGAAGACACGCGAACCCACGAAGTTATGCAGGTCCTCCCCTGCCCGGTACGCCTCGATCAAGCCCTCGTCTTGGCTCAAGTGTGCCATGACGCGCATTTCAATCTGGGAGTAGTCAGCGGTGAGCAGACATTCATGCCCGTCGCCCACCACGAATGCGGAGCGGATGGTGCGGCCAGCCTCGGTGCGCACGGGAATGTTCTGCAAGTTCGGTTCCGCCGAGCTCAACCGGCCTGTCGAGGCTACCGTCTGGTTAAAGGTGGTGTGGATGCGCCCGTCCGGCTGCACCGTCTTGATCAGGCCCTCGATGGTGGACTTCAGTTTCTGCATCTCGCGGTGCGCAAGCAGGTGGTCCAGGAACGGGTGCGGATGCTTCTCTGCCAGCGCCTCAATCTCGCCCGCGGCAGTTGAGTACCCCGTCTTGGTCTTTTTCGTCTTCGGCAACTCGAGCTTGTCAAAAAGGACCGAGGAAAGCTGCTTTGGGCTGGAGAGGTTCAGCGACGGCTCGCCCACAAGCACCCGCGCCTCCTCCTCGATTTGCTCAACCTTGTGAGCGAAGTCTTTGCGCTGATTTTCAAGTACGTCCAAGTCCACCGCGATGCCGATGTGTTCCATTTCAGCGAGCACGGTAACCAGTGGAAGCTCAAGGTCCGCGTAGAGCTCGTAGGAATTGATCTCGCGCAGTTCTTTGGCAAGCTCGGCGGACAACTCCAGGATCGCGGCCGCCGCATCGGTGTCTGCGGTGTCGCCGAGCAAACTCATTTGGTCTGACCCGACATTGAGCTGTCGCTGCAGGTGGCGCTGGTAGATATCCTCCAGCGCGTAGGTGCGCTGACCTGGCCGCAGCAGGTAGGCCGCGATCGCGGTGTCGTGCGCAACACCGGCAAGCTCGATTCCACGGCCTCGGAGCATGTGGTACGCCGCTTTGGCTTCGTGCATGAACTTCGGCGCGTCCGATTCGAGCCACTGCTTCAACGCCGCGTCTTCCTCGGCGCTCAAGTCCGCCGCGAGCTTGCTCACCGCATGCCGTTGCTTATCGACGACCGCCAGCGCGACCACGTCACCCTGTCCCGGCGCGTCGTTGCCGGTGAGGTATACCGCCAGGCCGTCGGCTGACCGCTCTTCGAGCCAGGTGTCCAGAGGCTCGTCGTCAAGCACGATATCCTCGAGCTCGATGACCTCGGTTTCGGGGGCGGAGCCGTCGGTAGGCACGGCAGCGAGGACGCGCTCGCGGAGGTTCACCCCGAACTCGAGGTCGTCGAAGCGGGAGGCCACCTCCGTCACATCCGCGGGCTTGAGCTCCAGGTCGCTGGGCCCGACCGGCAGCTCCACGTCAGTGACCATCTGCGTCAGCTCCCGGTTGAGCTTGACCTGCTCGATGCGTTCACGGAAGTTGTTCGCCGCCATGCCTTTGAGCTCGTCGGCGTGCTCGATGAGGCCGTCGAGGGTCCCGTACTGGGAGATCCACTTCGTGGCGGTCTTCTCCCCCACCTTGGGCACGCTGGGCAGGTTGTCCGACGGGTCTCCGCGCAGCGCCGCGAAGTCGGGGTACTGCGAGGGCGTGAGCCCGTACTTTTTCTCCACCTCATCCGGCGTGAAACGGGTCATCGTGGAGACACCACGAGTTGGGTACAGCAGTGTGGTGGCACCGTCGACGAGCTGGATGTAGTCGCGGTCGCCGCTGACCAGCACAATTTCGAAGTCGCCGTCGGCGCGAGCTTGGTTGACGAGGGTGGCGACGACGTCGTCCGCCTCATAGTCTTCCTTGCTCAGCGTGGTGATTCCGAGGTCGCCCAGCACGTCCTCGATGATGGGCACCTGGCCCTTGAACTCCGGCGGAGCAGACTCGCGCTGCGCCTTGTACTCCGGAAAGCGCTCCGTGCGGAACGTTTTACGTCCCACATCGAATGCGACCGCGGCGTGTGTCGGCTTCTCCTCCGCGAGAATGTTGGCGAACATGGATAAGAACCCGTACACCGCATTCGTGTGTTGGCCGCCCGACGTGGAGAAGTTCTCCGCGGGCAAGGCATAGAAAGCGCGGAAGGCCATCGAGTGGCCGTCGATAAGCAGCAGTCGCTTCGTGTTCTCCGGTGTAGTGCTCACGGTTGGCCAGTTTAGCGGGCAGCCCGACATGGCCCGGTTGGAGCGCCTGCGGGGCGATTTCCTCCCTCAGGCTGCACTGGGATACACTTTCCCGCGATGCCCCAGTAGCCCAATTGGCAGAGGCAACGGATTCAAAACCCGTCCAGTGTGAGTTCGAGTCTCACCTGGGGCACGCTGTGTTGTTGGGGGTTTCGGAGAACTTTTCGAAAGAGTTCGGAAAACTTCTACCAAGACCCCCGCCAAACTCATTTTCAGAAAGAAGTGCGTCAACCTACTGGTAAGAAGCACTTCTCTGAACGCCAAACGCCCGGAAGTCGGCACGTTAATGCCAATTTCTGGGCGTTTTCCACTATTCGAACACGACTTCTAGGCCGCTGCCCACCAGAACACTTTTCTGGAGGCGTGCGGCCTGCGTTTACGCGGCAACTGGCGGAGCGTTCGGGAACGTGCCGGCTAGCGCTCGCTCGCTGCGTTTACGGTCAAGGTCGTCGCGATAGCCACGCGGGGACGGATCATTGTCATCACCGCTCTCGTCAAACCAGGCCGAATCAGAGGTCAGCAACAGCACGTTAACGGCGACGCAGGAAATCGCGGTCGCAATCAGCTGGCCGGCCCACCCCCGCATGAGGCGCATAGTTGAGTCGCCAATACCGACGCCGCGAGCGTTCTTGAGCTTGTCGTTGCGACTTTCAATCATGTTGCGCTGACCGTACACCTCCTGCCATTCCGGCGTCCCGTACGCGGGACCCTGCTGGAGCCACCGGGCACCGTCCTCGACGTTGTTCTTGATGGTCACCGAGGCCTGACGGCAAATCGCGGGTGGCGCAGCAGAGAAGCTGGACACGTCCTTTACGGTCAACTCCAAGCGCTGTTTAGCCGTAGGCTTCTCGTCCCCTCGTGGCACTAAAGCACAAGCTAGTGCCGAACCCGGAGCCTTGACTGGGCACCGGAAGCGGCGGTCACCGGCACTGCTTTTGGTGCCTTTTGTGGCAAGCGCGAACCGCTTCCGCCCCTCCAGTCGGCTCATGTACGTCTCGTGGTCAATGTCGCCAGCCTCGTACTCGGAGTGCGGGTCTATGAGACCAGGGAAAGACTGGATTCCCGGCGAGTAGAGTCCGCCGTCAATGACCACCGCGCCGGACGGCAGGGTTGTCTGGTAACCCCGGTTTTTGTCCTTGTAGTCGAAGACGAGGTCATACCCCTCTTCTCGCAGCGGAATGTGCATTCTCTCCGGCTTCTGCGCTGGGTAGAGGCGGTCGAACAGCATGTAGCCGCGAGGAAGTTCGGGACGCTCGGTGACGTTTTGGAGTGCCTCCCAGAGACGCTCGGTGGGGTTCACACCCGGACGGTGGAAGCCCATGCCCAAAATGAGCCCCGGGTTACCACCCCGTTTCGCAAACCCGTCGCCGGTCATCGCGGCGATGGTCGCCTCGAAACCCCATACGTAGGTTCCACCCTTAACCTCCGGATTCTCCCCGTCATGGTTGGTGGTCTCCTTGTGGTGCCAACCAGCCACAGGGGTCGACGCCACTAAAGCGTCGTCTGGCACAGACCCCTGGCGCATCCGCTTGCGTGCCGGCGTGCCGCGCTTAGACACCTGGAGCGAGGTACCGTCAACGGCGACCGTGCCGTCCCACGAAGCGAAAGCCTCGGGATTCATCAGTTCGACTGAGGCCCATATAAGCCGGTTCGAGAACTCCGTTCCGCGATTGCGTCGCTTCTCGCGGAAAGCCGCAGTCTCCTCGTCGTCGTTGACATCGAGTTGGCCGCCGGGGACCAAGTCGAGCCACTCGCCGACGGTGTACCGCTCTCGCAGTCGAATCTCCGGGTAGGGCTCCATGGTCTCGCGGGTCACCCAGATCGTGTACCAGACACGGTCAGCCCAGCGCTTGCGAATCTTGCGACGCTGACGCTTGTCTTTGACGTCGAACCCCTCTTCTTCCAGGCCGAGTAAGGACCAGATTGCAGGCGTAAGACCGAATGCGATAGTGCGGCCCATGTCCTGGAAGTGCTGCGCTTGTCGTTGGATGGCGAGCAGAATCCAGAGCGTAAGCGCAGCGTGGATACTCACTTTCCTGGGCCGCCCACCCTTGTTCGTAATGAGGCCGTCCTCGACGCGCCATTGCTCCACAAGGCCGACGACCCCGGAGCGTTCCACAATGTCCCAGGCCAACTTCACTGTGGAGTAAACTTCGCGCCGCTGCTCGATATACAGCCAGTCGCGGTCTGCGGTCTTCTCTTCGCGTACTTCGAGCTCCGTCTCGGACGAGGCAACTAGCGCCTCGTCCCAAGCCTTCTTCCGCTTCTTCGACGGCTTGACTGCCCCGTCTTTCGCTAAGAGCTGACGCACCTGCTCGTACCAGTCGCTGTCAATGTGTTGGGACATCGTGGTTCACCTCCTCTCGCGGGTGTTTTCGGCAATAAAGGACTCGCCCCGGGTGCTCACCAGGGGTTTTGCGGCTATGGCTTGGTTAGTTCTGGGGCGCTTACGCCCCGCCTCGAATCACGGTGAGGGAAGCCCGTCCCGCTTCCCGGCTCGGACCTCCGTGCAACAGCGACCTCGCTTCTCGCGCCGTGATTTGTTCCGCGTTGACCAGGAATTTCCGGTAGTGCTGCAAGTCGCTCAAGCCCGCGGCCTCAATCACTGCGGACTCTGGAACGCCCCGGCGGACTTGGGTGACAATCCAGGTCGTACGGGCGCGACTCATGTCCACGGCCAGCGACGGACGGTGCGAGCGCTTCGTGAAAAGCGCCACCGTACCGGCCGACGAGGTTGTCCGTTCCGGGCGGAACAGCCACGAGTCCAGGTCTTTGGCTCGCTCGACGGCTTCTCGAATCGGCTGCACCCATTCGTGGTCTACGGGTACAAAACGACGTCCCGCCCCGCGGTAGCCCGACGGGTACACCACCGTCCCGGTCTCGTCCGTTTCGACATCCGCAGCGGTAAGCGTCGCGACCTCTCCGGAGCGAAGGCCCGCGCCGAGGGTCAACGCCAGGAGCAGGGTGGCCTGCTGACGGCGCTGGACAGTGGCCTCACCGTCCGCCCAATGGCGTAGGCGAGTCATCTCGTCCTGTGTGTACGGGGCGCTCTTCTTGTCGGTTCCGTACTGAGGGCGCTGCCTCGGCGTGTCGTAGTGCCGGTGAGCGGCCTGGCCGACAACGCGAAGCAATGACCTGGTCGTGCCTTGGACGTGGGTGCTGTACCCAGACTGGTCTACAAAAGCATTGACTGTGGCTTCGGTAAACACGGACTCGACCGAGACTTCCCGTCCGGACATCGAAACGTAGTCCGCGAGTCGAGCAACGGTACGAAGCGTGGCGCGGGTCTTGTCCGCGCTCCAGTCATCCGTCACGGCAGTCGAAACGGCGTCCGTGACGAAGGTGCGAACCGCGTCCCAGCGAGCCCTCGGCAGGACCGTCGGGGTGTATCCGGCGATGACCTCATGTGGTGTGGTGGGCATGTCGAATTGTCCTTGTCCGCCCACGCCGTAGGTGGTGGGTGCGTGGGCTATCTCTGTGGTGGAGTGAGATAGCACCAGCCTGGGTCGACACCGAGAGGTCGTCAAGGTCCAGAAACGGCTCATGCGCCGGTCAAAGTGTTTACGGCAATCGCAGCAAGCTGGCATCGGATCACGCTTTGTACTGCACGTTTCACTCATTTTAAGCCTCCTTCAACAACGCGCAGAGATGCACTATGCATACTATTTGGTTCACCCGTCTGGGGGTAGGCTCCCTGGCCTACGCCTTGCTCCGTCACCTCGGTGCCGGCTCTTGAGCCGATACCTGCCCAATGTCCGACACCGCCAGCGCTCGCTGTCAGACCAGGCCAGTCCGTGTACGGATCAGTAAGCACCTCGACGTGGTCTTCCACAGTGTCTGGGCGCTCGGGGTTCACCCTCGCGAGACGTTCAAACTCGTACAAGTGCGTCGTTCCAATAGCGGCAACCGCAACTTCTCGCGGGACCGCGCGGATTACCTGCACCGCCCACGTCGCACGGAGGCGGCGCAGCGAGATTTTGAACTTCCTTCCTCGGTTTAGCTCCTTCTTGACCAGGTCATTGATGTCCCCGTACGGCAAAAGCGGTACGCCTGGGTCTTTCGCCTCGGCTACCGCAGCGAGACCCGGTCCGAAGACCGCAGCGACTGGCACCGCGGTGGCGTGCCCCGCACCACGCAGTCTCTCCACACGCACCCACGTCACCCCGTCGCGAACGCTCACGTCGTCGGCGAGGACGGTCTCCATTCCGTCGCAGATACCCGCTCCGAGTCCAAGCGCCAGCACGGTGTACGCCTGCTCTCGTGTGAGTTGCGTGGACTGCGACTGCACCCAATGGCGGAGCGCGTCGAAGTCGCTCCTTGTGTACGGCTTCGCCTGCTCTTTCGGCTCGCGCGGTAGAAGGCTTATCGACGTGCCGGTGAGCGTCGTGGTGATTTTGTTGAGATACGTGCGGACCGTGGCCGTGTTCCGGCGTGTTTGTGCGAGGCCGTTCAGTGCCGCATGGCAAACGTCCACGTCGAGCACCGTCTCGCGGGTCACTGGCCGGCCGACGCGGTGACAATACGCGGCGACGTGAGTAAGCGCGCGCATATATTTTGAGACCTCGCTGTGGCGGTTTTGCCGAAGGTGGAAGTGCTCGGCACCGCCCTTTTCGAATGCTTCCAGAGCAATCTGTTGCACTACTGGTGCGACTGTTGACCAAGTGGTGCCACTGACAAACTGGGGTGTGTAACCAGCGACGCGCCGTTCGACGTACTCACGCTCTTGCACAGTTAGCCCCACGACAAGCCCCCTTCACGAGCAAGTGTCGTACCCCCGGAACGGCCACCGCTGCGGAACCCGCTTCGAACCCCGGTACGGTGAAGACCATGTCCACTTTCCCGCCGCCGCGCGAGGCCTACCCGGAGTGGCCAAACGTTGCCGCCAAGACGCTGCCACCCGTCTACGCAAAGGCGCTCGGCATGCGACAGGCACTCGTGCGCGAGATCGAGCGGTACATCGAGCGCGGCTGGGCTAGTTCCCAGCAGGACTTCGCAAAGAGGGCTGGCATTGGAGAGACCGTGCTCCGTCGTTGGCTCTCCGGTGAAAGGTGGCCCGCCGTCCACACCGTCGCGGCGGCCGAAGCGGTGCTCGAAACGTCGCTCTGGCCGCACCAGGTCTCGCGAAAGCCCCACCTGCGTTCCAAGGGCGGCTACGACTACCCCTAGCAGCAAACTTCTTGTCCCTGCCGCTACGGTGGGGGCATGGTACGACCCAAGCCAGGTAGCCCCGCGAGCCTCTACCCGGGCTGGCCTGACAGTCTCGACGTGAGCGCGCCCGAGCACCAGATGATCCAGGCCATGGTGATTAACCTCCGGCGCGAGCGGAACCGCTACCGAAGCGTCAAGGGGGTCGCGGAGAAGTCTGGCGTCGCCGCCTCGACTATCTCGGACATCCTCAACGGCAACACTTGGCCGTCCCTGGAGACCATGGCCCGGCTCGAAGTCGGACTCGAAGTGCGTCTGTGGCCGGGGGCGAATCCCGCCCCGTCGAATACCTAATTCAACTTGCATACCCCTACGGTGTCGCGGGCGGAGACAAAACCATTCAGAAACCTGTAGGGCATTTTGGTAGACCGTACATAGACGACAAGTCGTCATAGAGTACTTTGCCGGAATAATTCGGTCTGCCGTTGCTGAGCCTTCATTGGGCGCTAGTGTGCTCAGCCCGGCGTCAATGAAACTGATTGACCGTTCACGACCTGTATTGGTTCCGATACTTGGATTCCTTTGGGTCCACCGACGACCCAGGTAACGTGGCCAGAGCAATCTTGAATCTGGAGGAAGAAAATGAACCGTGAATTGGTTTTCATCGTCTACGTCAGCGACATACAGAAGTCGGTTGACTTCTACAGGGACTTACTTGACATTGAAACGACGTTTGAAACACCGCGTTACGTCACTTTCGGGTTAGCGGAAGGCGTTGCTCTAGCCCTGTGGACTGGGGAGTCATCGGCTCTGGAAAACGAACCGGTTCGGACATCAGAAGTTTGCCTGAACGTCAGGGCAGAACAGGTGCAGGAGACTTACGACGCCTGGGTGGACAAAGGCGTTCGTATTGTCGAGGAGCCGCACGAGGACGTTTTTGGCACAACTTTCGTAGTCGCTGACCCGGACGGGAATCGGATTCGGGTCGCGCCAATCGACTAGAAATCCGAAGGCTGCGCGACCTTAACGGTTCAAGGATGGACCACTATTTGTAGTCGTACCCGTATTTCTCGTACACAGCTTCGGCACTCGCAGCTTCGGCCACCGCGGCGCGAACCGCTTCGGACTTCAAGTCGAGAACTCGAAGCGACTCGGCGTCCGCTCCGGAGACCGACTCGATGCGGACAAAGAGCTCTCCGTACTGCTCCGCGTAGCGAGCAAGGCCGCGCAGCTTCCCGAGCGCGTCGCCGAGGTAGGCACCGTGCGGGTCAACGATGGACGCTCGCATCGTGCCCTCGCGGTCGCGGAGGAAGAAGATGAAGTCCGGCTGTACACTCCTCCAGCGACCGGTGGCCTCGTCGTAGTAGACCGCAGAAAGCGCGTCTCGGCCTGGACGCGACGGGTTGCGGTACCAGGAAACCGCACCAAGTCGCGCCATTTCGGTCGCGACGACCTTTGCCTCCCAGTCATTCAGGTTCGCTGGCGCTGAACCGTCTTCCGCGACGAGTGCCCGATTGCCGTAGCGGGGGTACGGGTCGAGCTCCTTCTTCTCCGAGTTCCACACACCCGGGGACTCCATGCGGTTTCTGGGCTTTTCCAAAAACACGGTGCTCGGTGCCTCGGCCATCTCACGCAGCACCGTGTACTTCGCCTGCCGGCTGTCCGGCAGCGCGGAGATGTCAGCCCGGTGCTGGTCAAGCCAGGACTTCGCCGTCTGATCGGCTTCACGCCACAGAGAGTCTTTGGCTCCTTCGACTTTCGCCAGAGCGCCCAGCGTTAGGTGGGCTTCGATAATGAGGTCTTCGTCGGCTTCACCGTTGTCCAACCCTGCGACGAGGTAGTCGTTGACCCACAGGTTGGCGAGTGCCCGACTGAACACGGGAGTCGCCAACTCAAACGATTCGGTGATGACCCGGTCGTCGGCGACAAGTTCGATGGAGTCTTCGCCTTTCAGCCCCCGGTCCGAGTACCGGTACGTCAGTCGCTGCGTCTCAACTTTCAGAATGTCTTTCTTCTTGGTCTCAACTTCGTCGGCGTAGCGAACGAGCAGTGCGTTGACTATCGAAACGAGTTCCTTCTTGGCCCTCGATTCGCCGTCCGGCATGAGCCCGTCTACTTCCAGCTCAATGCCGGTGTTGATGAGGCGTGAAATGGGTTTGCCGGACCGTTTCGGGGCAACCTCTGTCGGAAGAGCAGTGAACGCTGCCCACAGCTCCTCGTTCTCGATAGGCTTGAGCGTTTCCGGTTTCACCACGGGGTTGATGATCGGCGGCGGGTCAATCTCGCCTGGCTTGTTGATGCTCATTACGACCCGTTCAGCGGCCGCGCGGTTGAACCTCGGCAGCAGGCACAGCACGGAGTTGAGAAGGTCGTCGCCTGGGATTCGACGCGCCAGCGGAGAGCGCACCATGCGTCCAATGACCTGGGTAATGAAGTCCTCGTCATTGGCTGGGCGGTAGGACACCATCACCTCGGCACGCGGACAGTCCCAGCCGGTGGAGATAGCCGTCTTGGCGAACAGAACGCGAATCCACTCGCGGTCTTCGATGTGCTGCGGCTCGATGTACGGGATCACCGTGTCGCCTGCTTGTATCGCAGCATGTTCGCCGAAAACATGGGCAAAGCAATCGTGTGGCAGCTCTGGCCAACCCTCGCGCAAAGCCGTGATGACTCGGTACATGTCCTCCGGGGTCGCTAAGTCCTGCATCTGCACAACCATGAGAGGTACGACTCGCTTGTCATCTCCTCCTTGCTCAATGTGGTACTCGCTCCAGCGCTGCGTGGACTCAGCGAGCAGACGGGCCGACTGGCGGACGAATACATTCTCGAACGCTGCACCTTCTTCACCGGGAATCTGGAGCTCGACAATGTCTTTGAGCAGGCCTGACTCTTGCACCTCGTCGGTCGGGACGTCCACGTCCTCTAACACCATGCGGGCACCAGGCATGTCATTGAGCATTTTCTTGAACTTGCCCGGTGTGGCGGAGATTCCCAAGACCACTGGCATCGGCGGAACCGGCGCAGTAGCGCCGTCCGGGGTGTGGCCGGCAATGAGCCGGTGGAGGATCGTCTCACGGTCGGTTTGCTTCCCGGAGCCGCGGTGTGCCTCGTCCACAACGAAGTACACGTTGTGGTCGGGCGATTCAAGGGTGTTTCGAAGCGTGTCCCAAATTGTCACCTGCGTCAAATCGGGTGCATTGTCGAACAGCTCAAAGTTCGAGTCGCTTTTCTTTCGTCCACCCGTCAACACTGTGCCCTTGGACAGCTTCTGGGTATTGAGGAAGTAGATTTTGCCCGGCTCAAACTCGTTCCTAATGAACGAGTTGTCGATTTCGACAGTACGACCGTGCAAACTACTTGACGCACCCTCGATACGGTGGCGGGACTGGCGGTTCAAGTCCGGGTTGTCGGAGAACCAGATAATGACAGCCTTTTCGTCCGGAACACGGTCATCTGATGGCAGAAGGAGCTTCTCAAACACGTCAGTGGCGATCACGGTCTTACCGGCACCGGTGGGTGCAGAAAGCGCGAACGCGGCCTGCTTGCCAATCGCACGAACCTGGTTGGCTTCATCTAGGCGTTCAAGAATCTCGCGCGAAGCGGTTTCTTGGTAGGGCTTGAGCGTGTACTTCATGGCTAGATCGCACCTCCGGACTGGGTGAAGGCAAAATTGGTGAGGTAAGTGCTGTAAAGCTGCACGCACTCAACTTCGAGGTCGTCAAGGCGGCTCACTGTTGACTGGAACGCCAGGTCATCGTCGGTGACGATGTACGCAGTCGTAACGCTTCCCGTCTCGCGGATCGAGTCGGCGAACGACTCGACCGCCGCCAAGTTTGTGATGACTGCGTGCGACTCGGCCACGTCCCAGCCTCGGTCAGAAATGGACTCAATGACCCGACCGAACTGGCCTGCACGCATCCACAGCAGCGGTGCGATCTGCTTGTAGGCCAGGCCGTGGCGCACCATTGTCGGCGGCTCGTAGGTGAGTGTAAAAAACCTTGCGTTCGCCTCGAAGCCGTCGGCCATTGGGAACTCGTCGGTGAACTTGTAGTCACCCTTGATCGGCTCGCCGGCCGGGGTCTTGCCTGTGATCGCAGCCTCGATTCGCGGCTTCGTCACGTAGTCGCAGATTCCAAGACGTTCCCATTCCGGGTCGCCGGGACGGAAGCCGTCCTTGGTAAGTTTCTTAGCCTCTTCGAAACTCACCTCGTTGTTAGTCACCGAGATTGAATGCCGCCGGCCGCCGTCCTGCTTGTTCAGTCGGATGGCAGCGTGAGCGGTCGTTCCCGAACCGGAGAAGAAGTCGAGGACCGTGGCGTTGGGCTTGTCGGACAGGTAAAAGCGGATTGTGTCTTCGACTGCATAAAGAGATTTAGGAAAAGGAAATTTCCGCTTTGGAAGGAACTTCTTAACCAGGTTGCTTCCATACTCCGTGGCGTTGTGTGCCCGGATGTTCCACACCGTTTTACCAGGCGCAGACCGCTCTAGGTCTTCGTTATAGCGCAGTTCGAGATAGCCGAGCTCGTTCATGCCATCGGAGATGAGTTCGCCGTTTTCGATTCTTTCCATTTCGGCGTTGCGCAGGTAATAGATTGTCCTTCGTGAAGTGGTTTTATTCGGTTCTCCTGCGCGAATGTATCCGAGTTCTTGTCTGAACTTGAACGTGTCGCGATTAACTTCCCACCTGCCCTCAACATCATTCTTCTTCAGTGGCCAAACCGCTTCTTGGCCCGGAGGAGCTTCATAGTCATGGCGTGACTGCCCGAGTGGGATAACGGGCCCTGGGCCGACGATCCGTCCATCTGATGAGTCAACGAGGACCGGGTAGAACTTGCTGGGCGAATCAGTTCGCAGTGGCCCTGACCCTCCCCGCAGTAGCCCTCGCCAAATAGGGGAGCGATTGGAGACCGGCTTACCTTTAGCGGAGTTTGGGTCCGGGATTGGAAGCGTCTCAATTCGAGACTTTCTGGGCCTCGCACTACCTATTTGAACAAAAAACAAATACTCGTCCACACGAGTGAATTGCTCGACTCTTGAGGCTCCGCCCGGGTTAATTACGCTGCTCACCATCTGAATCGTGGCCTCCGGGAACGTCTGCTCTAGCAACATTCCCAACCGCAGGTACTCTTTTTCGTCAATGGTGACAATGAGCACCGAATCCTCGGGGTTGAGCAGCTCCTTGGCGAGCTCAAGACGCTTCTCCATCATCGACAACCACTTGGAGTGTTTGTACTGGTCGTCGCCGTCAACGTAGTCGTTGTTGTATTTCCAGTCCTTGTCGCGGGTGTTGTACGGCGGGTCGATGTAAATGCAGTCCACCTTGTGGCGGTGGGTGTACGTCAGAAGGTTCAAAGCGTGGAGGTTCTCGGCGTTAATGACCGTGTGGAACGGCGCCTGGGGGTCAGACGAGTTCACGACCTCACCGGTCTGGACGAGCCCGGGGTAGATCGTGTCGTCGTGCTGAGCCACTACGACAAGGTCGTCTACTGCAACCCCGTCTCGAACCTCCGGCTCGTTGCCCTGTCCGGGTTCCGCTTCGATGACCGTTGCGGTAGCTCCGCCATCGGTCTTGCGGTCAATCGTCACGACCTTCCACAGTGTTGGGTCTGTGGGTGCCACTGTGCCACGGGGAGGAAGAATATGGACCATGTCGCCGCGGCGAACAGGCCGGGTTGGCAGCTCGACACCGTCGGGCAGGTGGCGCTCAAAGACAAGGCCGAAGGATCGCTGGTTGGTGGCGTGGCGAATCTCGCGTTCTAGCTCCTGAGCCATGCGGGGGTCATAGGCCCGGGCCTGGGCAAGCAGGTCAGTCAGTCGTGACATGGGTGTCCTCTCTAATGCTGTTTCAAGGTTAACGAACCGGAACGAGATTTCGGTCCGTGACTCGAAGCGAGCGGCGAACAGCGTTTGATGACCAGCCTGCCCTAGTCGTCGGCGTGTTCGAAAGAAAACGAGGAGTGTCGTTGTCGGTAGTTACGATTGACCTGACCGCCCCCTCGATAAAAGGAGTTTCATGCTCGGGAGAAAAGAGTTCAGCCTACTTTTTCTGCACCCCAATGACGGGCATACCGTGTTTCGTTTCGAAGACTCGACAGCCAACAAGGGTTCGATTGAATGCCCGAACTGCGGCCGCGGCCGAACGGTGAATATCGCTAAGTCCTACCCGACGGGCAGCACCGAGAGGAAGCATTTCCGGTGGATGGTTTGCACCGAGTGCCTCGGAGCGTCTATCGCGATGTCCGACGGCCGGTCTGAATGGACTGTTTTCCCTCCTGCTGCTGGCGACCGGCCGATACGAAATTTGCCGAACCACATAGACGAGATGTGGCGCGAGGCCGTGCTCACGCACTCCGTGGGCGCCTACACCAGCTCTGTTCTGATGTGTAGGAAGATCGTGTTTGCTACCGCTGTAGAGTTCGGATTGGCACCCAAGGCGGACAACAACCGGGCTCCGAGTTTCCTCGCCTGCGTGGATTACCTGGTTGAGAACGATTACCTCACGCGTCGCATGAAAAACGATTGGGCAGACAGTATCCGGGAGTGGGGCAACGATGCCACCCACGAAATCGAAGCGATAACCGATAGAACTGCGACAAACGCGCTGGATTTCACCCAACAGCTCCTCGCCATGTCCTTCCAGTTCACGCACGACGCTCAAGCCGGCAGTGAAGATGAGCAACCTCAGCGGCAATTCAATGTCCCGCGAACGTCAGGCAACGTTTCCTACTAGCCAAGTACCCCCGATCTAGCGACAACGTGGCTACGACGACATGCTCAAAGTATGACCTCACACCACAGCGACTCTTGGGCCACCGAGGCAGCACCAGACAGCTTCTACGCATTGACACCAGGTGGAAACGCCCCGTACCCCGCAACGGGGTCTCGGATCGAAGTCCGAGACGAGAACTTCAACCTGCTCTCCGTTCACTGGTCTGCGGCCGCAGCACTCGGAGAGACCGGAGAGAGGTTAGCCCGTGGCGAGAAGGCTGCTGTGTACCTCGCGCGGTGGGACCGGATCGAAGCCGAAACGGACCCTTTGCTCAAAGAGACGTCCTAGCCTTGACTGAACCTTGCACCCCTGCGGTTGTTCGCCACCCAGGGCTCTAGGCAGGCTGCTGGCGTATGAGCCACCACCACTTTGAAGAATCAGACATCGAGTTCCTTTCCGTACCGATTCCGAAACGGCGGCGTCCCGAGTCAGTGCTTCTCCATCTCGACCTGTTCCTCGACCGCGACGAAATGTCCCACATGAACGTGTTCCTCGGCCGCAACGCCGAAACCGTTCGCCTGCTCGATCCTGACGGTGAGCACGTCGAGTTCGACGTAGCCGAAGCGAAGAAGTTCCTCACTCTGCTCGTGAAGAACTGCGACCGCACCACCGGACTCTTAACTCTTGAGGCCGACGCGGACCCACGGAACTTGTCGATGTGGGAGCGCTCGCGGCTTCTCGCCGAAACGCACATGGAGAAAGACACCCTTGTTGCCGACACTGGTGTCTACGAGGACGCACCACGCGAGTTGATCGACCCTCGCTTCGGCAAGCAGACCTACGAGGTCTGGACAGAGTGCGGCACCGAGTTTCTCGGCCGCACGAACAAACTCCCGCTTGCCCGGAAGATCGCGGAGAACTGCCGAAAAGAAGGCCTGCCGGCCGTGGTGTGCCAGACGCGACGGTGGTTTGTGCCGACTGGTGAGTAGAAGTCAGCGCGGTGATTCTGTCCCAGCCAAGCGAACCCTTCACCCCCAAACACGATTGCTCGCCCGCAACCCAAGGCACACTGAGACCATGACCAATGACTCTCAGCCTGACTTCGACGCTCACGAGAGCGATGACCAGGACAACACCGACCCCCTCGACCGGCCAATTTCAGACTTCACTGATGACGAGCTCAACAGTCTTCTTCACAAGCACTACCCAAACCTGATGGCAGAAATCGCCGAAACAGCTCGGAAGGCATACGCCCCAATAGACGCTGAGTTCCTCAAATCCATAAGCCGAGCCAACATTCCGAGGATCGACTACACCAGCGCGTTCAGGGACATGGTGCCTAAGATTGACCTCTCGGCTTACGCTCCGAAGATCGAGCTGCCGCCCATTTCGGACGAACTGCAAAAGACCCTCGACCAGGCGTACAAGGGCATCTCTGAAAGCGTCGCCGTCTTGCCAGGCGTGGAAGCCGTACTTCAAAGCGCGAGAGAGCTTTCGGAGCAGTACGCAGGATTGCTTCCCTTCGCCCGGCGGGAACCCCTGCCGTATCTCCAGAGCTTCAACGACGAGTTCCTCGCCGTCTACGCCTGTCTCGTACTCGCCGCGGCCCGAGTTGAAAACCTGATGGCCGACCTATGCCAGCACCACTTCGGTGAAGGAGAGCTGCGGGGAGCCACGCACCGAGCACAGAAGATGGCCAAAGGGCTACGTAAAGCTCTCGCAAACGAAGCGCCTTGCGCAACCTGCCGCGGCATAGCGGAAGACCTCGAAGAACCAATCGACATGAGGAACACCTTCGTGCATGGGAGCTGGGAGGCCGGCGCTGACATTGCCAGCGAGGAAGAAAAGGCACGGCAGGCTCTCGTTGGTCGTGCGCTAGGCGACAGTCGCGTGAGAAAGCGCAAGCTCTTGGACAGGGATCAGATTGAAACTCTTGCCTCTGGTTGGAAAGACGGCGACGAAAACGCTCTCGACGACCTTTTCGAAGAGCAGATCATTTCCCTCGGCATCGTCACGGCCTACGCCGAGATTTTCACCGAGTTCGGCGACGCGCTGGAGGACGAATTGATCTTCCACGAGCAGGAGCAGTAAGGCCGCACAACTGGCATCTGGGGAGGAGCGAATCTCCTGGTAGCGGACACGCGTTGGAACCAAATGCCGAAGGCCGTGGAACTAAGGCTGGGATTGCGCCGCGTTGGTGGTGGTCAGGGAGTTTTCCGAAACCCCCGTTGTTGTCTCGAAACATCGTTCCTACGGTGTCTCGAGATTTTTCTTTTTCGGTGTGGGCTGGGGTTGGGTGATTAGTGGGGTATTGAGGGCGTTGTAGCGCCGGAGCTGGGTCAGCTGAAGCGGAGGGAGGATTGCCCCGAGGCGCGGTGGGGGTAGCTCCAGGTGGGCTGATACGGAAGCAGCGTAGGGATCGCCGCGTTCGGCGGCTCGAGATGCAGAGGCAGGGGCTACTGCCTATCGACGAGTGTTCCGTTGCCGCTCAAGTCCACTACCAGACGCATGGCGGAACGATGTCCCGAGAGATGGTTTTTCACGCTGGCGGGGCACTTCCCGCAAGGGGTGTGTCCACCTGAACGATGTGGTGAGATATCCCCGCAGGCTGAACCGGAACGGTTTCATGAGACATGCGGAACGATGTTGTCGAACCAGACTTCACCTGAGGCACCGAAGCGGCAGGTCAGGAAGTTTTCGTAACTGCCGCTACACCGCTATTCCCCGTTTGATTTCGCTGAAACATAAAAGCCCTGGTCAGGGCGAGGTGAGTTCCACGCAGTGATCGAGGTGTGCGCGGTGGCGGTGTAAAGGTGGTTGACGCCTCCGCGGGGGTCGGCGTGAGCGTCGGCTCCGCAGTCTGAAGTCGGCGGGGAGGCATTGTCACGTCCCTGCTTTGGAGCAGCGAAACACGGTTGCGCGACCCGAAGGCGCGTACATGTGGGAGACGATGAGGCCCAGCGGTTCGTCGACAACACGTGAGGAGCTGGCCGAGCTGCTCTCCACGGTCGCCGAGGACTACGGCCTCGACCTCGACTCCGCCTTCATGAGGTCAACGCGGGCGACGCCCAGGCCATCCGCCACGCGGCGTGGGAAACCGCGCGCGATCCCGACGCTGGCCGAGAGCTCCGCGAGCTGCGGGCGTGGCGCTACCGCTGCGAATTCGACCTCACCCCGCCCAAGACCATGATCCTCGCCGCAGCACACGCAGGGGCCTACCGCGCGGTCGAGACCCACAACGCGGCGCTGACCCCGAGCCAGTTGTGCTGCGCCGTCGACCCGCGGCTGCACCACGCCGCCGGTCACCGCGCTCGACCGCCTCCACAGCGAGGGCTGGGTCGAGCCAGAGGATCACTCACCGCATGCCTGGCTCCACCGCCGTCGCCCTGCGGATGTCACACCGCGGTGATGGGATTCGCCGTACACCGCGCCGCACGCCGATGACCGCGACGGCCCCGCATAGAAGAACCGCCCTCCCAGGAGAAAGTAGGGCGGCGAGGTGGGGCGCCGAGTCGACGGCCACTTTATCACGCCCCTGTTGCGATTGGGACGTTTAATGGGCAACCTGCGCACCCATTCATCGAGCTTGTTGATGCCGTTTTACGCTCACTTAGGGGCTACCGAAGTGTTCCTAGAAACCGGTATGGGGACGTGCGCCGTTTGCTGGTGCTTTGGAAAAAATCTGATACCGAAAGCACCCGCCTTAGCTTCTTACTAGCCGTTTGTGACCGTGCTCGGCCGCTCGTGGGAAACCTTCCAATACCCCCAGGCCATAAATGCCAAAGCACCCACTGCAACGACGGTCGTACTAACAGTCAGTGACCCAGTGAATACTTCGTACGCCAAAACGCCGAGGATCAAGAACATGATTACAACTAGCGCGGATTTACGCAGCGCCTTTACGTTCATCTTTCATCCTACTTTCCGAAGCATGAGTTAAGGGCATTCCACTCTTACCCTGCAACAACCGCACCCGCCGCGAGAGACGCACCCAAAGTTTCCGGTGCTGCGATCAGGCTACCTGCGACCGTACCCCCAAGGATTAGGGCATCCCCGAAACAATCCCTATCCAATCCGCGGGTTGGGCGAACGTGCGCCTCCAATTTCATGTCTGAGGCCAAGGTGTAGGCTACCTCAGCTTCTTGGCCATCGGGGAGTGTTACTATTCCAGTCTTGAACACGCGACTTACTTGTCCGTTGGCATCTATAAGCCGTGGTTGCGACCCATCGATTTCAAAGGTCCCGTTAGATGCTGAGATGTCCATTGTGAGCTGGTCCAAAGCATTCGGTTGTACGTCGAGCAGGACTGTCTGCTCCGATACCTGTGAGTCGGCCGCATGGGCGGTGCCAAGCGTCATTGAGAACATGAGACCAGTGGCCATCATCGCCGAAGCCGCGGCGCGTGCCGTTTTTGCAAGTTTGCGAGTAGGTTTTCGCATGATTTAGAGCCTTTCCGGTGATGAGAGGATGTAACAAAGTACTTGATGGGCACTAGTTTCGACGCAACACTCTCTCAGACCAATATCAATTTCCGGCACCTCCGTATCCACCCTTTAAGGGGCGCGTCGTTGCATGCCGGCCCACTTCTATGACCCTCATTACGGGCGTTGGCCATGCACACAGGCGTTCGATTGTTCGTTGCCTGCGCTGGCCACCGCGCATGACGCGGTGAGTCAAAAATCGGTCGATTTCTCGCACCCGTCCAGTGTGAGTTCGAGTCTCACCTGGGGCACGCTGTGTTGTTGTCTCGAGACATCGTTCCTACGGAGTCCCGAGTTTTTTCTTTTTCGTGTGCCCCGAGATGGGGTGACTTGTAGGGTTCTGAGAGTTTTTCAGCGCTACATCCCGGTCGGTTTCAGCGGGCAACAGATTGCCCCGGACGCTTCGGGGTTGCTTCAGGGGTGGGTTGACGCGGTATGGGTCAGTTTTGGAGCCGCGTTGCGGCCCCAGGAAAGCGCAGGCAGAAGCCTTAGCTTATCGACGAGCGCTCCGTTGCCGCTCGAGGCCGTTGCGGACGAGGAGCGGAACGACGTCACCGAACCAGACATCACCTGGGGCACACTTTTTCTCGAGGCACCGTCGGGCGCGGTGCCTCTTTTACTTATCCCTTCATAACCCCAGCCCGTCGCCAAAATGTACAGCACTCTTGACACTGCGTGTCGTTCTTTTTACATTTTGTAAATGGAAGGAGGTCATATGTGCGACCACACCAACACAGTTCGCAAATGGCGGCGCTGGCACGAGTTGTCGCAACAGGAGCTCGCCGACCGCGTTGGTGTTTCCCGGCAGACCATCGCCAACATCGAGCGGGGCAACTACTCGCCTTCCGTCTACTTGGCGCTCGACATCTGCCGTCAGTTTGAAAAGTCAGTTGAAGAAATCTTTGGCCAAACCAAGGAGGAATGATGTTCAAGAATCTCGGAGACTCCATCGTCAATTACGTCGACGGCACCGCCACCGACGAGTTCGAGGCCGCGACGTATCACAAAGCAAACTCGGTGGGCTTCTACACCTCACTGATCGGCATGGCGCTCGTCGGCGCGATCCTCGCGTGGGTGCTGCCAGGCCGCCAGTCCCTGTGATCGGCAATCGTCCTGCTAATCCCACTGATCAGCAGTGAGGCGAGCTCGCAGTGGATGCGCAACTACGTCGCGTCGCCGATCTTCCGGCTTCGCAACACCCCACGCAGCATCATTGTCACCTACTGGGCATTGTGCGCAGTCTGGCTGGCAGGTGTCATCGTCACCGGCGGCTTCGACAGCGCTGGCGCCACCGGCGCAATCGTCGGCGCCATTGCGGGCGTAGTGATGGCCGGAACCATCAGCAAGAAGCGCCGCCAGCGCGACCAGACTCGCCTCGACGCAGAGGCCGAGGACTAGCACCTCTCCCCACTACGAGCACACCCCGCACGCCTTGCTGGTCTGCGGGGTTTTGCCATACATAGGCAACCTATATAGTCGTCCTATGCACTCCAACGAGGACCTCGCCGCGCTCGCAGTGGAGCTCATCGCGGCCGGAAGTCATTTCACACGCGCCGCGTACCAGGCGTCGGGCATGGAGCTTTCAAACGTTTCCATGCGCGCGCTTGCCGCCCTCGAGCGCGAGCCGGGGCTCCGGATTGGAGAGCTTGCAGCACGGGAAGGCATCCGCCAGCCCTCCATGAGCCAAGCCATGAAGCGGCTTGTGGACGACGGCTACGCCGCCAGACACACCGCCGACGACGATGCCCGCGCAACAGCGCTGACCATCACCGACGCCGGCCGCAAGGTTCTACGCAGCTACAGGGCAGCAGCAGCCGAGGCGGTGGCCCCGGTGTTTGACGCGTTGAAGCCGGAGGACGTCGCAACGCTCAAGCGCGCGGCGGAGCTTTTTCCAGAGCTGACAGCCGATTTGAAACAACGAACAGGAGGACGCGCGTGACAGACACGCCGCACGTACACACGGAAAACCATTCCATTTTGAAACAACCGGTAGCGGTGTGGGCGCTCGCCTTTGCCTGCGCGGTGTCGTTCATGGGCATCGGGTTGGTTGATCCGATCCTGCCCGCGATTAGCCGGGAGCTTGACGCCTCCCCGACGCAAACGATGCTGCTGTTTACCAGCTACCTCCTCATCACCGCACTGGGGATGTTCTTCAGCGCGTTCATTTCTTCGCGCATCGGCGTCAAGACCACACTCTTGATCGGTCTGGCCTTGATCGTCGTGTTCGCTGCATTGTCTGGCGCTGCGGGTTCCGTCGACGCGATTATCGGGTTCCGCGCCGGCTGGGGTTTAGGAAACGCGCTGTTCATCTCGACCGCACTTGCCGCTATCGTGGGTGCCGCAGCCGGAAATTCCGGTGACGCGGTCATTCTCTACGAGGCTGCGATGGGCATCGGGATGGCCGTCGGCCCGCTTGCCGGCGGCGTCCTAGGCGAGATCAGCTGGCGCGCACCGTTCTTTGGCACGGCCGCATTAATGGCCGCCGGCTTCATCGCCATCGCGTCACTGTTACAGAAGGCCAAGACTAAGCCCGAACCCGTGGCGTTCACTGCGGGCCTAGCAGCTGTGAAGGACCCGGCGCTGCTCACGCTCGGTCTCGTTGCGGTGTTCTACAACTACGGCTTTTTCACCCTTCTCGCCTACTCCCCTTACCCGATCGACCAAGCCGCAGAGCAAAGCGGACGCGCCTTCGGCGGGACCGAACTGGGCTACGTGTTCTTCGGATGGGGCCTCGCCCTCGCTGTCTCATCGGTGTTCCTCGCCCCCAGGCTCGTCCGCACCTTCGGCCTGATGCCCGTGCTGGTGACTATCCTCACCGGGTTTGGCATCAACCTTGCAGCACTTGGTTTTGGGGTCCACAACCTGAAGGTGGTGGTGGCACTGGTCATTCTGGCGGGTGTGTTCATCGGGGTATTCAACACCGCGCTCACTGAAGCCGTCATGGAGGCAACGGAGATGCCACGAAACGTGGCGTCGTCGAGCTATTCGGGCATGCGCTTTTTGGGCGGTGCGGTGGCGCCGGCCGCCTCAGGGCCTCTGGCAGCCGCGCTGGGCGCTGGCGTGCCGTATTGGTTCGGCGCCGGCTCGCTTGTAGTGTCGCTGGCGATTCTCTTTGTAGGCCGAAAGACACTGCACCGCATTCTCTAACACCTGGCTGAGCGGTTACTCCTGAGTATTCAACTCGTCGCGTTTAATTTCGCCGGCAAGCGAGCGCGCTACGATATAGGGCACCAAGATCATCTGGCAGTTAGCGGTCTTTTGCCTAAACACAACAGTCCGTCAACAGCTACACACCGAGTGCAGCCGTACTGCTCACGGCGACGTTACTGCCGCCCCGGTCTGAACCCCCACCACAACCGGCGCAGCGGGAACAACTGCGTGCAGGGGTCGCGGATGTTAACGAAAGGGTTAAGATACGCCCCATGCGCAATTCCCTCGTCGCCGGCGCAACCGCCGGAATACTCGTCCTCGCAAGCCTCCAGGCCCCGGTTGCCACGGCACAATCGTCTGAACGGCAGTATGTGACCCAGTCTTCAGCGTCCGATTCGGTGAAACCGGTCGAGTTGCTCAAAAAGGAAGTCGGCGGCTACGTCCAGATGTCCTCGGGTCTAGTGAACGCAGACGCCGGAGAATTCGCCGCGGGATTCAGGCAGGCCGCTAGCGTACTCGTCCCAGTGTTCCTCGGCACCATCGCGATCGGATCGGTTGTCGAACTAGTCATGCGCGGTTTGCGCATGGCCAACCAGCGGTAGAGGCGAGTAGTCGTCAGCCAGCCGATACCCGCTTGCAAACCGGTGTAATATACGATGCTTTGTAATTATTCATCGTGTACTTGGAGCCGGAATGCACTACCCCACCTCCGCGCGAATAGCGGCCTGCCTCGTCGCTACCTCGCTGCTCGCCGGTTGCGTGACCAACGAGGAAGACGGCACACCTGACGGCTGGGAACCCATCGTGCCCGGTGAGGTCCCGGAAATCGCCGCGATGGTGCCGCCCGAGGTCGCAGCCGACGGTGTGCTCAACGTCGCCGCGAACCCGCCGTTCGCCCCATTCGAGTTCAAGAATTCGCGTGGCGACATCGTCGGTGTCGAAATGGACCTCGCTCGCGCGGTCGCCGGCGTTATGGGCATGGATTTTCGCGTCGACGAGATGGACTTCGCACTCATTCTCCCGGCGGTGACCGCTGGCAGCCTTGACGCAGGCACCTCCGGCTTCACCGACAACGCAGAACGTCGAGAGTCCTTTGATTTTGTGGACTTTCTTTACGCCGGCGTGCAGTGGGCTGCGCAGCCCGGCTCGGACGTAGATCCCTCTGACCCCTGCGGCCTGACCGTATCGGTGCAGCGCACCACCGTATCCGAGACTGACGACGTACGTCCCAAGTCCGAGGCCTGCGAGGCGGCGGGCAAAGAACCCCTCACCGTGTTGGCCTTCGATACCGCCGACAATGCCGCGCTGGCGGCGCTGGTCGGACGAGCTGACGCGTACAGCGCTGACTCCCCTGTCACTGCCTGGGCCGTCGAGCGCTCAGACGGCGAATTGGAGATAGTCGGCGAGATGTTCGACGCAGCCCCCTACGGTTTCGCTGTGCCGAAGGGCTCGCCACTTGCCGACGCAATGGCCGCAGCCATGCAGCATCTCATTGACACCGGCGACTACGCCCGGATTCTCAATCAATGGAACATCGACACCGGCCTTCTGGATCAGGCCCTGATCAACGAACAACCCGCGGGAGGACAGTGAGCATGAGCACCCCCTATTCGAAATACGCCGCCCAGAGGACGCGGGGATCGCGCACCCGTCCCGAGCGCATTGAAGCGAAACCACTGCGCCACCCCGGCCGGTGGGTGCTGGCGGCGCTGCTCGTCCTCTTGGTCGTGTGGTTTGTCATCGGCGCCGCGCGTAACGACGCCTACGGGTGGGACACCTACTTCACGTACCTCCTGGACACCCGCATTGCCACCGCGGCGCTGCACACCATCGCGATCACGGTGCTGTCCATGCTCATCGGTGTTGTTGGCGGTGTGCTACTCGCCGTCATGCGCATGAGCCCGAACCCGGTGTTCAAAACCGTGGCGTGGGTATTTCTGTGGATCTTCCGCGGCACCCCGGTGTACGTGCAGTTGATGTTCTGGGGGTTGGTGGGTGCCATCTATGACTCCATCAACGTCGGTTTCGCGGAGATCCCGCTTGAGCCCTTCACCTCCTCGGCGTTCGCGCTCGCTGTTGTCGGCCTGGGCTTGAACGAGGCCGCCTACATGGCCGAGATCGTTCGCTCGGGCGTGTCCGCGGTCCCGGAGGGCCAGGTGGAGGCGTCCAAGGCGCTCGGCATGAGCTGGGGCCAGACCATGCGCCGCACGGTGTTGCCCCAGGCCATGCGCATCATCATCCCGCCCACGGGCAACGAGTTCATTTCTTTGCTCAAGACGTCGTCGCTCGTTGTGGCGGTGCCGTATTCCCTCGAGCTCTACGGCCGCTCCATGGACATCGCGGCCGCGCTCTTTGAGCCGGTGCCGCTGCTGCTGGTGGCCGCCACCTGGTACCTAGTGATCACGTCTGTGCTCATGGTGGCGCAGCACTACCTCGAGCGCTACTTCGACCGTGGCGCCACACGGCAGCTCACCGCGCGACAGCTCGCCAGCCTCGCCGATGCCGAGGGCACGATCCCGAACAACGTCCAGATTGTTGACCAACCGCAGAAGAAGGGCCCCCGCTCATGACCATCAAGCAGACGCCGATGATTCAGGCCGTGGACGTGTGGAAATCCTTCGGCAACCTAGACGTGCTCAAGGGCATCGATCTCGAGGTGGCTGCCGGTGAAGTGGCGTGCTTGATCGGGCCCTCGGGTTCCGGCAAGTCCACCTTGCTCCGCTGCGTGAACCACTTGGAAAAGATTAGCGCCGGCCGGTTGTACGTGGACGGCGAACTCATTGGCTACCACGACCGAAACGGTGTGCTCCACGAGATGAGCGAGAAGGACGCCGCGAGGCAACGCCGGGACATCGGCATGGTGTTCCAAAACTTCAACCTTTTCGGGCACCGCACCGTGCTCGACAACATCATTGAGGCGCCGGTGCACGTCAAGGGCCAGCCGGTGGAGCAGGCGAAAACTCGCGCGATGGAGCTGCTGGAGATGGTCGGTCTGGGCAGCAAGGCGGACGCCTACCCGATCCAGCTCTCAGGCGGCCAGCAGCAGCGCGTCGCCATCGCGCGAGCGGTGGCGATGGATCCGAAGCTCATGCTTTTCGACGAGCCCACGTCCGCCCTGGACCCCGAACTCGTCGGCGAGGTTCTGCGCGTGATGCGCGACCTGGCTGAGCAGGGCATGACGATGCTGGTAGTCACCCATGAGCTGGCATTCGCGCGCGAAGTGGCGGACAAGGTCGCGTTCATGGACGGCGGCCAGATCATCGAATACGGCACCCCGGAGGAGGTGCTGGACAACCCGCAGCACGAACGCACCAAGGCGTTCGTCTCCACCCTGTTCTAGTACGACCAGCGCGTTAGAGGAACAGGCCGCGCACCAGCGCCGTCGCCCCGCCCAGGAAGGCGAGTCCGAGCGCGATGCGGTGCGCGATTGTGGACGGCACGCGCGGCGCCAACTTGGTGCCCGCTGCAATACCCGCCACGAGGGCTGTCAGCGTAGCGGCCCACAGCGCGGGCTCGATGGCGGTGATATCCGCTGCACCCGAGAGCACTTTCACCGTGAACGACAGCGAGCCGCCGACCAGAAAGATCGGCTGCAGCGTCGCGGCGTACACCTTCTGCGGCCAGCGCGCGGCCTCCGCGTACACGGTGATCGCGGGGCCCGCCACGCCAGCGAGCGTGTTCATGAACCCGCCAATGGCTCCGGACACGGCGGCGGGCAGGGCGCCTTCCACCTGCGGCACATAGCGCTTGCCCAGCGTGACAATGGACAGTGCGAGGAGCAACAACGCGCCGACGAGGATAAGCAGCACGTCCGTCGGCGCGCTCGCCACTACCCAGGCTCCTGGCACCACGCCGAGGACCATTGCCAGCGCGATGGGGGCGAATTTCTGCCAGTCCACGTCTGCGCGCATACCCCAGGTATTGGTGGCGGCGTTGATGACTGCGAGCAGGTTGACCAGGAGCACGCCGTCGACAGGCCCGAGCAGCAACGAGAGCACCGGGGCCGCAATCAACCCCACGCCCATGCCGGAAATACGCTGCATGGCAGCGCCGACGGCGACGGCAATCCCGACCCCGAGAACCTGCAACATTAACGGAACTTCTTCGACATTGCCTCGCGGACGGTATCAGGCACAAGTCCCGTGACATCGCCGCCGTACTTGGCCACTTCTTTGGTCAACGAGGACGAGATGTAGCCGTATTTCTCGTCCGTGAGCAGGAAGTACGTGTCCACACCGGTGAGGCGGCGGTTCATCTGGGCCATGGGTAGCTCGTACTCGTAGTCAAGGGAGGAGCGAAGCCCTTTCACCAACGCCGTAATGTGGTGGGCGGAGGTGTAGTCCACCAGCAGCCCTCCCCAGCTGTCCACGCGCACTCCATTGAGGTGCGCCGTGGCCTCGCGGATGAGCTCCACGCGCTCGTCGATAGTGAACAGGCCCGAGGTCTTTGTCGGGTTTCCTGTCACCAGCACCACCACCTCGTCGAAATGACGGGAGGCGCGGGTGACGATATCTAAGTGCCCGTTGGTGATCGGATCGAACGAGCCAGGGCACGCCGCGGTAGTCATCTATCCCTCCCCTTCCGCGACCGTCTCAGCGTCCGGGTCCGCGTAAACAGCCATGTCCATCCGCGCAATACCGTAGAGCCGTTTTTTCAGCTTCTGGCCGGTGGGTGTGAACTCCTCCGGCCACGCTGTTTCCGGGCTTTCCCGGTGGCGCTCAACTACCACCACGGCGCCGTCTCGAAGCACTGGCTTGAGCGCCTCCACCATCTCGGCGACCGCTTCATCCGCCAGCTCGTACGGCGGATCCGCGAGCACCATGTCGAAGTGGTTGCGCGGAGCGCGGGCCAAGTACGTGGACGCTTTGACTGGCTCGACAACGGTGTTCGGGTGGCCCACCACACCGGCATTGAATTCGATGACGCGCACGGCCTCGGGGTTGTTTTCCACCAGCACCACCTCTGCAGCGCCCCGGGAGGCGGCCTCGAGCCCAAGTGCACCGGAGCCGGCAAAAAGGTCGAGCACGTGCATGTCCACGAAGCCGAAACGGACCTGCAGGGAGGAGAACAGTCCCTCCCGCGCGCGGTCAGAAGTGGGGCGCGTGCCCTCTGGCGGCACCTTGATTTTTCGGCCGCGGGCCTCGCCGGAAATGATGCGGTTCATGGCCACAACTCTAACGCGCTAGCTTTTGTCCAAATACTCAAAGTCTTCTGCCGCGAAGTCCGCCGTGGCGGCTCGGGTGAATTCGAGGTTGTCGGCCACCAGGCGCGCGGCGTCGTCGTAGGCGCGGCGGACCACCTCAAAGTCCTCCGCCAAGTGGAGAAGCCGCAGCGTGCGGTGTTTGCCAGATTGCTGCTTGCCCAGCACGTCGCCCTCGCGGCGGTTCAGAAGGTCGAGTTCCGCCAGGGCGAACCCGTCGGACGTGCTGGCGACCTGGGCAACCCGCTCAAAGGACGGCGTGTGCTCTTCCGCGAGCGTGTGGAACAGGCATAGGGACTGGTTACCGCCACGCCCCACACGCCCACGCAGCTGGTGCAGTTGGGACACGCCAAAGTGTTCCGATTCGCGCACCATCATCACCGTCGCGTTGGGCACATCCACGCCGACCTCGATGACGGTGGTGGCGACCAAGACATCCACTCCACCGGCAGCGAAATCCGCCATCACGGCATCTTTTTCCTCGCCGCTCATTCGGCCGTGGAGGAAGGCGACGCTCAGCCCCGCGAACTCGGTAGAAGCAAGCTCGGCGAACATTTCGAGCACCCCGCCCTCGCCCTCAATGCGCGGGCACACGACATAGGCCTGGTGCCCGCCGGCGACTTCCTCCCGGATCTTTTCCCACGCCCGCGCGACCCAGCGCGGCTTGAACTCCGGCACCACCGCGGACTGGATGGGCTTTCGCCCCCCGGGCAGCTCGCGCAGGGTGGAGACTGCCAGGTCCCCGAAGACGGTCATAGCGATCGTGCGCGGGATCGGCGTTGCCGTCATCACCAGCAGGTGAGGTGTTGTCTCCCCCGCCTTGGCACGAAGAGCGTCCCGTTGCTCCACCCCGAAGCGGTGTTGCTCATCCACCACCACCAAGCCTAACTGGAAGAAATCCACACCGTCCTGGATGAGCGCATGGGTCCCGACCACGATGTCCGCCTCGCCGGAGACGATCTTCAGCAGCGCGTCCTGCTTCTGGGCCGCGGACATCGATCCGGTCAGCGCCACCACCCTGGTGGGCACGCCCGCGTTCATGAGCACCTGGGTCATCGAGCGGGCGTGCTGCATCACCAACACCTCGGTGGGCGCCAGGAATGCGCACTGCGCGCCGTTGTCCACGGCTTGGAGCATCGCGATCAACGCCACGATGGTCTTACCGGAGCCCACCTCGCCCTGCAGCAACCTGCTCATCGGCACGGTGTCCGCCATGTCGCGGGAGATCTCCGCAACAACCTCGTCCTGGCCGGCCGTGAGTGGGAAGGGCAGCCGTTCTACCAGGAGGTCTTGGTCCCGGCCAGTGACGCGCGGCAGTGCAAGCGCGGTGCGGGCCTGCGCATCCGCCCGCCGCACACCCATGGCGAGCGCGACCGAGAGCGCCTCGTCGTACTTCAGCCGCTGCAGCGCCCGCGACGGGCCGTCGGGCCCCGGTTCGTGGATCTGGCGCACCGCCGAGTTCAGGGGCACAAAGCCGATGGGGGTGAAACCGAGGGGCTCGTCGATAGGCGGCAGCGACTGCAGCACCGCGTGTATGGCACCCATGATGGTCCAGGTGCTGACGTTTTTCACCGCCGGGTAGATGGGCAGCCACTCGCGCCCGCGCAGCATGTCCTCGATGTTGCCGAAATGCCCCAGCTGCTTGAGCGATCCGGTGGCCTCCGTCGGGCCGTCCAGAAGCACGAAATCCGGATGCGACAGCTGCGGCTGGTTGCGGAAGACGTTGTACTTGCCGGTGAGCATGACACGCCGGCCCTCTTTGAGCACGCGCTGCGCGTAGTGGGACCCGAAAAACGTGGCCAAAAATACCTGGCGGCCGTCGTTGACGTGCACCTTGTAAATCGGCCGTTTCGGCTGCTTGTTGGTGGTGAACTGCTCGGTGGCGGTAACTTTGCCTATCACGGTGAGCGTATCGCCCGGCTCTACCCCGGCAAGGTCGGCCCCAGTGCCGTAATGCAGGTAGCGGCGCGGATAGTGGCGCAGCAGCTCCCCGCATGTGTGGATGTCGAGGTGCTTGCCCATCGCCTTGGCCTGTTTCAACGGAATGACCAGGTTCAACGGGCGTGTGTCCTCGAACCCCAGCATGTCACTCCACCCCGATCTCCGCGCAGGCTTGCAGACCGTCTGCAGGATAAACCATCACGTCGACGCCAAGGCTCTGCCCCAGCCGCTCCAGCGCCTCCGCGTGCAATTCATCCGGGTCGAAAAGGATGCTCACCTGCTCGCCGCCGTGTTCCAGCAACCGCCGGCACGCGCGCTCAACCGCCTCCAACGGCTCGTCCGCGATGAGCATGTGCTCGCCGCGTGTGGTGACAACCACGTCGCCTTTGGCCACCGCCCCCGACACGGTGAGCGCCCCCCTCTCGGCACGAACGGCCAAGGCTGTGCGCATCTCCCCGGCCGCCTCTGACATGGTGAACGCGGCAGTGGCAAGCGGTTGCGCGGGGTCGTGCACGGACAATGCCGCGATGCCGGAGATGAGACGCACGGTGGGCAGGATGGTGATGGTTTGCTCCACGGCGCGCGCCGCGTGCTCGACCTCCGCGAGCTCACTGTTGCTGAGCTGGCCGTTGGGCAGCACGATGACCTCCTCGCTGCCCGAGCGCGTGATCGCGTTCAACATGGCCTTAGCCACGTCAGGGCCCGGCGCGACTGTCACCGCACCGGATGCCCCGTACAGTGACGCGACGGAACCCGGCGGCGTCACTGCGATGACGAGACGCGCGGGTGCCCCGCGGGGCGCTTCGCCTGGGAGCACTTCCAGCCGCAGCTCGCTGACCTCGCCGGCCGCGAACGCCGTCTCGATGACCGCGCCCGCCTCGCGGGAGTGGATGTGCACCCTGCCGTCCTGCTCGTCAAGCCGTGCGATGACCAGGCTTTCGCCCATCCCGGCAAGCTGCTCCTGGAGCGCGTCGAGGTCACCCCGGAAGTTGAACATCACTTCCAGCTCGGCTGCCATACCGTGGCCAGCGTCCGCAGGCTGCTGCTTCACGACGTCCTCCGGCTCGCCCAGCGGCTGAGCGAGCGTCTCCAGCACCGCCACGAGACCCGCCCCGCCGGCGTCGACCACGCCCGCCTCGCGCAGTTGGGGCAGCTGGGTCTGGGTCAACGCCAACGCGTTGCGGGCGCCTGCGGTCGCCGCGGTTGCCACGTCGCCGAGCGAACGCCCCTCGCTTGTCTGGGCCGCCTCGGCGGCGGAGCGCAGCACGGTGATGATGGTGCCCTCAACCGGCTCGGCAATCGCACGGTCGACAAACCCAACAGCGCTGTTCAACGCATCCGCCAGCATCTCCCCTTCTTCGATGTCGCGCCGCGACGCCTGCGCCAGCCCCCGCATGACCTGGGAAAGGACAACGCCAGAGTTGCCGCGCGCCCCTCGCACCGCACCCACGGAGAGGGCCTCTGCCACCTCGGTGAGGGATGCACCCTCAGGCAACTGCGACGCCTCCTGCACCGCGGCGGCCATGGTGTGCGCCATGTTCGAGCCGGTATCCGCGTCGGGCACCGGGAAGACGTTGAGCTCGTTGATTTCGGCGCGTTTGCGCTCCAGCTCGCCGGCGGCTCGGCGGGCCCATGCGAGCAGACGCGTGCCGTCGGTAAGTGGAGATGCGGACATGCTGGGAGAGTTTACAGTGTCCGGTTAGAGCGCCCAGTCCACCGGTTGGGCACCCATCGCCTCGAGCGCTTCGTTGGCGCGCGAAAACGGACGGGAGCCGAAAAATCCCCGGGACGCGGACAGGGGCGAGGGGTGCGGCGATTCAATGCGCGGGGTGTCGCCGAGAAACCTAGCGGCGGATTGCGCGTCGCGCCCCCACAGCACCGCCACCAACGGCGCATCGCGTTGCACCAACGCCTCGATGGCGGCCTGGGTGACGGCCTCCCACCCTTTCCCGCGGTGGGATGCGGGTTTACCGGGGCGCACGGTGAGCACCCGGTTAAGCAACAGGATGCCCTGTTTGGACCAGGAGCTGAGGTCCCCGTCCGCGCGGGGCGGAATACCCAGGTCATCCTGGAGCTCCTTGTAGATGTTCACCAGAGAACGCGGCGCGGCCACCCCAGGCTGCGTGGAAAAGGCGAGCCCCATCGGGTGGCCCGGCGTGGGGTACGGGTCTTGGCCGAGGATGAGCACCCGCACGTCGTCGAACGGGTCGGCAAAGGCGCGCAAGATGTCGTGGCCTTTCGGGAGGTACTTGCCTTCAGCGCGTAAGAAGTCCCCCATCGCGTGGATCTGGTCTTCTACTGGGGCCAGCGGCGCCTGCCAGGATTCATGAACCGGAAGCATCAGAAGCTCTCCCACCCTGCGTCGGTGGAGGGCGCGGAGCCGTCGATACGCACGCCCGGCTTTTTAGAAACGGTACCAATGGAGCGGAAACCAACGGGCGCGGAACCCTCGATGGTGCCGATGAGCGTGTGGTCCTCCCCGCCGCCGAGCACCCATTCCCACGGGTCCACCCCGAGCAGGGTGCCGGCCTGCACGAGGAGCGCATCGGGGGCCAGCGCGTTGGACGCCAGCTCGATACCCACGTCCGAGGCGTCCGCTATCTGCGAAATGTCGCGAATGAGGCCGTCCGAATTGTCCGTCATCGCGCACGCACCTGCGGCGCGCGCAACCACCCCGCGGCCCGGCGTCAACTGCGGCACCTGGTGCGCGGCTACCAGCGGCTCGAGCTCCTCCGGAATCCCCACCCCGGCTTGCAGCAGCGCGAGCCCGGCAGCGGAGTAGCCGAACTGCCCGTGGGCGATCACGCGGTGGCCGGGGCGCGCGGCGCTCAGCGTCAGCGGCGGGCGGCTGCCGCCGAGCGCGCCGATGGCTGACACCGACACCACCAGGCGCTCGCCGCTCGTCACGTCCCCGCCGACGAGCTCGCAGGCGTACTGCGCGGCCATGTCCCCTGCCCCGCGGGCGATGTCCTCCATTACCCGCACTGGTGTGTCGGGGTGGGCTGAAACGGCCATGAGGGCCGCGATAGGGCGCGCGCCCATGGCCTCGATGTCGGCGAAGTTTTGCAGCGCCACTTTGCGGCCCACACAGTAGGGAGTCGTGGTGTCAGCACTGAAGTGGATGCCCTCCACGGACATGTCGGTAGCGGCGACAACCCGCGAATTCGGGGCAGCGGGGGCCAGCACCGCGGCGTCGTCGCCGTTGACCGTGGACGGGGCCTGCGCGCGGATGCGGTTGATCACCTCGCGCTCTCCAAGCTCGCGCAAGGTCGGCCCGCCGGTGGGAAAGCCTGTCTCAATCACGTCCTCGCCAGCCCTTTCACTACAGTTGCCGCCATGAGCTCGACGGCGCACGACCCACAGATTAACCGCACGACCATCTACATCAGCCTTGGGCTAGCGGTACTGCTGGTGCTCGGCGTCCTAGTTGGTGCGCGGGTGTACTTCCAGCGTGTCGCACTTCAGCCTGTGGCGATGACGGAACTGCCCGCGCCTGAAGCAGATTCTCCCGAGTGCGCCGCCCTTGTCGACGACCTCCCAGACACCCTCGCCGGCCTCAAGCGCGCCGAGTTGGCTCAGCCCGCGCCCGACGGGGCCGCCGCGTGGCAAGCCTCCTCCACCGAACGCATCACGCTGCGTTGCGGTGTGGACGCGCCGGCGCAGTACACCCCCTATGCCGCCACGGAGGACCTGGGGGGCGCCCGCTGGCTGCGCGTGGACGATCTCACCCCCGGCTCCACGCTCGCCACCTGGTACACCGTGGACCGTTCACCAATCTTGGCCGTCACCGCCGATCTGCAGCAGCTGCGCGACGGCCAGCCCCCAGTGATGTCCCTGCCCACCGGCGCGCTGACCGGGCCCGCCCCGGAGCAGCGCACCGCCCCGCTGTCGAACCTCGCCGGGGCCGGCGACACCGGTAGGTGCGACGACCTGCTCGCCGCCGCGCCGGAGACAATTGCCGACGGCTACACCCGCGTCGACGCCGCTAGCTCGCACACCGTGGCGTGGTCGGCGCCGGGACGCGATGCGATTGTGCTCCGCTGCGGCGTCACGGAACCGGAGAATTATGGGCCGGGCGCGCGCCTTGATCAGGTCAACGGGATCCCCTGGTTCGAGGACGTGAAACTTGCCAACGGCACAACCGCCTCCACCTGGTATGCCATGGGCCGCGACGTCCAAGTCGCCGCTTCCTTGCCTCAAGCGGAGAGCAACGAGGCGATCACAAACCTGACCAACCTCATTGCTGAGCACACCACGGAGCGGTGACCGCCCGGCCCCAGCCCCTCTGTTGGCGCGGATCCAGCTACAAGGATCCAGCTATTCGCGCCCAGGAGGGGGGTGCGGACAAAAAGTTGGAGTGCGTTTTGGGGGACGTTGTCTCGTTGTTACGCACTTAATGCTTGCCGGTGCTCGGCGATGGTGGTGCACCCTTTGCCGAGTGTCGACTTCAACCGACGGTG
>NZ_JAAXPF010000001.1 GCF_012396315.1 Corynebacterium mucifaciens | reverse complement strand
GACTGCAGACGCTTTCAACCCAACTGCACACTTCCCGGGCAGATGAGCCGGCTAAAAACCTCTCGATCGCACCATCGCGGATATCAGATGGAAATGCTGCGGGCATCGGAATACCTTTCAGCCCCCACCACTCCAACTTTTTGTCCGCGCTCCCGAGGCCGTTAGCTGGATCCTTGTAGCTGGATTTGGGCCGTGCAGGCGGGTCCCAGGGCCGCAGGCGCGCCGCGGAAGTGCACCGACCTACCGCAGGGCCGTACGCACCAGGGTGTCCAGCAGCTGCGGATACTCCAGCCCCGTGGCAGCCCAGACCTGCGGGTACATCGAGATCGCGGTAAAGCCGGGCATGGTGTTGACCTCGTTAAGCACCGGGCCGCGGTCGGTGACGAAGAAATCCACGCGCGCCAGCGACTTGCAGTCCAGCGCGTGAAAGCACGTCACGGCCATCTGCTGCAGCTGCGCGATGAGCTCGTCCGAGTACGGCGCCGGGATGCTCGCGGTAACGCCTTCTTCCAGGTACTTCGTCTCAAACCCGTAGAAGCCCTCCGCGGAGTCCTCCGTGCCGTTGAGCTTGGCAGGCACCGAAGCGGTGACGGTCCCGTCGGGCCGCTCGAGCACGCCCACCTCCACTTCGTCGCCCACCAGTTCCGCTTCGACGATGACCTTGTCGTCGGACTCCAGGGAGAGCGCTACCGCCGCCGGGAGCTCCTCCCAGCTGGTCACCTTGGACACGCCGATGGAGGACCCGCCGTTCGCCGGCTTCACAAACACCGGCAGGCCCAGGTGATCACGCTCGGCGTCGGTGAGCTCACGGGCGCGGTCCAAGATCACCTCGCGCGTAACCGGGATCCCCGCCGCCGAGACCAGCTTCTTCGTGTACTCCTTGTCCATGCCGCACGCGGAGGCCAGCACTCCCGGGCCCACGTACGGCACGCCGGCGAGCTCCAGCAGCCCCTGCACCGTGCCGTCCTCACCGTACTTGCCGTGCAGTACCGGGAAGACGGCGTCGACAGTGGTCAGTGGCTCACCGGAGGCGACGTCGTAAAGCAGGCCCTTGCGCTGCGGGTTCAAAGAGAGCGCAACCTCACGCCCGTGCTTGACGACGGGAAGCTCCGCCCCTTCCGCCGGATTGGTCACGCCCTCGACCCACACGCCCTCCTGGGTGATGCCGATGGGAAATACCTCGTACTCGGCGGGCATGTGCGACATGACCGAGTCGGCGGAGATGCAGGAAATGGAGTGCTCGGTGGACATGCCACCGTACAAAACAGCAATGCGGATCACGGGCGTTAAGCCTACCGCCCGCTATTCCGCCTTCTTGCTGCGCCCCATCAGCGCGGCGATTGCGTCGGCCACCTTCATCCCCTCGTGGCACACGGCGTAGACGGCCTGGGTGATCGGCATCTCCACGGAGTGCTCCGCGGCGAGCTGGAAGATGCTGCGGGAGGACACCACGCCCTCCGCCACCTGGCCTTTGGTGGCGGCGCGCGCTTGGTCCATGGTCGCGCCCTGGCCTAACGCGGCGCCGAACGTGCGGTTGCGCGACAGGGGCGAGGCGCAGGTGGCCACCAAATCCCCCATGCCGGCAAGGCCCGCGAATGTGCGGGCGTCTGCCCCCAGCGCGCTGCCTAAGCGCGTGGTTTCGGCCAACCCGCGGGTGATCAGGGTGGCCAGCGTGTTGTCGCCCAGGCCCTGGCCTGCGGCCATGCCGCACGCGAGCGCGATGACATTTTTGGTCGCGCCGCCGATCTCGCACCCGGCGACGTCCGTGTTGGTGTACGGGCGCAGGTAGCCCGTCGCGCACGCAGCCTGGACCAGCTTGGCACGGTTCTCATTGGCACAGGCGATCACGGTGGCGGCCGGCTGCTCCTGCGCGATCTCACGCGAGAGGTTCGGCCCGCTGAGCACGGCAATGCGGTCCTCGCTTGCGCCGGTGACTTCCGCGATAATCTCGCTCATCCGCATATGGGTGCCGGTTTCGATGCCCTTGGAGATGGACACGAGCGTGGCGTCCCCCGGCAGATGCGGCGCCCACGCGGTCAGGTTCTCGCGCATCGTTTGGCTGGGCACACCGAACACGACGATGGCGGCCCCGTCGAGCGCTTCCGCCGCATCTGATGTCGCGTGGATCGCCGCTGGCAGCTCAATGCCAGGCAGGTATTCCGGGTTCTCCCGCGTTGCTTGAATGGTGCTGGCAAGGCTGTCCCTTCGCGCCCAGAGGGCCACGGTGTTGCCGGCGTCTGCGAACACTTTGGCAAGCGTGGTCCCCCACGAACCTGCGCCCAGTACTGCCACGTTGACCATCGGTGCGTCCTCCCAGCGTTTTCAACCGCTTCAATCTACCACCCGGCCTGGACGTAGCGCGCCCGCCAGGTGTGCGACACAATGGCATGTATGCCTAAACACGACGGCCATCTGCACGAGCAGGACAAGGACACGCACGGTGAGATGTTCCTCACCGGGCGTCTCCAGGAAATTCCCAACCACCCGCACGAGGAATTCGAGCGCACCACCTTGGCCGCTGGCGCGGTCCTGTGGCGCGGGGACCTCAACACCCCGGAGTCCGTCGAGGTGGCCTGCATCCACCGCCCGCATTACGACGACTGGTCGCTGGCCAAAGGCAAGGTCGATCCCGACGAATCCTTGATCCAGACCGCTGTGCGCGAGATCAAGGAGGAGACGGGCTACGACGTGCGGCTGGGCAAACTGCTGGGCAAAACCGTGTACCCGGTGAAAAAGACCACGAAGGTGGTCTACTACTGGACGGGCGAAGTCACCGGCGGCGAGTTCACGCCCAACAACGAAGTGGACGAGATCCGCTGGCTGCCCATCGACCAGGCCATCCCCCTGATGACGTACGACTTGGACCGCCAGGTGCTGCACAAAGCGAAGAAACGGTTCGGCACCCCAGCGGATGCGCGTGTGCTCTACGTGCGCCACGCTCGCGCCCACGACCGCGAAAAGTGGTCCGGTGACGACAACCTGCGCCCCCTGGATAAGAAGGGCCGCCGCCAGTCCGAAATGCTTGTGCCGCTGCTCAGCGCGTTCGCACCGGAGCGGATCTACTCCGCTGCGCCCGAGCGCTGCCAAACCACCGTCGCCCCCCTCGCGGATGAACTCGGGTTGGACGTCGGGGTGAACGAGCGCTTCGGCGACGACGCCTGGCTCACCGACATGGTCGGCGCGCAGCGCGCGTTCACTGACGTGATTGCGCAAGGAGGCACCAGCGTCATCTGCGCTCAGGGCGAGATCATTCCGGGCATGCTGGCCTGGCTCTCTGCGCAGGGCACTTTGCCCATCGACACGCACATTCACGCCAAGAAGGGATCCGTGTGGGTGCTGAGCTTCCGCAACGGCCAGCTCACGGGCGCGGACTACGTGCCCTCCGCACTCCCGGTGTTGTAGTACAAGAAAGGAACGTACAATCTCATGACTTCCCCATCCCAGACAGCGTTTCCCCCGGTGTCGCAGGACCGCATAGCCTCGACACTTACCGCGATGGAGTTGAAGTTCTACCGCGAGGGCAACGGCGAAGTCCGAACCGCGTTTCCGGGCCTGGTGGTCTTCTTCGAGGTGGAAAATCAAGGTTTTAAGGCCACGTCCCGGTGGATGGCCGTGCTGGATCAGCCCGCGGACGTGGAGACACTGCGCGAACTCGCTAACTCTCTCAACCGCTCCCTGCCGCTGGTGAGGGTGCACCCCGTGCAGCGCGAGGACGGCACGGCGATTGCGATCATGGAGGCACCGTTTTTCTCCGGAGACGGGTTCGCCGACCAGCAGCTGCACGAGATGTGCGAATACTTCTTCTCTGCGATCCACCACGTAGCGGGCAAACTGCGCGAGGCCTTCCCGGGCCGCGAAGAATCCTTCACCGACACCGTTAAGGAGGCGTAAACCATGGGCACCACCGACACCCTGAAGCCACTCACCATCCAGCGCGCGAAAGACGTCTTTGCCAAGCAGGGCTGGCAGTACGACGACGCGGGAGAGTTCTCTATCCGCTCCGGCTTCGCCGGAATTGGGCTGGAGATCAGCCACATCGAACCGAATGTGAACGTGATCTCCACCGTGGCGGTGGACTCAATTGGCCAGGACCGCTACGAGGAGGTCCGCAAGTGGGTCGAGCAGTATAACTACACCAAGGCCTACCCCACCGTAACGGCGTTGAAGGACGCCAACCGCGGTATCACAGCGCTCGGTGTGGCGTACAGTCTGCCCGGGCACTGGGGATACACGGATGCACAGTTCGAATCCCACGTGCTCACGGGCATCCAAGGCGTGGTGGCCGCGTCGCGGGACTTCCTCGCTGCGTTCGCGCCGCAGGTGATTCAGCAGATTGACGCGATGGCGCAGCAGGGCTAAATTTTAGCGCCCCCTAGCGCACGGCCGGCTTAAACGCGGGCCGCTGCGCCTCGAAGCGCTCGATGGCGCCCTCGTCGCGGAGCGTCAAGCCGATGTCATCCAGGCCCTCCATGAGGCGCCAGCGGGTGTAGTCGTCCACCTCGAAGACGAAGGTGTTCTCGCCGACGGTGACCGTGCGGTCCTCCAGCGACACGGTAGCGGTTTCGCCCGGGTGCTGCTCCAGGTGCTTCCAGATCAGCTCGATGCCCGACTCAGGCAGATTGGCGGCCAGCAGGCCCGCCTTGCCGGAGTTGCCGCGAAAAATGTCGGCGAACCGCGGGCTGAACACGGCGCGGAAGCCGTAATCCATCAACGCCCACACAGCGTGCTCGCGCGAAGATCCGGTGCCGAAGTCGGGCCCGGCAAACAAGACAGAGCCGTTCTTGTACGCGTCCTGGTTCAGCACAAATCCGGGCTCTGTTTCGCGCCAGTTAGAAAACAGCCCGTCCTCAAAGCCGGTACGGGACACGCGCTTGAGGTAGCGCGCCGGGATGATCTGGTCGGTGTCCACGTTCGACCGCGTCAGCGGCACGGCGACACCGGTGTGGGTAGTGAACTTCTCCATTGGTGTGCTCCTTTACAGGTCAGCGGGGCTGGCAAGGTGTCCGGTGACGGCGGTTGCCGCGGCGACAAGCGGCGAGACGAGGTGCGTGCGCCCGCCGGGGCCCTGGCGGCCTTCGAAGTTACGGTTGCTTGTCGACGCGCTTCGCTCTCCCGGCTTGAGCTGGTCCGGGTTCATACCCAGGCACATCGAGCACCCGGCGGTGCGCCACTCGGCGCCGAACTCGGTGAAGATCCTGTCCAGACCTTCCTCCTCCGCCTGCTGCTTCACTAGCGTGGAGCTGGGCACGACCAGCATGCGGGTGTTCTCCGCGATAGTGCGGCCCTTGACCACCTCAGCCGCGGCGCGGAGGTCCTCGATGCGGGCGTTGGTGCAGGAGCCCAAGAAGACCGTGTCGACGGCGATGCCGCGTAGCGGAGTGCCCGGAGTTAAATCCATGTACTTGATCGCCTTCGCCGCGGCCTGCTTGGCGGTCTCGTCGGTGAAGTCCTCCGGATCCGGCACGGCCTCTGCCAGCGGCAGGCCCTGGCCGGGGTTGGTGCCCCAGGTGACAAACGGGGTGAGCGCCGCGCCGTCGATCTCCACAACGGTGTCGAACTCGGCGCCGTCGTCGGTGGGCAGCGTCTTCCAGTACTCCACCGCCGCGTCCCAGTCCGCACCCTTCGGGGCGTACTCGCGACCTTGGACGTAGTCGAAGGTCTTCTGGTCCGGCGCGACCATGCCGGCGCGTGCGCCCGCTTCAATGGACATGTTGCAGATGGTCATCCGCGCTTCCATGGACATCTTCTCGATGGCCTCGCCGCGGTATTCAATGATGTGGCCCTGGCCGCCGCCGGTGCCGATCTTGGCGATGATGGCCAGAATGAGATCTTTCGCGGTCACCCCCTCCTGCAGCTCGCCGGTGACCTCGACGGCCATGGTCTTGAACGGCTTGAGCGGCAGGGTTTGGGTGGCCATGACGTGCTCCACCTCGGAGGTGCCGATGCCCATGGCGATGGAGCCGAACGCCCCGTGTGTGGAGGTGTGCGAATCGCCGCACACAATGGTCATGCCCGGTTGCGTGATGCCCAGCTGCGGGCCCACGGTGTGGACGATGCCCTGCTGAATGTCGCCCATCGGGTGCAGTGTGACACCGAACTCCTCGCAGTTCTTGCGCAGGGTAGCCACCTGGGTGCGCGACGTGGGCTCGGCAATCTCGAGGAGGTTGCCCGACGTGATCCCCTCGGTGGGCACATTGTGATCTTCAGTTGCCAGGTGCAGCTCCGGGTGGCGCAGCGAGCGGCCGGCCATGCGCAGCCCGTCAAACGCCTGAGGTGAGGTCACCTCGTGCAGCAGTTGGAAGTCGATGAAGATGAGGTCGGGCTCCCCGTTGTCCCCTTGTTTGACCACGTGGTCGCGCCACACCTTTTCCGCCAACGTCAACGGCTTTTCCGCCATAGGAATCTCCTTCGCACTTCTTCCCCACAGTCCCACATAATGAGATGTTAGGATTCGGACTGTGAGACAGTATAACGAAGGCTCCGGCATCAAAGTGCTCGACCGCGCGGTCGCAATTGTGTCCGCGGTCGCGGCCGGCGACAAGTCGCTCGCCGAGCTCAGCGACGCGACCGAACTGCCACGCGCCACCGCCCACCGTATCGCGACCGCGCTCGAGGTCCACCACGTCCTCGCCCGGACCGACCGCGGCGAGTGGTCCCTCGGGCCCGCACTTCCTGGCTACACCGGAGGCCCGTCGCCGAAGCTCATCGCCGCCGCCGGGCCGATCATGCGGGAGCTGGTGGCCACCACGGGCGAGTCCGTGCAGCTCTACGAGCTCACCGGTGACACCCGCACCTGCATCGCCGCGGAGGAGCCAGCCAGCGGCTTGCACAACATGGTCCCGGTCGGCTCGCAGCTGCCGCTGAACGCTGGCTCCGCCGCGCGCGTCTTCGCCGCCTATTCGCTTATCGACGCCACCGCCTTTCCAGCCGACGAGCTCGCCACCGTCACCGACACGGGGCTCGCGGAATCCGTCGCCGAGCGCGAGGTCGGGCTCGCCTCGGTCTCCGCGCCGGTGTTCGAGTCAGACCGCCGCGTCGCCGCCGTGCTGTCCGTCTCGGGCCCGGCCGAGCGGCTCGGACCGAGCCCCGCAGCCAAGTGGGGCGCCGCGCTCAAGGACGCCACCGCTCGGCTGAGCGCCGAGCTCTAGCCGAGCTCCGGCCTGGCACTGGGGGCGCCAACGGGCGTCAGCGAACGTCGATGTCGTCCAAGCGCCCCGCGGGCCACACCACATTCTTGGCCAGGGGGATCTGGTGCGACGCGCTCTCCAGGATGTGCATGAAGTACCCAGCGGTGTTCGGGAGCGCGACGAGGTCTCCCGCCGCCACACCGCGGGGGAAGCGGATCTTCCGCCGCAGGATCAGTTCGTCCTCGATGCAGTAGGCGCCGACCAAGAACGCCTCGATCTCCTCGCTCGGCGGGGTCCGCTTGACCAGGTAGGGGTCGATGAGGAAGTCATCCGAGGTCGTGCGGCACTGGGTGCGGTTCATGGCTAGGCCCACCAGGGGCACGCCGTCGGAACGGGTCTTGGTGAAGGCGACTTCGGCAAGGGTTAGCCCGCAGCCGTCGACAAGCGAGCGCCCCGGCTCAAGATGCAGACGCAACCCGCGCTCGCGCAGCGCCTCTGCGACGCCGCCGGAGAGTACCTCGGCGAGCCAGGCGCCACGCGTCGGCTCCTGCCAGTACGGGTACGTGTTGCGCAACGGGTCGGACTTCCAGGTAAAGGGCTCGGCGTAACCGCTGCGCTGCAGCGCGATCGCGTCCTGATACGCGCGCCATTGCGCCTCATCCGCCAGGTAGGACATGGGCACACCTCCCCCAATGTCCACGAACGCGGGCGCGTGGCCGGATGCGGCCAGCGCGTCAACAAGCCGCATGCACTCGCGCAGCGCGGACGCGCGGTCCGCCGCCGCGTAGCCGTGCAGGTGCGCGTGGATTCCCACAACCCTGAGGTTTCGGCGCGGCGTGCGAAAGTACTCCGCCCAAGCGTCAAGGCGCTCGCCGAAGCGGGTCGGCGGCATCGTGCGCGGATCCGGGGCGAGCCGGGGCGCGACCTTGGCCACCACGCCGCGCGCGGCGGCGAGCCGGGCGATGCGTTCCGCCTCCGCGCGGCTGTCCGCGGAGATAACCACCGCGTTGTCTAAGGCCAGGGCCAACAGCCGGTCGGGCTTGATCGCCGCGGAGCAGATGATCCGCTCCCCGGGCATCCCCCGCTCGAGCACTTGGCGCAGCTCGTTCTCGCTGGCGACGTCGACGCCGTGGCCCATCTCGCGCGCCTCGTCGGCGAATACCAGCGCCTTGTTGGCTTTGCGAGCGAAGAACACCTTCGTCTCCACGCCCTCCGCGGCCCCCGCGCGCACGAGCTCGTCGATGTTGTCACGCATCGGTGCGGGGTTGACGACGTTGACGGGGCTGCCAAACGTTTCGACGAGCCGGGCGCACTCCTGCCCATCCCCCAGCAGTTCACGCCACCAGCTCACCTCGCGCGGCCGCAGCGGCGGCAGGCCGTGGACCCGCTCCGGGTCGGCGAGCGCGGCACGTGTTACGCGACGCGCCCACGCGGGGATGACCTCGTGCTCGCCGCGGCGCAGCGTGTCGTGCCCGAGGATCCACCCCTCGCTCACTCTGCCTGCGGCGGCGATGTGGCGCTGGCCCGCGAGGGTGCCGTCGCGTTCGACCATGAGCGAGCCAGTCTCCGGGTGCTCCCGGCCGATGCCGCGGCGCACCAGCTCCGCCTCGAGGGTGCCCTCGACGAGGCCGGGCGGGGCATTGACGGCGTCGATGACGGCGGAGGCGCCGACCTCGCGGGCGAGCTGCGCCAGGTCCTCATGCCCGCGCCCGAGCAGGTCCGTGCGGATGCGACCGGAGTCGATGAGGGCGAGCACTTCCCCGGCAGTTTCGGCGGGAGGGCCGAAGGCGACGCGCTCGAGGGTGCGGGTGAGCCTGCCGAAGCGCTCGCCGCCGATGGAGTCGCGGCCGCCGAAGGAGGAACGCTCGATCACCGCGTCGTAGGCGGCGCGGAAGGCGTAGCCCACCGCCGCCGCGGGCGTCCAGGCGCGTTCACCGAGCGCGACCCCGAGGGAGGCGCGCAGATCCTCGACGGGGTCCGCGCCGTCCTTGCCGTCCAACACCGCGCGAACGCCCGCCTCGTCTGGGCCGGCCCCGCTCGCGGCGAGGACCTCACCGGAGAGCTCGACGAGGGCCTCGTACACGTCTTCGAAGCCCTTCGCCGTGCGGATCCGCTCCCGCGCGAACGCCAGCGCCGGGCCGAGCTGCGCCACGGCGTCGTCGGGCAGGAAGGCCTTGACGGCCATGAAGCGCCCGCCCCGGGTCAGCGGGTAGAGCACCCCGGCCCGGGCGTGGCGGACGACGTCGACGAACGTCAACGCGGCACCCCTGACTATCGCGGTATCCGCCTCGGTCACCGCGTCCAGGTCGCCAGGAGCGAACGCGCTGAGCACCTTGCCCACGCCCTCGACCCCGCCGCGGGTCAGGGCGCCGGGCCAGTCGTGGGCGTGGCCGGTGGTGAGCAGGGCTTCGTCGTAAAGCGTGCCCTCGACCTCGACCCCCTCCCCGGCGGGTGCGACCTCGCGCACCCGCGCATCCACGAAGCTCAGCGAGCACGAGGGCGGCACGTGCGCTGCGAGCGCTGCCCAGGAGGCGGCGAGGAAGCGGCCGACCTCGCGGCGCGGCGGGAAGGTGTCGCCCGCCCCGCGCCAGTCGTTGAACGTCCCGAGGTGCGTCTCCACGATCTCGGAGGGGACGTTGAGCAGCCACTGGGCAGGCAGGCCGGGCTGGTAGGCGCCGGGCCCGCTCGCACCGCTGACGGGGCCGTCGTTGTAGACGTCCAGCTCGATCGCCGCGCCGCGCTCGCGCGCCCTGGCCATGAGCTCCTCCGCGGCCCAGAGCCCGCGCGGGCCGGCCCCGATGATCGCTGCCCTCATCAGTTCACGTTCCTTTCCACCCATTCGTCGTTGTAGATCGTATTCAGGTACGCGCGACCGTCGTCGTGGAAGACCGCCACGATCTCCGCCCCCTCGTTCTCGCGCGCGAGCTTCTCGACGCCCACGCACACCGCCCCGCCCGAGGCGCCGGGCAGAAAGCCGGTTGACCGCGCGCAGCGCCGCGCCGCCGCCACCGCGTCGCGCGCGCTGACCCGGATCACCTCGTCAGGAACGGTCTCGCGCGACAGCTCGGTGACGACACCCGCCCCGTAGCCGGGGAGGATGCGCTCGCCCCGGGTGCCGCCGAAGAGGACGGAGCCCTCGGCGTCGACGGCGATGGCGCGGGTGGGCAGACCGTTGTCGCGGATGTGGCGGGCGCACCCGCCGATGGTGCCGGTGGTGCTCACGGCGACGACGAGGATGTCGGGGGCGTGGCCGAGCTGCTCGACGATCTCGCGCATCGTCCCCTCGCTGTGGGCGCGGAAGGCCGCGCGGTTGGAGTACTGGTCGAGGTTGAGCCCCCCGAGCTCGTCGACGAGGCGCCCCACCAGCGCGCGTCGCGCGGTGAGCCAGTCCCCCGTCTCAGGGTCGGGCTCCTCGACCGGGTGGATGTGCGCGCCGAGGGCGCGCATGTGGGCGAGCGTGGCCTGGTTGGTGCGCGGGTCGACGACGCAGTGGAACTCCCACCCGCCGACGGCCGCCTCGCGGGCCAGAGCCACGCCCAGGTTTCCGGAGCTCGACTCCACGACGACGCTGCCCGGGCCGAGCACGCCGCGCTCGATGGCGTCGGCGACGAGGGCGCGGGCTGTGCGGTCCTTGGCGCTGCCGCCGGGGTTGAAGGACTCGAGTTTGGCCCAGACCCGGGCGTTCCCGCCGCCGAGCTCGGGAAGGGAAACGAGGGGCGTGCCGCCCACGGCGGCGAGCAGGCCCGGGGATAATTCGGAGAGCATGAACGCCAGCTTATGCGTTTCGGGCCGGCGGGGCCGCCGCGGGGCGTTTCCCCTAGCGCTCCATTCGAGGGTACGCTCGCCACGTGAGAAAGAGCGGGCAGATTCTTGGACGGGACATTCGACGCCTGCTGCGCGTTCCCCGGGCCTTCATCATCATCGTCGGTGTGCTCATCACCCCCGCGCTCTACGCGTGGTTCAACATCAACGCCTTCTGGGACCCCTACGCCCACACCCAGAACATCCGCATCGCGGTGGTCAACAACGACCGCGGCGCCTCCGCCGAGCGCGTCGGCGAGGTCGACGTCGGCGAGCAGATCACCGAGCAGCTCAAGGGCAACGACAAGATCGGGTGGGTGTTCCTCCCCGAGGACGAGGCCCGCGACGGGCTCATGCGCGGCGACTACTACGCCATGTTCCTCATCCCGCCCGAGTTCAGCGAGGACCTGCTGAGCCTGGTCAGCGGCACCTACACGCAGCCGGTGCTGGAGTACTACGTCAACGAGAAGAGCAACGGCGTTGCCCCCTCGATCACCGACGCCGGCGCCTCCGCCGTCGACACGGCCGTGGCCGAGGCCTTTAAGAAGAAGGTCGGCGAGGCCGCGGCGACCGAGCTGCGCAACACGGGGTTCGCGTCGCGCGATAACGCCGAGGAGGTCCGAGGCAAGGCCTCCGGGAGCTTCGGCCAGATCGCCGCCGACCTCGACGCCGCCCAGGGGCGGGTGGCCACGATGAAGCAGAGCATCAGCGGGGCGCGCCCGGTCGTCGCCGAGCTGAACACCCTCGTCGGCTCCGTCGACGACACCCTCGGGTCCGTGGACTCCTCCCTCGGCGAGGCCGAGGGGATCCTCGCCGAGCTGCAGAAGTCCTCCGCCGGTTTCAGCGCCGACACGTCGACCGCGCTCGTCGAGTCCACCAACGCGCTCAGCCTCGGCGCCGCCTCCGCCAACGCCTCCATCGCGGAGGCGACGGACCAGCTCGGCACCGCCCAGGGGCGGGTGCGCTCCGCCGTCGGCGAGGTCGACGGCGTGGTCAAGCAGGGCGAATCCGCCGTCGCGCAGCTGCGCGCCTTGTCGGCCGGGGCGGCCCTATCGCCCGAGGTCCGCGCTCAGCTCGACGCCGCGGCCAGCGCGCTGGAGGAGCGTACCGTCGCCTCCCGCGCCGTCCTCGACGGCCTGAACAACGTGGACCGCAGCGCGGGCGCCGCGCTGGCGTCGATAGGCGAGCTCGGCGACTCCCTCGAGGCCGCGACCGCCGACTCCAACGCCGCAGCGCGCGACGCGAGCAAGCAGCTCGGCGAGTCCGTGCCCGCGATCAATGCCTCGCTCGCGCAGGCCTCCGGCAGCGTCGCCTCCGTGCGCGGCGCGCTGAGCAGCCAGCGTGCCCTGCGCGAGGAAACGACCTCCCTGCTCGCCGGGGTGGACAACCAGCTCGCGGCCAGCCTCGGCATCCTCGACGAGGTCTCGGGTAACCTCGGCACGCTCGCCGACGGCGCCCGCTCCGCCCAGTCCGACATCAATGCCCTCCTGGCCACCTCCGACTCGGAGACCCTCAACACGGTGACGAACCTCAACTCGGCGAAGATCGGCGAGTACATCTCCTCGCCCGTCACCGTCGAGCAGCAGGCCGTCTTCCCCACCGAGAACTACGGCAGCTCCATGGCCTCCTTCTTCACCAACCTGGCCCTGTGGATCGGCGCGTTCGTGCTGACGATCATCTTCCGCGTCGAGGTCGACACCGAGGGCTTCCGCCGCCTCACCGTCGGCCAGGCCTACCTCGGCCGCTTCCTCCTCTTCGCCACGCTCTCGGTGCTCCAGGCCGTCGTGGTGACGCTCGGCAACGTGGCCTTCGGAGTGCAGATGCAGTCCGTCACGGCCTTTCTCGCCACCGCAATCGCCATCGGGGTCGCCTACACGGGGATCATCTACTCCATCGTCTCCGCGCTCGGCCACATTGGCCGCGGCATCGCCGTCTTCCTCGTCGTCATCCAGATCCCGGGCGCGTCGGGCCTCTACCCCATCGAGCTCATGCCCGACTTCTTCCGCCGCATCTACCCCTTCCTCCCCTTCCGCTACGGCATCGACGCGATGCGCGAGACCATCGCCGGGTTCTACGGCCATCACTACCTCCGCTTTTTGGCGGCGCTTCTCGCCATGTCCGCCGCAGCCTTCGCCCTGGGGTGGCTGTTCCGACTCACCTCCTCGCACGCCAACCTCCTGTTCAACCGCCAGCTCGCGCGCACGAACCTGATCACCAACGAGAAGGTGGAGGTCATGGGCTCGCCCTACCGCGCGTCCGACATCATGGCCGCCCTGTCGGACCGGGATGAGTTCCGCGGGGGCGTCGAGAAGCGAGCGCGGATGCTGCGGGAGAACTACCGCACCCTCATCTTCGGCGGGATCGGCGCGGGCGTTGTCGGCATCGCCATCATCACCCTGCTCACCATGCTCCTGCCCACCGACAAGACGATCATGCTGGCCATCGTCGTCGCCTGGTCGCTGCTGGTCGTCCTCTACCTCGGCGCGGTGGAGTACTTCACGCAGAGCCTCGTCGACGCCGAACAGGTCTCGCGCCTCGGCGAGGCCGAGCTGCGCGACGCCGTGATCCACCGCCACGACTCCGCCGGCACCAGCGTCACCACCGGGCCCGCGGATGCCGAAAGCGAGGACACCAAGTGAGAACCGTCTTCTCCATCGCCTACAACGACCTGCGCCGGCTCTACACCAACGTCATGGCGGGCATCGTCATGGCCGGCCTGATCGCCATCCCCTGCCTCTTCGCCTGGTTCAACGTGCTGGCCACGTGGGACCCATTCGGCAACACCGAGCGCCTCGAGGTGGCGGTGGCCAACACCGACCGCGGCCACACGAGCGATCTCACCCCGCTGGCCGTCAACGTCGGCGACATGGTCCTCTCCCAGCTCTACCGCGACGACTCTATGGACTGGGTCATCACCGACGCCGACGACGCCATCGAGGGCGCGAAGTCCGGTGAGTACTACGCCGCCATCGTCTTGCCGCCCACGCTGAGCGACGACATGTTCACCTTCTACGCCGGAAACGCCGAACCCAGCCGGATCGACCTCTACGTCAACGAGAAGAAGAACCCCATCTCCCCGCTGCTCATCTCCAACGGCACGCAGGGCGTCAGCGCCCAAATCAGCGCGTCGTTCACCAGGGCCCTCTCCGAGGTGTCATTCGGGCTGATCGAGACGGCCTCGGACTTCTTCAACGAGGCGAAGACCAAGCAGGCGCTCGACTCCATCGAGACGCGCACCGCCAGCGCCCGCGACCAGCTGCTCTCCAGCGCCAGCACCGTCGACGCGCTCGCCTCGCTCACCGAGTCGAGCGTGCCGCTCGTCGACAGCGCCGAGCGGATCTCCGGGGCGCTGGGCGACTCCCTGGGGCAAGTCCGCCCCGTCGACCTCGGGGCCACCGGGGCGGGCCTCGGCGGAGACGGCGCGGCGCTTGCGGCGGCGCTGGGGGCAACATCGGAAGGCTTTGCCGCCGTAAGCGAACGCGTCGACCAGCTGCTGGCGGATTCTTCCGCCACCTCCCAGGCCACCGCCGCGAGCCTGACGGACATCGCCGCGCGCATCGATGTCCAGGTGAAGCAGTACACGGCCCTGCGCGACACCATCAACGGCCAGGTCGCCCCGGCGCTTCCCCCCGACGCCCAGCCGGGGGTGCGCGCGGTGGTCGGCCACCTCGACGACGCCATCGCCCGCCAGACGGCCGTGCGCGACCGACTCAACGACGCCGCCGCGCGCCTCACCGCCGGGCAGGGCGGCCGGGACGGGAAGAACGCGGACCGACAGGAGATCAAGGACTCGATCGCCCGGGCCCGCGAGGCGATGGACTCGGCCAAGAATTCCTACGACACCGGGATCCGCCCGCGCCTCGAGGCGCTGTCGGGCTCGCTGGACAACGTCCGCGCGAACGTCGACAAGGCCCGCTCGGACATGGACGGCGTCTCTTCTGCCCTGGCCAACCGGCCCGGCTCGCTGCGCGACACCCTCGCAGCCTCCGGTGCAGACCTGCGCGACACGGCGGAATCTCTGCGCGCCAACGCGGCGAGGATGCAGGAGGCGCAGCAGTCGATCGCGCAAGCGCGCTCGAGCGGGGACCTGACGAAGCTGGCCGACCTCGTCTCCAGCCACCCGGAGGAGCTCGCCGGCGCCCTCGTCGACCCAGTCAAGGTGGAGCGCAAGGAGGTCTTCCCCCGCGTCAGCTTCGGCGCTGGCATGGCCCCGCTCTACACGGTGCTCGCCCTGTGGGTGGGCGCCCTGTTGACGTCGGTGGCCGTGCGCACGGACGACCGCTCCATCGAGCAGAACGTGGTCGATCCCGACCGCCTCACCGCGGGCCAGAAGTACTTTGGCCGCTACCTGACGTTCGTGACCACCGGCCTGGCCCAATCCACGCTCCTCATGGCGGGGCTCATCGTCTACGTGGGCATCGAGCCCGCGCACCCCTTCCTCCTCTTCATGGCGGGGTGGGTCTCGAGCCTGGTCTTCCACCTGATCTGCTACACGCTGGTGCTCTCCCTGAGCAACGCCGGCAAGGCCTTGGGCGTGCTCATCCTGGTGCTCCAGGTCTCGGCGGCGGACGGAGCCTACCCGCTGCAGCTGCTGCCGGGCTGGACGCAGGCAATCAGCCCCTGGCTGCCCGCGACCTACTCGATCCGCGCTATGCGCGCCGCGGTCTTCGGCACCTACGGCTGGGACTTCTGGCGAGCCCTCGGCATCCTCGTCCTCTTCGCGCTGCCCTTCCTCTTCCTCGGCCTCTGGCTGCGCCACCGGCTGCACCACGCGATCAGCCGCATGGACGAGGCGGTTGCTCAGACCAAGGTGATGATGACGTAGGCCGCCCCCCTACAGGTCAATGGTGCCGCGCACGCGGGCGGTGACCTTACCGCCCACCCAGATGTCGCGGCCGTCGTCGGTGATCTCGACGCGCCCCGCGCGCCCGACGTGCCGCCCCTGCTCCGCCACGTAGCATCTACCTCCTTTTGCACTTTTGAATGGAAACTCTCTATTAGGTTCCTCCGTCCTGTTAGATACGGGCGGTCCTTCCCCTCGTGGCTTCTCCATCCGCGGCAACGGCCACGGACCACGCAACCGCGCCCCCGCCGGGGTGCACGAGGAGGCGTGACCACGGATCTCGATGTGGTCGACCTTTCGCGGTGGCAGTTCGGCATCACCACCGTCTTTCACTACATTTTCGCCCCGCTAACCATAGGCCTCGCCCCAATGGTGGCCATCATGCAGACAATCTGGGAGCGCACCGGCCACGAGCGCTGGTACCGGGCCACCCGGTTCTTCGGAAACCTCTTCCTGGTCAACTTCGCGATGGGGGTGGTCACCGGCACCATGCAAGAGTTCCAGTTCGGCATGAACTGGCCCGAGTACGCTAGCTTCGTCGGCGACGTCTTCGGCGCTCCCCTGGCGTTCGAGGGGCTGGCGGCCTTTTTATTAGAATCCATCTTCCTCGGGGTGTGGATCTTCGGCTGGGGCCGCGTGCCCGCCTGGCCCACCTCACCTCCATCTGGACCGTCGCGGTGGCGGTCAATCTCTCCGCCTACTTCATCATCGTGGCGAACTCCTTGTCCAGGTACGCCCTGCCGTCGTCGTGGAAGACGCCCACGATCTCGTCGGCAGCGCCTTCGTCGATCAGGCGGGCGACAGCCGCGGCGACTGCGCCTCCGGATGCCCCAGGCACGAACCCGGTGGACCGTGCTAATCCCCGCGCCGAGCGCACAGCATCCGCCGCAGACACCCGCACCACCCGGTCGGGTGCCACCTCCTTGGAAAGCTCAGTGACCACGCCGGCGCCGTAGCCGGGGAGGATGCGCTCACCGCGGTCGCCCCCGAATAGCACCGAGCCCTCTGCGTCCACCGCGACGACCTTCGTGCCGTAGCCGTGCTCGCGGATGTGCTTCAGGCAGCCGCCCACTGTGCCGGTGGTGCTCACCGCCACCGCGAGCAATTCGGGCGCGTGCCCGAGCTGCTGCACAATCTCGCGCATCGTGCCCTGGTCATGCGCGTCGAACGCCGCACGGTTGGAGTACTGGTCTAAGTTCACCGCCCCGAGTTCTCGCTTCAGCTCGGCCACTAGGTTGCGCCGCGCGGTGAGCCAATCGCCCGTTTCCGGGTTCGGTTCCTCCACCGGGTGCAGCACCGCCCCGAGGGCGGCGATCATCGCCAGCGTTGCTTGGTTGGTACGCGGGTCGACGACGCAGTGGAACTCCCAGCCGCCCGCGATGGCCTCGCGTGCCAGTGCGATGCCGAGGTTGCCGCTGGAAGATTCCACCGCCGCCGCGCCGGGGTGCAACAGGCCGCGAGCCGTCGCGGCAGCGACCATCGCACGCGCCGTGCGATCCTTCGCGCTGCCTCCCGGGTTGAAGGATTCAAGCTTGCCCCCACACGCGCCCGCGGAACCCAGCGGAGAGGTCCACAAGCGGCGTGTCGCCGATGGCGCTTAGAAGGCCTGTCTGTACGGAAACATCCATGCGCACCACCTTATGCGCCACGCGCCTCCAGGCGGGCGACTTGGCGCTCCAACTCCTCACCGAGCGCGTTTCCCGGCAGGCGTTCCTGCACCAGATCCGCCACGGAGCGGTACCACCAAAGTTGGCTCTCTTTGCCCGAGTTGAACCGGGACCACAACGCATCGCCGATGGCGTCCAAGTCCGCGTGGATGGACAACAGGTTGTGCAACTTGTCAGCCGCAGAGATGAGCACGCTGCCGTCTTCCGCCTGGCGCAGGTGCGCAAGGTACGCGTCCGAACGGTCCTGCCAGCTGGTTAGTGTGCTGTCTTTTGTCACGCCGTGAACAAGCTCCACGACCCGGTCGCCGAACTCCTCGGCCATGCGCTCGGGGCTGTACTCCTCCGGGACATCCTCCAGGATGTCGTGGAAGAGCGCCGCGATGAGTACGTCCTCGTCGTCAGTGACCTGGGAGACGAGGTGCATCACGCCGAAGACGTGGGAGGCGTACGGAATGTCCGTGCCTTTGCGCACATGGTCGCGGTGCGCCCACGCGGCGGTGTTGATTGCTTGGATGAGTCGCGGGGATGCGACGAGAGACTCGGCCATTATGGGCCCCTTTCTGCCGGGAACAGCTTTCACTCTACGAACGCCGTCGACACCGCCCGCCAGGCGTTCAAACGCATGATCTATCCGACGGTTATCGTTCCCCGTACCCGCACCTGTGCCCGCCCACCAACCCAGATATCTTTGCCATCGTCATGGATCTCCACGCGGCCGTCGCGGCCGAGCGACGCGCCCTGCGACACCGAGTATCGGGCAGGGACGTCTCCCCGCCCGCGCAGCCATTGCGCCATCGCCCCGTTTGCGCTTCCCGTCACAGGATCCTCAAAGGTCGGGGTGAACGCCCGCAGCTCGTACGCGGGATCCGTACCTCCGGTCAGCGCCGCAAACGCCACTTTCAGATCAGTGTCCGTCGGCTGCTCTAAGGACCTCAGCGCGTCTAGGCCATCCAAGAGTGCAAGCTTCCAGCCGGGTCCGTTGTCGCCGTAGGCTGCGTCGATAAGCACCTGCTTCTCCACGCCAAAGGTCTCGCACACCGCGTCCCTGTCCTCCGCGGTGAGTTCGCCGCTGCGTTTGAGAGGCGGCGTGGCGAACGCGAGCATGTCGCCCTGGATGCGTACTTCGACGTTGCCCACGCCGCATTCCTGCACCACGCGGCCAGGTTGGCGGGGCGTGTTGCCGAGCTCGAGCCACGCGCGAGCGGTGCCGAGGGTGGGGTGGCCGGCGAAATCGAACTCCTCAACGGGCGTGAAGATGCGCACGCGGTAGTCCGCCTCCTGGCTTGTGGGCTGAAGCAGGAACGCCGTCTCCGAGAAATTGGTCCACGACGCAATCTGCTGCATCTGCTCACCGGTGAGGCTGTCCGCGCCGCAGATTACCGCGAGCGGGTTGCCCGTGAACGCGCCGGTGGCGAAGACGTCGATTTCAAAGAAGTCTAGGGAGGTCACCGCGCCGAGCGTACCAACGCGAAAACTCCCGACCCGGAAGACCGGATCGGGAGTTTATATGTGTACCCCGTACGGGATTTGAACCCGTGTTACCGCCGTGAGAGGGCGACGTCCTAGGCCGCTAGACGAACGGGGCGCGCTCGCTTGCTTGCGACTTGTTAAAGATAAAGGACGCACCTGCCAACCTACAAATCAGCAGGTTACAGGCGGAAAACGGTCGCCGTCCCGCCCTGCGGAACAGCTGCACCTGGGAGTACAAGCGGTATACAAAAACCTCCGACCCAGAGACTGGATCGGAGGTTTTGCTTTGTACCCCGTACGGGATTTGAACCCGTGTTACCGCCGTGAGAGGGCGACGTCCTAGGCCGCTAGACGAACGGGGCATTAGGACACAGAACGTAAAAGCTCTGCAGCTGGCCTACCAGGACTCGAACCTAGAATGACGGTACCAGAAACCGTAGTGTTGCCAATTACACCATAGGCCATCGTTTTCCCGCTTTGACCTGCGCTTTCCTTTCGGTCTGCGCTGTCTTGCTGAACAACATGGAGTACTATAACCATGAAGCGCGGAAGGAACCAAATCCGCAGGCCACCGCGTAAAAACGCGGTGACCAAAGCGCACAAAACAACAGCGCTGTAACTACTCCGCTGCCTGGTATGGGGTGACCTCACGGGCTGCGCGCAGGCGCTTCAGGGTGGATTCGCGCCCGAGCAGCTCCATGGATTCGAACAGCGGCGGCGACACCGCAGCGCCGGTTGCACCGACGCGCAGGGCACCGAATGCGACACGGGGCTTGAGCCCGAGGTCGTCGATAAGCGCCTTGTTCAAGGCGGCCTCGATGGCTGGTGTCGTCCACTCCTCCACCGCTTCCAGCGCGGCGATGCCGGCATCCAGCGGCTCGACAGCGGTGTCCTTCAGGTTCTTCTTAGCGCTCTTCTCGTCCAGCTCGAGATCCTCGTCAGCGATGACCAGGAACTTCAGCAGGTCGTAGGCTTCCGAGAGCACCTTGATGCGCGTCTGCACCAGATCCGCGGCGATGGCGAACTTGTCGGCCGGGTAGTCTTCCGGGAAGTCCGTGTACCCGGTCAGGTACTCGCGTAGCCGGCTGCGGAAGTCCTCCGGCTCGAGCAGGCGGATGTGGTCGGCGTTGATCGCCTCCAGCTTCTTCTGGTCGAAGCGGGCCGGGTTGCCAAGCACGTCCGAGACGTCGAACGCCTTAACCATCTCATCGGCGCTGAAGATGTCCTTGTCCGCGGACAGCGACCAGCCCAATAGCGCCAGGTAGTTGATCATGCCCTCGGGGATGATGCCGTTGTCGCGGTGGTTGAACAGGTTGGATTCCGGATCGCGTTTGGACAGCTTCTTGTTGCCCTGCCCCATCACAAACGGCAGGTGGCCGAACTCCGGGGTGAATTCTGCGACGCCGATGCGCTTGAGCGCCTCATACAGCGCCATCTGGCGTGGGGTGGAAGACAGGAGATCCTCGCCGCGCAGCACGTGCGTGATGCCCATCAAAGCGTCGTCCACCGGGTTGACCAGCGTATACAGCGGGGCGCCGTTGGAGCGGGCGACCACGAAGTCCGGCTGCGTCTCAGACTTAAACGTCACCTCGCCGCGCACAAGATCGTTCCAGGTCCATTCTTGGTCCGGCATGCGTAGGCGCCACACCGGCTTGCGGCCCTCGGCCTCGAATGCGTCGATCTGTTCCTGGGTGAGGTCACGGTCGAAGTTGTCGTAGCCCAGCTGCGGGTCGCGCCCGGCGGCCTTGTGGCGCTCTTGGACCTCTTCGTTGGTGGAGTACGCCGGGTAGACCTCCCCTGCCTCGATGAGCTTGTTCAGGACGTCCGTGTAAATCTCGGAGCGCTGGGACTGGCGGTATGGCTCATGCGGTCCGCCGACGTTGACGCCCTCGTCCCAGTTCAAGCCGAGCCACTCCAGCGAATCGATGATCGCCTGGTAGCTCTCCTCCGAATCACGCGCCGCGTCCGTGTCCTCGATACGGAACACGAACGTGCCACCGGAGTGGCGGGCCTGCGCCCAGTTGAACAGCGCGGTGCGCACCATTCCCACGTGCGGGGTTCCGGTCGGTGACGGGCAGAAACGTACGCGCATAGAAGTGTCAGTCATGTGCGCAATGGTAGCGCGCCATGCACACTGCCTATCGACGTCCTCCGGCGACGCCCGACTCGACGCCCGAGCAGGCCGGAGAGGCCGAGCCCCGATTCACACAGGGTGAGTTCGCGATGGTGAGTTCGGCCCGATCCACCGTATTCTCACCATCCCAATCTCACCATCTGCGCCCCAGCCCGGGACACCGAACATCTCGCGCAAACAGAAAAACCGGCCACCCGAAAGCAACCGGTTGCGTTGTGGCAAACCCCTACTTGGAGTGCCGGGACAAAAACGCCCACATCTCGTCCGCAGCGGACGGCGAGTACCACCAGAAGTGGTTGGACCCGTGCACCTGGATCACCTCGACGCCCTTGCTGCACCCGCGAGCGGAAACGCGGGTGGCGTTGTTGCCCACCGGGGCGCGGTCAAGGCCCGGGCCGCAGCCGTTCCGGGCGGAGTACGAGGTGAACAGCTCCGGCACCGGCATGACGCGCACACCACGGCGGGTGGTGCCGTAGTACGGCGTGAGCGTGTCGTTCATGCCGTGCAGGGCCATGAACGCGATGGGCAGGTTCTGGCAGCCCTGGTTCACCGGCGCGTAGTAGGCGCCAGACACACCGGCCACACCCGCGAACAGGTCAGCCATGTGGCAGGCCGATACCGCCGCCATACCGCCGCCGGTGGACATGCCGGTGGCGTAGATGCGGCGGCGGTCGATGTTGTAGTAGCGCTGCACATCGTTGATCATGGCCCGCACGAACGCGATGTCCTGACCGGGGCCCGTAGACGCTGTCGGCGAGCCCTCCCAAGAAGCACCGATTGCGCGCGGGTAGACGATGATGGCGTTGCGCCCGACCGAAGATTCGCGCAGCCGGGAGTAGTTGCGGAAGTTCTCGGTAGAGTCCTGGTACGCGGAGTACCCCACCATCACGGGACTCGGGTTCGCGGGGTTGTAGTTGCGCGGCACCCAGATGAGGTAGCTGCGACCCGCGGCTCGAATTTCGCCATTGGTGCCGTTCGCTACCGGGGCCGGCGCCTGCGGCGCCCACGAGCGAGGAACAGCCGGAGCCGGCACCGGGGCCGGCGCTGGCAGGCGAGGAATCTGCGGGGCCTGGACCGGGTTGCGCGGCAGGGACGAGCCGCTGGGCAGCGACTGGTTGGCCATGTCCACGAACTTGTTCCACTCGGCGTTCGCCTGCTTCGTGGCATCCGAAACGGTGCGGTTAGCGTTGTCGATAGCCGTATTGACTTGGCCGGTGACTTGGCCGGGGATCTGGGAGGAGAGGTCCTGGGCACCAGCCTGTGCCGGAGCCGCAACGCCGCCCGCGACCAGAAGGGCCGCAAGGCCACCCGCAATGGTTTTAACAATTTTCACACAGGCAACGATAAACGTACCCACATGCTCCAGCAAGCGATGCGAAAGTGTGGCATAGCAGTACTGCGCGATAGAGTAACGCCACATGCGCACTTCCAGACCCGACAGCGCCCCGGACTTCCTGCTCTCACGCGGCGACGGCTCAGTACGGACGCAGCGTGCACTGCGCACGTTCGACGATGCCTGGGAAGCCGCAGACGTGATCGACCGCGGCGAGGCGGAGATGGTTGTCGGCGCCCTCCCATTCGATCAGGACTGCCGTGCGGCGCTGACTGTCCCGGAGCACATCATCCGCGAACCGGGTCCTTTGGAGCCGCACCCCTACTATCGCGTCGGCGAGGGCTCGAAGCTGCGCGCAAAGCTTATCGACGTCGACCCCGCCCCGGAGGAGCACTACCGCAGGGTCGAGGCCGCCATCTCGACGATTCAGGGTTCCGCGCTGGAGAAAGTCGTCCTCGCTCGCGCGGTGGATATCGCCTTCGACCCTCCCGTAGATCCACGCTTGGTCGCGGCGCGCCTGATCGATCTATCCGTCACCCGCGACGGGTTTATTGCGGACCTCACCCCGTCGGGGCGCGACGGCCATTTCCTCGTCGGCTCCTCACCGGAGGTGCTGGTGCGCCGTCGAGGCAACCGCGTATGGTCCTTTCCCCTGGCCGGCTCTGCAGCGCGCGTACCGGCCGACCCGGCGGCAGACCGCGCAGCAGCAGATGCACTCTACAATTCGGCGAAGGATTTGGACGAGCATCACTTTGTCGTAGACCACATTCGCCACGTGCTGCAGCCCCTGTGCAGTGAACTGCGCATCCCGGAGCGCCCGACATTGGAAAAGACCAGCGAGATGTGGCACTTGGCGACCCCCATCGAGGGCGTGTTGAAGAACCCCGCCCCGAGCGCCCTCGACTTGGCGCTGCGCCTCTACCCCACGCCTGCAGTGTGCGGCACGCCGCAGGCAGCGGCCGAGGCGCTGATCACCACCGCCGAGTCTGACCGCGGGTTCTACGCGGGAGCTGTGGGCTACACCGACGCGGCGGGCGACGGCGAGTACATGGTCGCGATTCGATGCGCCGAGGTCAACGGCGACGGCACCCGCGCCCGCGCCTGGGCGGGCGGGGGGTTAACGGCGGACTCGGACCCACAAGCCGAGCTAGACGAAACGTCGGCCAAGCTGCGCACGATTATGCGCGCGCTTGGCCTGTAGCGATTCGGCTACGCCCGCTCGATCGGGTTGCCCAGCGTGCCGATGCCGGGGATTTCCACCTCGATGTAGTCGCCCGGAACCATTTCGGCGGTCCCAGCTGGAGAGCCAGTGGCAATCACGTCGCCCGGCAGGAGCGTGAAAGATTCGGAGACCCACTCCACCATTTCGCCGAGGGACTTGATCATCTGGTTCGAGTTGGAATCCTGCTTCGTCTGCGTCACCCCGTCGTGGGTGTGGTGCGCCTTGATCGGCAGATTAGCGAAATCAAACGCGTCCAGGTCCGTCTCGATCCAGGGGCCGATCGGGCCAAAGGTGTCGATGCCCTTTGCGCGCGCCCACTGGCCGTCGGCAAACTGCAGGTCGCGGGAGGAGACATCGTTGATAATGGTGACCCCCCGGATGACCGTCTTCCAGTCCGCAGCCTTGACATTCTTGCACGGCACGCCAACAACGAGCGCAAGTTCACCCTCGAACTCGATGCGGGTTGCAAACTCCGGAATCTTGATCGGGGCTCCGGGGCCCACGACGGCGGTAGAGGGCTTGATGAAGATCGTCGGCGGGAGATGCTCAGCGGATTCCTTGAACACTTCCGCGACGTGGTCGGCGTAGTTGCGGCCGACCGCCACCACTTTCGACGGGAGGGTCGGGGCGAGCAGGCGGACGTCGTCCAGCGCGTACTCTTTGCCCGTGTACTCGGGTTCCGTGAACGGGGTGCCCGCGATGGCTTTCGCGGTTTTGCCCTCGTTGTCTATGACGGCGAAGGTCATGCCTTCGGGTGTTGCAATTCGTCCAAAACGCATGTGACCGAGCATAGAACCTTTTACGAAAGTGGCATTACTCGGATCTTCGCCCCATGGCGGGACTCTACTGGTAGCTCACGAACCACGGGCGCGGCTCGACGTCCCGGTAGGTCTGCTCCGGGGTGAACGTGGGGAAATCCTCGTCGATGAAGTTCTTCCATGCCATGAAGAAGTTCGGGTCCAATCCCTGGCGCAGCACATCCCACGTCTCAAACTTCTGCTCCGGGACGCCGTGGCCGTCCGCGTGCAGCACCCACGCCAGTTCCGGCTGGCCGGTCAGGATGTTTTCGCGGTCCGGGAACATCGCCACGTTGAACTGGTGAAGCACCAGCGCCTTTTGCGGCAGGCTGTTGTCGCGCACGAGCTGGGCAAGCCAGTCCGCCACCTCGTTAATTTCAGCGGCGGTGGCGCTGCCGATGCGCGACAGCGGGGCTTCACCCGGATTGAGCTTCCATTCCGCATCCAGCGCAAGGCCGACGTTGGGGCGCTTCAGCAGATCCTGGTAGAGCTTCGCCTGCTCCAGGAAGCTGCCCTGCCCCGGCTGTAGGTCGATCACAGCGTAGCCCCCGGCGTCCACGATGGCGTCCACGTACGGAACCAGATCCTCCATCGGGGTCTCGTTGGAGTAGTTGCCGTCGTCGCCCGGGAATTCAGAGGCGACGGACGCGATGACTTCAAACGCGGGAACAATCGGCTGGTCGTCGAGCGGTTGATAGTCGGCCGCGTACTGCTGCGCCAGGGCAACTGCGGCGGCGGGGTCCTGCTCCCCCATGACGCCCAGCTCCGGACCATACGGGTGGCCGTAGAGCGCGATCATCCGGCGGCCAGGGAACACCAGCCCGCCGCCGCCGGGCAGCTCGCCGTTGCCAGCAAGCGCGGCACGGTCCTGGAAATTCTCGTTCGAGCCCCACTGGCTACCTAGCGCGAGTGTGTCCTGCTCAGTGACCGTGCGCATGCTCTCCGACGTCGCACGCGGGTCAGCGGTGGCCAGCACCTGCACGTCCGAACCCGCGGCACGCGCAGTGGCAATAGACGCGCGGGAGGACGCCGCGGTGGCGAACACCGGCGGCAGGACCAGATCCTCGGGGTTACCCGGTTCCAACCCGGCAATGGCCGCGGCGTCGCCCTCCGGGTCCGCCGAGGAAACGGGCTCCGTGCTGGAGACCTCATCGTCTTCGCCCGGCACCGTCACAACGCGCGAGGCCCCCAGCCGTTCAATCTCGGCGTCGACGGCGGCGTCGGCGCCATCCAGACGCACAAGCATGGGCGCGCCCAGTTTCACCGCGATCGCGGCGGCCTTGAGCTGCTGGTCGCGCTCCTTGTCGGAAACTACGACGGTATCCGCGGATTCAAAGAGGCGCTGGGACACCTCGACGCCGGTGCCGTCCGCGTCTTGAATGACCTCGTCCCCGTTGGTTTCCAGCACCTCGGGGCCGCCCGCACCCCCTTCCCCAGTGTTGCTGCAGCTGGTCAATGCCAGTGCGGTTGCTGCGAGTACGGCGGGGATGGAGCGGGTCACATGCATGCGAGCCAGCCTACTTCAGCGCGGCGGCGATCCTGTCACCTACCTCGGTGGTTCGCACCCGAGCGCCTTCGCGTTCCGCCACATCGCGCTCGATCGCTGCCTCAATCCGCGCAGCATTGTCCTCGTCGCCGAGGAAGCGCAGCATCATTGCTACGGACAGAATCATCGCGGTCGGATCCGCGATTCCCTGCCCCGCGATGTCCGGGGCCGAGCCGTGGACCGGCTCGAACATGGACGGGAACTCTTTCGACGCGTTGATGTTGCCGGAGCAAGCTTGGCCTACCCCACCTGCGACGGCGCCGGCGAGGTCGGTGAGAATGTCGCCGAAGAGGTTGTCGGTGACGATGACGTCGTAACGCTGCGGATCCTGCACCATGTAGATCGTGGCGGCATCGATGTGGTTGTAATCCACCTCCACCTCTGGGAAATCCTCGGCCACCTCGTCAACGACGCGCTGCCATAGGCCGCCTGCGTTGACCAAGACATTGGTTTTGTGCACCAGGGTAAGTTTCTTGCGGCGCGTCATGGCGAGTTCGAATGCGTAGCGCACAACACGTGCGACGCCGTGGTAGGTGTTCTGCGACACCTCGCAGGCGACCTCGTGCTCGGTGCCCTGGCGCAGGGTGCCGCCGTTTCCTGCGTAGAGTCCTTCGGTTCCCTCCCGGACCACGACGAAGTCGATATCGCCGGGGTTGGTCAGGGGGCTCACTGACGACGGGTACAGGCGCGAGGGGCGCAGGTTAACGTAATGGTCCAGCTTGAAGCGCAGGGGCAACAGCAGACCGCGCTCGAGTACGCCGGCTGGCACGCGTGCCGGGTCGCCGATGGCGCCCAGCAGGATCGCGTCGTGTTCCTTGAGCGCTGCCAGGTCCGCGTCAGTAAGCAGCTCGCCGTTACGCAGGTAGCGGCGCGCCCCGAGGTCGAAATCGGTGGTCTCTACATCATCGCGCACAGCGTTGAGGACTTTGAGGCCCTCCGCCATCACCTCTTGGCCGATTCCGTCGCCAGCAAGTACAGCAATTTTCATACTCTGAAATCCCTTTCCCACATAGTAGAAAACGGGTTCAGACTATCATCCGCGGATCGCGCCCGGGACCGTTTCCCCGCGCAGGGCGGCCAGCACCGCATGCGCGACGTCCACACCGGCCCTTGCTTGCGCCTCACGCGTCTGTGCGCCGAGGTGCGGGGTAAGCACCGCGTTGTCCAGCCCCAGCAACGGCGAGTCCTGTGGTGGCTCCGTGGTGAAGACGTCGATTCCGGCCGCAGCGACCGGCCCGTCCTGCAAGACAGCAGCCAAGGCGGCTTCATCCACCACCCCGCCGCGGGACGTGTTCACCAGGATCTGCCCGGGTTTGGCTGAGCGAAGCAGTCGTTCGTCGAAAAGCGATTGCGTCTCAGGCGTCTTTGGCACGTGGATGGAGACAAAGTCGCTGCGCGCGACGAGTGTGTCCAGATCCACCAGCTCGACGCCAAGGCCCTCCGCGGCAGCATGGTCCGGGTACGGGTCGAAGGCGAGTACGCGCGTACCGAACGCTGAAAGTCGCTCTGCGACGAGCCGGCCGACCCGGCCGAAACCGACCACACCCACCGTCTTGCCGTAGATCTCTGTGCCTTGGAACCGGGACCGCTCCCATCCACCGGCATGGGTGGATGCGTTTGCGGCCGGGATGGCGCGCGCGGCCGCCAGCAGCAATGCGATGGCGTGTTCGCACGCGGAGTGGATGTTGGCCGTTGGCGTGTTCGCCACCGTGATACCGCGCGCGGCTGCGGCGTCGACGTCGATGTTGTCTATGCCCACGCCTGCGCGACCGATGACCTGCAAACGCTCGGCTGCGTCGATGACCTCGCGGTCTACCGTGGTGGCCGAGCGGACGATGAGCGCATCGGCGTCGCGGACCGCCTGGAGGAGATCGGGGCGGCGGGTCCCGGCGACGCGGCGGATTTCTACCGCATCGCCCAGGGCCTGTTCTGCTTCCGGCGCGAGCGGGTCCGCAATGAGCACGATTGGTGTGTGCGAGAGCACTGGTTCTCCTTAGGGGATTTGAAGGGTAAGCGTCCGCTTATATTAAGCGTTCTAGTATGCGTCTTCCGCCTCACGGATGCGCTGCTGGAGCTCCTCTGAGCTTCCGAACTGGCTGCCGAGGGCCACCAGCGGCAGGTCCGACAATCCGGCCATCGCGTAGAGCGTTTCTTCACTCTGGCGGGGGTCTGCGAGCGGCACGACGGTGACGGTTGCGCCGTAACTGCGGGCGTTCGCCACCGATGGGATGGACGATTCCCAGGTGGCCACTACACGGGGTGCCATGTTGGCATCCCGGCGCGATTGGATGGGAAACGGATCCGGTCGCGCGCCCGGTAACACCACCGGGTCCGCCCACGCCGCCCGGAGCCACGCTGGTTCTTGCTGGTCTTGCGCGGCCACCTCGCGCACCGCGTCTGCGGGGTCCTCCACGGCGCGCTCTTGAAACCGCAGTGCGGTCATTTCACCCAGCGCCCGCAGCCCGCCCGGGTCTCTACGCACCCTGACCGCGCCCGATGACGGCGCGATGGCCACGTCGCCGACCGTCAGCACGGTGACGGTGCGCATGTCCGCGATCATGCTGACGTACTCGGCGTGGCGGCCAGGGTCGTAGACCATCATCGGGGCGTTGGTGGCCACCGCGATAGACGCAGCCCGCAACTGCGCCTCCACGGTGGCGTCGCTGAGAATGAGTGTCTCGGACGTGGGGAAAAACAGCTTGGTTGTTTTAATGCCCAGCACGTCGTCGACCACTTCAGGTTGATCCGCAAACAGCTGCGCGACGTGTTTGGACTGGTTCACCCCTTTAGCGCGCTCCAGCGGGCTGAGCTGCGCCTCCGGTGCGCATGCCGTGAGCGCTGCCGCGCCTGCCGCGCCTGCAGCGACGGCGGCGCACGCGAGAACGGCTGCCGTAGTTTTCCCTGGCCCCACTACGCTTCGCCCAGCTCCCAATCCCGAATAGCCGGGCGGTCCATGGCGTACTCGACCATGCCGACAAAACGCTTGCGGCGGTCCGCCACAAACCCTGCCCAGTCAGAAGCCTGCAGCAGTGCAGGATCCATTTCGTGCCCGGAAAGTAGGTCGTCGAATTCACGGTCGTCCAGCAGCGACTTCGACTGCAGGCGCGGCAAGTACCGCTTCGGCTCGTTGTGCTCGATCACCACGTCGGTGCGCCTACCCATTGGCGTGCGGTTGAGTACCGAATCCGCCAGCTGCGGATCAGCGAGGCCCGCTGTAAGCAGGTATTCCCGCGGGAACACACGGTGGAACCGTGGCTGCAGCTCTAGCGCTGTCTCGGCAGTGAAAGGCTGCGCTGTGCGCCAGTCTCGCGCGCCCCGAGCCATGAGCAGCGCGTACATCCCGCGGTACACCCCGCTCTCAGGACCGGCGCTGCACAGGCGTGCCTCGCGGAAACGCGCGTCCGCGACGGTCCGGGGAAGCTGCTCGGTCTCTCCCCGCACCCACGGGGTGACTTCCGTGACATCGAGGCCGATACGGATCGTTGGCGCGTGAGCGCCGTACAGTTCCCCGAATACGCCGGACCAAAACCACCGATTCAGACGGTCTTCGGCGCCGTCGCCCTCGAGCGCACCGGGATCCTCCGCCAGCCTCGCCAGGATCACCGCCAGCGGGATCAGCTGCGCGGCGTACGGTACCTGGTCCCGCGCAACGATATGCCGTTGCTCCAAGAATGCCGCTGCGGCGATGAAGCCCGTCACCATCTCCCCCGCGTGCTGCCGGTAATCCCCGAGCGAGATGTTCAAAATATCGCCCCTGTGACCGAGCGCAGGGCCGTGCCGGCTGGTCAGCAGCAAAGACAAAGCACGGAGAAACTCCACGCGCCCCACGCCGTCCAGCACGGGGTGAGCGCGGAGCTGCTCCTCCATCAGGGCCCAGTGCTCCGCCAGCCTGAACCCAGGGTCCTCGGCCGCGAAGACCGCAGTGAGCAGCTCGAAGACATCCATCTGCACACCCGCGGAGTTCGAAAAGGCGAATATCTGCCCCACCCCCGCCTGCGCGGTATCGCGGTCCACGCGGATCATCGGCACGTCGTAAGCAGGCAGCCCCCGCAAGACCTGGTTGATAAAGCGCTTGACGGCGTCGCGCAGCTCCTCGTCCAGGGCTTGGGCAGCCATGTCCACCAGCAGGTCATTCCCCTCGTGCCGCAGCAGGATGCTCACCGGGATGACGCCGTTGCGAATATATGCCTCACTGGATGTCAGCGCTTCGTCTACGGCCGGACCGAAGTGGGAGCGCACGACGCCGTCTTCGTCGACCGCGAACACGGCTTCCACCGGCATCGGCTCCGCAGCAACGGCAGCGCGCACGTCGACGAAGAACCGGCGGCGAATAGATCTGCCCAGGTAATCCACCGTGCGCACCTCGCCGCCGTGCGTGAACGCCTGGTAGAGCGTGGTGAGCCGCTGCTGCCCGTCCAGCAGCAAAAGACCCGGCGCCACAGCGCGTGGCTCGACCCCTTCGAGGGGGCGCGGCCTGAACCGCTGTTGGGCCTTGCGCGTGTCCAGTGCGAGAAAGGAACCGATGGGGTACCCGCGAAGTACCGAGGTGATCAGGGCGCGGACTCTGTCAACGTCCCACACGTAATCGCGCTGAAAATCAGGCAGCTGCAGCTCGGCATTTTCCGCGCGGGAAAAGAGATCCGTCAGCGAGTAGCTCGGCGTGGTGAAACCCATGGAGCCAAGGGTAGATCAGAGTTCGCACACCGTCTCGTGCGAGATGTGCTCCGGAGGCTCAATTTGCACTGTGGCGTGCTCCACCCCGAGGCCAGCCAAAGCGTGTTGGACGCGGTCTAAGAGCAGGTCCCTGTCCACCCCGGGAGCGGCTACGACGTGGACGGTGGCGATCACACTCACCCCGTCAAGCGACCATAGGTGCAGGTCGTGGGTTCCCGCGGCGCCGCCGACATTACCGAGCGCCCGCTCCACCTCTGCAACATCGAAGCCAGCCGGCACGTGCTCCAGCATGACGCGTGCAGAGCGCACCATCAGCTGCCAGGCGCGCGGTAGCACCAGCGCGGCGATGACAAGCGAGGCAATCACGTCGGCCCCAGTAAACCCGGTAAGCGCGATCACCGCTCCGGCGGCCAACACTGCCACCGAGCCGAACATATCCACAAGCACATGCAGGTACGCACCCTGCACGTTGATGGACCCCTCGCGGTGACGCGATAGCACCCATGCGGAGGCGGCGTTAGCAAGCAAACCGATCACGGCAATCACCATCATTGGGCCGGTTTCCACGGGCTGCGGGTCTCGCAGCCTCCGCACCGCTTCGACGACGATCCACACTGAAATGGATAGCACCGCCACCGCGTTGATCAGTGCCGCCAGCACCTCAACGCGCCGGTGACCGTACGTCGCCGTCGCCGACGCAGCCCGCTGCCCCACAACGATGGCGACGAGGGAGATGATCAACCCCGCGGCATCGGAAAGCATGTGCATCGCGTCGGCCAGAAGCGCCATCGACCCGGAGAGCACGCCGCCGACAACTTCCGCAACGAATACGACCCCCGTGATGCCGAGCGCCGCGCTCAACGCTCGCCGGGAGGCTGCCGGGCCACCGTGTCCGTGTTGACCGTGATCGTGGGCGTGGTCGTGCATTCGAGCTCCCTTCGCAATGCGTATCGACGACCAACGGTATCCGCCGCAATCCTTATTGACAACTAATTGAAAATCACTGCAGTAAGACCGCTTGCAGCTCCAAGTACAGCGAAAACGCCGCTGGTCCGGCTCGGAATACCACACGATTCGCGGAGGCAGCTGCCAGTTCTTTGTTACAGTTGGTGGGTGTTCACGGAGAATGCTGGCACAGCCACGCTGCCTTCGCGGACGCTAGCCAGCATGTGAATTAGCACGAAAGGAATTTAGGATGACGAACCCGAACGATCCGAACCGCAACCCCAAGGACATTGCCAACGGCGCAAAGGACTTTGACGAGGGCAAGATCGAGGACGCCAAGAACCTCGGCAAGGATAAGGTCAACGACCTCCGCGGCACTAAGGACGCGGACGTCGACCCGGCCGGCACCACCCGCGTTCAGGGCACCAACACCGAGCGCACCACCGCTACCCCGGCTCGCTCCACCTCCGGCTCCACCGCTGTGACCGAGGAGAACAACGGCGGCGGCTGGTGGAAGTGGCTGCTCGGTATCATCGTCGCACTGCTGCTGCTGTGGCTCCTGTGGTCGCTGTTCTCCGGCAACGACGACGAGGGCACCACCGAAACCTCCACCACCACCGCGGCTACCGAGGTTGTCTCCGAGACCACCACCGTCGAGGACGACGCCGCAACCGAGTCCTCCGCTGCCGACGAGAGCGCAGCCGACGACACGGTCACCCAGACCGAGATCGTCGACGAGGTCACCGACACCCTCGCACCGTCCGAGGCTCCGGCGACCAACTAGTCGCACCACGCTCGTCAGCGAGACCACCCCGCGCAGCCCGTTTTCGGACGCGCGGGGTATTTGTTTGTGCCGACCCGGGCAGCAAAACACGGCAGGACCGGAGTGGTCCTGCCGTAAAAGCTCGCCGAGAAGGGGGTTAGCGAGCAGTGTCGGTAAGCGGGTTCTTTACCCAGCTCATCATGTCGCGAAGCTGCGCGCCGGTCTTCTCAATCGGGTGCTGCGCAACCTTCTCGCGCAGGCCATCAAGCTCCTTGTTCCCGCCCTCGACGTTGGCCACCAGGCGCTTGGTGAAGGTGCCGTCCTGGATGTCCTTGAGGATGTCGCGCATCCGGTCCTTCGCACCATCGTCGATGACGCGCGGGCCGGACAGGTAGCCGCCGAACTCCGCAGTGTCGGACACCGAGTAGTTCATGTTCGCGATGCCACCTTCGTAGATCAGGTCCACGATGAGTTTCATCTCGTGCAGGCACTCGAAGTAGGCCATCTCCGGTTCGTAACCGGCCTCGACGAGCACCTCGAATCCCTTCATGATCAGGTCTTCCAAGCCACCGCAGAGCACCGCCTGCTCACCGAAGAGGTCGGTGACGGTCTCCGCCTCGAACGTGGTGGGGATGACGCCGGCGCGAGCGCCGCCGATTGCCGCTGCGTACGACAGCGCCAGCTCGCGGCCGTTGCCCTGCGGGTCCTGCTCGACAGCGATCAAGCACGGAACGCCCTTGCCGTCGGCGAAGGTGCGGCGGACCAGGTGGCCCGGGCCCTTCGGCGCGACCATTGCAACGGTGATGTTCTCCGCCGGCTTGATCAGGCCGAAGTGGATGTTCAGGCCGTGGCCGAAGAACAGGGCGTTCCCATCCGTGAGGTTCGGCTCGATGTCCTGGGTGAAGATCTGCGCCTGGGAGGTATCCGGGGCCAGCACCATGATGACGTCCGCCCACGCGGCTGCGTCAGCGTTGGTCTTGACCTCGAAGCCAGCTTCGCGCGCCTTCTCGGCGGACTTCGAGCCCTCTCGCAGGCCGACGACAACCTCGACGCCAGACTCGCGCAGGTTCTGCGCGTGCGCGTGGCCCTGGGAGCCGTAGCCGATGATCGCGACCTTCTTGCCCTGGATCAGGGACAGGTCTGCGTCGTTGTCGTAAAGCACGTCGATTGCCATGTATACGTCACTTCCTTCAAATTGTGAGACGGTCATTTCACATTATGACACAACTGCCGTTCGGGGTTGCGGATTTAGTCGCCCTTTGCCATCGTCTTGGCCCCGCGGGAAAGCGCGACAGCGCCAGAGCGAGCGAGTTCGCGAATGCCGAAGGTTTCCATCACCTCGAGGAACGCCTTCAGTTTCGCGGAGTTGCCGGTGGCCTCGATGATTACCGAGTCAACCGACACGTCGATCACGCGCGCACGGAAGAGGTTCGCCGCATCCACCACCTGTGGGCGCGTCAGGTTGTCTGCCTTCACCTTGACCAAAAGCAGCTGCCTTCCCACCGACGTGGCGTCGTCAAGCTCAAGCACCTTGTGCACCTGGATGAGCTTGTAGAGCTGCTTGGTGATCTGCTCGACGGCGTGCTCCGTCGCGTCGACGACCACCGTCAAGCGGTTGATGCCATCTGCCGCCGTCTTCGCGGAAACGAGCGACACCAGGTTGTAGCCGCGGCGCGTGAACAGCGCGGTGACGCGGGTGATGATGCCGTCGACGTCGTCAACGAGCACCGACAGCGTGTGGCGGGTGATGGTTTCTTGGTCAGCCATGTTTAGTTCTCCTCCTGCTCGAGGGCTTCGATGGTGTCGTTGATGGCCTCAGGCGTCTCCGCCGCGGACTCCTCCTCGCCGAAGAACGGGCGCAGGCCGCGCGCGTACTCGATCTCGGAGTTGGAGGTGCCTGCCGCGATCATCGGCCAGACTTGGGAGTCCTCTCCCACGACGAATTCCACCACAACGGGGCGATCGTTGATCTCGCGGGCGCGTTGGATCGCGTCCTCCACCTCGTCCTCGGATGTGACGCGGAAGGACACGGCGCCAAGCGCCTCGGACAGCTTCACAAAATCCGGGACGTAGACTTCGCCGCCGAGCTTCGTGTGCGAATAGTTGCCCTCGTAGAACAGGGTTTGCCACTGGCGCACCATGCCCAGGTTGCCGTTATTGATCAGGGCCACCTTGATGGGGAACCCCTCCAGCGCGGCGGTGGTGATCTCCTGGTTGGTCATCTGGAAGCAGCCGTCGCCGTCGATGGCCCACACCTCCGCGTCCGGGTTGGCCGCCTTCGCGCCCATCGCAGCGGGGATGGAGAAACCCATCGTGCCCGCGCCGCCGGAGTTGATCCAGTGCCGGGGCTTTTCGTAGTCGATGAACTGCGCGGACCACATTTGGTGCTGCCCCACGCCGGAAACGTAGATCGCGTCGTGCCCGGCAACCTTCGACAGCGTCTCGAGAACGAACTGCGGAGCGAGCGAGCCGTCCGCATTTGACTCGTAGCCGCGGGGGAACCGCTCCTTCAGATCCTGCAGGCGCGCGATCCACGGATCGATGCTGGGGGCCTTGACCTTGCCGCTCTCCACGAAATAGTCCGTCAGCTCGGACAAAACGCGCTTGGCGTCGCCGACAATCGGCACGTCCACGGCACGGATCTTTCCCACCTCTGCCGGGTCGATGTCGGCGTGGATCACCTTTGCGTGGGGGGCGAACGTGTCAGTGTCACCCGTGACGCGATCGTCGAAACGCGCGCCGATGGCGATCAGCAGATCCGATTCTTGGAAGGCGCCGACGGCGGGCACCGTGCCGTGCATGCCCGGCATGCCCAAGTACAGCGGGTGGGACTGCGGCAACGCACCGAGCGCCATCAGCGTGGTCGCCACCGGGATGCCCGTGGCCTCCACGAACTCGGCGAGCTGCTTGTGGGCGTTCGCTTTCACCACGCCGCCGCCGATGTAGAGCACCGGCCGGTCGGCCTTGGCGATCATCTTCGCCGCCTGCGCGATCTGGCGGTTGTGCGGTTTCGTGTTCGGCTTGTATCCCGGCAGGTCGACCGCCGGCGGCCAGGTGAAATCGACCTCAGCGTTTTGGACGTCCTTTGGGATGTCCACCAGCACCGGGCCCGGCCGCCCGGTGGATGCGATGTGAAAGGCGGCGGCGATCGCCCGGGGAATGTCTTCTGCCTTGGTCACCATGAAGTTGTGCTTGGTGATTGGCATGGTGATTCCGCGGATATCCGCCTCCTGGAACGCGTCGGTGCCCAGCAGCGGCGAGCCAACCTGTCCGGTGATGGCGACCATCGGCACGGAGTCCAGGTACGCGTCCGCAATTGGCGTCACCAGGTTCGTCGCCCCGGGTCCGGAGGTGGCGATGCAGACGCCCACCTTGCCGGACGCGACTGCGTACCCCTCAGCCGCGTGGCCCGCCCCCTGCTCGTGGCGCACCAGCACGTGCCGCAGCTTCTGGGCGCGGAACAGCGCGTCGTAAAGCGGAAGCACCGCGCCGCCGGGTAGACCAAACACCATCTCCGTGCCAAGTTCCTCAAGACTGCGAACGACGGCGTCCGCGCCTGTGATGCGTTCGGGCTTTCGTTTCTCTGAAGCTGCCACGGTTGAAGGCTCCTTGCTCGGTCCAAAATCGTCTACATCGCGATCTCGAACAAGAAAAGCCCCCGACGAGCGTCGAGCTCTCGAGGGCGCTTGTTCTGTGAGCGGCGTAGTAAAACGCACCCGCTACGGCAAGCGCCGTCGGGATACGATAATTACAAGTCGCTCGTTGATCACGTGGAAAAGATTACTTCCCGTGGTGGTGTCGCGCGGGTTTTTATTCACGTGAATGTTGGGCTATTTCCTATCGACGCCCCAAAGGTGACTACCATCGCCAACTATGACTGGCACGCCGGAACGCAACCCGCACGTTTTCAGACCGACGAGAGAACACATCCTCGCCATCGTGATTGCAACCGGTATCGCGCTCATGGGCATCCTCTGGGCACCGAAGTACCTGGCGTGGCTGCTCATTTTTCCTGCTCTCTGGCTGGCGTGGGTCCTAGCCTCCTCCACCACCGTCGACGACCGCGGCATCACCGCGAAGTACCTCTTCCGCAAAAACGTCACGTTACCGTGGCGGGATCTTTCCGGGCTTTCGTTCACAGGCATGTCCGTCAACGCTGTGACGGCGAGCGGCACGGAGCACCCGCTGCCCGGCGTGACCTTTAACTCTTTGCCGGATCTCGCCGAGGCGTCGAACGGCCGTATTACTGATGTCATCACCGCGGCCCACGAGGCTGCGGACGGCAAGTACGAGATCGTCGATAAGGGCGGCAACAAGGTGCTGCTCAGCCGCGAAGAGTACGACGAATATGTCGCCGCCCACCCAGACCTGCCGGGCCCGCGCCCTGCTGCATCTGAGACCACACCCGATACTAAGGAGTAACACCGTGATTCCGCTTCGCTCACGCGTCACCACCGTCGGCCGTCAGGCCGCAGGCGCCCGCGCCCTGTGGCGCGCAACCGGCACCGGCGAAAACGAGTTTGGCAAGCCCATCGTGGCCATCGTGAACTCCTACACGCAGTTCGTGCCCGGCCACGTCCACCTGAAGGAAGTGGGCGACATCGTCGCCGAGGCCGTGCGCGCCGCCGGCGGCGTCCCCAAAGAGTTCAACACCATCGCTGTGGACGACGGCATCGCCATGGGCCACTCCGGAATGCTCTATTCCCTCCCCTCGCGCGAGATCATCACCGACAGCGTCGAGTACATGGTCAACGCCCATACCGTGGACGCGATGGTGTGCATCTCCAACTGCGACAAGATCACCCCGGGCATGCTCAACGCCGCGATGCGCCTGAACATCCCGGCCGTGTTCGTCTCCGGCGGCCCGATGGAGGCCGGCAAGGCGTTTTCGGTCGGTGGGGTGACCAAGCCGAAGTCCGACCTCATCGACGCAATCTCGCTGTCCGCCAACGACGATGTCACGGATGCCGAGCTGGACAGCATCGCCAACAACGCCTGCCCCACCTGCGGGTCGTGCTCCGGCATGTTCACCGCGAACTCCATGAACTGCCTGACGGAAGCGCTCGGCCTGTCGCTGCCCGGCAACGGCACCACCCTGGCCACCCACACCGCGCGGCGCGGCCTGTTTGAGAAGGCAGGCCGCACCATCATGGAGCTCTGCGAGCGCTACTACGGCCAGGGCGACGAATCCGTCCTGCCGCGCAATGTGGCAAACGAGCGCGCGTTCCGCAACGCGATGTCGCTGGACATGGCCATGGGCGGGTCCACCAACACCATCCTGCACATCCTCGCGGCCGCCCAGGAGGGCGAGATCGATTTCGACCTCTCGGATATCGACGAGCTGTCGCACCAGATCCCGTGCCTGTCCAAGGCCGCGCCCAACGGCGACGCCCACGTGGAAGATGTCCACCGAGCGGGAGGCATCCCCGCGATCCTGGGCGAGCTCAACCGGGCAGGCCTCCTGCACGAAGATGTGCACTCCATCGCGTACCCGTCGCTCAACGAGTGGCTCGCCGACTGGGACATCCGCGGCGGCAGCGCCACCGACGAGGCCGTGGAGCTGTACCACGCCGCACCCGGCGGGCAGCGCACCACGAAGGCGTTCTCCCAGAGCGCCCGGTGGTCCGACTTGGACACAGACGCCCACAACGGCGTGATCCACGACGTCGAGCACCCCTTCACTTCCGACGGCGGCCTCGTGGTGCTTCGTGGCAACCTCGCCCCGGACGGCGCGATCTTGAAGACCGCCGGCGTGGAAGAAGGCCTGTGGGAGTTTTCCGGGCCTGCCCGCGTGGTGGATTCCCAGGAGCAGGCGGTATCCATGATCCTCAACCGCGAGGTGCTCGAAGGCGAGGTCGTGGTGATCCGCTACGAGGGACCCGCAGGTGGTCCGGGCATGCAGGAGATGCTCCACCCCACCTCGTTCCTCAAGGGAGCCGGCCTGGGCAAGAAGTGCGCTTTGATCACCGACGGCCGATTCTCCGGCGGCACGTCGGGCCTGTCCATCGGCCACATCTCTCCCGAAGCTGCCGCTGGAGGCCTGATCGGGCTCATCGAGAACGGCGACACCATCGCCATTTCGGTTGCTAACCGCGAGCTGAAGCTGGATGTGGACGAAGCGGAGCTGCGTAAGCGCCGCGAAGCGATGGAAGCCTCCGACAAACCGTGGACGCCGAACCGCGTCCGTGAGGTGTCGAAGGCCTTGCGCGCGTACGCAAAAATGGCCACCAGCGCCGACAAGGGCGCGGTGCGCCAGGTTGATTAATTAGGCGAACGGGTTGATCTCGGTGCCGAACCACCAGATCAGCCCGGCCGCCACCAGGCCGATCAGGGCGCAGATCCAGCTCGAGGCTAGCGGTCGCTTCGCCCAGCCACGGGAAGCGTCGACACCGTAACGGCCCGGGCCGGTGAACTGCACGGCGAGGGACGCAGCAAGCAGCATGACCGGCACCCACGTTTCCGGTGACCACGCAAAGACGTTGAAGCCATCCGTCTGGGTGTCGAAGGCATGCAGGGTCGTGAACCCGGTCACCACAATCGCGACGAGCGCTGCCACTGGTGTGAGCAGGCCGAGCACGATGAACACGCCTGCCGCGAGCTCAAGGGTGGGCACCATTACGGCCAACGCGTCCCCGTAGGGGTAGTTGGCGTACGCGGATTCCAGGCCGGAAATCCCCTCGTTGCCGCCGAGGCGGAAGAACGTGCCAATCGAGTCGATGATCAGAAACGCGCCCAACGCGAGGCGCAGCAAGAACAAACCGAAATCCGTGGTGCCGCGGCGAGCGTCTTCCGTTGCTACGACAGTTTCCACGGGCTCCGTGTAAACGGGCTCGGTGGCATCCACCGCGTAGGCCGGCTCACGGTCCACCGCCACTGTTTCCGTCGGCGCCTGAAACGTCGCAGTATCTGCCGGGGCGTCCGGAATCAACGGGCCGGTGTTCTGCTCGCTGCGCGGGAAGATCTCGGTCGGGGCGGCCTTACCGGCACGGGCGTATAGGCCGCCGGTGGCGCCCTTGGTGTCACCGGAGTAGTCCGGCACGTCCGGGGCATCCAGGTTGCTCAGGTCGTGTTGTTCGTTGGGCGTGAGATCGCGGGGGTTGGTAGCCATGCCCAACAATCTATGCGAAACACCTGCCTATTCCTTGGTAACGCGCCGATCGTGAGCGAATTGCACCGCCGTGCGCTGCGGTGTTGGCGGCGGAAACCTGTGGACGTCAGTTAGCACTGGCCCCATATTGCTGTTACCGTCGTGACCGCTCTTTTCGCTGTTACATCTATTGAGGATCATTATGGGTAAAACATTCAAAGTCGCCCTAGCGCTGGTGGGCCTCACCGTCGGCGCGGGCTTCGCATCGGGCCAGGAGGTGATCCAGTACTTCCTGTCGTTCGGCTACTGGGGCATTGTGGGTGCCGCCATCGCCGGTATCACCATCGCCGTGTTCAGTGGCTGGGTCTACCAGCTGGGCTCGTACTACTTGGCGGATGACCACAGCGCGGTGTTCAAGAGCGTCTCGCGCCCGTGGATTGCAAAGTACATGGACATTACCACCATGTTCACGCTGTTCTGCATCGGCTTTGTCATGGTGGCCGGCGCCGGCGCGAACCTCGAGCAGCAGTTCGGCCTGCCTACCTGGGTCGGGTCCGCCATCATGGTGGTGCTGCTGCTCCTGTCCGGTCTGCTGGACGTGGACAAGCTGACCAGCGTGATCTCCTTTATCACGCCGCTGCTGATCATCTGCCTGCTCGCCGCGTTCGTGATCACGCTCACCGACATGCCGGATAACGTCGGCCAGATCAACGAGATCGCACAGACCAACCCGCACGCCTCCGGCACCTTCGACAACTGGCTGATCACCGCGCTGAACTACGCCACGCTGGTGATGATCATGGACACCTCCATGATGCTCGTCTTCGCGGGCTCCCACATGAACCCGGCACAGGCCGGTAAGGGCGGCCTCCTCGGCGGCATCATGTTTGCGGTTCTGCTGCTCATCCTCACGTTCGTGCTGTTCATGAACATGGAGCACGTCATGGGCTCCGACCTGCCGCTGCTCAAGGTGTTCGACAACATGCACCCGACCGTTGGCGTGTTCGTGTCGATCGTCATCTACCTGATGATTTACAACACCGCCGTCGGGCTCTTTTACGCCCTGAGCCGCCGCCTGAGCCATGACAATCCCGGGAAGTTCCGCCTCTACTACGCCGTTGTTGTGCTCATCGGGTTCGCGCTGTCGTTCATCGGCTTCGCGGACCTGGTCGGCTGGGTCTACCCGGTGCTGGGCTACCTCGGTTTGGTTCTTGCCATTGTCATGGGTGTCGCGTGGTTCCGCGGCCGTGAGAACATCCAGGACGAGACGGGCCGCCGCGAGCGCCTCGCCGAGCTGGCTGAGACGCAGCTGAACCCGGAGTCTGACGACCTGACCCGCGCCGAACGCGCCGAGGTGGACGAGCTCGCCTCCGACTCGCACGTCGGCGACCAGGAACTGTGGCAGTCCGTGCAGGAAGAGGTCGCCGCCGACCTGCACGCGAACCCCTCCAGCGATTTCGACCTCAAGGACGTGCCCGCCCTCAACCCTGAGTCCAAAGCCTACGATGGCGCTCCTGAAACCCCGGGCGACTCGATCCACTGGGAGTCCTACGAGGAGATGTACAAGACCGGCGAGTTCCCCGCTGTCAAGCCCGAAAACAAATAAGCATTCGCTTTACGACGTCTGCTCCGCCCCAGCCAACCCAAATTTGGCCGGGGCGTTTTCGCGCATTGGGGGTTCTGCCTTGCACGCTGGGCACGTAACTCGCCGTTTCAGCCACACGACCGGGCACCGGCGGGCGCCATCGGCGCGGAGCAGCACCTACTCTGCGAGCTTCTTCGCGATGAGCTGGTTGACCTGGCCCGGATCCGCCTTCCCCTGCGTTGCCTTCATCACGGCACCAACGATCGCCCCGGTGACCTTTGTGTTGCCGGCGCGGTACTTTTCCACGATGTCCGGGTTCGCGGCCAGCGCTTCGTCGACGGCCTTCTCAATCGCGCCGTCGTCGCGCACGACCTCGAGGCCGCGGGCTGCAACGACCTCGTCGACGGTGCCCTCGCCGGCGATCACGCCGTCGATAGCCTGGCGGCCCAGCTTGGTGGTCAGCTTGCCGTCCTTGACCAGCTCCACCACGCGAGCAACGTCTGCGGGAGTCACCCCAAGCGCGTCCAGGTCAGTGCCAGCTTCGTTGGCCTTGCCGTTGATGTAAGAGACCCACCACGCGCGGGCCTCGTCGGGCGTGGCGCCGGCCTCGACGGTGTCCACGATGAGGTCCAGCGCGCCGGCGTTGACCAGGTCGCGGAACTCCTTTTCCGGCAGCTGCCACTCCTTTTGAATGCGGGCGCGGCGCACCCACGGCAGCTCCGGCAGCGTTTGCCGGATCTCCTCGACCCACTCCGGCGCGGCAATGACCGGCGGCAGGTCCGGGTCGTTGAAGTAGCGGTAATCGGAGGCCTCTTCCTTCGGGCGGCCCTTCGAGGTGGTGCCGTCCTTCTCCTGGTAGTGGCGGGTCTCCTGCACGATCTCCTCGCCGTTTTCCAGCGCTGCGGCCTGGCGCTGCATCTCGAAGCGCACGGCCTGCTCAACGGACTTCAGCGAGTTGATGTTCTTCGTCTCGGTACGGGTGCCGAATGCCTCCTGGCCGATCGGGCGCAGGGACACGTTCGCGTCGCAGCGCATGCTGCCCTGGTCCATGCGCGCGTCGGAGACGCCGAGGGCCTTGACCAGCTCGCGCAGTGCGCCCACGTAGGCCTTGGCCACCTCGGGTGCGCGCTCGCCGGCGCCGGTGATCGGCTTGGTCACGATCTCGATCAACGGGATGCCGGCGCGGTTGCAGTCAACCAGCGACGCGGTCGCTCCGGTGATGCGGCCGGAAGCGGAGCCCAGGTGGGTCAGCTTGCCGGTGTCCTCCTCCATGTGCGCGCGCTCGATCTCCACGCGCCACTCGGTGCCGTCCTCGAGCACGACATCGAGGTAGCCGTCGTAGGCGATCGGCTCGTCGTACTGGGAGATCTGGTAGTTCTTCGGCTGGTCCGGATAGAAGTAATTCTTGCGGGCAAAGCGCGAGGATTCAGCGATCTTGCAGTTGAGCGCCAAGCCAATTTTGATGGCCCACTCCACACCTTTGGCGTTAACCACGGGCAGCGCGCCCGGGAGCCCCAGCGAGACCGGGTCGATGTTCGTGTTCGGCTCCGCGCCGAAGTGGGCGGAGGAGGTGGAAAACATCTTTGTCTCGGTGGCCAGCTCGACGTGCACCTCGAGGCCCATCACGGGGTCGTACTTTTCCAGTACCTCGTCGTAATCCATCAGGTCGTAGGCAGTCATGGTTGCTAAGTGTAGTGCCATCAGTCCCGCGCTTGGCGCATAGCTCTAGCTACCGTTCCAGCTGCTCTGGCGCCTCCTGCGATCGACGATCGCGTGCCCGGAAAATGAGCGCCAAGACAGCACCGGAGATGTTGTGCCAGACGGAGAACACCGCGCCTGGAAGGGCGGCCAGTGGGCTCAGGTAGCTGGCGGCGAGCGTGGCGGCCAGACCGGAGTTTTGCATGCCCACCTCTACGGCCATTGTGCGCGAGGACTGTTCCGTCTGGCCCGTAGCCTTGCCAGTGGCGTAGCCCAATGTGTAACCAATGGCGTTGTGGAGCACGACCACGAGTAAGACGACGGGGCCGGCCTGGGCGAGTTTGTCGCGGCTACCGGCCACGACAATGGCAACGATGATTGCGATCGCGATGACCGAGATCCACGGCAGCACCGGCACAACGGCCGCCACAAGACGCGGTGCGACGAGACGGACGAGGAGGCCGAGGCCGACGGGCAGAATGACCATTTTCACGATCGACCACGTCATTGGGCCTGCGCTGACGTCCATGTGCTCACCGGCCAGCCAAAGTGTGAGCAGCGGGGTGAAAATCGGGGCGAGCAGCGTGGAAACCGATGTCATCGTCACCGACAGGGCCACATCGCCGCGGGCGAGATAGGAGACGACATTCGAGGATGTCCCGCCGGGCGCGCAGCCGACGAGAATCACGCCGGCAGCGACCTCAGGAGGCAAACGTAGCACCCAGGCCAGCGCGACCGCGGCGAGCGGCATGATGACAAACTGCGCGATCACGCCGATAACGACGGGCAGTGGCGTAGAGGCGATAAAAACAAAGTCCTTGCCTGTCAGGGTGAGCCCCATGCCAAACATGACGAGGCCGAGCAGCCACGTGGTCCAGCCCGAAATAGGCTCCACCACTCCCGGCGCGGCGAATCCGATCGCGCCGCCCGCGATGACGAGGAGCGGGAAGCCGAGCGTGGCGACGAACGCTGAACGTTCTTCCGCATGTGCGTTTCGTGCGAACTGCTCTGATTCCATACTGTGAACTGTAATGCCCGCATGACAATACGTAGCCCCGGCCTACGGCGTTGATGCTCACGATGAGTCGCCGGCGGGAGCAGGCCAGCCGGTCGTGCATTTAATCGGCTAAAGCAGACTATCCAGCGGACGCCCCGGATTACATTGGGCGTATGTGGACCGATGAAGTGCGCGAACTTAAGCGCGAACGAAACGCCGTGATTCTGGCGCATAATTATCAGATTCCGGAGATCCAGGACATCGCCGACTTCACCGGCGATTCACTCGCGCTATCTCGTATCGCCGCCGACACTGACGCAGACGTGATTGTGTTCTGCGGTGTGCACTTTATGGCGGAAAGCGCCAAGATCCTCAGCCCCGACAAAACGGTGCTCATCCCGGACCAAAATGCTGGATGCTCGCTGGCGGACTCCATCACCGCTGAGCAACTTCAGGAATGGAAGGACGAGCACCCTGGTGCGGTCGTCGTCAGTTATGTTAATACCACCGCCGATGTTAAGGCCCTGACGGACGTCTGCTGCACCTCCTCGAACGCCGTTGAGGTGGTGAATTCCATCGATCCGGACCGTGAGATCCTCTTTTGCCCCGACCAGTTCCTCGGCGCCCACGTGAAGCGCCTGACCGGCCGCGAGAACATCCGTATCTGGGCGGGCGAATGCCACGTCCACGCAGGAATCAACGGCAAGGAGCTTGCGGAGCAAGCGGCGGCGCACCCCGATGCGCCGCTGTACATCCACCCAGAATGCGGTTGCGCGAATTCCGCGATCTTCCTCGCTGGCGAAGGAGTGATCCAGCCGGAGCGTGTGCACATGCTTTCCACTGGCGGGATGCTCGACCAAGCAGACCGCGACACGGAAGGAACTGTGCTTGTAGCCACCGAGGTGGGCATGCTGCACCAGCTGCGAAAGCGGGCTCCGCTGGCGGATTTCCAGCCCGTGAACCCCCAGGCGAGTTGCCGGTACATGAAGATGATCACCCCAGAAAAGCTGGTTCGCAGCCTGCGGGACCTCCGCGACGAGATAACCGTGCCCGAGGACGTCGCGGCGAAGGCGCGCCAGTCATTGGAGCGGATGATCGCCATCGGCACACCGGGAAGCGGTGAGTAGACACCGATGACAACGCCTGCTCAGCCGACCCACTCCCCGCTGAATAAGGAGGCCACACTACGACTCATCCGTCTCGGTCTCGCGGAGGACTTCGCTCATGGCCCCGACGCCACATCCGAGGCGACAATCAACATGGACGCAGTTCTTACTGCGCAGGTGGTCCCCCGCCAGGACGGGACCGTCGCGGGACTCGACGTTGTGGGATGGACTATGCACGAGATTTCCCCCGCCGTCGACGTGTCTGTGCACGCCGCCGACGGCGATCGAGTGACGGCCGGTGACTGTCTTGCCACTGTGTCCGGCCCGGCGCGCGTCATTCTGTCGGCGGAGCGGACTGCATTGAATCTGCTCACCTACGCCAGCGGCATCGCGACCGGGACTTCTGCGTGGACGGAGGTTATTTCCGGTACCCGGGCGCGGGTGAGGGATTCCCGGAAAACGCTGCCCGGCTACCGCGATTTAGCGAAATACGCCGTGCGTTGCGGCGGAGGTGTCAACCACCGCATGAGTCTGGGTGACGCGGCACTGATCAAGGACAACCACGTCGCGAGCGTCGGTAGCGCAGCCGACGCATATCGACGCACGGCCAAGGCATTCCCAGACCTCCCCCTTGAGGTCGAAGTGGATGACCTAGATCAGCTCACCGAGGTCCTGGAATTGAAGCCGAATCTGGTCATGCTGGACAATTTTGAGGTGGAAGACACGCGGGTGGCCGTCGCCCGGCGAGATGCCCTGTCTCCAGCGACGATGCTCGAATCCTCGGGGGGCTTGACGCTTGATTGCGCCCGCGCTTACGCGGACACGGGCGTTGACTTCCTCGCCGTCGGCGCACTCACGCACTCGGTGACCATCCTGGATATTGGTCTCGACGCGTTGCCCTGACCTCGGCGGATCACCTGTTCAGGCGGGCCTCGAGCGAGGTCTTTACCTCCGGCCATTCAATGTCCAGGATGGAGTAGACGCATGTGTCGCGCACGAGGCCGCTGGCGAGAATCTTGTGGCGGCGTAACACTCCATCGAGTTTCGCGCCAAGTCCTTCGATAGCCGCACGCGACTGGCGGTTCATGTAGTGCGTGCGGATCTCTACGCGCAGGCAGCCGAGGTCCTCGAACGCGCGCTGAAGCAGGAGCAGCTTTGCCGCCTTGTTGAACTTTCCGCCCTGGGCGTGTTTGGCGATCCAGGTCGATCCGATCTCGATGTTGCGATTGGTCGGATCCGGGTGGAGGAACGTCGTCACGCCGATCGCCGATCCTTCCGGGCTGACAATCGCCCACGGCGCGCGCACCCCGCGACGCTGATCAGCGAGATACGCCTCGATGTACTCGGGCACTCCCCCCGGTGTCGGAATGTGGTCCTGGTACCACAAACTCGACAGATCCCCGACGCAGGCGGCGAGGGCTTCCGCGTGCTGCAGGCCAAGCGGCTCGAGAGTGACCCACTCATTGTTCAAGGTGGGGTTGTCGCAGAAATTCAATGGTGCCTCCGAAAATAGTGAACCACGGGGTATGAGAGCGCCCCAGCTGTAAACCTAGGTGATCATCGCCCTGCCGGTAGCGTGTCGGCGCCCGGGAACGGCGCACGGCGATCGCGCCATCGGCCCTCAAAGCGGCGCGGTCGCCTCCCACACCTCGCGGTAGCTTTCCGCCAGGGATGCCACTGACTCGTGCGCGTTGAGACCGCTCGGGTTACCCACCACCCACACCGGCACCCCGGCAAGGGTCTCGGGCTGGAGGCCGCGGGTAGCCTTTGGTCGTCGGTAAGCATCGCGGTACGCGCCGATACCTGCGAACATCACGGCCTTGGGCTTGTGCTTAGCGACGACGTCCCGCACAACCTGCCCTCCTTGCACCATTTCTTCGCGGGTGAGCTCGGACGCGCGCGGCGTCATCCGGTTCACCAGGTTGGTAAACCCGATGCCGAGCTCCGCGAGCATGGCGGCATCCTGGTCGGAAAGACCCTGGTGAGCGTGCACTCGATACGGGGTTATCCCCGCGGCCTCAAGCGCGGGCCAAAAGCGGTTGCCTGGGTAAGCGAAGGGCGCGTCCACCTCCTCGGTGAGGCGGCCTGGGTTGATGCCGACGATGAGGAGCCGGCAAGGATCGGGAATACGGTCGTGCATACATCCGACTGTATCCGTCCCCTGCAGCGTCGCCAGACCCGTTGTACCGTATGCGCCGTTATGAGAAATTCCACCGTCTCCCGGGCGCCAGTGGTGCTCGGGACAATCCTTTGTGTCCTTGTGGCCGCGCTGCTCGTGGCTCCGCGCATACTCAGTCAGCCCGCGTCGTCGGAAGAATCGGCCGCTCCTGAAAATCCGGTCGAAATGGGCAGTGTTTCCGTCGCGGACGGGGATGGCCCGCTCGTGTGCAACAACCCGTCGGGGTTCGCGCAGAGCTCGAGAATCTGGGACTGCGGCGGGACCCGCATCATGGCCCGCTCCGAGTCCACTCCTGACGACGAAGATAGGGCACTTGCCCGCGTCTACCGCGCCGCGGTCTTGGACCGCTCGGTTGATCTGGACGGCATCGAGCAACCGCGCGACGGCGTGCGGGTGAAACGCAACGGCGCCTCAGGAGACGGCGCCTTCGTTGCTGTATCCGTGCTCGACGACGCTTCTACCCGGTACTTCACCATCGGCGGCCCTGACGCGGATGAACTGGCTGACCGCGTAGTCGACGCAGCTCCGGAAGAGATGGAAGTGGGTGCCAAATGACACAGCGACCGGCTCTCACGCTGCGAATAATCGCGGCCATTCTCTTTCTCACGAGCGCGGCATGGTCCGCAGCGTACCTCGCTGGCCTGCCCTTCAATTCCACTACCGCAGGTGTGAGCGTTGTGCACGCAGGCCTCTGGCTGCTCATCGCCTGGCTTGCGCTGCGCAACCATCCGGGACAGATGGCTCATGCCATGCCGGGATGGGTGGCCGCAGCGTTTTTCTGTGGCGCCGCGCTGTATGCACCAGCCGTCAACGCAAACGACGCCGCGGTGTCGCTGCAGGGCCGGCTTGGGTTGAGCAACCTGCAGTTCGGCCTCATCTCCCCTACCGCGGAGGAGCTACTGAAGTTCACCGCCGTGTTTGTGTTGTGCACCATGGTGATGCGCATCCAGCGTCCTGTCGAGGCCGTTACTGTCGCGATTGCTGTGGGATTCGGATTCTCCGCGGTCGAGAACGCGACGTACATCTTGAAGGGAGCGCTGGAAAACCTCAATTCCGACCTCGACGGCTCACTGGTAGCTGCCGGCATCCGCTGCCTTCCCGCCCCGTGGGCGCACGCCTTCTACACGGGACTAACCGCCTGGGGTCTGGGCAATTTCCTGTGCCGCACCGACAAGCCCATGCGCTGGCGCGTCGGTCAGCTGGTTGGGTGGTACCTGTTCGGGTACGCAGCCCACGCGGTGTTCAACACCGGGACTGAGCTGCCGGGCGACGTCGCGCCGATTATTGGTTTCTTCGCCACATCGATCTTTGTGTTCGCAGGTGGTATCTGGTTCTACGTGCGCAGCCGCAAAATTGGCCGTCGGCCACTGGCAGGTTCTGCTGGGAACGAAGACGCCTAGGTGAACATTGCCTTCGCGGTGACGTACCGGTGCTCGGGAACAGTCTTGAGTTCGGCCACAGCGTCTTCCAGCGCAACCAGCTCGATGTCCTCGCCATGCAGCGCCACGCAGCTGCCGAAATTGCCGCTGTGGGCGGCTCGGGCGGCGTGGACGCCATAGCGGGTGGCCAAGACCCGGTCATAAGCGGTGGGCGTGCCGCCGCGCTGAGTGTGGCCGAGTACGGTGGTGCGCACGTCGTAGCCTAGGCGCTTCTTCACCTCGTCGCCGATGATCTGTCCCATGCCGTTGAACGTTGTGTGGCCGAACTCGTCTTTTTCGCCCAGGCCCGCGTCCATCGTGCCCTCTTTTGGCACCGCGCCTTCTGCGACGACGATGATGCCGTACTTCTCCCCCATCTGGAAACGGCGCTCCATCGCTTTGCAGATATCGGCGATGTCGAAGGGTTCTTCGGGGATCACGGTGTAGTGCGCGCCGCCGGCCATGCCCGCGTGCAGCGCGATCCACCCCACATGGCGACCCATCACTTCCACGATGAGGATGCGGTTGTGGGATTCCGCCGTGGTGTGTAGGCGGTCGATGGCGTCGGTAGCCACGGATACCGCGGTGTCGAAGCCGAAGGTGTAGTCGGTGGCGGCAACGTCGTTATCGATGGTCTTGGGCACGCCCACCACGGGTATCCCGTTGTCGGAGAGCCACTTCACGCCTTTGAGGGTGCCCTCGCCGCCGATCGCGATGAGGGCATCGACCTCCGCGTCCGCGAGGTTGGCCTTGATAGTGTCGATGCCAGCTTTGAACTTGTCTGGGTGCAGGCGGCCGGTGCCCAGCACGGTGCCGCCGCGCAGCAGAAGGGAGTCCATGTAGGCGTCGTCGTAGAGATCGACGCGCCTGTCCTCCATCAACCCCACCCAGCCGTCGCGGTACCCGACAACTGTGGAGCCGTACTCGTTGTTCGCGGTGCGGACGATGCCGCGGATGACGGCGTTGAGGCCGGGGCAGTCGCCGCCGGAGGTCAAGGTGGCAAGTCGCATACCTGCCAGGCTACCCCCGAAGACGAAGCGACGACGCCGCTCCGATCAGCATCGCAGCCAAGGGCAGCGCGATCGCCCAACCGGCAGTGGACTCGATGGTCCCTGAGGCGAGCACCATACCCACCAAGGCCACTCCGAGCACCGAGCCGACCTGGCGGGCGGTGTTGTACAGCCCGGAGGCCGCACCGGTTTCGTGCTCGGGGATGCCGCGCATCGTCACCGCAGCGTTGGGCGCCCACACGAACGCGCCGCCGATGCCCAGCAGCGAGGTCACGGCGGTAAACCACCACACGCCCGCCCCGGTGTGGATCAACGCGATGGCGAGCGCGAGCCCGGCAGCGGAGACGGTAAAGCCCGCGGCGCAGAGCTTGCCCGGGTCGCGCCTGTCGGTCAGGTACCCGGCAACCGGGGTGAGCACGAGCGCGAGCACGGACATGGGCGCGGTGATCGCGCCTGAGGCGGTGGGCGAGGCGCCGGCGACGGTTTGCAGCCAGTACATCAGCGGGATGAACATCGACGCCACGGTGAAGCCCATTGCTGCAACCCCCAGGGCGCCGAGTGCGAAGGAGCGGTCGAGCATCAGCTCCACGGGTAGGAACCCGTCGTCGGTGCCCCTGCGGGCGGAGAGCACCAGCGCCCCGATCAGCAACACGCCGAAGATCATGGAGGGCCACTGCCCGAACTGGATGCCGTAGACCAGCAGACCAAGCCCGCCGAAGGAGAGCAGGACGGGCAGCAGGGTCACTCGTTCGCCGCTGCGGGGCAGCCGCGGCAGCGCGACCAAACCGGCGACGAGCGCGACCGCGCCGAGCCCAGCTTGGGCGAAAAACGCTGCGCGCCAGCCAGCGGTTTCTGCCACTGCCCCGCCAACCACGGGCCCGATCAGGGATGCCACAGAGCCGATCACACCCCAAGCGGCGAACGCGCGACCCTGTTTGTCCTCCGCGAACACGCGCGGAATCAGCCCAAACGCCTGCGGCAAGAATACCGCGGCGCCGAGACCCTGCAGCCCGCGGGCAACCACGAGCGAGCCGAACGACCAGGAGGCACCAGCCAACACGAGGGCAACCACATAGATGGCCAAACCGATGAGGAAGACGCGGCGTTGACCGAAGGCGTCGCCAAGCTTGCCGGTAGCCGGCATCGGAGCCACCGTGCACAGCAGGTAGATACTGGTCAGCCACACTGCGGAGCCGACGTCGAAAGGCAACAGCGGCGTGATCACGGGCATGAAGCCCTGGTCGATCAGGACAAGAAAATACCCCGCAGCCAGCGCTGCGAGGGTATTCCAGGGGCTAACGGCCGGCTTCAAACGCGGCACCCACGCGGTACAAGCGCGCGTCCTCGAACGCCGGGGCGATCAGCTGCAGACCAACCGGCAGGCCCGTGTCCGACGCCTTGCCTGCCGGAACCGACATGCCGGGAAGGCCGGCCAAGTTCAGCGGCAGGGTGAACAGGTCGGAGTTGTACATCGCCAACGGGTCGTTGACCTTTTCGCCCAGCCTGAAGGCGGTCGTCGGCGCCACAGGGGCGGCGATGACGTCGCAGCGCTCAAAAGCCGCTGCGAAGTCCTGCGCAATCAAGGTGCGCACGCGCTGCGCCTGCAGGTAGTACGCGTCGTAGTAGCCCACGGACAGCGCGTAGGTGCCCAGGATAATGCGGCGCTTGACCTCCGCGCCGAAGCCCTCGCCGCGGGTGGCGGCCATGACCTCCTCGGCCGAGCGGGTGCCGTCGTCGCCCGCGCGCTGGCCGTAGCGCATCCCGTCGAAGCGTGCCAGGTTGGAGCTCACCTCGGACGTCTGGATGATGTAGTACGCCTCCATGACGTCGTGGAAACTGGGGCAATCCACCTCGACGATCTTAGCGCCCTGGCGCTCCAGCTGGGCGAAGGCCGCGTTAATCGCCTCCGTAACACCCTCTTGCGTGCCGGGGCGGTCGAACTGCTTGACGCGGCCGATCTTCACACCCTGCAGGTCGCCGGAGGCGCCCTCGCGTGCGGCGTCGGCAAGCGCCGGCACCTCGCGGTTCACGGAGGTGGCGTCGAACTCGTCGTGGCCGCCGATGATCTCGTGCAGCAGCGCGGTGTCCAGCACGGTGTTCGCGCACGGGCCCACCTGGTCCAGCGACGACGCACACGCGATCACGCCGTAGCGGGACACCCCGCCGTAGGTCGGCTTCACGCCCACCGTGCCGGTCAGCGACGCCGGCTGGCGGATGGAGCCGCCGGTGTCGGTGCCGATGCCGAGCGGGGCCTCGCCAGCAGCCAGGGCCGCCGCGGTGCCGCCGCCAGAGCCGCCCGGCACGCGCTCGAGGTCGTGCGGGTTCTTCGTCGGCTTGTACGCGGAGTTCTCGGTGGAAGAGCCCATCGCAAACTCGTCCAGGTTGGTCTTGCCCAGAATCGGGATGCCGGCGGCGCGCAGCTTGGCCACCACGGTGGCGTCGTACGGGCTCATGTAGCCCTCAAGCAGCTTCGACGCCGCCGTGGTCGGCGCGTCGGTGGTGACCAGCAAGTCCTTGAGGGCCAAGGGCACACCGGCCAGCGCGGAGGCCGGCTGCTCGCCGTTTTTCACCTGCTGGTCGACCTTGTCCGCGGCAGCGAGCGCTTCGTCCGCGCCGACGTGCAGAAACGCGCCGAGCTCGCCGTCCACCTCGGCGATGCGGTCAAGGAACGCCTGCGTGACCTCGCGGGAGGTGACCTCGCCGGACTGGATCATGGCCGCGAGCTCGTGCGCCGGCTTAGCGACGAGACCTTCGGCCGGAATCGTGTACTGCGTCATTGCTCTTTAGTCTCCCTCTCCGAGAATCTGCGGAACCACGAACCGGTCGTCCTCCACCGCCGGGGCCTGGTCCAGCGCCTCAGCCTGCGTCAGCGTTTTCTTCTCAACGTCTTCGCGCATGCCGGCGTCTATAGAGTGCGGGTGGCTCATCGGCGTCACACCCTCGGTGTCGACGCCCTGCACCTTCGACACCGCATCCACGATGGTTTCCAGCTGCTTGGCGATGTCGTCCAGCTCCTCGTCCTTCAGCGCGATACGCGCCAGGCGTGCGATGCGCGACACCTCGTCGCGTGAAATCTCAGCCACAGTCCCATCCCTTCCACATCACGTGGGTTGCGTCGAACGCGCCTCATCTTACGTCACGCCGTGACACCGCCCGGCCACCCCCGGTTGCTATAAATAGGGCCATGTCGTACCTCATCCGCGTTTCCCTCCCGGACGTTCCCGGAAGCCTGGGCCAGCTCGCCGAGGCCTTCGGCATGGTCGACGCCGATATCAATTCCGTGGATATCGTGGAGACGTCTACCGACGGCACCGTGACCGACGACATCGTGGTCACCCTGCCCACCGGCGTGATGGTGGACACCCTTATTACCGCCGTCGCAGCGGTCGACGGCGCGGAGGTGGATTCCATCCGCCCGTTCACCGGCCGCGTGGATCGCCGCGGGCAGATTGAGATGCTCGCGCGGATTGCACAGCGCACCGGCAAGCTGAACGACACGCTTGACGAGCTGGTTCGCGTCATGCCTGGCGCGGTGACCTCGTCGTGGGCTGTGGTGTTGCGCAACTCCGACGGCGAGCTTTCGCGCGCCGCGGCCTCTCCCGCCGCGCCGGAGGACGACGGCACCCGCCCGCAGATGCCGCCTATCGACGCCGCGCGAATCCTCCAGCCCGACTTCGACGGCTGGGCGCCCGAGCCGTGGTTCCAGCTCGGCACCGCGCTGACGATCACTCCCCTGCACGGCACCGACATGGTGCTGGTGGTCGGCCGCGTGGGCGGGCCGGATTTCCTGGCGTCCGAGGTGCGCGAGATCGGCGACCTCGGCTGCATCGTCGGCGCGATGCTGCGCTAGCGCGCGAACGCACTGCATAGTTTCTAGAATTTTGAAATACTAGAAGCATGCAACCGCTTGAAGCACGCTTAACCGCCATAGAAGCGCGCATTGACGCGCTCGAACAAGCATCACTCCCTCACTCACCCGAGTTTCACGCCGACAGCAACCACGATGGGACGGTGTCTTTCGCCGGCGACATCACGCTGCCGACCGGCACGTACACATTCGCGTGGGCTCGCCCGACAGCATGGATTACGGACCAGCCGTGGGATGCCGCGATTGCCCGCATCGCCGCACTCGCGCACCCGGTACGCGGCGCGATCCTGCGCCACCTGCTGGCAACGCCCGCGTCCGTGACGGAGCTTGTGGAGTCGGACTTGGTCTCTTCCACAGGCACGGCCTACCACCACCTGAAGGAGCTGCAAGCCGCCGGCTGGGTGCACAAGCAGGACGGGGTTTTCAAGATTCCCCCTGCCCGCATTGTCCCCCTCATGGCTATGGTCATCGCCGGGGAGGATCACTAATGCGCGCCACAGACATCGCTGTTGGGGGCGTCGCCGCCATTGTCACCGCTGCGGCGTTACTCTCAACCGGTCCCCGGGACATTTCCGTGGCCACCGAGCACACCGGCGATCCCGAAATTTCCTCCGCCCTCGAGCATCTCGCGGAGAGCGGCCACCACAACCTCGCCGCGTTTTCCTACGACGGCGGCGAGACACGCTTCGGCGGTCTCGGCGCGGACGAGCACACCGAGTTCGAAATCGGCTCGATCACCAAAACCTTCAACGCGGAGCTGGTCCGCCAGTTCGTCGAAGAAGGAGAGCTCAGCCTAGACACCCAGGTGCAGGAGCTAATCGACGTCCCCTCCGCCCCCATCTCCGATGTGACCTTGGAAGAGCTGCTCAACCACACCTCCGGTCTGGCCACCACAGAAAGCCTCAGCTTTAAAGAATCGTTCAAGGCCATTCTCCGCGACGGCGGCAACCCGTACCGCCGCGATACACCGCAGGACATCATTGACGCCGCCGGCGCTGCCGAACTGAAAAACCGCGGCGAGAGGCAGTACTCGAACTACGGCCACGCGCTGCTCGGCCAACTACTGGCCAGACACGCTGGCGTTCCGTACGACGAACTGCTGCGCACCCGCATTTTCGAGCCCGCTGGCATGACCTCGACGTATGTGGCGCTGCCGGGCACCATCGACGGTGCCCCTACCGGGTTGTCGGCCAACGGGCACCACGCCGGGCCGTGGGACATGGACGGCTGGGCACCAGCGGGCGCAATCCGCTCCACGGCAGCTGACATGGCGAAATACGTGGAGTGGGTGTCCTCGCATGGTGTGCCTAACTATGGATGGGGCGATCTCGACGAGGACGGCCAGGAAATCACTTTCCACAACGGTGGTACGGGCGGATTCCGGACCATGCTGGTGTGGGATCCCGAGCGTGATGATGACAGCCGAGCCACGTTTGTCGCAGGCGACACTGACGCATGGGTAGATCGCCTGGGCGTCGACCTTATGAAGGAGACACGATGATCCCACTTGTCATAATTGCGCTACTGCTTGGATCCGTGACTTTCAGCACCGTGCGGAGTGCTAAAAGCCCCACCTACGCCGTGGTTAATGCGGTCATCTCCGCAGCTGTGGTGTGGATGCTCTCATTTGGCGTGAACTGGAACGGCCAGTTCCCTATCTGGCTGTGGTGGGCCATCGCCGTGTGGGCGGCGGTCCTGGTGGGGCTGAGCGCCGCTCGGTTTATGCGAGCGCGTCTGGGCCACCCTCGAGCAACCGCACAAACTGCGCCTCGGTGAGGATCGGCCGTCCTAACTCCTCCGCCTTCGCCGCCTTGGAGCCCGCGTTTTCGCCGACCACGACGTAATCGGTTTTCTTCGACACCGAGCCGGCCGCTTTGCCGCCGCGTGACAGAATCGCTTCCTTCACCTCGTCGCGGGTAAAGCCTTCCAAGCTGCCGGTAACCACCACGGTGAGCCCCTCCAGGGTCTGCGGGGCGAGGTCTTCCTCATCCGACTCCATCGTCACGCCCGCCGCAGCCCAGCTCTCCACGATGTTTTGGTGCCACTCCACCGTGAACCAATCCTTAAAGCTCTCCGCAATCACTTGGCCCACGCCGCCGGTTTCGGCGAGGTCGGCCGTTGGGGCGTCGATAAGCGCCTGCATGGAGTGGAAACGCGAGGCCAGCGCGCGGGCCGCTGTGGGGCCGACGTGGCGGATGGACAGTGCCACGATGACCCGCCACAGCTCGGCGTCCTTCGCGGTGTCCAGGTTGGCCAAAAGTTTCTTGCCGGCGGCATTGACCTGGCCGTCCTTGCGGGTGTAGGCGCTGGACTTTTTCAGGTCGTCCTCGGTGAGGTCGAACAGGCACGCCTCGTCCTCTAGTACGCCGGAGGCGATGAGGTCGGCCGCGCCCTTCTCCCCCAGCGCCTCGATGTCGAAGGCGCCGCGCGAGGCGATGTATTCCAGGCGCGCCGAGAGCTGCGCGGGGCACGACCGGGTGTTGGGACAGCGCCAGTCGGCGTCGCCCTCCTTCGCGGGGGCGAGCTTCGTGCCGCACACGGGGCAGTGCTCGGGGTAGACGAACTCGCGCTCGGTGCCGTCACGCAGATCGGCGACCGGGCCGAGCACCTCCGGGATGATCTCGCCGGCCTTGCGCACCACAACGGTGTCGCCGATCATCACACCTTTGCGTTTGACCTCGTGCTGGTTGTGCAGGGTGGCCATGGACACCGTTGAGCCGGAGACGAACACCGGCTCCAACACCGCGAACGGCGTGGCGCGGCCCGTTCGCCCGACGGAGACGGCAATGTCGTTGAGCTTTGTCGTCACCTCCTGCGGCGGGTACTTGTACGCGATCGCCCAGCGCGGGGCGCGCGATGTAGCACCCAGGGCGCGCTGCTGCGCCACCGAGTCGACCTTGACCACCAGGCCGTCCATCTCGTGGATCGCATCGTTGCGGTGCTCCCCCCAGTAGTTAACCGCCTCGATGACCTCGTCGGCCGTCTCCGCCCGGCGCGTGTACTCGCTCACCGGCAAGCCCCACTCGGCGAGCTTCTCGTACGCCTCGTGCTGTGTTTGCGGCGTGAAGCCCTCTCGTGCGCCGATGCCGTGGCAGATCATGCGCAGTTTGCGCTTTTTCACGTCTTCGGGGTTCTTCTGCCGCAGGCCCCCGGCCGCCGTGTTGCGCGGATTGGCGAAGGGCTTGCCGCCTTCCTTTTGGCGCAGCTCGTTGAGCTCGGGGAAATCCTCGGGCCGGATGAACACCTCGCCGCGGACCTCCAGAAATGCCGGCGCGTCGCCGGTGAGCCGGTGCGGGATGTCTTCAATCACCCGGGCATTTGCCGTGATGTCCTCGCCCGTGGTGCCGTCGCCACGCGTGGCCGCGCGGGTGAGCTCGCCGTTTTCGTAGATGAGGTCGATGGAAAGCCCGTCGATTTTCAGCTCGGTCAAATACGGGCCCGGGGCTTTGGACAGCCACTCGCGCATTTCGTCTTCGTTGAAGACGTTATCCAGGCTCATCATGCGCTCGGGGTGGCGCACGTCCGCAAACGCGTCGTCGGCGGCCGGGGCGCCGACCTCCTTCGTCGGCGAATCCGGCACGGCGAGCTCTGGGTGTTCCTCCTCCATGCGCTGGAGGCGGCGGAACAACTCGTCGAACTCGCCGTCGGTGATGACCGGCTGACCGTTGTAGTAGAGGTCCCGGTGGCGACGGACCTCCTCGGCCAGCTCGTCCCATTCGCGGTGCAGATCAGCGGAAATTTCACTCACGCGCACCGAGTTTAGCGCCGCGTTTAGCGCCCGGCGGGTGCGTGTCGGAGTGCTCATTACAATGTCCGGCATGGCCACATTCGATGCCTCCCGCATGCTCTCCTTCGACTTGGAGACCACGTCCGCCAACCCGCGCGAGGCCCGCGTGGTCACCTCTGCGCTCGTGCGTATCGACGGCTCCGCGGTCGACGCCACCGAGACCCTCGCCGACCCCGGGGTGGAGATCCCAGAGGAGGCCGCGAAGGTGCACGGCATCACCACGGAGAAGGCCCGCGCGGAGGGACGCGACCACGACGAGGTGGTGCGCGAGACCGTGGAGGCGATCAAGCAGGGCTGGGAGGACGGCCTGACCCTGGTGGTCTTCAACGCCCCCTACGACCTGACGGTGTTGCGCCATCTCACCGGCGACTTCACGGTCACCGGCCCGGTATTCGATCCCCTGCTCATCGACCGTGCCAAGGACCGCTACCGCAAGGGCCAACGGAACCTGACGTCGATGTGCGAGCACTACGGCGTGCGCCTAGACAACGCGCACGAGGCGACCGCCGACGCCTTCGCGGCCGCGCGCGTGGCGTGGATGCAGGTGCGCAAACACTACCCGGAGCTCGCGGAGATGGACGGCGGCGAGCTCATGGAGTACCAGGCCGTGGAGTACTACAGGCTGCAGGAGGACCGGAAACGCTACTTCGAGTCCCAGGGCCGGGACGCCTCGAACGTGCTGCCCGGCTGGCCGATGCTGGGTTAGCGCGCAGAACCCAGCTCTTCGGCCATCTCGCGGGCAGCACGGTAGTTCGCCGCTGCGCCCACCAGCGTGGCGGCGGACTGTGCGTACACGTCGACGGTGGTCGCAGCTGGGTCGATCTGCAGCTCGTCGAACACGTTGTACAGCTCCCGCGGCTGCATTGCCGGGATCGCGATGCGCGCGCCGCCATCCAGCAGCCGTGCGAGCGCGTCATTGTCGGCCCGGCGCGGGTCGGTGGTCAACCATGGGACGTCGAGAAGCATCGGCGTATGCAGCAGGTGCTCGCCGAAGCGCGCGAGCGTCTCCTCCGGCTCCGGGATCGCCCGGATGGTCTCAAAGTCGGTGGCGCCTTTCAGCGTACCGGCCACGACCTCGGGCAGTCTCGGCTCGTCCAACTGCAGCACGCTCGCGCCAAACCGCTTCTCGACGTCCCTCCGGTGCCCCTCACTCACCTCGAGCAGCGCGTCCGTGAGATCGCGCAGCGCGCCGGGGTCGGTGATCATGCGGTGGCCGTTGGCCATCTCGATCTCGGCGGCGAGCGTGAACGGACCCGCCAGCTGCACCTTCACGGTGTCCACCTTGCTGTGCCAGAGTTCCTCGAGGTGGTCGAGGTCGCGCTCCATCCGGTCCGCGTCCCTGCTCGCGCGCGCAGCCACCCGCCAGCCACGAGGGCCGCGCGCGACTGGGATCGGAAGCAGCGCGGCGGTACGGCCGATCAGGTCGGAGCCCACGCCGCGGTCTGGCAGCTGCGGAATATGCGGCAGGGGCGACTCGGACAACACCACGTCCGCGGCCGGCGAAAAGTTCGTGCCGGGCAGCGGCCCGAGGCCGAACGCGGTTGGGGGAAGGACAGTCACGGGCTGGATGCTACGCCGTGGCGCAGATGGTGCCAGAGCCGAGCACGATGTCGCCGAGGCCGTCAGGATCGGGCAAGTAGAGAACCGCGGCCTGGCCGCGGGCCACACCCTCGAGTGGCTCGTGCAGCGTCAGCGTCATCTGGCCGCCCTCGATGCGCGCTGTGCAAGGCACCACTCCACCGTGGGCGCGGATCTGCACGTTTGCCTCGAACTGCCCGTCCATGGCCGAGTGCAGCACCTTGAGACGGTCAGCGGTGATCTCGTGGACCTTCAGCGCCTCGCGCGGCCCCACCGTGACCGTGCCGGTGGCGGTGTCCACGTCAGTGACGTAGCGCGGCTTGCCGTCCTCGGCGGGCACACGGATGTTCAGGCCTTTGCGCTGGCCGATCGTGTACTGGAAGGCGCCGTCGTGCTCCTTCAGTTCACGCCCGTCGGTGTCCTTGATCATGCCGGGACGCATGCCGATTGAACGGCCCAGAAACGCCTGCGTATTGCCGTCCGGGATGAAGCAGATGTCGTAGGAATCCGGCTTGGACGCGGTGGCGAACCCGTGGCGGGCCGCCTCCTCCCGAATCTGCGGTTTCTCGGTGTCGCCGACCGGGAAGAGACAGCGGTCCAACTCGTCGCGCGTGAGCACGCCCAAGACGTAGGACTGGTCTTTCTTCGGGTCGGTGGAGCGGCGGAGGTTACCTTCGGCGTCGATAATCGCGTAATGCCCGGTGGCGATAGCGTCGAAGCCCAGGGTGACCGCACGGTCCAGCAGCGCAGCGAACTTGATCTTCTCGTTGCAGCGCAGGCACGGGTTGGGGGTCTCGCCGTGTTCGTAGGACCACACGAAGTTGTCGATGACCTCTTCTCTGAAGCGGTCAGAGAAGTCCCACACGTAGAACGGGATGCCCAGGTGGTCGCACACTCGGCGCGCGTCGGCGGAGTCTTCCAGGGAGCAGCACCCGCGTGCGGACTCGCGCGTCTGCTGCGCGTCCTTGCTGAGCGCAAGGTGCACACCGACGACGTCGTGGCCCGCCTCCACCAGGCGCGCAGCAGCGACAGAGGAGTCGACTCCCCCGCTCATGGCCGCCAATACTCGCATGTGGCGGGAGTGTAGTCCCGTGAGTGCGAAAGGTGAAACGTCAGGTCGTTCGGATCGGGACACACCCTAGACACATACCCCCCTGGGGTACTAACGTGGGAGACGGCCGTCGTGCTAGGCCCCCCGGCACGGCCGAACCGACCACAACGATGAACCGCAACGAGAGGACAGAACCATGAGCGACGGACACGCCCACTCCGGCACCCGACCCGGTGCGCACGCCAGCCATCACGAACACAGCAACCTCGAAGGCCATGCCGGCCGCCACCACACAGAGCACGCGGGCCACGGAGAACATGGAGGCCATGGCCACGCGGGCCATGACCACGCGGGTCACGCAGGCCACGGAGACCACGTTGCCCAGTTCCGCAGGCTCTTCTGGATCATGCTGGTTCTCGCGATCCCGGTCGTCGGGTTCAACAGCACGTTTGCCCACCTCATCGGCTACCAGCTGCCTGACGCGGAATGGGCCCGGTGGATCTCGCCGCTTTTGGGCACGGTCATTTACTTCTGGGGAGGTCGCCCGTTCTTGACGGGTGCTGTCTCCGAGATCCGCTCCCGCAAACCCGGCATGATGCTGCTGATCGCGCTCGCGATCACGGTCGCCTTCGTCTCTTCTTGGGGTGCGAGCCTGAACTTGCTGGACCACGGGCTGAATTTCTGGTGGGAACTGGCGCTGCTGGTGGTCATCATGCTGCTGGGGCACTGGATCGAGATGCGCTCCCTCGCCCAGACCACCTCGGCCCTGGATTCGCTCGCCGCACTTCTGCCCGACGAGGCCGAGAAGATCGACGGCGACGAAGTGGTGAAGGTCACCCCGGCGGATCTTGAGGTCGGCGATGTCGTGATCGTGCGGCCCGGCGCGTCCGTACCTGCCGACGGCACAATCGTCGACGGCAGCGCCAGCATGGACGAGTCGATGGTCACCGGTGAGTCGAAAACGGTGCGCCGCGGTGAAGGCGAGCACGTGGTCGCTGGCACCATCGCGACGGACTCGGGCCTGCGCATCAAGGTCACAGCCACGGGTGGCGACACTGCGTTGGCCGGCATTCAAAAGCTCGTCACCGATGCGCAAGAATCGTCATCGCGGGCGCAGCGCCTCGCAGACAAGGCCGCCGCGTGGTTGTTCTGGTTCACCCTCGGCGCCGCCATTCTGACCGCCGTGGTCTGGACCGTTGTCGGCGTGCCAAACGACGCCGTGGTGCGCACCATCACGGTGCTCGTCATCGCCTGCCCTCATGCCCTAGGCCTCGCAATCCCGTTGGTTGTCTCCATCGCGACCGAGCGCGCCGCCCGCGGCGGGGTGCTGATCAAGGATCGGCTCGCACTCGAATCCATGCGCACCGTCGACGCAGTACTATTCGACAAGACCGGCACCCTCACCAAAGGTGAGCCCACCGTCACCGCGATCGACCCCGCCGGTGGGCGTGATAAAGAAGACGTGCTTGCGCTAGCGGCGGCCGCCGAGGCAGACAGCGAGCACCCGCTCGCACGCGCCATCACCGGGGCTGCTCAGGCCCGTAGCGTAGCCGTCCCGCAGGCAATCGACTTTTCTTCGTCCCCAGCAGTGGGCGTGAAGGCAACTGTTGGCGGTGAGGTAATCGAGGTCGGTGGCCCCTACCTGCTTGAGAAGCATTCCGCCGGGGAGCTCCCGGTCGCCGACGAGTGGCGCAGGGAGGGCGCGATCATTCTCCACGTCCTCGCCGACGGCGAAGTGATCGGAGCGCTGCGGCTTGCCGACGAGATCCGTCCCGAGTCCCGCGACGCCGTCGACGCACTGCACTCTGCGGGCGCCCAGGTCGTCATGATCACCGGCGATGCGCAGGCCGTCGCGGACACCGTAGCCAAAGACCTGGGCATTGACCGGGTCTTCGCGGGTGTTCGTCCCGAGCACAAGGCCGCGAAAGTCAAGGAACTGCAAGGCGAGGGCCACAAGGTCGCAATGGTCGGCGATGGCGTCAACGACGCCCCCGCGCTGGCCCAGGCCGATGTCGGCATCGCGATCGGTGCCGGCACAGACGTGGCGATCGGCTCGGCGGGCGTCGTCCTGGCAAGCTCCGACCCGCGATCGGTGCTTTCAGTCATCGAGCTCTCCCGTGCGACCTACCGGAAGATGAAGCAGAACCTGTGGTGGGCGGCCGGCTACAACCTGCTGTCAGTTCCGCTCGCTGCCGGTATCCTCGCCCCAATCGGGTTCGTGATGCCGATGAGCGTCGGCGCAATCCTGATGTCGGCCTCGACCGTCGTCGTCGCCCTCAATGCGCAGCTGCTCCGCCGCCTCGACCTCACCCCACAGAGCAGCACCGACCGGATGCTTAACCGGTCCAAGTGACCCGACACCGTCCACACCATCCAGGAGACCAATGATGAACACCCCCACCCCCGCTTCCGGGAACTCGGCCAACCACGGCTACATCAGCGAGAAAGACCGTTACCTCGCTCGGCTCAAACGTATCGAGGGGCAGACCCGCGGTATTCACCGCATGATCGACGAAAACGCCTACTGTATTGACATCCTCACCCAGATCAGTGCGGTCAACGCGGCGCTGAAGGGCGTGGCACTGGGTTTGCTGGACGACCACTTGAAGCACTGTGTTGCCGATGCGATCAGCGACGGGCAGGAAGCCGACGCCAAGATCGAAGAGGCGTCCGCCGCAATCGCGCGGCTGGTGAAGTCCTAGGGAGATGCCCGCATGGGCGCAAAAAGCGAGTTTTACGAGATCGACACCGGTGTCGCCGAAGTGCTCCACGAACCGGACGGGTCCATGGTGCTGCTTGTCAATGGCGTGCCCAGCTCCCACATCGTGCCGGGCGAGCCAACCCGGCTGGATTTCGAGTACATGCGCTGGATGGCAGATTTCCTCGACTCCGCCTACCCGGAACCACACCGGGCGAAGTCGCGCGTGACCCACCTCGGCGGCGGCGCCTGCACGCTCGCGCGCTATGTCGCGGCGGCGTGGCCCGGCTCCCGCAACACGGTGGTGGAGATTGATTCCGAGCTCGCCGTCCTCGCGCGCGAGCGTTTCGACGTCCCACGGTCGCCCACCGTGAAGATCCGCGTCGGCGACGCCCGCGAGGTCACCGACGCGTTCAAACCGGCGACCCGCGACGTGATCATCCGGGACGTGTTCTCATCGGCCACTACCCCACGCAACCTCACCACGGTGGAGTTTTACCGGGCCGCGTGGGCGTCGCTAAGCGAGGGCGGGTTCTACGTTGCCAACTGCGGCTCGCACGCGGACCTAAAGGAGGCGAAGGAAGAGCTCGCGGGAATGTTGGAGGTCTTCCCGCACGTCGCGGCGATCGCGGACCCGCCGATGCTGAAGGGCCGCCGTTACGGCAACATCGTGCTTATCGGCGCGGGCCACCCGCTCGAGGCAAACGGCCAGCTCACCCGCAACTTGCTCAAAGGCGCGGTGCCGGCGCAGTTCAAGGGCGAGGACTGGTGCCGCCGCTTGGCCACGACACCGCGCCACGACTAGCTCTGGTTTGCTTGTTTCGCTGCGTTGTCGAGCAGGATGAGCAGGTCGCCGATCTGGTATCCGCCGACCATCATCTTCCGCAGGTCCTCGACGGGTAGCTCGCCCTGGTTCGACAGCGCGCGGACGAGGCCCGCGATGTTGTCGGCGTCGGTGGGGTCGAAGCCGGCGAGACGTGCGGCGTCGATAAACTGCTGCGCGCCAAGGCCACCTGCGGCGAGCGCGAGGATGGCCACGACGAGTGCGGTGTTGTCCTGCTCCAGCACCTCGAGCTGACCGGAATCCTGGGCCTGGAACGATTCGAGCACACCGCCGCCGGCGCGCAAGTCTCCGGCCGCAAACTGATCCAACTGCGCTTCGCTGCCGTTGAAGATGTTCATGTCCACGGGAGTGTTGATCCCCACCACGCGGCCCGTCTCAGCACGCTGCCAGAAACTCAGCTTGTCCCAGCCGCCGACCGGGGCCGGTGGTTGGTTCTGGTACGCCGCCAGCCACAGCGGGTAGGAGGTGAACGCGTTGGTGTTGTCCATCCGCTCGTACCAGAAGTAGCGGTACGTGTAGAGCATCGGCCGCTTGCCGGTGCGCACCTCCAGCTCAGAGAGGAACGTCTGCGTCCAGGCGGCCAGCTGCACCGGGCCGAGGCCCTCGTCCACCTCGAGGTCCAGCACCGGGGGCAACTGGGTCGCCGGGCCTGCATTGACCACGGAGGCGAAATAGCGGGCCTGCGCAACCGGGTCCTCCGCCGGGCGGGCGTAGTGGTAGGCGCCCACTTTGAGGCCGGCGTCGGCCGCTGCTTTGGCGTCTTCGTCGTAGAACTCGTTTTTCCAGCCTTCGCCCTCGGAGGCCTTCACAAACGCGAAGTCTTGTCCGCCGATGGTGCCCACGGAGTGCCAGTCGATGGCAGCCCCGCCGGGGCGCTGGTGGCCTGCGACGTCGACACCGGAGACCAGCCCCGGGAGGGACTGCGCGTCGGCGGACTCTGATAGCGGGTTCACAATGCCCAGCCCGAGCGCTAAAGCGGCGACGGCAGCGACAGAACGAGTGCGGCGAGTACGTTGCATACCGGCCACACTAAAGCACCCCAGTCACACAAACCACACGCGACACGCGCCTTACAGCGCACCCGCCGCCCGCGCACGCTCGACCACTTCCGGGATGGCCGCTAGGAACGCGTCAACGTCGTCGCGCGTGTTCGTCCGCCCCACCGTCACGCGCAGAGCCCCCATCGCCTCGCGCTCGGAATACCCCATGGCCTCTAGGACGTGGCTCATCCGCACCACACCGCTGGCACACGCAGATCCGGCGGAGACCTCAATCCCCTGCGCGTCGAGCAGCATGATTAGCGCGTCCGCGTTCGCGCCCGGGAACATGAAGTGCGCGTGCCCCGGCAGGCGTGGCTCCCCGGTGGTGACGATCACCTCCGGCACCGCCGCTTCAACCCCGGCGACCACCACGTCTCGCAGCTCGCTGATCCGGGCGCGCTCCGCCTCCATCTCCGCGACCGCCTCCTCCAGTGCCGCCGCCGTCGCCGCCGCGGACGCAACGTCCACCGTGCCCGAACGGATGCCGCGTTCCTGCCCGCCGCCCAGGATCACCGGCTGCGGCGCCGGGGAACGGCGCGCCAAGAGGATCCCCATCCCCCTAGGCCCGCCAAACTTGTGGGCGCTGGCCGCCAGCGTCGCCGCTCCCAGCTCGTGGAAGTCCACCGGCATGTGGCCAACTGCCTGCACCGCATCCACGTGCACAGGAGTGCCGACGGCCCCCGCGCGCCGCACAACCTCGCCCACGGGCTGGATAGCGCCCGTCTCGTTGTTCGCCCACATCACCGCCGCCACCGCCGCCGGGGTGTCCAGCACCGCAAGGTCGGAGATCCGCCCGTCGCGGCCGACTGGGAGCCACGCGACATCCTCGCCGGTCTGGTCTAGGGCCTTGACCACCTCGAGCACCGCAGGGTGTTCGATCTGGGTCGACACGACGCGGCCTGACTGAGAGGCGCCAAACAGCCCGCGCACGCCGATGTTGTTCGCCTCCGTACCGGACCCGGTGAAGACCACCTCAACTGGGTCCGCACCGAGCGCCCGCGCGATACGCTCCCGGGACTCCGCGAGCACCGCGTTGGCCCGGCGCCCCGCGGCGTGCTGGCTGCCCGCGTTGAGTGCGCCTGCGTGCTCCACCCATGCATCGACGGCGCTTTGGCGCATGGGTGTGGTGGCTGCGTGATCGAGGTAGGCCATGGGTGCCAGGTTAGGCGTGGACGCGCGGGCCGCACACATGCGCCACCGCATCGTCGCCGATGCGCGCGATCACCACACCCATCTGCCTCTCCCCGCGCAGCTTGAGCTTCTTGCGCAACTGGTCTGGGTCCACGTCCACCCCGCGCACGAGAATCTCCGCCGAGCCCGCCCCGTGGCCGGCGAGCGCCCGCTTCAACCCGCGCAGCGGCACCGCCTCAATGAACTCGAAGCCGCTGTATCCCGCCGGCACGTCGTCCCCGGTGGTGAACGCGATGTGCTCGTCCAGCATGCTCAGCCCGTGGCGCGCCGCCCACTGCCGCACGAGGCCTGCGCGCACAATCGCGCCGTCCGGCTCAATGATGAATTTCCGCGGCGCGGTCACCGCCACCTCGTCGGGTTCCTCATCCGTCACGCGTTCCTCGCACTTTCGCAGCACGACTGCTTCTCGACGCGCTCCGCCCGCCAACCCGGGGGTGTACAGGCACGCTTCCTTCACCCCGCCGTCGACGGAGACAACGCTGACCAGGCCGTGCCACTGCGAATAGTCGATGCCCGGCGCGCACTTGACTGCCAATTCCCGCCCCGCACAGGCCTCGAGCAGGTCCGGCAGTGGCGGGAGGAGCTTTGCGGGATCGGTGATGCGCCTGCCGCCGGCCCGGCGCGCGGGATCGGCAACCACCACCCCGCCGCCGCTCACCGGCGCGAGCGCATCGGCTTGGGCTAGCCACGCGTCTGGCCCCAGGTTGTGCCGCGCCATGACCAGGCGCGCCAGGTCCAAGTCGGAGCCAAACCAGTCCAGCCCAGCGGCTGAAAATGCCGGGGCCTCCGAGCCCACGGAGCAGGTGACGTCGTGGACAAACGCCGCCCCGGCCGCGGCGATGCGCTCGGCCCGCACGCGTGCCACCCGGGCAGGTGTCGCCTGCTGGACGGCGGCGTCGTCCGTGAGCCAGTGCGAGGGAAGCTTCCCCACTGCCGCGCGCTGCGAGGCGATGAGCACGCTCACCGCGCGGGCGTAGTCGCCGAAATGGCGGTCCAGCACTGCCCTGTCGGCGAACACCGACGTCTTGGTCAACGCCACCTCGGGGGCAACCTGCGCGATTTGGTCGGCGCTGGCCGCGAGGTAGCGGGCTTCTTCAACGCTAAATCCCACCGCGGCGTCCGATCCTGTCGATGGGGATAAACGAGTAGAAGTCGCTGAAACGCTGATCGTCCACCGGGTCCCCCAGCACCGGCGCGAGGTCGGAGGTCTCGGCGGCTGCGAGCGCCTCGGCAGTGTCTGCAAAGGACGCAATGGCGGAGAGTTGTGCCCAGGTGGACGGCGCGAGGCGGACCAGGCCGTGGCGCCAGCCGTTGAGGAGTAGCTGCGGCGGGAACCAGTTCGCGTCGTCCGCCTCGTCGGTCTCGGAATCCGGTTCTTGGCCCCCGGGGTGGGCTGCGACGAAGGTGAACGTGTCGAACCAGTTGCCGCTTTCAGACTGGCCCACCCAGCGCGCCAGCGGTTTGAGCAGGTCGCCACAGACGTTGAGGTTGGACTCGCGGAGCACGTCGGTAAGCGAGAGCTCGTGCGATTCCAGCTGGAGGCGCCGGTCGTGGAACGGCCGGGCGTCGTCCAGCAGCACGCAGTCGTCGTCGACCGCGAGCAACGTGCCGGTCTCCTCGAACAGCTCGCGCACCGCCGCGAACATGAGCGCGTGGGCCTTGTACTTGGTCACGCCGAGCTGGCGGGCGAGTGACACGGCGGAGCGGCCGAGCCACAGATCACCGTCGTTCCACGCGCGCGGCGGGAAGTCGCGGGAATCCACACCTCCGCCGGGAAAGACGGTGATGCCGGGGTAGTTCGGCATTGACAGCACGCGTTCCTGCATCCACACCTCGATGCCGTCCGTGCCGTCGCGCAGCAGCACCACCGTGGCGGACAGCCGGGCACCCTGGAACCCGCTCTGTTCGCTGACGTCGATGGCGTCTGCGGCGTCGTGTGTCATCACGCCCTGGCGGACGTTGCGTTGCCTGGTCCTTTCCGTGGGCATGGCCGCTCCCCCAGGCTTACGCCCGGTGCGCACCCCCGCGTGCGGCGCGTGCCCGGCGCGCGAAGTAGCGGCCCTCGTCCACCGTGACCTCGATGGGCTGGTGGTACGCGCGCGAGACGTTCTCGGAGGTGAGCACATCGTCGATGAGGCCTTGGGCCACCACCTCGCCCTCGTCCAGCAACATGGCGTGCGTAAACCCGGCCGGGATCTCCTCTAGGTGGTGGGTGATCATGACAATCGCGGGCGCATCCGGGTCCATGGCAAGGTCCGCCAGGTAGCTCAGCAGGTCCTCACGCCCGCCAAGGTCCATGCCGGCAGCCGGCTCGTCCAAGATGAGCAGCTCTGGGTTGGTCATCACCGCGCGCGCCACCAGCACCCGCTTCTTCTCGCCGTCGGAAAGGGTGCCCCAGCGCCGGTCCATCAGGTGGATCGCACCGACCTGCTCGAGGACCTCGAGCGCCTGCTCGTAATCCATCTCGTCGTAGTCCTCCCGCCAGCGGCCCAAGATGGCGTAGCCGGCGGAGACGACGAGGTCGCCCACCTTTTCGTCGTCCGGCACGCGCTGGGCCACCGCCGACGAGGTCACGCCGATGGCCGCGCGCAGGTCGCGCATGTCGGTCGCGCCGACGCGTTCGCCGAGGATAAATACCGTGCCGGCGGAGGGGAACTCCTGCGCGGAGGCCATGCGGATCAGCGTGGTCTTGCCGGCGCCGTTGGGGCCGATAACCACCCAGCGCTCGTCCAGCTCCACCTGCCACGTCACGGGGCCCACCAGCGTGCGGCCGCCGCGGACGAACTCGACTTCGCGCATGTCGACGAGCAGGTCCGGGTCCGTGGTCAGTGGCTGGGCGTTTTCCTCGTTCGTGTTCACGCACCCATCTTTACCTATTTCGACCCGCGTGTGTGGGAGGCCCGCGCTACCCTGGCTGATGGAATGCAGGCAGGTTGAGAGGGTCCGAAATTATGGTTGCTCGCTTTGGCATCGACGACGTGCGCCCGCAAGTCTCCGGGCGGACGTTGCCCGCTAAGGCCGTGGTCGGCGAGGTGGTGCCGGTCTCGGCGCTGGTGTGGCGCGAGGGCCACGATGCGGTGGCCGCCACGCTCGTGCTGGTCGCCCCATCGGGCGAGCAGTACTCCGTGCCCATGCACCAGGAGGTCTACCGCCCGGACTACGTCCACGGCATCTTCATCCCGCGCGAGCAGGGCCTGTGGCGCTACCGCGTGGACGCATGGAGCGACGTCATGGCCACATGGCGCAACGCCGTGGAAAAGAAGCTCACCGCTGGCCAAACAGAGGCCGAGCTGGCCAACGACATCGCCCGCGGCGCCGACCTGTTCACAGCCGCCATCGCGCAGACCCCGTCGCCCGAAGTGCTCGAAAACGCGCGGGCGGCGCTTCTCGACGACACGCTGACGCTCAGCCAGCGCATCGCGCCGGGCGTCTCCCAGGAGGTGCGCGACGTGCTGGCCGAGTACCCCCTGCGCGAGCTGGTCACGCGGGGGCCGGTGGCGGACATCCTGGTGGAGCGCCGCGAGGCGTTGGTGAACTCCTGGTACGAGCTGTTCCCCCGTTCCACCGGCGGGCTGGATGCGGACGGTAACCCGGTCCACGGGACGTGGGCGACCACCGCCGCTCAGCTGCAGCGCGTGGCCGACATGGGTTTTGACACCGTCTACTTCCCGCCCATCCACCCCATCGGCGAGGTCAACCGCAAAGGCCGGAACAACACGCTCGCCGCGCAGGACGGGGACGTGGGTTCGCCCTGGGCCATTGGCTCCAAACACGGCGGCCACGACGCTTTTGACCCGAACCTCGGCGGCGAGGACGAGTTCTTGGACATGATGGACCACGCTAACGAGTTGGGCCTGGAAATCGCCCTCGACTTCGCCCTGCAGGCGGCGCCGGACCACCCGTGGGCCAAAGAGCACCCGGAGTTTTTTACCGTGCTGGCGGACGGCACCATCGCGTACGCCGAAAACCCGCCGAAGAAATACCAGGACATCTACCCCTTAAACTTCGACAACGCGCCCGAGAAGCTCTACGCGGAGATCTACCGCGTGCTCATGTACTGGGTGGATCTCGGCGTGACCACCTTTCGCGTGGACAACCCGCACACCAAGCCGGTGGGCTTCTGGCACTGGCTCATCACCAAGGTCCACGAGACGGACCCGGACGTGATCTTCCTGGCTGAGGCATTCACTCGCCCACCACGGATGTACGGCCTGTCCAAAGCGGGGTTCTCGCAGTCCTACACCCACTTCACGTGGAAGACCACGAAGGCGGAGCTGACCGATTTCGCGCAGTTGCTGGTGGACGTCGCAGACGTCTCCCGCCCCAACCTCTTCGTCAACACCCCCGACATCCTCCACGCATCCCTGCAACAGGGCGGCCCTGCCGCGTTCGCGCTGCGCGCCACCCTGGCCGCGACCATGAGCCCGCTGTGGGGCGTGTACTCCGGCTACGAGCTCTACGAGGACCGCCCGGTCGCAGAGGGCAGCGAGGAATACCACGACAGCGAGAAGTACCAGCTGCGCCACCGTGATTTCGCCGCAGCGCTGCAAAACGGCACCTCGCTCGAGCCGTACCTCACGCTGCTCAACACCATCCGCCGCGACAACCCCGCCCTGCAGCAGCTGCGCCAGATCCGTTTCCACGAGATCGCCAACGACCAGATCATCGCGTACTCCAAGGTGGACGCCGAAACGGGCAACGCGGTCCTCGTGGTGGTCAACCTCGACCCCTCCTCCACACAGGAGGGCATGCTGCGCATCGACGCCTCCGCCGTGGGCCTGAACGATGGCGACACCTTCGGGGTGGCCGATCAGATCACCGGCGAAACCTACACCTGGACAGCCACCGAGACCGGCAACTTCGTCCGGCTCGCCCCCGAGAAGAATGTGGCGCATATTTTCCGGCTGCCGGAGGTGCCGAAGGTGCGTCGAGAAGCACTTGCGTACCGTCAGATCTCAGACCACGACTACCGCCCCTAAGGAAACGCCATGAACACCGACCTGCTCATCCCCGAAGGCGACCGCCAGCGCCTCATCGAATGCAAGCACCACGCGCCGCACGATTTCTACGGCTGGCACAGGCTGAGCGCCGGATCCGTGGTGCGCACCCGCTTCCTCGGCGCGGAGCGCGTGGAGCTGCTCATCCACAACGCTGCCGAGGCGATGGAGCCCATTGGCGACGACATCTGGGCCATCGCGCTTGACGACGAGCATTCGCCCGACTACCGCTTCCGCGTGACCTACCCCGGCGCCGAGCCCCGTATCATCGCCGACGCGTACCACTTCTTGCCCACCCTGGGCTCCCTCGACCTGCACCTGATTGGCGAGGGCCGCCACGAACGGCTGTGGGAAGTGCTCGGCGCGAACGTGCGCTCCTACGAGACCTCTCTGGGCGAGGTCCGCGGCACCTCGTTTGCCGTATGGGCGCCCAACGCGCAGGGTGTGGCCGTCATCGGCGACTTCTGCGAGTGGAACCCGAACCAGTACCCGATGCGCTCCCTCGGTGTGTCCGGGGTGTGGGAGATCTTCATCCCCGGCATCGACGACGGTGCGACGTACAAGTACGCCATCCAAACCGCCGACGGCGCACGCGTGGACAAGGCGGACCCGCTGGCCAAGCGCACCCTCACCCCGCCGGAGACCGTGTCGGTGGTGGCGGCGCGAAGCGAGTTCGCGTGGACCGATGACGAGTGGATGCAGGCGCGCGCCGGGGTTGACGCCACGAACTCCGCCATGAGCGTCTACGAGTGCCACATTGGCTCGTGGAAGGAGGGATCGAACTACGCCACCCTCACCGAAGAGCTGGTGCCGTACCTGGTGAACAACGGCTTCACCCACGTGGAGTTCCTCCCCGTGGCCGAACACCCTTTCGGCGGCTCGTGGGGCTACCAGGTCACCGGCTACTATGCGCCGACGGCACGCTGGGGCACCCCCGACGAATTCCGCGCGCTTGTGGACCGCCTGCACGCCAACGGCATCGGCGTGATTGTGGACTGGGTCCCAGCCCACTTCCCCAAAGACGCCTGGGCGCTCGCGCGCTTCGACGGCGCGGCCCTCTACGAGCACCCCGACTGGCGCCGCGGCGAGCAGAAGGACTGGGGCACCTACGTCTTCGACTTCGGCCGCCGCGAGGTGCGCAACTTCCTGGTCGCCAACGCCCTGTACTGGTGCGAGGAGTTCCACCTGGACGGCCTGCGCGTGGACGCCGTGGCCTCCATGCTCTACCTGGACTACTCGCGCGAACCTGGCGAGTGGCTGCCCAACCAGTACGGCGGCCGCGAGCACTGGGAAGCCGTGCAGTTCCTGCAGGAGATGAACGCCACCGTGCAGCGCGAGCACCCCGGCGTGCTCACCATCGCAGAGGAATCCACCGCATGGCCGGGCGTGACCGCGCAGACCGACGCGGACGGCCTAGGCTTTTCGCTGAAGTGGAACATGGGCTGGATGAACGACACGTTGGAGTACTTCTCCCTCGACCCCATCCACCGCTCCCACCACCACAACGAAATCACGTTCTCGCTGGTGTACGCGTTCTCCGAGCGTTACGTCCTGCCGTTTAGCCACGACGAGGTGGTCCACGGCAAGGGCTCGCTGTGGCAGCGTATGCCCGGCGACGATTGGAACAAGGCCGCCGGCGTGCGCGCCCTGTACGGCTACATGTTCTCCCACCCGGGCAAGCAGTTGCTGTTCATGGGCTGCGAGTGGGGCCAAACCACCGAGTGGGACGAGGCCGGCTCCGTCAACTGGGACGACCTCGCCGAAGGCTGGGGGCACGACTACCACCATGGCATCCAGCGGCTCGTGCGTGACCTGAATCTGGTCTACCGCGACACCCCTGCCCTGTACTCCCAGGACAACGTGCCGATGGGCTTCCAGTGGGTGAAAGGCGACGACGCGGCAAACAACATCCTCGCCTACGTCCGCTGGGGCGCGGACGCCGCTCCGGTGCTGGCGGTGGTGAACCTCTCCGGCGTCTCACAGCCGAACTACCGCCTGGGGCTGCCGGAGGCCGGCGAGTGGGAGCTGCTGATCAACACCGACGACGCCGTCTACGGGGGTGCCGGCAACGACCTCCCCCGCGTCCTGCAGACCCAGGCGGTGGAGTGGGACCGCTTCGAGCAGTCCGTCGAGCTGCACGTGCCCGCGATGAGCGTGCAGTACTACGCGCTGCGCCGCTAGTTAAAACAGCGCGCTGGCGAGCCGGGTGCGCGCGGCGATCACCCGCGGGTCGCTCGGCTCCAGCAGTTTCAGCAGCTCGAGCAGGCGCTCTTTCGCCTGCGGCTCAGCTTTGACCATCCCGAGCAAGCGGTCGAAGGCGGCCTCGGGGTCGCCCGCGACAAACTCCTTATCCGCGAGCTGCAGCTGCCTCTCGACATCGTCCTCCGGCTCCCCCTGGTGCTGCGCTCGCTTGAGCACAGCGACGGTGGCCTTCGCCTGGGTGATCTCCGTGTTGGCGGGATCCTCCGCCAAGATCTGGTCATAGATCGCCGTCGCGGCATCGAAGTCGCCCGCGTTGAGCGCTGCCGTGGCCTGGTCCAGGCGGGGGTCTGTTTCGGTTTCCTCCGCAGTGCCGTCGTCGTCAAGCCCCTGTAGCTGCGGACCGAGCTGGCTGACCAGGGCGCCGACCCACTGCTCGAGCTCAGCCGCCGGCTGGTTTCCCTCGAAGTTGGCCACCGGGCGCCCACCCGCGAGAGCGACCACCGTGGGCAGCACGCGCACGCCCATCGCCTGCGCCACCTGCGGGGTAGCGTCCGCGTCGACGTAGGCCACCATGAACGCGCGCTGGCCTGCGGCGAGCTTCTGGAACTGCGCCTTCAAACTCTCGGAGTCGGCGCTTCGCGGCGTGCCAATGAGCACCGCCACGGGGATTTGCAGCGAGCGCTGGAACACCTGCTGTTCAACGCTCGTCTCGTCGACGGTGATGAACGGCTCGAAGCCGCCGGTGGGTGTTGCTTCGCTCCGGTCCGCGAGCGCCCCCAGATCGATCGCGCCGCCGGTGAAGTGCGGTTCAGTCATGCGTTATGCCTCCAGGTGCTTGTTCAAAGATTCCACTTTCTGCTGCAGCATATTCCCGTAGCCTGGGCGAATATCCGCCTTCACCACCAACGAGACCCGAGGCGAGACCTCCTCCACCGCTTGCGTGGCACGTTTGATCACGTCCATCACCTCGTCCCACTCCCCCTCGATCGTGGTGAACATGGCGGTGGTCTCGTGCGGCAGGCCCGACTCGCGGACGACCTTCACCGCCCGAGCGACAACGTCGGACATCTCCGCGTTGGAATTGTTTGTCACGGTCGGGGCCACAGAAAACGCTGCAATCATGCGGACTAGTCTAGCGCCGCTGCCAGCAGTGCTTGTGCCAGTGCCGGCGGTCGTCCACGCCCCTGCCCGTGTCCCGCGGCCAGGCCACCACGTGGGCCACTCCCGGCGGGATGTTTTGGTTGCACCCCGGGCACACGTAGTACTTCGTCGCCGCGGCCGCGCCGATCTGGCGGACCTTGAAAATCTCGCCGCGCGCCCAGCTCGGCCCCTCCATCTCTTGGGTGCCGATGAACGTCGAGCCGTCCCGCGGCAGCACATAACGTGGCGTATGGTGCTGGCGTCGGTTTCTGCGAGGCATTAGAACAGCCGCAATTCTGCGGACTCGATGCCGCGCAACTCGTCGTAGTCCAGGGTCACGCACTCGAACCCACGATCGCCCGCGAGGGTGCGCGCCTGGGGTTTGATCTCTTGCGCCGCAAACACGCCGCGCACAGGCCGCAGCAGCTCGTCCCGGTTTAACAGCTCCACGTAGCGGCTGAGCTGTTCGACACCGTCAATGCCGCCGCGGCGTTTGACCTCCACCGCCAGCGTGCCTCCTTGCGGGTCGCGCGCCAGAATGTCCACCGGGCCGATCGCGGTGGGGTACTCGCGGCGCACCAGGGTCACGCCTTCGCCAAGCGTTGTGATGTGCTCTGCCAGCAGCTCCTGCAGGTGGGACTCGACCCCGTCTTTCACCAGGCCCGGATCTTCGCCCAGCTCCCTCGTCTCATCCAGCAGCACCTCGGCGATGCTGATGCGCAGCTGCTCCCCCTTCGGGTTCTCAACAATCCACAGCTGCTCACCGGTGTCCTCGCCGTCCAGGTCAACGACGCTCTCCACGCGCGTGGTACATGGCGGAGTCATCCAGTTCAACGGCTTGTAGGCGCGGTCATCCGCATGGATGGACACGGAGCCATCCGCCTTTACCAAAATCAAGCGGGTCGCTTCCGGCAGGTGGGCATCCAAACGGCCGACATAGTCCACGGAGCAGCGGGCAATGACAAGACGCATGCCGTTTAGGGTACAGCGGGGGCTAGTGTCGCTCGGAATCGTGCCGGACGCGTCTGATCAGCGAACGCGCGTCGATACGCTCCTGGCGCACGTCCGGCGCGGCCTCCACCCACGAGATGAGCCCCATCTCGGTGCGGCCGTCGGCTGCGAACTCGAAGTCGCCCATGGGGCCAGAAAAGCAAAGGACGCGACCGATTTCGGGCATGAATTCGCGCTCATCGCCGGTCACGTCTCTAAAACCGTCGAATTCCACTCCCCGGCGGTCTAGTTCAATGTCGTGGTGGAAGGTCAGGGACCGAAGTTTGAAAAACAGCAGCCGTTCCCCGTCGTAGCGCAGCACACCATGACGCCACCCGTGCACGCCATCGGCCGGAAGCTCGCGCATCATCGCCCGGGCGCCGGAGTTGCGCACCACGGCAAACCGCCACGCTGCCGCCCCGAGGACGACAGCCAAGACGGCTGCTGCACCCACTGCGACGACCATCATGCCGGCCTGACCTCCTCGACCACGTTGGATAGACAACGCCGATGATGATACTGCACGAATGCAAAACACCCCCTCCCGGTTTCCCGGGAAGGGGTGTGCGTGTGACGGTCGGCGTCTATGCCTTCCTCACCAGAGCGATTACTGGCCCTGGCGGCGCACCGCGGCGAGCTGCGCCTCGGAACGCGCCTTGACCGTGCCGTCCTCGTCGTCGAGGTGGGACTCCGCCTCAGCGGCATCCACCTCGTCAGCGAAGACTGCGTAGTCGGCCAGAATGGTCACCTTGTCGCCCACAACGGACAGGAAGCCACCCTGGACGGCTGCTACGAGGCGCTCGCCGTCAGTCGGGCGGATGGTCACCACACCGTTGTCCTTGAGCTGGCCAAGGAGCGGCTCGTGGCCAGGAAGGACGCCGATCTCACCCTCCGTGGTCTGGGCGGTGACGATGCTTGCCTGGCCCTTCCAGAGCAAGCGGTCGACAGCGACCAGTTGAGCGGTAAGTTCAGCCATCGTTTACCCTCCTACGCCTGCAGCTTCTTGTACGCAGCCTCGACATCGTCCAGACCGCCAAGGCCGTTGAAGGCCTGCTCCGGGTAGTGGTCGAACTCGCCCTCGCAGAGACGGTCGAACGCATCGATCGTCTCCTCGAGCGGCACGTAGGAGCCCTCGTCGCCGGTGAACTTCTTCGCCACGAAGAAGTTCTGGCCCAGGAAGCGCTGGATCTTACGCGCGCGCTGCACGGTGATCTTGTCTTCCTCGGACAGCTCGTCCATACCGAGGATGGCGATGATGTCCTGCAGCTCCTTGTTCTTCTGCAGGATGCCGATCACCTTCTGCGCCACAGCGTAGTGGCGCTCGCCCACGATGCCCGGCTCGAGAATACGAGACGTGGAAGTCAGCGGGTCCACGGCCGGGTAGATGCCCTTCGACGCGATCGAGCGGGAAAGCTCGGTGGTTGCATCGAGGTGAGCGAAGGTGGTGGCCGGAGCCGGGTCGGTGTAGTCGTCGGCCGGCACGTACACGGCCTGCAGCGACGTAATCGAGCGGCCCTTGGTCGAGGTAATGCGCTCCTGGAGCACACCCATCTCGTCTGCCAAGGTCGGCTGGTAACCCACGGCGGAAGGCATGCGGCCCAGCAGGGTCGACACCTCGGAGCCCGCCTGGGTGAAGCGGAAGATGTTGTCGATGAACAGCAGCACGTCCTGGTTCTGCACATCGCGGAAGTACTCCGCCATGGTCAGGCCGGACAGGGCCACGCGCATACGAACCCCTGGCGGCTCGTCCATCTGGCCGAAGACAAGCGCGGTGTCGGGCAGCACACCCATGTCCTCCATCTCGAGGAACAGGTCGGTGCCCTCACGGGTGCGCTCGCCGACGCCGGCGAAGACCGAGGTACCGGAGAACTCGCGGGCGATACGCGTAATCATCTCCTGGATCAGCACGGTCTTGCCCACGCCTGCACCGCCGAAGAGGCCGATCTTGCCGCCCTTGACGTACGGGGTGAGCAGGTCGATGACCTTGATGCCGGTCTCAAGGATCTCGGTCTTACCCTCGAGGTCCTTGAAGGCGGGCGGTTCGCGGTGGATGCCCCAGCGCTCCCCGGTCTCGCCCACCGACGGGTCGTCCAGGCACTGGCCGAGAGCGTTAAACACGTGGCCCTTCACCTGGTCGCCCACCGGCACCGAGATCGGGTTGCCGGAGTCCGCAACCTTGGCACCGCGGACGAGACCGTCGGTCGGCGCCATGGCGATGGTGCGCACGAGGTTATCGCCCAGGAACTGGGCCACCTCGAGCACGATGGTCCTGGACATCTCGCCGAGGTCGATATCGACCTCGAGAGCGTTGTACAAAGCGGGCAGCTCGCCACGCGGGAACTCCACGTCGACGACTGCGCCAATGACGCGCACGACGCGGCCGTTCTCAGAACCGCGCGGGTTCTGAGTGTTCTCGACCGGAGCGGCGGCCCGGGCGTCGGACTCGGTCGGCGCCGCACCCGCCAGCTCGTCGTTGCGCTCATCAAAAGAGTGAGCAGTTGTCATGATTTAGTCACTTTCTCCACTACCGGACAGCGCGCCAGCGCCGCCGATAATCTCGGTGATTTCCTGGGTGATCTTTGCCTGACGGGCTTGGTTCGCTTCACGGGACAGGTCGTTTGCCAGCTCCGTAGCGTTATCCGTCGCGTTCTTCATCGCCGTGCGGCGAGACGCCGACTCTGCTGCAGCGGACTCTAGGAAGATCGAGTAGAGCAGCCTAGAGACGTACACCGGCAGCAGCTCGTCCATGAGCGTATCTGCGTCCGGTTCGAAGTTCATGTCCGGAGCCACCTCGCCAGAGGTGGTCAGCATGTCCTCCTGCTCGTACTTGAATTCGTCCAGCACCGGCTCGATGGGCAGCAGCTGGGTCACCCGTGCCTCCTGCGAGAGCATGGACACGAATTCGGTGTAGACCACGTAGACCACGTCGAAGCCGCTGACGGTCTCGCCCTCGCCGCCGTCGACACGCAGCGGCACCGATTCCTCGGAGCCGGCCATGTAGCCGTCGATGATCTGGTGGCGAACGTCGTGGGTGTCCTCCCACGACGGCTGCTGCGAGAACCCGGTCCAAGATCCAGCCACGTCCATGTCGCGGAACTTGAAGTGGGTGACACCCTTGTTGCCGGTGACGTAGCGGACTACCTCGTAGCCGGCCTCTTTCAGCATGCGCTCCAGCTGCGCCGTCTTCTTCAGAACGTTGTGGTTGTAGCCGCCGGCCATACCGCGGTCAGAGGTGACCACGAGGATCGCCGCGACCCGGCCGTTCTCACGCTCGTGGAGCATGGGGTGGGCCAGGGAGCTCGCGGACACGAGGCGTTCCATGACGTCTTTCAGCTCGTCTGCGTACGGCTTGGCCGCCTCGACGCGCTGCTGGGCCTTGGTGATCTGCGCGGTGGCGATCAGTTCCTGGGCCTTGGTGATTTTCTTCGTGGAGTTGACGGACCTGATGCGGTCACGCAATTCGCGAAGCGTTGCCATGGTGTTTCCTCCCTTCCTTTGTGTAGTAGTCCTAGTTGCGTTTCACGCGGACTAGGACCGGCTGACGTTGAGCTGGTTCTTGCCGACGGTGCTCGAGTCGAGCGACTCGGCCTCCGCCTCGCGGACAATGCGCTCGCCGGAGGTGGCCTGGAAGTTACGGGCCAGCTCGTCGTTGACACGCAGGATCGCGGCCTGGGAGTCGTCGTCAAGCTGCTTGCCGCCGGCGATCTGGTCGTACACCTGCGGTGCGTTGGCGCGGATGGCCTCGTGCAGTTCAGCCTCGTAGCGGCGGACATCCCCGACGGGAACGACGTCGAAGACGCCCTGGTTCGCCGCCCAAATCGAAATGATCTGGAACTCGACCGGCTGCGGCGCGTGCTCGGACTGCTTGAGCAACTCGACCAGACGCTGGCCGCGCTCGAGCTGCTTCTTCGAAGCTGCGTCGAGGTCGGACGCGAAGGCGGCAAAGGCCTCGAGGTCGCGGTACGCCGCCAGGTCGAGGCGGAGGTTACCGGCGACCTTCTTCATGCCCTTGGTTTGCGCGGCGCCACCGACACGGGAGACGGAAATACCCACGTCGATAGCCGGGCGGACACCCTGGTTGAACAGGTCGGACTGGAGGAAGACCTGGCCGTCGGTAATAGAGATGACGTTGGTCGGAATGAAGGCGCCCACGTCGTTCGCCTTCGTCTCGATGATCGGTAGTGCGGTCAAGGAGCCTGCGCCGAGCTCGTCGTTGAGCTTCGCCGCGCGCTCCAGCAGACGGGAGTGCAGGTAGAACACGTCGCCCGGGTACGCCTCGCGCCCCGGCGGGCGGCGCAGCAAGAGCGAAATCGCGCGGTAGGCCTCAGCCTGCTTGGTCAGGTCATCGTAGATCACCAAAACATGTTTGCCCTGGTACATCCAGTGCTGGCCGAGCGCAGCACCGGAGAACGGTGCAAGCCACTTGAAGCCCGCGGAGTCGGACGCCGGCGCAGCCACGATGGTGGTGTACTCCAGCGCACCGTTTTCCTCCAGCGTCTGGCGCACGCCGGCAATGGTCGAACCCTTCTGGCCGACGGCGACGTAGATGCAGCGGACCTGCTTCGACGGGTCACCAGTCTCCCAGTATTCCTTCTGGTTGAGGATGGTGTCGATGCAGACCGCGGTCTTACCGGTCTTGCGGTCGCCAATGATGAGCTGGCGCTGGCCGCGGCCGATCGGGGTCATGGCGTCGATCGCCTTCATTCCCGTCTGCAGCGGCTCCTCGACCGGCTGGCGGTCAAGGACGCCTGCGGCCTGGAGCTCCAGGGCGCGCTCTTCGTTGGACTCGATGGGGCCCAGGCCGTCAATCGGCTGGCCCAGGGGGTTGATCACGCGGCCGAGGAAGTTCTCGCCGACCGGGATCGAGAGAACCTCGCCCGTCCGCTTGACTTCGTCGCCCTCGGAAAGGGTCTCAAAATTACCCAGCACCACGACACCGATGGAGTCGGTCTCGAGGTTCTGTGCGACGCCGATGACGCCGTTCGGGAACTCGAGCAGCTCGTTCGTCATGCAACCTGGCAGCCCGGAAACCTGGGCAATACCATCTGCAGCCGAAGTCACCACGCCGACCTCCTCACGGGAGGCCTCCGCGGAGTAGCTCGAGGTGTAGTTCGCTATCGCGCTACGGATCTCATCGGAGGAGATCGTCAGCTCCGCCATGTTCTTCCTGCTCTCGGTAGTTTCTTCCAGCATGTTGTCTTCTATTTGGCCGCTTGGGCCGCCATGTCGGTGCGAAGGCGGTTAAGTTTGCCGCGCGTCGAACCGTCAATGACCTCATCGCCCACACGGACAACCATTCCGCCGAGGAGGCTGGGGTCAACCTCAGAGTGGATGGCCATCTCGCGACCGTAAATCTGCTCTAGCTTGCCGGCCAGTGCGTCGCGCTGGGTCTCGCTGAGTGCCTCAGCGGACTTCACGCGTGCGACAGCCTTCCCGCGCAGCTCCGCAACGCCCGCGGCCAACTCGGCCAGGTCGTCGACGGGGTTGTGCACGGGGCGGCCGATGACCTGCAGCGCTAGCGCCTCGGTGAACATCGTCACCTTGCCGTAAATCACGCTAGCCAACAGTCCGCGCTTCTGTGCCGGGGTTGCAGTGCGGTCGGAAAGAAGCTGGGTCAGCTCCTTCTCCCCCTCAAGCAGGACGGAGAGCTCGTACAGCTCGTTTTCCACCTGCTCAAGCTGGCCCTGCTCCTTGGCGCCCAGCTCCAGCGCACGCCGCCCGAGGTTGACCAACCCTGCGCGGAATTCGCGCGGGGTCGACCACTCCTGCTGCGCTGCTGCAGTGAGAATGTCCAAGGTGGGCTGTGCAACCTTGTTGCCGAACACGTCGCGGGCGATGCCCTCCCGCTGGGAGGCTTCGAGCGACGTATCCGCAACGGCAACACGCAGCGCGCGCTCGGCGTCGAGCTGATCCACAACAAGGAACAACTCGGTACCGATTTGCGCAGCCACGGCGACGGTATTGTCGGCGTTCCGGATCAGCTCATCGAGCGTGTCCGTAACGTGCGACTGTGCTTCGCGACTAGCTGCCTTCATTTCGCCTACTTCCTCGTCGACACGTGGTCGAGCTCGCTCAGGAACTCGTCGATCGTGTTCGAGCGGCGGGTCGAATCCGACAGCTCGGTGCCCAGCAGACGCTCAGCGAGCGAGATGGAGTTCTGGCCCATCTCGTTGCGCAGCTCAGCGACAACCTGCTCGCGGGAGGCCTGCAGCTGCTTTTCACCGGACTCGATGATGCGGCGGGCCTCCTCCTCGGCGCGGGCGCGAGACTCAGCCTCGATCTCCTTGCCGCGGGCGCGAGCGGCTTCACGGATTTCAGCGGCCTCGTGGCGCGCCTCCGCAAGCTCGGCGTTGTTCTTCTCCAGGGCAGCCTTAGCTTCCTTTTGGGCGACCTCAGCACGCTCGATGCCACCCTTGATTCGGTCTTCGCGTTCCGCCAGCACTTCCTGGAACTTCGGAATGACGTACTTCGCAAAAAGTAGGCCGACGATGATGAAAACGACAAGAGACCAAACCACGTCGTACGCGGCCGGCAGAAGAATGGAGGGTTCCTTCTCCAGCGGCAGCGTCTCGTGGCCCTCAGCGGCCACGAGGAATGCAGTGACGTTAGTCATTGGTTGCTCCTGATCTAAAAAATGTACGGGGTTACTCGCGGACGCTTTTTAGAACAGGAAGCCGGCAACGAGGCCGATGAGGGCGAGCGCCTCAACGAAGGCGATACCCAGGAACATGGTGGTGCGCAGCTGGCCGGCCATCTCGGGCTGACGAGCCATGCCCTCGACGGTCTTGCCGACGAGCATGCCGATACCGATGCCGGGGCCGATGGTTGCGAGGCCGTAGCCGATGGTGCCGAGACCCTCGTAGCGGTTCACGGTCTCCGCTGCCTGAGCAAGAATGATGTCGTTCATGTGAAAGTCGTTCCCTTTCTAGGCGCTCTCCCGCGGGATGCGGGCGAGCAAGTGACAGATAGTGGGGTTATTCAGTTGGCCGTGTGGTCGCGCTTTGTTAGTGCGCATCCGCGTGCAGCGACAGCTCGATGTACACCGCAGTCAGCAGAGCGAAGATGTACGCCTGCAGGAAGATGATGATCAACTCGTATGCGGTGAACAGCAGTGCTGCGATGAGGGTCAGGCCACTCACGGCCGTCCATGCGTTCAGCTGCCAGAAGAAGAAGTTCGTGGCGGAGTACAGCAGGACGAGAATGATGTGGCCGGCCAGGAAGTTCGCCATAAGACGAAGTGCCAGGGTGACCGGACGCAGAATGAACGTCGAGAAGAACTCGATCGGCACCACCAAAATGTGGAGCAGCGGCGGAAGGCCGGGAATCACGGTCGAGTGCTTGAAGTAGGCGATGCCGTAGCGCTTCACGCCGGCATAGATCATCGCGATGTAGGCCGCTACCGCCATCACGATCGGCATGCCGATGCGTGCGTTAGGCGAGATGTTCAACCCCGGGATGATCGTTGCCACATTCATGAACAGCGTGGTGAAGAAGATGGTGCACAGCAGCGGCAGGAACCGCTTGCCGTCCTTCTTGCCCAGCGTGTCCTCCGCGATTTGCACGCGGACGAAGTCGACGCCGATTTCGGCGACATTCTGCAGGCCCTTAGGAACCAGCTTGGGGTTCCGGAAGGCAATAACAAAGAGGAGCACCAGGATCGCCGCCATAAACAGGCGGACGAGCATGATGCGGTCGAGTGCGAACCACCCATTAGCGAAGTCCTCGCCAATGAGCTGGCCGTACGTCTGCCCCGGGAAAAATTCTGGACCGAGTGAAGGTGCGTGGAATTCGCCCTTCATGGCCAAAGTTGTAACGCTCAGCGTTCTCTCCCGTTCTCGGGCCGCGCACCGTCAGTGCCGGCGCGCGGTGCGATGGACGTCTTCAACAACAACTGCCTCCGCGGCGGACTCCGTCGCACATCTGCTTCCGCGGGGACAGGGGATGTCGTCCCTTTGCCGGTTTCCCCTGCTTAACAGGGTTAATATCGGCTCAGAACAAACCCAGCGGTTATCCTAACAGGCGTTCCGAGAAAAGTGGGTTTCACCTGGGCAGTCGTCCCCCCGGCTCGCCACCCCAGCCCCCAGCAAACCGCAACGCCCCAGTTCGCGCCCCATTTTCCGCGCTTGTTAGGTCTGTCACAGGCTACGTGGATGGCTCATCCAGGTACGTCGTCCGCGTCGTAATAACACCCCAGGTTTCTGCCGCCAGGGCGACCACCAACGCGGCGATGGTGGTCACGCCGAATGCGGCGTGGTCGTAGAAGTCGTAGCCGCGGATCCACAGCAGGAAAATCACTAACACCCCCATCTTCAGCAGCCACCCGCCCAGCACAACCGCCATGGTCGAGTTCGGCGACGAGTTCGAGGTAGCGAGCACGGTCACGGCGGTCAGCAACACGAAGCTGCCGCCCACAGCCACCCCCATGAGCACCGCCCAAATACCCGGCAGGTCGCGGGCGGCACCCCATGCCATCAGCGAGACAATCGTCAGCGCCACCAGCGCCCACACAGCTACCTGCAATGCGCGCACGAGGGGGCGCTTGTGGTCGGACATGGCGGAAGCGTCGTTGATTTCAAGCGGTTTCACGGAGGCACATCCTAGCTATTGCTTATCGACGGCACACCTGACGGCCCAATCTTGCCCCTGGCAAGCGGCACAAGAGTGAGCACGAAGGCCACCCCGAGTGCGACCCCGCTCAGTGCGAGCGCCGCCGGGGTGGGGATCAGCGAGAAACTCACTGCCCCAAAGGCCACCGCGGCCACCCACATGTAGAGCACCAAAACCGTTCGCCGGTGGGTGTGGCCGAGCCGCAGCAGGCGGTGGTGGATGTGGCCGGCGTCCGCCACGAACGGGCTCTGCCCCTTCGCCGTGCGCCTCACCACGGCCCACACCAGATCCAGCACGGGCAGCGCGATTGCCGCAAGCACGACGGCAATTGGGCTGACCAGCGCCACTAGGTCGGCCGTGCCGTAGAGCGACATGTTGATCTTGCCCGAAGCGGAGATGGACGCGGCGGCAAGGAGCAACCCGATGAGCATTGCACCGGAGTCCCCCATAAAAATCCGCGCCGGTTCAAAGTTGTGGGGCAAGAAGCCCGCGCATATCCCCACGAGGATGGCGCAGATAATCGCGGGCGGGTACGCGGAGACGGCCCCGCCCTGGTCGTGGAGCACGGCGAGCGAGTACAGCAGAATCGCCGAGCCCGCGATCATGCCCAGGCCTGCCGCGAGCCCGTCGATACCATCCACGAAGTTCACCGCGTTGATGAGCAGGACCGTGAACAGGGCGCTGAGCACCATGCCCTGCGCCTGATCCAAGATCAGCGTGGTGCCCTCCCCGAACGGCACATAGAACACGGTGAAGACGATGCCCAGCGCCGTCATCACAATCGCCGCGACAAACTGCCCGATGAGCTTGGTCAGCGCCCGTAGCTCGTAGAGGTCGTCCAGGACACCCACGAGCACGATGGACAAGCCCCCAACCAAGACCGCCGTCATCTCCGGGGTCACCGGCGCGAACCCGCGGGTGAGCGCAGGCAGCTGTTGCGCCAGCGCAAACGCGGCGAGAAACCCGGTGAGCATCGCCAACCCGCCTAACGAAGGGGTTGGCTGCGTGTGCACGTCTCTGGTGCGGATTTCCGCGACTCTCCCCGTTCGCACGAGCACCGAGCGCACAGGGCCAGTAGCGAGGTACGTCACCGCGGCGGCGACAAGCAGGATCAACCCCAACTCCCGCAGCGGAACACCAGAGGCGTTCATGGCGACTACTTCCTCCGCAGGCTCTCCGGGTCAAGTCCAAGGACTTCACCAATGCGCTCCGCTGAGATCGCCCCCTCGCGCAGAATCACCGGAGCCTGGCCCGACAGGTCGACAATGGTGGATGGCTTCCCCACCTCTGCCTCGCCGTCGTCGAGGTACAGCCCCACCGCGTCGCCGAACTGCTGGCGTGCTTGCGCCGCGGTCGTCGCCGGCGGGTTGCCCGAAATATTCGCAGAAGAAACAGCCATCGGACCGGTCTCTTGCAACAATTCCAGCGCGAGCGGCTGGTTCGGCATGCGCAGCAGTACTGTGCCGCGCGTGTCCCCCAAGTTCCACGGCAAACTCGGTGCCTCCGGCACCACGATGGACAGCCCGCCCGGCCAAAACGCCTCCACGAGGGTCTTCGCCGTCTCCGTGAACTCGCGCACCAGCCCCTGGATGGTCACCCACGAGCCCACCAGCACCGGCACCGGCATATCCGGGCCGCGGTGCTTGGTGGCCAAGAGGGTGGCCACGGCGTCGTTGTTGAACGCGTCGCAGCCAATGCCGTAGACCGTGTCCGTGGGCAGCACGACGCAGCGGCCGGCCCGCACCGCATCGGCGGCGGCGCGAATCCCCTCCTCGCGTCGTTGCGGGTCGAGGCAGTCGTACGTTTCCCTCATAATCGCTCCTTGCGGGTGGCAGGCAGTTACCGGGCTAGCTTACTCGCCGTGACAAAACGGGCCCGCCCAGCCAAATCCTTAACCACGCGGATGTCGCCGAACCCACCCGCGGCGACAACGTCTTGCACCTGCGCTGATGTCGTATCGTCGTGCTCGATGCCGAGTGCTCCCCCGTCGCGCAGCAATCGCTTAGCGACGGGCACGAGCCCGCGTATCGCCGCCATCCCGTCGGTGCCCGAAAAGACTGCCTCGTGCGGGTCCGCGTACACCTCGGCTTGGAGCTCCGGGGACTCCGGCACGTACGGCGGGTTGCTAACGACAAGATCTACCGACCCATCAAGCTCCGCCAACAGGTGCGGATCGGTCATATCATCTGCGACTATTCGCACCTGCGGCGCGTGCTCCTCCACGTTGCGCCGCAAATATTCACGGGCTTCTTGCGAGCGTTCCACGGCGTACACGGTGGCCGCCGGCACGGCGCGGGCAACGGTGATGGCCAGGGCTCCGGACCCAGAGCCGAGGTCGACGACGGTGGGGGCCGAAGGTGCGTCGTCAAGCATCTGCACCGCCCACTGCGCCAGCACTTCCGTTTCTGGCCTGGGAATGAACACGCCCGGCCCGACGGCGAGCTCGACACCGTAGAACGGCGCGCTGCCGGTGATGTGCTGCAGCGGCTCACGTGCGGCTCTGCGGGCAACGAGCTGGGCGTAGTCGCGCTCGAACCCCGCCGGCGGCTCGGCGAACATCAGCTCCACCGGCCGCAGCCCCAACAGGTGGGCCGCCAAGAGCCGCGCATCCACGTCCGGGGACCCGACGCCCGCCTCACGGAGCGTGCTCGCAGCGTCTGAGATTGCTTCCCGCAGGCTACTCGGCTTCAAGGCGTTCTTGGCGCTCGTGCGTCTGCAGGGCGGTGATCAGATCGTCCATGTTGCCGTCGAGCACCGAGTCCAGGTTGTTGGACTTGTAGTTGATGCGGTGGTCCGAGATCCGGTTCTCGGGCCAGTTGTAGGTGCGGATGCGCTCGGAACGGTCCATGGTCCGCACCTGCGATGCGCGGCCTTCCGCCTCCTCGGCCTCGGCCTTCTCGCGCTCGAGCTGGTCCAGGCGGGCCTGGAGCACCTGCATTGCGCGGGCGCGGTTTTGGATCTGGGAGCGCTCGTTCTGGCAGGTCACCACGATGCCGGTGGGCAGGTGCGTGATGCGCACGGCCGAGTCGGTCGTGTTCACGCCCTGGCCGCCCTTGCCCGAGGAACGGTAGACGTCGACGCGGAGGTCCTTCTCGTCGATGTTGACGCTTTCGACCTCGTCCGCCTCCGGGAAGACGTACACGCCAGCCGCGGAGGTCTGGATGCGGCCCTGCGACTCGGTCACGGGCACGCGCTGCACGCGGTGCACGCCGCCCTCGAACTTCAGCTTCGACCACGCGCCGTCGCGCGACGGGTTCTTGGCTTTGACCGCCACCGTCATGTCCTTCACGCCGCCGAGGTCGGACTCAGCGACGTCCAAGACTTCCCAGCTCAACGCGTGCTTCTCGCAGTACTTCTGGTACATGCGGGCGAGGTCGCCGGCGAACAGCGCGGCCTCCTCGCCGCCCGCGCCCGCCTTGAGCTCCATAATCACGTCGTCGCCGTCGCGCTCGTCGCGCGGGGCGAGCAGGTCCGCGAGCTCTTCCTCCAGGCGCACGATTTCGCCCTCGAGACGCTTGGCTTCCTCGGCGAACTCTTTGTCCTCGGCGGCCATCTCGGCGGCGGCCTCGTGGTCCTCCTGCGCCTGGGTCAAGTCGTTGTAGACGTTGATGATCGGCTGCAGCTCCGCGTAGCGCTTTGACAGTTTCCGGAACCGGTCTTGGTCGCCGGCGACTTCGGGGTCGCCCATCTGCGCCTGAATGCCCTGGTACTCGGACACGTAGTCGTCGACAAGCGATACCTGCGATTTTTCTGCCATTAGGAGTACTCCTCCTCATTCTCGGTCTGCGCCATCGGCGCGGAGTTGGCCACACCCATGAGGAACTCGCCGTTAGTCTTTGTCTTCTTCAGCTGCTTGATCAGCATGTCGATGGACTGCTGCGGGTCAAGCGCGGAAAGGATCCGGCGCAGCTTGTGCATCACGCGCGCCTCATCCGGGCTCATCAACAGCTCATCCTTGCGGGTGCCGGACGGGTTGACGTCCACAGCTGGGAACACGCGGCGCTCCGCAATCTTGCGGTCGAGCTTAAGCTCGGCGTTGCCGGTGCCCTTGAACTCCTCGAAGATGACGGTGTCGCCGGCGGAGCCCGTCTCGACCATCGCGGTGGCGATGATGGTCAGCGAACCGCCCTCCTCGATGTTGCGGGCGGCGCCTAGGAACCGCTTCGGCGGGTAGAGCGCGTTGGAGTCCACACCACCGGAGAGAATGCGGCCGGAGGCCGGGGACGAGTTGTTGTACGCGCGGCCCAGGCGGGTGATGGAATCCAGCAGGACCACGACGTCCTGGCCCATCTCCACTAGTCGCTTCGCGCGCTCGATGGCCAGCTCCGCCACCGCGGTGTGCTCGCTCGGCGGGCGATCGAAGGTGGAAGCAATGACCTCGCCGTTGACGCTTCGCTGCATGTCCGTGACTTCCTCGGGGCGCTCGTCGACGAGGACGACCATGAGGTAGCACTCAGGGTTGTTGGTGGCAATCGCGTTGGCGATGTTCTGCAGAATCGTCGTCTTACCGGCCTTCGGCGGGGAGACGATCAGCGCGCGTTGGCCCTTACCAATCGGCATGACCAAGTCGATCACGCGCGTAGTCAGGATCTTCGGCTCGGTTTCCAGACGCAGGCGGCGGTTGGGGTACAGCGGGGTGAGCTTGTGGAACTCCTTGCGGCTCTTCGCCGCCTCAAGTGTCTCGCCGTTAATGGAATCCACGCGCACAACCTGGTTGTAGCTGCGGCGGTTGCGGCCGTTGCCCTGCTGGTGCGATTGGCCGTTGGCGCGAACCTGGCCCATCACGGCATCGCCGGAGCGCAGGCCTGACTGGCGCACTAGCTTCTGCGGCACGTAGACGTCGGCGTTGGACTGGCGGTAACCGGTCGTGCGGATGAACGCCGAGCCGTTGTCCTGCACATCGGCAATGCCGGCGACCTCTTGCAGGTCTTCCGGGTCGAAGTGCTGGTCGTTGTTGTTGCCGTTGCCGCCGTTACCACCGTTGCCCTGGTGGTTGTCCCGGTTGCGGTTCCGGTTGCGGCGCCCGCGTCGGCCACGGCGCCCCCCGCCCTGGCCGTCATCGTCGTGGTGCTGGTTGCGGTCCTGATTGCGGTCTTGGTTGCGCTGCCCGCCCCGGTTCCGGCCGCCGCGGTTGTCGTCGTTGCGGCTGTCGTCGTTGCGGTTCTCGGCGTCGCGGTTGTCCCCGGCGTGCTTTTCGTCGTTGCGCTCGCCCGAGTGCTGCTTACCGTCGTCGTGCTGGTCCGCGTCGCGTCCGCGCCGCTCCGGACGGTCGCCGTCGTGCTCGGAGTCCTGCTGAGAGCGCGCACGGTTACGCCGCGCCCGGCGCGCAGCAGAACGGGAACCGCCGCGCGAATCCTCATCGTCGTTGCCGCGCTCCGCGTGTTCGGGCTGTGCGTTCCCCTTGTCGCCGGCGTCGCCCGGCGCGGGTGCGTCGGCCGCAGGCTCCGCCTTCGCAGCGTCTGCCACCTTGCCGGCCTCAGGCTGCGCCTGAGGCGCGGTATCAGCTGCAGCCTTCTTGGGTACCTGGCCTGTGGTGATGGCGTGGATAAGATCTCCCTTGCGCAGGCCGGAGATGCCCTTTAGCCCCTGCTCGGCGGCGATCTTCCGCAGCTCTGGGAGCTTCATTTTGGCAAGGTCTGCAGGTGTGCCGGTATCGGTCACGTGTGTCCTTTCGTCGCTAGACCAGCGCCACGTCGCGTACATCTGCGAGGTGTGTGCATACGCCGGTAGCGGTCATGTGCGGTCTGTCGGGGTGGGCTGCCTGGCCCGGCCGGATCTCGCGGGCCCGGGGAAACGATCCTCCCGGTTGCGCCGCCAACACCGTCAACCGGACTGCCCGGGGCGGTGCAATTCGCACGATCCACGCGAAAGTGTAGCGCATCGCGCCACCAGTGCTCATCGGGGCCGCGCTAACATAGCCTGCATGCTTTCAACGATGCAGGAGGTACCGTTTTCCGTCGCCAGGATTCTGGAGTTCGGCACCACCGCTCACGCCAACACGACGTGCACGACGTGGCGCGCATCCGGCGCGGAAGAAACGACGTTCGGGGAAATCGGGGCGCGCGCCACCGCCTTCGCCAACGCCCTGCACGACGACCTCGGCATCGACGGCGACCAGCGCGTTTCCACGCTGCTCTACAACTGCGCCGAGCACATCGAGGTTATGTTTGCCGTGGCCGCGAAGGGCGCGGTGTTCAACCCGCTCAACGTCCAGCTCATGGCGGACCAAATCGCGTACGTGGTCAATCACGCCGAATCCGAAGTGATCGTGGCCGACCCGCGCCTCGCCGAGAAACTGGGCGCCATTCTGCAGCTTTGCCCCAACGTTCGCGCGGTGGCGTTTACGGGCATCGCCCCGCTTAACGACGCAGCTTCGCACCTGCCCCCGTCAGTGGAGGTGTACAGCTACGAACAATTGCTCGACGGCCGCCCGACAACCTACCCATGGCCCGAATTGCCGGAGAACACCGCGGCCGCGCTGGTGTACTCGACGGCCACCACTGGCGCACCCAAGGGCGTCGCATACTCACACCGCTCCCTCTGGTTGGAGGCGACCGGGCTGCGCGCGACAGACTCGCTGGCCGTAGCGCACGGCGAGACCTTCCTGTGCTGCATCCCCATCTACCACGTGCTCAGCTGGGGCGTGCCCCTCGCCGCATTCCTCGCCGGCACGCCGCTGGTGCTGCCGGACTCGGACATGTCAGCGCCGACGCTAGCCAAGCTCATCGCAGGCACCCACCCCCGCGTCGCCCACGGTGTGCCCACCCTGTGGATCCAGCTCATGGTCCACTACCTGCACAACCCGCCGGAGCGCATGAGCCTGCAGGAGATCTTTGTCGGCGGGTCCCCAGCCCCGCCCGCGTTGATCAAGGTCTGGGAGGAGCGCTACGGCGTCGACGTCGTGCATGTGTGGGGGATGACGGAGACGTCCACGGTAGGCACCGTGGCCCGGCCCCCGTCTGGCGCGTCCGGTGAGGCGCGCTGGGCGTACCGCATCTCGCAGGGGCGGTTCGCACCCACGTTGCAGTACCGCGTGGTCAACGACGGCCGCGTTATGGCCTCCAACGACCGCACCCAGGGTGAAATCCAGGTGCGAGGCAACATGGTCGCGGCCAGCTACTACCACTCTCCGACCCAAGAGCCCGGAGAGATCGCCTCCACCTTCCGTGGCGAGAACGTGGACGACGTGGACAACCACTTCACCGCCGACGGCTGGTTGCGCACCGGCGATGTCGGCACCGTGACCAACGCCGGCTTCCTCACGCTCTACGACCGCGCCCGCGACGTCATCCGCTCCGGCGGCGAGTGGATTTATTCCGCCCAGGTGGAAAACCTCATCATGGAGTCCGAGGACGTCATCGAGTGCGCCGTCATCGGCATCCCGGACAAGAAGTGGGGCGAGCGCCCCTTGGCGGTGACCAAGCTCAACGCCGGTGTGGAGCCGACGAAGGACACCGCGGCACGCTTGCGTGCGGGGCTCGCCGACGTGCTACCGAAATGGATGGCGCCGGAATACTGGACGTTCGTGGACAGTATCGACAAGACCTCAGTGGGCAAGTTCGATAAGAAAGACCTGCGCAAGCACCTGCAGCGCGAAGAATTTGACATTCTCGCCCTGCCTGGTCCGGGCAGCAGGCCAAAACCCGCCTCGTAAACCGCCGGTGGCAGGTACGCTCGGGAAGTATGACAGCTAAACCAAGTATTTTCTCCAGTCCATCCCGCTACGTGCAGGGCAAGAACGCGATGCACGAGCTGGGCACGTACCTGAAGCAGCTGGGCAAGAACCCCCTGCTGCTCTCCGATGACACGGTGTGGGGTCTCGTCGAAGACCAGCTCACCGACGGGTTCCAGAAGGAAGGCCTGCCGGTCAACCGCGTCGAGTTCGCCGGGTTCGCCACCGCAAAGCGCGTCGACGACACCGTCCAGCTGATCAAGGACAACGGCTACGACGTAGTGGTTGGCCTCGGCGGCGGCTCCGCCATCGACTCCGCGAAGGCGGCCGGTTTCCAGGCGGACATTCCGTGGGTCTCCGTTCCCACCGCTGCCTCCTCCGATGCACCGACGTCCACCCTCTCCGTCATCTACACCGAAGACGGCGCGTTTGACGAGTACCGTTTCTTCCCGCGCAACCCCGACCTCGTCCTCATCGATACCCAGCTCGTGGCCGGTGCCCCCGAGAAGTTCCTCGTCGCCGGTATCGGCGACGCCTTGGCCACCTGGGTCGAGGCACGTGCCGCAGCAAAGGGCAACGGCACGACCATGAACGGCGGTCACCCCACGCGCGCCGGCGCCGCACTCGCAGAGCTGTGCTGGGACATACTTTGGAACGATGCCTTCGCGGCGCTCGACGCAGTGCGCGCAGGCGTCGTTACCCCGGCACTCGACGCGGTGGTTGAGGCGAACACGCTGTTGTCCGGTTTGGGCTTCGAGTCCGGTGGCCTGGCAGCTGCCCACGCGATCCACGACGGCCTCTCCGCCGCCGAGCAGACCCACGGGCTTTCCCACGGCGAGAAGGTCAACATCGGCACCATTGCCCAGCTCATCATGGAGGGCGCGGAGACCGAAGAACTCGAGGACTTCATCGAGTTCAGCACCCGCGTTGGTCTGCCGACCACGCTCACCGAGGTCGGCCTGTCCCCCGAGGACACCGACGTGCTTGAGGCAGTCGCGAAGGCCGCTACCAGCGAGGACGAGACCATCCACAACATGCCGTTCCCGGTCACCCCGGAGCAGGTTGTCGAGGCCCTCATCACCTTGGAGTACACCTCCCGCCGCGTCCGCGAGGAGCGCGGCCTGCCGGAGCCGAAGCTGTACGTGAACGAGCACTAGCCGCAGCCAACGCCGAAGGCCGCACGATTTCGCATCGTGCGGCCTTTTCGTTCGCGCTTAGCCGTTTAGTCGTGCAGTAATTCCCCGGTCGCGGGGCCCGCGACGTCGAGTTCGATCACGCGGAGCCCGGCGGAGCGTGCTTCGTCGAGGAGCGACGGCTCAACGGCGGTCGTAGTGAGGACGAGCGCTGTCGGGCCCGCACCGGAGAGGTACGCGGCGTGACCGCGGTTGCGCAGGCGGTTGACCCACTCGGCGGTGATCGGGAGCACGTCAGCGCGATACGGCTGGTGCAGGCGGTCTCGGGTGCCCTCGAAGAGAAGCTCTGGGTGGTGCTGGATCGCCGTCGTCATCACCGCCGTGCGCGAGACGTTGAAGCGTGCGTCCGTGTGCGTGACGTGACTCGGGAGCACCTTGCGCACCGCATTCGTGGAGGCGTGGAAGTTCGGCACCAGCGCTACCGCCTTGATGGACTCGTCCACCGGAATGCGCACCGCGCGGTACGACGGTTTGGATTGCCCGTCGACGGGAATATCGGTCCACGACACCACGGCGCCACCGAGGGCGGAGGCACCCGCGTTGTCCGGGTGGCCTTCGAACTCGGAGGAGAGCTGCACGATCGCATTGTGGTCAAGCGGCGAGCCAGCGAGCACATTGGCGGCAACCACACCGGCCACGGCCGCGGCAGCGGACGAGCCCAGACCGCGCGATTGCGGAATGGAGTTGTGGCAGACCACCTGCAGACCGGGTGCAGACACATCCGCGGCCGCGAGACCGGACTGGATGGCCCTAACCACGAGGTGGGAGCCGTCGCGCGGCAGGTCGTCGGCACCTTCGCCGAAGATCTCCACCTCTAGGCCTGATTCAGTGACCTCCACCTCGACGGTGTCGTAGATGCTCAGCGCGATTCCGAGGGTGTCAAAGCCCGGGCCGAGGTTCGCGGACGAGCCGGGGACGGTGACCTTCGCCTTGAGGCCGGGTTGCAGATCGATCGCCATGGTGCAACCCCCCTTACGAATCCAAGCGAATGACGGAGTTGACCGCCAGCACGTCGTCGTGGCCGGTAAGCTGCTCGACGATCTCGTGCAGGTCCTTTTCCCGCGCCGCGTGGGTGACCACGATCAGGTGGGCGTCGTCGCCGGACTCTTCCTGGCGCACCGCAGACAGGGAAATGCCCGCCTTGGCGAAACGGTTTGTCAGATCCGCCAGAACGCCAACGCGGTCGTTGACCGACATGTTGATGTGGTAGCGCGTCGTCACCTCGTCGAATGCGACGACCGGGTAGTCGGCGTAGGGGTTTTCCGCCGGCGCACGGCCGCCGTGAACCTTATTGCGGGCTGCACCCACGAGGTCGCCGAGTACTGCGGAGGCGGTCGGGGCGCCGCCCGCGCCGTTGCCGTAGAACATCAACCGGCCCGCCGCCTCGGCCTCGACGAAAATAGCGTTGTAGGACTTGTCCACGGTGGCAAGCGGGTGCTCGTTCGGCACGAGAGTCGGGTGTACGCGCGCGTTGACACCGGTGGTGTTGCCGTCTTCGTCCACAAGCCGCTCGCAGATGGCCAGGAGCTTGATGGTCTGGTTCGACTGCTCCGCCGCCGCGATGTCGTCGGCGGTGACCTGCGTGATGCCCTCGCAGTAGACGTCGTCGAACGTGACGCGGGTGTGGAAGCCCATGGAGGCGAGAATAGCCGCCTTCGAGGCAGCGTCGTGGCCCTCCACGTCCGCGGTCGGATCAGCTTCCGCGTATCCGAGCCGGGTCGCCTCGGCCAGCGCCTCCTCGTAGCTTGCGCCGGTGGAGGCCATCGCGTCGAGGATGAAGTTCGTGGTGCCGTTGACAATGCCGGAGATACGCTGCACCTGGTCGCCCGCGAGGGATCGGCGCAGCATGCCCACGACCGGGATCGCGGCGGCCACCGCGGCCTCGTAGTACAGGTCCACGCCGGCGGCGTTAGCAGCGTCTGCAAGCTCCGCGCTGTGCGCGGCAACGAGCGCCTTGTTGGCAGTCACCACGGATTTGCCGGCGTTCAGCGCCTCGAGCACCAGCTCGCGCGGGTAATCGATGCCGCCGATCAGCTCCACGACGATGTCCACGTCCTCGCGGGTGACCAACTCGCGCGCGTTGTCGGTCAGGTACAGGCCCTGGACCTCAGGGGCATCCTTGTGCTTGTCGACGTCCGATACCGCGACCCCCCGCACCTCGATCGGGCCGCCGATTCGCTGCTCCAAGCTCGGCCCGAATTCGGAAATGAGGCGCAGCACCTCGGTACCGACGGTGCCTTTACCCAGCACCGCAATACCTACGGGAGTACCGATGCCCTTGCCCGGGTAATTGCCGTTGTACCCCTCGGCGGTGGCGGAAGTCATGATGCGTGTTGCTCCTTCGTCAGGCGTTGTGGGGACCAGCGGCGAACCGCTTTGTCTACTATTGCGCAGCTCACACGCCATGGTCAATTAATATTCGCGGGCGAGAAGGTCCTCGACGGTTTCGCGGCGGACCATTGGCGTGACCTCCCCACCCCGGACCGACACCACGGCGGGTCGGCCGAAGGCGTTGTAGTTCGACGCCATGGAATAGCAGTACGCGCCTGTCGCCGCCAGGGCGATGAGATCGCCAGGCGCGACGTCGTCAGGCCACGTCGCGTCCTCGACAAGAATGTCGCCGGACTCGCAGTGCGAGCCGACGAGACGCGTATCAGTAGGCGCGCCGTCGGTGAACCGGTTGACCACGCGAGCGTCGTACAGCGCACCGTAGAGCGACGGGCGGATGTTGTCACTCATGCCCCCGTCGACCGCGATGTAGCGGCGGGAGGTAGTAAACGAGGTGTCCACGTCCTTGATCACCCCAGCGGTGTACACGGTGACGGCGGAGGGGCCCGCGATAGCACGGCCGGGCTCCACAACCACTGTCGGCGCGGTGATGCCGAGGCCGTCTGCGACCTCCTGGACGGCCGCGAGCAGGTCGGCAGCCACCGCAGCCACGTCCAGGGGTTTCTCCCCCGGCATGTACGCGATGCCGTAGCCCCCGCCCAGGTCAAGGTAGCCCAAAGCCACACCCTGGGTCCTCCAGATCTCTGCGTACAACTCGAGGACGCGCTCTGCCGCGAGCTTGAACCCTTCCGCGTCGAAAACCTGCGAGCCGACATGGCAGTGCAACCCGGTCAACTCCAGCGAGTCCGACTTAATCGCGGCGACGGCGGCCGCCAGTGCGTCGCCGGTGGCCAGGGAGATACCGAACTTCTGGTCCTCGTGGCTTGTGGCGATGAATTCGTGCGTGTGCGCGTCGACGCCCGGCTTCACGCGCACGAACACGTCCTGCTTCACGCCTGCCTCGCGGGCGACGGCCTCCAGCTGGGCCAGTTCCTGCTGCGAGTCGATCACCACGTGACCGACTTTGGACTCCACGCACAGCCGCAAAAACGCGTCGGACTTATTGTTGCCGTGCACGGTGATGCGCTCCGGAGGGAAATCAGCGGCCAAGGCGATGCGCAGCTCATTTTCGCTGGCCACGTCGAGGGCCAGCCCTTCTTCATCAACCCAGCGCGCAACGTGGCGGGTCAAAAACGCCTTGGAGGCGTAGTGGATGTTTTCCGGGGCCAGGAACGCGGTTGCCATGTCGCGGCAGCGCGAGCGGAAGTCGTCTTCGTCGACGACCACAACCGGGGTGCCGTAGTCCGCAGCGATCTCCGGCAGCGGCACACCCGCGATGGTAACTACCCCGTCTTCCTCGCGTTTCGCACAGCGGGGCCAAACGTGGGCAGGTAAGTCGTTGAAGTCGCCATTGTCCTGCTCGTACGGCGTGGAGATAAAGACAGTCATTACATCCGCTCCGGTGCGTTCACGCCGATCAAGCCCAGCGCGTTGGCGACGACCTGGCGCGACGCCATGGCGAGCGCGAGGCGCGCCGCGTGGATCGGCTCCGCGTCCTCGCCGGCCTTTGGCAGAATCTGGCAGGCGTCGTAGAACTTGTGGAAGGCGCTTGCCAGCTCCTCGGTGTAGCGGGCGATGCGGTGCGGCTCGCGAAGTTCCGCGGCGGCCTTGACCACGGCGGGGAACTCGCCCAGGGTGCGGATGAGATCGCCCTCCTTGTCGTGGCTAAGCAGGGAGAGATCAGGCTCGGCGTAGGAGACGCCGGCATCGATCGCCTTGCGCTCGATGGAGCACAGGCGGGCGTGCGCGTACTGGACGTAGTAGACGGGGTTGTCGGAGGACTGCTTCGTCCATAGATCCAGGTCGATGTCCAGGGTGGAATCCACGGACGAGCGCACCAGCGAGTAGCGGGCGCCGTCCACGCCGATCGCGTCCACCAAGTCCTCGAGCGTGATCACCGTGCCTGCGCGCTTGGACATCTTCACCGCCTGGCCGTCGCGCACCAGGTTCACCATCTGCCCGATGAGCACCTCAACCGCGTCCGCGTTGTACCCCAGTGCCTGAGCGGCGGCCTTCAGTCGCGCGATGTATCCGTGGTGGTCAGCCCCCAACATGTAAATGGCAAGGGTGTGGCCGCGGTCGAACTTGTCGGCTACGTACGCAATGTCGCCCGCGATGTAAGCGGCATCGCCGTCGGATTTGAGCACGACGCGGTCTTTGTCGTCGCCGAAGTCCGTCGAGCGCAGCCACCACGCACCGTCCGCCTCGTACAGGTTGCCGTTGTCCTTCAACGTCGCGATCGCTTTGTCCACCGCGCCGGATTCGAACAGCGAGTTTTCGTGGAAGTAGACGTCAAAATCGACCCCGAAGTCGTGCAGGGACGCCTTGATCTGGGCGAACATCATTTCCACACCCACCGCACGGAAGGTCTCCTGCACCTCCGCCTCGCTGCCCTCGAGCGCGTGGGGGTGCTTTTCCACCACGGCCTGAGCGATGTCCCGGATGTAGTCGCCGCCGTAGCCGTCCTCAGGCGTCGGCTCTCCCTTCGCCGCCGCGACGAGGGAGCGGGAGAAGCGGTCGATCTGCCCGCCGTGGTCGTTGAAGTAGTACTCGCGCGTCACTTGCGCGCCGGAGGCCTCCAGCGCGCGGCCGAGGGAATCCCCCACAGCGGCCCAGCGGGTGCCGCCGAGGTGGATCGGGCCTGTGGGATTGGCGGAGACGAATTCCAGGTTCACCTTCTCGCCGGCGAAAAGGTCGGAGTGGCCGAACTGGTCGCCCTCCGCCAGCACCTTCGCCACTAGCTGCCCCTGGGCACCCGCTGCAAGGCGGAGGTTGAGAAAGCCGGGCCCGGCGATCTCGGCGGAATCAATGGCGGGATCCTCCGACAGGTCGTCCGCAAGCCAGCCCGCGAGCTCGCGCGGGTTCGTTCCCGCCTTTTTCGCAACCTGCAGCGCAATGTTGGTGGCGTAATCACCGTGCTCGGGGTTTCGCGGGCGTTCCACAGTCACTGTGTCGGGAACGACGGATGCGTCGAGATCGTGGGCTGCGAGTACGCGCGTGGCGGCCTCTTTCACGGTTGTTGCGAGTTCAGCTGGCGTCATGGGCCACAAGTTTAAAGCACCCTCCGACACCGCACGCAGCGTGCCCACAGTCACCCAGGTGCCATAGGTCACACCATTGCCCTACCCCTGTATTCGTCACTTTCCTTCGAAAGATGGCATATTGTTTCAGTCATTGCACTTCCCAGACTCGAAAGAGCGTTTTCCATGGACCAATTTCAAGTGGTCACCGATGCCATCGGTGGCAGCGTGGGTCTTTCGGCACTGGTGTCTACCCTGCCGCTTCTGACCTTCTTCATCATGCTGTTGGGACTGAAAGCCCGCGCGCACACCTCGGGTGCTGTAGCACTCGTCGTTGCCCTGCTGGTGGCCATCCTGGGCTTCAACATGCCCACCGGAATGGCACTTTCTGCAGCACTGCGCGGTGGGCTCTTTGGCCTCTTCCCCATCGTCTTTGTGATCCTGACGGCGATCTGGTTCTACCAAATCACCGTCGCGTCCGGTCGCTTCGAAGACCTGCGCCTCGTCTTCGACAAAATGGGCAACGGCGACGTGCGCATCCAGGCCATGCTCATCGCATTCTGCTTTGGTGGCCTGCTTGAAGCCCTCGCCGGCTTCGGTGCGCCGGTGGCCATCACCGCAACCATGATTCTGGCGCTGGGCATCCCGCCGCTGAAGGCCGCGACCGTTGTGCTCATCGCCAACACGGCACCCGTAGCGTTCGGCGCCGTGGCGATCCCGATCACCACTGCCGGTGACGTCGGCGGCCGCACTTTGGAGCAAACCGAGAACATCGCGGCGATCGTGGGCCACCAGACCCCGATCCTCGCGTTCTTCGTCCCCTTCGTCATCGCCCTGCTTATCGACGGCTGGCGCGGTGTCCGCGAAACGGCACCCGCGGCTGCTGTAATCGGCGGCTCCTTCGCCATCGCACAGTGGTGGACCTCCAACCACTTCGCTTACCAGCTCACCGACGTTGTCGCCTGCATCGTCGCACTCGGCGCGGCATTCGTGCTCCTGCGCTTCTGGCAGCCCAGCGGTGTTGACGCCATGCGCGAGCGTCTGGAACTTCCGCACCGCGCCTCCCTGGACGGGGAAGAGGCCGAGCTGCCGGCTAACCGAGTGTTCATGGCGCTTCTGCCGTACGCCGTGGTCGTGGTTGTCTTCGGCCTGGCCAACCTCGGCTCTGCCATCCCGAATTGGCTGAAGCAGTTCAAGATCTCTTTCCCGTGGCCGGGCCTGGACGGCAAGCTGCTCAATGCAGCAAGTGAACCAGTCAACAGCGACTACTCGTTCGCCTACATCAACAACCCGGGTAGCCTTCTGGTCATCTCTGCCATTATCGTGACCGTCCTGTACATGGTCTTCAACGAAAACGGCCGCTACAGCCTGACCTGGGGCCAGGTGGGCAAGGAATTCACGGACACGGTGTGGAAGATGCGCTGGTCCGCACTGACCATCGTGCTGGTGCTGGCCCTAGCGTACGTGATGAACTACTCCGGCCAGACTGTCACGATCGGCGAGTTCTTCGCTAACCTCGGCCCGGCGTTTGCCTTCTTCGCCCCCGTGCTCGGCTGGGTGGGCGTGGCTGTCACCGGCTCCGACACGTCCGCCAACGCCCTGTTTGCCAACCTGCAGGTCACCGCCGCGCAGAACTTGGGCCTGAACCCGGACCTGCTGCTGGCTGCAAACACCACCGGCGGTGTCGTGGGCAAGATGATTTCGCCGCAGTCGCTCGCCATCGCGGCCACCGCGGTGAACATGGAGGGCAAGGAGTCCGAGATCTTCAAGAAGGTCGTCGGGTGGAGCTTCGGATTCCTCATCGCGGTATGCGTGATAGTGTTTCTTCAGACGAACGTCCTCAGCGCGCTTGCGCCGGTCGTTCCGTAACCGACAACTGAATATCGGAGCCCTCGAGGTCGTCACAGCCTGCGGGGGCTTTCACTTTCCCTGTGATCTCTCAAATTTAGGAGTCCGAACATGCGAGTAGCGCTGTTTTCTACTTGTATCGGCGACGCTCTCTTCCCCGACGCGCACAAGGCCACCGCCATTGTGCTTTCCCGCTTGGGCTATGACGTTGTCTTTCCCGACCAGCAGACTTGCTGTGGCCAGATGCACGTGAACACCGGCTACAAAGAGCAAGCCATCCCGATCATTGAAACTTACGTCGACGCATTCTCGGACCCATCGATCGATTACGTCGTCGCACCGTCCGGCTCCTGCACCGGCGCCGTGCGCGAGCAGCACGTTCAGCTGGCTGAGCGCTTCGGCTCCAAGGCCCTTGTCGACGGCGCGAAGACCGCCTCGAAGAAGACCTACGACCTCTCCGAGTTCATCGTTGACGTCGCCGGCACCTACGACGTGGGCGCGTTCTTCCCGCACCGCGTGACCTACCACGCTTCCTGCCACTCCAAGCGCTTCATCGAGGTGGGCGATCGCCCCATCGAGCTCCTGCGCCACGTTGAGGGCATCGAGCTGGTGGACCTGCCCAACGTTGAGGAATGCTGTGGCTTCGGCGGCACCTTCTCTGTGAAGATGCCGGAGGTCGCCTCCGCCATGGTTTCCGATAAGGTGCGCCACATCAAAGACACCCAGGCTGAGTACGTCACCGCCGGTGACTCCTCCTGCCTGATGAACATCGGTGGTGCCCTCTCCCGCCAGCACATGGGTATTCGCTCGGTGCACATGGCTGAGATCCTGGCCTCCACCAAAGAGCACCCGCTGACCCCGACGTCCGCGGTGTACAAGAAGGAGAAGATGCTGTGAAGGTTGCACTCGGCCAACCCACTATGCCGCCGTTCGCAAGCGGCCCGTCCCACCTGCGCGGCACCGAGAAGTTCCAGAAAGCTGCGCACCACGAGCTCAACGACGTAACCAAGCGCCGCAACTACCAGTACGCAACCACCACCATTCGTGTGAAGCGCCAGGCAGTTGTGGACGAGGTCGACGACTGGCAGGACCTGCGCGAGGCAGGCTCCGCCATCAAGCGCGACGTCATCGCCCGCATGCCGGAGCTGCTGGAGCAGTTCGAGCAGAACGTGACCGCACGCGGCGGCCACGTCCACTGGGCGCGCGACTCCAAGGAAGCCAACGAGATCATCCAGGGCCTGGTCAAGGCCACCGGCGAGGACAAGGTCGTCAAGATCAAGTCCATGGCCACCCAGGAAATCGCCCTGAACGAGGAGCTGGAAAAGGCCGGCATCTTCGCGCAGGAGACCGACCTGGCTGAGCTGATCGTCCAGCTTGGCGAGGACTTCCCGTCCCACATCCTGGTTCCGGCGATCCACCGCAACCGCGCGGAGATCCGCGACATCTTCACCGCGAAGATGCCGAACACCGACGAAACCCTGACCCAGGATCCTGCCGAGCTGGCAGAAGCCGCCCGCAAGTTCCTGCGCCAGCAGTTCCTGGAGGCCAAGGTGGCCGTCTCCGGCTGCAACTTCGGTTGCGCGGACACCGGCACCGTCTCCATCGTGGAGTCCGAGGGCAACGGCCGTATGTGCTTGACCCTGCCGGAGACGCTGATCACCGTCATGGGCATTGAGAAGCTGCTGCCGTCGTTCGAGGACCTCGGCGTGTTCCTGCAGCTGCTGCCGCGTTCCTCCACCGGTGAGCGCATGAACCCGTACACCTCTCTCTGGTCCGGCGTGACCGAGGGTGACGGCCCGCAGAACTTCCACATCGTTCTTTTGGACAACGGCCGCACCGCTGCCCTGTCCAACGAGATCGGCCGCGAAGCACTGAAGTGCATCCGCTGCTCTGCCTGCCTGAACGTCTGCCCGGTGTACGAGCGCGCCGGCGGCCACTCCTACGGCTCCACCTACCCGGGCCCGATCGGCGCAATCCTCTCCCCTCAGCTAACCGGCATCGAGTCTTCCGATGACCCGAACGGCTCCCTGCCGTACGCGTCCTCCCTGTGCGGGCGTTGCAACGAGGTCTGCCCGGTGAAGATCCCGATCACGGACATCCTGCTGGAGCTGCGCTACCAGAAGACGAAGAACGAGCCGAACCAGGTGGAACGGGCTGCGTTCGCTTCCCTGGCGCAGGTTTGGGGCCACAGCGGCGTGTGGGACAAGCTCGTGCGCATGGTCGCGCTGGGCCGCGTACTCGGCGGGTTCAACGGCAAGATCGAGACCATGCCGCCGCCAATCTCCGGCTGGACGGAGTACCGCGACGTCGCCGTGCCGCCGAAGAAGTCCTTCCGCCAGTGGTGGGACACGGACGAGGCGGAGCGCTTGCTGTCGGAGGCCCGCGAGCAGGGTATCCCCAGCGGCCAGCAGGTTTCGGCTAAGCGTTTCGAGGAGGACAAGTAAATGACCACTCCCGTATCCGGTGACTCCGCCCGCGACACCCGCAACGAGGACGCGAAGCGCGAGATCCTCAAGCGCATCCGCGACGCGCAGCAGCTGTCCGACGCGCCTGAGTCGGTTGAGGTTGTGCGTAACTACCACACCTCGTCCGACCTCAGCGGTGACGAGCTGCGTGAGGTCCTCATCGACCGACTCGTCGACTACAAGGCCGACGTCGTGCAGACCACCGAGGAGTCGCTGCGCGAGGACATCCTCCGGGTGCTCGCAGACCGCGAGTGCAAGGAGATCGTCTACGCCCCCGGCTTGGACGCCTCGCTTTTCGACGGCTTCGACGGAACCGCGCGCCCGGACAGCAACGAATCCGACCCGCGCGAGCTTGGCGACGTCGATGCCGTGGTCACCGACTCCCACGTGACCTCCGCCCAGACCGGCACGATCGTGCTCGAGTCTGACGACGTGTGCGGCCGCCGCGCGCTGTCCTTGGTTCCGGACCGCCACATCTGCATCGTGCGCCCGGACACCGTGGTGTACGGCGTGCCGGAGATGATCTCCCGCGTCAACCCGGAGCGCCCGGCGACCATGATTTCTGGCCCGTCCGCTACCTCCGACATCGAGCTCGTGCGCGTCGAGGGCGTGCACGGCCCGCGCGACCTCATCGTGATGGTCGTGAAGTAGCCGGTTTCCTGGCATAGCGAAACGGCCGGTCCCGTTCGGGGCCGGCCGTTTCGCTGTCATTGTTTCCCGTGTCGCGCCGTTCCCGCGGCGCGCACAAATCATTATGGGGCGCCGGGGTTGCAAAACTATGGGGTGCGCCTGAGAGTCGGTTGCGGGTTAGTTCGACATTCAATCACCGCGCGCAGCCACACCCAATTTCATCGTGGCCGTAGCCGGGTGCTAACCTTTAGCGCATTGTCTTCGTAGCTCAGTGGATTAGAGCATCGGTTTCCGGTACCGAAGGTCGCAGGTTCGAATCCTGTCGGGGACACCATGTGTTGTCTCGAGACATCGTTCCTACGGTGTCTCGGGATTTTTTGTTTTTGAAGTGCCCCGGGGTGGGGTAGCTGGTGGGGCTCTGAGGGGTGGTGGGGGCTAGATTCCTGCGGGATTCGGCGGACAGCTGATTGCCCCCCGGGCTCGGTGGGGTGCTGCCGAGGTGGGCTGATGCGGCATGAGGCTGTCCTGGCGTTGCTTCGCGGTCTCAGGGAAGCGCAGGCAGGGGGCCTTTGCTTAGTGACGAGCGTTCCGTTGCCACTCGGGGCCGATGCGAACGAGGTGCGGAACGATGTCTCGCTACATGGTTTTCCGCGGCCGCGGGGCGCTTCCGGCGCGGTGTTTGCCCACCGGAACGATGTGGTGAGACATCCCCGCAGGACAAACCGGAACGATCTCATGAGACATGCGGAACGATGTCACCGAACCAGACACTGTCGGGGACACCAAACCAAATGGGGGGGGTTTCCGCAAACCTCTTCAGGTAATTCACGAAACCCCGTGCCGGCCGAAGGAAACTGGCCGCGAACACAAAAATGACCCGCTCCGCTCGTTTGGAGGGGTCATTTTTTCTTCTAAAACGCCGTTCCTGCTCGGGTTGTCGCGCCGGATTGCTTATGAGCGCGGACCCAGCCGCGGAAGAGTTTCCGTACTCATTCCGAGCTCGCCGGCGATGCAGAAGTCCGCACCGTGAGACGTGTGAGGGTCAGCTTGCCCGTGCAGCACCAGTTCGATGGCGCGCTACTGAACTTAGGGTTGTACTTCGAGGGAGTATGTAGGGTTTCTTTTTCCAAATTCCCGCCCTCTACTAAACCCGTGGCGAACCAGTAGTGGCGCGTGCACTCAGAGGCTGTGGCTTCGTTCAACTGGTCGCGCGGTTTTTGCAGCGCTCCATGGCGGTCTTGTTGCTGCGATCACGCAGGACTGGCTGCGGGTAGCTGTTGGGGTCTGAACCAAGAGGGGTGCGCCAGGTCGGGGCCGTTTGGAACACTGCCGCTACGTCAAAGCCCGAAGGCTCCGCCGCTGACGAGGATCACGATGCCGAGGCCGATGAGAACGATGGGAAAGAGGATGTCCTCCCAGCGTTCGAGCACTTCCGCGATCGGGGGGCGGGTGGCGACGAACTTTGCCAGGGCCACCAGGACCGCAACGAGCGCGAGGAAGATAACGCAGTAGGCGACTACTGCGAGAGGTTCCACGCTGAGGAATACAGGGGTGTAGACGCCGATGTTGTCGCCACCGTTGGCAAAGGTGACGCCTGCGACTGTCCCCACGCCGACCTTCTTGCCGGCAACCTTGGCCTCGTCGTCATCGTCGTCATCGTCTCCGCGCCAGGCCTGCCATGCGGCCCAGAGGCCGATGCCCAGAGGGATGAGACCAAAGTATGGAATGGCTGCCGGGGGCAGAAATGCTCCGGCGCCGATGGTCACAAGGATCGCGGCGACGAGGATGCCGGCAAATCCGAGGTACTGGCCGGCCAAAATACGGGCGGTGGTGCCGCTCTGGCCTGCCCCTCGCGCGAAGAAGAGGGAGAGCACGATGATGTCGTCGATGTTGGTAGCTGCGAACAGGCCTATCGCCTGCAAGACCGTGGTGAGGATCATGCGCCCTCCCCAGCTACGTCGCATCCGGGAAGCGAGCAGGCGGGATCCATGCACGGGGCGTCTTCGTTTACTGCCAGGGTGGCATCGACCAGTGTCGTCAGCGCCTGCGCCAGGTGCGGATCGGCAATCTCGTATCGTGTCCGACGACCCTCGGGCTCGGAGACGACGATCCCGCAATCGCGCAGGCATGCCAGGTGGTTGGACACATTCGAGCGTGTCAGGTCCAGAGCTCGAGCCAGTTCCGCCGGGTAAGCGGGATGGTCGAGCAGGGTCAAGATGATCCGCGATCGAGTGGGGTCGGCCAGTGCACGACCCAGGCGGTTCATCACGTCGAGACGTGAAGCAATAGTCAGCATTCACTGAACTATACAGTGAGCACTGAACATGTCAAGTCCGATGTAGCGGCGTAGCAGTGTGTGCTGCTCAGGGGACAGTGGAAGTGGCAGAGATTCCGGCAAAGTTGCGAAACAGCGTCGCCAGCTCGAGATCCAAGTTGTGCGCGAGCCTGGTGTAGTTGGCAAGGCCCGTTTTCAGGCGCGAAGAAGAGACCCGAACGACCGAAACTCGATGATGTCGTCGTCTTGAACCGGGAAGGCTCAAACAAACTTATCGACCTCACCCGCAGCCTCGCCTCGATTCCCGTTACCGGCGAGAAAACCTCCAGGGTTGACGATGACGTTTTCGCATGCATCGTCGCCGACCAGAGCGAACTGCAGTAGCTATACGACGAAAACCCCGGGGCGATCCAGACTCTCGTAGAAACCGAGACCTCGGCCGCTGAGATCAAGGAACTGAAGAACCGTCGCGATGTCATTGACACTGTGCAGTTGTGGCTTGATGACGACGAGGCGTTTGCCCAAGCGAAAGACGCGGCGGGTGGCGCTGAGAAAGCTCGCTAAACCTGAAGTTGTTGACGCGTCATACACTGGCGCGTACACTTGCCGACGTTCATCACCGAACCAACGAACTGAGGAGATCTCATGGCTGCTCTAACTGGCACCTACAACTTGGACCCCGCCCACTCGTCCATTGGCTTCACCGTGCGCCACGCGATGGTGACCAAGGTCCGCGGCGAGTTCACCGACTTCGACGCCACCGTCACCATCGCGGAGGACCCGGCCGCAAGCTCCGCCTCCGGCACCGTGCGCACCGCCAGTGTGGAAACCCGCAACGCCGACCGCGACGCGCACGTGCGCGGCGAGGACTTCTTCGCCGTCGAGCAGTACCCGGAGATGACCTTCACCGCCACCAGCTTTGACGTGGACGCGCAGGGCAACGGCACGGTCACCGGCGACCTGACCATCAAAGAGACCACCAAGCCGATCACCTTTGACGTGGAGACCTTCGGCGTCGAGGAGGATCCGTTCGGCAACACCCGCATCGGTTTCGAGGCTCGCACCACGATCAACCGCAGCGAGTACGGCATCGACTTCCAGGCACCGCTGAACTCCGGCGGCATGCTGGTCAGCGAGAAGGTCGGCATCGAGATCGAGGGCTCCGCGATCAAGCAGTAGCTTATCCACGAGCGCTTCGCCGCCTAGCCCAGTACACTGAACTGCTGTGCTGAGCAGGAGAACGTTCTTGTCCGCCACGAAAGTGGCGGGCATTTTTGCGCTCGCGGGGTGTGCGAAACCGCACCATGAGGTCGTGACCCAGACGGCAACAACCACCTCTACCGCGCTCGAAACGGTGACAGCGACGGCCCGCCCCGAGCGCTACGCCGGCCGGGTGCCGGTGAACTTTGGCACCTCGATGCCAGGCATCGCAGAGACCGTGCCTGCAGCCGCGGGCGCACGCACGATTGCGCTCACGTTCGACGCGTGCGGAGGCCCCCACGGTTCGGCGGTGGACCAGCGGCTCGTCGATACGCTGCACGAACACGCGGTGCCCGCAACGCTCTTTGTCAGCTCGACGTGGGTGGACGCGAACCCGGAGACCACCGCGCGTCTGGCCGCGGATCCGCTGTTCCGGCTGGAAAACCACGGCACACGCCATCTGCCGCTTACGGTCAACGGCGCGACCGCGTACGGCATCCCCGGCACCCAGAGCCCGGCGGAGGCGATGGCGGAGATCGACGACAACCGCGAGCTACTCTCCCGCTACGGGGTCGAGTCGAACTGGTTCCGGGCCGGCACCGCCCACTACGATGACGTCGCTGTAGACATCGCGCGCGACCGCGGGGTGATCATTGCGGGCTACACCGTCAACGGCGACTTCGGCGCGACAGCAACGCCCGAGCAGGTCGCCGGGAACATTGTCAGCGCCCCGGACGGCGCGATTGTCCTTGCCCACATGAACCACCCGGGCTCGGGTACGGCCGAGGGTGTGCACCGCGCGCTCGAACAGCTACGCGGCAGCAACATCCGGTTCACGTTTGTGGACGGCACTGCGCCCTAGTACTCGGCGGGCATGATGATCCAGCCAATGATGTAGGCGAGCAAGCCCGGGAAGATCCCCGCAAGCGCCAACAGCACGAAGATCACGCGGACCACCGTTGCATCCACGCCGAGGTACTTGGCCACGCCCCCGCACACGCCGGCGATGTACTTATCGGACATGGAGCGCTCCAGCCGCCTCGGGGAGTTATCCGGGGTGATGTTCTGGGGGTTGTACGGGTTGGACACGGGAATCCTCTTCTCTGTAGACGGCGCTTGGTTACCTGCAGCCCATCAAACCCCTGCCCGTCCCCTGCTGCAAGGGTGAGCCCTAGGACGGCAGGTCGTCCGCCGCGATCACATCGGTGAGGAATTCACGCAGCGTTGCGGCGCGGTCGTCGTCGAGGTGGTCGAAGATGAGGCGTCGGACCGTTTCCACGTGGTCGGGCACGGCGTCGCGCAGTCGCGACAGGCCCTCGTCCGTCAGCGTCACCAAGACTCCGCGGGCGTCTCCCGGGCACTTGCATTTGGTGACCAGGCCTCGTTTGGCCATCCGGGTGACTTGGTGCGACGCCCGCGAGCGGTCCCAGCCAAGTTCGGCGCACAGATCACGCAACCGAAGGGTGCGCTCATCCGCCTCCGACAGCACCACTAAAACCGCATACTCAGATGAGGAGATCTCGCTGCCGGCCTGCAGCCGCTCGTCGATCGTCCGGGATACTGCGGTGAACCCGGCGATCATCAACCGCCAAAGATCCTGCTCGTCCTCCTCAAGCCAGTGCGGTTGTGTAGTCATACGCGGTGATGTTAGTCCACGGCGGAGGATTTCAGTTCATCCATGGACAGCATGCGGGCAGCGGCGACGCGGTCAAAGCGCTGAGGAAAGCACGTCAGGACGATAACCTGTGCCGATTTGCCCACCTGGGTGAACAGCGAGTTCATGCGAGCGAGGCGCTCTGGGTCGGTGGCACCTAAGGCGTCGTCCACCACGACCGGCACCGGCGCCGTCGCGCCGCTTGCCGTGACAACGTCCGCGATGGCGAAGCGCGTGAGGATCGCCAGCTGCTCCTTGGTGCCGCCGGAAAGCTGCTCCAGCGGCACGCTCACCCCGTCGACAGTGCGTTCGCTGACCGTGAGGTCGTCGGCCAGGTTGAAGTCGACGCTCGGCCCGAACAGCACCCGCGCTCGTGCCCGGATGGCGTCGTTGAACGGCGCCGAGTACCGGGCGCGCGCCGCGTCGCGGTGTGCGTGCATGGTGTCCCGCAGCAGTCGCGCGGCCTCCGCCCGGCGGGTAGTGCGTGCAAGCTCGGTTTCTGCGGCGTCGAGCTCCGCGGCTGCACGGTCGGCCTTTTCCGCGGCTCCGGCCGCGATCTCAATGCGCCCGGTCAGCTCGGTGACGCGGTTGTGCGCCTCGGCCTTTCGCTTCTCCAGGTTGCGCAGACGGGTCTTCGCGCCGTCGAGCATCTGCTGCGCCAATTCTGGATCGGCGTCGGCAAGTTCCGCCGCAAGCGTTGCGTGCTCTTGCTTAGCCTCACGTTCTTCCTCGAGTGCGGCCTCCACGGATCGGGTAAGCGTTTCCGTGGATGCAGTCTGCTCGGCCTTCTCCAGCTCGGTGGCGGCGTGAGATGCCTCCGACTCTTTGGCCTCGAGCTTGGTTTGCAGCACCGTCAGCTCGCTTGCTGCCGTTTTGTCGGCGTAGGGCTTTAGTGCAGCATCCGCGGCATCGACGTCTCGTTCTGCCTCCTCTAACGCCAGCTGTGCCTGTTTGACGGCAAGCTCTGCGTCCTGCTCGTCCTGGGCCGCGACGTCGCCGTCAAGGCTGGCCGCGAGTTCTTCCACCTGAGCGGTGAGGCGGTCCCGTTCAGCTTCGAGTTCGTCCGCTCCGGTCCCGGCGAGCGCGTCGTCGCGGCGCTGACGAGCTGCTTTGAGCTCCGCCTCGTGCGCTTTGCACGCATCGCGGGCAGCACGGGCTTGCTCGAGGGTGTCGCAGCCGGTCTTTTCCAGTGCGCGGGCAAGGGAGTCTTCGGCATCCTCGACGGCGCGGCCGGAATCTCTCGCGCCCTGCGCAGCGCGGAATACCACGCCGAATTCGCCCAGAGTCAGCTGTGTGCCCTCAAAGACTGCGACCGTTTCCGTGCCGTCGACTGCCAGCGGCTCCCCGTCGACCTGGATAGTCGCGCCGTCTGCGGTGATTTCCAACTTGGCGGAGGCCGCGTCGCGCAGCCGGCGTTGCAACGTGAGGTCACTGTCGGCCTCTTCCAGCGCGCGGACATCCGCGTCCGTGACCTCGGGGCTCGGGACGGATTGCAACAGGGTCGCGTAAGCCTCCGAGGCTTCACGGATGCGGTGGAGCTGGTCGGTGACTTCCGTGAGGCGTCGAGAAGCGCGGGCGCTGTCGCGGGCGTGTTCGGCCTGGCGCAGCGCGGCGCGGGCGGTGCTCACGCGAGCCTTTGCGGAATGCAACGCCTCGGTCAGCTCTGCGATCTTCTCCGATTCCGCGTCGCGGGCCTGCTGTGCCGGGGCGAGTTGCTCGCGCAGTTCCTGTTCTTGGCCTTGCAGGGCGGCGACGCGGGCGGCAAGGGCGGCACGCTCGTTGAGGTCACGCTCGGCGCGTTTGCGGGCGGCGGAGCGGCGGGCCAGGCCGTCTGCTGCGGTCTGCGTTTTTTCCCGCAGCTTGCTGGCCTGGTCGTACTCCGCCTCGCGCTGGGTGAGCTCCTCGGTGGCCTCGGGCAATTCGGCGTCGGCTGCTCGTATCTCGGCCTCGCGGCGCGCGACCTCATCGACGAACGCCGAAAGGTTGTCCACCTCTGTTTGGGCCGTGCGTAGCGCTGCTCGCGCCGCATCCACGGCATCGGCTTTAGCGGTGACAGAAGCTTTGGGTTTTGGTGGGGAGGAGGCCGTCCAGTAGCGCGAATACTCCGCCTCGATCGCCTGCATGAGCGCGGTGTCTTCCTCGCCGGAGTGGTCCCCGCCCGATTCCGCCTCGAGCGCCTGCGAAATCGAGGGGATACCGGCTGCCGCGATGCCCGGTTCAAGCTCGCCCTGGCGCAGGAATAGCGTGGACGCCAAGTTTGCGTCCATTTGCTCGGCGATGAGGCGCGCGAGCTCGTCGTCGGCCTGGCGCCCGGTGAAGTTTTTGTGCACCGGCGAGTGGATCTGCAGCTCAGCCAGCTTGCCTTTCAACCAGCGCTTGCGGATGGTGAAGGTGGTCTCCCCCACTGTGGCGGTCAAGGTGACCTCCGGCGACGCATCGCGGCCCACGGGTGCAAACACCTTGATCTTCTTCCCGCCGGCGGAGTGGCGTTCTCTCAGCACGGTGTCAATGGCATCGAGAATTGTGGACTTTCCGGCCTCGTTGTCGCCGTGGATGACAATGACACCGGTGTCCGGCAGGTCGTGCAGTTCGAGGTGCTCGATGGCACGGAAGTTATCGATGACCAGGTCGTGGATGCGCATGAGTTAATCCACCTCCTTGGTGAGCCGGAATAGGAGGTTGACGGCATCACGCGCTGTCGCCCGCTGCGTCTCATCCGCGGGGCTTCCCCCTGCCGCTTGGCCGACGAGCTCACGCATCGCATCGTGCGCGTACCCGGTCAGGGGCAGATTCTGCATCTCCTCGTCGCTGGGCTCCAAGTGCAAGCTCATCAACCGCTCGCGAGGATATAGCGCCGCGAAAATCGGCTCGAGATCCGCCAGCTCGCGCTCGAGCGTGCGCGTGTCCTCCAAGCCGAGCGTGCCCGACAGCGCGTACTTGATCACGGTGCGGTCCTTCTCCGGGTAAGCCTTGAGATCCCGGATCACGCCGGCGACGTCGTCCGAATCTGCCACCTCCCAGAAACGGGCTTCGAACGTCCACGTGCCCACCGGCACTTTCTCCACCTCTACATTCGATTCGGTCCCGTCCTTTTCCACGGTGACGACGAGCACGTTGCCGGAATCCACCTCACCACCGGCCACTCCCGGGGTGCGGTCGAAATAGTCCGTCGTCTCCGGCGAGCCGGAGAACCAAATTCGCTGCGACGGGGTCAGCGCGGACGTCGAGTGCGTGTCCCCTAACGCGACGTAATCGATGACACCGCGCGCGATCGCGGCGTCGAGATTCGCGACATCGATTAACGCTTGCGTCTCCTCCGCACCGAAACCATCCGCCTGGCCGTGCCCGACGAGCACGCGGATCGCGTCTGTCGGTGCTAGGTCCCGAACGGCCTTCGCGCACAGGTCCTCCGAGGCGTGCTTGGTCAACAACGGCGCGCCGATGACCTCAACGCCTTCGCGCACCTCCACGGGGGCTGAATCCGACAGCACGGTCACGCCCTCGATCCCCTCGGTGCGGTGGAAGATGCTGTCTGCGACCAGCGGGTCGTGGTTGCCGGGCAGCAAGTACACCGGCACGGGTAGTTTGCGCAGCGCTTCCATGGCTCGGCCGCGCGTGACGGGCTCGAGCGAGTTGTGCTCGAAGACATCCCCGGCCACGACAATGAAGTCTGCGCTACGCTCCTCGGCGATCTCGCCGAGACGGGCAACTGCACGCAAGCGGGCGTCGTCGAAACGAGACTGCGCTTCGGGCGAGAGAAATTTCCGCCGCATGCCCAGCTGCAGGTCGGAGGTGTGGATGAAGGTGGTCTGCCTCATGCCTATTACACCTACCACGCCTGTCGACACGGCACGCCAGACGTTCGAACATGCGTTCTAGCGCGTTAGCTCGTCGTAAAGATCCTCGATGTCTGCCACTGCGCGCAACTGGTCGATGTTGGTGAAGGACACGGTCTGCATCGCGCGGTGGAGCAGGTCGATGTCCGAGTCCTCGATCATCGGCGCCACCTTGGGCCGCGGCAGCTCCGGCATGTCCCTGCCGGACCAGAAGTATTTGGATCCGGGTTCCGCGTTCTCCCGTGCGAGATCGTCCGCCTGGTTGCGCTTGCGGTTTTCCAGCTCGTCGAGCGTGAGCCCCCGCATGGTGAAGATGACGGCCGGGTTGTGGTCGATCATCTCGGCCGCGCGCTGCGCGACGGCCACGCCGTGTTTGCACACGTCTGCTCCGTCGGGGCAATCGCAGGAAAACGTGACCTCCTGCGGTGCGTCGCACAGCAACACGTCCAGGACGTCCTCGTCGAACGTCCCCGACTTCGCCGCGGCGATGGAGCCGGGCGCGCGGACAAGGGCGCTAATCGCCCTGCGGATGTCCTCGCTGGAGCGCTGCGGCAGGTACATGGCCACGCGGAAGGGATCGTTCTGGCTGCCCACAACCTCCGCGCGCACCCCCTGCGTCACTGCACGCAGCTCAACGACGTGCCCGCGGGCGGCGTATTCCGACCCCCGCTTTGCGCGGCCGACGTCTGTTTGACGCACTGCTGCGTTGTAGATGCGCATCGCCGCCGGCGACAGCGACCGCGGCTGAAACGTGCTGGCAGTAGAAACGCCTGTCTCCGCTGCGCTGGAGACACGTTTGCGGGCGCCGAAGTTGGCGTAGATGACGTTGTCGTCGTGCGGCCGCTTGCTCATTGCTGCCCCCTGTAGCTGATCAGTTGCGCGAGTTCGTCGGTGCCCAGTTCGGTGATCCAGCCCTCGCCTTGCCCCACAACCGCGCCCGCGAGCTGTGTCTTCCCGTCCAGGATGTCCTGGATCGACTCTTCCATGGTGCCGCGGGTGATGATTTTGTAGACCGTGACGTTCTTTTCCTGGCCAATGCGAAACGCGCGGTCCGTGGCCTGGTTTTCCACCGCCGGGTTCCACCAGCGGTCTAAGTGGATGACCATCGAGGCGGCAGTGAGGTTCAGCCCAGTGCCTCCCGCCTTCAGGCTGAGGATCATTGCGCGGGGGCCGTCCGGCTGCTGGAAACGCTCGACCATCGCGTCGCGCGCCGATTTGCCCACGCCTCCGTGCAGGAACGGCACCTCCTCGCCGAGGCGGTCGGTCAGGTACGGCTGCAAAATGTCGCCGAACGCCTTGTACTGCGTGAAGATGAGCACGCGCTGGTCGGATTCGGCGGCCTCTTCCAGCAGCTCCATGAGCTTTTCCACCTTGCCGGAGCGGTGGCGGCCCTTGCTGGTTACCGGAGACCCATCTCCCAAAAAGTGCGCCGGGTGGTTGCAGATTTGTTTGATGCGGGTGATCGTTGCCAGGACCAATCCCTTCCGCGCGATGCCCTTGCGCTGCTCCAGCTCCGCCTGCATGCCGTCGACCAGCGCCTTGTACAGCGCGGCCTGTTCCGGGGTCATGTCCACCGCAATGACGTGCTCGGCCTTTTCCGGCAGGTCCGAGATGATCGCCGTGTCCGTCTTCAACCTGCGCAAAATGAAGGGCGCGGTCAGGCGTTGCAGCCGCTGCCCCATTTCGTCGGCAAGCGCCTCGTCCCGGCGCGACTCGATGGCTTTGGCGAAGTGGTTGCGGAAGAAACTCTGCGAGCCGAGCATGCCGGGGTTGACAAAGTCGAGGATGCTGCGCAGCTCCGAGAGCTTGTTCTCGATCGGTGTGCCGGTGAGCGCGATGCGGTGACGGGCAGGGATCGCTCGCGCGCTTTTCGACGACTGGGTGCCCGCGTTCTTGATCGCCTGCGCCTCATCCAGCACCACGTGGTCCCACTGCACCGCCGCCAGATCCTTGGCGTCGCGTGCGAGGGTGCCGTACGAGGTGATGACAATGTCCGCACTCTCCGCAGCCTCGAACAGCTCGTCTCCCTTGAGCCTGCCGGTGCCGTGGTGGACGCGCACCCGCATGCTCGGTACGAACCGGGCCGCCTCGCGCGCCCAGTTGCCCACCACCGACGTCGGGGCGACGACGAGGGTGGGGCCGCGCTTCGTGCCCTCGGCTTCCTCCACCGCTAGGAGGGAGAGCAGCTGCAGCGTCTTGCCCAGCCCCATGTCGTCTGCAAGCACCGCCCCGAGGTTGTTGCGCGACATGAAATACAGCCAGTCCACACCACGGCGTTGGTACTCGCGTAGATCAGCGGCGACCGTGTCCGGGATGTCCACTCGTTCCGGTGCCGGGCGGTCCGTGCCGCCGACGAGTGAGGTGAACCACGGCGAGCCTGTGAATTCAATCGGGCTGTCCGCCCCTGCTTCGAGCGCGAGCTGGCGCAGCTCGGCCGCGGACACCACACCCTCGCCCTCCGCAGCTTTCAGCCGTTCGTATTCGTCCTGCGCCTGCTGGGCGATGCGCTGGAGCTCCGCGGCATCGTCGGAGCCCGCGGCCTGGGCAATCCGTGCGCGCTTGATCGCGGCTTCCGCCTCACGGAAGGCGTTGTCCACCGAGCTGTCGTGCAGCGACTCTAGGTACTTCGCCGTCTTGGAAATCTCGCGCGTATCCGCCAACACCCACTCGCCGCGCAGCTTGACCAGCCCGGATTTGGACTTGACCAGCTCCGCCATTTCCTCATCCGTGAGTTCGACGCCACCCACGGACAGCCGCCAGTCGTACTTGACCAGGGTGTCAAAGCCCATCATCGTCACCGTGGAGGAGTCGTGCGGGTCCTTGTGTTCGCTGACGTTGAGCTTGGAGGCTGTCTCCGCCGTCGCCCACGCACGCGGCAACATCACCACGAATCCTTTGGCGCGCAACAGCGGGGCCGCCTCGCGCACAAACGAGACGATTTCATCACCGCGCAGGTACAGGTCCCAATCACCAGCGTTGTGGTCCACACCGTAGTCGACCGCGGAGCGGAACCTCCCGCGCTCGGCGGGATCCACCAGTGGGGTCACCGCAATCGCGCGGTTGAGCTGCTCACGCAAAGCATCGGCAGTCGCCGAATCGAACTCCGCCAAACGCACTGGGCGCGGGGCGTCGCTCGTCGAGCGCACCTGCACGCGCACCGGCCACTGCGTGTCCTCCCCCGTCTCATCGGCCTGGTCCGGGGACTCCGCGATGAACACCAGCTGTAGATTGACCGCGGTGATGGTGCCGTTCCAATCCCCCACCTGGCGCGCCAAACTCGCCCCGCCGCGCCGCAGCGGCAGGCTGTGCAACAGGGACTTGACAAAGTCGTGCCACGGGTACGGCCGCGTCGCCGAGTCCGCCACAGCACCCTGCAAGCGCGCGGAAGCGATCCAGTGGGTAAAGGTCTGTGCGCAGTCCTCGCTCAGGTTGGGGTTATTCACCGTCAGCACACCCGGGGATGCCGCCACCATCTCAGCGAGCCAGCTGCGCTCCTCCACGCCGGTGCCGAGCTGCCACTGGGCGTACCACTGCCCGTCCCTGTACGGCACGTGGATGCTCACCCGCCCAGCGCGAACAAACTGCGTGAGGCCGTTGTACATGCGCAGCAGCCAGTACATGTCTTGCGCAATGGCCTGGCGCTGCTCGGGCGTGGCGGCCGGTGAATCCCCGTCCAAATGCGCCAGGTTGCCTAGGAAGCGCACCGCCTCCTCCGGCGCAAACTTGACCACGGGCGCTTTCAACCAGACTTGGCGGCCCTTCGGGGTTTGGACGCCAATGGTGTGGCGGTGGCGGAACCTTTGGCCGTCGATAAGCGAGTGCACGATCGGCGGGAACGTGCCGGGCGGCACGTCATCCATGGTCACAATCCGGTGCCCCTGCACGCGCTCAACCCACACCGTCAGCCCGGACTCTGCGAGCCACAGGCCATGGAGAAGGTATTCAGGCATACCCACCCTTATACCACCCGCGCCGACACCGCCACCGGGTCGTGTTTGCGCCTGTTTTGCACAACGAGCCGGACGGTGTCGGGCCATAGATTAAAGTCTGCCGCAGCGAACAAGAATGTGAGGAAGCATGTCCGACAATTTCTGGCTGGTGCTGGCCGTAGTCCTGTACTTCGGCGTCATGGTTGCCATCGGCATCTATTCGTGGCGCAAGACCACCAAGTACGACGACTACGTGCTGGGCGACCGCGGTTTACACCCCCTCGTCGCGGGCCTGTCCGCCGGCGCGTCCGACATGTCAGGCTGGCTGCTCATGGGCCTTCCCGGCGCGCTATTCGTGGCCGGCATGAGCGAGCTGTGGATCGTCATCGGCCTCTTCATCGGCACCTGGGCGAACTGGAAGTGGATCGCTCCTCGCCTGCGCACCTACACCGAGGTGGCGAAAAACTCCATCACCCTGCCCAGCTTCTTTGAAAACCGCACGCACGACACCTCGCGCGTGTTGCGCGTGACCGCCGCCCTCATCATCATCTTCTTCTTCACCTTCTACGTCTCCTCCGGCATGGTCTCCGGCGGCCGGTACTACGAGTCCACCTTCGGCGGCGAATACCTCCACGGCGTGCTGCTCGTCGGCTCCATCACCGTCCTCTACACATTCATCGGCGGCTTCCTCGCCGTGAGTTACACCGACGTGGTGCAAGGCGCGCTGATGTTTCTTGCGCTGTTGGCCGTGCCGCTCATGGCGCTACTCGCGCTGGACAACCCCGCCGACATCTTCTCCTGGGCCACCTCCAACCCCTACGGGCCGTGGGAGGACGGCAACCCCACGTACTTCAACATGGTCGCTGGTGTATCGATCGCCACCATCGTGGGCAACCTCGCCTGGGGCCTGGGCTACTTCGGCCAGCCGCACATCGTCACCCGATTCATGGCGCTGCGCTCCCCGTCTGAGGCGAAATCCGCCCGCCGCACCGGCACGATTTGGGTGGCCATCTGCTACCTCGGCGCCATCTTCACCGCGCTCGTGGGCACTGTCTACTTCGGGCAAACGTCGGCGTCAGTGACAGATCAAAGCGGGTTTGAAACGGTCTTCTTGGACCTTGCACGCATCCTGTTCCACCCCTTGATCGCCGGCCTTGTACTCACCGCTGTGCTTGCCGCGATCATGTCCACGATGTCGTCGCAGCTGCTCATCACCTCTTCGGCGTTGATCGAGGACCTCTACCGAATTGCCAACAAGCACCCCAGCACCACCACACTGCTCGTACTGTCGCGGGCCATGGTCATCGGCGTCGCACTAGTAGGCATGGCGCTGGCCCTCAATCCGTCCGACACCATCTTGGGCCTCGTCGGCTTCGCGTGGGCGGGCTTCGGCGCCGCGTTCGGCCCTGTCATCATCGCCTCGCTGTACTGGAAGCGCCTCACCGCGCCGGGTGCCATCGCGGGCATGGTCGTCGGCGCTGTCACCGTTTTCGTCTGGGGCTCTGTGGATGCGCTGTCGAGCACGATCTACGAGATCGTCCCCGGGGTCATCCTCGCTACGGCGGCGATGGTGGCGGTCTCGCTTGCCACCCGCCCCAAACCGGGCGTGGCGGAGGAGTTCGACACCGCATCCGCTGCCACCGATTACGCGCTCGCCCACCCAGAATCCACCTTTGCTGACGCGCTACGGAACCGCAGGGGCCGCAGCGCGGTCTAAAGGGGTGTGCGCGCATACCTCGCCATTCTCTCCGTACTCACGCTGCTGGTCCTGCCCTTCCCCGGACGCCTTTCGCCTCTCGACATCCCTACTGTGCCCCACCGCACCACCATCCTCGGCTACGACAGAGCCGAGTTCGGCCCCGGCTGGGCCAGCGGTCCCGACCGCTGCGACACCCGCACCCGCGTCATGGCCGCCGCGTATGGCACGGACTGCACCCGGCCGTGGCCTCAGTGGGAAGCGGCGGCCGTGCCGGACCCGTATACCGGTGACCCGCTGCTCCCCCACGACGTGGAGATCGACCACATCCTGCCTGTCTCCGCCGCTTGGGATCTCGGCGCCCACCGCTGGGACGCCGCCACACGTACGCGGTTCTACAACGACCCAGCCAACCTGATTGCCGTCTCCGCGGAGGCCAACCAGGCCAAAGGCGACAAACTGCCGTCCGAGTGGATGCCGGATGCGTGGCGCTCGCGCTGCGCGTACGGGCGCCGAATGGTGGACGTGGCCAAGCAGTACGCCCTCCCGTTACCGAAAGCGGATCTGCGAGCAGTGCGCCGGGCATGTTCCGGGGTTGCGGGGCTCGTCGCGCGCCGGGAGCTGTGAGCATTTTCCCACCGTGCCGTAAGATGTGGGCATATGACTACATTCTTTATTTTCCTGCACGTGGCTGCGGCCATCCTGCTGCTCGGCCCGGTTGTCGTGTCCACCTCGATGTTCCCACGCCAGGCCGCCGAGTCCCGCGCTGGCGGCGAGGAGGCCACCGGTCGCGCGTCCGTCCTGCACCGCATCACCACCACCTACGGCATGCTTTCGCTGCTGGTGCCGCTACTCGGTGCCGTGGTGCTGGCGTTTGACTGGGACACCTACAAGTCCAACTACTGGTTCCACACCGCGATCGTGCTCTCCGTGATCGCGTGGGCAATCCTGCTGGCCATGGTGATCCCGCAGCAGCGCAAGATGATGGGCTCCCTCGGCGCCCTCTCGCCCGCGGAAGCCGACCCGTCGGACGTCACCGAGAACTTCGAGAAGTCCAAGGCGAAGGCCACCGCCGGCGCCGGCATCTTCAACCTGCTGTGGATGCTCACCCTGATCCTGATGTTCCTGCCGTCCCCGGCGTAATTGGTTCGGCGGCCCGGTTTCCCGGCGCCAAATCCAGCTACTAAGGCCCAGCTATTCGCGGTTTTTAGCCGAATAGCTGGGCCTTACTAGCTGGAAGTGCGGTTGGGCCTCCATGCCTATCGACGACCACAGGTCCCCCACAAACAGCACAACAGCCGGCACGAGGCCGGCTGTTATCAGGTGTCGGGTTTAACCGCGGTCGTAGCGGTCGCGCCCACGGCCACCGCGGTAACCGCCGCGGCCACGGCCACGGCCACCGCGATCATCGTCGCGCCCGCCGCGGTAGCCGCCCCGGCCGCCGCGGTCGCGAGACGGTGCGCCGTGGTCGCGCTGGATGTTGATCATCTGGCCGGAGATGCGCGTATCCTCCAAGCGGTCCAGCACAGACTGGTCCAGGTTCTTCGGCAGCTCGACCAGCGTAAAGTCGCCGCCGATGGTGATGCGGCCGAAGTCCTTGGAGTTCAACCCGCCCTCGTTGGCCAGTGCTCCGACAATGGCACCCGGGCGGACGTGCTGGCGCTTACCCACGTCCAGACGGTAGGTGTCGAAGTTCCCGCTGTCGTCGAAGCGGCGCCCGCCACGGCGGTCACCCCGGTCGTCGCGGTCGAAGCGGTCCCGGCCGCGTCCACCACGGTCGCGGCGGTCATCCCGGTCGAAACGGTCGCGGCGGTCGCGCTTGTCGCGCGGCGGCTCCTTCATCAGGAACTCGTCGCCGGCCAGCGCCTGGGTGGCCAGGGCGGCGGCGATGTCGTCCATAGGCACGTTGTTGGCCGCGGAGTACTCGCGGACCATGGTCTTGAACACCTGGATGTCCGTGGCCTCAAGGGATTCGGTGATGGAATCCATGAACTTGGCCTTACGCGACTCGTTGACCTCGTCGACGGTGGGTAGGTCCATCTCCTCGATCGTCGCGTTGGTCACGCGCTCGATGGAGCGCAGCATGCGGCGCTCGCGCGGGGTGACAAACAGGATCGCCTCGCCGGTACGGCCTGCGCGACCGGTGCGGCCGATGCGGTGGACGTACGACTCCGTGTCGTTCGGGATGTCGTAGTTGAGCACGTGCGAGATGCGCTCGACATCCAGGCCGCGGGCCGCGACGTCGGTGGCGACCAGGATGTCCAGGCGGCCGTCGCGCAGCTGGTCCACCGTGCGCTCGCGCTGCTGCTGGGCGATGTCGCCGTTGATGGCGGCTGCGGAGAACCCGCGTGCGCGCAGCTTTTCGGCGATCTCTTCCGTCTCGTTCTTCGTACGGACGAAGACGATCATCGCTTCAAACTCCGTCACCTCGAGGATGCGGGTGATGGCGTCGAGCTTGTTGCGGTGCGCCGTGAACAGGTAGCGCTGCGTGATGTTGGTGTTGGTGCGGGTCTCCGACTTAACGGTGACCTCTTCCGGGTTGTTCAGGTAGTCGCGGGAGATGCGGCGAATCGCGTTCGGCATCGTCGCGGAGAACAACGCCACCTGCTTCGTCTCCGGCGTGTCCTCGAGGATGCGCTCCACGTCCTCCTGGAAGCCCATGTTGAGCATCTCGTCGGCCTCGTCGAGGACGAGGAACTCCAGGTTGGAGATGTCCAGCGAGCCCTTCTCCAAGTGGTCGATCACACGACCCGGCGTGCCCACGATGACCTGGGCACCCCGGCGCAGGCCGGAAAGCTGGATGCCATAGGCCTGGCCACCGTAGATGGGCAGGATGTGCACGCCGCCCAAGTGGTCGGCGAAGGACTGGAACGAATCCGACACCTGTAGCGCCAGCTCGCGCGTCGGTGCCAGTACGAGCGCCTGTGGGTAGCGCTTGTCCGGGTCAATCTGGGACAGCACCGGCAGCGCGAACGCCGCGGTCTTGCCGGTACCGGTCTGGGCGAGGCCGACCACGTCGCGGCCCTGCATCAGCAGCGGGATGGTCTGCGCCTGAATCGGCGAGGGTTGCTCGAAGCCCACGCGCTTGACGGCCTCGACCACGGCATCAGGCAGGCCCAACTTCTCAAAGCCGTTCTCGGGTTCCGCCTTCTCAGCCGGCTCTTCCTGCTCGGCAGCGGCTTCGGGGGCGTTGTCGGCGGCGCGTTCGGCCGAAGGCTCGTCGCTAAGCTTCAGCACATCGCTGTTCTCTTCAATGGCCACGGCATCCGTGGCGCCGGTCTGGTCAGAAACTCCCGCATCCCTGGTGTCCTCTGCGACGGCCTCAACGATCTCGGCCGCGACATCCTGCGGGTTTTCCTGATTTTCCGACACATTCATATCCGGCTCATTCTCGCCGCCGGTGGCGTTTTCGGAATTGCTCATCGCCTGCCAACCCTACGGCACAACCCCCGTGTTCTGCTATTTTCGCCCAGCTGCCCGGGCCCGAGGTGGCCTCTCACAGCGATCCCCTAGTCTTCTTTCATGACTTCCCCACTCGCGCTGACGCTGCTCGGCTTGGCCATCATCGTGGTCACCGTCGGGCTGCTGTTGAAAGGTAAAACTCACCCGATCGTCGCCATGACGCTCATCCCGATCGTCGGCGCGGTGCTCACCGGCGCCGGGGTTGCGGAGATTTCGGACTACTACCTCGACGGCCTGGACAGGGTCATGAACGTGGTGGTGATGTTCATCTTCGCCATCATCTACTTCGGCATCCTCTCAGACGTGGGGCTCTTTGAGCCGGTGATCACGGCACTGATTAGAGCCACCCGCGGTACCCCGCTGTTGGTCACGCTGGGCACCGCCGCGATCGCGATCGTGGCGCACCTGGACGGCTCCGGGTCCACAACATTCCTGCTGACCATCCCCGCCCTACTGCCGCTCTACGAGGCAATGAACATTTCGCGCTACGTACTGCTCACCATCGTTGCGCTGTCGGCCTCGGTGATGAACATGCTGCCGTGGGGCGGGCCGGTTGGCCGCGCCAGCTCCGTCATTGGCCCCTCCCCCAACGAGATCTGGACGCATCTGCTGCCTGTGCAGGGCGTCGCGATTGTGCTGGTGTTCATCGTCGCGGCCATTTTCGGGCTGGTGGAAAGCCGTCGCTCCGGCGCCGGACAGGCTGCGGGCGCGGTGAACGTCGACGCCATCGCCGAGGACTTCGCCCGCACCCAACAGGAAGAGCGGTCGAAGCTGAAGTTCACCCAGCGCACGGGCGCCTGGGTGTCGTGGGTGAACGCGCTCATCACCGTCGCGTTGATCGGCGTGCTCGTCTCCGGGCTCGCCTCCCCCGCCCCCACATTCTTGGTGGGCACCGCGCTGCTGCTGGTGATCAATTTCGCGTCCCTTGAAGATCAGAGCGACGTGCTGCGCCGCCACGCCCCCACCGCGCTGTCCATGGCCGGTGTCATCCTCGCGGCGGCGATGTTCCTGGGCATTCTGGACGGCACCGGCATGCTGGAGCAGATCGCGCTGTCTCTCATTGCGGTCCTGCCGGAGGCCGTCGGCCCGTACATCCACATCATCGTCGGCCTGCTCGGCGTGCCGCTGGACCTGGCCACCTCCACGGACGCCTACTACTTCTCCGTGCTGCCGATCGTGCAGCAGACCGCGGAGGCGTTCGGGGTTTCGGGTATGGGCGCCGCGTCCGCCATGATCGTGGGCAACGTGATTGGCACCTTTGTCAGCCCGTTCTCCCCCGCGCTGTGGCTGGCGCTCGGCCTCGCCCGCGGCGAGATGGGCAAGTACATCCGCCTGGCGTTCCCGGTGTGCTGGGCTTTCTCCATTGCCTTGGTGCTGGGCGCGTGGGCGTTCGGCATCTTTGCTTAACGACGATTCACCTTCGGAACACCCCGTTTCCGGATACAGTCAGCTCCATGAGGAAGCCCCATGCCGCTCTGGCCGCCACCCTGCTGGCCGCAACGACGATGGCCGCCTGCGATTCGGACGACGTGATCGAGGTGACGTCCACGGTCACGGCGCCCGTCGCAGAGGAGGCTGCGGTCACCGAGAGCGCCACGGCAACCGGCACACCCACACCGACCGGCCCGCTCGTGCGCGACGCTGAGGAGTTCCGCATCTTCCCGGACGCTGCCCACCCTGCCTACGCCGTGCAGGTCTCCCCGAACACCATGTGCACGTACTTCGACAAGGAGGCGGCGCAGGACGCGTACTTCGACTGCAACGTGGAGCTCACCGGCAACGTGCCGCCCTTGGATATCGACCACGGCATTGGCGGCAGCACGGATGTCTTCCTATGGGACCCGGCAATCGGGTTCGCCGCCACCCACGACGTCGGCGGCGGCGAGGGCATCCCACCAGCTGTGAAACTCCACCCCGGTGAGCAGGTGACCATCGCGGAGTACACGTTTACCCAGTTTGCAAACGGCACGGCGCGCGTCGAGCGCGAAGGCCACTGGTTTGAGGTGGACCAGGCCGGGCAGTTCTCGTCCGACCGTTTCTAACCGGCGATTTCGCTATTTCCCCCACGGCGCCGAAAACACCATGTATATTCATCGGCGTGATCAACAGCACCGCTATTACCGCCTCGGCCGCACCGGCCGAGTGTTTTGCGATGCTGACTACCCAGCCGGCCCGCCTGCATCATCATCTGTAGCGCGGTGTCGGCCGACTCCAGCCCCCTGCGCTAACAGCCTCCGCTGCTCACTGCGCAGGGGGTTTCGCGTTAGCGCAGGCACTATCAGGCTCATGTCGTTCGCGCCGCGCCCCCGGGCTCGTCCGCGAGGCGGCACACGGCCAGCACGTGCGGCGACGAACCGGGAAGACACCGCCCCTCGAAGGGCGCGACCCCAGCCCACTCCGCGCGCCGATTCGCGCATTGCTTCCCGAAAGAGCACAGTAAATGTCTGTTATGACTGCACCCTCAGAAACCTCATCGCAGCCCAAACCGAAACGCGCCGGCTTAAACGCTCGTCACATCCACTTCATCGCCCTCGGCTCGGCGATCGGCACCGGCCTGTTCTACGGCTCCGCCGGCGCGATCCAGGCCGCCGGCCCGTCGGTGCTGCTGGTCTACCTGCTGGGCGGCGCGGTGGTGTACTTCATGCTCCGCGCGCTGGGCGAGATGAGTGTGCGCAACCCGGTGCGCGGCTCTTTCGCCGTGTATTGCCGCAAGTACTTGGGCGGCTGGGGCGGCTACATTACCGGTTGGATGTTCGCCTTCGAGATGATGATTGTCTGCCTGGCGGACCTGACCGCCATTGGCATCTACATGAAGTTTTGGTTCCCGGACACAGCGGCGTGGGTGTGGATCGCCGTCACCTTGCTCATCATCGGCGCCGCCAACCTTGCCACCGTGCGTTGGTTCGGCGAGCTCGAGTTCGCGTTCACCATCATTAAAGTCACCGCCGTTGTGGCGATGATCATCGGCGGCGCCGCAATCCTTGTGTTCAACCTTGGGCAGCAGCCGGAGGTGTCGCAGATTAGTAACCTCTGGAACGACGGCGGCTTCTTCCCCAACGGCGTCCAGGGCATGATCGCGTCCTTCATCCTCGTTCTGTTCGCCTTCGGCGGCACCGAGATCATTGGCGTCGCGGGGTCGGAGGCAGACGATCCGGAGCGCTCCATCCCGAAGGCCGTCAACACCGTCCCGGCGCGCATCCTGCTGTTCTACGTGCTGGCGATTTCGATCATCTTGATCCTCAACCCGTGGCGCACCATCACCGGCGAGGAATCCCCCTTCGTCCAGATCTTTAACACCCTCGGCGTGAACTGGGCGGCTGGGCTGCTCAACTTCGTGGTCATCACCGCCGCCCTGTCTGCCATCAACGCCGACCTGTTCGGCACCGGCCGCGTCCTCACCGGCCTGGCCAAGGAGAACTTGGCCCCGCGGCGCATGGCGAAGACCTACCGCGACGTCCCGGTCATGACCATCGCCACCCTGTTGGCAGTCCTGGTCATCGGTGTAGTCCTGAACGCCCGCTACCCCGACGTCTTCGAGACCATTGCCGCGCTGGCCACCTTCGCCACCGTGTTTGTCTGGCTGATGATCCTCCTGGCGCAGGTAGCCATGCGCAAACAGATGACGCCAGAGGAGCGGGCTGCCCTGAAGTTCGCTGTGCCCTTCTGGCCGTACGGGCAGTACTTCGCCATCGCGTTTATCCTCTGCACCTTCGGCATCATGGCCTGGCTGCCGGACTTCCGCCTCGCGCTCGGCATCGGTGTGGCCTTCACGGTGATCATGACCGTGCTGTACTTCGCCACCGGCCGCCCCAAAGTTATCGAGCAGTCCCAGGACGAGTACGCGCTGAAGTAGCCCGAACCGTCCCCGAAGTGGCAAACGCCTCCCCCCACGCGGGAGGCGTTTGCCGTCCTGGCCCAGCACCGCCGCGCGCAATCCCCACGTGTCTGCCACACTTGCACACATGACCGTGACACAAGGCAACAAGGTTGTACTCATCGGCGCCGGCGCTGTCGGCACCGCCTACGCATACGCCCTTCTTAACCAGGGACTGGCCGACCACCTGGCCATCATCGACCTCAACGAGGACCTCGTCTGGGCCCAGGTGGAGGACCTCAACCACGCCATCCCGTTCTCCGGCCAGCACATGGACGTCACGGTGGGCACGTACGAGGACTGCCGGGATGCCGCGCTCGTGGTCAACTGCGCCGGCGTGGCCCAGCGCGACGGCGAAACCCGCATCGACCTCGTCGCCCGCAACGCCGCCATCTTCGAAACCATCAACCGCGACGTCATGGCCAACGGCTTCAACGGCATTTACGTCGTGGCCACCAACCCCGTGGATGTGCTGTCCTACATCACCTGGAAGCAAACCGGCCTGCCGGCAAACCAGGTCATCGGCTCCGGCACCGTGCTGGACACCGCACGTTGGCGGCACAACCTGGGCCGTCACTTCGACATCGCCCCCTCCGCCGTCCACACCCACATCATCGGCGAGCACGGCGACACCGAACTGCCCGTACTCTCCACCGGATCCATCGGCGGCGTCCCCCTGCGCGCCATGCTGGAAGCGGAGGCCGAAACCAACCCGGAGATCTACTCCCAGATCGACGACATGTTCATCCGCACCCGCGACGCCGCCTACGACATCATCAAGCGCAAAGGCAACACCTCCTTCGGCGTCGGCAACGCGCTCGCCCGCATCACCCGCGCGATCCTGCGCAACGAGGACGTGGTCCTGCCAGTCTCCGCCCTCCTCCAGGGCGAGTACGGACTCAACGACCTCTACATCGGCACCCCCACCGTCCTCAACCGCACCGGCGTGCGCAACGTCGTCGAACTGCGCCTCGACCCCGACGAGCTGGAGAAGTTCCGCCACTCTGCCAAGGCCCTGCACGAGGTCATTGACCGCGCCGAGTTTTAGGGGGCCTTTGCTTATCGACGGCAGCTTCGCCCGGCTGCCGTTTTTGTTCTAAACCGCAGTCAGAAAAGAACTAGGATATCTTCGCCCTCGAGGCTATCGCCCGAACTATGCTCGAACCGTTCGTAAAACTCGTTGCGTAGGTCGCGCGGAAATTGGAGGAACTCTCTTGGAGAGACTTGTCCACGCATTAACTGTTGGTACCTAGTCTGTGGCTGGCAGGGGTACTCCATCAGCGAACCATCCACCCCCGCTGCGACAGATGGCAAATCCCCAAGCGCCTCCTCCACCATAATTGAAGATCTCGAGTTGATGCCTTGCTTGATTGCCCCCCGGTCAGAACGCGCTACTACTTCCGGCGCGTCCGTGATCGCCTCAAGGCTCACATTCTCCATATCTGTACGCTTACCCCCGAAAATGATGACACGATTCCGTCGCTGAGGGACTCCAAAAGAGGCAGAGTTCACCTTTTCGACTCGAATTGCTTCAACCGTCTCTTTTAGGGAGGTTTGAATCATCCGAAAGAAGCGACCACCCTGCATATTTAGTAGCCCAGGCACATTCTCAAAGACAAATGCATCGGGCTGAATCTGGCTTATGAGGTCTGAGTATTCCCTAAAAAGCCAGTTTCTGACGTCGTCCGCAGAACGGCGTGCATTAGCGGTAGAGAAACCTTGACAGGGCGGCCCGCCCAACACGATCAGGGGCATTTCCGGATGCACTTTCCGCGCTTCAGAAGCATATTCAACAATCCGTCGCTTAATTTCCTCATCCGTTATGTCACCTAGAACAACCGGGCAATCCAAATTTCTAGAATGAGTTTCAAGTGCATTCTTATCGATATCTGACGCCACCACAGGAAGCCAGCCCGCCCACTCAAACCCCAGCCCGAGACCACCTGCCCCTGCAAACAGGTCGATAAACATTCCCGGTCCGAGTTTTAAAGCATCCGCAATCTGCATACCAAGTAGTGGCGGCACTGCGTTCCCAATCTGCGTAGCGACTGCAGATTTCGAACCTGTAAAGACGAAGCTATCTGGGAACGATTGAAGGCGTGCTGCCTCCCTGTAAGTTAAGGTCCGGTCATCCCGATAATGGATGTTCGATCCGTTTCCGGGCCTCGGGAAAAAGGTTGAGATGGTGTAGGCGGGATCGTCAGCCAGCAACCGTCCGTAGTAGCTCGACCTACTCCCTTTTCCTTCAGCAAAGCTTTTCCTAATGCCCGCCAAGCGGTTTGACGGAACGCTTTCCGGTATATCCTTCCAGTTCCCGCCAGGTTGCACATGACTGATCATTTCGGTGTCTAGCTCAGACAGCGCCGGGGCAACGTGGTTGAATATCATTTCCCTATCCCTTCATGCGTTTCGACGCAAAGCTAAGTACATCTCATCAAGGTCTTCATTCCTCAAGCCCAGAACATCTACTACCAAAAGATCGATTTCTTCTTCGAGATGAGAGGAACTCGATATCAATCTTTCTCCGACAAGAGATACGATCTTTTGGTGTTTGAGGTTCGAACCGTCGTATATCGGAAACCGCAAGGCCTTCACAGCGCCGACTGACACGTGGTTCGCCGTTCCATTTCCAAGTACCTGAAATTCAGCGGGCATCGAATTAAGTAAGCCTAGATAATACCTCAACGCGCCCCCACCATGATCTTCGGTTTGTAGACAACCGAGCGAATTGCCAGCAACAACCCCCGAACCAACTAGTGTCGCATGCACCCTGCGCACCTGCGAACGCCTGGAGACATCGCGCCATACGATCTTTTCCGAAAGCAATCCAGGAAATTTTCGCTGTCCGTCCAAAGAAATTCTAGGTAGTTCTCTAGGTGTGGAAAACCTCGCGATGTTTCTCCCCTTCACGAATTGAACAGGAGCAGATTCATCAAACTTTTCGGAAATTCTCGTTTCGTCTATTTCCCTGAATACTCGAACTCCGGGATGGTCCCCAATTGGAGGGAAGTGGCTAAGTGCATTGAAAAGTTCAAACCCTCGCCTTGTTTCAAAATCAGCAATCCGTAGCGATGGACCGAAGAACTCCTTTTGATCGGGTAGAGACAAATACTGCTCCCCCTTCACCCCCGAAGGTCGGTTTGCAACCAATCGGAGGGCGCGCCCCTCAGAACTCCGATTTGCAATGAAATACGCAACATCATAATCAATGCCGGTGAAGATCTTCATCGCCGCCGGATATCGCTCCACCGTTGTTACCTCAAAATCTCTAAAGAGCAGACCTCTAAATCCCTGTGAGGCTACGTCGGAAAGTAAACTGCTCGGAATAATTACAGCCACACTTCCGGTGCTTGTAACGCTTTTTAGTGCTGCTACAGCTCCCACTCGAGCCAGGTTGACGTGAACTCCCCGGAACCCCCCTACCGCCACAGACTCTGGAAACATCGCCCCAAGAAGCTTTCCATAATCACGGTAAGCAGAGTCAGCTCGAGCCCCTGTCGGAATCTGAAGCCATGGAGGGTTCGTGATACACAAATCTGCAGGTGTGAAGCTAGATCCGACTTCGGTTAGAAAATCCGCGTTCCTGATTGTCACTGAAATCAACAGATTCGCATACCCAAGTTTTTCTTTCCATTCCTGGAGTCGCTCACACGCTACCTCCGCCCAAACCGGATCTATCTCGTATCCACGAAGATCGATATGTTTTAGGTCAGTACCCCACTTCGCGATAGCTGCCTCAGCGGTCCACCGCAATAGTCGGCCATCTCCGCAAAACGGATCAACGATGGAGATTCGCCCATCCGTCAATGCGTATCCATCTATAAGCCCACGGGCAACCCGCTCCCCCATTTCATCCGGAGTAAAAAACTGACCCAACCGCTTTTGTTTTAGCCGATCAGCGTCATTTTCACCTCCCAAAACTCGCTGATGGTAGGCGGTACTCGCCCGCCCTATGACACCCTTCAAGGAGATATTCAAGGCCGCTGACTCACCCACGCTTACAACACCACCCACGAAGAAACTCCGGATTCCATTTTGCTTCTAGCCATATCCGGTAAATTTAACTTTAAAGCCGACGCGATCGGCAAAGCGTAGAACATAATTGCGAAGGATATGGAGTGGCAAGCACCTCACAGCCTCAAACGAGTACGAATCAAACTTCGCTTGTCGAATCAGCGTTTCAGAACTACATGGAGGCCATGGCAAATCACCCCGCCTACGCAGGCATGCCTGATTTGCGCAATGTCGATGGTTCCATACAATGGGAGGCCCCTTCTAATCGAAAAAGCGGGGCAAACATTCACACTCACTCAAAACGAACCGAGTGGTGGGAGAAAAAAGCAGTTGAGATTGGCATTGTTCCCGGCCAAGCAAGATGGATCTCACGAACCGCGAAAGCAATTCACCCAACCGGGAAGAAGCCCTGCAAAACCTGTGGTCAAACCATGCTGATTTCGTATGCTTACCCAAGCAAGACAACCCTGAAGAAAATCAGAGCCTTTCCTGAGCTGCGCGAAATTGCAGACGACCGCTTCGCCGACATTTATACAATCACTCAGCTGATATTCACCAACTCGGCCGCCCCGAACACGACGCTCAATACGCTTCTCAAGAATTCAAAATTCCTGTCGCTGCCTGAATTTTCGGATGCCGAAGAAGCAATAAAGTGGATCAAGGACATCTACGTCCCCTCGGAGCCGCGAAGTTTAAGCCCCGGAGCCATGTCAAACGCACCTGATCGTTTTGACGGGTTCCATTCAATAAACCTTTGTTGTAGGGAGAAGTCAGATTCCGGACGCTCTAGGAAGAACCTCGCTTCATACGCTACCGATAGGCGGGTATATGAGAACTGGAGCGACGGCAATTGGGTAGCTGCAAACGCCCTTATGGGTGAGGTCCGCCGAAACGACGAAATACAATCTCAGCATTGTTCAAACCGCATGAGAGTCGCCCATTCCGGGGTCATAACAGCTGACCATATCGGCCCAATTTCCCTGGGGTTTGCCCATCAACCGGTCTTCCGCCTTCTGTGCGATTCTTGCAATAGTGCGAAGAACAACCGTATTACTTTCGAAGATGTCCAAAACCTCCGTATTGAGGTTGACGCAGGTCACGATGTAACCAGTTGGTATAACTCTCGGCTTTGGCATGACTTCGAAAAGAGGATTGAGGGCCCCAAGGAAGCGCAGGTCTTCTATGCTCTTCTCCGTGACAATCGGTCTATCGCTTTCGACCTTCTCGGCGAAATACTCGACGCTGGCTTTCCTTTTTCTCTGTCAACCTTGCTCAACCCTGAGGTTGCCAATAGGAAATGGAGTCTTTCGGGATTTGATATCGCGAATGGGATTATCAGAGGTCACTTTTCATCCACAACGTCGAATGCAAAATATCGTCTAACCCAGCAAGAACGAATGATCCGAGTCTCGTTTACATCGCTGGTTGAGTACAAGGCAAAATCCAACCGCCACAGAGCTTCCCAGAACTCGCCGATCGAACTTCCGAGTTCGTCAAGAGTTTTGCGAAACGCGGAAAAGCTAGAAATGGCGTATCCAAACGGTTCGGCTTCACTCACCCGCCTACTAAATCCTGTCGATGCGAGTTCAGATCTGAGCGGTTATGAACCAATAGACACCCAGACGATTGTCGAAGAGCAGGCTGCTGCGAAAAAGTCGATTCCATATAGAGATTTCAAATCGAGCCTTGACGAATACATGGATACAGTCGCCTTACGCTTAATCGAAGTCTCTTCGATGAACCGATACACCCGCAAATTACCAGATGAAGGCCTTCTCCCCTAGTGCAGCCCGCGAAGACTGAATCAAGAAATCAATTACTCAAAAGTCCGGGCATGAAGGCAACTTCATGCCGGCTGTACTCCCCTACCTCCCCGGCGAAGGAGGTGTCGTGGCAGGTGAAGATCACGGCCTGGCCGGAACTAAGTCCCTCGGCGATGAGGGCGTGGGCGCGGTCGCGGGAGAGGGCGTCGAGGCCGACGTCCGGTTCGTCGAGAAGCACGAGCGGCCGGTTCTGAGCGAAGACCTGGGCGAGCTGAGCCAAGCGCAGGTGCGCGGCCGAGAGGTCGAGCGGGTGGGTTTCCGGGGCGAGGCCGAGCGCGGCGGCGGCGTCCGGGTCGCCGACGAACTCCCCCACCGTGGATTCGGCGAGTTGGTCGGCGGCGCGCTGCCGCGCGAGCGAGACGCCAAGGCCGTGGGTCGTCTCAAGCCCGGGGTTGCCGTCGAGGCCGGCCATCGCGCGCAGCAGCGTGGTCTTGCCGGCGCCGTTGTCGCCGCGCAGCCACACGGCCTGGCCGGGGCGCACGGTCAGGTGCATCGGGCCAGCGGTGAACTCCGGATCCTCGTTTGCGCGGAATTGCCACCACTTGCGGGTGGTACCGCCGCGGGTGGCGGTGATCTCGCCGAGTTCGATCGGCTCGCCGGTGGGCTCCACGCGCGGGGGCAGGCTGTTTTCGTGGGTGGGATGGGGTGAGGGAGACAGGATGCCGTCGATAAGCGAAAGCTTTGCTGCATCGAGTCGGGGGCGGTTGCCGAGGACCACGATGCGCGACGGCAAGGCTTCGAGTAGGCGGATGATGTGGGTGGCGGAGGTGGGGTCGAGGCCGGCGAAGGGGTCGTCGAGAAGCAAAAGCTCCGGCTCGAGGACCGCGACCGCCGCGATGGCCAGGCGGCGTGTTTGGCCGCCGGAGAGTTGTGCGGGGTAGCGCTCGGCGAGCTCGGTCAGGCCCGCGGCGCTGAGGACGCGCTCGCAGCGGCGCCGCATCTCGGGGATGGGAGTGCCGCGCTGCTCGAGGCCGAGGGCGACCTCCTCAACGACCGTGTCGCGCAGGTAGGACACGTGTGCGGTGGCGTCCTGCTGGACCACGGCCGCGCCCGGCCACTCGCGGTGGGCTTGGGTGGCGAGAGTGGTCAGGCCCGCGCCTGAGTTGCCGATGACCTGGACGGTGCGGTGCTGCTCGAGGGCATGCGCGAGTGGCGTTAGATCCATGCGACCACCACCACGCAGGCCAGCGGGATCAGGATGCGCGCGACTCGTTGCGCTGTGCTGTCGTGGACGGGGCGCAGGACGGTGCGGCGCCCGGTGAGGTCGTACCCCGCGGTCTCCAACGCCTGGCCGCGGGCGCCAGCTTGGGTGAGCAGCTCGGTGAGCACGGGCATGACGAGGTTGGGCACGACGGTTTTCAGCGTGATGGGGCGCTGTTTCAGGCGGTTGGCGTCGCGGACAGCGCGGATGCGTTGCGCGCCCTGGGGTCCGAGCTGCAGCGTAGTGCCCGCGATATAGCCGAGGCGGTTGCCGCCGGGCGCGGCCTGGAGGGCCTTGGCCAAGTCGGGCGTGCGTGTCCAGGCCACGGCCGCGAGCAGGCAGGCGATCAGCGCGGTGAAGCGGGCGGCGAGGTGGGCAGCGTCCGCGAGCCCGTCGGATGTCAGCAGCGGGGCGATACGGTGCTCCCCGTAGGGCGCGTGGATGAGCAGCATCGATACCGCGACGGGTGCGGCGAGCACTGCGGTGGCTGCCACGAGGGAGGGGTTGCGCGTGCGCCAGGTGCCGGCGATGAGCGCGATCGCGATGATGGCGAGCGAGGCCGCCGGGGAGTTGAGCCCCAACACGAGAATCCAGCCGGACGCCCCGGTGACCAGCGCGGTCAGCGGGTTGAGTCGTGGCTGGGTGGTCAACACGGCCTACGCGTGCTGCGGGGCGAATGCGGCGACGGTGCGCTTCGGCAACGCCTTGACGGTGGCGTACGCGACAAGCATGACGATGACCTTGTCCACTGGGTCGGAGATGAACGCCTGGGTGGTCACGGACGCGATGAGCGAGCCTCCCATCTCACGGAACAGGCTGACCAGCGCACCGGTGCCCACACCGGCGGTGCCGCCGTAGACGTAGGCCGCGACCGGGGCCGCCACCATGCCGCCGACGATGCCCAGGACGATGCCGAAACCGATCACCGTGCCGAGGTTGCGGAAGGCGTTGAAGCGGTGGATGAACACGCCCGCCAGCCAACCGACGAGCGCCGCCCCCGCCGCGAACGGGAGCGCCGCCGGGTTGAGCAGGCCCCACACCACGTTGTTCAACGCGCCGGTGGCCATACCTGCGACCGGGCCGGCAAGTGCTGCGACGAGCACAGTGCCCACCGAGTCCAGGTAGAGCGGTAAGCCGATAGAGCCGACGATCTCGCCGACCACCGAGTTGATGATGATGGCGATGGGGATCAAGCCCAGCGTGCGCGCGGGCAGCACCGGGATGACGGCGGCAAGCAGGAGGACGGTGCCGAGGCCGTAGCCAGCCAGCAACGCGATGCCTGTGCCGGAGCCGGTGACTTGATCCCAGTCCGACGGACGGACGAGCACGAAGTAGAGCCAGGTGGCGGCGATAATGGCGGCGCCGACGATGACCAGTGCGCGGCGGGCGGGGGTCCATTCGGCCTTGTGCTGGTCCGAGCTGGTTGCGTGTGACATGAAAACTCCGAGTGGTGTGCGGGGAGATGCGGCAAGGTCAGCCCGTCTCGCCTATGTCACCTCGGCGGGGCTACCGGTTCGGGAGTGTAGCAGGGCGTACGCGGGGCGCCGGTTAGTCGTCGGCGCGCTGGTGGCGCAGTTCGGCGATCTCGGCGTCGCCGGCCGCGACCTTCGCGTGGACCCCGCAGGCCCAGGCGAAGCGCTCCCACGCGGCGTCGACGTCTGCGCCGGTGACCAGGCGCACGTTGGGCTCGCGCTCCCAGATGCCGCGCAGGTCGGCCACGGACGTGCCGCGCATGAGCTCGGAGTCCGCCTCCACGTCAACGGTGGTCTCCTCGACGGCGGCGTCTACCAGGTCCAGGGCGATGAGCGCGGTGAGCAAGTCGTGGATTTGGGCCTGGTAGCCCTCCCCCACCTCGTCGTGGAACTCAAAGTAGAACCGGGTGATGTCCTCCAGGTACTCGGCGAGCGGCGAGCCGCCAAGCTTCTCGACGAGCTCCGCCAGCGCTGCCGGGGTAAGCAGCATCCGCTCCGTCACACCGAGCGAGCACAGGGTGATCGGGGTGGGCGTCATGGCGAAGACGTCGGCGGCGGCGTGCGGGTCCACCCAGAAGTTCCACTCCGCACTCGGCGTAGTGTTACCCGGGTAGTGCACCGCCCCGCCCATCACGGTGATGTGCCTGAGCTTGGCAAAGTGCTCCGGGTGGGCGTGGGCGAAGGCAGCCAGGTTGGTCAATGGGCCGGTAACAATCAGGTGGAGGTCGTCGGTGCCGCGCTCGATGGAGTCGATCCACAGCGTGTCCCAGTCGTGCTCCACATGGCGCGCGGGCGCCTCCGCGTAACCGAGGCCGGTGGCGCCGTGGGTTTCCGGCGTGGTGGTCAGCTCCACCTCGAGCGGTGCGGGCAAGCCGGCGGCGAGCGGAATGATGGGCAGGCCGCACAGCCCGAGGATCCACCCCGCGTTCTGGGCGCACTGGTCGGCGGGGACGTTGCCGGAGGTCGTCGTTACGCAGTCCAGCTCGATGAGGCCCGCATGGGCCGCGGCGGTGAGGAAGATGATGGCGTAGGTGTCGTCGATGCCGGGGTCGCAGTCCAGGATCACTCTCATTGCTTCGTTTCCTTTCCGGCGACGAGCCAGACGATAAGCGCGGCGGCGCACACCGCGCCGCAGACGCCGAACGCGGCGCGAAAGCCAGCGGCTTCGGCCACGGCGCCGACGAGGATGGGCGCGAGGATTTGGCCCGCGTCCTGCGTCATTTGGTACGTAGACAGCACTGTACCGCCGGAGCGGTCGTTGCCGATGATGTCTGCCAGCGTGGCCTGGGTGGCGGGGCTCATCAGGCCCGCGCCGATGCCAGCGGCGGCGGAGAGGAACACCAGGGGCCAAAAGCTTGTTGCCGTACCGAGCAACGCGGTGAAGAGACCCGCAGTAGCCAGGCCAGCGGCAACGAGCGGACGGCGACCGAGGTTGTCGGCGAGGCGGCCGGAGAACTGCAGGGTGACCGCCATGCCGAACGCGAAAGCGGTGAGCGCGAACCCGGAAGCCGCTCCCCCGCGCTCGAACACGGACGCCGCGAACAACGGCAGCACTGCGACGCGGGCGCCCATGTTGACAAAGCCGTTGGTGAACCCGGCTACCAGCAGCGCCTTGTACGTCGGGGTGCGCCACGCCTGGCGCAGCCGCATCTTCGGCTTCGCCGCAGGCAGCGGGTGGGACCCCGGTTTCGGCGCGGTTAGTGCGCCGACCGCAATTGCGGCACCCGCCACGGCCACGCCGTAGATCATGAATGGCGCACGGAAGCCCAAGAACGACAGCGCCGCACCGATGACAGGGCCGACGACGTTGCCCACCAAGAATGCGGAGGCGTACAGGGCGCTGGCGCGGCCGCGAATGCTCGGGTGTGTCACCCGAACGATGAGCGCTTGCGCCGACAGCGTGAACATGGTGGAGCCGAAGCCGGCGATGAACCGGAGGGCGACAATCTGCCAGTAGGCCTGCGCGAAAGCGACGAAAAACGTCGACGCAGCGACGATGAGTAGGCCCGTTAAGTAGATCGGGCGGGAGCCAAGCTTATCGACGAGCACGCCAGCGCCCGGCGCCCCAAGCAGCCTCGCGAGCGCGAACACCGAAATAACCGCACCGGCCGCCGCCATGGAGACGCCGAAACTGCCCGCGAATTGCGGGAGCACCGGGGCGATAAGGCCGTAACCGAGGGCGATGATGAATGCGGCGCCGACGAGCACCCAGATCGTATGCGGGATCTTCGGTTGTATCTGCTGCGTCGTTGCGTTTGGTGTGTCGGCGTTCATCGCTGGCAAGGGTACATCCACGGACGGGTATGTCCGGGTTTGGGAATGTGGCAAATATTTGCCACATCCGAAAAACCGCGTCAGGCACGGCCGTTCATTCGTTCATATGTTCGAACGTTTTCGAACTGATGTCGCAATGGCGCTGTACCTTGACCGCCATGAAGTTCACCACAACAAACCCGCTACGCAGCGTCAAACGGAATGACACGACCCTTCTCCCGGCTCACACGCCAGAGGCCCTCTCGGAGGAGATTCGAACGCGTCAGCCGGAGACAATCCAGTCCGCACAGGCCGTTATGCACCACCCGCGCTCCCTGTCCCGCCCCACTGCCACATGGCGCCCGCCGGTGCTCACCCTGCCAAGGGTGGCGAACGGGCCGCAGCTCACGCTGGCAGTCACCCGGCGGCGGGTCGGCCCACGGGCACGGGCGCGGATTCAGGGCTACGGGGGCGATCATGTGCCCGCCTACCTGCTTGAGGTGCGGATTGCGGACGCGACCGGGGCGCATGTCGACCCCGTGCTCGCCGAGGCCTGGGTCCGTGCGCTGATCCCGGACGACACCGCGCACGCAGTCCACGAGCTCACCGGGAGCCGCGCGGCGAACTACGTGTGGCTGGTGGACGGCACCTTCGCGCCCATCGCATCCCCTTCGTCGATGTTCGAGGGGCTCAGCGCGGCGTAGCCTGCCCCGGGGCTACACGCGGGCGGCGTCGCCGCTGTCGTCTTCGTCGACGCCCGGGATGTCGTCCTCGGACGCAGCAGCACTGGGAGCGCCGGAGCCGTTTGCGATGTCGTCGGCGAGATCGTTGTCCTCAGTTTCGTTGAGGTCGTCCTCTGCCTCAGCTTCGTCGTCGTCCTGGCCGAAGAGGTCGTACACCTCCGGCTCGTCGAAGTCGTCGTCGACGGGCAGCAGCTGGGCCTCCCAGTCCTCGGCCTGGTCGGCGGCGAGCGAGAGCACGTCGAAAAGCCGGTCGAAGTCGGTGAAGCTGCCCAACTCAAGGCGCTCGGCGTCGGCGAGCGCCTCATCGTGGATGACCTCGAAAAGACGCGCGCGGTCCTCGTCGGTGAGTTCGGCGTCGCCGTCGGACTCCCAGAGCTCGCTTTCCGCGTCGTCGAGCACGTCGTCGTAATCGTCCGGGAGGGCGACGAAGGTGACCGTGGCGTTCGGTGCCCCGTCGACGGTGTCGATGGTCACCTGCAGCTCCGCGTTCTCGCCGACCTCGGCGCGGACCTGCTGCGGGTTGAGGTGGTCCTGGAAAAACTCCAGGTCGCCGATGCGTTCGTCGGTGCCTTCGAGCAGGTCGCGCAGCACTGTGATCACCTGGTCGGTGGCCATGTGCTCCGCCACGGCAGCGACAGCGTCCTCCACGGAGAACACCACCGCCACCAACACGGCCTCGAAGTCCTCGTCGTCCTCGTCGACGTCCGCCGCGGCGATGTAGACGTTGGCGGCGGGCAGGTGCGGGTCAATCTCCACGAACTGGATCTCCAGCTCCGCGGTCAGGGGCACGAACATGGTGTCCCCGCCCACGCGGGACTCGATGCCGTCGCGGTCCAGCGCCGCAGCAATGTCCTCGAAAAAGCTCATGTCGGTGGTTCCTTCCACGTCGCGCCATCAGGCGTTGTGCGCCAGTCGGCCCACAACGCGCCCAAGCCTAGCTATGAAACCGCGCGCGTGCGTGTGATTTCAGGCGTCGCCCCACGCCGGGTGCGCGGCCCCGAGTAAGGAGGCTGCGGAGTTCATGAGGTCTTGTCTATGCAGGCCCCACTCGCGCATGTCAAAGCGTTCCCAAGCCCGTCGCTGCGGCGCCTTCGGGTCCCACTCCACGCGCATCCCGTCGTCGAACACGGCTGTTGCCCGCCCCGGCATCTCGTCGGAGCGGAAGCCGTACACGGGCCACTCCTCGCCCGGCGCGCCCGTGTGGAAGAACTTGCCCCAGTGGTACTGCATGACGCGGCTGACAGCCGAGAAACGCTCCGATGCATTGGACACGTCCCACTTCGAGGCCTTGGTGGAGTTCGGCTCGCCAAACACCGCGCCCAGGTCCGCGGTGTGCATCGCCCCGAGGCCGAGCCAGCGCATGGCCGCGGAGGCGTAGTCGAAGCGGTACATCCAGGTGCGGGCTTTTCTCCGGTGCGCGGTGGCCAGGATTACCGTCGGGGCCCAAAAGACGGCGTCGGCGATGAGGTCGGCGTAAGCGGCGCGCCCGCCCGCGTAGCCGTAGGCGCGCAATACCTCTTGGGCGTTGTCGGGGTCGAACGCCTCAAGCGCCCGGCGCGCGGCGCGCTGCCGGGATTTCGTGGTCTGGTAGATGGCTTTGGCAAAGCTTGCCTCGTCCGAGTTCGTGCCCACGATCAGCGGCACAGCGGCCTGCTCCCCGGCCTCGAACGTGTCGATGGGGTGGTCGGTGAGCGTCTCACCGTCGACTGTGGGCATGAAGCTGGTGTTCAACTGCACCAGTTCCTTGGTGTTTCGCTGCATGGATTGGCCCGCGCGCACGAGGTCCTCGGCGTTGGTTGTGCGTAGGTCCGCCAGCGTGGTGGTTCGCGGCAGGCCCATCCGGGTGACCAGCTCACGCACCCACATCGCCGCCTGCAGGCGCGAATGCACGCTGGCTGGCGGCGGCGACTGGGCCACTGCGCCGTGGAACAACCCCCGCGCGCCGGGGGCGCACATCAGGTGCACGACCGCCGCCCCGCCGGCGGATTCCCCCATGATGGTGACGCGGTCCGGGTTGCCGCCGAAGGCCGCGATGTTGTCGCGTACCCACTCGAGAGCCAGGATTTGGTCTAGCAGCGCCGGTGTGGCCACGCAGTCGTGGCCGAGCGAGCGAAAATCCAGGTAGCCCAGCACGCCGAGGCGGAAGTTCACCGAAACGTAAACCACCTGTGTGGCGTCTGCAAGCATGTGCCCCTGCAGCACCTTCTCGTGGCTCGCACCGGTGACAAACGTTCCGCCGTGGAAGTAGACCACCACCGGCAGTTCCTCGTCGGTGTCGGGGCGCACAATATCCAGGGTGAGGCAGTCCTCGGTCCCGATGACCATGTCGCGCCAGCCGAATGTGCCCTGCATGGCGGGCGGGGCGAAGCGGGAGGCGTCGTAAAGCCCCTGCCACCGCTGCGCCGGCTGCGGGGCCCGAAAACGCCCGGTGCCCGCGGTGGTTGCGCCGAACGGCACGCCACGCCAGGTGCGCATGCCCGAGCGCTCGTCCACCACGCCGCGGACGGCGCCCGCGGTGGTGTCGGCGACGGGATGTTCGGTGGCGCTCATGCGCCCCAGCGTAGACGGATGAGCGCCGGGCCCAACTATGCTGAACCGGCGTAAAAGACACCTGCGAAACCCGTGAGTGAAAGAGGCGGCCGTGTTTGGCACAAAGAAGAAAGCCCAGGACCTAGCGGTCCGCGACGAGATCGAGCAGGCGCGGCGGGAAGACCCATCGCAGCTGGAAAAAGACGCCGGCCCCCTTGGGCGGGCGTTTATCGGCGCGGTGGATAAGGCGGTGCAGCTGCAGACATCGACGATTCGTACCTACGTGAACTGGCTCCGCCGCCAGCACCCGGACGCATCACCGGCGCAAATCCAGCAGATTATGGACAAGCACCTGAAAAACACCGTCACTGGCACCGGTGCTGGCGTCGGTGCAACCGCTGCGGTTCCGGGCATCGGCCTGGTCACCGGCACTGCGGCCGTGGCGGGCGAGTCCGTGGTGTTTTTGGATCTCGCCGCGTTTTACGCCGTGGCCTCCGCCTACCTGCGCGGGGAGGATATCTCCGACCCGGAGCGCCGTCGCGCGCTGGTGCTGTCGCTGCTGATGGGCGCGAAGGGCTTGGCGATCGTCGACGCCATGCTGGGCGACGACGCCGGCACAATCCCCGGCAAATCCACCCTGGCGAAATTCTCCGGGCCGACCTTGTCCGAGACGAACAACGTGCTGCAGCGCGTGGCCATGCGCTCGCTAAAGAAGAGCCTGCGCCGCGCCTGGCTGGGTAAGCTCCTGCCGCTGGGCCTCGGCGCGATCGCTGGCACCGCCGCCAACCGCAAGCTCGCAGACGGCGTGATCTCCAACGTTCAGTCAGGCCTGGGCGCCGCGCCGGCCGCATTTGCTACCCCGCTGCCCGAGCGCGACGACGAGGAAACCAGCGCGGGGCTGAGCTTGAACCCGAAGGAGTTCGCGTCCTGGATCCTCGGCGTGTTCAACAACAGGGACAGGGCAGTAAAGGACAGCGGTGACAATTAACCGCCTGCTCACCCGGACCCTGCGCGCCAACCGCGCACCTGCGGCTGCGGCGTGTACCGCGGCGGCGCTCGCGGCGGTGTTTCAGGTGGCGGTGCCAGCGCTGACCGGCCGCGCGGTGGACATCGCCACCGGCAACGCCGAAGGGTCCGTGACCCGCATCGCCTGGCTGATGGTCGCGGTGGCCGCCGCCACCTATGCCTTCAGCTTCATCCGTCGCGTCACCGCGGGCCGGTTGGCCACGAGCTCCCAGCACTGGCTACGCACGGAGATTCTGCGCACCCTGCACCGCCTAGACGGACCCGGCCAAGACGACATCGTCACCGGCCAAATCGTCTCCCGGTCCATCTCGGATTTGAACCAGTACAACATGGTGCTGTCCAACCTGCCCATGTTGCTCACGCGCGTGGTGCAGCTCGCCGTCACCCTGGCTGTGATGCTGCGCATGGATGTGCCGTTGACCCTGATGTCGCTCGCGCTGCTGCCGCTGATCCTCTGGGAGGCCAACCGCTCCCGCAAAACGCTGTACGCGGCCACGTGGGTCAACCAGCACGCCACCGCGGAGTTGGCGGAGCACGTCGAGCAGACGGTCTCCGGCGTGCGCGTGGTCAAAGCCTTCGGCCAGGAGCAGCGGGAAATCGACCGTCTGGACCAGCTCGGCCGCCACCTCTACGCGGTGAAGATGCGCGCCGCGAAGCTCACCGCGCGTTTCCAGCCGGTGCTCTCGCAGCTACCCAAGGTGGCGCTGGTAGTCACCATCGTCGCCGGCGGCACGCTGGCCATCCGCGGGCAGATCACCATCGGCCAGTTCGTCGCGTTCACGGCGTACCTGACCTCGATGACATCGACCATGTCCATGCTGACCAACCAGTACGTGCGGCTGCAGATGGGCATGAGCTCGCTCGACCGCCTCGACGACGTGCTGCAGCTCGCGCCCGACACCGCCCCGGAAACCGCCGCCCCGGCCGACTCGAACGCCCCCGTCGGCCTGCGCTTCAACGACGTCCGCTTCGCCACGGGCGGCAACGACGTCCTCCACGGCTTCAGCCTCACCGTCCGCCCCGGCGAAACGGTCGCGCTCGTCGGCCCGCCCGGCGCGGGCAAGACCATGGCCGTCCAGCTCGCCGGCGGCTTCTACGAGCCGGACGCGGGGAGCGTGACGCTTCTCGACGGCAGCTCCGCCCTGCGCGAGCACGTCCTGTGCGTCTTCGACGACGCATTTTTGTTCTCCTCGTCGGTGCGCGACAACATCGCGATGGGCTCTCCCCTGCCGCCCGAGGAGCTCGACCGCGCGGTGCGCGAGGCCGCGCGCCTGGCGTGCGCGGACGAGTTCATCCAGCGCCTGCCGGACGGCTACGACACCAAAGTGGGCGAGCGCGGCCTCACCCTGTCCGGCGGCCAGCGCCAGCGCATCGCGCTTGCCCGCGCGCTCATGGCAAAGCCGGACGTGCTCGTGCTGGACGACGCGACGAGCGCCATCGACGCCGTCACCGAAGCGACAATCCTGGCCAACCTGCGCGAGGCACTCGCAGACATCGCGGTGCTCACCGTGGCGCACCGGCAGTCCACCGTGGACCACGCGGATACGGTGGCGGTGGTGCGGGGCGGAGCCGTCGTCAAGCTCGGCCCGCGCGACGAGGTCACCGCGAGCACGCAGTACCGCGCGACGATGTCCGCCGATGCCCCCGCGGCGCTTCCGCAGGCCCCAACGCAGGCGGACCTGTGGCCCGAGGTCACCGCACCGGAAAAGGAGCGGGTGATCGTGCCCACCTCGGGCCGGGCGTCCACGGTCAACGCCACGCCGGCGCTGCTCGCGCGTGTGGAGACGCTTCCCGCCGCCACCGAGCAGCCGGGGCTCACCGAGGAGCGCCTGGACCAGCTGCGTACCCCGTCGAGCGCGTTCCACGTGCGCGACCTCTTCCGCGCGGTGCGCTGGCTCATTGCCGGCACGGTCGCGCTGCTGGTGGTCGGGGTACTGGCGGACCTCGCCTTCCCCACCCTGGTGCGCGCGGCGGTGGACCGCGGCATCGCCAACGCCGACCAGGCCAGCCTGATCCGCACCGGGCTGATCGCGCTCGCCGTGGTGGTTGTCGCGTGGGCGTCCTCGGCCGCGATGACCGTGCTGTCCTCGCGCTCCGGCGAGCGCCTCCTGTACGGCCTGCGCCTGCGCTCCTACGCGCACCTGCAACAGCTGGGCCTGAGCTTTTTCGAGTCGCGCCTGTCCGGCACGATCATGACGCGCATGACCACGGACATCGACACGCTGTCCAGCTTCCTGCAGACAGGCCTTGCCCAGGCGATCGTCGCGGTCGGCTCGCTCGCCGGCGTCACCGTCATGCTGGTGGCCACCGACGGCGAGCTCGCCCTAGTCGCCTTCGCCGCCGTGCCGGTCATTGTGGTGGCAACCGCCTTATTTCGGCGCTACTCCAAGCGCTACTACGCCGAGGCCCGCGCGCAGATCTCCGCGGTCAACGGCGAGTTCGCCGAGCTCATCGGCGGCATCCGCGTCACCCAGACCCACCTTGCGCAAGACCACTTCGAAGACCGCTTCGCCGGCCTGAGCGACACCTACCGCCGACTGCGCATGCGCTCCGTGCGCCTGGTCGGCTTCTACTTCCCCGGCATGCAGTTCGTCTCGCAAGTCATGACCGCGGTGATCATCGGCGTAGGCGCCTCCCGCGTCGCGGACGGCACCCTGTCCGTCGGCGTGCTCGTCGCGTTCACTATGTACTTGAGTCAGCTCTACGGCCCCATCCAGCAGCTCGGCCAAATCTTCGACTCCTGGCAGCAGGCCACCGTGAGCTTCGACCGCATCCGCGAGCTGCTCGGCGAGCGCACCACCGTTCCCGACACCGGCCGGCGCGGAGGCGCCAGCGAGGCCGCGGCCGGGGAGCTTTCGCTTCTCGACGTCACCTTCGGCTACACCCCCGACAACCCCGTCGTCGCCGGGATGGATTTGCGCCTCGAGCCGGGCACCACCGTCGCCTTGGTGGGCCCGACGGGCGCGGGCAAGTCGACCGTCGTCAAGCTGCTCGCTCGCTTCTACGACCCGGTTCGCGGCGTGGTGCGGGCCTCCGGCACCGACATCGCCGAGTTCCCGCTGGCCGAATGGCGCCGCGCACTGGCCCAGGTGCCGCAGGAGTCGTACCTCTTCCCCGGCACCGTCGCCGAGAACATCGCCTACGGCGCGCCGGGCGCGACCGACGAGCACGTACAGGCGGCCGTGGAGCGCATCGGCGCGCTCGGTGTCATCGGCACCATCCCCGGCGGATTCAACGCGCGCGTGGGCGAACGCGGCCGGGGCTTGAGCTCCGGGCAGCGCCAGATCATCGCGCTGGCGCGCGCGGAGATGCTGCAGCCGAGCGTGCTGCTGCTGGACGAGGCCACGGCCACCCTGGATCCCGCCACAGAACGCGCCGTGCTCGACGCCTCAGACCGCGCGATGGTGGGCCGCACCTCCGTGGTGGTCGCCCACCGCCTGGCCACGGCCGCGCGAGCTGACCGCATACTCGTTGTGGATGATGGACGTATCATCGAAGACGGCTGCCACGAGTCCCTGATCTCCGCAGACGGAAGGTATGCCCATATGTGGTCCGCCAACCGATAACGGGGGTGAAACGCAGGGACCCCGTGGAGTGGAACAATACAAGTTAGCGCGCTACCAGCGCCGACGATTACAGTCAAAGAGACGTTCCGCGAAATCAATGGAGAAGGAAGGCGAGAACCTGCCGTGAGCAGCGAAAACACGTTCGGCCAGAACAGCTGGCTGGTTGACGAGATGTTCCAGCAGTACAAGGACGACCCGAACTCGGTGGACGCCGAATGGCGTGAGCTGTTTGAGAGCAAGGGCGCACCGAAGACTGCGAAGGGCACGTCGACCGTCACACCTTCCGCAGAAGGCGCAAGCGCCCCGAAGACCGACCCGAAGGTCGCGCGCACCACCGGCGCCCCGAGCCAGGACGGGCGCGAAACCAAGGTGGACGAGGCGGCGGCCAAGGTGGCCGCGAAGCCGAAGCGCTCCACTGCCCCGGCAAAGACCTCCCCGCTAGACAAGATCGCCCAGGTCGACGTCGAGCCGGGCGAGTTCCAGCTCAAGGGCGCGTTTAAGGCCATCGCCAAGAACATGAACGAGTCGCTCGAGGTGCCGACCGCGACCACCGTGCGCGACATGCCGGTCAAGCTCATGTTTGAGAACCGCGCGCTGATCAACGACCACCTCAAGCGCACCCGCGGCGGCAAGGTGTCGTTCACCCACATCATCGGCTACGCGATTGTCCAGGCCACCAAGCTGCACCCGGACATGAACAAGAACTACAAGGAGGACGGCAACAAGTCCTTCGCCGTGCAGCCGGAGCACATCAACCTCGGCCTGGCCATCGACCTGCCGGGCAAGAACGGCTCCCGCTCCCTGGTCGTCGCCGCCATCAAGGAGTGCGAGACCAAGTCCTTCTCCGAGTTCGTCGACGCGTACGAGGACATCGTGGTGCGCGCCCGCGACGGCAAGCTCACCATGGACGACTTCTCCGGCGTGACCATCCAGCTGACCAACCCGGGCGGCATCGGCACCCGCCACTCCATCCCGCGCCTGACCAAGGGCCAGGGCACCATCATCGGCGTGGGCGCGATGGACTACCCGGCGGAGTTCGCCGGCGCCTCCGAGGACCGCCTCGCCGAGCTGGGTGTGGGCAAGCTGGTCACGCTGACCTCCACCTATGACCACCGCGTGATCCAGGGCGCGGAGTCCGGCGAGTTCCTGCGCGACATCTCGCAGCTGCTCATCGACGACAAGTTCTGGGACGAGATCTTCCGCTCTCTGGAGATCCCCTACGCCCCGATGCGCTGGGCGCAGGACGAGCCGAACACCGGCATCAACAAAGACACTCGCGTCATGCAGCTCATCGAGGCGTACCGCTCGCGCGGCCACCTCATCGCGGACACCAACCCGCTGCACTGGCACCAGCCGGGCCTGCCCAAGCCGGACTCCCGCGACCTGCTCATGGAAACCCACGGCCTGACCCTGTGGGACTTGGACCGCGTCTTTCACGTCGGCGGCTTCGGCGGCAAGGAACAGATGACGCTGCGCGAGGTCATGTCGCGCCTGCGCGCCGCCTACACCCTGAAGGTGGGCACCGAGTACTCCCACATCATGGACCGCGACGAGCGCGAGTGGCTGCGCGACCGCGTCGAGGCCGGCATGCCGAAGCCGACCGGCCCGGAGCAGAAGTACATCCTGCAGAAGCTCAACGCCGCGGAGGCCTTCGAGAACTTCCTGCAGACGAAGTACCTGGGCCAGAAGCGCTTCTCCCTGGAGGGCGCCGAGACCCTGATCCCGCTGATGGACGCCATCATCGACACCGCTGCGGGCCAGGGCCTGGAAGAGGTCGTCATCGGCATGCCGCACCGCGGCCGCCTGAACGTGCTGTTCAACATCGTCGGCAAGCCGGTTGCCACCATCTTCAACGAGTTCGAGGGCAACATGCGCGCGGCCCAGCAGGGCGGCTCCGGCGACGTGAAGTACCACCTCGGTTTCGAGGGCGAGCACATCCAGATGTTCGGCGACGGCGAGATCAAGGTGTCGCTGGCCGCCAACCCGTCCCACCTCGAGGCCGTTGACCCGGTGCTGGTGGGTATGGCCCGCGCGAAGGCGGACAAGATCAAGGACGAGAAGGGCCGCGAGGACCACCCGGTTGTGCCGCTCATGCTGCACGGCGACGCCTCCTTCGCCGGCCTGGGCGTGGTCCAGGAGACCCTGAACCTGTCCCGCCTGCCGGGCTACACCGTCGGCGGCACCATCCACATCGTGGTAAACAACCAGATCGGCTTCACCACCACCCCGGATTCCGGCCGCTCCACCTTCTACGCCACCGACCTGGCTAAGGGCTTCGACTGCCCGGTCTTCCACGTCAACGGCGACGACCCGGAGGCCGCCGCATGGGTTGCCCAGCTGGCTGCGGAGTACCGCCGCGAGTTTGGCAAGGACGTCTTCATCGACCTCATCTGCTACCGCCTACGCGGCCACAACGAGGCCGACGACCCGACGGTGACCCAGCCGGTGATGTACAACCGCATCGAGTCCCACCCGTCCGTGCGCACCCGCTACACGCAGGATCTCATCGGCCGCGGCGACATCACCGAGGACGACGCGAAGAAGGCCGCGCAGGACTTCCACGACCAGCTGGATTCCGTCTTCTCCGACGTGAAGGCTGAAGAGGGCAAGCCGAGCGAGCAGACCGGCATCACGGATTCCCAGAAGCTCACCCGCGGGTTGGACACCTCCATCTCGGAGGAGCAGTTCAAGCGCCTCGCCGACGCGTACGCGAACCTCCCGGACGACTTCACGCCGAACAAGCGCCTGAAGTCCGTGCTGAAGAAGCGCGGCGGCTCCTTCACCGACGGCGACATCGACTGGGGCTGGGGCGAGCTGCTCGCCTTCGGTTCCCTCGCCGAGCAGGGCAAGTTCGTCCGCGTCGCCGGCGAGGACTCCCAGCGCGGCACCTTCACCCAGCGCCACGCGGTGCTGTACAACCCGGATAACGCCGAGGCGTACAACCCGCTGGATTACAACGCGCAGGAGGCCGGCAACGGCGGCCAGTTCCAGGTGTACAACTCCGCCCTGACCGAGTTCGCGGGCATGGGCTTCGAGTACGGCTACACCCTGGGCAACAAGGACGCCGTGGTGGCCTGGGAGGCGCAGTTCGGCGACTTCGCCAACGGCGCCCAGACCATCATCGACGAGTACATCTCCTCCTCGGAGACAAAGTGGGGCGAGCTGTCCTCCCTCATCGCGCTGCTGCCGCACGGCTACGAGGGCCAGGGCCCGGACCACTCGTCCGCCCGCATCGAGCGCTACCTGCAGCTCGTGGCGGAGGGCTCCATGACCATCGCCCAGCCGTCCACCCCGGCGAACCACTTCCACCTGCTGCGCCGCCAGGCGCTCGGTGAGATGAAGCGTCCGCTGATCGTGTTCACCCCGAAGTCCATGCTGCGCAACAAGGCAGCCGTCTCGCAGCCGGCGGACTTCATCGAGGTGGAGAAGTTCCAGTCCGTCATCGACGACCCGAACTTCGTCGAGCGCGGCAACAAGGTCATCGGCGACACCGACAAGGTGCAGACGATCCTGCTGTGCTCCGGCAAGATCTACTGGGACCTGGCCAAGAAGAAGGAAGAGGACGGCCGCGACGACGTCGCCATCGTCCGCGTGGAAATGCTCCACCCGATCCCCTTCAACCGCCTCTCCGACGCGTTCAAGAACTACCCGAACGCGAAGCAGATCCGCTGGGTCCAGGACGAGCCGGCCAACCAGGGCGCGTGGCCGTTCTACAACGAGCACCTGCGCGACCTGATCCCGGACATGCCGGAGATGGTCCGCGTGTCCCGCCGCGCCCAGTCCACCACCGCCACCGGTGTGGCGAAGGTGCACCAGCAGGAGGAAAAGCAGCTCCTCGAGGACGCGTTTGCAAAGTAGCTTGACGACGGCCTAACGGCCCCACCCGCCAAGCACCAAGGGCCCCGGGAATTCCCGGGGCCCTTCCTCGTGTGTAGGCGCTACCGCGCGCCGGATTGGTCGGCGGAGTCGCCGGCCGCAGCACCGCTGTCGTCCGGGTCGGCGACCTCGTCGGCGTAGACGTCGATGTGGGCGTACTCCATCATCCACTCGGCCAGCGCGTCCTCCACGCTGGAACCGTCCTCGACCTCGTCGACCATCTCCTCGATCCTGTCGGTAGCCATCACGCGGGTGATGAAGTTCAGGCGGTTGATTTCCCCCCGGTCGAACATGCCCGCCGTGAACAACGGGATCACGTTCTGCGGCAGGTCCCCGGCGCCGCTGCAGCCCTCTGCTGGCGACGGGTCGACGGTGCGCACCGACGCCGGAAGCGCCGCGACGGCAGCATCGTACACGGTCTCCGGCATTCCTTCGGCGCCGGCCTCGGCCTCCTCGGCCAGCTGCTGCGCGGCCGCGGTGTTGGTCTCCACCACGAGCCGGCCCGTGCACGCCACCACGAAGTCCACCGGCTCCTCCTTCAGCGCGCTCAGGGTGTCGTCGGTGGCGAAGTCGGCGGGGATGACGCTGGCGGGCCGGCCAAGCTGCTGCAGGATGTGGCGGTAGATCTCGCCCAACACCACCTGCTCCGGGTCGTCTGCGTCGATGCCGATGGCCACCGGGTCTTTGCCGGTGTGCTGCAACCCCGCGGCCGAGCACCCGCCGAGTGCCAATGCGGAGGCCGCCAGCGCGACAAACGCGCGGCGGGCGTTACGCATCGGGGTTGGCGGGCGAAGCGTCGTCGTGAGGCAGCTGCCCGGCGATGAGGTCGCGCGCACGCGGTGCCTCGTCCGGCTCGCAAAGCACGTCGTAGCGTCCCGCCACGATCGCCGTCGCCGAGGAGAAGTCGCGCTTGCCGCCGGTCAGGGCGTAGGCGACGGCGGCGAAGACCACACCGAAGATCGCGCCCATAATGAGCGTGGTGGTGAATATGACCCATCCGCTGCCGGGCTCGGTGAACAAGGACAGGATCAGGCCCAAAAACAGGCCCATCCAGAGGCCGGAGAGGGCGCCGGTGCCCAGCACCTTGCCCCACGTCAGGCGGCCGGTGATCTTCTCCACCTGCATGAGATCCACGCCCACGATGGACAGCTTCTCCACCGGGAACTGCGTATCGGACAGGGCATCCACCGCCTGCTGCGCCTCCGCGTACGTTTTGAAGCTGCCGACAGGCCAGCCGGTGGGCACTTCGCGCGCCACGCCGCGGGCGGGGTTATTCATGGGTGTTGTCATGCTCACCAGTGTATCGGTAATGCCTCGCCGCACCGTTATACTTCTCGGTGAGATGGCTACTGAACACACGATTACAGAAGCGGACGTCCTTACCGCCCTCGCGCGCGTGGAGGACCCCGAGATTGGCAAGCCGATCACCGAGCTGGACATGGTCGAGTCCGTGCGCATCAACGGCGCAGACGTGGCCGTGGGCATCTACCTCACCATCGCGGGCTGCCCGATGCGCGACACCATCGAAGGCAACGCGCGCGCCGTACTGGAAGAGCTCGACGGCGTGGGCGAGGTCAGCGTCGACCTGCACACCATGAGCGACGAGCAGCGCCGGGCACTGGCGCTGAAACTGCGCGGGGAGCAGACCGGGCCGGTGATCCCGTTCGCCGACCCGGACACGCGCACCCGCATCTACGCTGTGGCCTCGGGCAAGGGCGGCGTGGGTAAATCCTCCATGACCGTCAACCTCGCCACCGCGCTGGCCGCGCAGGGCCTGACCGTGGGCATCGTCGACGCCGACATCTACGGCCACTCCGTGCCCGGGCTCATGGGCTCGGACGACAAGGGCCCGACCGTGGTGGACGAGATGATTATGCCGCCGATCGCGCACGGCGTGCGCCACATCTCCGTGGGCCAGTTTGTGGAGGGCAACGCGCCGATCGTGTGGCGCGGGCCCATGCTCACCCGCGCCATCCAGCAGTTCTTGGCGGACGTGTACTGGGGCGACCTGGACGTGCTGTTCATGGACCTGCCGCCCGGCACCGGCGACGTGGCCATCACAGTGGCGCAGCTCGTCCCCAACGCCGAACTCCTGATCGTGACCACCCCGCAGGCCGCGGCCGCCGAGGTGGCCGAGCGCGCCGGCACCATCGCGCAGCAGACGGACCAGAAGATCGCGGGCGTGATCGAGAACATGTCCGGCATGACCATGCCCGACGGCACCGTCATGAACATCTTCGGCGAGGGCGGCGGCGAGCAGGTGGCCGAGCGCCTCACGCAGCTGACGGATTCCGACGTAGCGCTGCTCGGCTCCATCCCACTCGACCCGACGCTGCGCGAACACGGCGACACCGGCACCCCCGTTGTCATCTCCGAACCGGACTCCCCCGCCGCGAAGGCCATCCGCGCGGTGGCCGACCAGCTGAAGGTCCGCCGCGAGTCCCTCGCCGGCAAAAACCTCAACCCGCGGGTTAAGTAATGTCCTCCCAGGAAAAGCCCTTGCTTTGCGACGGCCGCTCCGCCTGATCCCGCCGCGGCTGCTTCCGCGCCCCCGGCGCCGGTCGAGGCCCCGACTTCGTGGGCTCCGGAGCGGTCTGCATCGGGCCGGGTTGTGCCGGGCCGTCCACGGCTTCGTCTTCAAACAGCACCTTGGCCATGGCGCGACGCGGACCCATCGCCGCGTACTGGGTGACGGTGCCCAGCGGTTTCTTGATCTCGTCGAAGCCTTCCAGCTCGCCGTTGAGCTCCGCTTTCGCGTTATTGATCGCCTTTCTCGCGGCGTAGATGGCCGCGCGCACGTCCTCGACGACCGACGGCAGGCGTTCCGGCCCGATCACGATGAGCCCGATGATCAGGATGAAGAAGATTTCGCCCCAGCCGATGTTGGAAAACACCTACGTCACCCTACTCTCCGCGCCGCTTGAGGGCTCCCAAGGATGACTGCACCGACGAGTGCAGCGCAGAACCCAACCGGCCGAGCCTCCCGCGCGGCGCGCTGAAACGGTCGCCGCTGACGTCGCTCCCGCCCGTCGCGTCGCTGCCGGGCTCATCCGCGCACAGCCCCGCCAAGCGCTCCACCAGCGAGGCCGGGGCATGCACGTCGGAGTCACCCACCACGCGCAGCCGGTTGGCCGCCTTGCGTTGGCAGTCCACCTCCGCGCGGCACTCGTCGCACGCTGCTAGGTGCTTTGCGGCGCGATGGAAGGCCGAATCCGACAGCTCACCGTCGACGAAGGCGGCGACCGCTTCGGGGTTGAGGTGGTCGGTGGATTTGAATTCGCGTTTGGCCATGCGGATCACGTCGCTTGTCTAGCGGGTGCGGATGAGTTCCTTCGCGTGGGCGTCGTTGAGCGCCTGCGCCTCGAGGGACTCGCGCAGTTGCGCGCGGCCGCGGTGGATGCGCGAGCGCACGGTGCCCATCTTCACTCCGAGGGTCTCGCCGATCTCTTCGTACGTCATCCCCACCACATCGCAGAGCACGACGGCAACGCGGAAATCCGGCGCGAGGCCGTCCAGCGCGCGTTGCAGCGCCGGGTCCAGGTTGGCCACGTTGTAGGCCTCCTCCGGCGTCATGTCAGTGCCGGGGACGCGCTCGTAGTCCTCCGGCAACGCCTCCATGCGGATCTTGGCGCGGCGGCGCACCATGTCTAGAAACAGGTTGGTGGTGATGCGGTGCAGCCAGCCCTCGAAGGTGCCCGGCTGGTAGTTCTTCAAGCTGCGGAACACGCGCATGAAGGTCTCCTGCGTCAGGTCCTCTGCGTCGTGCTGGTTGCCGGAAAGGCGGTACGCGAGGCGGTAGACGCTATCGGCGTGCTCCTTCACCAGCTCCGACCACGTGGGCATGGCCCCTTCGCCAGCGTCGAAGGCGGCCGTGCCAGACAGTGGGGTTTCCTCGACGCTCATGCGGACCATTGTCGCAGACCGTGCTGCCATGCACCAGCTCCTCTCCTGTGAACTTCCTGGCTGCGCTCGCCCCGCTATGATTGCCGGTGTGAGTGAGACCGCATTTACCCAACTGAGCACCTACATCGCCGCCCGCCGGGACCACGTCTCGGAGACGGTGGGCGACGCCCTGCGCCAGGCGCGCGAAGAGGCCGAGGAAAACGGCGTAGCCACCCCCAGCCCCGTCGTGGGCGACCTGCTCACCGTGCTGGCGGCTAGCAGCGAGGCCTCCCAGGGCGCCGTCGCCGTCACCCCCGCCGCTAGCGTCGCCGGTCTGCACATCCTCGCGGGCCTGCGCGAGAAGGCCACGTTAACCTGCATCGAGCCGGAGGCGGCGTTGCAGGCGGGCGCTAAGGGCGCGTTCCGTGCCGCGGGCTTCGCGCCGTCGCGGGTGCGCTTCCTCACCTCCCGTCCGCTCGACGTCATGGGACGCCTCGCCACCGGTGCCTACCAGCTCATCTACGCCGACGTTGCCGCCGTGCAGCTGCGCCCGCTCATCGACGCCGCGTGGCCCCTTCTCGCCCCGGGCGGCACGCTCGTCCTCGCCGGTTCGCTGCTCGACGGCACCGTGGCCGACACCACGCGCCGCGACCGTGAGACGGAGGCGGCGAGGGAGGCGGACGCTTTCGTTGACACGCTTGCGCTCGACGGCGCCGCCATTGCGCGCCTGCCTCTCGACGGCGGGCTGACGCTCGTGACCAAGCGGCGCTAAATCACCTCGCCCTTGCCCACGCAGACGACGCCGTTCGGAGAGACGGTGAAGCGCTCGCGGTCGCGCTCGAGGTCCACGCCGATGATTTCGCCGTCGGAGACGTAGACGTTTTTATCCAGGATGCAGTGGCGCACCACCGCTCCCCGGCCCACGCGCACGCCCGGCATCAGTACCGAACCCTCGACGGTCGCGCCTTCCTCTACGCGCACGTCCGTGGACAGCACCGAATTGCGCACGGTTGCGCCCGAGATGATGGAGCCGGACGCGACGATGGACTCCTGCGCAATGCCGCCCATGACGAACTTCGCCGGCGGCAGGTTGCCGTCCTCGGTGGCGTGGATGGGCCACGCCTTGTTGTACAGGTTGAACACGGGGTGAGAAGAGATCAGGTCCATGTGGGCCTCGTAGAACGAGTCGATGGTGCCGACGTCGCGCCAATAGCCGTGGTCGCGCTCGGTGGCCCCGGGGACCTCGTTGCGCGAGAAGTCGTAGACGTTTGCCTCGCCCTGCGCCACGAAGTACGGGATGATGTCGCCGCCCATGTCGTGGCTGGAGTCCTCGTTTTGCTCGTCTTCCAGCAGCGCCTGGATGAGCGCCTCGGTGGAGAAGCAGTAGTTGCCCATCGACGCGTAGGTCACCTCCGGGTCGTCCGGGGTGCCGGGTGGGTCGGCGGGCTTTTCCAGGAACTCGGTGATCGTGCCATCGTCGTCCGACTGAATGCAGCCGAACGCGTGCGCCTCCGAGCGCGGCACCCGGATGCCGGCCACGGTGGCGGACTTGCCGGACGCGATGTGGTCCTCCACCATCTGCGAGGGGTCCATGCGGTACACGTGGTCCGCGCCCAGGACAAGGACGTAATCCGGGGCGTCGTCATAAATAAGGTTCAGCGACTGCACGATCGCGTCCGCCGATCCCGAATACCACCGCTTGCCGCGGCGCTGCTGGGCCGGCACGGAGGCGATGTACTGCTGCGTGGGCCCAGAGACGTTCCACGCGGTGGCCACGTGGCGGTCCAGGGAGTGGGACTTGTACTGCGTCAACACCGCAATGCGCATGTAGCCCGCGTTGACGAGGTTGGACAGGACAAAATCGATCAGACGGTAGTTGCCGCCGAACGGCACGGCGGGTTTGGCGCGGTCGGCGGTGAGGGGGAACAGGCGCTTGCCCTCCCCGCCGGCCAGGACGATGGCGAGAACTCGTGGCTGGCTCTTCATACGCGCAAGGCTAATGAGAATTTTGGGCCCGTGCAGGGAATCGCGCACGTGCGTAGGCTCGGCGGGCATGAAAGTCGGAATGTTCACCCGCGAATACCCGCCGGAGGTCTACGGCGGCGCTGGCGTGCACGTCACGGAGCTGACGCGTTTCATGCGTGACATCGTGGACGTGGACGTGCACTGCATGGGCGCCCCGCGCGACGAAAAGGACGTCTACGTCCACGGCGTCGACCCCGCACTCGAGGACGCCAACGGCGCCATCAAGACGCTGTCCACCGGCCTGCGCATGGCCGACGCCGCTGGCGGGCTGGACGTGGTGCACTCGCACACCTGGTACGCGGGCCTGGGTGGCCACCTCGCCGCGGCGCTACACGAGATCCCCCACGTGGTCACCGCGCACTCGCTGGAGCCGGACCGCCCGTGGAAGCGCGAGCAGCTCGGCGGCGGCTACAACGTCTCGTCCTGGTCGGAGAAGAACGCCTTCGAGTACGCCGATGCGGTCATCGCCGTGTCTGCCGGCATGAAGCAGGCGGTGCTCGAGACGTACCCGCGCATCGACCCGGCGAAGGTGCACACCGTCTTAAACGGCATCGACCCGCAGAAGTGGTTCCCGGATACCGGCACGATCGCCGAGGAGCTTGGCGTCGACCCCGACAAGCCCGTGGTCGCCTTCGTAGGACGCATCACCCGCCAGAAGGGCGTGCCGCACCTGCTGAAAGCTGCCCAGCACTTCGATGACGACATCCAGCTCATTCTGTGCGCAGGTGCGCCGGACACCAAGGAGATCGCGGCGGAGACCGAAGGGCTCGTCGATACGCTGAAGGCGCAGCGAGACGGCGTCTTCTGGGTGCAGGAGATGATGCCGCCGGAGAAGGTTCGCGAGGTCTACTCGCTCGCCGATGTCTTTGTGTGCCCGTCTATCTACGAACCGTTGGGCATCGTGAACCTCGAAGCGATGGCTTGCGGCACCGCCGTGGTGGCCTCGCGCGTGGGCGGCATCCCAGAGGTCGTCGTCGACGGGGAGACCGGCATACTAGTGGACTACAGTGCCGACGACGCCGCCGGCTTCGAGCAGGGCTTGGCCGATGCCGTCAACGCCGTCGCGGGAGACGCCCAGCGCGCCGCCGCCATGGGCGATGCCGGCCTGACGCGAGCCAAGACCGAATTCTCCTGGGCAACCATTGCGCAAGACACCGTGAATATCTACAAGGGGCTGATGAGATGACCGTTTACCGTCCGGAACTACACGCGACCGCAGAGCGCGGCATCCTCGAAGGCCCCGCTGGCATCTACCGCACCGGCGGGCCGGACGACCGCGTCTGGCACATGTTCTACCAGTACCGCCCCACACCGGACGCGCCGAGCCGCTGGGGCCACGAGATCAGCGAGGGCGACTCCTTCAGCTGGCTCGAGTGCGACGACGTGATCGCGCCCGTCGGCGGCGAAACCGCCGTGCGTGCGGGCAGCGTCGCGTCTGCGGGCGAGGGCGTGGACTTGTATTTCACCTCAGCGACCGCGGCCGGCAACACCATTCAGATCGCGCACGTGGCGCACGTCGATGAGCTGTGCTCGGAGACGGATGAGGCGGAGGACGAGGAGGTCTCGAAGGCCGTCACCCGCCTCGGCGCCGTGGTGGAGGACGCCGCTGGCGCGACCAACTTCCGCTCCCCCTGCGTCGTGCCGAACTGGGACGCTGGCGTGGACCGCGAGCACGCGCACGAAGGATGGCTCATGCTGGCCGTCTCCGGGCCCGAAACTGCGCCCAAACCGGTCGTGCTCACCTCCGACGACGGTCGCGACTGGAAGTTCGAAGGCGCGCTCGAATTCGACGGCGACACGGGCATCGACCTCGACGCCTCCCTGGTCGCGCCGCGCATCGTGCGCCTGCGCGACGAAGTGGGCGGCGAGATCCGCGACGTACTGTTCATCACCCTCGAACGCGATGGCAAAGACACCGCCGTCTACGCCGTCGGCGAGCTGCGCGGCCACCGGTTCCGCGTGGACACGCCGTTTACCCTCCTGGACCACGGCCACGACTTCACACGCCCGCGCAACACCACCTACAACCTATCCGAGACGGCGAAGCTCTACGAGCGCGCCTACCTCTACGGGTTCATGACCAACACGGACCGCAACGGCGACCCGACCCGCGAGCCGAACTGGGACGCGGAAGGATGGGCCAACGCGCTGACCCTCCCGCGGCGAGTCACGCTGCAGGGCGGACGCCTGTACCAGGTACCCGCCGTGGGCTTGCCTGACGCGGTGGACAGCACCGACCGCGCCCGCATGTGGGCCGGCCTGTGCGAGATCGCGCCGGGCTCCTCCGTCACAGTGGAGGTTCTCGACGGCAACGGCGAGCCGGGCGTGGTGATCACGCACGCCGGCGACCAGCTCACCCTGGATCGCCTCGACGGCTCCCCCGCCACCGCCACCTTGAACGACGAGGACGAGGACAACATCACCGTCATCGTCGACGGCTCGACCATCGAAGTCTACGCGGGCGGCGGCAGCGTCGTTATGTCCTCGCGGGTGTGGCTGGACGGCAACTGCTCCGGTATCCGCACCCGCGCGCACGACGGCGCGGCCATTTACAACGAGTGGCGCCGCGGCTACATGGGCTAGCCGCCTCTCGACGCAAAAACGCTGCCGCCCCACCCATCGCACTGGGTGGGGCGGCAGCGTTGTTGTGTTAGGCCTTGCGCATGCGGACGAGCTGCGCGCGGGCGGTGACCTCCATCTGCTCCGGCAGTTCCGCCAGGCGCGCCTGCAGCACCTCCGGGTCTAAGTGGCGCGCGGACGGGCTCATGCCCACCTGCGCGGCGATGACGTCGCGGCCGAGTTGCATGGGAAATTCGATGAGTTCCGGGTCCGCCGCGGGTGCGAGGTGGCCCGCGGACTGGGCAACGAGCCGTTCGATCTTGCCGTCCTCGACGCCGAGGATGCCTAGGGGTTCGCGTAGCTCGTCGAGGTGGCCTTGGTCCGCGACGAGCATGACTGCCTCCCCGCCGTCCACCAACACGCGCGCGAACTCCGCCGGGTTGCGCGGTGCGAACACCACTGCCAGCGCGTGGACGGAGCCGGTGCGGATGGGCAGCTGCTCCCACACGTCCGCCACCACGGCGCCCACGCGCGGGTGGGATTTAGCCAGGTGCTTGGCGGCCGGGACGGACACGTCGAGGCCCACGCCGCGCGCGCCCTCGATCAGGTCGAGCGTGTGCGCCAAGTAGTAGCCGGTGCCCGCGCCGGCCTCCATGACAACTGGATCGGCGTCGCCGGCGGCGCGCTCCACAACGTCGGCAACCGCGTCGGAGACGGCCTCCACAAACGGTGCGAAATGCCCGTTGGACAGGAACGTTTCGCGGGAGTTGACCATCTCCAGCGAATCGCCCTCGTGCCCGATGCCCTTGCCGGCCGCCAGGGTGACGTAGCCCTGCTTGGCCACATCATAAGAATGCCCCGATTCGGAGACGAGACGGGTAAATCCGTCCGCGCCCCGAAGCGGGGTAAGGTCTGCCGGGTCGGCCAGCACGTCCACAATGTCGTTGAGCATGTGGCGATACTACCGCGTTAGGCTCCTGCTGCCTCCGTGAGCAGACGGCCGAGCTCGCCAGCCTCTTCCTTGGTCAGCTCCACCACGAGACGGCCGCCGCCGTCGGACGGGATGCGCATCACGATCTTGCGGGATTCCTCCACCGCTTCCATCGGGCCACTGCCGGTACGCGGCTTCATTGCTGCCATTCGCTTACGCTCCTTTTACTTCGTGATGACGGACTGCGGACGATCCTACCTGAGCATCCCGCCTATCGACGGGCCCAAGGCGCCCACCCGCCAACTGCTCCAGCAGCGCATCCACCTGATCCATGCGGTATCCGCGGTGCACCACTTCGAGCTGGATGTCGCCGAAGTTGCCCTCTTCTACGGCGCGCCGGTTGGCCTCTTGCACCTCCGCTGTGGGCGGCATGGGTGGCAACGCTTCCCCGCGGCCGAAGACCGAGGCGAACACGCGTACACCAACGATGCTGAGCGCCGCGAGGATGAGGATGAGCACGGTCCAGGAGAACATGGCGGTCAGTTTAACCGTCGACCCAGGCGGGGCGCTCGCGCACCTCGGTGTCGCCCACCCCGGCGCGCGCGAGGATGGTGCGCGCCACCACGTCGGCCATCGGGCCCAGTTGCGCGAGCGGCCGGTTCCGGTGCTCGCGCGGGCTCAGTTCGGCCTGGGCGATGGCGGCGGGGGTGTGGGCGGACGCGACGTCGATAAGCAGTCCCGCCTCTACCCCGTAGCCCGCGACAAACGGCATCCGTAGTGCGGTGGAGCGGCGGATGGCGTACTCGCCCGCGAGGGGTTGGCGGATGTGCGCGAGCTCGGGGAACAAGGCCCTCAGCAGCGGTTTCGCGGTGAGCTCGGTGACGCGGCCGCCGGCGTGGGCGCGCTCGTAGGCGGCTTTGACCAGGTGGACGGTGTCGTCGCGAAACGGCGCGGCGAGCGCGTCGACCCACCACGGCTCGAGCGATGTCACATCCGCGTCGATGAACACGACGACGTCACCGCTGGCCGCCTTCACGCCGCGCCACAGCGCCTCGCCCTTGCCCGCCCACGGCTCGCGCGGATCCACCTCGCGCCACGGCACCACCCACGCACCGGCTGCGGCGGCGCGCTCGGCGGTGGCGTCGGTGGAGTCCGGGTCGACGACAAGCACCTCGTCGGCGCACGACTGCAGGCACGCCTCGACGACCCCGGCCACGGTGTCTTGCTCGTTGAGCGCCGGGATCACCACGCTGACGCTCACGCGAGCCCCCGGACGGTGTACAGCGGTGCCATGTCACCCTGGATCGCGGCGGTCATGCGGATCACGTCCAGGGTGGCCTCCACCTCGTGGACGCGGAAGGCTGCCACACCGTGCGCCACGGCCCAGGCGGTGGCCGCGAGGGTGCCGGGGACACGCTCGGCAACGTCCGCGCCGCCGATGCCGCGGTTGACGGTCTCGCCCACGAAATCCTTGTTGGACAGCGCCATCAGCACCGGCCAGCCGGTGGCCACCAGCTCGTCCACACGGCGCAGCAGCTCCAGGCCGTGGTAGGTGTTCTTGCCAAAGTCGTGGGTCGGATCGATGAAAATTTTCTCCTCGGGCACGCCCAGGTGAACAGCCCGCTCAGCCAGCGCGGTGGTCTCTGCGATGACGTCGGCCACCACGTCGTCGTAATGCACCCGGTGCGGGCGGGTGCGCGGTGTCACTCCGCCGGTGTGCGAGCAGACGTAGCCCACGCGGTTCGCGCCGGCCACCTCCACGAGTTCCGGGTCGAAGCCGGCCCACGTGTCGTTGACCAAGTCGGCACCCGCGTTGATGGCCGCCTCGGCCACCTGCGCCCGCCAGGTGTCCACGCTGATGGTCACGCCCGGGTGGCTTTGGCGGGCCAGCTCGATCGTGGGCACGACGCGTTCGATCTCGGCGGTGACGGACACGTCGTCGCCAGGCCCCGCCTTCACACCACCGATGTCGATGATGGTGGCGCCGGCGGCCACGGCGGCGTCGATGCGCTCGAGCGCCTTCTCCGCCGCGAACGTGGCGCCCTTGTCGTAGAACGAGTCAGGCGTGCGGTTGACAATCGCCATGACCTGGGCAAGCGGCCTACCCATTGTTGAGGCGCTGGTCCGTCATCTCGCTGTGGGCGTCCACGATGTGGGCCACGGCCTCCTCCACGGAATCCGTGACCAGGTACAACTTCTCGTCGCCGGGCGTGATCAAACCGCGGGCGAGCAGCTGGTCTTCGATCCACGCCGTCAGACCAGACCAGAACTCGGTGCCGATGAGCACGATCGGGAAATTGGTCACCTTGCCGGTCTGCACCATGCACAGCACCTCGAAGACCTCGTCTAGCGTGCCGAATCCGCCAGGCAGCGCGATAAACGCCTGCGAATACTTCAAGAACATGGTCTTGCGGGCGAAGAAGTAGCGGAAGTTCAGCCCCAGATCCACCCAGTCGTTGAGGCCCTGCTCGAAGGGCAGCTCGATGCCCAAACCCACCGACAGGCCGCCGGCGTTGTGAGCGCCCCGGTTCGGCCCCTCCATGAGCCCTGGCCCGCCACCGGTGATCACGGCGTAGCCGGCATCCGCCAACGCGCGGCCGACCTCGTGGGCCTGCTCGTACTCCGGGGTGCCCTCCCCCAGCCGCGCCGAGCCGAAGACGGTGACAGCCTTCGGCAGCTCGGACAGGGCGTCAAAGCCGGCGACGAACTCGGACTGGATGCGCATCACGCGCCACGGGTCCTCGTGCTTCCACTGCCCGTCGGCGTGGCCGGCGGACTCGAGCAAGCGCTGGTCGTGCGTGGAGGTTTGACGGTCCTCACCGCGCAAGGCGATCGGGCCGCGCAGCTTGCGGTCACGGTCCGGGCGGGGGATGTTCAGCGGGGCCATATGGAACTACTCGCTTTCGTTGGCGCTCAGGTACGACGTCAGCTGCTCGGAGACCTGCGTGATCTGGTCCACTGGGCACTGCTCGTCCTTCTTGTGGGCGAAGCCGGGGTCGCCGGGGCCGAAATTGACCGCGGGCACACCCAGGCTAGAAAAGCGCGCCACGTCCGTCCATCCGAACTTCGCGCGGAACTGCCCTCCCACCGCCTGCACCAGCCCGGCAGCCACCGGGTCGCCCAAGCCTGGCAGCGCGGCTGGGGAGATGTCGTCGTAGGTCAGCGTCAGCTCGTCGTCAAGCTGCAGCGCTTCTTCTAGGTGCGCCTTCGCGTCGTCCACGGAGCGGTCCGGGGCGTAGCGGAAGTTGACGATCAACCGCGCGTGGTCCGGGATGGTGTTCGTGGCCACGAACCCCTCCAGGCCCACCACGTTGAGCCCCTCGCGGTACTCGCAGCCGTCGATGACGACGCTGCGCGGCTCATACGCGGCGATGCGGGTGAGCACGCCGGCAAGGTCGTGCGCGGCGTTGTGGCCGAGCCAGCTGCGCGCGGAGTGAGCGCGAGTGCCGTGCGCGTCGACGAAGACGCGGATGGAGCCCTGGCAACCGGCCTCGATGATCGCACCGGACGGCTCGCCGAGGAGCGCAATATCGCCCTCCAGCAGCTCCGGGTGTTCGCGCTCCAAGTGGAACAGGCCGTTGTGCTCCTGCGCTACCTCCTCGCCCTCGTACGCGATGACGGTTAGATCGTGCGCGGACTTGCCCGGGGCCGCCAGGCGCGCAAACGCGTTGAGGTAGCAAGCCATGCCGGACTTCATGTCCACGGAACCGCAGCCGTGGAGGGTCCCATCGACGAGCCGATGGGGCGTGTTGTCCGCGAGCGGCACCGTGTCGATGTGCCCGGCGAGGACCACCCTGCTCTCAAGCCCGAAATTCGTGCGCGCGACCACGGTGTTGCCGAAGCGCTCCACCTGCGCGTGCTCGAGGCCGCGCAAGGCTTGCTCAATCGCGTCCGCGATCGCCTCCTCATGGTGCGAGGGCGACTCGATATCCACGAGCGCCGCGGTGAGGTCAACTGGGTCAGCGAAAAGATCTAACGTAGTCACACCGCGATCCTACGTTCGCCGCATCCGTGTGTGTCAGCGTTGCCGAGTGCAGCGGCATATACAGACCGGCATATAAAGACCAGCGCCCAATCCGCGGAGTTTAAGGTGTTTCCCATGTCGACACCTGTTTCCCCTGTCGCGGACTCCAACGCGCTCGCGCGCGGGCTGAAGACGCGCCACCTCACCATGATGGGCCTCGGCTCCGCCATCGGCGCCGGCCTGTTTCTGGGCACCGGCGTGGGCATCGCCGCCGCTGGGCCTGCGGTGCTGATCGCGTACGTCATCGCCGGGTTCATCACCGTCTGCTTCATGCAGATGCTCGCCGAGATGGTCGCCGCGCGCCCCTCCTCGGGCACGTTTTCCACCTACGCCGCCCAGGCGTTCGGCCCGTGGGCGGGGTTCACCATCGGCTGGCTGTACTGGTTCATGATGATCATGATCATGGCCGTCGAGATCACCGGCGCGTCCGCCATTGTGGCCACGTGGTTCGGTATCTCGCCCTGGATCCCCGCACTGGCCGCGATCGTGGTGTTTACCGTGATCAACTTCTCCGCGGTGAAAAACTTCGGGGAATTCGAGTTCTGGTTCGCGCTGATCAAAGTCGCCGTCATCGTCGCGTTCCTCATCATCGGCGTGGCGCTGTGGCTCGGGTTGCTACCCGCGGGCGGCTTCGTGGGCTTGAGCAACGTCAGCGAGGTGGGGTTCATGCCCAATGGCTGGTCCGGCGTGGCCACAGCGCTTCTCGCAGTGGCGTTCGCGTTCGGCGGCATCGAGCTCGTCACCGTCGCCGCCGCGGAGTCCGAAGACCCGCAGGCTGGCGTGCACTCCGCCATCCGCTCCATCATCTGGCGCATCTCGGTGTTCTACATCGGGTCCGTGCTGTTGATTGTGCTGCTGCTGCCGTTCGACCAAATCGGCGGGGCGGACTCCGCGGCGGATTCGCCATTTACCGCAGTGCTGGAAATGGCCAACATCCCCGGCGCTGTAGGAATTATGGAGGCCGTCATCGTGGTGGCGCTGCTCTCGGCGTGCAACACACAGATCTACGGCTCCTCGCGCTTCTTGCAAAACCTCGCGGTTCGCGGCGACGCACCTGCCTCGTTCGCGCGCACCGACACCCGCGGCGTGCCGGTGCGCGCCGTCATCGTCTCGGTCGTCTTCGGGTTCGCTGCAGTAGCACTGCAGTACTGGAACCCGCCGGGCCTGCTCGCCTTCCTGCTTAACGCGGTCGGCGGCTGCCTGATCGTGCTGTGGATCGTCGTCGCGCTGTCCTTCGTGCGCATCCACCCGACGCTCGTGGCCACGGGCGAGATCACCGAAGTGCGTATGTGGGCACCGACCGTCCTGCCGTGGGTCATGATCGCGCTGTCCGCCGGCGTGATCGCGCTCATGCTTGCAGACCCGGACGGCCGCTTCCAAATGCTGGCCGTCGCGGTCGTCGTTGGCCTCATCGCGCTGGCAAGCGCAGTACATGGAAAGAGGGAACGGTAAATGGCCGAAGGAACGTCGATTAGCGAAGGCGATTTGGGCTCAGGCCTGAAATCGCGCCACCTCACCCTCATGGGGTTGGGTACCGCGGTGGGAGCCGGGCTGTTCCTCGGCGTCGGCGTGGGCATCCGCGCGGCCGGGCCCGCGATCCTCATCGCGTACGTGATTGCCGGGCTGATCGTCATCGCGGTGATGCGCATGCTCGGCGAGATGGCGGCCGCCCACCCCTCCTCGGGCTCTTTCGCCACCTACGGGCGCATGGCGTTCGGCCACTGGGCCGGGTTCTTGCTCGGGTGGATCTACTGGTTTTTGCTCATCATGGCGTGCGGCGCCGAGCTCACGGGCGCGTCCGCGATGATGGCGGGTTGGTTCGACGTGCCGCAATGGGTGCCCGGGTTGATCGTGGTGGCGGTGCTCACCGCCGTGAACCTCGCGCAGGTGAAGGGCTTCGGCGAGTTCGAGTACTGGTTCGCCATGATCAAGATCGCCGTCATCCTGGGGTTCTTGGTTATCGGCGCGCTGCTATGGCTCGGCGTGCTGCCCGCCAGCGGCTTCGTCGGTTTCGGCAACGTCCGGGAATCCGGGTTCGCCCCCAACGGCATCAGCGGCATCGCGGCGGGACTTCTGGCGGTGGCGTTCGCGTTCGGCGGCATTGAGGTGGTCACCATCGCCGCCGCGGAGTCCGAGAACCCGGCAGATAACGTCAAGCGGGCCGTGAACTCGATCATCTGGCGCATCGCGCTGTTCTACATCGGATCCGTGGCCGTGATCATCCTGCTGCTGCCGTACGCCGCCATCGACGGAGCCGATTCCGCCGCTGACTCCCCGTTCACCGCCGTGTTGGAGATGGCCAACATCCCGGGGGCGGCCGGCTTCATGGAGGTGGTGATCGTGCTCGCACTGCTGTCCGCGTTCAACGCGCAGATCTACGGCACCTCCCGCCTGGGCTACCAGCAGGCGCTCGAGGGCGACGCCCCGCGCTGGATGGCGGCAACCAACGCCGCGGGCGTGCCGCGCAACTCGGTGCTGGTGTCCGTGTTTTTCGCGTTCGTGGCCGTCGGCCTGCAGTGGTGGAACCCGCCCGGGATGATCGACTTCATCATGTCCGCCACCGGCGGGTGCCTCATTGTCACCTGGATCATGATCACGTTGAGTTTCATCAGGCTCCACCCGCGCATCCGCTCCTCCGCCGTGCGCGTGCGCGGCGCGTCGTGGGTGCCGTGGGTGACACTCGCGGCACTGCTGGGGTTGACGGTGCTCATGCTTTTCGACGACGCTTCGCGCTCCCAGGTCATTAGCATCACCATTCTCTCCCTGGCACTTGTGGCCCTGTCGTTCCTCACCCGCACCAGGGGTGCCGTAAGGTGAGCGGCATGACTTCTCCAACCTCTGCATATGCACGTGGCGTAGCCACCATCACCCACGACGGCACCGTCCTCGACGTTTGGTACCCGGCACCGAAGATCGACGAGGCCACGGGAGAGACCGGGACCCGCCGTTTGGAGGAAGCGGACGCTCGCTTCGCTGACCTGGTTGGTCCGGACGAGGCCCGCGGCGTGGCGCGTGTGGCCGTGGAGACGACCATCGCCGACCTGGCTGAACCGGCGGTGGACGCCTACGACGTTTACCTGCGTCTGCACCTGCTGTCGCACCGGCTGATCCGCCCACACGGCGCCAACATGGACGGCGTCTTTGGCCTGCTGTCGAACGTGGTGTGGACCAACTACGGCCCGTGCGCCGTCAGCGATTTCCAGCTCACCCGTGGCCGTTTGGCTGCCAACGGCCCGGTTGTGGTGTTCTCCGTGGACAAATTCCCGCGCATGGTGGACTACGTGGTGCCGTCCGGTGTGCGCATCGGCGACGCGGACCGCATCCGCCTCGGCGCGCACCTGGCCGAGGGCACGACTGTCATGCACGAGGGGTTTGTAAACTTCAACGCCGGCACGCTCGGCGCCTCGATGGTTGAGGGCCGCATCTCCGCGGGCGTCGTCGTGGGGGACGGCACCGACATCGGTGGCGGCGCTTCTATTATGGGCACCCTCTCCGGCGGCGGCAAGGAAGTCATCTCGCTCGGCGAGCGCTGCCTGCTCGGTGCCAACGCAGGCGTGGGCATTTCGCTTGGCGACGACTGCATCGTCGAAGCCGGCCTCTACGTCACCGCCGGCACCAAGGTCGTGCTCACCGCGCCGGTAGCCGAGGCCCTGGGCAAAGAAGCCGGCAGCACCGTGAAGGCGCTGGAGCTTTCCGGTGCTAGCGGCCTGCAATTCCGCCGTAACTCCGTATCCGGCGCCGTTGAAGCCGTACCTGCAAAGGGCATTGAGCTCAACGAGGCTCTGCATGCCAACTGACCTCGATGGTCACCCGCTTGTCGACGGGGATTTGACCCTGCTCCCCTGGCGGGATGTCACGTCGATTCCGGGGGTGCGTGACGACCTCGTTGCAGCCAGCAACGACCCCGAGATGGTGCGGTGGACCACCGTGCCACACCCCTACACCGCAGCGCACGCCGACGAGTTCCTCGGCGCCCCCACCCCAGGTACTGATCGGTGGGCCTACGTGGTGGACGGGCGATACGCGGGCAATATCGAGCTGCGCCCTAACGGGATCCTGGGTTACAACACCGCCCCGTGGGCCAGGGGCCGGGGCCTGACTCTCCGGGCGGTCCGTTTGGTCACACAGCGGGCGGTCGCCGACGGCGTGCGTCGCCTGGAGATCCACGTGGCCGTAGGAAACGCGGCGTCACCCAGCGTGGCGCAAAAAGCCGGCTACACGTACGATGGCCGCTTGCCCGAGCCCGCGCGACAGCGGGGCTACGTGGACGAACTAGTCCGCTACGTACTGCTCGCCGAAGACGCCCCGAAGAGGACGGACATCGCGCCGTAAGGGTGGTAACTGTTGGGCACCAGCCAGCCGTGCGGCGAAACCCACATCGGGGTGCCACCAACCCGTCGCACGCTCCCGCGGGTGTTGGCGTGCGCGGGTACATCGTGGTTGATCTGGTTGTGGTAGTGGCAGACCGGCGCCAAGTTGGACATATTCGTCTCCCCGCCCTGGGACCACGCTTGCATGTGGTGGATCTCGCAATCGTCGGAACCGTGGCGGCATCCCGGCCACGGGCACACGGTCAGCGTCATTCTCGCCAAGTCCCGCTGCTTGTCGTTCGCGTAGCGCGATCGGTGGTACAGGTTCACTGCACCCTCCGACGGGTGGAAGAGGGCGACCTCCCCAAACCCGGGTTGCATCGCGAGATACTCGGCGCCGGTGATGGTCGTGCCGTCAGTGAGACCGAGGATCACATCGTCCCCCTCGCCGCGGAGAATCTTCACGTGCTGATCGAGCCCCACCACCACAATCGGTCGACGAACACCGCGGGGCACCCCGCCGCCGCTGCCCCGGATGAGATCCAAGAACCTGCGCAGCATTTGCGGCCCCGGAGGCTTCGAAGGGTCGATCCCGTCGCGCAGATAGTGCTCGATGTCCGCGATGTCGTGTTCATCAGCGGTGACACGCATCGTCCGCGTCCCATGCACCGACCTGCCCACCGTGACCTGCAGCTTCGGCTTCGTCCGCGCGGACTTCAGAATGAGCCGATCCGCCTTCGCTTTGAGCGCCTGATGGGTGGAAGCGGCCTCGAGCAATTTCCGGCGCACGCGCCACCGCTCAGCCTCGTTGGGGATCAGTCTCAGCCGGTCTTCGATGTACACCAGCTGACTCAGGGGGAACTCTTGGGCCGCTTGCAAGCCCAGCCGCTGCTGCTTCGCCCACCTTGTCGCGCCGTAGTACACCGCGTGCAACGCGGCCCACTTTGTGGCCACGTTCGGGATCACGCCGGCAGCGACGGCGGAGCGTTTGTCAAAGCCGACAAGCACGCCGATTGAGGGCTGCGTGTCAAGGAATTCTTGGAATGGCGTCATGCCTGAAGACGCTAGAGTGGCGGACGCACCAAGAAAAGACCCCAAGCGGAAATGTGGATAACTCCGCCAGAAAATTCCACAAATTGCAGCTAGATTACGGTTTTGGGTTTTCCGAAAGCCCAGAATTTGTTGATGATGAAGTTCACGGGCATCGCAATGAACGTCGAAATCGCCTGGGCCCAGTACGACTTGGTGCGCAGGCCGGTTGAGTCGTCGAACACGCTGTCCGGCAAGCCGATGGGTGTCGTCGGGTTCATCAGCAAAGTCATACACGTCAGCGACACGGCGAACGCGAGCGCACCCGTGGCGAGGAAGGGGAAGAACCCGCGCAGCCACGAGCGCCCGTGCACGCCCCGGAAGGTCCACGAGCGGTTGAGTTGGTAGTTCCACGTGTTAGCCAGCAGGAACGCGAGTGTTGACAGGACGTGGTACCACCGCACGTTCCACCGGGTCGATCCAAGCTGGGCAACCACGTCGTTGGCGTGGAGGCCCAGGCCGTTTTCCAGCCCCTTGTTGGCCAGGTAGAACACCACGAAATTCACAAGTACGCCGGAGCCGCCGACGATGCCGAAGCGCACGAACTGCCGCAGCCCCGTTGCAAACCGCACCGCGGTGCTACCGCCAGTTGGCGCCGGAACCGGCGTGACGTGTTGGTCCAGCGCCACAGGCGACCTCCTTGGAAAACTACGCAAAACTTTCGTAAGTGTAGTCCCGTGGGCGGGCGGTTAAGAAACCAGGCGCGCCGCGGCTTCTGCGATTCGCTCGTCGGTTGCCGTGAGCGAGATACGCACGTGGCGTGCCCCCGCGGGGCCGTAGAAGTCTCCGGGGGCAGCCAGAATGCCGCGCTCCGCCAACCAATCGAGTGTCTCGCGGGAGCTCATCGCTTCTCGGCGGCACCACAGGTACAACCCGGCATCAGAGTCGTCGACCGTGAAGCCCGCCTCCGGCAGCGCCTGCAAGAGCGTCAGTCGGCGCTGGGCGTAGACGGAACGCTGCATCTGTTCGTGCAGGTCGTCGCCGAGGGCTGCGACCATAGCGGCCTGGATGGGCCCGGGCACGATGAGGCCAGCGTGCTTACGCACCTCCAGCAGCTCCTGCACCAGCGCCTCGTCGCCGGAGATAGTGCCGGCGCGGTACGACGCCAGGTTGGAGGTCTTGGACAGTGAGTGCAGCGCAAGCAGACCCGTGGTGTCGCCGTCAGTGACGGACGGGTGCAAGATGGACACCGGCTCGGCGGACCAGCCGAGGTAGAGGTAGCACTCGTCGGAGGCGATGATCGCGCCGGTCTCGCGTGCGAACGCTACCCACTCCCGCATCTGCTCTACCGAGAGCACTCCCCCGGTCGGGTTGGACGGCGAGTTCACAAACACCAGCGCGGCGCCGCGCGGGGCTTCAGACGGGTTGTCACACCGCACGACCTTGCAATCGGCCATGAGTGCACCGACCTCGTAGGTGGGGTACGCGACCTCGGGGATGACCACCGTGTCGCCGCGCAGGCCGAGCAGCGTGGGCAGCCACGCCACGGCCTCTTTCAAGCCGATGACCGGCAGCACCGACTTCTCGTTCAGCTCGGGGATGCCGAAGCGGCGCTCGAGAGCGTCCACGATGGTCCGGCGCAACTCCGGGGTGCCCGCGGTTTGCGGGTAGCCGGGCGCCGCAGCGGCCTCGGAGAGCGCGAGTTGGATTGACGGCGCCACCGGGTCCACCGGCCCGCCGACGGAAAGGTCAATCAACCCTCCCTCGTGCGAGGCTGCACGCTCGCGCACGTCCGCGATCGTGTCCCACGGGAAGTCGGGCAACCGGGAACCGAGTAGGGTGCGAGCCAACGGCCTAGTCCTGGTTCTGCGGCGGCAGCGCGGCCACAAACGGGTGGTCGAAGTCCTGCGGGCCGGTCTTGGCCGCGCCGCCCGGGGAGCCGAGCTCGTCGAAGAAGCCGACGTTGACGTCGTAGTACTCGCTCCACTCGTCGGGGGTGTCGTCCTCGTAGAAGATGGCCTCGACCGGGCAGGCCGGTTCGCAGGCGCCGCAGTCGACGCACTCGTCGGGGTGGATGTACAGCATGCGCTTGCCCTCGTAGATGCAGTCAACGGGGCACTCTTCAACGCAGCCGCGGTCCATGATGTCGACGCACGGCTGAGCAATCACGTAAGTCATGGCAACAGTATGTCACTTCCGGTGAATCATGGGCCAAACGCCACCCGCTACCCCGGCGAGCAATAACGCCAGCGACCAGCTGGTCGGCGGGAGCAGCGCCAATGAAACCAAAAACCCGGCCACCCACACCGCGAGCGGGAGCAGGGCCCACTTAGACGACCACAAGCGCGCGGTTTTGGTCACGACAGCGTTGAACAGCAGCGCCGCAACGACCCACAGCCAGTTGAGGTAGACGGCCTCGAGCAGCAGCGACACGAGCGCGCCGATGCTCAGCCACGCCAGGCCGGCGATTGCTTCGCGGCGCGTGAAGTCGTCGCGCACGACGGGCTCGGTCATCGCGCGATTCCGGCGAGGGGCGAAGCTGCGTCGTCAAGCGGGAGTCCCGCGCCCAACTGGTAGTGCTCGACGCGCTGGATCGGCTGCGCGATGAGGTTGGAAAGCGCGTAGTACACCACGGGGCCCGACGCGAGCGCAGCGTGCGGGTTGACGTCGGTGGTGCGCCCGTCCGCGATCCACAGCTGGGTGGCGTGGGCGCGCATCGCTTCGACCTTGGCGCTGTAGGCGGCGTCGTCCAGCTCAACGCGCAGGTCGGACGAGTCCACGCCGTCGAGCTCGCCATCTTCCGGCAAGCGCCAGCCTGCGGGTGCCTCGGCCGGCATCAGCGCCGCGGTTTCCTCCGCCAGCCGCACCGCCCAGAGGATCCGGGGAACCTTCACGCGTTGGGCCGCGGCGTGCGTGATCTCGTGGGCGCGGATGTGGTCCGGGTGGCCGTAACCGCCGTCGGGGCCGTACGTGAGCACGAGATGGGGCCGCTCCGCCGCAAAGATCGCCGCGAGCTTCTCGACGGCAGCTTCGCCCGAATTCACAAACGCCCGGGGATTCCTGCTCGCCGGGGAGCCCTCCATGCCCGAATCCCGGAAACACCCGGCGCCGCCGAGGAACGTGCCGCGCGCGCCCATTGCCCGTAGCGAGCGCTGCAGCTCCTGGATGCGGAACCCGCCGAGCTGGTCGGCTTGATCCGCCACCAGCTGCTGGTACGGCTCGCCGATGACCTCACCCTCCTCGCCGAGAGTGCAGGTCACCACGAGCACATCCGCGCCACGGGCGGTGAGGGCGGCGATGGCGCCGCCGGTGGTGATGGCCTCGTCGTCGGGGTGGGCGTGCACGGCCACAACGCGGTAGCCGGCCAGATCTCGTGCGGTCATGGAACCTCCTGGATTGATGTACGCCGACCCACTGTATCGGCCAGTTTCCACGCGGCTGCAGAGGACAACCCTCCGGGCCACTCCCCCGCCGCCGTTCCCCGGGCGGTGATCCCGCCGGCGGTGGCGGCGAGTCGGGTTTCGTGCAGCAGGGGAACCCACAGCACCTCCTGGCTTTCCAGCTCTGCAACGCGCTCGGTGGCGGCCGCCAGTTCGAGATCGCCGCCGAGGATACGGGCCGCGAGCTCGTCCCCGCCCGGCGTGCAGTACCCGGAGAGGTTGCCGGCGCGGCCGGTATCCGGCGGGCACGCGATCTGGCTCGCTAGCGCCGCTTGCCTGCCCTGTTCGGCTCGCCAGTGCACGACCATGTCGACCTCGCCCGACGGAAGCCCCTGGCCTGCGATAGAGCCGAGGTCCTTCGCCACCGTCTTTGCGGGCACCCCTGCGTTGTTGAGGATGTCCACCATGGACCGCGCCGCCGCCGAGGCAGCCGGGTCGGCGGCGTCCGCAGCGACGCGCAGCACTTTGCCCTGGGCGGCGAGCTGTTGAAGCAGCGCGAGTGATCCGGAGGTGGTCGGCGCCGCGGCATCCACGTCGGTGGTGCGGCGGGCGGCGATGTGGGCCAGCAGGGGGACGTCGAGAAGCGAACGCACCTCGGCGCGCGCCTGAGAGCTCAAACCGCTGGTGGTGGAAAGGGTCACGCCGAGTGTGCGGCCGCCGGGGAATGTGCGCAGCTGCGCGCCCGGAATTAAGCCCAGGACGTCTTTGGTGGTGTCCTGTGGCGCCATATCCACAAACGCGAGCTGGCCGCTGCGCAGCTGGTCTGCGACTTGGATGGTCTCGCGCGCGGCGACAAGCGTGAGAATGTCAATCGGCGCCGGCTCCGGCCCCCAGAACCGGTCGTTGCGGTTGAGCGTCACCGTGCCGTGCGCGCGGTCGACTTCGCGCACCAGGTAGCGGCCGGCAGACGCCGGGACGGTGTTGCGCAGCGCGACCGCGAAGTCGGCGGCATCCGCGTCGAGGAGGTGGGACGGCAAAAGGTGGTGGAACAGCACCCGCCAGTCCCCCACGGGCTGTGCGAAGTCCACATCCACGACCTTGCCGCCGGGGCCGCTGACGCGGACGTCCGCGACGGCGCGGTAGACGGCCGGGTCAACCACGCCCGGGGTGCGGGTCATGCCCCGCCACAGGTAGGCGAAGTCGGCGCCCGTGATCGGGGTACCGTCGGACCACTGCGCGTCGGGGGTGATGATGTAGCGCACGGTGAAGGCGGCTGGCGAGGTCGCCAGGACAGAGGCACCGACGAGCAAGTTGGTGTCCATGGCGCCGTCGGGCCCAAAGGCGCTGGGCAAGGTGAGATCCGCGATGCCGTGCACCACCGCGGACTCGTCGCTTGCAAGGTGCGGGTTGAAGCCCGCCCGCACCGGGTCTACGGCCACCTCCGCCTGCGGCCTGCTCGCAGGCTCCGCCGGCGTCGGCTCTTCCGCGGGCGCGTCGGTTTCCCGCGCGGTCGTGGTCGTCTCCTGTTCCGCCTCAACCAATGGCGGCGGACCCGGATTCGCGGCGCAGGACGCGAGGAGGCCGAGCACGGAAAGCGCCGCCACAGCCCGGGTGGCTGGACGGCGCGTTCTACTCAGGTGCATGAAGGAACAGGCTAGCTGTTCTTCTGCTTCGCGCGGGAGCGGGCGCGGCCGCGTTCAGTGGCGTTGAGGATGATTTTGCGCACACGCATTGCCTCGGGCGCGACCTCGACGCACTCGTCGTCGTCGCAGAACTCGATGGCCTCGTCCAAGGAGAGGGTGCGCGCCTTCTGCAGCGTCACGGTGGCGTCCGCGGTGGCGGAACGCATGTTGGTGAGCTTCTTTTCCTTGGTGATGTTCACGTCCATGTCCTCGTCGCGGGAGTTCGCGCCGACGACCATGCCCTCGTAGGTTTCCGCGCCCGGCTCCACGAAGAAGTCGCCGCGGTCAGCGAGCTGCTGCAGTGCGTATGCGGTGACCTGGCCGGAACGGTCGGCCACCAGCGAGCCGGTCGGGCGGCCCTTGATCTCGCCGGCCCACGGTCGGTGCTCGATGGAGTAGGAGTTGGCGATGCCGGCGCCGCGGGTTTCCGTGAGGAAGGTGGTGCGGAAGCCGATGAGGCCGCGGGACGGCACGTCGAACTCCATGCGGACCCAGTCGCCGGAACCCGCGTTGGACATCGAGGTCATCTGCCCCTTGCGGTTGGCCATCAGCTGCGTGACCGCGCCCTGGTGCTCCGCGGGCACGTCGATGATCATGTGGTCGTACGGCTCGTAGGTCTTGCCGTCGACCTCCTTGGTCACCACCTGGGGCTTGCCCACGGTGAGCTCGAAGCCTTCGCGACGCATCGTCTCGATGAGCACGGTCAGCGCCATCTCGCCACGTCCCTGCACCTCCCAGGCGTCCGGGCGGTCGGTCGACAGCACCTTGATGGAGACGTTACCGATGAGCTCCTGCTCCAGGCGGGCCTTGACCATGCGCGCGGTGAGCTTGTCGCCGCCGTTCCGGCCGGCCATCGGCGAGGTGTTCACGCCGATGGTCATGGAAATGGCTGGGTCGTCGACCTTGATGCGCGGCAGTGGCTCCACGTGCTCGGGGTCGCACAGTGTGTCGCCGATCATGATGTCCTCGACACCCGAGATCGCCGCAATGTCGCCCGCGACCACGTCGCCCTGCGCGGGAACGCGGTCCAGGCCCTCGGTGACCAGCAGCTCGGCCACCTTCACGTTCTTGACCTGCTGGTTGCCGTCAGCGTCGTAGTGGACCCACGCCACGGTCTGGCCCTTCTTCACCGCGCCCTTGTACACGCGGATCAGCGCGATGCGGCCCAGGAAGGAAGAGGAGTCGAGGTTGGTCACCTGCGCCTGGAACGGGGCGTCCACGTCTGCGGACGGCTCCGGCAGCACGTCGTAGATGACGTCGAACAGCGGCTGCAGGTCCTCGTTGGCCGGCAGCTCGCCGTTGCCCGGGTTCTCCAGGGAGGCGCGGCCCGCGCGACCGGAGGTGTACAGCACCGGCAGTTCGAGCAGGTTCTCCGCGGCCTCGGCGGCCTCCGGGTCTTCGAGGCCAGCGCCGAGCTCCAGAAGCAGGTCCTGGGCCTCCTCGACCACCTCGTCGATGCGGGCGTCCGGACGGTCGGTCTTATTCACGCAGATGATCACCGGCTTCTTCGCCTCCAGGGCCTTGCCCAGGACGAAGCGGGTTTGCGGCAGCGGGCCTTCGGATGCGTCGATAAGCAGCACGACACCGTCAACCATGGACAGGCCGCGCTCGACCTCGCCGCCGAAGTCGGCGTGCCCCGGGGTATCGATGACGTTGATGACCAGATCAGAGCCGTCTTTGCCCTTGCCGGCGCGGCGGATGGCGGTGTTCTTGGCCAGAATGGTGATGCCGCGCTCGGACTCGAGCTCGCCGGAGTCCATCACACGGTCGCCGTGCTCGCCGTGGTCGCCGAACACGCCGGACTGCTCCAGCATGGCGTTGACCAGGGTGGTTTTACCGTGGTCGACGTGGGCGACGATAGCTACGTTGCGAAATTCAGGGTGCGACACTCGATAGATCCTTTAAGGGTTGGCGGAAATAACGCCTAAACGATACCCCCGCTCCTCACCGACCGCATTACCCACCACCCTGATACCAAGGCCGAGTTCGCGCACGCTATTGGTGCAGCAATTTACCAGCTCCGCTTGAAGTTGGTGCGCATGTGACTAATGTGGCGCGAGTGAACAAGAACCGTTCCCTCGTCCGTTCCGTGGCCGCGGCGCTCTGCGCGGCCGGTTTGGTGGTGGCCGGAGGCGTCGCTAAGCAGCCTGCCAGCGCGCAGCCGTTCCTCGACCCCCTTGGCCGCCCGACGCCCGAGACCGTCGCGCGCGTCAACGCTTTCGCGGACCAGCCATACGTGCCGGCGGAGGTCGGCAACACCCTCCGCACCGCTGTGCAGTTCTTCGCCGGCACCGGCGAGCTTGGCGGCCCAGCGTTACCCGCCGACGCGCCACAATTCACCCAGTTCTACTGGCCCACCGTCTCCGGCAACTGCATTGGGCAGGGACTGCACTCCACCGCTTCCGCCATCGCGGTGCCGGGACCTGCAGCCTCGCCCGCCCCCGGCGCAGGCCCGGGCCAAACGACGTTCGTCTTCACCGCACTGGGAACTCCCGCAGCGGCACAAGAGCAGGGCCAGATGCAGGTGTACTGGGTCAACCTCACCTCGCTGCGCACCGGCGTAACGCCACTGGGCAACTACGGGATAAACCCCGCGGGACCAGCCACCCTGTCCGCCACCGCGGACACGGGATCCGGGCAAGTCCTGGCAGTTGCGCACGGCAGCGTGCGAACTATCGACAACGTGTGCCCCTTCGCACCGACCGCAGCATCTATAGACGTGAGGTAACCAATGGCCGCCGATCTGCACCCCGTGAAGCAGGAGACGTTCGACACCGCAGCGAACATCAACACCGACCCAAAAGGGTTCTTGCGCGAGGTGGACACGTTCCGCGTCACCGACTTCGGTCTGTACATGGGCCGCGGCGCCGACCACCCGGAGTTCGGCTACCTGGAGAGCTGGCTGCTGCCGGAGCTTGGGCTACGGGCAAACATCTTCCACTGGCGCGAAGGCGCCGGGTACGAGCATGACTTCTACTTCGATATCGCCGACATCGACGTTGATGGCGACGTGTGGCGCACCCGCGACCTCTACGTCGACATCGTGTCACTGACCGGCAACCCCATCGATGTGCTGGACATCGACGAGCTCGCGGCCGCAACGTCCGCGGGTCTCATTACAGCCGAAGACGCAGAGAAGGCTATCGACGTCACGCTCACCGCCGTCGAGGGCATCACGCGCCACGGCGACGACGCTATGGAGTGGCTGCGCGCCCAGGGCATCGAGCTCACATGGGCAGACGAGGTCGAGCTCACTCCGGTTGGGTAGTTCACCCGCTATTTACCCCACCTACGGGTGGGGTTTTTGCTTGCCACGAATAACATTCATGGATTTCCCAGCGAAGTTTCGCTGCAGAGCAGTGAGAAATTTGCGTCTTGACGTGCAGATTTCTGGCACCACGCTGCAGATACTGGCAATTCCCTGGGTATAAAACGCAAAATACTTCGCCAAATCGATGTGAACCAGGTGACACGTGAGATAGGTTGTGCTCAACCTGATTCACGCCGTGTTCACCTCACCGTGTGCCAACAGTGTGCAGGGATCACCGGGAATTGCCCGGCACCAGTGCCCTCCGCGGGCAACCGTCGCATAGCAATCTGTGTACGGATGACTTATGAAAGGAACCTGACATGAGCAAACGCCTCCGCGTCGCGGCTCTCGCTGGCCTCTCCTCCATCTCGCTCGTTCTCGCCTCCTGCTCCTCGGATGACAACACCGAGGGCACGACCGCAAGCGGCAACCAGGAGACCACCAACTCCCAGGCCGACAACGCCTCCGACAACGGCGACAAGCTCGAAGTCAAGGCCGCTGGCGACTACAACCCGATGGAGCGGGACCAGATCCAGGACGGCGGCGAACTGACCCTCGCCATCACCGAGATCGCCGAGCAGCAGAACGTGTTCCACGCGAACATGAACCTGTACACCCGCACCCTGTGGTCCAAGTACAACCCGCAGCTCTCACTGTTCGACGGCGACGGCACGTACCACCCGAACCCGGCGTACCTGACCGACGTGCAGGACGAGGTCGTCGACGGCAAGACCGTGGTCACCTACACCATCAACCCGGAGGCCCAGTACAACGACGGCACCCCGATTGACTGGACGGCCTACGAGAACACCTTCAAGTTCAACAACGGCACTGACCCGGATGTCCAGGTCAACTCCACCGACGGCTACGAGCTCATCGAGTCCGTCGAGCGCGGCGAGGACGACAAGCAGGCCGTGGTCACCTTCAAGCAGGCGTACCCGTGGTGGCAAGGCCTCTTCGACACCTTGGTGCCGCCGCAGGTCAAGGACGCCGACACCTTTATGAACGCCTACCTCAAGCAGGTCCACCCCGAGTGGGGCGCGGGCCCGTTCAAGGTGGAGAGCGTCGACTTTGAAACCGGCACCGCCTCCTTCGTCCCCAACGAGAACTGGTGGGGCGAGAAGCCGAAGCTGGACAAGATCTCGTACCGCCAGATGGAAGACCAGGCGTCCCTCAACGCGTTCCGCGCGGGTGAGATCGACGCAACCGGCGTTGGCACCCGCGACCGCCTTGCCACGGCGAAGGAGATGGGCGACGACGTTGATATCCGCACCGCCCTGCGCCCGTCGACGTTCCTGATGACCATCAACGCCACCGCACCCGGCCTCGACGACATCCGCGTGCGCGAGGCCATCATGCGCGGCATCGACCGCGAGCAGCTCGCCGCGATCCGTTTCCAGGGCCTGGGCTACAGCGAAGAACTGCCCGGCTCCTTCACCCTCTTCCAGACCCAGGACGGCTACGAGGACAACTTCGGTGAGGTCATCCAGTACGACCCCGAGAAGGCGAAGGAGCTGCTCCAAGAGGCAGGCTACGACGAGGCGAACCCGCTGACCGTGCGCTACGTCACCCTTGGCGATTCCCCGATGGTGCAGGCGACGACCTCCGCCCTGCAGGCGATGCTGCGCAACATCGGCGTGGACGTGCAGGTGGAGGAGCGCCCGAGCTCGGACTTTTCCAAGGTCACCGCTGAGCGCGACTTCGACCTGTTCATGTCCGGTTTCAGCTCCTCCGATCCGTTCGGTGTTGCGTACTTCGGCCAGATCTACGGCTCCGACTCCGAGCTGAACAAGTCCGGCACGGGCTCGCCCGAAATGGACCAGAAGATCGAGGAGCTGCAGCAGATCTCGGACCCGGAAGAGCAGATCGACCGCGCCAACGAGCTGGAGAAGGAAGCGCTGCAGGAATTCGGCATCATGCCCTACGCCAACGGCCCCGAAATCGTTGCTGTGAAGAAGGGCATGGCCAACTTTGGCGCCAACTCCTTCGCTGTGCTGCCGATCGAGAACGTGGGCTGGGCGAAGTAGCCACCCAGCAAACACCCTGGTGAATCACCCACAGTGAGTGCGAGCCCGCCCAGCTGACACGCTGGGCGGGCTTCGGCACTTGGCTCACCAGCCACCGCACGCGAACCGCACACCCGCTGAGACCGGAACCGAGAGAGCACATGTTTCGATACCTGCTTCGGAAGACGCTGAGCTGGGGCCTGATTGTCTTCCTGGCCACCAACCTCACCTACTTCCTCGCCAGCTTTTTCCTAGACCCGCGAGCCAATTACTTCGGCCGCCGCCCTCCCCTGCCCGATGACCAGATCGACGCGCTGCTCGAGCCGCTGAACTTGAGCCCGAACACCCCGCTGCTCGAGCGGTGGTGGACCTGGCTGACCGGTGTCCTCACCCGCTGGGACTGGGGGAAATCCCCGCTCGGCGACTCCGTCAACGAGCAAGTGTCCTACCGCATTTGGGTCTCTGCCCAGCTGACGCTGTTTGCCACCCTGCTGTCGATCGTCATCGGCGTGGCCCTCGGCGTGTACACAGCGTCGCGCCAGTACAAGCGCGCCGACCGCGTGTGGCAGGGCATCTCCATCATCACCATGAACATCCACGTGGTGGTGGCGTCTATCGCGGTGGTGTGGTTCGGCCTGAAGGTCAATGAGTGGACCGGGAAGCGCATCTTTTACGTCACCGGCGCCTCCAACCCGGATGTCCAAGGCTTCGGCCCGAAGATGGTGGACTACGCCCAGCACCTGGTGCTTCCCACCCTGTCCTTGCTCATCATTTCCTACGCAGGGTACCACTTCATGCAGCGAACCCTGCTGTTGGACAACCTCAACGCTGACTACGTACGCACCGCACGCGCGAAAGGCTTAACTAAAGCCAAAGCGGTCCGGCGCCACGCCCTTCGCACGTCGCTGATCCCCGTGGCCACCTCGGTGGCGTTCTCCGTCCCGGGCATCTTCACCGGCGCCGTGATGACCGAGCGCATCTTCGCCTGGCAAGGCATGGGCCAGTACTTCATTCAGACGATCGCCCGTAACGACGTTCACGGCGTCGTTGTCGTCGCCGCCTTCGGCGCGGCAATGACGGCGGTCTCCGCCATCTTGGCCGACCTCATCGTCGTCGCCCTCGACCCGCGCGTGCGCGTGAGCTAAGGAGCACAGCACAATGGCACCAAATTCCCCACGCAGCGAATCCCGCAAGCTGAAAGACCCGCGGGCGCACAGCTCAACCAGCTTGGGCATGCACGCCAACATGCCTGTCAACGACATAGCAGCGATCTCCGAAACCGGCCGCCAGGCCGACGGCGTGATGAGCGATGAAAAGGACGCGCCACCGGCACGCCCGAAGCGCGGCAACAGCGTCGAGGACCAGCAGACTATGCGCGCGACCCGCAAGTCGCGCATCTACTACCGACGCTTCATGCGCAACAAGGCCGCGGTGGCCGGCCTAGTCATCTTCTTCCTTCTGGTGCTGCTCGCGCTCTTCGGCAAATTCCTTAGCCCCTGGGACTACCAGGAGCCGGACTTCATGAATTTGTCCACGGGCCCGTCCTCGGAGCACTGGTTTGGCACCACCGACTCCGGCAACGACTTGTTTGCCCAGGTTGTGCACGGCCTCGGGCGTTCCTTGACCATCGCGGTCCCGGCGTCGATCGCCACGACGATTATCTCCGCCATCGTCGGCGCCGGCGCCGCGCTCTACGGCGGCAGCGTGGAAAAGGTCGTCTTGGCCGTCATCCACTTCCTGCTGGCCGTGCCCACCTTCCTCATCATCGCCCTGCTGGTCTCCGGCTCCGGCGGCGATTGGAAGGTGTTGACCGTCGTGCTTATCGCGTTCGGCTGGATGTACTCGGCGCGTGTGATCTGGTCGCTGTCCCTGTCCATCCGGGAGAACGACTACGTGCGCGCAGCGAAGTTCATGGGTGTGTCCCGCCCGCAGACGATCGTGCGCCACGTCATCCCCAATGTGGCCTCGCTGCTGATCATCCAGCTCATGCTCGGCATCGTCTCCACCATCATGTCCGAGACCGCCCTGTCCTTCCTCGGCCTGGGCGTGAAACTGCCGGACGTGTCCCTGGGCACGCTCCTGCAAACCGGCACCGCGACCCTGATCACGGCGCCGTGGCAGTTCTACTTCCCGGCACTGATCCTCACACTGCTTACCGTGTCCATGGCGTTCATCGCAGACGGCCTGCGTGACGCGCTCGATCCGAACTCGAACTCCGGAGGCTCCGCAGCATGACAACCAGCATCCACAACCCCGGCGGCACCGGCTTCGGCGGCGCCGCGCCTGCACCGACGGGTGATCCGGTGCTGTCCGTTCGCGACCTCCACGTCTCCTTCCCCTCGGAGGCCGGCGTGGTCCGCGCCGTGCGCGGCGTCGATTTCGACCTCTACCCCGGCCGCACGCTCGGCATCGTGGGCGAATCCGGCTCGGGCAAGTCTGTCACGTCCCTCGCAGTGATGGGCCTGCTGCCTGAGTACGCCAAGGTCACCGGCTCCGTGCAGTTCGACGGCGCCGAGCTGCTGGGCAAGTCCGACGCCGACATGTCCAAGATCCGCGGCAACGGCATCGGCATGATTTTCCAGGATCCGCTGTCCGCCCTCACGCCCGTCTACGACATCGGCACCCAGCTCGTGGAGGCCATCCAGGCGCACAACAACATTCCGAAGTCGAAGGCGATGGACCGCGCCGCGGAGCTGCTCGACCTGGTGGGCATCCCGGAGCCGAAGAAGCGGCTGCGTTCCTTCCCCCACGAGTTCTCCGGCGGCATGCGCCAACGCGTGGTCATCGCGATCGCCATCGCCAACAACCCGAAAGTGCTCATTGCGGACGAGCCGACCACCGCGCTGGACGTGACCATCCAGGCCCAGATCCTCGAGGTGATCAAGACCGCGCAGCGCGAAACCGGCGCAGCCTGCATCATGATCACCCACGACATGGGTGTGGTGGCCGGCACCGCGGACGATGTGCTGGTCATGTACGGCGGCCGCCCGGTGGAGCGAGCCGAGGTCCACCAGCTGTTCCGCAACCCGAAGATGCCGTACTCGGTAGGCCTGCTCGGCTCCACGCCGCGCGTGGACCAGCCGTCGAGCGAGCCGCTGACATACATCGACGGCAACCCGCCGATGCTCATCGACGTCGCGGACCGGTGCCAGTTCGCCGACCGCTGCCCCATCGCCATCGACGAGTGCTTGGCCAAGGAGCCCGCGCTGGTCCCGGACCAGAGCGGGACCGACGACCACCTCGTTGCCTGCATCCGCCGCGACGAGATCGAAGACGGCAAGATTGACGGCCAACCGCTGTTCCCCGCCCCTGTCTTGCCGGAGAACAAGTACGCGGGGACTCCACGCGAGGACCGCGAAGTCACCCTCGAGGTGGAGAACTTGCACCGCGAGTTCCCCCTGACAAAGGGCGCGCTGGTCAAGCGCCGCATCGGCACGGTGCAGGCCGTGAACCACATCTCGTTTGACGTGCGCGCCGGCGAGTGCATGGCGATCGTCGGCGAGTCCGGCTCCGGCAAGACCACCACCCTGCTGGAGATCATGAACCTCGAGCCGCCTGCGGACTCCCGCATTGTCATCTGCGGCCAAGACGCGTCGTCCATGAGCGCTGCGCAGCGCCGCGCGGCCCGCAAGAACATTCAGATGGTCTTCCAGGACCCGATGAGCTCGCTCAACCCGCGCATGACCGTCAAGGAAATCATCCAGGAGCCGCTGGACGCCCTCGGCTACGAAGGCGACAAAGACGCGCGGATTTCCGACCTCATGCGCACCGTCGGCCTTGACGCGAAGCAGCTGGACCGCTTCCCCGGCCACTTTTCCGGCGGCCAGCGCCAGCGCATCGGCCTGGCCCGCGCCCTGGCCACTCACCCATCCGTCATCGTGCTGGATGAGCCGGTATCTGCGCTGGACGTCTCCATCCAGGCAGGTGTGATCAACCTGCTGGATTCGCTTAAGCGCGAACTTGGCCTCTCCTACATCTTCGTCGCCCACGACCTGTCGGTCGTGCGCCACCTGTCAGATCGGGTCGCGGTGATGTACAAGGGCGACTTCGTCGAGTTTGGCGACACGGACGACGTCTTTGACAACCCCCAACACCCGTACACCAAGGCGTTGCTGTCGGCGATCCCGATTCCCGACCCTGACGCGGAGCGCTCGCGAGTGCGCACGGTGTACTCGCCCGAGGAGGTCACACCCTCCTAACCACCACGTCCACCGGCATGGTGGGCAGCAACCGCTCTTGCTCCGCCCACATGTCCCACCACGGCGCGTAGCCCGGGTCCCGTTCCAAGGCCCGGGCTTTGCGCGTCTCCGCAGCCGCGGTGACCCGCACCGTATCCACGTCCCCGCGCGCTCTCGCCGCGCTTATCGACGCCTCCGTGATCGCCCCAACGCCCTCAACCACGAGGTCAGCGCCGGGCACGAGCGGCACCCACTCGGAGCGCGCATGCCGTTCCCAATCCCAGCGCCAGTACCCGGGGTTCACCGGGTCGAGCACGTTCTCGGCGACCATGCGCGCGCCGTCTTCCAGTCCGCCCCAGCCCGGGTAGAAGTCGTCTAAATGCACCACCTGGATGCGGAGCGCCATGCCGATCTGGTTGGCCAGGGTGGTTTTGCCGGCGCCCGAAGGACCGTCGATAAGCAGTGTGTATGTCATCGCACCGCCCACACCGGGCGGAGGTGACCGGTCGCCCACGCGAGGGCGAGAGCGGCGAGGGCGACGAGGACGCACACGGCCATCACGACCCAATCGCGGGCGTGGAGCCTCGACGTGCGCGCCCATGTGCGCTTGTGCGGGCCGCCGAAACCGCGGGCCTCCATGGCGGTGGCCAGCTTGCCGGCGCGGCGCAGCGACATCACCAGCAAGCCGAACGACAGTGAGAACCAGTATCTGATCTTGCCCTGGTCGGCGATGCCGCGGGCGCGGCGGGAGCGGCGCATGGCGTCGAGGTCGTCGCGCAGCAGCGTCAGCATGCGCAGTGCCGCGACGGTGCCGATGACGAAGCGCTCGGGCAGGTGCAGGACCTGGGCGAGGCCGTCGCCGAGGTCGGTCGGGTCGACGTCCGCGGACAGCACCACCACGGGCAGGGCGATGGCAAGCACCCGCAGAATCACCGCCCAGGCGAGGGAAACCGAGAGCTCTGTGACCTGCACCAGCCCCCACTGGAAATAGGTGTCCCCACCCGCCTGGCCGTAGAGCGCCATCGGGATGCCCGCCAGGGGCGCGACGATGAGGATTGGCAGCGCGCGCTTGAAGAAACGCCCGTAGCCCATCCCGCACAACGGAACCATGACCAGCGTGAAGGCGAGGACAAAGGTCGCGGAGACCCAGTCGATGGTGAACATCAATGGCGTGGTCAAAAGCGCCAAGCCCAGGATGCGGGTGACGGGGTTAATGTCGCGCAAGACGTTCATCAGTCACCGCCCTCGGCGTCTACGCGGGCAACGACGTGCTCGACATGGTCGCCGAGCGAGGCGATGAACGCTTCGTCGTGGGTGATCGAAATGACGGTCACGCCCTGCTGGGTCAGCTCGCGGATGAGGCCCACCAGCTCGACGAACGTGCGGTCGTCTTGGCCAAAGGTGGGCTCGTCCAGGATGAGCAGCTGCGGCGCGTTCACCAGCGCTGTGGCCACGGAAAGCCGCCGTTTCTCCCCGCCCGACAGCGTGAAGGGGTTCGCGTCCACCAGGTGGGCGAGTCGCAGGCGGCGCAGAAGGTCGTCGATGCGTTCCTGCGGCGCGCCGGACAGCGCCATCTCCTGGCGCACCGTGGGGGTGACGAACTGGTGCTCCGGTTCCTGGAAGACGTAGCCGATGCGGCTGGCCAGGTGGGCCGAAGACCACTCGATAGATGGCGTTGTCAGCCCTTGCCGGATGGTCTCCGAGTACTCCACGCGGCCTTGTTCGGGCGGGGTGAGGCCCGCGAGCACCTGCACGAGTGTGGTTTTTCCGGAGCCGTTCTCGCCGGTGATGACCGTCGAGCATCCCTCCGGGGCGCGCACCGTCCGCGGCGGGCCGAAGCGGGTGAGCAGGTTGTGCGTGGCCACAGCCGCGGGTGTGCCCGCGGGCGCCTCCTTCGCCGGCGGCAGCGCAGGAGGGTCCGGCAATTCCTCGGCGGTGATGCGCACGAGGCCCGCGGAGTCTAGGCGGTAGTAGGTGTCCACCACGTCCGCCCAGTGCTTCGGGCGGTGCTCCACCACGATCAGGGTGGCACCCGTGCTAGTACACACGCGGTCGACAGCCGCGATCACCTCGTCGCGGCCGCGCGGGTCCAGGTTGGCGGTGGGCTCGTCCAGGATGAGAATGTCCGCCCCCATGGCAATGACGCCGGCCAGCGCCAGACGCTGCTTCTGCCCGCCGGAAAGGTGTGCTGTCCGCTGGTCCAAGGGCACGTCCAGCCCCACCGCGTCCAAAGCGCGTTCCACGCGGGGCCAAATCTCCTCGGACGGAACGCCGAGATTTTCAGCGCCGAACGCGACGTCGTCGCCCACCCGGGACAGGATGGTTTGCGCCTCCGGGTCCTGCAGGACCATGCCCACTGTGCCGTCGACGTCGAGTGATCCGGAGCGGCTGCCGTCCTCCGAGTCGTCGACAAGCTGCGCAATCACCGCGAGCAGTGTGGACTTGCCGGAGCCCGATTCGCCTGTGATGAGGACCCGCTCGCCGCGCTCGACGTCGAGGTCAACGTGCTGGAACGCGGGCTGGGGGCGTGTCGCGTGCTGGTACGCGAGATCCCTCGCGCGGATAGCCAGGGCCATCTACGCAGTTGAGCTGAAGCGCTCGCGGCCCGCGCCGAAGCGGTCCAGCGCGCCGGTCTGGGCGAGCGCTTTGACCAGGTAATACCCCACCACCCCGGCGAGAATCGCGCCGGAGATGATCAGGCAGGTGAGGTAAATCAGGTTGAACTGCAGGCTCATGGCCAGGTTCGCGGAGGTGAACAGCTCCAGGATGAACGCACCGATGCCGGCGCCTATACCGGCAAGCGCGGCCACCGGCAGGTTGAACCGTCGGTACGCGAAGATGAGAAAGACGAGCTCCGCGCCGAGCCCCTGCGCCAGGCCGGAATAGAGGGTCTCAATGCCCCACTGACTGCCAATGAGCGCCGACACGGACGCGGCGACAACCTCGACGAAGATGGCGGCACCCGGTTTGCGGATGATCAACCCGCCCAACACGCCACCAATGAGCCAAATGCCCACAGCCAGACCGCCCAGGCCAGGCGTCAGGGTATCCAGCGCTTTGAAGCCGGCGTAACCGATGCTGTTCCATACCCAGAACAGCAGGCCGCAGGCCACGCCGAGGACGGCCGCGGTGACGATATCGATCACGCGCCAAGAGTTGTTCTTCGGCGCGGTGTTTGCGGGCACAGTCATGTGCTCATTCCTTCCTATCGCCGGCATTACCCGGATCAGGTTCAACGGTTCGCCGAAACGTTCCGGCATCTCAGCCACCACTCTGTGTTCTGTGGCAGCACCCGCGGGTGGTTCAGTTGTGCACGGAAGATGCTACATCATCGGCTGGGCGTGTCCGGCTCGGAGGCTGTGAAGGATTGCCCCGGTCCGTTGTCGCGCTGCCACTGCACCACAAGCCCGTCTCGGGCACCGAAGCGCACGAGGTGCGAACCGACGACACGCTCAAATCGCTCGACCGCGTCGCTGGTGCCGTCGATACGCATGTGCAGCACGCCCTCTCCGGCAGAGAGGGTGCACCGGGCGCCCTCGATCCCGTCGTGCGCCTGGAAGTTGATGGCCCCCTCGCGGTCGGCATCGTTCCATTCTGCCTCAACCTTCCTGCTGAAGTGGGAGGCGAGCTGCTTGCCGTATCGCTCAGGGCGGGTCGTTGTCACGTTGGCCTGAGATGTCTGCATGCGATGGACCCTAGCAAAAGTTAGGCACACCTCAATCGGCGCGGGCAAGACGCATCCGGCAAGTTCCGTATACTGACTGAGTTACTCTTGTATCAAACCCACGAGGAGAACCCATGGCCGGTGGCCTACTCGCGCTACTCGACGACGTCGCCCTCATCGCCCGCCAAGCCGCCGCGAGCGTTGACGACATCGCCGGCATGACCGCAAAAACTTCTTCGAAGGCCGCCGGCGTGGTCATTGACGACGCCGCGGTGACCCCGCAATACGTCTCAGGCGTCACCCCGTCGCGCGAACTGCCGATGATCTGGCGCATCACCAAAGGGTCGCTGCGTAACAAGCTCGTCTTCATCCTCCCCATCGCGCTGCTGCTTAACGCGTTTGCGCCGTGGGCGCTGACCCCCATCCTCATGCTGGGCGGCACCTACCTCGTCTTTGAGGGCGCGGAGAAGATCGTGCACAAGCTGTCCTCGGATAGCGACGAGCAAGCGGAACAGGCCGCGAACAAGTCCGAGCAGGACGAGGACAACCTGGTCAACAGCGCGATCCGCACCGACCTGATCCTGTCTGCGGAAATCATGATCATCGCGCTCGACGAGGTCAAAGATCAGCCCGTCTGGATGGAGGCCGCGGTGCTGATCGCGGTGGGCATCTTCCTCACCGTCGCGGTGTACGGCGCCGTGGCGCTGCTGGTGAAGATCGACGACATCGGCCGCGGCATGATTGAGCGCGGCAACGCGCCCAAGCTGGGCAGGGGCTTGGTGAAAGCGATGCCCTACGTGCTCAGCGCCATCGGCGTCATCGGCACCATCGCCATGCTGTGGGTCGGCGGCCACCTCATCGTGAGGGGACTGGACGAGGTTGTGGGCTGGCACTGGCCGCACGAAATCATTGCCAAGGGCCAGGAGGCCGTCGGTGGCGGCGCGCTCGGCTGGATGGTGGAGACGGGAATCTCCATGATTGTGGGGTTGATCGTGGGCTTCATCGTCCTCGGCGTAGTGCAGCTGGTGAAGAAGCTGCGTTAGCAGCTGCTTACAATTCGCCCTATGGCAGCCAAGCAGTATCCCCTCGCTCCGTCCACGTGGGGCGCCGGCGTGGAAGTCCCCGTGGACCACGTCTCGCAGGCCGCCCTTTTCGCGGATCTCGCCGGGCTGCGGGGCACCATCTACGTCGACGTGGTGCTGGAGGCCAACCCCCTGAACCGCTCGTGGCGCGTGCGCCGCGGCGGCACCGGCGACCTGCCTGGCCCGGTGCTCGGTGAGATCGCACCCGAGTGGCGCTCCCACTTCCCCGACGTTGAGCGCGTCCACTCCTCGTTTCTGCAGCCGACCACCGTAGCGGCGGTGCAACTGGACCGCGAAGCCGAGCGCTTCGACGTCCGCGTGGTCTTGCCCGAGCCGCAGCTCGCCGTTCCCCGCAACAACGCCCCCGAAGCGGCTGCCGTGCTGCGCCCCGGGGACATGCTGGTCCTGGACACCTCAGTGGGCGAGTTCAGCGCCGCCGAGCTCGAGGCATGCTCCCCCGGCCAGTGGTTTGTGGGGCTCGTGCCTCTCGACGGCGCTACGCTGGCCACCCTCGGCGGGCGCGTCCTGGGCGCGATAGCCGGGGACGACGCTGTTGCAGCCCGCTCCTGGTTCGACGGGATCGCACCGGGTGGTCTGTGGGCCCGCGCAGTCATTTTGAACGGCATGGCCGCCTTGGACGCTGCCGGCCCGGACGAGGGCACCGAACGAGTCCCCGCGTTAGCCGTGGCGCCCGCGCGCCGCTCGGAGCCGTGGCAGCTCATCGAGTTCCCCAGCGGGGACTGGGGTGTGACGGTCGAGCGCGACTTTGCCACCGACCCGGACGACGAGGTCAAGCCGCGGCACACCGCCCGCTACGTGTCGCTGCACGGCAACGGGCGCCCGGAGGCGCTGGGTGCGCCGACCGAGATGTTCGGCCGTGTCGACGAGCTGGCGGAACCGCTGCAGCGGCCCGCACTGACGCCGGTGGCGGCGCAGCACGCCGACGGGGGTTACCTCACCGAGGTTGAAAAGGTGCAGCTCAGGCGGAAGCATCGGGGGCGGAAGCGGGGCGGACGCCACCGTCGATAAGCAAAAGCCCCTAGGCTCGGTGGTGGACCAACCCCATCGACCGAGGAGGCGTTATGGCTGACAACGGACCGAACCCGTACGTAGTGGACATTGAGCGCGCGACGCTCGACAACGAGGCGTTCCGCGACACGCTGTGGACCGGCAAGAACCTGCAGCTGACCGTGATGACTATTCCGGCCGGCGGCGAGATCGGCGCCGAAATCCACGACGACCACGACCAGTTCCTCCGCCTGGAAGAAGGCGAGCTGCGCGCGAAGATCGGCCCGTCCGAGGACGAGCTGGACGTCGACGAGGTCATCACCGCGGACTGGGCGGCGTTCGTGCCGGCCGGCAAGTGGCACAACTTTGTCAACGAGTCCGACGCGCCAGCGAAGCTGTATTCCATCTACGCCCCGCCGGAGCACGAGCCGGGCACCCGCCACGAAACGAAGGCTGACGCGGACAACGACCCGCACGAGACTGACGGCGTGTAACACCTGCGATTCGCTTTCGGCCCGGGAACGATGCCCCGTTCCCGGGCCTTTCCTATTGCCGGTCACGCCATGTGGCAGGTGCTACAGTGCTCGCTGGCTTGCACCTGCCGCACCACTACTGACCTCGAAGGCGACCGCCATGCGCACCCCATCCATTCCATCTTCGCCCGTTGGCGCTGGCATCGCCGGCGCACTTATGCTTACCGCGGCCTCTGTTCCTGCGGCGCACGCGCAAACGGATCCGAGCCCCTGGCCCCTGTCGTCTGTGGGTACGCCAGCGACAAAGGCCGCGGCAACACCCTGGGTGCCAGAGGAACCGCCGTCAAAGCACGCGTCCGACCCAGTGCGGCTGTCAAACGGCGTCACCGTCCAGATCATGGACGATGTCCTCGGTCCGTACTCCGCGCACACCGGCTTCCGCTCGGGCGACCTCGGCGCCATGGCGCCGATCAACAACGACGGCGAGTTCGCGATGATCTTCGGGGACTCGTTCCGCGGCGACTTCGGCGACGGATGGATGAGCCCGGTCGGCGTGGTGGCTTCGATGAGCGACGACGGCTTTCTCACCGTGGACCGGCCGATCGATGGCACCTCGCAGGTCAACAGCATGATGTCCTACGACCGGGTGAATAGCAAAACACTAATCCCCTCCGACGTGATCAATATCGACGGGGTGCTCTACATGCACGGCACGTGGCACGAACCATTCGGCACCGTGACCTCAGCCCAGGTGTGGCGGTCCTACGACCAGGGCAAGACGTGGAAGGCAATCGGTCGCATTCCGGGCAACGACCACAACGGGATGACGCAGCTGCTCAGCTGGGACAAGGGCCCGGACGGCTACGTCTATGCCGTGTCCACCAAGTTCGGGCGCGACTCGCCCGTGTACATGTTCCGCTTCAAACCTGAACACATTGCCACGCCAGGCAACTGGGAGAGCTACAGCTCGCAGGGCTGGGGCACCGACGCCGAGCCGATCCTGGCTGAGAAGGTCAAGGCCGGCGAGCTCAACTTGCGCTACATTGACGGCCACTGGGTGCTGGTGATGTTTAACCTGGCCACCGAGGCGGTGGAGGTGCGGATCTCCGACAAACTGGAGACCGATTGGGAGCAGGTTTCTGTCGCCACAATCGCGAAGAACGGGCCGTGGGCGGACCCGCAGACCCCGATGAACTGGTCCCAGCCATACGGCGGTTACATCGTGCCCGGCTCGCACCTGGACAACATGGACGTCGTCATCTCCCAGTGGAATACCGGCGACAACAGCCGTTATATGTCTACGCAGTTCAACGTGAAAGGCCTGGATGAGCTGTACGACATCGACGTGGATCAGGTCCGCCAGGACATCGAGGTCACGGTGCTGGACCCGGAGACCGCCCAGAGGCTTGCGGCAGAAGACGCCGCGAGCGAGACCAACACGGCAGGAGGTGCGGCAGGGGGCGCGGCGGGCGGCCTTGCCAGCGCGCTGGCGTTCGTGGTCAGCGCGCTGGCGGTCCTCGGTGCCGTCGGGCTCGCGGCGCTGCCCCTGTTCCGCGACATGCTGCCGCCACAGATCCAGGCATTGCTCCCGTAATAGCCCCTCCCTAGCACTGTCGTTGAAGCGCAGTATCATTTCCCCGGTGCAGCAAACTTCAACGCGCTCGCCGTGGCCAGCCCTCTGGTCGATGATGCTGGGCTTTTTCATGATTTTGGTGGATTCCACCATCGTCTCGGTGGCCATCCCCGCCATTTCTGAGGGGCTGGGCGCCTCGTACAACGAGGTTATCTGGGTCAACTCCGCCTACCTCTTGGCGTACGCGGTGCCTCTGCTGATCACAGGGCGCCTCGGTGACCGCTTCGGCCCCCGCACGATCTACCTCATCGGGTTGGCCCTCTTTACCGCTTCGTCGCTCGCGTGCGGCCTGGCCAGCTCCTCCACCGCGCTCATTACCGCGCGTGCCTTCCAGGGGCTGGGCGGGGCGATGGTCACCCCGCAGACGATGTCGGTGATGATCCGCACGTTCTCCCCGAAGGAGCGCGGCGGCGCCATGGGTGTCTGGGGTGCCACTGCCGGCCTCGCCACGGTCACCGGCCCGCTGTTGGGCGGCGTGCTTGTCGACGCCTCCGGGTGGCCCTGGATCTTCTTTGTCAACGTGCCCGTCGGTGTCCTCGGCCTGATCTTGGCCTGGATCTATGTGCCGCGTTTGGAGAAGACGAACCGCCACTTCGACTGGGTTGGTGTTGTTCTGAGCTCGGTGAGCATGTTCTGCCTCGTCTTCGGCATCCAGGAGGCGCAGCATTTCGGCTGGGATTGGCGCGTGTGGGCCCTGCTGGTGGTCGGCGCCGTCACCATGGCGTTGTTCTTCCGCTGGCAATCGCGGCAGGGCGACCGTGCGCTCGTGCCGGTGGCCCTGTTCTATGACCGCAACTTCTCGCTCGCCGGCGCCACCATTTCCACCGTGGGGTTTGCTATTTCCACCTACATCATCCCGTGGATGATCTACGTGCAGACGGTGCAGGGCTTCTCCCCCACCAAAGCTGCGCTGCTCGTGCTGCCGTCTGGCCTGATCTCCGGGTTCCTCTCCCCGTACATTGGCAAGCTGACCAACACGCATGACCCGAAGCCCTTCGCCATTGCCGGGCTCACGCTCGCGGCGGTATCCATGGCCGCTTCCGCGTTGATCACCACTCCGGATGTGGACCCGCAGTGGATGTACGCCGTCTCGGCCCTCTACGGCGTGGCCAACTCTATGATGTGGGGCCCGCTTTCCATGATTGCCACACGCAACCTGGACCCGCGGCTCGCCGGCGCGGGCTCGAGCGTGTACAACACCACCCGCCAGATCGGCGCCGTGATCGGCTCGGCGGCCATCGCTGCGATGATGTCGTCCCAGCTGGCCGCAAAGCTCGGCGGCGATGCCGGTGAGATGGCCACCGCCGGTCAGACCACCGGCGTGCTACCCGCCCCGCTGCACGAGCCCTTCGCCCAGGCGATGAGCAATTCGATCTGGCTGCCCAGCGCCGTGATTGCGGCGGGCGCCGTCGCGGCCTGCTTCTTTGCCAAGACGAAGTCCTGGAGCGACTAAGGGTTCACCGTGTCCCGCACCCGGAAACCCCGCGCCCCGAAACGGCGCATCGAGGGCACCTACTCCATCGACACCGGCACCGCGGCCATCGTCGCGGACCCCGACCGCGACGGAGCGTTCGTGCTTGAGGTGAACCGGGTGCCGTCCTCCTACGTGGTGCCCGGCGCGCCCGAGGTGCTGGAGTACGAGTACATGCAGTGGATCGCAGAGTTCATCGCGGCCGCTGAGCTGGCGCAGCCGTTCACCGCGGTGCACCTGGGCGCGGCCGGGTGCGCGCTGCCGAGCTACGTCCACCACCGGTGGGGCAGCCACAACATCGCCGTGGAGTTGGACCGTGGGCTGGCGCGCCTCGTGCGCGACACCTTCGACCCACCGGTGGAGATCGCCGTGGCCGAAGCCCGCGCGTTCACGCACGCGCTTGCGCCCGGTTCTGTGGACGTGATTGTCCGCGACGTCTTCGCGGGCCCGGACACGCCCCGCCCGCTCACCACCGTGGAATTCTTCCGCGCCGCGCACCGGGCGCTGTCCCCCGGCGGGTTGTTCGTGGCCAACATCGGGGACCGCGAAGGTCTACCGCGCAGCCGCGCCGAGCTCGCCGGGCTGCAACAGGTGTTTTCGCACACCGCCGCGATATTCGCCGGCCGCGGCTACGGCAACGTCGTCGTCGCGGCCTCCGACCGCCCGCTCCGCACAGGGTCGCAGCTGCCTCTCGACGCCGCTTCGCCCCTGCACGACCGAGCCGTTTAAAGCACCAACTCGGTGCCCAAGCTCGGCTGGTAGAACGCCGCCGAGGCGGCCATGAGCTCGGTCAGGTGCGGGGACGTGACCTCCGCAAGTGCCGCGATATAGTCCGGCACAACCGCCTTGGGCAGCCGCAGGCCCATGGTTACGTGCGGGACCCAGCGCTCCCCGCGCCCTTCCGGGTTGGATGCGCTGACGGCGCGCGCAGCCCGCTCAAGGTCCTCCGGCACCTCGAGCAACCAGGCCACCGTCTGTTTGGACTTCGTGCCAAAGACGACCACGCCCGACCGGCGCAGGGTGGCGGGCAACAGCGGCGGCAGAAGGTCCGCGGCCGCCGCAATCGCGCGGCGGTGCATTGCCGGGGCGAAGGTGACGGAGATGTGCGGGCGCTGGTGCTGGGGCGGGAAGCCCCGCTGAGCGAGCGCCGCGTAGATCTCCCGGACAGTCTGCTCCTGGGCTTCGGGCAAGCGCAGCAGAATGTTCTCGGGCGACACCGGATCGAGCGTACCCGGCTTTGGGCGTACCATCGTGGCAATACGCTATCGACGAAAGGAAGCGACCCATGCAGAACGACCCCGCGAAGCCCGGCTACACCACCCAGGGCAGCACGAACAAGCCGGTCGACCACGACGACGACCAGTTTGCGCAGGACACCGGCTCCGCACTCGGCTACGGCGAGGAGGCGGAGAACTCCACCGAGGAGGCGCAGCTGGAGTACAACGTCTCCGAGCGCGACGAGGCGGAAGATCCAACACTGGAGGATTAGCAGCTAGACCTCCCAGCGCACCTCGCTGGGATCTTTCTCCTCGCGCCAGCCTCGCCACGAGGCCTGGCGCACTTTTTTCTCCGCGGTGGCCCCTGCGAGCCGCACTTCCGCCACGTACTTCGGCGTGACCCACCATGCGTCGCGCGCATCCTCGGCGGGCACGTCCACTGGCGGCGTCGCGCGCTGGATGCGGCGCAGCTTCGCCCCGATGTCGGCGAGCTGCGCGTTGGAAAAGCCCGTGCCCACGCGGCCGGCGTAGCGCAGCTCGCCTTCGTCGTCGGGCACCGCGACGAGCAGGGATGCGATGTCGCGCTTGCCCGTGCGCACGCCGACAACCACCACCTCTTGGTGCAGTGCCCGTTTGATCTTCAACCACGCGCTGCTGCGCTCCCCCGGCGCGTACGCCGAGTCGGTGCGTTTGGCCACCACTCCCTCCAGCCCCAGCTCTTCGGCGGCGCGCCACGCGTGGTCGAAGCTGCCGGTGTACGCGGGCGGGATCACCACGTGCTCGGTGTCGCCCATTTGGTCCAGCAGCTCGCGCCGGGTGGACCACGGCTCCGCGGTCAGGTCGCGGTCCCCCAGGCGGAGGAGATCGAAGACCATGTACCGCAGGTGCGCTCGCGCGCCGTTGCGGTCGGCCTTATGCAGCAGCGAGAAGTCGGGCCGTCCGTCGGGCCCGAGGGCGACCAGTTCGCCGTCGACGCAGCCGCCGTCGGCAAGCATCTGCGTAAGCTCGCTCGCGTGCGGGAAGAGGTGGGTGTAGTCCTTGCCGCCGCGGCTGACTAGGCGGACGTTGCGGCCGACGTCCGCGAGGATCCGGTAGCCGTCCCACTTCATTTCGAACGCGAACGTGGCGCCCTCGTGTTGGCCGAGCGTGATGTCGCCGCGTGTGGCCATGGTGGGAAGCATGGGAGCAAGCGGGCGCGCGGGCAAAGGCTGGTCGCGCATGAGCTTGAGCAGCCAGTTCTTTCCTTCGGTGCGAATGAGCGCGTAGCGGCGCGGGATGCCGCCCAGGCCCCCATCGCCGCGGCCGTGCAGCACGACGATGATCTCGTTTGCGCGCCACTTTTCAACCTCGCACGTGCCGATGTCCCAGATTTTCACCGTGCCGGCGCCGTACTGGCCCTTCGGGATGGTGCCTTCGAATTCGGCGTACTCAATCGGGTGGTCCTCGGTCTGCACGGCGAGGCGGTTCTTGTCGGGCTCCAGCGGCGGACCCTTCGGCACGGCCCAGGAGACGAGCACGCCGTCGTGCTCCAGCCGGAAATCCCAGTGCAGGTGCGAGGCGTCGTGCTCTCCGATGACGAAGATGGGTTCGCCCTCGCGTGGCTGCGGCGCGGCGTCGGGCACCGGCTCGCCGGTCTTACGCTTGTCGCGCATGGAGCGGTACGTGGCCAGCTTGTCGTCCCGGTGGGTACCGAGGTCCGCCATCGGATCGAGCCCGTCCGCGACCCGTTCCATGACCTCCTCGAACTCGAGTTGGCGCACCTGCGGGTCTTCAATTTCGTCCCACCTCCGGGGCGCGGCGACGGTGGGCCGCTGCCGCCCCCGCAGCGAGTACGGGCAGATGGTGGTCTTCTTCCCGTTGTTTTGGCTCCAGTCCAAAAAGACTTTCCCTTTGCGCCGCGCTTTCGACATGTCGGCGGTCACCCGGTCTGGGTGGGTGCGCTCAAGATGCTGCGCCAGCGTCTTTGCCACCTTGGACACGGCGTCTGCCTCGCTTGCCCCGTCTAGGCCCGCGTAGAGGTGAATGCCCTTGGACCCGGACGTCACCGGGACGCAGGTCAGTCCCATGTCCTCGAGGATCTCGCGGCACCACAGTGCTACCTCGGCGGTGTCGCGCAGCTCTACGCCAGGCCCGGGGTCGAGGTCCAGCACCAGCCGGTCCGGGTTGCGGGGTGCCCCGTCCTCGCCGAAGCGCCACTGCGGGGTGTGCAGCTCTAGGGCGGCGACTTGGGCCAGCCAGGCGAGGGTGGCGGAGCCGTCGATAAGCGGGTACGCGTTGACGCTCGTGGTGTGCTGGATGGTGCCGGTGGCTATCCACTCGGGCGCGGAATCTTCGAGGTCTTTGCGGAAGAAGCTTTGCTTCTCGACGCCTTCGGGCCACCGCTTCCGGGTCACCGGCCGCCGCCACACCTGCGCGACTAGCGGGTCGGCGACGGCCTGGTAGTACCGCATCACGTCGGCCTTGGTCATGCCCGTCGCCGGGTAAAGCACCTTGTCGAGGTTGCTCACTGTGAGCTCGCGGCCGCCGACGCGGACCTTCTGGTCGTTCGCCATGGTCCCACTGTAGATGCGTGCGTAGAGTGTGGCCCATGCGCGCAACTTGGTCCGGCTCTGTCACCTTCGGCCTCGTCAACGTCCCCGTGAAGGCCTACGGGGCCACCGAGGACCACGACCTGTCGTTCCACCAAGTCCACGACAAGGACGGTGGACGCATCCGCTACGAGCGGCGCTGCGAGGTGTGCGGAGAAAAAGTGGAGTACAAGCACATCGCCAAGGCCTTCGAGGAGGACGGCGACACAGTCGTGCTCACCGACGACGACTTCGACTCCCTGCCCGAGGCGGACAACGACGAAATTGAGGTCGTGCAGTTCGTGCCCGCGGACCAGATTGATCCGCTCATGCTGGAAAAGTCCTACTACCTCGCACCGGAAGGCAAGACACCGAAGTCGTACCTGCTGCTGCGACAGACACTGCAGGATTCGGACCTGATCGCGGTGGTGCGCTTTGCGCTGCGGCAAAAGACCCGGTTGGGGGTGCTTCGCGTAGTAAACAAGGTCATCGTGCTGCAGGGGCTGATGTGGGCCGACGAGGTGCGGGAGCTCGACTTCGCCGGCGAGTTCAAGGGCACAAAGTCCCGGGCGAAGATCGGCGAAAAGGAGCTGAAGCTGTCGAAGCAACTGGTGGAGTCCTACGCCTCCGACTTCACACCGGAAGAGTTCGAGGACGACTACCAGGCGGAGCTTCGCAAACTCATCGACGCCAAATTCGAAGAGGGCGACACGCTCGACACCGACGCCACCTTCGGCGAGCAACCGGATGACGACGATGCAGACGACGACAACGTGGTCGACCTCATGGCCGCGCTGAAGGCGTCGTTGGACAAGCGCGGCAAGAGCGCCTAGCCGGCGGAGTGCTTAGTTGCCGGTGAGCTTTTTCAGCCGGTCGATGTGCTCGGAGGCCTGGGCCTTGGTCAAGTTCGCAGGGATCTGTTCCCCCGCCTGCTTGGCCAGCGAGTCAATGTAGGACTTCTGCGCCTCGGTGGCAGGGTCGTCCCCGGAGACCCAGTCGGACGGGTCTTTTTCCAGGTTGCCGTCCTGGGCGTCGCCGGTCGCGCCGAGCATTTCCTGCCCGTCGCCTTGCGGGGCCTGCTCGTTGACGGGCGGCGCTTGGTCGTACTCCGGGTCGAACGGTGGCTCCTGCGCAACCTGGTTGCGGGGATCATTCTCTGGAGTGGTCATGGTTTCCTCCTATTGTGTCGGCGTCCGCGTCGGCGTCCGCATGGACGTCCGCGAGCGCGGGACGCGAAAGTGACGCCATCGTACCCAAAAACCGGGGCCACCCTTCGGCCGATACGCGCTGCGTGCGACGTGGTCCCTCCACCCCCACCGCAACCCCTTCTTGACTGCAGCTTAGGCTTACCTTACATTCCCAGTCGTTCCTATAACTTAGCTCAGGCTAACACGATGAATAAAGGGGAAAGTGGTGAAGCTTTCACACCGCATAGGCGTCTTCGGCGTCGCGGTTGCAACCGCGCTTGGACTGACCGCGTGCGCTGACAACGGCAGCGAAGCCGACACGACACACGCGGGCACCTCCGAAACGGCGTCCGCGCAGTCCGGGACCTCTCAGGCGCGGACCGCAGAAGGTGCAGTCACCGTAACCGACGCCGCTGGGCGCACGCTGCAGTTCAACGAGCTGCCGGAGCGCATCGTGCTGGCGGAGGGGCGCGCCGCCTACGCCACTGCCCTGCTGCAGGACGAGCCGCTGCACAACGTCGTGGCGTACGGCCAGGACTTGGAAAAGGCCGCAGGCGCGTTCCGCGACAAACTCTTCGAGCTGCAGCCCGAGGCCAAGGACATGCCCACCATCGGCATGATCCAAAAGGGTGACGTCACGGTGGAGAACCTGCTGGCGCAGAAGCCGGACGTGGTGATCATGACGCTGGACCAGAAGAAGGCGGTGGAGGAAAGCGGGTTCCTCTCCGATATGGACGCCGCAGGACTGAAGTACGCATTCATCGACTTCCGCCAGAAGCCGCTGGAAAACACCACCGTTTCCATGCAGCTCTTGGGCGACCTGCTGGGGCAAAGCGAGCGCGCCGAGAAGTACAACGAGTTCTACAACGCCAAGGTCAAGGAGATCACCGACCGGGTCGCCGAAACCGCCGACCGGCCCGGCGTGCTCATCTGGATGGCCGCCGGATTCAACGACTGCTGCGCCGTCGCGGGCGATTCCAACCTGGGCACGCTGGTCACCGCCGCCGGTGGGCACAACCTCGGCCCCGAGGTACTCGGTGCGGACAGCACGACCATCACGGCGGAAAAGCTCATCGAGCTCAACCCGGACAAGCTCATCGTCACCGGCGGCGAGTGGGCGCGCGACCCGAACCGCACGGACGCCATCCGCCACGTGGAGCTGGGGTACCAGTCCAGCCCAGAGCTGGCGTTACAGACCTGCGACGGCCCGCTCAGCCAAGCTGGCATGGATCAGCTCGACGCAACCAAGAACGGCAACTACTTCGCGGTCTACCACCAGTTCTACGACAACCCCTACAACGTGTTCGCGCTCGAAGCGTTTGCGAAGTGGATCCACCCGGAGCAGTTCGCAGACCTCAACCCCACCCAGGACTTCAAGGACTTTCACAAGGAATGGCTGCCCTTTGAGTACAGCGGCGCGTTCTTCATCGACCCGGCCAACCCGGAGGAAAACTAGACCATGACAACCAAGGTATCCGCGGAAGCTGGAGTGGCTGTGGATGCTCGCCAAGCCGCAATCGACAGCTACCGCCGGCGTGGGCGCAAGAAGGCGTTCGCGATCGTCGGGCTCACCGCCGCGGCTGCCGCAAGCTTTCTCATCGCGGTCATCGTCGGCCCGCTCGACATCTCGGTCGCCGATGTTGTGAACGCAGTGTTCCGCCCGGAGCAGGTGGACGAAGAGACCCGCGTGGTGATCCGGAATCTGCGCCTCCCGGCGGCCGTCATGGCGGTGCTGTGCGGCGCGGCCCTCGGCCTGGCCGGCGGGCAAATGCAGACCATTTTGGACAACCCGCTGGCCGAGCCATTCACGCTCGGGATCTCGGCCGCCGCCGCGTTCGGCGCGGCCGTGTCCATCGTCATGGGCTGGACGCTCATTGCCAACCCGCAATTCAACCTCGCGCTCATGGCCGCGCTGGCCGCGCTCATCGCGGTGGGCATCGTCGCCGGCGCGTCAGTGTGGCGTGGCGCCACCGCGGAATCGATGATCCTGCTCGGCATCGCGCTGTCCTTCTTCTTCCAGGCCCTGCTGTCGCTGCTGCAGTACGGCGCCAACGTGGAGGCCCTCCAGCAGATCGTCTTCTGGACCATGGGTTCCATGCAACGCGCGAACTGGACTGCCAACATCATCCTGGCCGTCGTGCTGGCGGCCGCGGTGCCGTTCTGCATCGCCAACGTCTGGCGGCTCACCGCGTTGCGCCTCGGCGACGACCGCGCGGCCGCCCTTGGCATCGACGTCAAGCGCCTGCGGCTGTCTACCCTGCTGGTCGCGTCGTTCCTCGCAGCCGCCTCTGTGGCGTTCACCGGCATTATCGGGTTCATCGGGCTCGTCGGCCCCCACATCGCGCGGATACTGGTCGGCGAGGACCAGAAGTTCTTCCTCCCCGCCGCCGCAGCCGCGGGAGCCATGCTGCTGAGCATGGCCTACGCGGTGTCCCTGTCCATCATCCCCGGTGTGGCGATCCCGATCGGCATCATCACCTCGCTGGTCGGCGTACCGTTCTTCGTCTTCCTCATCTTCACCCGGGCCCGCCGAAGGAGTGCGTAAACCATGGCAATTCGCGCCGAAAACCTCACCGTTTCCTACGGCCGGACCACCATTTTGCACTCGCTGTCGTTCGGCCCCCTCGAGCCAGGAAAAGTCGTCGGCCTCATCGGGCCGAACGCGGCCGGCAAGTCTACGTTGGTGAAAACCATCGCAGGGATCAAGGAACCCGCTGAGGGGTCGGTGACGCTCAGCGTCGATGGCGCGGAGCTCGTCGGCAAGCAGAAGGTGCAAGCCGTCGGCTACGTCCCCCAGGATCTGCTCAGCAGCGCGTCGCTGACAGCGTTTGAATCCATCATGGTGTCTGCCCGCCGCCGCGGGGACGCGACGTGGAATCCGCTAGACCGCAGTGCGGCCGTGATGGAGCGGCTGGGCATCGGGCACCTCGCGGACCGTCTCGTGTCCGACATGTCCGGCGGGCAGCGTCAGCTCGTCGCCATGGCGCAGATGCTCGTGCGCGAGCCCGACATCATGCTTCTCGACGAGCCCACTTCCGCCCTCGACCTGCGCCACCAAGTGGAACTGCTGCAGATCGTTTGCGAAGAGGTGCACGGCTCGAACCTGCTGGCCCTCGTAGCCATCCACGACTTGAATCTGGCCGCCCGCTACTGCGACGAGCTGCTCGTGGTCAAGGCTGGCCGCGTGGTCGCCCACGACACACCGCACGCGGTGCTGCAGCCCGACCTTCTGGAGGAGGTCTACGGCATCCGCGCACGCGTGCTCGACGACGGCGGCGTGCCGGTGGTGTGCCCGGTGTAACTGCGGGCGAGGGTGGCACAATTACACCCATGGATGACCGGATGGAAGACACTGTCGCTCAGTCACGTCCCGCTGAAGACCTCGAGATGGCCCAGCAAGTTCGGCCGATCATTGAGCAGATGCTTGGCGACGGCCATTCGGTCATCGAGCCAGCTGCGAAAATTTGGACCGTGCAGGCGACGGAGGAACTGCGCCACCGGATAGCAGACAACCCGCTGGAGGGCAGCGAAACCCAGTGGTCGAAGCTGGAGAAGCAGCTCGCAGGTGCGCCCCGGGAGGTGATCCTGCTCGCAGCCGAAATGGTGCTCCTGCGGGAACACCCCATTTACATGGCCAAGCCCGAGACGCGGCGCGGGCACCTCGAACAGGTGCTGGCCATCATGCCGGATCCCCCCACGATCCCGGGTGAGGTGCTCGGCTGGATGAGCACGCAAAGCTCCGCCGGGTTCAAGCCGGGCCAGGGCTACAACAGCGGACTCTGGCGCCACCTTGTGTGGCTCGCGCAGTTTGTGAAGCACTGGCGCACACTCCCCGAACAGGAGCGAGCAGCGGCGCGGCAGGATCCGTGGCTGCTGCAACGGGTCATGTTGGCATCCGGCGAGGACCGCGCTGACATCCGCAATGCTCTGCAATTCCTCATCCGCCCGGACGTCTTCGAGCCGATTTCGTCTGCGAAGATGAAGACGGCCATTGTGAAGGGCCTGGCGGATCATCTAGAAGGGGACGCCGGGCAAGAACCGGAGGACGTCGATAGACAGTTGCTGGCAGTCCGTCGCTCGTTGGCTCAGGAACGTGAGGAGCCGTTCCATTTCTGGATAGCCGGCGTGGCTGAGCTGTGGGGGTCCACCCCGACGCGCGCCGAGGGCGACTCGGAGCCGCGCGGGGTGCGCTACTGGATCTTTGCGCCTGGCCCTGGCGCTGAAGACTGGGACAACCAGCGCGAAGCAGGGGTCATGGCGTTAGGCTGGGACGAAATCGGCGACTACGCAGCGTACGCCTCCCGCCCCGAGATTCGCGAGGCGCTTGACGTTGACAAGACTGGAAAGTCTTTCAGCAACGACACCCTGGCAATTTGGCAGTTCCAACATGAGATCCAGCCTGGCGACATCGTGATAGCAAAACGAGGGCGGAGTGAGATTATCGGTCGTGGTGAGGTGATATCTGGACCCCGTTTTGAGGCTGAGCGCCCGTCATACCGAAACATGCGCTCGGTTAGGTGGACCCATGAAGGTAGTTGGGAGATTCCAGACAAGAAGACTGTAGTGAAAACCCTTACCGAGGTCACCCGCTACTCAAGGTACGTCGAGCTTGTCGAAGGACTCTTTGACAACGTCCCAGAGACCGAGTCCACCCCGCCGAACCCTACTGGTTACACAAAGGAAAACTTCCTGGCGGATGTCTACCTCTCCCCCGGGCGCTACGACCGGCTGCGATCGCTGCTGCTGCGCAAGAAGAATGTGATTTTGGCGGGCCCTCCTGGTGTGGGCAAGACGTACGCGGCAAAGCGCCTTGCGTATTCGATCATGGGTGAGAAGGACACGTCGCGGATCCAGGCGGTGCAGTTCCACCAGAGCTACTCCTACGAGGACTTCATCATGGGTTACCGCCCAAACGCTGATGGCGGGTTCGACCTGGTGGAGGGCCCCTTCTACTCGTTCTGCGAGCGAGCGCGCGAGGACGCGGAGCGCGACTATTTCTTCATCATCGACGAGATTAACCGCGGAAACATCTCCAAGATTTTCGGCGAGCTGCTCATGCTCATCGAGGCCGATAAACGCGGCGGCCAAGGCCTGCGGATGCTGTACAACAACGAGGTCTTTTCCGTGCCGGAAAACGTGCACATCATCGGCATGATGAACACTGCGGACCGCAGCCTCGCCGTGCTGGACTACGCATTACGCCGCCGCTTCGGCTTCTTTGAGATGGGCCCCGGCTTCACCACCGAGCAGTTCGGCCGGTTCATGGAGGGCGAGGACAGCCCGGCGTTGGAATCGCTCGTGCGCACGATTGTGGCGTTGAATCAGGACATCGCATCGGATCCCGGGCTCGGCCGCGGGTTTGAGGTTGGCCACAGTTACCTTTCCGCCGAAGAAGCGAGCCGGGAGGACGACCTGTGGTTGGTTTCCGTGGTCGAGGACGAGCTCGTGCCGCTGCTAGAGGAGTATTGGTTCGACCAGCCTGAGCGAGCGGAGCAGTGGTCCGCTGCCCTGCGTGGGGCGCTTAATGCCTAGCTCTTCGGTGCTAGTGGGCAACGTCTACGTGATGATGGCGTACGCCTTCCGCATGCTTTCGCCTATCGGCGGCGTTCCGCACGCCACCACCGAGTTTGACCACATCCACGACCTGTTGGCCGACATCGTCGCACGAGAAACAACGAAGCAGGTCAAGCGAGGCCTGGATCACGACTACCGCCAGGAAACACGGGAGCTGCCCACGGTGCGCGGCCGCGTTGACCTGCAGGCGTCGATACGCGAACGCTCCTTCGTCCGAGGCGGCTTAGTGTGCTGTTTCGACGAGTACGTGGCAGACACACCGATCAATCGGGCGGTACGCGCGACGGTACTCATGCTGGCACGTAGCGACCGAGTTGCGGAGCCTCGACGGGACGCGCTTGCCCGCCTGCTGCCGTTTTTCGACAATGTCAAGCCTGTGCCGCCGCGCGCCATCCGCTGGGCGGACCTGCGGCTCCACCGGGCAAACGCGTCCTATCGCTGGCTCCTTGGCGCGTGCGAATTGGCAGTGAAAGGTTTGCTCCCGGCAGACGGCACCGGCGACGCACTCCTGCCCTGGCTCAGCGACGACGCCATGAGCTCCCTGTTCGAGCGGTTTGTTAAGGAGTACTTCCGTTTCCACCACCCGGAGCTGCGCGCCCGCGCTGCGCTAGTGCCTTGGGACGTAGATGATCCAGGTGCGACCGGTGCCATTCATCTTCCGGCAATGCGCACCGACATTACCCTGCAGCGAGACAGCGGCATATTGATCATCGACACGAAGTACTACAGTGCATCCATGCAGGTCAGCCAATTTGGCACCCGTACGTTCCACTCGGGCAACCTGTATCAAATCAGCACCTACGTGCAGCACGCCGCCGCAACGCACGATGATGTTGCAGGGTTGTTGCTCTATGCACGGACGAGCGGCCCGGTGCAGCCGGAGCTAGACACCGTTTTAGCTGGCCACCGCATCGGCGCCACGACGTTGGACCTCACCAAACCGTGGCCATTGCTCCAGCAGGAGCTGGAAGGGCTATTGCTCCGTTTCTAGTCCCACCGCGGGTTGTCAACGTCTACGCCCTCAGCTGCAGCATGGGCTGTGACCAGCTCCAGTAGATATTCCTGGGCGCCGCTGTACGCCTCGTGGAAACGGGGGTCGCCGACGTACATGCGCGCGAGGATGAGCTGGCGCGCCGGGGTCACGTCGTACCACTGGGCGATGCTCGCGCGGTGGCGCTCCACCAATTCAGTGGCCTCCTTGGAGCCGGGTTCCACACCGGCGTCGCGGGCGTGAACCAGGTCTGCGGCGAACACCTCCTGCTCTTCCCGAAGGCGTTTGAAATCGCCTTCGCCCATCTGCGCGAGATTCTCCTGAGACTGCGCCCACTCCGGGGTCTCACCCCAGCGGTCCCCGGCTTCTCCTTGGTAGGCGGGCATCTCTTTGCCGAGGTATTTCTTCATCGCGTCCACGTCGATAGATCCTTTCGTTGCTTTGTCAATGAGGTGCTGGACAGATGCGAGTTGGGCGTCGAGCGTGCGCCGTCGAGAAGCGAGTGCTTTCTGGTGGTGCTTGAGGGCGCGGGTGAGGGTGGGACCGGAGGCGTCAAGAAGCTGCTCGATCTGCGCAAGGGGCACACCGACGCCCCGGTAGAGGGCGATGGCCGCGCCGCGCTCGAGGTCCGCCTCGCTGTAGACGCGGTGGCCGGCCCACGTGCGCGCGGGCGTGATGAGGCCGAGCGCCTCCCAGTGGCGCAGCGCCTTGCCGGAAACGCCGAGCGCATCCGCAGCTTCGCCGATCGTGTACTCGTTACCATCTGTCATGATTGCGATTGAACAGCTTGCCGCAGGGGCAAGCACAAGTTGGGAGCTGCGATGGACGAGATTCGCGTGGGCGATGCCGAGCGTTCGGACGCGCTGGACCGGCTGGGCACGCTGTTCGCGGACGGCTACCTGGACGTGGGAGAGTTCGAAGAACGCACAGGTCAGGCCGCGGTAGCGCGCACACGCGGGGAGCTTTCCGTGCTTTTCGACGACCTCCCGGCCGAACCGGCCGCATTGGAGAAGCGGGCACCGTCCGAGGTCGAGCTGGATGAGAAACTCGCGGCGAAGCGGAAGCTGGACACCGCGATCTACACCAGCATCATAGGCGGCTTGGCGGTCTTTTTCGTGCTGCAGTTTGGGCTCGATTTGGACTACGCCTGGGTGGTGTGGCCGGTGGTGGGCATGCTCACTGTCGCTTGGTACACCGTCTTTGACATCTCCGACGAGGAAGACGAGATTCTCGAGGAACTGTTAGAGAAGGAACGTTCCGATCGCGCCGAGCGGTTAAAACTCGCCGCAGAGCGACGCAAGGAGCTTGGGAAGTAGCCGGGAATTCCTGTGCGCTCCGATTAGAGTGGGGGCATGCGTTGTCGTCGTGCACTCGCGCGTTGTAGCTGGGCCTGTTGGGGTGGTTTCGGGGTGCGCCAGAGGTGGCACGCCCGAGACCGTGGTGGTCACGTCCACACAGTGGGTGGGCCCGGATTCGGGTGCAGTTGTGGAGCCTGCAGAGCCTGCGGAGGCTGATGGGGCCGCGGAGCCTGAGGCACCGGCTGATGAATCTGCAGCCCCCACAGATACTGCGGAAGACGCGCCGGTAGTCGTCGACTCGAACGGTGATCTGCTCGTCACCGGCAACGTGGAGGTGTGGTCGACCGAACAGGCCCGGAAGGGCCGCCCTGCTCCGGCCAACGAAGACACGGACAACGTGTATTACGTGCTGGTCTTCGACTCCCCTGTCAACATCACGGCAATTAAGGCGAGAAGTCAGGTTGCCCAAGAAAGCCCCTTCGCCCGCCTCGGGTCCGTGCAGCACTGGGATTTCGGGACTTCAGATCACATCAACGGCTGGGACGAATACGTAGGAAAGCGAGTGCGGCTGCGGGTTCCGCCTAACCATTTCTCGTACTCGTCCGACATGAGCCTGCCCTTCGGCAGCCAGCTCATGCTCAACGACAACGCCGAAGTGAGCATTGAAGTGCTAAATTAATCCCCCTTTTCGAACTGCTGTTCTATTTTCGAATAGCCGTGTCGGGCGCGTTGTTAGATTGAGTTCATCACTTTCGCCGTAATAGCGACTCGGACAGAGGGGAGGGCTCATGACCAGCACGATCACTCAGTGTGTCAACGAGATTTCATCTGCGCTTCGCACGCTCAGCCAGCTGTTCGAAGACCCCTCCTCCCTCGTATTCGAGGACGTCCGGCACGACATGGAGCGCTTCGAGGAGCAATTTAAGAAGAAGGCGTCTATCGACGCAGCATTCGCCTTCATCGCCGACAGGGACGATGCCGGGCGCGTCGTCGGAGCCAATTACCCGAACGCGTACCTGCAGCAGTGCCTCGACCTTTCCAAGGGCGAGGCCTACAACCGGCTCGAACGCGGCCGGCTACTCTACGGCGCGCCGCCAGAGCCTACCCCTCCCCCGGCAAACGAGGCAGAGGATCTTTTCGACGCGGCCTCGGACGATGCCGCCTCCGCCGCCGAGGAGGACCGCGCGCGCCAGGAGGATGCCCGGAAGAACTCGTCGCGTGTGAGTGCTGAGAAGCAGGACATCATCCGGCGCGAGCTGGACAAACTGCTCAAGGCCGCGTCGAGCGAACGAGCCCGCATCCACGCCGAGGCCATGGAAGAAGCCCTGCACCGCAGCCCGGAGGACCTGCGTCTGTTTGTGCGCAAGGCTGTCGACGCCGCGAATCGCAAGCACGCTCCCCACTCCAACCCGAACGCCGGGTTTGAGAAGCGGAGTGTGACCTTTGGCCGTCGTAAAGCGGATGGCACCGTAGACATCCACATCAATGCCACCGCCGGCCACGCGGCGCTGATGAAGGCGCACATGGACAAAGGGCTGGCGCCGAATTCGAACCTTCCGGAAGAGTTGCAGGGCGAGGTGGATCCGCGCACCCCGCAGCAGCGCCGATTCGACCAGTTCTTCGCCATCTTCGAGCAGTACGAGCAGGAATGCCAGAAGGCTAATGGCGGCGCGGCCTCCGTGGTATTGGCACTGACTCTCGACGATCTCGCGGACGGCGACGCCGCCATGCTCTACGACACCAACACCGGGATCGAGGTGGACTGCTTCGACCTGGTTCGCCTGGGTATGGACGGCACCACCGATTTCCTGCTCCAGGTCGACGGCGTCACCTCGGTGCCGCTGTGGATGGGGCGTACGAGCAGGCTAGCGTCGGTCGCGCAGCGCATCGCGATGTTCGCAGTCCAGGGCGTGTGCTCCTGGCTCGGGTGCACCGCGGCGATGTCGGAATGCGAGGCCCACCACATCCTCGCGTGGATCAAAGGTGGCAGCACCGACATCGAAAACCTCACCGGCCTGTGTCGCGAGCACCACAGGTGCAACAACGACCACAGAGACGGCTCCTTTAACAAGGGGTACATGGATTTCGACCCGCAAACTGGCAGAGCAGGCTTCCGCAGGCGCCCGAGCGAGCCGCTGAAATTCAATCAGTCGGTGCCGGCAAGACACTCGGCGGTGAGCAGGATTTTCGCGGCCAAGGGGAGGTGCGAGTGCGCGAACCACACCGGGCGCGACCCCGCTTTCTACCCGCCTGGCCACCCACCCATGAAAGATGCGTTCGTGCCCATGCGAGTGTGAGAGCGAGACGCGTAGCGTCGTGGTCATGCGCATTTACACCGTGGGTCACTCCAACCTGGACTTCGAAGACTTCACCGCAATGGTCACCGCCGCCGGGGTGGAGTCGATCGTGGACGTGCGCAAGCTGCCCGGTTCGAGGAAGTACCCGTGGTTCAACGACGACCACCTCGCCGCGCACCTGCCCGACTACGGCATCGCGTACAGCCGGAGCGAGGGCCTCACAGGGCGGCGCACGGTATCGCACACCGTGCCATTCGAGGTCAACGGGAACTGGCGCAACCGCAGCTTCCACAACTACGCAGACCACGCGCTCGGCGACGAGTTCGCGGAAGCGCTTGCTGAGCTGCGCAACCACGCGGCTACAACCCCTACCGCCATCATGTGCTCGGAGGCGGTCTGGTGGCGGTGCCACCGGCGGATCATCGCCGACCACCTGCTCGCCCACGGGGACGAGGTTGGTCACATTATGGGGATGGGGGCCGAAGGGGCGTCGATAAGCGAGGCGACCCTCAACGAGGGCGCCGTGGTCGGCGACGACGGCCTCGTGCGCTACCCCGCCGCCTGACGCACCCAAAATTCATCTGCGGGCAACCTCGAAGAAATACAGCCTTCCTACAGTCTTCGTCGTTCACCCAGTCCTCACGAAAGGCCCTCCCGTGTCTTCCCGCGTCCCCACCCAGTTGATCTCAGTTGCCACCGCCGCAGCGCTTGCCGCCACCCTCGCCCCGGCGGCGATGGCCGACACCACCTCCGAGTTCACCATCTCCAACATCACCGACTTCCACGGGTACTGGGAGCAGACGAAGAACGCACCCGGCGCCGCCCACCTCAAGTGCGCGGTGGATAGAGCAGCCGAGGGCAAGACCCACATTTTCACCTCCGCCGGCGACAACATCGGGGCCTCCCCCTTCGCATCGAAGCTGCTTGACGACGTCCCCACCCTGGAGATCCTCAACCTGATGAACCTGCAGGTCTCGGCGCTGGGCAATCACGAACTCGATGACGGCGCCGACGAATTTTCCACCCGCGTCACCGCCACGGCGAAGTTCGACTACCTGGCCGCCAACGCCAAGACCGTGGAAAACACGAAGGACTACGTGGTCAAGAACCTCGACGGCGCAAAGGTAGCCTTCATCGGCACCGTCACCGACGACATGCCAAACCTGGTCAACCCGAAATCCATCGCGGGCATCACGTGGAACGACCCGGTGGCAACCACCAATGAGCTTGCAACGCGGTTGAAGAACGACGGCGAGGCCGACGTGGTGGTCGCGCTCGTGCACGAAGGCGGCATCAAGACCGACCAGTTCTCGGACGCCGTCGACGTCGCGTTCCTGGGCCACTCCCACCAGGTAATCGCGCCAACGGGCGCCACACCGCTGCTCATGCAGGCGGGATACTACGGCAACAACCTGGCCAACGTGGATCTGAGCTTCGACCGCGCGAGTAAGACGCTGACCGTGAAGAAGGCAGAGCTCCTCGACGCCGACGCGATCCGCGCCTGCGAGACGCCGCAGCCCGAAATCAACAAAGTGATCGAGGACGCGCTGGCGAAGGCCGGCTCCGAGGGCAAGAAGGTTGTCGGCCGCGCCGCCGCGCACATGTATAAAGCGGGCGACAGGGAGTCCCAGCTGAACAACTACATCGCAGAGGCCACCCGCCAGGGCGTGTCCAACAACTCCTCGGTCACCGCAGACATCGGTGTGATGAACGCCGGCGGGGTCCGCGCCGAAATCGAGGCAGGCGACGTGACATACGAGCAGGCCTTTTCGGTGCAGCCGTTCGGCGGCGAGAACACCTACGTCGAGTTGAAGGGCTCCGACGTCGTAGCCGCGCTGGAGGAGCAGTGGCGCGACGACCCGGACCGCCCCATGTTCCCGCTGGGCATCTCCGACAACGTCTCCTACACCTACGACCCGGCCGCGCCGGTCGGGTCGAAGATCACCTCCGTGACCATCGACGGCGCCCCGATCGACCCGGAGAAGACCTACGTGGTCGCCGGCTCGACCTTCCTGCTCGCCGGCGGCGACAACTTCAAGGCCTTCACCCGCGGCACCGCACCGGCGAGCCTGGGGTACGTGGACCTCAACGCGCTCGTGGAGGCGCTCGACGCCGGCCAGAAGCAGCGCACCAGCCAGTCCAACGTCGGCGTCCACCTTCCCGCCCCGCTCACGGCCGGCGAGGAAGCGACCATCGAACTCAGCTCCCTCCTCTACGGCCAGGGTGAAAGCGCCACGAACGTCACCGCAACGCTTGGCAGCGCCACCGCCGACGCCACGATCTCCCCCGATACCGCGGGCATGACCGCCAACGAGTACGGCACCGCGACCGTAAAGCTCACCGTGCCAGCCGACCTGTCCGGCACCCAGCAGCTGCGCATTACCACCGACGCTGGCACCGACGTGACCGTCCCGGTCGATGTCGCTCCCGCGCCTGCGCCGGAAACCGCCACCCCTTCGTTCGTTGCGGACCTCGTGGGCAAACTCGGCTGGATCCTCCCGCTGGGGTTGGCCGCCCTCGTCGGCATGGCGAGCCTCATCGCCCTGCTCTTCCCGTTCGAGGTGGACAGGGTGCTGGGCCCCATCGCGACGCGCTGACCAGGCTGCCGGCCACTACACCAGCGGCCAGGGAAACTGGTAGTGCGAGCGCGGCTCCGGCAACCAAGGCAGCCGCACGATCCGCGAGGCCCGCGCGCGCAACGCGGCGACCTCCGGCTCAGTGAGCAGCGAGGCGATCTCGTCCGGCACCGCATCCACGAGGGGCTCGAGCGTATCGACGAGCGCCGCCTCCACCTCCTCGTGGGCAAAATCCCAAATCACGGTGCGCAGCTTCGGGTCCTGGTGGAAGCACAGGCCGTGGTCGATGCCCCACACCTGCTCGTCTGATCCGGTGCCCGGCAGGTTCCCGAGCAGCACATGGCCGGACTTGCGGTCCGTGTTGTTGGCCAACAGGTCGAACACGGCCATGCGCCGGAATTGGGGGTGCAGGTCCGACCGGGTCTCCAGCAACGGAAAGTAGTGGGAGCCGTCGTTGTCGACGTAGGCCTGCAACGACCCGACACCAAATGGCTCCACCTCCCGCACGACGGTTGGCGGCACGATGCCCCAGCCCAACCACTCGCTGAGCAGGTAGGCGGCGCGCTCCCGGCGCCAAAGGCCCGGTTCGAAGTCGTGCAGGGGCTGCTCCCCCGCCTCAGGTTTGAAGATCGCCCAGCAGGTGTCGTCGCCGCGGCTCACCTCCACCAGAAAGGTCGCGTTGGAGGATTCTGTGAGCGCGCCGAGCACGCGGACGTCGCCACGCTCCAACAGCCCCAACACCTCCGGCTTCCCCGTCACAGCTGCACCCTGGTCACCGAGCCGGGGGCCGCCTTCGCCTGCTGGAACTCGTCCAGCGGCTTGCCCGCGTAGTGGGTCAGCGCCACCTTGATGGGGTCCGCGTGGGAGAAGCACACCACAGTCTCACCCGGGTGGCGCCGCGCAATCTCCTCCAGGGCGCCCACCACCCGCGCCTGCATTTCCGCGAAGGATTCGCCGCCGGGGAAGCGGAACTCCGACGGGCGCTGCTGCACCACCTTCCACTCCGGCAACGCAGAGAGCTCCTGCAACGAGGCGCCGGTCCAGGACCCGAAGTCGGCTTCCAGGATGCCGTCGCAAAGCACGGGCTCCAACCCGAACTTTTCGCACAGCGGTGCCGCGGTTTCTCGGGTGCGCTCCAGCGGCGAGCAGTACACGGCGTGGACGTCCGAAAATTGCGCGGCGACCTCCTTGGCCTGCTCGCGCCCCCGCGCAGACAGGTGCAGCCCCGGAGCCCGCCCGGGCAGGACCTTCCCGGTGGTGGGCGTCTCGCCGTGGCGGACGAGGTAGACGTTGGCGTGAACCATGCCGACCATCCTATGTCGGACACTGGCGTACCCTGGCCGGCATGACGCAAGCCCCAGCAATTTCCACCCTCGGCGAGCTCAAGACCGCCGGCTACGTATACAAGACCGTGCGCGAGGAGCTGCGCGACAACCTGCTAGCCAAGCTTAAGGCTGGCGAGAACCCCTGGCCGGGCCTGCACGGCCTCGAGCACACCGTGCTGCCCCAGGTCGAGCGCGCGATCATCGCGGGCCACGACATCGTGCTGCTCGGCGAGCGTGGCCAAGGCAAGACCCGCCTGCTGCGAACCTTGCCGCAGCTCCTCGACGATTACGTGCCCGCCATCGCCGACTCCGAGCTGCGCGAACACCCCCTGCGCCCCATCACGGAGGCAGCGAAGCGCCGCATCGCGGAAGAAGGCGACGCGCTGCCGGTTGTCTGGATCCCGCGCGAGGCCCGCTACTCCGAGAAACTGGCCACCCCGGACACCTCCGTGGCGGACCTCATCGGCGACGTGGACCCGATGCGCGTGGCCGAGGGCCGCCGCCTCGGCGACCCGGAGACCATCCACTACGGCCTCATACCGCGCTCGAACCGCGGCATCGTGGCCATCAACGAGCTGCCCGACCTGGCCGAGCGCATCCAGGTGGCCATGCTCAACGTCATGGAGGAAGCGGACATTCAGATCCGCGGATACATGCTGCGCCTGCCTCTCGACGTCCTCGTGGTCGCCTCCGCCAACCCTGAGGACTACACCAACCGCGGGCGCATCATCACCCCGCTGAAAGACCGCTTCGGCGCCGAGGTGCGCACCCACTACCCCGTCGAGCTGGACGACGAGATCGCGGTGATCCGCCAGGAATCCCAGCTCACTGCCGAGGTGCCGGACGTGGTCATGGAGATCCTCGCCCGCTTCACTAGGGCCCTGCGCGAGTCCGACGCCGTGAACCAGCGCGCCGGCGTGTCGGCCCGCTTCGCCATCGCAGGCGCCGAGACCATCGCCGCTGCAGCCGCGCGCCGTGCCGCAGTACGCGGGGAGGACACCGCCGTGGCCCGCCTAGTGGACGTGGAGGCCGCCGTGGACGTGCTCGGCGGCAAGGTGGAGTTTGAGCACGGCGAAGAAGGCCGCGAGTGGGACATCCTCGAGTACCTGCTGCGCAACGCCGTCGCTCAGGCACTTCGCCCCCGCATTCGTGAGCTCGACTTCACCCCGCTGATCGAGGCGCTCGACGGCACCACCACCATCACCGACGGCGCGAACGTCACCGCCCGCGAGTTCCTCGACGGCCTGCCGGTGCTCGAGGCGCCGCTCTACGACGACATTGCCCGCGCCTTCCACGCCGAGAGCGACGGCGAACGCGCCGCCGCGATCGAGCTCGCAGCAGAGGCGCTGTACTTGACGCAGAAGATCTCGAAGGACTCCGGAGAGGGCGAGACCATCTATGGTTAACCCCCGCTACCTGCACTACCGCAAGTACACCCCGGGCCCGGACCCGCTCGCGCCCCCGCCGGATCTCACCGAGGCGGTGCGTGCCATCGCCGACGACGTCATGTACGGCTATTCCGCCGAGCAGGCCCTGCGCGAGTACCTGCGCAGAGGCACTGAGGGCGCTGAGGGATACGACGAGCTCGCCGCCCGCATCGCCGAGCGGCGTCAGGAACTGCTGCAGAAGGGCAACTTGCAGGGCACGCTGAACGAGGTGCGCAAGCTTCTCGACGACGCCGTGCTCGCCGAGCGCGGGCAGCTCGCCCGCGACGTGGACATGGACGACCTGGACCGCTCCATGCGCGAGATGACGTTGGAGAACCTGCCCGCCTCCCCCGCCGCCGCGGTGACCGAACTCGACGGCTACGACTGGGCATCCAACGAGGCGCGCGAGAAGTACAACCAGATTCGCGACCTGGTTGGCCGGGAGCTGCTGGACCAGCGCTTCGAAGGCATGAAGGGCATGCTGGAAAACGCCACCGCCGAAGACCGGGCCGCCGTTGCCGAGATGCTTCGCGACCTCAACGTGCTGCTGGGCAAGCACCGCGCCGGCATGGCCACCGAGCAGGACTTCACCGAGTTCATGGCCAAGCACGGCGACCAGTTCCCCGAGCAGCCCAGGAACATCGACGAGCTGGTGGAGCTGCTCGCCCAGCGCTCCGCGGCCGCCCAGCGCCTGCTCAACTCGATGACGCCGGAGCAGCGCCAGGAGCTCATGGCGCTATCCGCCCAGGCATTCGGTTCCGAGGAACTGATGAACCTCATGGGCGAGCTGGACGCGAACCTGCGCGGCATCCGCCCCGACCTGGACTGGTACGGGTCCGAATCGTTCGAGGGCGACGGCGACGGCATGGGGCTCGGCGAGGCCACGCGGGCCATGCGCGACCTGGGCCGCCTGGATGAGCTGGCGGAGGCGATGAACGCGGCCCGCCCCGACGTCGACCTCGACGAGGTCGCCGACCTGCTTGGCAAGGACGCGGCAACCAGCGCAAAGGCGCTGCGCGACCTGGAAAGGGCACTGCGCGAATCGGGGATGCTGAAGTCAGACCCCAACTCCGGTACCGGAAAACTGCAGCTGTCCCCCAAAGCCATGCGCCTGCTGGGCAAGGAGCTGCTGCGCGACGTCTCCACGCACCTTTCCTCCCCCGGCGCGCGCGATTCCCGCCTCGCCGGGCGCACCGGCGAACCCACCGGCGGCACCCGCCCCTGGGAGTTCGGCGACACCGCCGCGTGGGACACCACCCGCACCATCACCAACGCGATCCAGCGCACGGCGGCTGCCGGCGAGCGGACCGAAGGCGCGTCGATACGCATCCAGCTCGGCGACATCGAGGTGGTGGAGACCGAGGCGCGCACCCGCAACGCGGTGGCGCTGTTGGTGGACACCAGTTTCTCCATGGCGATGGAGGGCCGCTGGGCGCCGATGAAGCAGACTGCGCTGGCGCTGCACCACCTCATCTCCACCCAGTTCCGCGGCGACGAGCTCACGCTCATCGGGTTTGGGCTGTACGCGCAGACGATGTCCATCGAGGAACTGACAGGTCTGCCGCCGATCCAGGAGAAAGGCACGAACCTCCAGCACGCCCTGCTGCTCGCGGATCAGTTCTTCGCCCGCCACCCCAACCACGAGCCAACCCTGCTGGTGGTTACCGACGGCGAGCCGACGTCCATGATCACCGACTGGGGCCAGCCCTACTTCAACTGGCCCACCGACCGAATCACGCTGGCCAAGACCGTGCAGGCGCTCGACCAGGTGACCAAGCGGGGCGTGAGCCCGACGTTCTTCCGCCTCGGCGACGACCCCGGGCTGGTCAACCTACTGAACGCCATGGCGAGCCGCTCCGGCGGGCGCGTAGTGGCCCCGGACCTCGGCGAGCTCGGCGGCGCGGTGGTCGGCGAGTACCTGCGCGGGTGGTTCTAAGACTGCGGCCTGCGCCGAAGGCGGGTTCGTCGTGAAGCTACTGCTCCCGGCGTAGCGCGCCCTCGTATCGCGCCTGCGCCGCCGTGACGTCCTCCGCGTTGTGGGAAGTGGGTACGTCCGCTCGGTCCGGGAAGACCGCCTTGCCCTGCGGCAGATTGATCGCCGGCTGATTCGGCTGCTCGTCCGCGTCCGGGCGCAGGTGTCGGTGCGCGTAGTCGACGCAGTGGTCCAGGAACACGCGCGGCGGCGCGAAGAAGTTGCAGCCGGTCAGCGCCTCGGAGAAATCCAGGATGCGGTCGTGGTTGCCCTCCGGCTCGCCGATGAACATGCGGCGCAACATCACCTCGGTGATGCGCGGGTCGCGGGCGTAGCTCATGAAGAAGGTGCCCTGCTTGCCCAGCGCGTCGCCGAACGAGAGGTTGTTGCGCACGATCTCCAGCCCGTTGCCGTCCTCGTCTTCTACCTGGTTGACGGCCACGTGGCTGTTCGGCGCCTTCTCATCCAGCTCGATGTCGGAGTGCTTCGTGCGGCCGATGACCTGCTCCTGCTCCTCCACCGTGATGTCGTTCCACGCCTTGAGGTTGTGCACGTACTTCTGCTCGACGATGTAGCTGCCGCCCTCCCAGATGCCGTCGCGGATAATGGCCACCTCGACGCCTTCCTGGCCGCGCGGGCTCTCGGTGCCGTCGACGAAGCCGAGCGGGTCGCGGAAATCCTGGTACTGGAAGGCGTGAACCTCGTCGTGGTAGTCGATGTGGTCCTCCACGATCGCGTTGATGCGGCGGGCGAGCTCGAAGGCGACGTCGAATTCGTCGGACCGGATATGGAAGAACAGGTCGCCCGGCGTGGACGGCGCGTGGTGCTTCACGCCGTGGAGCTCGACGAACTCGTGCAGGTGCTCCGGTTTGTCCAGTGCAAAGAGCCGGTCCCACATTGTCGCGCCGATGCCGGCCACCGCGGTCAAGTGCGCCTTCGGGTACCGGAAGCCCACGCCGTTGGTGAGGCTGGACAGGCTGGAAAGCGCCTCGAGCGCGGCCTCCTCGCCGCCTTCCTTGAAGCCGAGGGTGATAAACAGCGCGTCCCGCGACTGCGGGAGAATCACGGTCTGGGTAACTTCTGCCTGGTTCCTGCTTGTCATGGGGAGTAAGTATTCCCTATCGGCGTGAGTTGCGCCCGCATCACAGCATCACCCACCCGACAAGCGCCGCACCGATCACCACCGCCCACGCCGGGACTTTGAAGCTGCGCAGCGCCACGAACGCCCCCGCCGCCACCGCCATCGTGGCAGGACCGTGGATGCCGGAGGTGAACACCGGCGTGTACAGTGCTGCGGCCAGGATGCCCACCACCGCGGCGTTTGCACCCGCGAGCGCGTGTGCGGCGCGCGGATGGGCGCGCAGCTGGTCCCAAAACGGCAGGACACCAATGACCAGCAGCGCCGCTGGCAGGAAGATCGCCACCGTAGCAAGGGTCGCGCCCCACAGCCAGTGCACCCCCTGCGCCGAGGCGCCCAAGAACGAAGCGAACGTGAACAGGGGGCCGGGCACCGCCTGGGCGGCGCCGTATCCGGCGAGGAAGGCATCGGCGTCAACGAGCCCGGCCGCGACCGTGGCCTGCTCCAGCAGCGGGAGCACCACGTGCCCGCCACCGAAGACGAGCGCGCCGGAGCGGTAGAAGCTGTCGAAGATGCCAAGGCCTGTATTCATGTGCCCCACCAGCGGCAGCAGCGCCAACAGTGCTGCGAACACCCCCAGCGCCGCCAACCCCACGGTGCAGGTTGCTGTGGGGGTGCGGGCGGGGGCCGAAGGGGCGTCGATAGGCGACAATGCGACTGTGGCCGCGACCATGCCCGCGGCGATCGCGCCGACCTGGGCCGCGGGGTGAGGGACGAGGAGCACGATAAGGAACGCCGCGAGCGCGACGGCCGCGCGGAGCCTGTCGGTGACGATGCTTGTCGCCATGCCCATGACCGCCTGCGCGACGACCGCGACCGCCGCTGCCTTGAGCCCCGCGAGCCAACCCGCGTCCGAGATGTCGCCGAGGTGCGCCACCCCGAGCGCGAACGCGACCATGAGCACCACACTCGGCAGCGTGAAGCCCACCCAGGCGGCCAGCATGCCGGCGTACCCGGCGCGCTTGAGCCCGATCGCCATGCCGACTTGGCTCGACGCGGGGCCCGGCATGAACTGACACAGGGCGACGAGGTCGGCGTACGCATCGTCGGTGAGCCACTTTCGCTTCCCGACGAACTCCTCCCGGAAATACCCCAAATGCGCCGTCGGCCCGCCGAACGACGTCAGACCGAGGCGGGTGAATATGTGTAATAACTCAAGCACAAGATGTGATGCTAGCGGGCGACGCCACGCTGAGCAGGTGTCCGAGCGCGACTCGACGCAGCGCGGGGTAGCACTGCAAGCACCACGGCGGAAGCCGCCGCAACAGCCGCAAATGCCGCCACGAGGCCCGCAGCCGAGTTCGGGATTCCCACGGCTTGGACCGAGCCGAAGGTGTTCCACGCCGCGTGCACCGCAACCGCGACCCAGAGACTGTTGAACGCGCACACCAAAAGCGCGTAGAGCAGCGCGTCAAGGAAATAATGGGCGAAGGCGACCGGTGAGCCGTACGCCTGCGGGTGCATCGCCACGAACGGGATCGCGGCGAGCACCGCGCCCACGGCCGGGCGCTTGGTCCACGCCGTGAACGCCTGGAAGAACACGCCGCGAAACGCCATCTCCTCCGCAAGCGCGGCGAGCACAATAACGACGAGCCCCAACGGAAGATCGCTCCGGATATCTCCGATAACTTGATCCCAGGACGCGCCGTAACCGACCACGCCGACCGCGCCCATAACAGCGGCGATGACCACAAACGCCAACGCGTACGCGGCGAACGGCACCCAGGGTTTCGTTCCTGTTCGCGCTGTGAACACCGACGCAACCGGCCTGCACCCGATGAACCGGACCGCGGCGAGCACCGCCAGGATCTCCACAACCACGGAGCCGTACCCGAAGTACTTGTCCGCCGCGCCGCTCGTCGTATCCACTCCTGCGGCTTCGAGGGAAACACCAATCACCGCGACGAACGCGACGGTGAGCACGGCGACCGCGACGATTTCGGCGAGCGGCCTCCACCAGGCGTAGTTGGATTGGTTTCTCGACGCGAACGCATACTCCCCCGCGTGTGACACTGTGACGAAACTCCTTCCCGCGGTTACAACAACCGGGCCATCATATGCCTGACTGTTGATATGTGCATGGGACGATCAGCGCCGCGCCCGCGCTAGACTCTGCCCGCGGACAACCACGAGCACGGATCGCGTATGGGAGGTTCCCGGTTGCACCACTTCAGCCCGCTGTTTGAGATGGGCCCTGCCCGGCGCGACCACATCCCCGCCTTCCGTACCGCCCTCGGCGTTGCGATCCCGATGTTCACGCTGCTCGCGCTGGGCCGCATGGATCTGGCCATCTACGCCAACTTCGGCGCATTTACCGGCGTGTACGGCAGGCACATGACGCGCCGGGTGCGGCTGAAGCACCACGTACTGGCAGGTATCGCACTGACCTCTGCGGTGACCGTGGGCGCGGTCATGGCGTGGCTGGACCTCAGCCCGTGGGCGCTAATGACCGTCACCGCGCTGGTGTCCTCGGTGTGGGCGACCATTGCGCTGGCCGCGGACATGAAACCGACCGGGTCGGTGTTTGTGATCTTCTCCGTGGCTGCCGTCGGGTCCCTCAACGACCCGGTCCACCCGGTGCTCGCCTTCGCCATCCCCGGCACCGCCGCACTGTTGTGTCTCGCGCTTGGCCAGCTCTCCCACCTCATCGGCGAAGGCCCCGGCGGCGATGCGAAGGAACCCGAGCACCCAGCCCGCGCCCCCGGGGCGGGCCGGGTGCCGTGGCGGCGTCTGCGGGTCGAAGCCAGCCGGTTTTTCTTCTCCCCGTTGCTCGCCGGCGTGCTGGGGCTGATTTCCGTGACTATTTTCGACCCGCTGACCCACTCCTACTGGGCCATGGTCGCCGCCGTCGCGCCGCTGGTGAACTCCCGGTTCAAGGTGCAGTATTACCGCGCCATCGAACGCGTCCTGGGCACCCTCACCGGCATCGCGGCGGCAGGCTTTTTGCTGTCCCACCCGATGCAGGGCTGGCAGATCGTCGTGTGGATTGTGATTCTGCAGTACCTCACCGAGATGTACGTGACCCGCAACTACACCATCGCCGCCAGCTTCATCACCCCGACCGCCCTGCTGATGGTGCAGACGGTCGAGGCCTCCCCCGTCTGGCCGATGCTGCTCGCCCGCACCGCGGAGACCGTCATCGGCGCGTTCGCGGCGCTCGTCGTCATCGCATTCGGCTACGTGCGCAAGTACCCCGAGGTCGTGCTGCCGCGGCGCTAGGAGCAGTTGCTTTGCAACGGGCTCCCGCTCTACCGCCCCCCGTCCCACAGGTTCAGCGCATACGACCTGCATACGTAAGGTGGGCGGCATGCACGACTTGACCATTGCACCTGGCCCGGGGATCCCGGGTGGCCTCGTCGTCGCCGCCGCGGATCTGACGGAGCGGTTCGCGAAAGCGTCAGGCCCGGGCGGTCAGGGCGTCAACACGACGGACAGCAAGGTGCAGCTCTCCATCGACATTGCGACGTGCGCATCACTTTCCGACGCCCAACGCCGCCGCGCCCTGCGCAACCTAGAACAGCGCCTGGACGGCACGGTGCTCACCGTCAGCGCGTCGACGCAGCGCTCACAGGTCCGCAACCGCGCCGAGGCGCGAGAACGCATGGCTGCCCTGTTGCGCGAGGCACTCGCCCCGCCACCTCCCCCGCGACGCAAGACGAAGCCGACGCGCGGCTCGGTGCGGCGCCGTCTCGAAGCAAAGAAGCGACGCTCGGAGCTGAAGTCGACGAGGCGCCGGCCCCGGTTGCCGTAACACCGCTCCTGCAGGCTCATCCCAAAGAACCTCAACAGCCGAAAAGCCGTGTCCCCAGCTCAGATGCCTGAGGGGAGAACGAGCGGCGGCTCGGGGCATCCCACGCATCCTCGAAGAAGACAAAGCGAGACGTGGAGTGCGAAGCACGGGTACGGCGCGGACGATGCGTGACTCAACTTTCGCTATCCGCCAGATAACCTTCGACTGCAACGATCCCTCTCGGCTCGCTGAATTCTGGTCCTCCGCGACAGGGTGCGAGATTGTCGCCGACTACGGAGACTTTGTCATGGTCGGCTCCACCCCGGTACTAGGTTTTCAGCGCGTTGCCGACCCCACCTCCGGTAAAAACCGCGTTCACATCGACGGATGTTGGGTGCCACTGAACTCGGCAGTCATGAGGCACCGGGACTCGTTTGGACCGTTATGCAGGATCCAGAAGGCAACGAGTTTTGCGTGGGCAGCCCCGAAGCGTAACTACACGTCGAACTTGAACTCGACGGCGTGTCGGCGCAAAGAAACCTTTTCATTCGTGAATAGCAGCTAAAACCACCACGCCCGGCTATGTGCGGCAAAGGTAGGGGTGGCGCTGCCACCGGCGTATCATCGCCGGCCACCTCATCGCCCACGGTGACGAGGTTGGCCACATTATGGGCCTGGGTGCAGCCGGGGCGAAGGTGAGCGAGGCAACGCTCAACGACGGCGCAGTCATCGGCAACGATCTCCTCGTGCGCTACCCCGAGCGGGGCTAGCGCGTACACCAGAGGCCAGGGGGTGCGGAAACTCGGACTACGACTCAGTCAGCCACGGCATCCTCCTCGGCCTGACCTCAGGCGCGACCTACGCCTTGTATTCATGGAGCGCCCGCCACCTTATGAGCAGCAGCATCGGAGGCACACCAGCGGATAGCACGCTCAAACGAGCTTTAGGTTAGGAAATCTGAACCGCTCAATCTAAGAAGACCACCGGTAGCCCTGGTAGTGCCCCAAAGCGGCGAATCGAAAACCGTGCTACCGACTTGCCACGGCCCTAGACGTTGAACTTGAAGTCCACCACATTCCATATCCTTATAACGTCTCGAGCGATGTGCATACATACTCCAGTTCACCGTGTCCTGCAAACTCGCTGTGTGACGCGATTTATGTCGCTCAGTGCAGCCCACGCCGGAAACGTTCTGCGTCCTCCTCGTTCCATCGTGCGTCGTTTTCGTACGAGACAGCGATTCTCCTAAACAAAGCAGCCACTCGAGGCGCGATGTCGGCGAATGCTTGGGCCTTGACTCGATAGTCCGCAGCAAGCCTGAGCTCTTGCTCGCCGCCGTCTTCCAAGCCGCGACTAGTAACTCCACGACTATTATAGATATAGAGGTACAAGCCGGTCTCAATCTGGTCAAGCTGCACTTCTTCAATGAGATCCCGCACGACGTTGCCCGGCCAGGTGCCGTCAGCGTCTGGTGGGGTGTGGCCGAGAACCTGGCCAATCTGCTGCAGGCCGACCTCGGTCCGGCCTCGTTCAGCCAGGAGCTCCATAGCTCGATCAAGCCAGGCTCGAAGCACCTCGGCATTCATGACGCCATCGACGAGGCCGGGCGGTGTGTCCCATGCATTGAGTAAGCGGTACGCATTGGTTGCCAGGGAAGCGTCGTGTTGTTCTTCGCCAGCCGGGTCCTCGGCGCCTTCTTCGTCCTCACCGCTCGGCCGGGCACGGTAAACAGTGCACACGATCTCGACGAATTTTGCCGGGTCGGCAGCTAAACTTTCGGATAGCGCTTGGACTCTCGCGTCATAGCCGAGCGCCGGAAGGTACGACCACTGTAGTCGAACAAGGCAGCCAGGCTCAAGGTGCTCGCGCATAGCTTCGAGGTAAGCGAATAGCCGCTGAAAATCATAGGACGATAGATCACGAGCAGCGGCAGATGGAGTTTGATCTGCCAGGAGCCCGTCCAGTGCTCGCACAATGAGTTTCGCTACCTGGGGACGCGGACCGTCCTTGTCGATGTGGGTGTACATGCTCATGAGATGTACAACGTCGGCGTGGCGGCCAACTTGGATCAAGTGCTCAGCAATTTCGTCGATCTTGTCAATGTTTCGCCCTAAGCCGATTGTCTGGAATGCCCTCCAGTACCGGGCCTCAAGATCCGGGTCCGTATCAACCAGAGCCCATACCTCCGCGAGGTTGTCGCGCGCGACAAGCAGGAGTCGAACACGTTGATCGACCGTAAGATCGCTCTGTTCAAGGAAGTCTGTGATCAGAGCGAAACCTTCTAGGGAATAGCGAGTCGAGAAATACGACATCGCGGTGCTGGCGAGATCCTGGTCGGCAGACGTCAACCAACCGAGCAACTCATCATCGTGCGACGAGCCGATTTTCGCCAAGGCGATACCAACGGCCCCCGGCACCGACGCGTCTCGTGCCAGTCTCGTGATGGCGTCAAAACCGCCCTCGGCCTCGATCTCCTCTACGGCTTGGACGCGTCGGCGCCCGAGCTCACGTTCAAAGGCTTCATAATCATCTTGTTTGTGAGCGCCGATATACGGAGTCCATGATTGAAAGAGCCCGATCAGTCGGACATACGCAGACCTCGGCTGGTAGCGCGCTGCCAGTGCGTCGAGCTTGCCGAGTTCCTCGTCGGGAAGTGTCCAGGCAGCATCCGGAAACTCGCGATGACGGCCGATGAGGTCCACCAGGGTTCGCCACACCGCTTCTCGAAAGTCAGCCGTAAACTGCGGCTGGTCGGCCATCGATTCGAGAGCATCCACCACTCGCGCTCGGTCTGCTGGTGGTAACTCTGCCGTGTGAGAAAGGATCGTTGACCAGCGCTGTGCATCCTGACCAGCATCTTCGATGCAACGCTCTACCGCAGCGGTCGTAATCTTCCAGAATTCGCCGTATGTCACAGATAGTTTGTCCGGCCTCCAAGTTCGGAACGCAGGTGTACTAATCGGGAAATGTGTCCCGTGCCCCTCAGGAAGCATGCTGCACTCCAACTTCCAGGCGACGCCAGGGCGTCTTCGGCGCAACGTGTCGAGGACAATAAGTCGCCGGTCAGGATCGACAGAGCTATCTGGATGCCACGGGCGGAATATTGCAGCCAAAGAGGCCGCGGGACGGTTAGCCAGCCGACCACCCGGATCGATCTCGTCAAGGCGTGCCAGGAGATCGACAGCACGTCCGAAATGATCAGAGGACCAGGACACGCACTCGAGCGCCCACAGCAGATTGCTGTGGGGAGTTCCGCCCGAGAAGATTCCCGATTCGTCGGCGTCCTGGAACATGGTGGCCAATAGAGGGGCATCGCCCGCTGTTGCTGCACTGACCGCATCGAGGAAAGCGTCCGGCCCGGCCTCAGCGAGGAGAGGCAAGATGTCAGCTAGTGATTGCCACGCTCGCCCGGTATCATCTGTCGACGCCCATTCGAGTAGCTTCCCAACCAGATAGTTTGCGAAGTCTGACCCTGATACTCCCCCCGACAAGACGACAGTTTCGCCGTACATTCCCAATAGAGCGAGCGACTGAGCGAGGCCGCGGCGGAGGTCACCGGAGTAGCGACGGGTTTTGCCATCAATCGATGCTCTCCACCGTTGATCCCGCGGTAGGTCGAGGGCCGGATCGTCCTCTGCAAAGACCCTCTCGACGATGGTCTCGAACCGCTTCATGTCATCGTGAGTCAGCTTCTGCACCAACAGCATCCAAGCATCCACCGGTGAGACAAGATGCCAAGCTTCGCCAGTGCGGATTACCAGAGGATCGGTAGGATTGTCGGCTATTCCTGTGACCGCCTCTCTAAACGACTCGTAGTCGGTTCCCGTGAGCGCCTCGAGGATCGAACGATCCCCTTCTGCATCGTCTCCCCAGGAGCCAACCAACAGGATTGATCGGAAGTTTCGGGACGGACTCGCATCAGCCCAGGTCGGTCGATGCAGGACGGCCTTTAAAGCCAAGTTTCGCCGCAGACCGGTCAAGCTTCGCCGTGCGAGCCTACCGAGCTCATCGGCCCTATCTCTATCTGTGACTCCGGCGCTCGTCAGCGCGACTGCTGCCTCAGCAGCATCCAACGCTGGAAGTGTGACGTCGGCACCTTCGTTGGAGACAACCGGCACACAAAAGTTGTGCACAGTACCTGCGGGGATCTCGCTTGCCAACTCGGGCGTGCGAGGGACCAAGACGAGCGGTTGGGACGAGGTTGTCAACTGCCTCCACGTGGATATGTCGTCGACGAATGCGAGCCGTGCGAGCATCTGGCCGCTGCCCTGGTCATCAAGGTTGACGGCGATTGCAGCGATGAAGGCACATACTTCCTCCATCGAGGCGCCAGCAATCGTAGTGACGGAGCCGGATGAACCAAGCCGGTCTTCAAGATCCTTGACAGCGTCAGTTCGACCGGCGAGCACAACTTTCGGTATCAATGTCGGATTCGTTTGTGCTGCCCAATCTCGCCACCAGGTCAGACCGGTGCGAAGGCCGTATGGAGAAAGCCCCAGTTCTTCCGACAGCCACGCCCATGTAATTGGGGCGGCCTCAAGCCAGGTCTCGATATCATCAAGCCCGAAAGCCTTGACGTCTCTCCAGACCTGGTCGTTTCGCTTATTTGTAGCCCACTTGTCCCGTGCTGTCCAAGTGCGCAGGATCACTTCGATATAGGTGCATTCAGCAGTCCGTGTGCCGTCTGGAGTGTCTGTTCGCTTAGAATAGTCCTCATCGGCCTTCTTGTTAGGTCTGGAATTAACCGACAGCTCCCATACCGACAAACCATCTGGAGTCCAAGCCGTCGCTTCGGTTGCCCGAACAGAACCGTCCCAATCGCCTGCTGCCACACCGTCGCCTGCGGGCATCCCTAGCTGGACCAACCCCGGTGTCGTTTCAAGGATGAGACGACGAACCAGACGCGGGAGTTCAGACTCCGAATTACGAGTGTCGGCCCAGTTCTTCAGCTTACTTCGGTCAATGTAGCCTGCTCTAGTCCTCACGGGATACGCCTCCAGTCGCGCAAGTTACTCCCCATAAACTAGGTCGCTCCAGATCCAGCTTGAGAGAGTTTAATGGATAAACGATTCCTCATACCTGAACGCGCAGCCCCAAATTGATCAATATTAGAAGAGTAATTACGGCAGCGCACTATATGTTGAACTGGACCACCGCGTTTCACATAACTATAACTTCACAGCGCTCAGTCACGCTCTGGGCCGCCCATCCGTGTTATTCTGGCGTCACGTTGTGCTGGTGTGACTATCCTTCATCTACAGCATGATGGGAGTAATTGCCTGGGGCGTCATTGGATTGGACGTCTGGCAACAATGGTCGCCGCTGGCCCGCGCGACGGAACGGGCTCGCCGAACACGCCTGAGGGGATGGGCCCCGGGCCGGAGCGCCGATTGGCTCCGGTAGCGCCTTCTTGACGGAAGGAGAAACGCTACCGGGAGTTTCCATGGGCGCATTCGCCTTACCGTCACTAGAAGACGAGAAAACACTTCTTAGTCTGCAGGATGCGGTGGCCGAAGGTTTCGGCGGCTACTCCACCCTCCGCAAGTACATCTACGAGGGGTATCTGCGCGCCAGCAGAATCGGTGGGCGCATCAAGATCGAGAGGGCTGACCTCGAGGCCCTCAAACGCCCCACCGGCCACCAGCCGACACTTGAGGATATCGAGTCGGCCGTGAGCCGCATCACCGCCGCTGCTCCCCCGCTGAATGATCAGCAGATCCACCGTCTCGCTCGGCTCCTGGGCGGCGGCCAGCAATGAGCACAAATAAAAACCCCGCCAGCCTGGGTGAACTGCTCCCCATTAGTTGGACTGAGAAATCAGCTACCGACTAGTGGGGAGCAGTTTTCATTGAGAGCACGAAGTTCGCTGAGCGAATATCAGCGCGAGCAGCTGGTGGAGAAGCGTCATAAACGCCCGGCGTTACACGTTAAATTTGAACTCGACGGAGTGTCGTCGATAAATAACCATTTGATGCGCGCGTGCGGAATTAACAACGAAATACCGCTAAAACAGACAACATATGGGGTGCACAGAAACACATATAAGTTCTGCGGAAAACCTATAGGGTGCGTCGCTAAAAACCGCTGTGCGCGAAAAACATAAAGGGTTTACGGACCCGGTCCCAGACCCCTCAATACTCTGAGCCGGAAGAATGGAAAGTGGAAGGTTGATGTATCCCCACTATCTATTTTTTCCGTTTTTCGGAGTACATCGGGAGCTACAACTGCGGACCAGCTCTGTGTGAACTAGATGAGAAGGCGCAGCAGCGAATCATCGACGCTGGACAGTTGGTGCTGCGGGCACGCGAGCGGCACCCCCAGCGGTCACTCGCGGAGCACTACAACCCGTTATCGATGGACCCAATTCTGCTCAAGGCCCACAACAACTTGGACCGGGAAGTCGATAAGGCTTTCGATGTGGCACGCAAACTCACCAACGAGCGCCAGCGCCAGGAGCTACTGTTCGCCAGCTACGGGGAGTTGGCGAGGGGCTATGTCTCCTCGCTTTCATCAAAATCGAAACCACCAGCAGGGTCGTTCCCCGTGCGGGTGATTTTGATCGGTCCCGCTGCTGGGTGTAGAACCCTGTCGCTGGCAACGCCGGGAACTATGACTGTGCCCGACGAGAACACGTCACTGCCATAACGCGGCTCACGGTAGACGAACATGGGTCGTTCACTACTACTGGTGGATTTCGGTTTTGGTGGTGGGGGGATTACCGCCGCCGGCCTCGATTTTTCCGTTGAGGAGGGCGTTGACTACTTCCCGATTGTGAAATGGGCCGATGGCGCGGTGAAGAGGAACCAGTCACCTGGAAGAGATCGATCCAGTCGCTGGTGTGCAATCTGGGAGGTAGGGTTGCGGGGTCGATTCCTCGCGAGCGCAACCATGATTGTGTCTCTGAACGTGATGAAAACAACCCTGCCCTTCGGAGAATTTCCCCTATCCCGCGTCCCCGGGCGGTGAAAACGGTGTGCACCATCGCCTGAAAGGCTTTGCGTTGCTCTATCGGGATCTTCGGGTCACCCACCCGGCGGATCACTAAGATCCCCCCGTCAACGTTTGGCTGTGGCCGGAAAGCAGACCTTGGTACTCGGGAACCAAGGTGAAACGTGAACCATGGGGACCACTGAGCTGTCATCATCGTGCTTGCACCTACCCCGGCCCGGCGGCGAGCGACTTCCCACTGCATGAGGAGTACAGCGGCAGTCCATGCCGGCGCATGCAACAACTTTCGAAGAATGGCAGTGGTGAGGTGAAAGGGAATGTTTCCCACAATGACGCAGGGAGTGGCGGGTAACGGGAAGTTGAGGAAATCATCATGGACCACTTCGACCGACGCCGAGGCGGTCTTTTTTGTGAGTTTGGCAGCTAGTTTTGCGTCTACCTCAACTGCCGTTATTGCCCTCCCCAAGTGGGATATCGGGTGAGTGAGGGCACCGCTTCCTGGCCCGATCTCAATGATGGGGCCGGAGGTTTGTTTTACAAGATCGACGATGGAGTTGATGATCTTGTGGTCTGTGAGAAAATTTTGGCCATGTTCGTGACGGCCGTATCCGTATGTAGACATCAGGTGTGCTCCGTGGAGTTGAAACGGAGCCGGGCATGGCAAATGGCCGCCCGGCTAAAGGACCGGAGCGGTTTCTAACCTGCGGGAGGGAGAAAACCGCCTTAGCGGCTGGTGAGCGGCCGCATGAAAACGGAACCTGAAATCAACATGGGCCTATCGTATCCAATTAATTTCGCAGGGTCCAATACGGTGAGAAAGAAGACAACCGCACCGCAACAGTGCAAGACCTCTCTGGATTGGAATTTAATTGAACATGGGTTTGGGGTACGACGCGCCCTACTCGGAGTGGCACGGACACTACGGCTGCGCGCCCACACACAACAGTAAAGAGCTCGGCAATGCACAGACACGTAACGAGAGCGCCACAAATGTATGTACGTTTAAGTTACAGCATCGACACTGACGCTCCACATGGAGGGACGGCCGCAGCCCTGCAGCAAGTACACGGCAGGGTGTCTGCTTCGGGCGACGTGAAATTACGCAGAAAAATACGAAACACATCACCGCAGGTCACGGTAGGTATTTGCGGGTCATTTCGTAATCTCGTAAACGAAAAGAACAAAACTACGAAACACAAAAACATACGTTGAGCAGCGTAAATGGTTTTCGTTTCGTAATTTTTCCACTTTTTGAAGAAAATCTAAAAAAGAAGAGACACCTTGATTGCGATTGTGTCCCGTGTCACATAGCTGCAACCCCTGCAGCGTGCCCTCAACGAGGACGCCCTGTGTCGTAGACATGTGCCTGCAATGCGTGTCTGTGTCTCTCTCTTAAAAGGTTTGGGTCGAAATACCGCAAAATTACGAAACACCGCCGAAATGTGACGTGTCTATGCAGGTCACAGCGTTATCGCGTGTTTCGTAGTTTTGTTCTTTTCGTTTGCGGAAATCACGAAACCGCAGGTAGAGCGTTTCGTAATTTTTTCGTATTTTGATCGGCAAATTACGAAACGAGGTCAAAACTACGAAACGAGCGCGCTACAGACGTGTCACAGGTCATAAAAAGGCGCGCCCCTTGCGTGTCACCGTGACGCAGCATCCCGGCCGTGTCACATAGCTACAACCCCTGCAGCGTGCCCTCAATGAGGACGGTCTATGTCGTAGACATGTGCCCGTAATGTGTGTCTGTGTCTCTCCCTTAAAAGGTTTGGGTCGAAATGCCGCAAAATTACGAAACATCCCCGAAATGTGACGTGTCTGTGCAGGTCACAGCGTTATCGCGTGTTTCGTAATTTGGTTTTCCGATTTTCGTAGTTCTACGAAACCGCAGGTAGAGCGTTTCGTAATTTTTTCGTATTTTGATCGGCAAATTACGAAACGAGGTCAAAACTACGAAACGAGCACACTATAGACGTGTCACAGGTCACAAAAAGGCGCGCCCCTTGCGTGTCACCATGCCGCCACACAACAGCTGCCCCACCACAACACCCCAGCCGTGCCACGTGGCGTGTAGAAACGTGCTCGGTTCGATTCGTAAAGATTAGGTCGCAGGCTATTGTGCGCGACGCATAAGTTCCGTACGATGGCCCCCAGACCGTATGTGGCGTTTTAATTCGTTTTTGGTTTAGCCAGCCGCATACGGGGGATAACCCCGAGGATAATTCATAAAGAGACAGCCTCTCGACCGTGATAGGCGCGGTTCCTCCGACGAGATAGACCGGTCGGCAACGGCATTGCCAACCACAAAAGCGGTCAGGTAGGGAGTAAGCGCTCCCGTAAAGCGATGGGACGGCAGACCACCGTTCTAGCGAGTTGAGCACGGCACTCCAAGCCGCCTGAATAGCAAGCCGGTAAAGCACCCCGCTCCGGGACAGATCAATCTGCCCAGGAGCGTTTTTCTATGTCCGAAAAGGACACGACTACCGCCGTCGCGCCACGCTTTTACACGCTGCAGGAACTCGCCGATCTCGGCGTCGGCTCCGAGTCCACGTTGCGAAAAGCTATTAAAGAGGGCCGTCTTTCATTCCACCGTTTCGGCACCGCCTATCGGATTCGCCAAGACGATCTCGACGCCTACCTCGCGGCCGCACGCCGCCCTGCCCCGCAGCTATTCGACGGCTTCGTCGATGCCGTCGTGAATGCAGCGCCCCAACTGACAGATGAGCAGCGCCAGCAGCTCGTCACGGTGCTGGGCGGTGTGAAGCACTAATGCGGACAAACCCGCCTACGACGAGATCCCGCCGCTTAGCTCAGCTAGTCAGGCTGGGTCTTGAACTGAGTGCGAGGGCTGATGGGTGATGGCCGTGCTACTACACACGCGCGCTCCACCGTCGTGCCCCGAGTCCAAATAAACAGTTCATTCAACCAAGGAGAACAAACCATGTCTTTCAGAGACGATTACGCAGCAGCGCTGCGCGATGAGCAGCAAGCAAAAGATACCGTGAACGAGGCGCGCCGTGCACACAAAGCGACAAAGGAGCGCCTTGCGCAGTTGCGCAAGTATGCCGAAGAGTTCGAGGTGAATCTCGACGGTGACAAGTCCGCCAGCACCGAAGGGGACAGCGATACACCTGAGAACGGTGACGGCGACACGCCTGAGAGCACCGAGGGCAGTAAGCCGAAGCGGCATCTAGAAGTTGTACCCGACTAACCCTTTAGCCGTACACGCAATCACCTCATGTGTGTACGGCCACGCGGCGTGACGACGTACAGCCGTCACGTTTGATGTCGCCACACACCCCGCTCGCAAGGGCGGGGTTTTCGCGTGTGTGCGGGTGGCTGCGGCACCGCTACACGTGACACTGTCACGATGCTTGCGCCGGTATCGGCGACGGGGCATATAAGCACCTGCCCCGTCGCCTGGATCATCCGCCACATGGCTGGCGGTATGTCGCGCTGCTGTGATGCGCGGCCGCAGCAGGCATGGTGTCGTGCGCGACGAGATATGCCGGTAGCTGTGGCCGTGGGTGCAGCAAAGACAGCAGCGTGGACAGAGCAGATTTCAGCAGCTGTGCTGCTGAAGTTGTGACCGCGACGGCAAGTGATATGCGGCGGACGCCGCATACTGCCGCGTCGTGAGATACGCCAATATCCATCACGGCAGGCTTGCCGTGATGGAGCGTTTCGTGATGACCCAAACACGACACATCGATGCTGGCATATCCGAATACATATCGACGGGATATATCGGATTGCCAGCAGTGTCGTGACGTAAAGCATGGGTCATCACACAAGGTGCAGCGCCAGCTGCACTATTGGGCACCTTGACCGGAGCGCAGCGGAGGGAAAGGTAGACCCAGCCAGACCGAGCGAGCGAGGTCTGAGTCTGGGGCTGTAAGGGGCGGCGCGTCAGCGCCGGGCACCGGGTTATGCGAGCGCCAGCGAGCAGTAATACCCGGTGCAGTGCCTCGGCTATGCCGAGCGCCGGAGCGCAGCGGAGGCGTCGCACCCCCTTATGCCCTTTTCCCCCTTCTACCCCTATAACGACAAACATATAGGGGTTTTGACACAGAAGGGGGCTGCGACCTGCGTGTTTCGGGTTGTAACGTGGTCTTCGACCCTTACCCGAAACGGCCCGTTGATGCGCGAAGCGCACATGGTGCCTACGCAAAACCTGCAGGTCGCCTCGCTGTGCGCACCACATGTGGCTACGTCCGTTGTATGTCGGTCTTAAAGTAAGGGCCGATGACGGGTGGAAACGCCGCTTGCGGCGTCTTCCCGCGTCATCGAGACACCTGCAGCGAGCCTGCGAGCAAAAGGTGTCTAACCGCACGGCAAGACCGACATCGTTTACGTGGTGCGCACAGCCACACCCTGCACTCTGGCACCGCCGTCAGGCGGTCATTGCAGGGTGGTGAAAATCCCGCAGCGAGCTATCCGCCACAAGGCGGTGTTGATGCTGCTGCGGGGGTCAACGACACGGGCTGAGTAACACACTCCATATCGGCCCGTGCCACAAGCACACTATCGGTGCAGACGCATCACGCTCGCGGCGGACATATGCGCGCAAGCGCATGTAATGAGCACCGCCAGCGACGTGTGTTTCGCGAGCGCCCGCTCGCAGCAGATCCAGCGGCAGCTGCTGACACAGATACATAGCGCCGCGACTCGATTGGTTCATCTTTGTGGCAGCGGCTGTACGGCCCTGTGGCGGCCGTAGACGCCTCGGATGGACGGAGTGCGCGTGCAGAAGAACAGTTTCGAGACGTCGCTGTTCGTCGTGTATCTGCCGAAGTCGATGTGCAAGGAGATCCCCGACTACTACACCAGTGAGGGGGGACGGGCGCGAAGTGAAACGTCCGCGCTATGTCGCCCGCGACTACGAAGAAGCAAAGAAGTACCCCGAAGAGTCAATGCGCTGGCTTGCAGAAAACTTCATCCCCGGCGGTATCGACGCAGTCGCTGGCGGTGATATGAACTTTGACGAATCAACGCCACACATCCAGTTCCAGGCGGATACGTTCTCACCGAAGCCCGAAGATCCCGACAAGCTCCGTTGCCGCCCCGGCATCGCGTACAACACTGACACCTCAGTGCGGTACACATCCGGCCCGAAGAAGGGCAAGCAGATCTCGGGTAACCAGAAGTTCATCGACGCGCAACGGGGCCTGCGCGAACACATGCACTCGCTCGGCTATCCGGTGGAACTAGAAGTCTCCGAACGTCATGACGAGTCACTCAACCTCGACCGCTACACCGAGCAACAAGACCGGGAGCGCGATCTCGCCAAGCGCGAGGATGATGTGGAAGTCAAGAAGCGATCCGTGCAGCGCGACATGGACGCAATTGATCGTGACCGCGAGCAGGCTGCTAAGGAACTTGAACAGGCGCAAGAAGCCCGCGAAGCAGCCCAGCGCGTACAGGAGAATGCTGAAGCACAGGCTCGCGAGGTTGCCGAGCGTGTGCTCAAGGAAGCACGCGAGAAGGCCGAGCAAGAAGCCGAAGAGATCCGCAGCGAAGCACGCAAGGATGCTGAGCAGGAGTTGGGCCTGGCCGAAGCGCAAGCAGACGAGCTGCTCGAACGAGCCGAAGAGACTGCGCGGGCCAAGGCGGGCGATATTACAGCCGCAGCTCGCAGCGAAGCAGAGACGATCACTCGCAAGACCGACGAGGCCCGTAAGCAGGCTGAGCGCGACGCCGAGACGATCCGCAGCAAAGCACGAGATGAGGCCACGAGCATCCGCGACGAGGCCACACGCGACGCTGCAGTAACGCGCAAGGATGCCCGCGATGAGGCTGATCAGATCCGCCGCAACGCGCACACGGACGCCGAAGATGAAGCCGCCATCATCATCGAAGAAGCGGTGAAGTCAGGACAACAGTTGGAGCACTTGGATAAGAAGTTCCTGGTGCAAGAACTGCATCGCAGCCCAGAGTTGCTTGAGCGTTACACGCTGTTCAGGCAGTCGCAGACCTCAGGCAAGAAGGGCGGGGCGCAGCAGCGTGCACGCGAGCGCATCGAGAAGCGCCGCCAGCAGCAACAGCAGCGTGATCGTGATGGCGGTATGGAGTTGTAGCACTGCTCTCCCCTGCCCTGTACGGCCTTCTGCGGGCCTAACAGGGGGCCGTCGGCGTCGTAGGTCATTGGCGGCGGGTAAACGGCTGATATTCAGCGAAAATCGAAGAAATCTCGGCTAGGCGGGGCCGGTGTCACTACGTTGCGCAGTGAATTGGCCTGTTGAGTGGCGGAGATAGTGCGCAGCACGTCGGTGTGTACGACGGGGCATGTGCTGCGCAGAAGAGATGTCCGTAGAAGGGCCGACAGAATGTCGTTGTCATTCTGTTGCGTAGTAAAGGTGTCAATAGGATGACAAACCACTTCACTGCCCAATTCACATGTCATTAAAGTGACAGGGCATTTGATTGCGCAGTAAACGTGTCGATGAAATGGGTGCCCAATACACAGTGCAACCTACGTGTTAATGAAATGTCACAGACACTACATAGTGCAGTGAGTTGCGCAGCAGAAACGCCAGTAAAAGCACCGCACCACTGCACCGTAAAACTGCACAAGTGATTCGCAGCAAATTGGCGTGTGAAATGGTTGAAAAAATAACCCCGCAGGTTTCCCTGCGGGGTTTCGTAGTTAGAACGGTACTTCTTCGCCCTCAGCGCCAGCCAGGGCGGCGGTCGCCGCCTCGCCTCCGCGACGGGCAGCGCGAGCAGCGGACTCCTTCTTGGAATCGATCAGCTGCACCGTGTCGATGCGCGCCACCAGCGGGTACTGCTTCACACCGTCCTTGTCGGTGTAGACGTCGGTCTTGAGCGAGTAGCTCACCGCAACGCGATCGCCGGAGCCGATGCAGCCGAACACACCGGGGTTCGCGGCGTCCTGGACGTAGCCGGTCAGCTCCACGATCTCGCTTTCCACCTTGCCGGTGGACTTGTTCTTGAAGGTGTTGCGCGCATAGACGCTGAGCTTCACCGTCGCGCCGCCGTTTGCGTGCTCGAACAGCTTGGGTGCGCGAGCTGCGTTGCCGACGATGGTGCCGTTGTTGAAGGGGTTGGACATGATGGTTCTCCTTACGTGAGTGGGTGTGATTTGCCGTGCAATTTGGGTACTTAGGCAGCGGCTTTGCCGCTGCGGGGGTTGAGCTGTCGTTACAGCACTGCCCAAGGCAGCGGTGTGCCTGCCGCCTCTAGGTCGCGCAGTTCTTGTGCTGCGCCCGGATCGGCGTCCTCGCCGTCGATGCCGTCGGCGAGCTGGTAGAGCAGTTCCAGGTCGGTGTGGATGAAGTCGCGCATCAGGTGCCTCCTTGTTCGGATTGATGGTCAATCCGTCTGTTGGAGACAGCTCTGCTGTCTAGGGGGTTCTCCCCCGCCCCGCTAGGTGTGCATCTCTGCAGGCCACGGCCCCGCGAGAAAAAGAAACCCCGTTGCATCGCTGCAACGGGGTGTGTGGTGCTACTCGGTGAACAAGATCGTGCGGGTCTTCTCGGCGCCCTCGCGGACGAGTTCAACCATCCTCTCGCCTTGGCCGATGTCTGTCAGCTTCGCGACCAGCGACGGGAAGTTCTCGTCTGGCCCGATCTCGGTGGCTCGCTGCGCAGCCACGCCAGCTAGCCCCGGCTGGCCTGTGGCGTGCGCAAGCACGGCAACAGTGGCGGTGAGCTGCGCGCGCATCCCTGGCCAGCTGGTCGGGACAGCACGCATAACCTTCTCTATGAACGCAAGGCCCGCCTGCGGGTCATCGAGCAGTGCGGCAAGCAGCGTGTCTCGCAAGCGCGGTGTGGTGAAGCATTTCAACGCAGACCGAACAGCGCGAGTGCTCGGCTGGGTCATCCCTGCCGCCGCCTGTTCGTATTCACGCTGCAGCATGTCGGAGAACATGGGCGGGATATAGGCCAGCGCATCTTCGATGATGTCGGCGTGCTCTGCAGCGTCGATGCCGTGGTCGGTGCTGTTCAACCGTGCCTCAATGTCGTCCTTGCTCGGCTCCGGCAGCTCGCCGGTGTCCGCAAGCATCTGCTTAAGCGCCGCCGATGCGGCGACCTCGCCGACAACACCGTGGCGAGGCTCGTCGATGAGCGGATGCTGGTACACAGACCACCACGCAGCCCCGGTGACGATCTCGGGCACCTGCACCACCCCAAGCAGCGGCGGTAGGTGCACCGCCCCGCTCGTGAGATACGTGGCGGTTTCGTCGAAGACTGGTTGCGCAATGTCGTCGCTGATCATGTACGCGATAACAGCGTCGAGTTCCAGGTGGTCGACCCACGCTGCGAACCGCTCGCGGCTCTCGGTGAGCTTCTCCACTGCTTCGTCCAGGTCGAACCGTGCGACCGGGCCGAGTCGGACGGTGTCGACGCCCTCGTCGTCGACGAAGAACGCGAGGATCAGCGAGTTGTTCGGGTAAAACCCGAGGATGCCGGGGAGGTTCGCGAGGATCTCACCGTGGGATGCAAGCGTGTGGGAATGAGTGGACATGGCAGTGCTCCTTTGCACGAATACGGGGTGTACGTGGTCAATCCCGTATTCGGTCCGGCTCTGCCGGTCGCGCCCTGCCACGGCACCACCGCACCTGAAGCGTGCTGAGCGTCGCTAGCGCAGCCTGATGCTCGCTCGCTGGGTGCGAGCGCTAGCGACGCAGCCTGTGTCTAAGCGTCGGCTTCGATGCGCTTGAGAGCGCGATAGATCGTCGGCCGGGAGACGTTGAATGTCCTGGCTACTGCACTGACGGACTTGCCGCCCTCAATAAGCTCCTTGGCGATCTGGGCTTGTTCTTGGTCGAGCTTCGGTTTGGGGCCGGCGACCCTGCCCTGGGCGCGGGCGTGCGCCACGCCCTCACGGGTGCGCTGGACAAGAAGGTCACGCTGAGTGTCGAGCTACTGTCTCTGCTTGGAGGTTGGAACGTAGGCGTAACCGATGAGCGTTAGACACCCACCTCACCAGTGATCGCGGCAGAAAACGGTAATCCTTGCATAAAGCCTTCCATGTAATCCCAGTCAGGCTTCCCGGTTGGTGCAGCTGGCAACCGAAGTGTCATCTTCCTCATTCGAGCCAAATTCCACTTATACCCATACGTGAATCGGTCCTTCTCGTGACGAATCATGGTTGAGATGAACAGCATTGCCCAGTAGGACACTTCTTGTTTAGGGATTAACACCTGAATGTCGTCTGAGGCGAAGTACGGTTGATCCTGGTAGAAGGAATAACCAACCGATCCGTTGTAGGGAACTGTGATGGTCCCTGCGGGGAAGAGTGGTTCAAGCGCGCTCCAATCGGTAATCCCATTGTTACTGTCCGAAGCACCTATGAAACGTGTTGTTCCCGGTTGCCTATTTGCTTTGGTGACTCGCTTACCCTTCTTGATCTCAAATAGCTGTTCTATCGGGAAATCGCACCAGCCACTGGGGTCGGTCAAAGCCACGGGATCGCCTGTAGCTGCCCGAAGCCCCTCATGAGTCGGAACCTCACTAATTTCGACCCAATCGGGTATCTCGGTGGGAACCTCAATAGTCGCTAGAGTGCGGTTTGCTTCCCTTCCGAAAGCGCTATAACGAAAGGCGTTCTTGCGAATACACATCGCGTAGAAGAGACGCTCGTTGAGACTCATGGTGTCTCGCTTTGGACGAAGGACTGCCACGTTCTGAGCTGTATAGAACGGGCGCTGCTGAACATAGGAAGACAGCAGTCGCGACCCTCCGAGGGCAACTGTGATTAAACCTGTGGGATAAGGGGTCAGGTCAGGTAGTGCCTCGACGTACCCGGAGACACCTGATTTTCCGTTCAGGCCACCCACTCGTCCTACAAATGCGATGCCTGTCCGTGGATCGGTTGGTGTCATCTTGTTCATGTCGAGTTTGTTTCCGTACTCAACATGAAATAGGTCACCTAAAGGTTGGCGAGTCACGCGTCCCCGCCTTCTTCGATATCGACCCCGCGCAAGGTGAACAGTGCGTAGTCGAGAAGGACCTTCTCGAAGTCCGACTGGGTAAGAGTCGAGTAGTCCGTTTCCATGTAAGCTTCCGCGACCCATTCATCCTCGGCATCCACCTTTTGCATGACAGATTCACCAGGCTTGACTTCTCGATTACGGAACATCTCAACCCAGTGGTCGCGTATCTCTGGCCAGGTTCCATTTCGATCGACGCGGCCGAGATTCTTAATTTTGACGAACCCGTCTTCGCGCCAATAACCAAACCAGCTTTTCCGGTCAGATCTTTCATGTGGAATGTGTGCAGTAAACACCATCACACAAGTGACGACACCAACCGGGTAAAAGACTTCCGGTGGCATTGACATGACTGCTTCCAGTGTGTGGTTCTTCAGGAGGCTGCGCTTGCGGATGCTAGGCGCAGTTGCGCACGAGATAGGGACAATGGCAATACCGATCGCCCCGGGAGTGAGACAATCAAGCATGTGTTCCACGAATCGCAGCTCGTGCAGGTCTTCCTTAGTTTTGGCGTAAGGCGGGTTAATCAAACCAACTGTCGCTTTGTGGGACTTGACGCCTTTGGTGATGGCGGTGTCAAAACAAGACCCTTGGTAGAGGTTGGCCTTCCCGTCACCGCGCAGGATCATGTTTGAAGCCGCTAGGGCGTACATGCTCGGGTTTTGTTCGACGCCGATCAGTTGGTTTTTCTTGATCGACTCAATCTCGTCTTGCGTGATCGCAGTACGGACCATCTGGTTCATTGCCGAGATTAGGAAGCCTCCAGTACCAGCGCAGGTGTCAAGCACGATGCTGTCCTTATCGACGTTGGCAAGCAGGCTAAACAGCTCAGTGATGTGCTTCGGCGTGAGTACAATCCCCAACCCTTTGCCGTCACCGCCTGTGTACTTCAGGAACTCACCGTAGAAAGCTCCCACAACGTCGAAGTCGTGATAAACGGTGATAAAGGGCAGCACCTTCTCCGCAAGCAGGGTCACGATTTCGTGTAACAAGCCCTGCGGATAGGCTTTGGTAGCTTTACCCAGCTCTGGGTGCACTTGGATGCCAGTAAACGGCTGGGTCATGTTCGTTATCTTGGCGAACGGGATTTGCGCAGACCCGATGACTTTCTGGATCGTTTGCATCCAGAAGTCGGGCAAGTCTTTCGCACCATATGCTTCGTAGGTCTTTGCAAAGACAGGGTCGTTGAGCGCGATTAGGCTACCCGCGACGGCGAGAGGCTTCTCTTTCTCTTCTAGCTCCGCTTCATCCCTCATGAAAGCGTGCATTTCCTGAGAGAACGAAATGAGGTCTTTTGTTCGCTTTGCCTGAACAGAAGGATCGAACGATGCGGCGGTAATGAGGTCATCAAGGCTGACAAGTTCGGTAATCGCTGCACCGCTCGGGGCCTTAAGCGGGCGTGCTTCCTTCTCTCCTTTGGTGGTGACAAAGAAGGACCATTCACTATGTGCAGGCGTGCCCGAGACTGCAATCGAGATCACGGTGTATTTGTGTGTCAGAAAACTTGCGTAGTGCAGAACACCGTCAACCGCGAAGTCTTTAGGGCGATCACGATTTTCCGACTCGTGCCAACGTGTCTCTGCCTTGCACTCGATAACCACGATCATGTCGGGGGTGTCGGGGGCAGTGATGATGAACTCCGGGAAACCACCACCGCCGCCGCCAGTTTTCGACGCCTTCGACAAAGACTTGCGAACCAGCTCAATGGCGGATTGCTGCTTCTCAACGATGATCTTCTCTGCATCCTCGTAATATCCGAGGTTGCGGAGCTTTTCATCGACTAAGTCTTCTGTAATCCGCTCGTTTGCCATGCGGGCACTCCCTATCCAAGTCTGGCCGATCCTCCACATCTCGCCCCTGAGATGTAACGATGTACACATGGCAGGATGCGAAGCCGCCCGGGATCGTTGCGTGAAACGCGGCGTGTAACAAAAACGCAAATTACCGCTACCGTACAACCCGGGTTCTTGCTTTCGGCGCTCGACATGCGGGGTGGAAACAGTCGTGTAATACTTTCCCCGAACGCCACGGTTGAGCAGTGTCACCCCCGATACACGAAGGCAGATCTCCCCCGAACTGCCGGCTCCGTGGCGTTCCTTCGTAGGAGCGTCGCGCGTCGCAGCACATGCGCGCGATTGTTGACGTGTCACACACTGCAACCTAGTTCCACACGATCTGGACTGATTCGGGGTTAAAGGTCTTGCTTCCGCGCACGCCACGGCGCAGGCGCACCTGGCACAGGGTGTTGATGACACGGCGCTGCACGGCAAGCTCTGCGTTGTCGAAGGCGTCCACGGGCGAGGCGTAGCCGGTTGTGTCGAGCAGCGCCGATGCGCCAGCAAGGCGGGCACGGCGCGTTTCGAGTTTCTCGATCTGCGGCTCATAACGGTTTCGCGCGCGCTTGAGGTCACGGGCCTCGATAAGCTCCTCGTCGTAGTCAGCCTGGACGCGGGCGAGCTTTGCGCGAAGCTCAGCGAGTTCGTCGTCGATGGCGTCGACCTCGTCGTCATCCGCAGTCGGCAACAGGTCTGCTAGGTCGTCACGACCAAGGCGGGCGCGGATCACGGCGAGCACAAAATCATCGACGCTATGCGTGCGCACTAAGCCACAGGCGGCGCAGCGGTAGCGGTCGGCATGCGTGCGCACGGGATTGCCACACTCGTCGCAGACATACAGACCCGAGCCAAGATGGCGGCGAGTATTACGCCGCTCCTTGTTGGTCAGCCGGTCGGGATCATCGAGCACGTTCTGCACGCGCCACCACAGATCGGGTGTGACGATCGGCTCCCACTGCCCTTTCACCGGCTCGCCGGTATCGGGGTCGCGGACGATATGCGTGACACGGCGGTATTTGTTCTTCACGCCTTTGCGCTTGGCCTTCTTATAAGTGGAGTAACCCGCATACACGGGGTTGCGCAGGATCGAGTGCAACGACGTGTAGGCCCACGGCTGCGCGTCGGGAACCGGCTTTTCTTCCTGGCCTTCAGCGCGGCGTCGAGCGTTGCGCTCTGTGACCACGGTGTACATATGGCGCGGCGTGGTCGGGATATCCGGCAAGCCCGGTTGATCGACCCCAGATAAGGCGCGCGCAATGTCGCGCATGGAGTTGCCCCTCTCGACAGCGCGGAACATACCGAGCACGGCGGCGGCTTCGGATGGAATGATCTCGCCGGTGAAGGTGTAGCCGATAGGGCGCACACCGCCGGAGTACCAGCGGCCCTGCTCGGCGCGTTGCTGTTGCGCACGAGACTGGCGCATGCTCTTTCGCTCGATCTCGCCGCGTGCCACGGCTGCTTTGATGCGCGCGTACATTCTGCCGCCGTCGGTGGCAAGGTCAGCATCACCGTTCGCAGTGACGAGTTTCAGCCCCTGCTCCTCTGCCCTGTCGATCCACTCTTCGAGCTGCCAGGGCTGTCGTGTGAGGCGGTCGAGGTCCCAGCAAATGATCGCGTCGATCTCGCCGCGCTCAAAGGACGCCACCATCGCGTCGTAGTCGGGGCGGTCGACATCCTTCTTCGACGCGGAGATCGACTGATCGACGTAGGTATGCACGACGTCCCAGCCGCGTTGCTCGGCAAGAGCTTCGCAGTCCTGACGCTGCCGGTCGATGGCGAGGCCGTCCATGGCAGCATCTAGCGAGATACGGAGGTAAATAGCGGCGCGTGTAGTCATACGCTATTCATAGCGCATTTAGGTTACATTGAAACGAAACTCCACCACGTCGCCGTCGGCCATGACGTAGTCCTTGCCTTCTTGGCGCACCTTGCCGTGGGCACGGGCCTCCGCCATCGAGCCGAGCTCATTCAAGTCGTCGAACGCGACGATCTCCGCCTTGATAAAGCCCTTCTCAAAGTCGGAGTGGATCACGCCGGCGGCCTTCGGGGCGGTGTCGCCCTTGCGGATCGTCCAGGCGCGGGCTTCCTTGGGCCCGGCGGTGAGGTAGGTCTGCAGGCCGAGGGTGTCAAAGCCGGCCTTCGCCAGGGTCTGCAGACCCGGCTCGTCTTGGCCCACGGCGGCGAGCAGCTCGGCCGCGTCCTCGTCGTCAAGCTCAAGGAGCTCAGTCTCGGTCTGCGCATCCAGGAACACAGCCTCCGCGGGCGCGACGAGGTCGCGCAGCTCCTGCTTGCGCGCGCCGTCGGTGAGCACGTCTTCGTCGGAGTTGAACACATAGAGGAACGGCTTGGCCGTCATCAGGTGCAAGTGGTGCAGCAACGCAAGGTCCACCTCGCCGGACTTCGATGCGGCGAAAAGCGTACGGCCATCTTCGAGGATGCCCTGCGCCTTCTTGGCCTCTGCAGCCTGCGCAGCGATGTCCTTATCCTTGCGGCCGTCTTTTTCTAGGCGCGGCAGGGCCTTCTCAATGGTCTGCAGGTCGGCGAGGATCAGCTCGGTGTTGATGACCTCGATGTCGGAGGACGGATTGACCTGGCCATCCACGTGGATGACATTGTCGTCGGCGAACGCGCGCACGACCTGGCAGATTGCGTCGGCCTCACGGATGTTGGCAAGAAAGGCGTTGCCCATGCCTTCGCCTTCGGATGCACCCTTGACAATGCCAGCGATATCAACGAACGAGACGGTCGCAGGCAGCACGCGCTCCGAGTCGAAGATTTCCGCCAGGCGGTCCAGGCGGGGATCCGGCAGCTCCACCAGCCCGACGTTCGGCTCGATCGTTGCGAACGGGTAGTTCGCGGCAAGCACCTCGTTGCGCGTCAGGGCGTTAAACAGGGTGGACTTGCCAACGTTGGGCAGACCGACAATTCCAAGAGTAAGGCTCACGACGCAATATCCTAGCGGACCCTTTCGCCCGATTCGGAGCGGGCCGTGAGGTGGGCCGTCGCAAAGCAATATGCGATGGTGCACAATAGTCCGCGTGAGCGAACCGATCCAGACAACCGGCCAAGACCACGAGGACCGAGTTGACCGCAACGTCGTATTCAACGACTGGCTCGCATCATCAGCGAAGTTCACGCTGCGGATCCTGGTCATCGCCGTATTTTTGTACGCTGTTGGCCAACTCATCGGGGCGTTCTGGGCGGGAATTCTTCCCGTCGTGCTCGCGCTCATCGTGTGCACGGTTCTCGCGCCCATCGCTGCTGCCCTGCGGCGTCACAAGGTCCCCGCCGCCCTCGCGGCCTTCTTGACGATGCTGTTGTTCTTCGGCGTGCTCGCGGCGCTCATCATGATCATCGCGCCAAACCTTGTGGGCCAGACCCGCCTGCTGTACATCCAGGCGCTTGAGGGCTTGCAGCGGCTGCAGCTCTGGGCGCAGGGACCGCCGCTGAACTTGGACCCCGAGAGCTTGAACGAAGGCGTTGACGAGATCACGCTGTGGATACAAAACCAGGCGGGCGCGATCGCCGGCGGCGTGTTCTCCGGCATCAACACCGCCGCGGGCCTGTCCGTGACGTTGATGGTTCTGGTTGTGCTGACCTTCTTCTTTCTTAAGGACGGCCACAGGTTCCTGCCGTGGCTGCGCAGCGCAACCGGCGGACGCACCGGCCTGTACCTCACCGAGCTGCTCACGCGGGCCTGGAACACCCTGTCCGGTTTCATCCGCGCGCAAGCGGTGTGCTCCCTGGTGGACGCGATTGTCATCGGCACCGGTATCGCCATCGTGGGTGTGCCGATGGCGTTTACCCTTGCGCTGATCACCTTTGTGGCGGGGTTCATCCCCATCGTCGGCGCCGTCGTCGCGGGCGCCCTGGCGGTCCTGATCGCGTTGGTCACCCTCGGCTTCACCAAAGCCCTGATCGTGCTGGGCATCGTGCTGGCTACGCAGCAGCTCGAGGGCAACGTGCTCTCGCCGTTGCTGCAGTCCCGCGCGATGAACCTGCACCCCGTGATCGTGCTGGTCTCCGTCACCGTCGGCGGTGCCCTGTTCGGCCTCATCGGCGGCTTCCTCGCGGTGCCTACCGCTGCGATGATCGCAGTGGTGTACCGCTACGCGCTGGAAATCCTGCGCATCAACGCCGGCGAGATCGGTGCTAAGGACATCGACCTTGCCACCCACGAGGGCGAGATTATCGCCGAGATCGTGGAGGCGGAATCCGTGCACAAGCGCGAGGAATGGCGTGGCGAGCGCGAGTGGGTCAACGCCCCCGCACCCGAAGACCAGGCGGATGATGCGAAGCGCGAGCGCTTCGGCACCACGAGTTTGAAGAAACTGCGTGTGACAACTGAGCGCATCGGGCGCTTGCGCGGAAAGGCAGCAGCAAGCCCGCAGTCACACTCAGCCGAGCGGACACAAAGCGAACACACGGTCGAACCCGAACGGTAGCGTGCCGTCGCGGTGTGGTTGACTGCCAGCCATGTCCACCGCCACCGTGCTTCTCATCCTCTCCACCGGTCTGCTCGCCGGGTTCATCGCGGGTGCTTTCGCCGGGGCATCCTGGCTGCGGCGTTCCACGCCGGAACCCGCTCCCCCGCAGGACCTGCGGCCCGTAGCGCGCGCGTTGAAAGACATGCGCGACCAGTTGGACTCGATGGACAAGCAGCAGGCGGTGACCGCGTCGTCGCTAGCCGGGCAGGTACAGGCGATTGGCAGAACCTCCGCGCGTCTGGGCGACCGCACCGATCAGCTCATCACCGCGCTCCGCTCGCCGCAAACGCGCGGCCGCTGGGGCGAGATGCAACTTGAACGGGTGGTGGAGCTCGGCGGCATGCTTGAACACGTCGACTTTGACACCCAGGCCCACATGCGCATCGACGACGCCAACGTCCGCCCCGACATGATCATCCGTTTGACCGAGGGCAGAAACATCGTCGTCGACGCCAAAGTGCCCTTCCAGGCGTATCTCGACGCGATCGGGACCGAGGACCCCGAGGAGCGCCAGGCGTTCATGCGGCGCCACGCCCACCTCCTGCGCGCCCACGTGGACACGCTGTCGGCGAAGTCGTACATCGACGCCTTCCAACCCACCCCGGAGTTTGTGGTGCTCTTCGTACCGGCAGACCCATTTCTCGACGCAGCCCTGAGCACCGACCCGGAGCTTCTGGACTACGCCTTCGCCCGCGACGTTGTCGTCGCCACGCCCACCACCTTGTTCGCGCTGCTGCGCACCGTGGCACTGGGCTGGCGGCATGCCTCGCTTGACGAGGCCGCACGGGAAATCCAACGCCTAGGCGGGCAGCTGCACCAGCGCCTTTCCACCATGGCGGAACACTACAACCGGGTCGGCGCCTCCCTGGACAAGGCGGTGGAGGCATACAACGCCACCTTGGCATCGATGGATTCGCGGGTGATGGTGACCGCGCGCAGGCTGGAAGAGGCCCAGGTGCCGTCACGTCGCGGCGTAGCGCCCGCACTCAAACCCGTGTCCACGCGTGCCCGCCACGCTGCCGGGGAGACCGACGGGTAAACTCGTCTGGCGTGTCGCACGTCTCGAGCCGGAATTCACCCTCCCCGTCCGCAACCTTTGTCGGGTTGCCCACGGGATCCGGCATCAGCATCATCTTCGCGGCGCTGTTCACGGGAGCGCTTATCTCCCTCTCGACCGCGCTCATCGGCTGGCCGTTTCTCACGCTGTACGCCGTCGCGGTGATTGCCGTGGTGACCCTGGTCAACCCGAAAGGGCTCTTTCTCAGTGTCGCCAGCGCACCGATCTTGTTCGTTGGCGCCGTCCTCTTCACAGGCTGGGTGATGGCACGCGGGGATATCGCCGCCGGGAGCGCGTCCGGCAAGGCCGCTCTCTTGTTGGTGTTTTACCCGGTGACCGAAATGTTCCCGCTGTTATTCGCGGTGACGCTCGGTTCGTTGGTTATTGCCTCGGTGCGTATCGGGCTGATCAAGCGGTACAACGCGCAACTGCGCAGGCGCGAATCCGCGGAGCGCGCCAGGGTGCACCGCAGCAACCGCCGCACCAACGCTGAAGGCCAGCGTGCACGGGAGCGCGCCGCGTCTGTTTCCGTGCAGGAGCTGCTGCGACGCGCCGATTCTGAGCGCACGACCAAAAGGCCCCCGCGAACCGGCTCCTCCAGAATTACGGACCGGCTCGGCGAGGACCTCTACAAGGGCTAACTAGCCTTGCGCCACCGCCGGGTTGTTGCGGCGCGGCAGGCGCAGGTCGCGCGGGAGGGCAAAGGTAATGGTCTCGACCGTGGTGGTCACTTCCTCCACGTCCGTGTAGCCGCGGCGCGCGAGTTCTTCCATCAGTTCCTTCACCAGAATTTCCGGCACGGAAGCGCCGGAGGACACACCCACGGTTTCCACGCCCTCAAACCAGGCGTCCTCGATCTGCGAGGCGTAATCCACCAAGTACGACGCCGGGGTCCCGGCCTCTAGCGCAACCTCGACGAGGCGGCGGGAGTTCGACGAGTTCTTAGAGCCAACAACAATGACCAAGTCGCACCGAGGGGCGATCTCTTTCACCGCCGCTTGGCGGTTTTGGGTGGCGTAGCAGATGTCGTCGCTCGGCGGGTTTTCCAGATTCGGGTACCGCTCGTGGAGCTTGTCCACAATCATCATGGTCTCGTCCACCGACAACGTGGTCTGGGACAGCCACACGAGTTTTTGATCTTCGGGGAAGTCAGGCAGGCGGTCGACGCCGTCGACACCGTCAACGAGGTGGGTGATCTCCGGGGCCTCGCCGGCGGTGCCCTCGACCTCTTCATGGCCCTGGTGGCCGACAAGCAGGATGTGGTAGCCGTCGCGCGCGAAACGCCGTGCCTCGTTGTGCACCTTGGTGACCAGGGGGCACGACGCGTCCAGTGTGAGCAAGTTGCGCTGCGCGGCGGATTCGCGCACCGCCGGCGAGACGCCGTGAGCGGAGAAGACAAGGTGCGCGCCTTCCGGCACTTCATCGGTTTCGTCGACGAAGATCACGCCACGCTCCTGTAGCGTTTCAACGACGTACTTGTTGTGCACAATCTCCTTACGCACGTACACAGGGGCGCCGTATTTTTCCAGGGCCTTCTCTACCGTCTCCACCGCGCGGTCGACGCCGGCGCAGTAACCGCGGGGGGATGCGAGGAGGACTTTTTTACCCTGATCTGTCATGGAACCAACACTAACCAATCAGCGTCAAAAACAATAGGCGGGCGATGTCGGCCCGCCAGGTAACGTTGCTGTGGCAAACGGGTCAGCACAACGGGTCGAAGAAAGGAGCGCACGGTGGCGGAAGCATCGGATTCGCGCAACGCGCCGTCCAAGAGTTCGCCGGAGTCTCCGTGGTCGGTGTCCAAGCTCAACACCTCGGTGAAGGGCTGGATTGATCGCCTCGGGTGGCTCTGGATTGAAGGCCAGCTCACCCAGGTCAACACGAAGCCCTCGTGGAGGTTCTCCTACCTCACGTTGCGCGACACGCAGGAGCAGGCCAGCGTTCAACTCACCGCAGAGACGTCGCTGCTTACCGGGATGCAGGTGCCGCTCAAGGACGGTGACCGCGTTGTCGTCCTCGGCAAACCGTCCTTCTACCCCGGCCGCGGCACGTTTTCCATGCGGGTGTCGGAGATTAGGCACGTTGGCGCGGGCGAGTTGCTGGCCCGCATCGAGGCCCTGCGCAAGCAACTCGCGTCCGAGGGGTTGTTCGATCCGGCTCGGAAGCAGCCGCTTCCCTACCTGCCCACCAAGGTGGGACTGATTACCGGCCGAGGTTCCGCCGCAGAGCGCGACGTCGTCACGGTGGCGCAGGGGCGCTGGCCGGAGGTGCAGTTCGAGATCATCAACACCCCGGTCCAAGGCCCAACCACCGTCCCCGCGGTCATCGAGGCCCTCGGGGAGCTCGACGCGGACCCGGATGTCGACGTGATCATCATCGCCCGCGGCGGCGGCTCGGTGGAGGATCTGCTGCCGTTTTCAGAGGAAGCGCTGCAGCGCGCCGTCGCGGATGCCCGCACCCCTGTCATCTCCGCCATCGGCCACGAGCCGGACAACCCAGTGCTGGACAACGTCGCCGATGTCCGCGCCGCAACCCCCACCGACGCCGCCAAGCGCGCTGTCCCCGACGTTGCGCAGGAGCGGATGCTTATCGACGAAGCCCGGGGCCGGATGGCCGCCGCCCTGCGCGGGTGGGTCCGCAGGGAGCGCGATGCCCTGGCGTCGTTGCGCTCGCGCCCGTCGCTCGCGGACCCGATGATGGCCATCAATCGCCACCGCGAGGAGGTGGACCGCGCCGCGGTTTCGATCCGGCGCGATATTTCCCACCTCCTCCAGCGCGAGTCACAGCACGTCCGCGGGTTGCGCGCCCAGGTGTCCGCCCTCGGCCCGTCGGCAACGCTAGCCCGCGGCTACGCGGTGGTGCAGGTGTTGCCCCGCGACGGTTCCGAGCCCGAAGTTGTGACCTCCATCGATCAAACCCCGCCCGGGTCGCAGCTGCGCATCCGCGTCAGCGACGGCTCCATCACCGCCGCCGCCATGTCCACCACGCAAGCAGATTAAGGAAAGCCCACATGAGCGAAAACACTTTCGGATCCGGCCAGGCCAACGAGAACGCATTGCCGGACCCATCCACCCTCTCCTACGAGCAGGCGCGCGACGAGCTCGTTGAAACCGTGAAGATCCTCGAGCTGGGGCAGATGAGCCTCGATGAATCGCTGAAATACTGGGAACGCGGCGAGGCGCTGGCTAAGCGGTGCGAGGTGCTTTTGGACGGCGCTTCGCGCCGCGTCGAAGACGCCATCAGCTCCCGGCAGGGCACCGCCGCTACTGGTCAGGGTGCTGAATCGGAGCAGTAGCGAGCGCGGTAGCGATCAATTCCTCGAACTCCCGGTCTTCACCGGCACCCGTGAGGACGAACCGGGCGTCGCCTGCATCGACCACCCATAAATCCCGCACGTCCTGCTCCTCGGAGGCGAACACTTCAACCGGGTGCCCGTCCACGTCGACGGTGCGATCCAGCGTGCGAGGCTTCGAATCCGCGTTCTCGATGGCAGCCTCGGCGTCAAGCCCCGTCTGGGTGAGCTGGATAAAGCCCCGGTCCGGTGTCACCCAACCCACCACTGGCGCGGGCTGGCCGGCGAGCATAGAGCGGCGCGCCGAGTTGGTGATCCACCCCTCCGGCATCTCCGGGTAACGCACCGGAAAGTCCACCGCGCGGGACTCCAGATCGAGGAAGGTTTCCGCGTCCACTTCCTGCACCGGCCCCTGCTCGGGTGCGCCGGGGTTGAAGGAGCACAGCCCGGTGGCGCCGACTGCCACTAGCATCAGCACGACGATGAGGACGGCGTTGATCGCAATGTCTCGTCCGTCCTGGAAAATGCGGGGTTTCTTATCGCTTGCCACGCGCTTCAGTATTGCACGCAGGGCCCCTCCCCCTTAAAAGGTGGAAATATCAACCTCTTTGCGCAGCGGAAGTGACACAATAGGGGGGTCATTTTTATCGCCACAGGAGGATCTTCTTCGATGACTGCACCGTCTGACCTTTACCCCGACCGCAACCTCGCCATGGAGCTGGTGCGCGTCACCGAGGCCGCCGCACTGGCCTCCGGCCGCTGGGTGGGACGCGGCCAGAAGAACGAGGGCGATGGCGCGGCAGTCAACGCGATGCGCAAGATGATCAACTCGGTGGAAATGGACGGCGTGATCGTCATCGGTGAGGGCGAAAAGGACGAGGCCCCGATGCTGTTCAACGGCGAGCGAGTGGGCAACGGCCAAGGCGCGGCGGTGGATCTCGCGGTGGACCCGGTCGACGGCACCCGCCTCATGGCTGAGGGCCGCCCGAACGCGATCTCCGTAATCGCGGCAGCCGACCGGGGCTCCATGTTCAACCCCCAGGATGCCTTTTACATGAACAAGATCGCCGTGGGCCCGGAAGCCGCCGGCACCATCGACATCACCGCCCCGGTCGCCGCGAACATCGAGGCCGTGGCGAAGGCGAAGGGCATCCGCACCTCGGACGTGACCGTGGTGGTGCTCGACCGCCCGCGCCACAACCAGCTTGTGGACGACATCCGTGACGCTGGCGCCAAGGTTCGTTTCATCATGGACGGCGACGTCGCCGGGGCCATCGCAGCTGCGCGGGATGTCAGCTCCATCGACATTGCTATGGGTATCGGCGGCACCCCGGAGGGCGTCGTCACGGCGTGCGCGCTGAAGTGCCTCGGCGGTGAGATCCAGGGCATGCTCGCCCCGCAGGACGACCGGGAGCGCGAGAAGGTGCTGGCGGCCGGCCACGATCTCGACCGCGTGCTGGGCATCAACGACCTTGTCACGTCCGACAACTGCTACTTCGCCGCCACCGGCGTGACCAACGGCGACATGCTGCGCGGCGTGACCTACCGCAAGTCGGGCGCGACCACCCGCTCGCTGGTCATGCGCTCCAAGTCCGGCACCGTGCGCTTCGTGGAATCCCAGCACCAGCTGGCGAAGCTGCAGGACTACTCAGTGGTGGACTACTCCGACCCGAACGACTAAATCGCGCCCACAACGACAACCTGCACGAGCAGGTTGTTGCAAAAGTGCAAAATGAGCCCGGCCCACAACGACTTATGCCAGCGAGTTGAAAGTGCCAGGGCTATGCCCATGAGTCCCGTATACAGCATCGCCGGCGGGGCGATGTGCGCGAGACCGAACAGAATCGCGCTGCCGATGACGCTCACGGCAGCGGGGGCGACCGTGTCCAGGTAGCCCATCACGAGGCGCCGAAACACGATCTCCTCAAGGAACGGCCCCACCGCGAGGTAGGCAATAAGGGTGAGAACGACGCCGAGGTTGGAGCCGTCGTTGGACGCCGTCTCCGCCGCTGGCTCTAGCCCGAGCAGCGGGCCGATGAGCGCGGCCCCGGCACCCGCGAACAGTACTGCGACTGGGAACTCCCACAGCAAGTGCCACCCCTTCGCACCCAGCCGGTCAAACCCAAGGGGGATCCCGCGCCGCTTGAGGTAGCGCAGCAAGATAATGGTGGGCACTGCCAGCGCCACGAGAATCAACAACGGGAAGAGCGTGAGCAACACCGCGCGCGGGACTTCGAGGCGCAGCAGCGCGAACGCTTGCGCGATGAGCAACCCGTCGGCCACCACCAGCGACGCGCACCCGACCAGAGCGTCCCTCAAAGTGGGGGCTTTACGGGCGCTGTGTTCGGTCATTTCGTCTCCTCGTCGTGTCTGGTTCGTGCATAATCGTCCAATGGACAGGCACGCGCGCACCTTGCAGTGTGGGGCGTGCACGAGATAGTTGCAAAGGACACATGATGGCTGATCAGGAATACCGCATCGAACATGACACCATGGGCGAAGTTAAGGTGCCCGTCGACGCCCTCTGGCGCGCGCAGACGCAGCGCGCGGTGGAGAATTTCCCCATCTCCGGCCGCGGTCTGGAGGCGCAGCAGATCCGCGCGCTCGGCTTGCTCAAGGCGGCCTGCGCGCAGGTGAACAAAGACCTCGGCAACCTGGACGCCGAGAAGGCCGACGCCATCATCGCGGCGGCGAAGGAGATCGCGGACGGCAAGCACGACGACCAGTTCCCGATCGACGTGTTCCAGACCGGCTCCGGCACCTCCTCAAACATGAACACCAACGAGGTCATCGCCTCCATTGCCAAGGCCAACGGTGTTGAGGTCCACCCCAACGACCACGTCAACATGGGCCAGTCCTCCAACGACACCTTCCCCACCGCGACCCATGTCGCCGCGACCGAGGCCGCCGCGAACGACCTCATCCCGGCCCTGAAGGTGCTCCAGGATTCGCTGGCAACCAAGGCCCGTCAGTGGCACGAGGTGGTCAAGTCCGGCCGCACCCACCTCATGGACGCCACCCCGGTCACGCTTGGCCAGGAGTTCTCCGGCTACGCCCGCCAGATTGAGCTCGGCATCGAGCGCGTGGAGGGCACGCTGAACCGCCTCGGCGAGCTCGCCATCGGCGGCACCGCGGTCGGCACCGGCATCAACACCCCGGCCGAGTTTGGCGGCAAGGTCACCGAGGAGCTGAAGAAGCTCACCGGCGTCGAGCAGCTTTCCGAGGCCAAGAACCACTTTGAGGCGCAGGCCAACCGCGACGGCCTCGTGGAATTCTCCGGCGCGATGCGTTCCGTCGCCGTGTCGCTGTACAAGATCGCCAACGACATCCGCTTGATGGGTTCCGGCCCGCTCGCCGGGTTTGCCGAGATCCACCTGCCGGACCTGCAGCCGGGCTCGTCCATCATGCCGGGCAAGGTCAACCCGGTGCTGTGTGAGACCGCGACGCAGGTTTCCGCGCAGGTCATCGGCAACGACGCCGCCGTTGCGTTTGGCGGCACCCAGGGCCAGTTCGAGCTCAACGTGTTCATCCCGATGATGGCGCGCAACGTACTGGAGTCGTCCCGCCTGCTGGCCAACACGGCCCGCCAGTTCGCCACCAAGCTGGTGGACGGTATCGAGCCGGACGAGGAGCGCATGCGCACCCTCGCCGAGTCCTCCCCGTCGATCGTCACCCCGTTGAACTCCGCGATCGGCTACGAAAACGCCGCGAAGATTGCTAAGCACGCGGTCAAGGAGGGCATCACCATCCGTCAGGCCACCATCGACCTGGGCTTCGTGGACGGCGAAAAGCTCACCGAGGAGGAGCTGGACAAGCGCCTCGACGTGCTCTCCATGGCGAACACCGATCGAAACTAGACCGGAACTAGAATCTGCCCCCAGCACATCACTTCGAGCTGGGGGCTTTCTCATGCCTGATTCTTTCTCCGAGCTGCGCACCGCTGGCGGCCCGAACAAGCCGTGGGTTATCGGCGGGGTGCTTGCGCTCATCACCGCCATCATCGGCATCGCGCTCGCGGCCGCGTACTGGTACACCAACCCCCGCCCGACGCCGACCAACGACGTTCCCGCCACCGTGACGGTGACCGCACAGCCTCAGCTGCCTATCGACGATCCTTCGGCCCCCACCGGCACCTACACCGGCACGCTGAACAGTTTGGAGGACAACGCGAAGGTGAAGGCTTGGCCGGCGGTCGCCACGTTTGGTGGCGGCACCGCGTCGGTGACCTACCCCCTGACTGGCTGCACTGCGCTCATCGCCCAGGACGGCACATCCATTCCGTTGACGAAGGGGTGCAATGACGGGCAGGGCCGTTGGGACGTCGAGAAGCTTGAGCCCGGGATAGTAAAACTGAGGTACCTCGAGGGCGCGAACGCCCTGGTAGAAGGGGAGCTTTCAGCGGGCTTGCCATAATGTGCACCGGGTGTAATATTGCACCCCGTGCAAAATGAAGGGATCCGAGAGCAGAAGCGCCGCGAGACGAAGCAGCGCATCCGCGACGAGGCCGGCCGGCTGGTGGAGGAACGCGGCTACGACAATGTCACCGTCGATGACATTTGCCGCGACGCCGGCATTTCGCGGCGCACCTTCTTCAACTACGTCGACTCCAAGGACGAGGCCATCTTAGGGTCCTTCCCGTTCGCGTTCAGCGAAGAATCGTTGACCGCGATCAAGCAGACCCAAAGCGACAACGTTCTCGAGCTCGTCATCCGCTCCATCGAGGTCGCCCCCGGCGGCTTCGACGGGCCGGCCACGGCGTGCCGCAGAGAGTTGCTGGAGAAAAACCCGGGACTCCTGCAGGCGGAGGCGGCCCGCAAGCGCGGCTTTCTCACCCAGGTGGGCCGCGCGGTCTACGACCACTTCGAGCGGTTCCCAGACGACCGGCGGCACACCGGTTCGCTCGAGGACGAAACGCACTTCATCGTCGCCCTCTTCCAAGGGGTTGTAAGCCGCTACCTCTGGCACCCGCCCGACGGCGGCGACCCAGTCGCCCAGCTCATCACATACGCCCAAGATCTTTCGAACTACGCAAAGGACATGCCATGGTAGATACGGCAGAAACGCGCGCAGCCGATACGCCGAAGACCGGCGCTGGCGCCCCAAACGTCGGTATCATTTTTTCCGCCTTGCTGCTCACCATGCTGATGAGCTCGCTCGGCCAGATGATCTTCGCCACCGCGCTGCCCACCATCGTCGGTGAGCTCGGCGGCGTCGACCACATGAGCTGGGTCATTTCCGCGTTCCTGGTCACGATGACCATCGCCATGCCGGTCAACGGCAAGCTCGGCGACGTCCTCGGACGCAAGTGGCTCTACATCACGGGCATCGGCCTGTTCGTCGTGGGCTCCGCCCTCGGCGGCTTCGCCAACACCATGGAGCTGCTCATCATCGGCCGCGCGGTCCAGGGCCTGGGCGCCGGCGGCATGATGGTGAACTCCCAATCCATCATCGCCGAGGTGGTCCCCGCCCGCGAGCGCGGCAAGTACATGGGCGTGATGGGCGCCGTGTTCGGCGTTTCCTCCGTGCTGGGCCCGGTGTTGGGCGGCTGGTTCACTGACGGTCCCGGCTGGCGTTGGGCGCTGTGGATGAACATCCCATTGGGTTTGCTCGCCATGACCGTGTGCGTGGTTGTGCTGAAGCTGCGCCGCGGCTCCGCGAAGGGGATGCACTACGACTACCTGGGCACCACGCTGATGGTCGTGGCAACCACGTCGCTGATCCTCACCACCACGTGGGGCGGCACCCAGTACGAATGGAGTTCCCCCACCATCATCGCCACCAGTGTGATCGCGCTCGTTGCCGCGGTGGTATTCGTCCTGGTGGAGCTTCGCGCGACGAACCCGCTCATCCCGATGGACCTGTTCCACAACCGCAACATGGTGCTGACCACGCTTGCCGGCACCGTGCTTGGCCTGGCTATGACCAGTGGCCTGGCGTACCTGCCCACCTACCTGCAGATGGTGCACCAGCTCACCCCGACCGAGGCAGGTCTCATGATGCTGCCGATGGTCGTGGGCATGCTGGTCACCGGAATGGCTGTCGGCTTCATCATCTCCAAGACCGGCCGGTACAAGATGTACCCGCTCGTGGGCATGCTGGTGACCACGCTCGGCCTGTACCTGTTCTCCACGTTGGAGGTGACAACCTCGCTGACCATGCTGGGTGTGTACATGTTCATCTTCGGCTTCGGCCTCGGGCTGGTCATGCAGGTGCTCGTCCTCATCGTGCAGAACTCGTTCCCGCTCGCGAATGTGGGTACCGCAACCTCCACGAACAACTTCTTCCGCCAGATCGGCTCCTCCATCGGTGCCTCCCTGTCCGGGTCGTTGTTCATCCACAACATGCGCGACAACCTGCAGGAGCGACTGCCGGAGGCGTTGGCGCAACTCGGCCCCGAGGGCGCGGAGTACGCGCAGCGCTTCGGCGAGGGCGGCGCGAACCGCCTCACCCCCGAGCTGGTCGCGCAGCTGCCGGCGCCCGTGAAAGAAGCGGTGCTGACCTCCTACAACGACGGCCTCACGCCGGTGTTCCAGCTGATGGTTCCGCTGGCCATCGTCGCCTTCCTGCTGCTTCTGCCGGTGCGCGAGGAAAAGCTCAAGGAGGACCTGAGCTAGGATTCACGCGACATCGGCAAGATGAGCTCGTAGATGTCGCAATCGCGCCACTGGCCTCGGCGGTCGCCGTAGGCCATCTGGGCCATGTTGTGGAACGTGCCCACCTTTTCAAATCCGCGGGATCTGTGCAGGCCCGCGGATCCCTCGTTTTCCGGGAAGATCCAAGAATGGATGGACCACTTGTGCAGGTCAATGCAGGTCTGAATGAGGTGGTCGAGTAACGCTCCGCCAATGCCGCGGCCGCGCGCGTCGGGGTGCGTGTAGATGGAATCTTCCACCACCCCGTAGAACACCGCCCGGGACGAGGCTTTTGCGGCGCCCACCCAGCCGAGAATTTTGTTCTCGTCTTCCCCATCGACGGCGACAAACACCGTCTCCATGATCTTTTTTCGGGAGAACTGCTCCCAGGTCTGCCCCTGGGTCTCCCAGGAGGCGTTGCCGGTCTGCAGCCCCATCTCATAGATGCTGCGCACCTGCGGATAGTCCTCCGGCCGGATAGGCCGGATGAAAAAGTCCGATTTTTGCATGCGCCCCATTGTCCTGAAGGGCGTGAACGCGCGCAAGCATGCAAAAGCGCCACCCCGCATCCGCAGGGTGGCGCGTAAATCGTCGAGCCGAATTACTTCTCGGTGACGATTGCGGTAAAGGCATCCTCGGTGCCACCGCGGGTCCACTCGATGGTGCCGTTCTCAAACTCCTGGATCCAGCCGGACTGGTCATCCTTCTCGGTCTCCGGGGCAACCGGGAAGCCCAGCTTCTGGTCCAGGCGGACGTCGGTCAGCCACTCGTTGGCAATCTGGCCCCACGTCGGAGCGCCGCCGGTGTTCTCGTTCCAGGTGACGTAGTGCTCGTTGTCGTAGGTCACGATCCAGCCGCCGTCGGTCTCCTCGACCGCCATCGGCTCGCCCCACTCCGGCGTCGCGTACTCGTCCATCGCGGCGACGACGCCAGCCGGCACCATGGCGGTCGCGCCGTCGGCGGTGGTGATTTCCTCGGTCGCCTCGGCGTCATCGGCAGCAGCGGAGGTGGTGGATTCCTCAGCCGAAGTCGTCTCGGTAGCCGTATCGGTCTCCGTCGCGGTCTCGGAGACAACCTCGGTGGAGGTCGGCTCAGCGTCGTCGTCGTTGGAGCAGGCAACGAGGCCGGTCGCACCAATCGTCAACGCGGCAGCGGAAGCGATAATTTTACGGGAAAACATAATCTGTGCCTTTCGTTTGTGGAACAAGTCCATCGTCCATTATGAACATCGCGTTAACCTCGGGTCCGCTTCCCACCTGATCGGGGGTGTTTCTTCCCACGGGAGGAACGGACAGTGCGGCCCCGTGTCACGCCGACGAAGTCCTGCACAGCGTCAGAATCGTCCACCTTGCGCCACACCAGTGCAATCTCGGTCTGCCCAGCCGCCTCCCCGTGCAGCGGAAGGGCCTTGATCTGCTTGCGCGCAAGGTTCTTCAGCAACGGCAGCGGCGCGTATGCCACACCGACGTTCGCGGCGACCACCTGCAGGGCAGACCGAAGGTCGTCGATAGGCGACTGCCCGGAAAAGTTGACGATTTCTTCCGCGAGATCCTCCAGCGTAACCTCCCCCACCTCGGCGTACACCGAGTCTTTCGGCACCGCGACCCCTGGCGCCTCCTCGTACAGGCGGACGACGTGGTGCTCGTCGCCCACCCGTTCATCCGGAAGCCGCATAAGCACGGCCTTCGCTTGCGTGCCGACGAGCGCGAACGGGTCATCGGACGGGACCGCCTCGAGGCGATCCCCGGTGAGCTCCTCGTAGCGACGGAACCACTTGCCCGGTTCAGTGCCGGTAGCAAAGGCGATGGTGAGCATGACGCTCAATGCTACCGTTTTGCTATGACTGATCAGACCCCCTCCGGCACCGCGATGAAGCCGGTGACCGCCGCAAAGAAACTGGGAATTTACCTCCCCGCCACACCGCAGGAGTTCCAAGATGGTGCGGTGACGCACGCGGAGCTGCGCGAGCTGCAGGACAACCCGCCGCAGTGGCTGCAGGAACTCCGGCTGCGGGGACCGCACCCGCGCCCCGAAGTCGCCCGGAAGCTCGGCATCTCCGTCACTGCGCTGAAAAACGCCGGCGTGGAGCAGGCGATGACCACCGACGAGATTCGTGCCCTGCTTGAAGACCAGCCGCAGTGGCTGCAAAAAGCCCGCGCCACTCTCGCAGAGCAGCGCGGGCACGGAGGCTCAAGCGACGGAGCCGAAAACCCCGCCGCTGGCGACGTCGACTAGAGCATCTTCCAGTCTTCGAGGCCCGGGTAGAGCGGGTACTGCTGCGCCAGCGCGCGGACCCGGCCGCGCAGCGTCTCGATGTCGGCGTCCTCGCCCTTGATCAGGGTCTCGGCGATGATGTCGGCGACCTCGCGGAAATCCTCCTCGCCGAACCCGCGGGTGGCCAGGGCGGAGGTGCCGATGCGCAGCCCAGACGTCACCTTCGGCGGGCGCGGGTCGAACGGCACGGCGTTGCGGTTGACGGTAATGCCCACAGAGTGCAGCAGGTCCTCGGCCTGCTGGCCGTCCATCGGCGAATTGCGCAGGTCAACCAGCACGAGGTGGACCTCGGTGCCGCCGGAGACGACGGAGACGCCGGCCTCACGCGCGTCGTCGGCAAGCAGACGCTCCGCCAGCACCTTCGCACCTGCGAGGGTGCGCTGCTGCCGGTCCTTGAACTCCTCGGTGCCCGCGATCTTGAACGCGGTGGCCTTGGCAGCCACGACGTGCATGAGCGGCCCACCCTGCTGGCCCGGGAACACCGCGGAGTTCAGCTTCTTGTGCAGCTCCAGGTCGTTGGTGAGGATGAAGCCGGAACGCGGCCCGCCTAGCGTCTTGTGCACGGTGGAGGACACCACGTGGGCGTGCGGTACCGGGTTCGGGTGCAGGCCCGCTGCCACGAGTCCGGCGAAGTGCGCCATGTCGACCCAGAGGTAGGCGCCGACCTCGTCCGCGATGGAGCGGAACTCCGCGAAGTCCTCGTGGCGCGGGTATGCGGACCAGCCGGCGATGATGACCTTCGGCTTGACCTCCCGGGCCTGCTCGCGCAGCTTGGCCATGTCGATGAGGTGGGTGTCTTCCTCCACCTGGTAGGCAGCCACGTTGTAGAGACGGCCGGAGAAGTTGATCTTCATGCCGTGGGTGAGGTGGCCGCCGTGCGCCAGGTCGAGGCCCAAGATGGTGTCACCCGGCTCAGCCAGTGCCATAAGCACAGCGGCGTTTGCCTGGGCGCCCGAGTGCGGCTGGACGTTGGCGTACTCCGCGCCGAACACCTCTTTGGCACGGTCGCGGGCGAGGTCCTCGACCACGTCGACGTGCTCGCAGCCCCCGTAGTAACGGCGGCCCGGGTAGCCCTCCGCGTACTTGTTGGTCAGCACAGATCCCTGCGCCTGCAGCACGGAGCGCGGCACGAAGTTTTCGGAGGCAATCATCTCCAAGGTGTCGCGCTGGCGCGCCAGCTCTGCCACGATTGCGGCGTGCACCTCGGGGTCGTAGGTGGCCAGATCCTGGTAGCGGAGGTCTTCAGACACTTCGACCGGGTCCTTTCTTCTCGCGTTGGTAACAACATGTCGAAGTATAGGAAACCCGCTGCGCCAAGAAGCGAGATTCATTCCCCTTTTCCCCTGGGTGTAACAATGGTGGCTATGTCTCGAGCCGATTCGTCGCCGTACCTCGACTTCCACCGCGAGGATTGGCGAAAACGCCGCGCCACCATGCCCCAGGTGCTCACGGAGGCGGAACTGGATGCGCTCTCCGGGATCGGCGAGAACCTCGACCTGCAGGAAGTCGAGGACATCTACCTGCCACTGTCGCGCCTGATTCACCTCCAGGTACGGGCGCGGCAAAAGCTGACCAAGGCGACCGAAACCTTCATCGGCGGAGACCCCGGGCACGTGCCCTTCATCATCGGGTTGGCGGGATCGGTGGCGGTGGGCAAATCCACCACGGCGCGCGTGCTGCAGGTCTTGCTGCAGCGGTGGGACTCGCACCCGCGGGTGGACCTTGTCACTACCGACGGCTTCCTCTACCCCAGGGCGGTGTTGGAAGAGCGTGGCATCATGCAGCGCAAGGGCTTCCCGGAATCATACGATCGCCGCAACCTCATGCGCTTTGTCACCGAGGTGAAATCCGGGCAGCCCGTGGTCAAGGCCCCGATCTATTCCCACGAGGCCTACGACATCCTCCCCGACCAGTGCATCGAGGTCCGCCAGCCGGACATCCTCATCCTCGAGGGGCTCAACGTGTTGCAGACTGGGCCCACCCTGATGGTCTCCGACCTGTTCGACTTTTCCATCTACGTGGACGCGAAGACCCAGGACATCGAGCGCTGGTACATCGAGCGCTTCCTCAAACTGCGCGACACGGCATTCCGCGAACCCGGCAACCACTTCGCCGACTACGCGACGATGGACGACGCCGCCGCCGCGTACGCCGCGCGCGAGCTGTGGCAAACCATCAACCTGCCCAACCTGATGGAAAACATCCTGCCCACCCGCGTGCGCGCGTCGCTCGTGCTGCGCAAAGACTACGACCACACAGTCCAGCGCGTGCGCATGCGTAAGTTGTAGCTACTTGCCGAACCTGCGGGAGCGCTGCGAATAGTCGCGCAGCGCGCGCAGGAAGTCAATTTTGCGAAACGCCGGCCAGTAGGTATCCGTGAACCAAATCTCTGAATACGCCGCCTGCCAGAGCAGAAACCCGGACAGGCGCTGCTCGCCGGAGGTGCGGATGACCAAGTCGGGGTCCGGCTGGCCCGAGGTATAGAGGTGTTCCGAGATGGACTCCACGGTGATTTCGGACGCCATGTCCTTGGCGGCGACTCCGGCGTGAGCTTTGGCGTCGATAAGCGAGCGCACCGCGTCCACGATCTCCTGCCGCCCGCCGTAGCCCACCGCGATGTTGACGGTGAGCCCGGGCTTTTCGTCAGTGGCAGCGGCGCTGTCGCGCATCCGCTTGGCGACGTCCTCCGGCAGCAGCTCTAGATGCCCCACCAACCGCACGCGGCAGGTGTAATGCTCCGTGGCGAGGTCTTCGATCACCCCGGAGATGATGTCGAAGAGCAGCTCCACCTCTTCGGTGGTGCGCTGCAGGTTTTCCGTAGACAGCAGGTAGATGGTGAGCACTTCCACGTCCATCTCTGCCGACCAACGCACCAGCTCGCCGATCTTTGCGCCCCCGACGCGGTGGCCGTGCGAGATGTCCGCAAAGCCCGACTCGCGTGCCCACCGCCTGTTGCCGTCCGCCATCACAGCGATGTGCCGCGGGCGCTTCTTGCCGCGGAGCTCGCGTTTCAGGCGCGCCTCGTAGAGCGGATAGAGCGGGTATCGCAGCTTGGAAAGGACAGACACGGTTGCAACTCTAGCCAGCTAGAAGGCGCTTTTCTTTCGCTGGTCCTTAAGTCCAGCCTTTTCCATAGCGGCATCGATGGCCTTCTCATCGAACGGGTCGATGCCACGCGCCTCCGCAAAAGCCTGGCGACGCTTGAAGCGTGAGAACCGGCGGTGGAACGACCAGCCGATGAACAGCACCACCACACCCAGAATGACAAGCAGTAGCAGACCGATCGGCGACGCCTTGCCAAAGTCCGGCCCCACCGGGGTCTCCCCCGGAGCTTGCGCGAGGACCCAGTTGGCGGCGTTTGCGGTGGCGACGGTGAACGTGGTCATTTACTTCTCCTCCTCGATGCCCGCGAACAGGTCCGTCTCCGGCAGTGTCGTTTCCACTCGGCTAGCGGCCAACTCGAACTCCTCGGTGGGCCACACCTCTTGCTGGTCCTCGACCGGGCTGGCCAAGAACGCCCCGGCCGGGTCGATCTGCGTGGCGTGCGCGGTCAGCGCATCTGCGCGCTGCTGGAAGTAGGCGGCGCACTCGACCTGCGTGGTCACGCGGTCGAACACATCGCCCTCGTTTTCCTCCCACCGTTTAATCATCAGCTCGTACGGGCTCTTCTGGCCGCGCTGGATCAACCGCTCCTGCAGTAGCTTCATCCGCTGCAGAATAAAGCCGTGGGAGTAGTACAGCTTGAGCGGAGTCCACGGTGCGCCGGCCTCGGGCGCGAAATCGGGATCCCCCGCGCGCTCCCAGGCGAGCATGGACACCGTGTGCACCATGAGGTGGTCCGGGTGCGGGTACCCGCCGTTTTCGTCGTAGGTGATGATCACGTGGGGGCGAAACTCGCGGATCTGCTCCACGATCTTCACCGCCACGTCTTCCGGATCCTGGACGGCAAACGATCCCTCGGGCAGCGGCGGCAGCGGATCGCCCTCCGGCAGGCCTGAATCCTCGTAACCCAGCCACACGTGCTCCACGCCGAGCGCCGCGGCCGCGCGGGCCATCTCCTCGCGCCGCACGTCCAAGATGTTGTCCAGCACCCCCGGGCGGTCCATTGCGGGGTTGAGCACGTCGCCGCGCCTGCCGTCGGTGCAGGTCACCACGCGTACCCGGTTGCCCTCCGCGGCGTATTTGGCCATGGTGGCCGCCCCCTTGGAGGATTCGTCGTCGGGATGGGCGTGAATTGCCATCAAACGCAAGCCGGTCACTCGATCACTCCAACGTCTGTAGGGCCAGTTCTTTACCTTCGCGTCATCTTAGTACGATCAACCCCGAAGTCCTTACCACCTGCAAGGAGCCGTTTCTGTGAGTACAGCGAGCCCAGCCACCACCTCCCGCCCCTCCGACCGCTACGGCTCGAAGGCCGCATCCGGCTCCATCGGCGGCAAGGTGGTGGCCGTCGTCTCCGTCCTCCTCGTGGGCGCGCTGCTGTTCTTCGGCGTGAGAACAATCATGGACCGCTTCAACGAACCCGTCCGGGCCGAGTTCATTTCGCAGGAGCGTCTCGACGACACCACCGGCAGGCTCTGGATCGACGTCACCCGCAAGCACCCTGACACTCCCGCGTACTGCATTGTCACTGCGGTGGACTACTCGCACGCGGAGGTGGGTCGGCGCGAGGTCATCTTGCCCGCCGGTGCCGAAGAGCACTCCCGCATCGCTGTGGACCTGCCGGTGCGCGAACCGCTCGTGTCAGGACGTATCTACGGCTGCTCCGAGAACCTGCCGTTCTACATGGACCCGGAAAGCACGTTTTACGCAGCACGCTAGCGGGATTCGGCACCGCGCCATGTGGTAATCTTTCGCCCGTATATCTGCACACTTCGGCCCGCTAGCGGCGGGCCTATTTCACGTATCAGGGAAGGTTGAGACCTTTATGGCTGAAACCCAGCAGCAGTACATCACTCCCGAGATGAAGGCCAAGCTCGAGGCCGAACTGCAGCAGCTCATTGACAATCGCCCGGTCATCGCCGCCGAAATCAACGAGCGCCGCGAGGAGGGCGACCTGAAGGAGAACGCGGGCTACGACGCGGCCCGTGAGCAGCAGGATCAGGAGGAGGCGCGCATCAATCAGATCTCCGAGATCCTGTCTAACTCCACCACCGAGCGCTCCGGTGTGGTCGAGGGTGTCGCCCACGTGGGTTCCGTGGTGCACGTGTACTACGACGGCGACGAAGACGACCGCGAGACCTTCCTCATCGGCACCCGCGCGGCCTCCACGGACAACGCGGACTTGGAGACGTACTCGGAGAACTCCCCGCTCGGCGCAGCTGTTGTGGGCGCCTCCGAGGGCGAGACCCGCACGTACACGGCACCAAACGGCCGAGAGATCTCTGTCACCGTCGTCTCCGCCGAGCCGTATGATTCAGACAAGGCCTCCACGCCCCGCGCGAAGTAGCCAAACCTTTTCCCGTTTCCAACGATAGGAATATCCCTGTGATTGCCACCTCTTCCCGCAAAGCAGTTGCCGGAGTCGCCGCCGTGGCGGCGCTCGCCCTGGCAGGTTGCACCCCTCCGCACGAGAACCCGTCCGATGAGAAGGTTGACACGGCCACCGGCCAGGACCCGACCTCCCTCAAGGGTGTCGGCGGTACCACGACCGCTCAGGCGACCTCGAGCGCTGAGGCGACCAACGTCACCGAAGCCAACGAGCTGAGCCAGGAGCGCACAACTGCCGCCGCTGCTGGCACCCCGGCGTTCAACAACTGCGGCGCCACCGGGCTGGTGCGTCCGGAGCGCCTGACCGTGGATTGCCAGAAGCAGGACGATTTCCTCGAGGACATCGTGTGGGATCAGTGGGGCGAGGACCTCGCCGAGGGCACCGCGACCCGCGTGGTGGTCTCCCCCGACAACCGCGAGGAGGGCGTGAAGGTTGTGCTGGGCAACCCGGAGATGGTTGACGGCGAGGTGGTCTTCACCACCATCTCCGTCGACGGTCAGTCGGTGGTCCCTGACAACGAGTACTAAGCCAATACGGGTAAAGCGCCTAGCTCCGGACAACCCGGTGCGAGGCGCTTTGTTGTGCGCTTCCTAGCGGTCGTTGGAGAAGTAGGACAGCAGGCGCAGGATTTCGGTGTAGAGCCAGACCAGCGTCACGGCCAAACCCAGGGCGACGCCCCAGGACGCACGCTCCGGCGCGCCGGTGCGGACAAGCTTGTCCGCCAGGTCAAAGTCCTGCAGGAACGACAGGGCCGCAAGCACAATGCAGATCACGCCAAAGACGATGGACAGGGTGCCGCCGTCGCGCAGCGGGGAGGTTCCGGCGAAGATGGCCAGCAGGAGGTTACCCAGGGCCATGATCGCGACGCCGAAAATGGCGCCCGTGAGCACGCGGTTGAAACGCGGGGTGACGCGGATCGCGCCACGACGGTAGACCACCAGCATGCCGATGAACACACCGACCGTGCCCAGGATGGCCTGGAAGATCATTTGGCCAGCGTCGGCGCCGCCGACGGTGAACCAGCCTGAAACCAAAATTGAGAAGCCGCCGAGGAACAAGCCCTCAAACGCGGCGTAGATGAGGGTGACAACGGGCGAGCCGAATTCGCGGCGGAACGCGTGCACCAGGGTGGTGACGAACCCGCCGATGGCGCCGACGATAGTGAGCATGGAGCCGAGGCCGATGTTGCCGCTGGCGTAGATGGCGAAGTTGACGGCGGCAAACGCGATAATGACGACCAGCGTGATACCGGTCTTCGTCACTACGTCGTCCACCGTCATCGGGCGGTTTTCGTTGATGTCGGGCGCATACCCCGGCAGCGTGGCGGTCTGGCCGGCCTGGTAGCCGTAGCCGTTATTCGCCTCCGCCTCCGGCAGATTGCGCAGAACGGGGTTAGTGCTTCTCACGTCGCACAGATCCTTTCCAAAAAGTTGCGTACCGTCATTCCCGGACCGGGATGCTGTCCCGGGGTCTTAAAGAACAGCCGGCCCAAAGAGTTCAATGTCTACAACGTCACACGTTGTTAAAAGGTTCCCACAGCTGCGTCGCCCGTACATCCAGGCGGCGATATGGTGGGCCCATGGGTGTGTTTGAGAATGCGCGGCACGGTCCCCGCACAGGCGGCGACGCGGTGCGCGAGCACATCCGCAACGTCACCGGCAGCGAAGACGCGTATGTGTTTGCCTACCGCAGCCTTGAGGTCCACGCCTACATACTCGCAGAACCGGTCCCCCACGTCCTGTACACCACGTTCGGTGTGTCCCGTGTCGCCTCGTCGCAGCCGTCTGCGGGCACGCAGACGGAGCTGACGATGCGGGTGCCCGGCGCGCCTGCGCTCCCGCAGCAGTGGCCGGCGGACGTGCTCGCCCGCGCAGCGCGCGACGAGATCGAGCCCGGCCACTACCTGTCGCTAGATGCTCCTCGGGGAACGCTGACGGGATTCGTGTTCGTCACCGACCCGCTCCTCGGCGTGCTGGACGGGCCGACCGGCTTCATCTGCTTCACCTGCGCCGTGGGCCTAGCCGGAGACGACTTCGAGCGGATGCTGTCGTGGGACCCGCTGAAGTTTGCGGCACTGATAGGCGACCGCGTCCCCTTATCCATGACGTCCACAGATCGCGCGCCGCTCAGTGCACATCCCGGCGACCGCGAAATGCTGGACAGGGTGGTGGGGGCCGAAGGGTCGTCGATAGGTGCTATGCACGCGCGCTTCCTCGACGTTGATGCGTCGGGCCGCGTGGACATGGACACCGCGGCCGCTCGGGCGGTGGTGCGGGCCGCGCGCCACCGCCTGCTACACGGCCGGACGTTCGCTTTGCTCAACGGCGATACGTGGCTGTTATTCGATCCCCACTGCCCCACTGCCGAGCTCGCAGACGACCACATCATTGTGCCCGCGACCACGGCGTTCGGGCACGAGCTGCTGGCAGTATTCGACGCGGCGCCAGGCGTGTACCGTCTGCGCACCGCGCCCCTTGAGATCCGCGTGGTGGATCCGAATACCTAACACCCCGGCTGCGGGGGCCGGTTTACTTGAATACGGTGCCCCACTCGGCGCGCTTGTCCAAGAACGCCTGAGCCTCGCGCTTCGCGGCGGCGAGATCGTGGTTTGCGCCCCAACCGCACTGCTGCTCGTTGGCGGCTGGCACCTCGTCTGCCTGGGTGATGTCCGTCAAGGTCTTCTCGACGAGCTCCGCCACCTCAGCCTCGGACGGGTCACCGGAGAGCAGGAGGTAAAAGCCGGTCTGGCACCCCATCGGGCCGAAGTCGATCACGTTGTCGGCGTGGTTGCGCGCGTGCTCGGCGAACATGTGCTCAATCGAGTGCACTGCTGGCATCTCCAAGTGCTCCACGTTGGGCTGCTTGAAGCGGATGTCGTACTTCACCAGCGTGTCACCGTGGGGCAGCTCCTTGCGGTCCGCCAGGCGGATAAACGGGGCGGCTACCTTGGTGTGGTCCAGGTTGAACGATTCAACATTCATACGATCAGTCATGGCCCCAACTGTACTGAAGGGACGCACCCGTGCCCACCACCCCAACGACGCTCGTCTGGTTCCGCGACGACCTCCGCGCCACCGACAACCCCGCCCTCGCGTACGCCGCGTCGCGCGGCGATGTTGCCGGTGTGCTTATCGACGACTCCTCCGCTGCCCGCCCCCTCGGCCGCGCGGCCGCGTGGTGGAGAGAGCGCAGCGCCGCAGCCCTCAGCGAGAAGCTGCCCCTCATCCGCGAGGCGGGCGACCCGCGCGAAATCGTGCCACGCCTCGCCCGCGAGATGGACGCTGAGGTGGTGTGGAACCGCCGTTACGACGCGGTCGAGCTCGACGCCGAGGTCAAGCGAGCCGTCGACGCACGCACCTTCCCCGGGTTTTTGCTGGCGGAGCCGTGGGACATCGCCACCGGGTCCGGCACGCCGTACCGGGTGTTCACGCCGTTTTACAAGGCGATGCAGCAGCACTTAGCGGCGCATCCCCCACGCCCGGTGGCTGCGCCGTCGCTCCCCGGGGGCACGCGACTGGAGGTTCCGGCCCCGCCGTCGTGGGCGGAGGAACTGGCTGCGCACAACACACCGGGCGAGGACGCAGCGTTGCGCCGATTCCATGAGTTCCTGGACGGCCTGGCCGACGGGCACAGATACGACAACAACGACCTGACCCCCGGCGCGACGTCCGGGCTGAGCGCCCACCTGCGCTTCGGCGAGCTCTCCCCGGGCTACGTGTGGGCGGAAACCGTGGCGTTCGCCGAGGAGCACCCCAACGCCGCGCCAGATGCGTGGGCGTTTCTGCGCCAGCTCGTGTGGCGCGACTTCGCCTGGCACCGCTACTACCACCTTCCGGATCTGGCGGTGCACAACGTGCGCGAGCAGTTCAACCGCTTCGAGTGGGCGTGGAGCGCCAACGCGGCACCGTGGGAACATGCCGCCGCGTTTGCGAGTGCCGCGATGGAACCGGATGCAGACGCGGCGCAGCACTTAGACCAACTCGCCCAGTGGCAGCGGGGAGCTACCGGGGTGCCGCTTGTCGACGCAGGCATGCACGAGCTGTGGCGCACCGGCACCATGCACAACCGGGTGCGCATGGTGGTGGGATCCTGGCTCACCAAGAACCTGGGCATTCACTGGCGCCACGGCGAGGAATGGTTCTGGGACACGCTCGTCGACGCGGATACCGCCTCCAACCCCTTCAATTGGCAGTGGGTGGCGGGCTCGGGCGACGACGCCGCGCCGTACTTCCGCATCTTCAACCCGCTCACGCAGCAGGAAAAGTTTGATCCCGCCGGCGCGTACGTGTCGCGTTGGGCGCCGGAGGCGCTGCTGCCCGGCTACCCGGAGCCGATGGTGGACATCAAAGCGTCGCGGAAGACCGCGCTCGCTGCATACGACGACATCAAGACTGCACGGTAGGGTCGGTGCGGTGAGCGAAGTGGCCGAAGTGATCGAATTCCGTTCCGTGTCCAAGACCTACCCGGGCGCTGGCAACGCGGCCGTGGACACGTTCAGCTACACGGTCAGCGAGGGCGAAACCACCGTTTTCGTCGGCCCCTCCGGGTGCGGCAAAACCACGCTGCTGCGCATGGTTAACCGCATGGTCGAGCCCACCGCCGGCCAGGTGCTCGTCCGCGGCCGCGATGTGGCCGATGCGGATCCGGTGGAGCTGCGCCGCTCCATCGGCTACGTCATGCAGCATTCGGGCCTGATGCCGCACCGCACCGCCCTGGACAACGTCGCCGACATCGCACGTCTGGCCGGGGCTAGCAAAAAGGACGCGCGGGAGCGTGCTCTGGAGATGCTCGAGCTGGTCAACCTCGACCCCGCGCTCGCGGATCGCTACCCCGGCGAGCTCTCCGGCGGCCAGGCTCAGCGAGTCGGGGTGGCCCGCGGCCTAGTCAACCGCCCAGACATCATCATGATGGACGAGCCGTTCGCGGCCGTCGACCCGGTGGTGCGCCGCAAGCTGCAGGACGAGATTCTGGGCATCCGCGACCGCCTCCACACCACCGTGCTCATGGTCACTCACGACATCGACGAGGCCTTCAAGATGGGCGACCAAGTCGTGGTGCTGGGCGAGCGAGCTGCGGTCGAACAGGCGGGCAGCCCCGAGGACATCATGGCCCACCCAGCCAGCGCACGTGTCCGGGACTTCATTGGGCTGGACGGGCGCGAGCTAACCGTCGTCAAGCGGGACGGCGCGAACGTGCTGGTTGACGGGTCCGGCACCGTGAAGGGAGTTCTCGCGTGAACTGGGCGTGGCTGAGCGCCAATGGCGGCAGGATTTTCCACTTGGCGTTGGACCACCTGCTCATTGCCCTGCCCGCGGTCGCACTCGCGTTTGTTGTCGCGGTGCCGCTTGGGTGGTTGGCTAACCGCTCGGGCGCCGCGCGAGAGGTGCTGGTCGTGCTCACGAGTTTGATTTACGTCGTGCCGTCGCTCGCCATGTTCATCCTCATGCCCCTGGTTTTGGGGACCTCGATCCTGTCTCCCCTCAACGTGGTTGCGGCCATGGTGCTCTACGGCATCGCGCTCATGGTGCGCTCCGCCGCCGACGCCTTCGGTGCGGTTCCGCAGGACGTGCGCCAGTCGGCGGCTGCGGCCGGGTACCCGCCGTTCAAACGCGTCGCCGCGGTGGAGTTGCCGCTCGCGGGCCCCGGTCTCCTCAGCGGGTTGCGGGTGGCCACAGCATCCACCGTCAGCTTGGTGTCCGTTGGGGCGTTGATCGGTGTGCAATCGCTCGGCACGCTGTTCACCGAGGGTTTCCAGCGCTCGTTTCCCACCGAGATCCTCGCTGGCCTGATCGGCACCGTCGTCCTTGCCGTCGCCGTCGACGCCGTCCTTGTCATCCTTGGCCGCGCCACCATGCCGTGGACGAAGGCGAGGTCCTAACATGCAGTTTCTCCTCGACGCGTTGCACTACCTCATGGACGGATCCCACTGGGCCGGTCCCGCGGGGCTCGGTGCGCGCATCACGCAGCACCTCGGCTACACGGCGCTCGCAGTGCTGGCGACCGCACTCATCGCGGTGCCGCTGGGCCTGTGGGTAGGCCACACCAAGCGCGGCGCGTCTGCAGTGCTCTCCGCCGCCGGGGCGCTGCGCGCGCTTCCCGCGCTGGGGATGCTGACGTTTCTCGCTGTCGTCCTCCCGTTCGGCGTCACCGCGCCCCTTGTGCCTGCGGTGATCACGCTGGTGTTGTTGGGGGCCGCGCCGCTTGTGGCCGGCATCGTCGCCGGGTTCGACTCGGTGGATGAGCAAGTCGTGCTCTCCGCCCGAGCCGCCGGCTACAGCGAGAGGCAGATCCTCTCCCGTGTAGAACTCCCGCTCGGGGCGCCCGTCATGATCGGGGGCCTGCGCTCGTGCGTCGTGCAAATCCTCGCCACAGCAACGGTCCTCGCCTACATCGGGCTCGGCGGCCTCGGGCGGTTGCTTATCGACGGCCTCGCGGTCCAGGACTATCCCCGCATGGTCGCCGGCGCGCTGGCGGTAACCGCGTTGGCCCTCGTCGTCGACGTCGTGCTCGCGCTGGCGCAGCACTATTCGCGGCCGAGGTTGCACTCCCGCGGCTAACATTGGTGGGCATGCATACGAAACCCATCACTCCTGCTCTCCTCGCGGCCGCGGTGCTCACGCTCACTGCGTGCGCCAACGAGGACCCCACAACGCCCGCCGACAACGCCGCTGATGCGGATGGTCAGACCGTCACCATCGGCACCGCGAACTTCCCCGAATCCGAGATCATCGGCCAGATCTGGGCCCAGGCCCTGCGCGACGCGGGTTACGAGGTGACGGTGAAATCCGGCATCGGCTCGCGCGAGGTGTACCTGTCGGCCCTCGAAGACGGCGCGATCAACGCTGTACCCGAATACGCGGGAAATCTGACGCAGTTCTACGGCGAGCTGGAGCAGGGCGCGGACGAATCCGCAGTGCGCGAGACGCTTAATTCCGTCCTCCCCGACAGCCTGGAGGCAGGCGACTTCAGCCCCGCCGAATCCAAGGACGCCTACCGCGTCACCCGCGAAACTGCGGATGCGAACGGGCTGTCCAGCATCGCTGACCTGGCCAAACTGGACACCGTGACCATCGCCGCCCCGCCGGAATTCGCTGAGCGCCCGTACGGGCCGACAGGGCTCTCGGATGTCTACGGCATCGACGCGTCGAAGGTGACCGTCACCCCGATCTCCGACGGCGGCGGCCCGCTCACCGTTGCGGCACTGGTGCAGGGCACGGCCAACGTGGCCAATATCTTCACCACCTCCCCCGCCCTGCTGGACAGCGGTGAGGAAGCCGACTTGGTCATTCTCGACGACCCGGAAAACCTCATCCCGCCGCAAAATGTCGTTCCCGTTATCCGCTCCGGGCAGCTGCCCGACGGCGCCCTCGCCGTGATCAACGACATCGACGCGAAGCTGACCACCGAGGACCTCGTAGAGATGAACCTGCGCAACGTGGGTGAGGAACGCGCGGAGCCGGCGCAGATCGCCCAGGACTGGGTGAGCGAACAGTGAGGCCGCTTGAGAAACTCCTCGTCCCCCTGTTCGCCGGCGCGGGCGTGCTGCACTTTGCTAAACCGGAGCCGTTCGATCGAATCGTGCCCGACGCGTTGCCGGGCAGCGCGCGCACGTACACCTACGTCTCCGGCGTCGCCGAGCTCGTCGTGGCGGCGCTGCTGGCGAATGGAAAAACTCGCGCAGTCGGCGGCCCGCTGGCCGCAGCACTGCTCGCCGCCGTGTGGCCGGCAAACTTCAACATGGCCTGGCAGTGGCGAAACAAGTCGTTGCCGCTGAAGGCCATCGCCATCGGCCGCTTACCGCTGCAAATCCCACTCATCCAGGCGGCGCTGCGAATCGGGCGCCGATGACAGGGGCGGCGAAATACCGTGAGGTGATCGTCGAGAAGCTTGCTGCCCGCGCCCCTTCCTCCTCGATCTGCCCGTCCGACGTGGCCCGCGAGCTGGGCGACGAGCACTGGCGCGACCTCATGCAACCGGTCCGCGACGCGGCGCAGCAGCTTGTCGACGCCGGTACCGTCATCATCACCCAGGGTTCCGAAACCGTTGATCTTGCCACCGCGAAAGGTCCTATCCGAATTCGCCGCGGACCCCGCTTCTCATAGTGCCCCCAGTCGGACTCGAACCGACACTGCGCGGATTTTAAGTCCGCTGCCTCTGCCAATTGGGCTATAGGGGCGATGGGGAACCATGGTACTTCCCCGTTATTGTTGGGCGAGAATCGGTGGGGGAATTCTCGCCCAGCGAAGTTACCGCGGCACGCCCGACGACACCGAGATGATCATCTTCTCCGTGAAGTAACCCGCGAGATCGCAGAGGCGGCCGCAACCACCGTTGCGGCTGCCGCCACCGCAGGCCACGGCGAGCGGCCATCTTCCCGAGCATTACCCGCGACGATCGTGCCTGCTACCGCCGCCGCGAGGTTGACCGGCACCTGCACCAACGGGCGGCCACTCAACGCGCCGGCCACCACGGCGGCAGCATGCAAAGGAGTGGCCGTTGCGCCGTACCAGCCCGGGTCGGTGCTTTTGGCGGCCTCGCGCACGGCGTCGTCGAACTTCTGGTTGCCGCCCTCCGGGGTGCCCACGAGCGCTTCTAGGTCGCGCTCCTTCACCACCGTGTCCACGCTGACCGATTCGAAGATGGGCAGAATCTGTTTGTAGGCCAGTGGGGTGAGCACGCCCAGCCCCCACGCTGCCAACTTGCGGGTCATGATCGGGGCGGTGACGTACGGGCGGCGGTGCAGCCCCACCGCCTCGGCGTAGCGCTGCATCATCTCCACGTACGGCATCGAGTCCGGCCCGCCAACGTCGAAGGTGCGGTTCATCTCCGCCGGGAGATCGGCCGCCGCGACAAGGTAGAAGGCGATGTCGCGGGCGCCGATCGGGGTGATCTTGTTTGTGATCCAATTCGGCGCGATGAACGCGGGGACTCGCTCGGTGACGTGGCGCAGCAGCTGGAACGACAACGAGCCGTCGCCGATGACAACGCCCGCCTGCAGCACCGCGGTGGGCACGCCCGAATCCATCAAGATCTTGCCCACGCGCACGCGCGAAGCAAGGTGCTCGGACATTTCCTCTCCCTGCGGGTGCAGCCCGCCCAGGTACACAATCCGGCCGACTCCGGCGCGCTTGGCTTCTTCGCCGAACTGGCGCGCCATGTCGGCTTCTTCCTGGGCGAACCCGGCGCCGTCGCCCATGGAGTGCAGCAGGTACCAGGCGCAGTCCGCGCCCTCAAGCGCAGCAGCAACGTCCGCCCGTTCGCTGGCGTCGCCTTCGACGATCTCCACCTCATCGCCCCAGGTCTTGCCCAGCGCCTTGTCCTCGTCTCTGGCGAGGATCTTCACGCGCCAGCCGTCGTCAAGCAGTTTTTTCACCACGAGACCACCCACGTAGCCTGTGGCGCCAGTGACCAGACCGGTCCTTGTTTCAGTCATGCCGGTAATCTTGCTCCTGCACGGCCGGTAATACTTGGACGGAGTTCTGACTTGACCAGGCAATGGCTTTTCCTCGTGCCCTGCGCACTCGGCGCGCTCGGACTGTTTCTGTCGCGCCGCGCCGGCGACGGCACCCCCGGCTTCTACTGGGCCACCGCTCTTACCGCTGTGGTCTACGCGGCGGCGTGGTGGGTGTGGGGAAACCACAGGGCCTTTGCCGGGCCACACAAGCTTCTCGACGTCCTACGGGGCGCCCTCATCGGCGCCGCCCTCGCCCTCGTCTTCGTACTCGGCGCGGTGGTGGTCAGCCGCATCCCCGCGCTGGCGGGGCCGGCTGCCGAGCTGCTGAATACCCCGGACAAGGGCGGTTACCTGCTCACGCTGCTGGTACTCGTGGTCAACGGCGCCGGTGAAGAGCTCGTGTACCGCGACATGGTCCCGCGGCAGTTGCGCGCCCACGGCCAGTCGGTGGCCCAGGCCGGGTTGTGGTCCACGGTCATTTATGGCCTGGTCACCTGCGCAATGGGCGTGCCGCTGCTGGTGTTCGCGGCGGGCGTTCTTGGCGCGGTGACGTACTACGAGTCCGTCAAGACCGGCAGGCTGTACTCCCCTATCGCGGTGCACCTGACCTGGAGCATCGGGATGCTGTTCATCCTGCCGCAGTTCTTCTAGATCGGAACCACCGCCCGCTGTCGGCTACTCCCCCTCCTCTGCGCGGATCCAGCTAGTAGGAGCCAGCTAATGGGCCCGTGGGGGCGAATAGCTGGCTCCTGGTAGCTGGATCCCGAGTGCGGAAACCGCTCCTACTCGCTGACCGAGAACACCTTCTTTTTCGGTTTGCCCTCCGCCACCGTCGATCCGGCCACCGAGACCTTCGGCGCATCCAGCATCTCGGACATGAAGTCCGCCACCCACTGCAGCAGCTCCAGGTCCCGCAAGTTGGGTGCGTTGATCGCGCGCTTGTTCCCGCCCTCGCGCGGCATGGGCACCTGCAGGGTCTTCGCTGCGGCCCGGTAGTTCGCACCCGGGTACAGGCGCTTCAGGCGCACCTGCTTGGAGTCCGGCAGCTCAACCGGGTGGAGCTTGATGCGCGTGCCCTGGGTGAGGATGTCGGCGACGCCCGCCGCACGCGCCTGGTTACGCAACCGCGCGACTGCCATCAGGTGCTCAACCTCGGTGGGCAGAGCGCCGAAGCGATCCACCATGTCGTCGGCGGCGGCGGTGAGGGCATCGTCGTCGCGCGCCTCGGCGAGCCTGCGGTAGACCTCCAGGCGCAGGCGCTCGGAGTTGATGTAGCTCTCGGGGATGTGGGCGTCGACGGGCAGATCCACGCGGATTTCCTTCGGGCCCTTGTCGGTGGCGTCGACGGGGTCGCCGCTCATGAGCCCCTTGAAGGTCTCCACGGCTTCACTGACCAGGCGGACGTACATGTCGAAGCCGACGCCCGCAATGTGGCCGGACTGCTCCGCACCGAGCACGTTGCCCGCGCCGCGCATCTCCAGGTCCTTCTGCGCCACGGCCATACCAGCGCCCAGGTCGTTGTTCTGGGCGATGGTGGCAAGGCGGTCGTAGGAGGTCTCTGTGAGCGTCTTGTCTTTGGGGTACAAGAAGTACGCGTACGCGCGCTCGCGGGAGCGCCCCACGCGTCCGCGCAGCTGGTGCAGCTGGCTCAAGCCCATGTTCTGCGCGTTTTCCACAATCAAGGTGTTGGCGTTGGCGATGTCCAGGCCGGTTTCCACGATGGTGGTGCACACCATCACGTCGTAGTCCCGGTTCCAGAACCCCTGCACGGTTTGTTCCAACACCTGCTCGCTCATCTGCCCGTGGGCGACGACGATGCGCGCCTCTGGCACGAGCTCGCGCAGCTGGCGGGCGGTCTTTTCAATGTCGGAGACCTTGTTGTGGATGTAGAAGACTTGGCCGTCGCGAAGCAGCTCGCGCCGGATCGCTGCGGCAACCTGCTTGTCCTCCTGCGGGCCCACATAGGTCAGCACCGGGTGGCGGTCTTCCGGCGCGGTGGTGATCGAGGTCATCTCGCGGATGCCGGTCAACGACATCTCCAGGGTTCGCGGGATCGGCGTCGCGGTCATGGTCAGCACGTCCACGTGGGATTTGAGCGCCTTGATGTGCTCCTTGTGCTCGACGCCGAAGCGCTGCTCCTCGTCGACGATGATCAGCCCCAGGTTCTTCCACTGCACGCCGGTCTGCAGGAGGCGGTGGGTGCCGATGACCACGTCGACCGAGCCGTCTGCAAGACCGGCCATGATCTTCTTCGTGTCCGCAGCGGTGGTGAAGCGGGACAGCTCCCGCACGGTCACGCCGAAGCCGTCCATACGCTGGTTGAAGGTGGTGAAGTGCTGCTGGGCCAAAAGCGTGGTGGGCACGAGCACGGCGACCTGCTTGCCGTCTTGAACTGCCTTGAACGCCGCGCGCACGGCCACCTCGGTTTTACCGAAGCCGACGTCGCCGACAATTACCCGGTCCATCGGGGTGGGCTTTTCCATGTCCGCCTTCACGGCTTCGATAGCGGTGAGCTGGTCTTCCGTCTCCACGAACGGGAAGGCGTCTTCCATCTCGTGCTGCCACGGGGTGTCCGGTGCGAACGCGTGGCCCGGGGCGGCCTGGCGCTTGGCGTACAGCTCCACCAGCTCGCCGGCGATCTCGCGAACCGCCGCGCGCGCTTTGCGCTTGGTGGATTTCCAGTCCGAGCCGCCCATTTTGCTTAAGCTGGGCTTCTCGCCCCCGGTGTACTTGCTCAGCAGATCAAGCGACTCCATAGGGACCCACAGTTGATCGCCGGGCTGGCCGCGTTTGGCGGGCTGGTACTCCAGCACGATGTACTCGCGGCGGGAATCCTCGTCGCCGGCTTTGACAGTGCGCTCGGCCATTTTCACGAATTTGCCGATGCCGTGGGTGTCGTGCACCACGAAATCCCCCGGCTGCAGCGCCAGCGGGTCGACGCGGTTGCGGCGGCGCGGAGCTCGTCGCTTAGCACCCGCGATGTCGCCCACGCGGTTGCCCGTGACGTCAGTTTCCGTGACCACCACAAGGTTCGGGCCGCCAAACACGAGGCCAGCGTGGGACAACGCCTGGTAGAGGGTGACCGCCCCGTCCACGGGCTCGAGGCCCGGCGTGGCCACGCGCGCGGAAATGCCGTGTTCCCGCAGGCGATCCGCCATGCGGTCGATCGTGCCCTTCGCCGGCGCCACGAACGCCACCTTGCCGTGGTTTTGCCCGATGTGCAGCTTCAGCGTGGCGTAGAACTGCTCGATCGCCTTCGGGTCGCCCTTCGGTGCGGGCGCTGCTTCGAACTCCAGGGGCAGCGTTGCGGCGTCGTCGGCAGCGAACATGCCGGGCGGGGCGAAGGTCCACCAGGCGTTGCCTGCCTTCCGCGCGGAGATTTCGAGCGACTCGTAGGACCGATACGACGACGCGGAGACGTCCAGCCCCTCCACCGCGACGGGACCGTCGGCGCCCATCGCGGCGGCCTCCCAACCGGCCTCGAGAAACTCGCGGTCCGTGGCCTCCAAGTCGGCGATACGCGCGCGGACCTTCTCCGGGTTTGTCACCAGCACCACCGAGCCGGGCGGCATGAGCTCCGGGAGCACGGTGTACTGCTCCTGCGTCAGCGCCGGGATGAGCGCCTCCATGCCGTCCGCCGGCTGCTTCTCCGCGATGCGGGTGAGCAGCGACGTCAGCGTCGGGTTGGAGGGGAACTTTCGGGCGAGTTCGTCTGCCTTGGCGGCCACCGCATCGTCGATAAGCAGCTGCCTCGCTGGGTGCAGCTCGACGGAGCGCACCTCCTCGATGGTGCGCTGGTCCGCGACTGCGAAGGAGCGAATGTCCGTCACTTCGTCGCCCCAGAACTCGATGCGCACGGGGTTGAGCGCGGTGGTTGGGAAGACATCGATGATGCCGCCGCGGGTGGCAAATTCGCCGCGCGCCGCGACCATATCCACGTGGTTGTACGCAAAGTGGACGAGCTGCTCGGTCAGGGCCTCGAAGTCGTGCTCCTGGTCCACCTCAATGCGCACGGGCTCCACCGCCGGCAGCACAGGCTGGCACACAGCGCGAGCCGCGGCGACAATCACCCGCGGCATGTCCCACAGCACCTTCGAGCGACGTCCCACGATGTCCGCGGCCGGCGAAAGCCGCTCGTGCGGCAGCGTCTCGTACGCGGGGAACTGCGCCACCTTTTCCTCGCCAAGGATCGCCTTCAGCTCTGCGGCGAGGTCTTCCGCCTCGTGGCCGGTTGCGGTGACCAGCAGCAGCGAGGTCTCACGCGCGATGGCGCCCGCGGCCCACGAGCGGGTCTGGTCAATGCCAGTGATGTGCAGCGCATCCTCGCCCACGTGGGTGACAAGCCCCTTGAGCTTGGGGTCCGTCAGCGCAGCGGTAAGCAATCCGCCGAGAACGGGAGGGGTGCTTTCAGTCATGTCCTTTTACGCTTCCTTTTCCTCGACGGTTGCATCCGCAGCGGTCACCGCCGCGCCTTCTTCCTGCTCCGCGGCATCGCCTGTGTACACCCGAGGCTGCGCTTCCATCCCCCGCAACCCGTTCCAGCACAGGTTGGAGATGTGCGCCGCTACAGTGTGTTTGTCCGGAATGCGCTCATCTAACCACCACAGTGCGGAGTTGGAGACGGTACCGACAAGCGCCTGACCGTACAGCCCCGCCATCGCCTCGTCGAGCCCGCGGTGCTTGAACGCCTCCGCCAACAGGTGGGACACCTCCGCCGTGACCCTGTTGAGGATGGTCGAATACGTCCGCCCCTCCCCCGGCAACTGGCCGTGAGCGAGGATGACAAACCCGTCCGTATCTTCCTCCACGTACGTCAGAAGCGCCAGCACGCCGCGTTCGATGCGCTCGCGCCAGCGGCCGGTCTGGATGGATGAGGTAATCGTCTCCTCCAGGCGAGTCATCTCGCGACGCACAACTTCCTGGTACAGCCCCTCTTTGCTGCCAAAGTGCTCGTACACCACCGGCTTGGACACGCCAGCGCGGGCAGCGATCTCTTCCATGCTCACGCCGTCGAAACCGCGCTCCGCGAACGCCTGGCGCCCCACTCCGGCCAATTGGTCCCTGCGCTGGGGTGCTGTCATCCGCGTTCGAGCCATGCGACTTAGCTTAGAGCGTCACCCCGGACACCCCGTCTTTGGCAGCGGACGGGTCTGGTCTACAATCATCGTTGCTGTTCCCCATGGTGTAATCGGCAACACTACGGTTTTTGGTACCGTCATTCTAGGTTCGAGTCCTGGTGGGGAAGCTTTTTCATTGGAGGGGTAGATGAAACGCCACATTGCCTGGCTTTTGTCGTGCGGCTTGTTGGCGGGGTGCGGTGCTACGCCCCCGCCTATCGACGAACCTTCGGCCCCCACCCCAGCCCCAACCCAAAACGATTCAGATCCTGCCCCCTCCAGCAGCTCGCCTTCCGACGCTGCTAACGCCCCGGCCGCGTTCCACTTCAACAGCGGTGTCTTAGAGATCGGCGACTTCGATCCCTACACCCTGGGCGACAACATTTTCGATCCGTGCACCGAAATCTCGCCCGAGGAGTTCGCCGCCGCTGGTTTTGACAACGTGGAGCCGCTGCCGGAGGAGTACGCGGGGCTGGCGAAGGGGTTGAGTGCTTGCACGATTGACGGCGGCAACGCACAATTCGCCATGAGTTTCAGCAATAGTGAAGCTGATAAGTCGATGGTCTCGATAGAACGCGAAATGCCCGATACGCCGCGTTCGGCAATGCTTCCAACACTTTTCGTATATGGCACCGGTCGCCCCGAAGATGTTGACTGCTATGCCCAAGTCGATACACATAGGGGCGGGCTAGTTTCCTCGGTATCGGGCTTTCAGGGGCAAATCACCTTTGAAGACACCTGTAAATTGGCGATTTCGAACTTAGAAGATCTTTTCCGAACGCACGGTACTTAAGCCCGACGGTGTCCATTTAAATGGACATACTGTTTACTGCGATATTTCCCCCACCTAAGCTCCGTCACGTAGGCCACGATCAAATGGGGGATCAGAATGGGAATCCAGCTGGAAGTAGACCGAATCGAGAGTGCAATTGACCAGCTCAGGAAACAATCACAGCTGCTTCAATCATCCCGGCAACTCAGCAGGCAGGTGGCTCTCTCCTCTTTCTCCCGCGCCAGTGGCTTGGACGAAGCGGGCGGTCGTTTGAGCCCGATCGGCGATGAGCGCGCCCCGGAAGCGAACCAGGCAATTGCGCTGTATCTGAAGCAGACTGCCGACAGCCTGTGGCTCGCTCTGACGAACACGATGCAAACCGACGAATCGTTCTCCGGGATATTGGGTTCGGTGCTCTCGCCCCTGCCAGTCCACGCAGATGCGCTTACGTCGTTGTACGCAAAGGGGTTTCAGCAGCTCGGGCCCGCAGACCCGAAGACGGATACGTTCGATAACTCCGCCGTTGCTTCGGCGTCTGAGTCGTCGCTCTTGTCCGCTGAGTCCAAGCTGGTCGGTACCAACACATCTCTCGCGTACTCAGCGTCGGACTTTTGGAATTCCAACGCCAAGCTCATCGAGGATGCAATGGATGAGCTCAATGGTGTGCACCACTCGCTGAGCTCATCCGCCGAGACGCAGTGGATCGCGGAGGCGATGAAAAAAGTCACCCAGATCCAAAACGCCGGATTGGAATATGTGGCCAATTCTCGCTCACTCGCCACCCACACCGATGCACTCGGTATGGCGGCAGATGCTGAAAGCATCCTCGCTTCGGCAGCGACCGCGGCGTATCTGGCGGCCGAAACCCCCGAGATGAAGCAGCAGATCGAGTCGGAGTATCTGCGTTCTTATTCTGGCCGTATGACGGAGGGGCTGCGCCCGGCAATCCCGGCGTTCAACCGTCTCCTGCCGGAGGCTGGCAATCTGCCTACGCTCCCCTACGCCAGCACCGACGTCCCAGCCTCGGCCGCACCGTCTTACACGCCGACAACGTTGCCGCAGGGCTTGCGAGAGACTTTGACTAGCCGCGGCTTGGGCGATCTGGCTCACGCGACGTCTCCGGCCGAGGTCATCCAGCAATACGGTCGGCCAACGTCAGAAACGTACGAACGCATTGCGGCTGGCTCAGCACCCACACATGCGGCGACTGCAGTCCTCGCACCGCCGAATCCCACAGCGGCAGGCGGCGCCGCAGCAGGCGGCACCGCCACCCCTAGCAGCCCATTGACGCCCGCGGCTATCGGCGGGTTCGGGCAGCCATCCGGTGGCGCCGGTATGCCCGGCGTGGCCGCAGCCACTAGCCTCGGCGGCGCTGGCGGCACCCGAACCGCGGCCGCAGGAGGAGCCGGTGGTGCAAGCACCAATTCCGGGGCGCGGAACGCGGGCACAGCCCCACGGCACGGCGTAAACACCGGTGGTGGCACCCGGGTTGGTGCCGGGGCGCTTAACGGTCTCGCCGCGGCCGGGCAAGCAGGCCGCGGGACCAGCGGTCCTGGTGGCGCAGGGGCGCCAATGAACAACGCGCGCGTCGGGGCAACCGGAGCACCAGGGAGCCCAGGTGGCCAGCGCGCAGGTGCGCTACTTGGGTCAGGAATGTCTGCCGGGCCGGCAAGCACCGGCCTGCGCCCCGGTTTCGGCCCAGGGGCTAGTTTCGGCACCGGCGGCGGGGCGGGTTTGGGCACCGGTGCCGGTAGCTTCGGCAGCGGCGCCGCTACCGGCGCGGGTAGCCCCGGTGCCGGGCCGGGCGCTTACAACACAAACAACACATACGCCGCCGCTGGCTCCGGCGGCGGCGCTACCCAGCACAACCAGGGCGGGCGGGGCGCTGCGGTAGCTGTCGGCCCAGCGGGTGCAGCGAGCAATCGCAGCCGCGGCCGGGAGAAAGCCAGCACGAAGGTCCGCACTGTCACCAGTGCGGTCGAGCGAGACGGGAATCTGAAAGCGCTGCTGGGCGATGCCCCGCTACTGCTGCCCTCCATCATCGGCCACAACGTGAAAGGCTAAGCCCAACGCCCCGAGGCCACACCCGGCGAAAAATCCCCGGGGCGGCTAGTCCATGGCGTAGGGGCTGGGCTCGGCAAGGTCCGGCTGTTGGCCGGGCTCAACCACCACGAACTGCCCCATCATGCCCTGGTCCTCGTGGTTGAGCATGTGGCAGTGGTACATGTACGGCAGCGTCGGGTCCGGGTAGTAGCCGATCTCTACGAGCAGGCTCACTGTGGCGAGCGGGGGCACCGTAATGGTGTCGTGCCAGCCCGAGGTGAACTCGAGGTCTCCGTTTTCCACCCCGACGACGGCAAACCGCGCGTCGTGGATGTGGAAGTTGTGCATCATGTCCTCGTTGTCGTTGGACACATGCCAGATTTCCGGGCCGTTGTGGTCCACCACCTCGTCCACGCGGAGCATGTCCATCGTCTTGCCGTTGATTTCCATGTTCTTCATGCGGAACTCGCGCTCAACGGTGACGGTGTCGGGGCTCGGCACATCCACCGGCACGAGCGCACCGGGCAGTGCCGGGTAGGCGGGCGCATCCTCGGGCGGTGCGGCGATCTCGAGCAGGTCGAATTTGTCGGTCAGGCCGAACATCTGCGCGGTGTCCTTATCCGGCAAGCCGCCGAGATTCGGCACCCCGTCGCTGCGCAGCTTGAGGTCCTTGCCGGGTTTGAGGTCGACCACGATCTCCACGCGCTCGCCGGGGCTGAGCAGCACGCCGTCGACTTCCACCGGCGCATCCAAGAACCCCTGATCGGTGGCGACGATTTGGAACGGCACCCCCAGGGACAGGTGGTGGAAGCGCATAGTCGCACCGTTGAGCACGCGCAGGCGCAGGCGGCGCGTGGTGGCCTCGAAGCGGGTCTTCGTCATGCCGTTGACTAGCACGGTGTCGCCGACCCAGCCGTGTTCGGCATCGAGCTGGCCGTCTTCGGTGAAGTTCGCGTCGGTGATGATGACGGGGATGTCGTCCACGCCGTAATCATTGGGCAGGCCGGGGAAGGCGGAATCGTCGTCGTCAAGCACGATGGCCCCTGCGAGCCCGCGGTACGCGTGCACCGCGGATTTCCCGCGCGGGTGCGGGTGGTACCAGCAAGTCGCGGCGGGCTGGTCCACGGTCCAGGACGGCGACCACGACTCGCCCGGCGGGAACATCAGTGCAGGTCCCCCATCGGCGGATGCAGGCAGGTGCAGGCCGTGCCAGTGCACCACGGTCGCCTCCGGGAGCTCGTTGCGCACTGTCATGTCGATGCGCTCGCCGCGGCGCATGAACAGCGTCGGTCCCTGGTACGGGCCGTTGAAACCCCAGGTCTTGGTCATGGTGCCGGGGACCATCTCAAACTCGCCCTCTTGGGCGGCGAGCTCGAAGCTGCGGACATTGCCGTCGAGCGTCCCCTCATACAGCGGCGGGATGCGAAGCGGGCGCGCGTCAGCGTCTGCCCCGCGCGGCGTCGGCTGGTCCGAGCACGCGGCCACCCCCGAAGCCGTGGCCGCCATCGCTGTAGCCACGACAGCGCCCTTGAAAAACGTTCGCCTGCTCATCCTCATTTCGCCTCCAAGTTCGCCGAATTGCCACAATGATCCTACTATCCGCAGGTATGCGTAACGAGGAAGCGAACGCCCGCCGGTTCATCTGGTCCAACGGTTTGCAAAACATCGGCGACCAGATCGTGGCGCCAAAAACGGTGCTGCCGTGGCTGTTCAACGCGGCCGGGGTGCCGGCGGTACTCACCTCGTTCCTCGTCCCCATCCGCGAGTCCGGCTCGATGCTCCCCCAGGCGTTCCTCAGCCCGTGGGTGACCTCGCAGCGCTCCCGCAAACGGGTGTGGCTCATCGGTTCATGGGGGCAGGCGCTCGCCGCGATGCTGATCGCGGTCAGCGCTTTGCTTCTCGACGGCGTTCCGCTCGGCGCCGCAATCATCGTGCTCCTCGCCGCGCATGCGCTGTTCCGCTCGCTGTGTTCCTTGGCGGGCAAGGATGTGCAGGGGCGCACCATTTCGAAGGGCCGCCGCGGGGACATCACCGGCCGCGCTACCGCCCTCGCCGGCGGGTTCACCCTCGCAATCGGTTTGATACTCACCTTCCTGCCCAACGAACTGCCGCAGTGGGCGATTGCCGCGCTGCTCGCGGGAGGCGCGTCAACGTGGGCGCTCGCATCGTTAGTCTTCGCAGGCATTGACGAGCCCGAAGCGGAACCGGAGGACACAAACGGGCAGAGCGCCGGCGACATGTGGGCGCTGGTGAAAAGCGACCGCGATTTGCAGCGGTTCCTGCTTGTGCGCTCGCTCATGCTGGTGACCGCGCTGTCCACCCCGTTCATCGTTGTTCTGGCCGGCGACGAGGACGCGGACCTCACCGGCCTTGGCGCGTTCATCATCGCCTCCGGCGGCGCCTCGCTGCTGGGAGGAAGGATTTCGGGCAGGTTGTCCGACAAGTCGTCCAAGAACACGATGGCGTGGGCTGCTGGGGTGGCTTCCACGGTGATCGTGCTGCTCGTGCTCAGCGCCCGGGTGGCGCCCAGCGGCGTCAACGCGTGGGTCATGCCGCTCGGATTTTTCCTGGTCAACCTCGCGCACACGGCCGTGCGCGTGAGCCGGAAGACGTACCTGGTGGACATGGCGGACGGCGATAAGCGCACGATGATCACCGGCGCGTCCAACACGGTGATGGGCGTGGTGCTTCTTGTCGTCGGCGCGATTTCCTCGGCCATTTCAGTGCTCGGCCCGCAGGCCGCGCTGCTTTTTCTGGCCGTGGTGGGTTACGCCGGCGTGGTTGGCGCGCGGAACCTGAAAGAAGTCTCTTCCGCCTCCGCGTAACCGTTATGCTTGTGGCCGACAAATCCGCAATTTCCAAGGAGCTTTCGAGTGCCTAACCACTCCGAACGTGCCGTTGTCGTGCTCGCGGCCGGTGCAGGAACCCGCATGAAGTCCGACCGCCAGAAGACGCTGCACGAGATCGGCGGCCGCAGCCTGTTGTCCCACTCGCTCCACGCCGCCGCCGGCGTGCACGCCGAGCACCTTGTTGCAGTGGTCGGCCACCAGCGCGACCAGGTCGCACCCGCGGTGGAGCGGATCGCCGAACAGATGCAGGTCGAGATCCGCCAGGCTGTCCAGGAGGAACAAAACGGTACGGGACATGCGGTGCAGGTGGGCCTGTCCGCCATCCCCGACTTTGAGGGAACGGTGGTGGTGACCAACGGCGACGTGCCGCTGCTCACCCCCGATACGCTGCAGGCGCTCGTGGACAAGCACGAGGCGGAGCGCGCGGCGGTGACGGTGCTCTCGCTCGAGTTCGACAACCCCGCCGGCTACGGCCGCATCATCCGGGGCGAGGCGGGCGACGTGGTTGCCATCGTGGAAGAAAAGGACGCCACGGACGAGCAGCGCAAGGTGCGCGAGGTCAACTCTGGCGTGTTCGCGTTCGACGGCGCGGTGCTGCGTGACGCGCTCGAGCGCGTGACCCCCGACAACGCCCAGGGCGAGTTCTATATCACCGACGTGCTGGGCATCGCGCGTAACGACGGCCTCCGGGTCACCGCGCTGACCGCCCCGGACGCCCGCGAGCTGGCAGGCGTGAACGACCGAGTGCAGCTGGCGGAGGCTGGCAAGGAGCTCAACCGGAGGCTCGTCGAGAAGGCGATGCGAAACGGCGCAACCGTGATCGACCCGGCCACCACCTGGATCGGCGTCGAGGTGGAAATCGGCCGCGACGTGGTCATCCACCCCAACACCCAGCTGTGGGGCTCCACCGTCATCGGCGACGGCGCCGAAATCGGCCCCGACACAACCCTGACCGACATGGAGGTCGGTGCCCGCGCCACCGTCGTGCGCACTCAGGGCGAGCTCGGCGTCATCGGCGAAGACGCAACCGTCGGCCCGTTCACCTACATCCGCCCCGGCACGGAGCTGGGCGCCGGCGGCAAGCTCGGCGGTTTTGTGGAGGCGAAGAACGCCACAATCGGCGAAGGCTCCAAGGTGCCGCACCTGACCTACATCGGCGACGCCACGGTGGGCAAGCACTCCAACATCGGCGCGAGCTCCGTGTTTGCCAACTACGACGGCATCAACAAGCACCACACCACCATCGGTGACTACTGCCGCACCGGCTCCGACACCATGTTTGTCGCGCCGGTGACCATCGGTGATGGCGCCTACACGGGCGCGGGTACTGTAGTCACCGAAAATGTGCCGCCGGGGGCGCTCGCCATCAAGGAGGGCCGCCAGCGCAACATTGAAGGCTGGGTGGAAAACCGCCGCCCGGGCACAGACGCGGCCGAGGCAGCGAAGGCCGCGAAGAACGCGAAGCGAGAGGGTTAATTCATGACTGGTTACTCCACCGAAAACCATAAGGACCTCAAGGTCTTCACCGGCCGCGCTCACCCGCAGCTGGCAGAAGCCGTTGCGAAGGAGCTCGGCATCGACCTGGTGCCCACCACCGCGCGCGACTTCGCCAACGGCGAAATCTTCATCCGCTTCGAAGAATCCGTCCGCGGCGCCGACTGCTTTGTCATGCAGTCCCACGCCCAGCCGCTGAACAAATGGCTGATGGAGCAGCTCATCATGATCGACGCGCTCAAGCGCGGCTCCGCCAAGCGCATCACCGCGATCCTGCCGTTTTACCCCTACGCCCGCCAGGACAAGAAGCACCGCGGCCGCGAGCCGATTTCCGCCCGCCTGATCGCGGACCTGCTCACCGCGGCCGGGGCCGACCGCATTGTGTCCGTCGACCTGCACACCGACCAGATCCAGGGCTTCTTCGACGGCCCGGTGGACCACATGCACGCCATGCCGATTCTGGTGGACTACATCAAGTCCCGGTATTCCATGGACAACCTCGTCGTGGTCTCCCCGGACGCCGGACGCGTGAAGACGGCGGAAAAGTGGGCCAACATGCTCGGCGACGCGCCCATGGCGTTCGTGCACAAGACCCGCGACATCGATGCGGCGAACAAGGTCGTGTCTAACCGCGTCGTCGGCGACGTCCAGGGCAAGGATTGCGTCCTGCTCGACGACATGATCGACACCGGCGGCACCATCGCCGGCGCCGTTGGGGTGCTGAAGGAGGCCGGCGCGAAGTCCGTCGTCATCGCCTGCACCCACGGCGTGTTCTCCGACCCGGCCCGCGAGCGCCTCAACGACTGCGGTGCGGAGGAGGTCATCACCACCGACACCCTGCCGCAGGACACCGAGGGCTGGAACAACCTGACGGTGCTGTCCATCGCGCCGCTGTTGGCCAAGACCATCCACGAAATCTTTGAAAACGGCTCCGTGACCACCCTCTTCGAGGGCCAGGCCTAAGCCGCCAGACCGCGACAGCCGGGGCAGCGACACCGCTGCCCCGGCTGTCGCGCATACGGAAGGATTTGCATGTGCAACCGCTATGCGCCGTCGGTGGACTTCACCCCCGACCTGGAGCACACGAAGGCCATGTACGACAACGACGCCACCCTGGAGTTCCTCGGCGCCACCATCACGCGCCTCGAGCCGGGCCTGGCAGAGGGCGAGTTCACCGTGGAACCGCGCCACGCCAACGGGTTCGGCGGGTGCCAGGGCGGCATCTTGTTCACCTTCGCTGACGCGTTGTTCGGCGGGGCGGCAAACTCCAGGCGCACGGACCCGACAGTCACGGCCCAGTCCGAGATGATCTACCTCACTCCGGCGAAGATTGGCCGCACCATCCGCGGGGTGGCGCGGGAGCGCCACACGTGGGGCCGCAACGGCCTGTCGGACGTCACGCTTTACGACGGCGATACCGTGATCGCCGAGTACCGCGGCATGTCCCGCACCACCTCCCGACCCCCGACAGGAAATTAACGTGAGCCTTACAGACCAGGGCCTCAAGCGGGGCGTGAAAAGCCGCCAGTTGATGATGATTGCCTTTGGCTCGTCGATAGGCACGGGCCTGTTTTTGGGCTCCGCGGGCTCGATCCAGTACGCCGGGCCGGCGGTGCTAATCTCCTTCGCCATCGTCGGCGCGATTGTGTACCTCCTCATGCGCATGCTCGGGGAGATGGCCGTGGAGCACCCAGTATCCGGCTCGTTCGCGGCGTACTCGCGCGAGTACATCTCCCCCGCCGCGGGCTTCATCACCGGCTGGAACTGGTGGTTCACCACCGTCGTGGTGGGCATGCTGGAGCTGACCGCGATGGGTACGTTCATGGATTACTGGTTCCCGGGCCTGCCGCATTGGCTCACCGCGCTGATCACGCTGCTTTTGGTGGTGGGGCTAAACCTGCTGAACGTGCGGGTGTTCGCGGAAACGGAGTACTGGCTGTCCCTGGTCAAGGTGGCCGCGCTGGTGCTCATGATCGTGCTCGGGTTTGCCCTTGTCGTGGGCATCGGGCCCGAACCGGCGATCGGGCTGACCAACATCACCGAGCACGGGGGGTTCATGCCCAACGGCGTGACCGGCGTACTCTTCGCGCTGGTGGCGGTGACGTTTACCTTCGGCGGCATCATGTCCGTGGGTACCGCGGCGGGCGAGGCGGACAACCCGACTACCGCGATTCCGCGCGCGGTGAACTCGGTGGTGTGGCGCATCCTCGTGTTCTACCTGGGCGGCATCGGCACGATTGTGCTGCTTGCGCCGTGGAACGAACAGGAGAGTAACGAAAGCCCGTTCATCCGCGTACTCACCGGCGTGGGCTTCGGCCCCGCCGCTACGGCCCTCAACGTCGTGATCGTGGTGGCGGTGTTCTCCGTGCTCAACACCATGACGTATTCCGGCGCGCGGATGCTGCGCGACCTGGCCCGCAACGGCCAAGCACCGCGGGCCTTCGCCGCAACCAGCGCGAAGGGGCTGCCCACGAGGGCGCTGCTGTTCGACGCGGCGCTCATGGGCATCGTGGTCATCCTGAACTATTTCTTCGAAGGCAAGATTTTCGCGGTCCTGCTGGCCATCATTGTGGGCACCGAGTTGATCACGTGGGCGGGCATTTGCATCTCCCACCTGAACTTCCGCAAACACGAAACGAGCGAGACGTTTCCTGCGCCGTTCTACCCGGTGGCCAACTGGGTGTGCATCGCCTTCTTCGCCACCGTGCTCGTGCTTATGGGTATTCTGCCTGAATACCGTCTGGGCCTTGCCACGCTGACCGGCTGGATTATCGTGCTGGGCCTGATTTCGCTGACCACCACAAGGAGCCGCCCCGCATGATCCGCCCCGACCTTGATTCGCTGCCCGCGTACGTCCCAGGCGTGCGCGACGAGCGCGCCATCAAGCTGTCTTCCAATGAGAGCGCCGAGGAACCCCTGTCGAGCGTGATCGAGGCCATGCGGGCCGCGCTCGGCGGCGTCAACCGCTACCCGGACTTGGGCGCGGTGCAGCTGCGCGCGGCGCTTGCCGAGCACCTCGGTGTTGCTGCGGAGCAGGTCGCGGTGGGCACCGGCTCGTCCGCCCTGTGCCAGCAGCTGGTCACCGCCGTTGCGGGGCCCGGCGATGAGGTGGTGTTTCCCTGGCGCAGCTTCGAGGCCTATCCGATCTTCGCCCAGATCGCCGGGGCTACCCCGGTGCCGGTCCCGCTGACCGATGACCACCGCGTGGACCTGCCCGCGCTCGCCGCGGCGGTGAACGACCGCACGAGGCTCATCTTCGTGTGCAACCCGAACAACCCCACCGGCACGACGGTCACCGACGCCGAATTCGCCGCCTTCATGGACGCGGTGCCGGCAGGCGTGCTGGTTGCGCTGGATGAGGCCTACTTCGAGTACAACCAGGCCGCCGACACACCCGTGGCCACCGAGGCAATCACCCGCTACCCCAACGTTGTGGGACTGCGTACCTTCTCCAAGGCGTACGGTCTCGCCGGGGTGCGAGTGGGGTACGCCTTCGGCCCGCAGACCGTCATCGAGGCCCTGAACAAGGTCGCGGTGCCGTTTTCTGTCAGTTCGATCGGGCAGGTGGCGGCGCTCGCGTCGCTCGCGGCGACCGATGAGCTGCGTGCGCGTATCGACGGCACCGTGGCGGAGCGGGAACGTGTCGTCGAGAAGCTTCAGCTCGCCCCGTCGCAGGCAAACTTTGTGTGGTTGCCCGACGCGGACCACGCGCTCGCGGACCGCCTCGCAGCAGAGGGTGTGCTCGTGCGGGTGTTCCCCGAAGGCATCCGCGTGACAGTGACCAACTCAGAAGAGACCGACGAACTATTGGAGGCTTGGAACCGTGCGCAGTGAGCGGCGCCGCGTCATCGCGGCTACCACCATCGGCACCGCGGTGGAGTGGTACGACTACTTCCTCTACGCCGCTGTTGCTGGCCTGGTCTTCAACAAAGTGATGTTCGGGCCGCTCGGGCCGGCGGCGGCGACCATCGCCAGCTTCCTCACCGTGGGGCTGTCCTTCTTATTCCGCCCCCTTGGCGCGGTGCTGGCGGGCCACTTCGGCGACCGGCTGGGGCGCCGCGGCGTGCTCATGGTCACGCTGTTCACCATGGGCACCGCAACGGCGCTGATCGGCCTGCTGCCTACGTACGAGACCGCGGGGTGGTTCGCGCCCGCCGCGCTGGTGGTCCTGCGCATTCTGCAGGGCACGTCCGCCGGCGGCGAGTGGGGCTCCGCGGTGCTGCTGGCGGTGGAGCACGCGCCGACGGACAAGCGCGGCCTCTACGGCGCGGGGCCGCAGGTTGGTGTGCCGGCGGGTCTGCTCTTATCGTCCGGCGTGCTGGCGCTGATGACCGTCATCGCTCCCGGGGACGCGTTCATGCAGTGGGGCTGGCGCGTGCCGTTCCTCCTCTCCGTCGGCTTGACGCTGCTTGGATGGTGGATCCGTACCGGCGTTGACGAATCGCCCGTGGTGGAAGAGATGCGCGAGGTCGGGGCGCGCAACCCCGTGGGCTCGCTGTTCAAGCGCCACGCCGGCGTGGTCGTTGCCGCCGCATTGATTTTCGCGGCCAACGGCGCGGTCGGATACATGACCACGGGCGGCTACATCCAGAACTACGTCACGGACCCAGCCGGACTCGCGGTGGAGCGCGGCGACATCCTCTGGGCCGTCACCGCCTCGGCCGCGGTCTGGCTGTGCACCACCGCGTTCGCCGGCTGGGTGTCGGACTACATCGGGCGCAGGCGGACGCTCGTCATCGGCTTTATCGTGCAGGCGGCGGGCGTGGCCGCGCTGTTCCCGCTGGTCAACACCGGCTCGGTGGCGAAGATTACCGCGGCGCTGATCTTCCTCACCGTGGGTCTGGGACTCACGTACGGCGAGATCGGGGCGTTCTACGCCGAGCTCTTCCCCGCTTCGGTGCGGGCTTCCGGGGCATCCATCTCGTACGCGCTGGGCGCGATCCTCGGCGGCGCGTTCGCCCCCACTATCGCGGCGGCGCTGCGAGAGGCAACGGGCGGCACGGCCGCGATCACGGCGTACTTGATGGCGGCGACGCTGACCGGGCTCGTCGTCTCGCTCCTGGTGCGCGACCGGCGCGGGATCCCGCTTGGCCACGAACACGAAGCGCTGCAGGCCAGCGGGCATTTTGTGTGGCAGGACCGCCCTGCTACCCTGTAGCAGTCTCGGCGAGGGCCCACGTGGGGCCGTTATCGACGCGATGAAGATCCTTTTGCGATCACTCGACGAGCACCTACCCGTTCAGTGGTCGCAGGCAAGGCCTGTGGCCCTTCCACGAAGAAGGAGTACATCATGGCTATTACCCCCACCGCCATCAAGGGCGAGCGCCGCGAGGAGTTCGGCAAGGGCTCCGCACGCCGCCTGCGCCGCGACGGCAAGATCCCGGGCGTTCTGTACGAAAAGGGCATCGACAACGTCCACTTCGCCGTGGACCGCATCGAGATGACCGCGGTCGTGCGCAACGACGGCACCAACGCCATCGTCGAACTCGAGCTCGACGGCGAGAAGCTGCTCGCCATGGTCAAGCACGTCGACCAGAACGTCCTCTCCCTCGACATCGACCACATCGACCTGCTGGGCATCAAGCGCGGCGAGAAGGTCACCGTCGAGGTCCCGGTTGTCACCGAAGGCGAGGCGGCCCCGGATGCAGTGGTGCTGCAGGAGGCCGACGTGGTGGAGATCGAGATCGACGCCCTGTCCATCCCGGACGAGCTGACCATCTCCATCGAGGGCAAGGAGATCGGCGACACGCTGTACGCATCCGACCTCCAGCTCCCGGCCGGTGCGGAGCTCATCTCCGACCCGGAGACCCTGCTGGTCAACGTCACCTACCAAGAGGTCGACGAAGAGCTCGAGGCTGCCGCTGCGGAAGCCGAAGAGGGCGGCGCCGACGCTGGCGCTGACGCCGACGAAACCGTCGAGATCGCTGACGGTGGCGAGGGCGACGAGGGCGCAAACCAGTAAATCCCCCGCCTCCCCCAACGGCCACAGGTGCCTCACCTGTGGCCGTTGTTTTGTGCCGGTTATCCTCGTCCGCGTGACTATCTTGATCGTCGGCCTGGGCAATCCAGGACCGCAGTATGCCGGCACGCGGCACAACGCCGGCGTGTTCGTCGTCGAGGAGCTGCTCGGGCGTGCAACGCCGATGCCGGCGCAGCTGGCAGTGCACAAGCGCACGAACGCGGAGATCGCGGAGCTGTCGAAGGGCCGACTGCTTGACGACGACCTGACGGTCCTCGCGCGCACCCGTTCCTTTATGAACGTCTCCGGCGGCCCTGTGAAAGCGCTCATGGACTACTTCCACGTGCAGCCGGAGCAGTTGTACGTGGTCCACGACGAGCTTGACTTGGAGCTCGGCGAGGTGAAGCTGCGCCTCGGCGGCGGCGACCACGGGCACAACGGCCTGAAATCCATCACCAAATCCCTCGGCGGCAAGCCGTACAACAAGGTCGCGGTTGGCATCGGCCGCCCGCCCGGCCGCATGGCGCCCGCAGATTACGTGCTCAAACCATTCAGCGCGAAAGAGCAGGTGGACCTCGCCATCGCCGCCGCGGACGCGGCCGACGAGATCATGCGCGCGATAGGCTAGCCCGCATGAGACTCGCAACAATCAGGACCGGTGACACCACCACGGCAGCGCGCATTATCGGCGACGGGCGGGCTGTCGCGCTCGGCGCCGAGGACGTCGGCGCGGTCCTCCGCACCGGAGCGTACGAGGAGGGCGAGGAGTTCACCTTCGCCCCGGCTGACCTCGCCCCCGTCATCCCGCGCCCGGGGAAGATCATTTGCGTGGGCCTGAACTACGCCAAGCACATCGCGGAGATGGGCCACGAGCAGCCGGACGTGCCCACCTTATTCATCAAGTTCCCGGAGGCGCTCATCGGCGCCCACGACGACGCAGAGGTGCCCGACTTCAACGCCGACGCCCTCGACTTCGAAGGCGAGCTGGCGGTCATCATCGGATCCCGCGCACGCCACGCCACTGACGGGGCGAAGCACATCGCGGGCTATAGCGTGATCAACGATTGCTCCCAGCGCGAGTATCAAAACCGCACGAAGCAATGGCACCAGGGCAAGTCGCTGGAGAAGACGGCCGGGTTCGGGCCGTGGCTGGACACCGAGTGGCAGCCGGGGCCGACCATCACCACCACGCTCAACGGTGAGGTGATGCAGCACGCCCCCACCGACGACCTGGTGTTCACGCCCGCCAAGCTGGTGGAGTTCATTTCGCACCTCTACCCGCTTGAGCCGGGCGACATCATAGCCACCGGCACGCCCGCCGGCGTGGGCCACGCGCGCGACCCGAAGCGGTACTTGCGCGACGGCGATACGGTGCGGGTGGAAATCGAGGGCCTCGGCGCCATCGAGAACACCATGCGCGTGTACTAGGCCAGCACGCCGCTAACCTGTGAGCATCCGCTCGATCTCCTTCGCCGGCGCGGTGAGCAGCTCGCCGCGGTCTGCGCCGACGAGGCAGTAGTCGTTAGCGCTGGTCATCGGGCGCAAGTAGGGGTACGTCGGCGGGAGGTCCGGGTGGGCTCGCGTGAACGCGGTTTTCACCCCGCTCGCCCACCGCCCTGAGAATGCCCGCGTCACCACCGCCGGCGCGTCCGACCTCAGCAGCTCGCGGTTGCGCGGGCTCGTGCCGGCTTCGTCCGCAAGCAAGAACGCGGTGCCGCACGCGACAGGCACGCCTGCGGCTGCCACGTCCTCCGGCCCCCGCACCCCTCCCGCCGCGATGACGGGTCCGTCGACAAGTGTGAGCAGCGCTTCCAGCGAGTCTTGCGCGGGGTCGTCGTGCTGGCTCCAAGTGGCACGGTGGCCGCCGGCTCTCGGGCCCTGGACGATCATGCCGTCGACGCCCCGGCGCGCGGCCTCTGCGATCTCGGCGGGGCTGGTCACCGTTGCCCACGCCTCCGAGCCGACCGCGTGCAACTGCGCGATCTCGCTGCGCGTGAAACATCCGAACGTAGAGGAGACGACGGCGGGGGCGGCGTCGAGGACGAGCGCGAACTTCTCCGCGTAGTCGGACCGCACTGCGGGGACCGGCTGGCCGAGGCGGCGGGCGACCGAACGGACGTCCGCAGGTGCGGGAGCTGGCTGAGGCACAAAAAGATTTGCGCCGAACGGGGGCTCGCACGCGTTAAGCCAGGCCCGGGACTGCTCGACGGTGCAGGTGCCGAGCGCGATGAACCCGAACGTCACGGCGTTGACCAGCGCGGGCGTGGACGGCCCGCCCGCCATGGGTGCTGCGATCACACTGGGAAACTCCATGGCTAGAGTATGCGTCATGCTCGGATTCTTCAGGCGCACACCCCCGCCCCCGCTGGACGCGGATTGGCTCGTTGTGGGCCTGGGCAACCCCGGGGATAAATACGCCGGTACCAGGCATAACGTGGGCTACATGGCGCTTGCCCAGCTCGCTGGCAACCTCGCTCCGGTGCCCGGGGTCAAGGCGCTCGCGCAGGTACGCGACGGTGTCGCCTATGCCCGGTCCACCACGTACATGAACACCACCGGCGAGGCCGTCGGCCCCCTAGCGGCGCAGCTCGGCGCGGCCCCGGAGCGGGTGATTGTCATCCACGACGAGCTGGACCTTCCCGCCGGAACTGTGCGCCTGAAGTTCGGCGGTAACGAGAACGGCCACAACGGGCTGAAGTCCATCACTGAGCACCTGGGCACCCGCGACTACCTCCGCGTGCGCGTGGGCATCGGGCGCCCACCCAGTGGCGTGCCGGTGCCCGATTGGGTACTCGGCCCCGCAGGCGAAGAGGTGCGGGCGACCGCCACAGGGGATGCGGTGGACGCAGTGCGCCTGCTCACCTCAGAGGGGCTGCAGAAGGCGCAGAACGCGATCCACGCGCGTTAGGCAGTCGCGCGCTCAAGATCGCTGAGCGCGCGCAGGAGCGCGGCCTGCTTGTGCTCGCGCGGGGCGAGATCCGCGCCCTCGGCGTCCTCGCCGTAGATGTTCAAGGCAACCTGGTTGCGGATGTCCGTCATGGACAGGTTGCCCACGATCTGGCGCCAGTGCTCCACCGCGCGCACGCCGCCGTCCGCGCCGTAGCTGACAAAGGCCACCGGCTTGCCCGCCCACTCCCCGAACAGGGAGTCGAAGGCGTTCTTCATTGTCCCCGGCACAGAGTGGTTATACTCGGCAGAGACAAAGACGTAGCCGTCGCACGCGTCCACCGCCTCGGACCGGCGGGTCACCGCCGGGTCGTCGTACTGCTTGTTCGCCGCGCCCGGCACGACCTCCGCCACCAAGTGGGGCACGTCGAATTCCGCCAGGTCCAACAGGCGGTACTCAGCGTCGCGCTCGCCCGCGGCATCCATCACCCAGTTGGCCACCTGCTCGCCGATGCGGCCGCGTCGTACCGATCCAAGAAATACTCCGATTGTTGTCATAGACACGACTGTACTTGGCCGAAGGTGCGTCGATAAGCTAGCTGCCCATGAGCCCTTCGAGCACCGTTTCTGAGGCCGCGCGCCGCCGCACATTCGCCGTCATCGCCCACCCGGACGCCGGTAAGTCGACCATCACGGAGGCGCTCGCGCTGCACGCGCACGTGATCTCGGAGGCCGGTGCGGTGCACGGCAAGGGCAACCGCAAAGCCACGGTCTCGGACTGGATGGAGATGGAAAAGGAGCGCGGCATCTCCGTCGCGTCATCCGCCCTGCAGTTCGAGTACGCGCCGGACGGGTTCGAGGGTGAGCCGTACGTGATCAACTTGGTGGACACGCCCGGCCACGCGGACTTCTCGGAGGACACCTACCGCGTGCTCTCCGCCGTCGACGCCGCCGTCATGCTTATCGACGCAGCCAAGGGCCTCGAGCCCCAAACCCTGAAACTCTTCCGCGTGTGCAAGGCGCGCGGTCTGCCCATTGTCACCGTGATCAACAAGTGGGACCGCGTCGGCCGCGAGCCGCTCGAGCTTGTGGACGAGATTGTCACGGAGATCGACCTCCAACCCACGCCCCTGTACTGGCCCGTGGGCGAAGCGGGCGACTTCCGGGGCCTCGCCCATGTCGATGCCGCTGGCTCCATCGACGGCTACGTCCATTTCACGCGCACCGCCGGCGGTTCCACCATCGCGCCCGAGGAGCACTACACGCCCGCCGAGGCGGCCGAGCGGGAGGGCGACGTATGGGACACCGCGGTGGAGGAAGCTGAGCTGCTGCTTGAAGACGGCGCGGTGCACGACCAGCAGCTCTTCGAGCAGTGCATCACCTCCCCGATCATCTTCGCCTCCGCGATGCTGAACTTCGGCGTGCACCAGATCCTGGACACGCTGTGCGCCATCGCCCCGGCGCCGGAAGGCCGCGCCTCGGACCCGAAGGCCGTCGAGGCGTCCACCACCGCGATGGACGAGCAGCGCGAGGTGGGCGACGACTTCTCCGGCGTGGTGTTCAAAGTGCAGGCCGGCATGGACAAGAACCACCGGGACACGCTTGCGTTCATGCGCGTGGTCTCCGGCGAGTTCGACCGCGGCATGCAGGTCACGCACGCGCAGTCTGGACGCAGCTTCTCCACCAAGTACGCGCTGACGGTCTTCGGCCGCAGCCGCGACACGGTGGACACTGCGTTCCCGGGCGACATCATCGGTCTAGTCAACGCTGGCGCGCTCGCCCCGGGCGACACGATCTACGCCGGCAAGAAGGTCCAGTTCCCGCCCATGCCGCAGTTCGCTCCCGAGCACTTCCGCACGCTGCGCGCGAAGTCCCTGGGCAAATACAAGCAGTTTCGCAAGGCGCTGGATCAGCTCGATGCCGAAGGCGTCGTGCAGGTTCTGCGCAACGACCTGCGCGGCGACGCCGCCCCCGTCATGGCGGCGGTGGGCCCCATGCAGTTCGAGGTCATGCAGGCCCGCATGGAAAACGAGTACAACGTGGAGACCGTCACGGAGCCCATCCCCTATTCCGTGGCGCGGCGCACCGACGCCGAGTCCGCCCCAGAGCTGGGCCGGCAGCGTGGCGTGGAGATTTTCACCCGCACGGACGGCGAGCTCATCGCGCTCTTCGGCGATAAGTGGAAGCTCGCGTTTGTGGAGAAGGAGCACCCGGAGCTGACCATCGAGCCGCTGATCGCGGACTAGCGCCCCCTGTCGCGGGTGAGGAACTCGCGCATGGCGGGCCACTCGCGCTCGATCTGCTCCTGCCCGGCCGCGTAGTTGGCCCGCAGCTTCTCCGCGTCGAGCTCGGTGGATTCAACCCCCATCGCTTCGGGGAAGAAAATGTACGCGTTGCCGGCGTCAGCTTCGTCGATAAGCGACTGCTTCGCAGCGTTGTAGATGCTTGGCCGGGCCACCATGGCGTCGGCAACCTTCGGGGTGCTGCGCAGGACGCGGCGCACGGCGCGCTCGCGCTTTTGCGGCCCCTTAACGTAATCACGCGGGCGGGTGAGCACCGCGACGAAACGGGTGTAGCCGGCGGCGCGAGCGGCGTCGATAAGCAGACCGCCCGAGGTGCCGAGCGCACCGTCGACGTAGGGCACGCCGTCGATCTCTCGCATTTTCATCAGGATCGGCAGCGTCGACGACGTTCGGGCGGCCAGAGCCACGTCGTCCAGGGTGCGCAGGTCCTCGCGGTTGAACGCCACCGTCTCCCCCGTGTCGGCGCGCACCGCCTCAACGTGGACCTCCTCGGTGGTCCGCGAAAACGCGTCGAAGTCGAACGGCAGGACGTCCTCGGATTGCTCGTACGCCCATTCGCCGTTGATCAGGCCCTTGCCCCGCACGACGGAGCGCCAACCGCCGAATTTGGGGTTGCCCACGAACTCCGTGAACGCGTTTTCGGAGCGCCACGTGTCGCGGGAGGCGAAGTTCAGCGCGTGGACCGAGCCGGCGGAAATGCCGCCGACCCAGCCGAATTGCACGTCCTCAGCGATGAGCTTTTCCACGACGGGGGCGGTGTACGAGTTACGGGTGCCTCCGCCTTCGAAAATGAGGGCGGTGTCGCGGGCGTCAATCATGCCCGCGAGCCTACGCGCGCGGCCACTGCCTCCCCGATAGCCTCCCACGCAACCTCCGCGAATGCCTCGGTGCCAAGTTTGCCGCACCCGTCGGGCAGGTGGCCGAAGTACTCCGCTCCGGTGACTTCTGGCAGCTCCGCCACGTTCAGGCGCGTGGGCAGATCCGGGTCGTCCGGCATGCTGCCGCCGATGAGCCCCAGCACTTCCAGCCCCGCCGCGCGCGCCTGCACGCACGTCAGCTCTGCGAGGTTTAAGCTGCCCAGGCCGAGGGAGGTCACGACCACCAGCGGGGCGTCGACGGCCTTTGCGATGTCCACGAGCGTGTAGTCGTCCGCCAGACGGACAAGCAACCCGCCGGCGCCCTCCACCAGCACGACACGGCCGGGTGCGTCGAGGCTGCGCACCCACTCCGCGACCTCCGCAAGCGGCGGTGTCGCAATCCCCGCCCGCCGCGCCGCCAAGTTCGGCGCGAGTGGCTCCGGGTAACGCCACCGCTCAAATGTGCGCACACCTGCCAGCTTGGCGACGGCTGACGCATCGCCCTGCCCAGGCGCCTCGCCGGTCTGAATGGGTTTCGCCGCCACGACGTCGATGCCGCGGCGCTGCAAAACGCTCGCGATGGCTGCGGTGGCGACGGTCTTGCCCACATCCGTGTTGGTGCCAGTAATGGCGATAATCATTTCCCGTTCTCCTTCGCTGCGGTGTGCACCGCCTGTGTGATGCCCCGGCAAATCTGCGCCACCTCGTCATCGGTGCAGACGTACGGGGGCATGGTGTAGATGAGCCGTCCGAATGGGCGGACCCACACGCCCTGCGCCATCGCTGCCTCAGTGGTCTCGCGCATCGGCACGTCGTCTTCCATCTCCACCACGCCGATGGCCCCGAGGACGCGGACATCTGCCACGCCCGGCGTGTTAGCCAGCGGGCGCAGGCCCTGTTCAAGCCCGGCCTCGATCCTGTTCACCTGTTCGCGCCACTGCCCCTCGGCCACCATGGCGACGGATTCCGCCGCCACCGCGCACGCCAATGGGTTGGCCATGAACGTCGGGCCGTGCATGAGCGCTTTCGGCGCCATGCCGGAGGCGATCTTTTCGGTGGCCAAGGTCGCAGCCAGTGTCATGAACCCGCCGGTCATGGCCTTGCCCACGCACATGATGTCGGGCACCACGCCGTTGCCCAAGGTGGTGAACAGGTCGCCGGAGCGGCCGAAGCCGGTGGCGATCTCGTCGGCGATGAGCGGGATACCGGAGGCGTCGCAAAGCTGGCGAAGGCCCTGCACGAGTTCGGGGTCGTGGAAGCGCATGCCGCCCGCGCCTTGGACGACGGGTTCGATGATGACCCCGGCGATGTCGTCTGTGATCAGCGAGGCGAACTGCTCCAGGTAGGCCGAGCGCTGCGCTTCGGAGGCGCCGCGCACGGGCGGCGCGGGCGCGAATACCTGGGGTTTGAGTGCGTCGCCCCACATGGCGTGCATCCCGCCCTCCGGGTCGCACACGCTCATGGTGGCAAACGTGTCGCCGTGGTAGCCGGAGCGCCAGGTAAGAAACGTGGTGCGCTCGGGATGGCCCTGCCCGATGGCGTACTGCAGCGCCATTTTCATCGCCACCTCCACCGACACGGAGCCGGAGTCGGAGTAAAACACCTGGCTGAATGCGCCGCCGGTGATGTCGAGCAGCCGCTTGGTCAGCAGCGCTGCCGGTTCGTGGGTGAGACCGCCGAACATGACGTGGCTCATTTTCGCCAGCTGCGCTTCAGCCGCCCCGACGAGGCGCGGGTTGCGGTGGCCGTGGATGGCGGACCACCAGGACGACATCGCGTCGATGAGCACGCGGCCGTCGTGGAGCGTGATGCGCGGGCCGGACGCGCTTTCGACGGGGTACGTGAACTGCCCCGGCTCCGCGTATGGGTGCCAGATGTGGGCGGCGTCGATTTCGGCGATCTCGCTAGGGTCCATGGGAGAGGACCCTAGCACCGCCCGTCACTGTTCATAGCCGTTTTTGAACAGTGCTCAACCGCTATGGCGTCAGCGCGCCACCGGTAACTGCGAGCGTCTCGCCGGAGATGTAGGAGGCGGCCTCCGAGGCGAGGAAGACGTACGCGCCGGCGAGCTCCGCAGGCTGGCCTGGACGGCCGATGTCGGAGTCCTGCGCGAAGTTGTCCACGACTTCTTCCGGCTGGCCCTCCGCCGGCTGGATCACGGTCCAGATCGGACCCGGAGCGACGGCGTTGACGCGGATGCCCTTGGACGCCAGCAGCTCGCCGGAGAGGCCCTTGGCAAGGTTGTTGAAGGCGGCCTTTGTCATCGCGTAATCCAGCAGCTCCTTCGACGGGCTGTACGCCTGGACGGAGGTAGTGAAAATGATGGAGGAACCCGGCTCCATGTGCTTGACCGCCTCTTTGGTCACGCGGAACGCGGAGTACAGGTTGGTCCTCATAGTTGCGTCGAAGTCCTCGTCGGAGACGTTGAGCAACCCGTCGTTCCACACCTGGCGCGAAGCGTTGTTGACCAGGAGGTCGATGCCGCCGAGGCCCTCGACGGTTTTCTCTACCGCGGCCACGCAGTTGTCCAGCTCCTTCAGGTCGCCGGGGATGGCTACGGCCTTGCGGCCGGCGTCCTCGATGAGCTTCACAATGCGGTCTGCATCTTCCTGCTCTTCCGGCAGGTAGGCGATGGCCACGTCCGCGCCCTCGCGGGCGAACGCGATGGCGGTGGCGGCACCGATGCCGGAGTCACCGCCGGTGATCAGGGCGCGACGGCCCTCGAGCTTGCCGGAGCCTACGTAGGTGTCTTGGCCCAGATCGGGCGCGGTTGCCATCTTGGTTTCAAGGCCGGGATTGTCCTGGCGCGGCTCGGAGGGGAAATCGGAGGGGTGCTTTGTGCGGGGATCAATAAGTGCCATGGCGCCACCCTACCGGCCCTGAGTTAATCAGCCGTCCAGGATTTCCTCACCCGCGCGGTCGGTCCACCGCTGCATCTGCAGCCGCCAGGCCGCGCCGCTGTTGGACCGCGGCGGCGCCTGGATGCACCGGCGCGAGTCGAACCCAGCCTGCAGCTCCTTCGCCCGCAGCACCTCGGCATCGATCTTCACCCCCATGAGCAGCACGACGTTCATGGCCCACACCAGCACCAGCACCGCCAAGACGGTTCCGAACGCCCCGTAGGTGCTGCGCACGCCGACGTAGCGCAGGTACCAGCCGAAGCCGACCCAGAGCGCGCTGGCCGTCGCGAGCGCCAGCGTGGAGCCGAGGGTGAGCACCCGGAAGCGCCCGGGGCGCACATTCGGGGTGAAGTGGTACAACACGCTGACCAGTGCCACCGCCACCACCGCGATGACCGGTCCGCGGAGGTAGTCCCACACGGGCAGGAAGATCGACGTGAGGTATTCCAGCTCGCTCTCCAGCTGCAGCGGGCGGGCGACCGGGCCGAGCACGGCGGTCACGATGCCGTCGGTAAGCAACGCCCCCAGGATAATCACCACCGCGCCGACCACCAGCACGAGGGTGACCAGCCACATCGTTATCCACGTCACGGCGATCGGACGCCCTTCGGTGCGCCCGTACATCAGGTTCGCAGTGCGCGAGAACGAGCGCACGTACCCCGAGGCCGACCAGAGCGAGAACACCCCCGAAACCACCAGCGCGATCGTGCTTTGCGACGGCGTTCCGACAATCGTGAGCAGCAACCTCAGCGCGTCATCCTGCAGCTCCGGCGGCACGTAGGTCTGGATGAGGTCCGCCAGCAGCGAGTCGGGCGCGTCCTCCTTGCGCGGCATGAGCAGGCTGAAAACGGAATACGCGGCGAGGAGCATCGGCGCGACGGAAAGCAGCGAGTAGTAGGTCATGGCCGCGGCGCGGTCGACCACGCCGTCGTTGGAGAAGTCGGTGACGATGCGCCGCAGCACCGACCGCCAACCCGCCTTGGTCAGCCGGTTGCCGCGCCGAAGCGGGGATTCGTAGTCGTGCGGGGTGACCACCACGTCTCCGGTGCCGTACGGCATGATCAGCTCTGCGCGGTACGTCGTGCCGTTTTCTGCCATATCCGGCAGCTTATACACTCGGCCACCATGGGACTTCTCAGTCGCGCGCGTCAGCTGCTCGGCCTCGGGCACACTCCCCTCGTGGATGTGCCGGATCAGTTCACACCGTTGGACGTCGAGAGGCTGCAGGTGCACACCGCGAAACTCTCCCCGGACACGGAGGAGAAGATGGTGATTGTGACCACGTCGGCGGACGCGCTCGATCTCCTCGCCACCGGCGACGCTGTGCAGCTGCGGCACCCGGGGGCGCGCGACGTGACGTTTGTGCCGGTGGACCGAGAGTCTGTGCCGGTGCTGGACCCGAAGCTCGGGTGGATCATTCCCGTCACCCCGGCCACGGCGGACGAGATCGCCGCGCTGCCGAAAGGCCCAGGGGAGCACGAGCTGCACGCGCTGCACCTGGGCCTCATTCTGGTTTAAACCAGCCCGATCCAGCTCCAATACGTAGCCGAAAGGACGAGGATGAGCAGGTAGCCCACGACCGTCAGCGGGATTCCGGTGCGCAGGAACTGCTTGGACGTGAACGCGCCCGTGCCGTAGGCGAGCATGTTCTGCGGGGCGGAGACCGGCAGCAAGAAGCCGAAGCAGATGACGAACTGCTGGATGATCACAAACCCGATACCGCCGTTCGGCACCTCCAACGTTGCCGCCAGCGCGATGAACACCGGGATGAGCGCGGACGCCAGCGAGGTCGCCGATGCGAATCCCAGGTGGATCAGGATATTGAACAGGCTCACCAGCGCGATCGCCGCGAGGATCGGCATGGAGGCGAGACCGATGGCGCCGAAGGTGGATTCCGACAGCCAGGACGCCGCGCCGGTGTCCAGCAGGAACTTGCCCAGCGAAATGCCGGCCGCGAACACCACAAGGGTGCCCCAGTTGATGTGCTCCTGCGCGTACTTCCAATCCATCACGCCGATGCCGGGCGTGAGCATGATGCCGACGGCGACGATGGTGATGGTCGCGGAGCTGATCGGGTGCAGCAGGCCCTCGGTGGCCCAAAACAGCAGCAGCGCGACTGCGATCGCGGTGAGGCGCTTTTCTGCGCCCGTCATCGGCCCCATGTCCGCGAGCTGCTTCTCGACGAGCTCACGCCCGCCCGCAATCGCGTCAGTCTCAGGTTTGATGGCCCAGCGCATGATGAAGTACAGCGCGACGGACATGAGCACCGACCACGGGGCCGCCCACAGGAACCATTGGCCCCACGACACGGTCTGGCCCAGCTGGTCTTCGATGAAACCGACGGCCACGAGGTTTTGCGCCGCAGCCGTCTTAATACCCACGTTCCAGATGGACACGGCCTGCGTCGCGGTGATGACCAGGAGCGCGGCGAGTTTCGATTCTTTTTCCAGGCCGAACGCGGCCACCATGCCCATGAGGATCGGCACCACCGCGCCGGCGCGCGCGGTAGCGGACGGGACGAAAAAGGCCAGAATGATCGAGATGACAATCGCGCCAATGACGATGTTGGAGACCTTCTCCCCCGCCAGCTTCAGCACGTAGAGCGCGAGCCTGCGGTGCAACCCCGTCGCCTGCATGGCTGTGGCCAGCGCCAACGCCGCCGCGACGAGGGCAACGGCGGACGAGGAGAAGCCGCTCATTGCGGTGCTCAGGCCTTGCGACGCCCCGACGGCCTCCCCGGTCTCGGGGTCCGGTGCGAAAGTGAGCATGATCGCGATGAGCCCTACGATCATCACCGCGCTGACGGGGTAGGTGACGGCCTCGGTCACCCACATGATCACAGCGAACGCCAGCATGCCCAACGCAATTTTCGCCGGCATGGCCAGCCCGCCGATCGGGATGAGCACGACCGCGGCCAACGCGGCGAAGGCCGCGATGAATGCGACGACCTTGCCCGTGGTGTGCTCGGTCTCCGCTGGTTTCTGGTGAGTGGCTGCCGGGGGTGGGGCTGCCGTAGTCACGATGCTCCTCCTCTGATTCGGTTGTCCTACTACCGACCATAACCCGGCCTATAACCCCTGCAAAACGGAATAAGCGTACGGTTTTCATCCGACCGCGCACCGGGTCGGCGTACCATCGTGGGCATGGATCTGAGCTCTCAGCTGACCTACAACATGCACCACGGCGCAGAGGATCTGCGCATCGTGTTGACGACCGACTTTGTCAACAACTTCCTCCCCCAGTCCTGGCAGGACTCACTGCGCGACCTCAGCTACTCGGTGGTGGGGTTGTGGGATTCGATCGTCCGCGGCGTCTCGTTGCTCCTCTAATTCGGCACCGCCGCGTCGCAGACGCTTTCAGGGAGGCGCCGCGCCTCCCTTTTTCTATCAGTGAAATGTTGCACGCGTTATGCAACTTTACATATCGTGTGCAACATGTCTGAATTTCTCTACCGGCTAGGCAGCTGGTCATACAAAAAAGTGTGGCCGTTTTTGGCCGTCTGGCTGATCCTTTTGGGCGCCCTCGGTTTCGGCGCCGTGAACTTTGCAAAATCCCCCAGCCCGACGTTCTCCATGCCGGACATGGACTCCACCGTGACGCAGGACGAGATGAACGAGCGCTTCGGCAGCGACGAGGACGCGATGAGCGTGCCCAGCGGCACCGTCGTGATCCAGGCGCCGGAAGGGACAACGCTCCAAGACCCGCAGGTGATGGCCGAGGTCGATGCCATGCTCGACGAACTCAAAGCCACCGGCGACTTCCGCGAGCCCGAGGCGATTGTCAACCCCGTACTCGCCGCCGCTGGCATGGCGCAGCAGATGGGCGAAGCCAAGGCCGCGCAGGGCATGCCGCAGGAGCAGATCGACGCTGACCTCGCTGCGCTGTCGCCGCTGAGCCCCGACGGGCGCACCGGAACCGTGTCCGTCACGTTCACCGAGGACAACATCATGGACATCCCCGAGGAGACCCTCGGCGAAGTCGAAAGCATCCTCGAGCGTTACGACGCCACCGATCTCACCGTGAAATACAGCGGCAACGCGTTCAGCGGTGCCGGCGAAATGAACGGCACCTCGGAACTTATCGGAATGGCCGTCGCCGCGATCGTGCTGCTGGTCACCTTCGGCTCCCTGGTCGCCGCTGGCCTGCCGCTGATCGCCGCCGTCATCGGCGTGGGCGTGGGCATCCTCGGCGTGCAGATGGGCACGCTGTTCACCGACTCGATCTCCGACATGACGCCGACGCTGGCGTCCATGATCGGCCTCGCCGTGGGCATCGACTACTCCCTGTTCATCGTGGCCCGCTTCCGCAACGAGCTGATCTCCTCCTCCGGCCTGAACAACCTGTCGCCGAAGGAACTGGCGCAGGCATTGAAGAAGATGGACAAGGAGCAGCGTGCCCACGCCATGGGTATGGCGCTCGGCACAGCGGGCGGCTCTGTAGTCTTCGCGGGCACGACGGTGCTCATTGCGCTGGCCGCCTTGTCGATCATCCGCATTCCGTTCCTAACCACCATGGCGCTCGCTGCGGCTGCGACGGTCGCGATCGCTGTGCTTGTTGCGCTCACCTTCCTCCCCTCGCTGCTCGGTTTGCTGGGCACCCGGGCATTCGCTATCCGCATTCCCGGCCCGAGGGTCCCCGACCCGGAGGACGAGAAACCGACCATGGGCCTGCTGTGGGCACGCCAGATCCGCGCGCGTCCGTGGCTGAACCTCATCGCCGGTGTCGTGCTGCTTGGCATCCTCGCCATCCCCGCCGCGAACCTGCGCTTGGCGATGCCGACCGACGGCACCGCGAAGCTTGGCTCCCCGCAGCGAGAGGCGTACGAGATCATGAACGACGCCTTCGGCCCCGGCCGCAACGCACCGATGATCGCGTACGTGGACGCGGCTGACGTGGCCGAGCAGGACCGCATGGGCTCCTACCAAACCCTGCTGCAGGATTTCGCCGGCACCGAAGGCGTGGTAAACGCACAAATCGTGCGCACCACGGACAACTTCGACGCCGCCCAAATCCTGATCACGCCGGATTCCGGCGCCACCGACCAGGCCACCACCGACACGATGGAGCGCCTGCGCGAGTTCAAGCAGCCGTTCGAGGACGAAACCGGCGCCACGTTCGGCATCACCGGCATCACGCCGATCTTTGACGACATCTCGCAGATGCTTTCCGACGTGCTCGTTCCGTACATCGCGATCGTCCTGGGACTCGCGTTCATCGTGCTCATGCTGGTGTTCCGCTCCATCTGGGTGCCGCTCCTCGCCGCGCTGGGCTTCGGCCTGTCCATGGCGGCAACGTTTGGCGTGACCGTGGCGATCTTCCAGGAGGGCATGTTCGGGCTCATCGAAGACCCGCAGCCGCTGTTGTCCTTCCTGCCCATCATGCTCATCGGCCTGACCTTCGGCCTCGCCATGGATTACCAGGTGTTCCTGGTCACGCGTATGCGCGAAGGCTACGTCTCCCGCGGCAAGACCGCCGGCAACGCGGTGGCCAACGGTTACAAGCACGGTGCCCGCGTGGTCACCGCGGCCGCGCTGATCATGATCTCGGTGTTCGCCGCGTTCGTCCTCATGGACGAGCCGTTCATCAAGGCCATGGGCTTCGCACTTGCGGCCGGCGTGCTCATCGACGCATTCGTGGTGCGCATGACGCTCATCCCCGCCACCATGTACCTGCTGGGCGACCGCGCCTGGAAGATTCCGGGGTGGCTGGATAAGGCGCTGCCGAACCTGGACATCGAGGGGGAGAAGCTCCACCGCGGGCATTCGCAGACGACCGAGCCAGTTACGGTGTAGCCATGAGTCTGCGCGAAGAGAAAAAGGCGGCGACCCGGTGCGCGATCTCGGAGGCAACCGCGGCCTTGCTGCTTGAAGAGGGCACGGCCGCCACCACCGTCGCACGAGTCTCGGAGCGCGCAGGCGTGTCTACCAGGACCTTCCACAATTACTTCGCGGACATCGACGAGGCGCTGGAGGAATTCCTGCGCAAGGTGTTCTCCACCATCGCCGAGCAGCTTGCCTCGCTGTCGGCGGAGCTTTCCGCGGCGGAGGCGATCGAGGCGATCATCATCGACGCGCTCAACGAGGACGGCTTCGAGCTTTACTCCGCCTCCACACTCGTGCCCCTAGGGGACCGAGCCCGCACAGAAGCCGCCTCGCCGCCTGCGGAGGAGACCGTGCGGGAAATCGCGGAGCCGCTCGTGGCGAGCGTTCGCGGCCGCACGCCCGGGGCCACGCCGTTTGACGCCGAGGTGCTGCTCAACGCGTACGGCATCGCGGGGGCTACCGCGGTCAAGGCGTACCTCGCGCTGCCCGAGCCCCGCGACCCCGATGCGGGGCGGGCCCTGGTTCGCCGGGCATTTGAGGTGCTGCGCGACATGCGCTAGCCGCGTTTGATGTTGGCGATCTTCTTGCCGCGGGCCAGCTCGTCGACAAGCAGATCCATCTGGCGGATGGAGCGCATGAGCTCGTCGTCAACCTCCTCGACGCGCACCCCGCACACCTTGCCGGTAATCAGCTCGGCGTTGGTGGTGAGCGTGACGGTGCCGAAAAAATCGCGCAGCGTCAGCTCCGAGTCCGCGGCCTGCCGCAGCGCCGGCGCGTCGAGGCCGGTGAACCAGCCCAAAACGTCGTCGAGCTCCTCGCGGGAGTGCCCTTTGCGCTCCACTTTTGCCAGGTAGTTGCTGTAAACGTCGCCGAATCGGTAGTTGAAGACGCGCTCGAGCTTTGCCTGTTCATCCATGGCGGCAAGCCTATCCCCTTTCCCGGTTCCGCCACGGATGCGCATTGACGTGTGCGCGCTAACGCTTGAGCGCGGCGGGTGGGCCCTTTACTGTCGCAGATACGCGGGAGCAGGGGGCTCCCGGACGACACCCTGGGGGGACGAGCAATGACCTTTGCCACCTATGAGCTGTACTACCTGGACACGTACGACCAGGAGGCTGCAGACCTTATCGAGGATTTCGACTACGACGAGGACGACGTCGCCTACGAACTCGACAGCGAGTACGTCATCGACAACGGCGTGCGCGTCTGCGTGATCGTCCACGATCTGCGCACGCACGAGGTTGAAATTGCCATGCTGCAACCCGGCAGCCCGCAGGCGCCGGGCTGGTACTCGGCCGAGGACGCCAGCTATGTGGCCTCCGAGCTGGGGCGCGTGCTCGTTGCTAAGGACGACGGCACCGTGCAGGTGGTTGAGCCGCTGGACCCGGCGTTCGCCCTCAAGCGCGGCGCCGCGTTCCAGGCGGAAGACATGTCCACCGCGACGCTGGCCATGGTGCAGGACTCGCAAGACAGCGCGCTCTACACCACGTTCTGCATCGAGTTCCGGCCGAACCTCGCCTCCGACTTCACGTTCCCGGTCGCGGTGTTCGCATTCGACCCGCGCGTCGGGCGCTTGTCGGGGCACATGCTTATCGACGACAACCCGTTCGCCCCGCCCACGTTCAACCGCGCCCAAAAGCACTTGGTGGCCCGCAGGATGAACGACATCTTGGCATCCATCCACGCCGCCATGCACGCAGAACGCACGATCAGCCCGTTCACGAACTTGGGGCCGCAGTTCCGCTCGGAGGGGCTGCCCTCCATGGAGGCGGTGGACACCCACCACGCCATCGATCAGGCGTTGAAGTACCTGCAGCGGTGGTGGGCGGAGCGGGCGTCGTAAGGCACCCGTGATCAGGGCACGATGATCGCGCGGCCGGACACCTGCCCGTCGAGCAGCTGCTGGTACGCCTCCAGCCCCTGCGCAAGCGGGTAGGTGGTGTACTGCGGCTCCAGGTGTCCTTGCTGCAGCAACGCCACCAACTCCCGCAGCTCCGGGAGCGTGCCCCAGTAGGTCTTGACCAGCTCGGCCTCGTACGGCTCCTTGTACCACTGCCAGCCGTAGTCGCTTCCTGCGCTGCCTAGGCCCACGACCGACACCCGCCCCTGGGTGGCCACGGATGCCATCGCCGTCTGCACCGTGGGGCCGACGCCGACCATGTCGAACACCGCGTTCACTCCCCGACCGCCGGTAAGATCCCGGATTGCATCGACCTGGCCGTCGCCGGAGGGCACCGTGGTCGCGCCGTACTTTTCCACCTGGCGCAGGGCCGATTCCTTGGTGTCGGTCGCGATGACCGTCGCGCTCGTCATGGCCTTGAGGATCTGCACCGCAAGCAGCCCAAGCCCGCCCAGGCCGATCACGAGCGCCGCGGAGCCCGCCTTATTCAGCTTCGGCAGCGCAAGCTTGATCGCGTGGTACGGGGTCAACCCGGCGTCGGCGAGGGCGGAGGCCTGCACCGGATCCGCCTCCCCGAGCGGCACGAGGTTGCGGGCCGGCACGACAACGTACTCCGCCATGCCACCGTCGCGGCCTAGCCCGATGCCTAGGTAGCCGACCTCGTCGGCGTGCTCGCAGTAGGTGTCCTGGCCGACCAAGCAGAACCTGCAGTGCCCGCAGCCGACCGGGCCGTAGACGACGTAGGCTGCGCCCCGCTCGATGCCGTTGACCCCTTCGCCGATCTCGTCGGCCCAGCCGGCTACCTCGTGGCCGAGCGTGAACGCCGGCGCGCACAGCGGGTTCGTGCCCTCGACGAAGTCGTTGAAGACGGCAACATCGGAATGGCACGCCCCCGATGCCCCGACCTTCAACACCACCTCGCCGGGCCCTGCGACCGGTTTGTCTACGTCAACGAGAACGGGAAACGTTTGGTAATCGGTGTAGCGGATGGCCTTCATGGGGGCTCCTTTGGTCGTCGAGAGGCAATCTGCCACCTCGATCGTATGCAGCCTGGGGGTGGCTGTCTCGGGCTCTGCCCAGCGACGCATCACAGACAGCGGTAACCTACGCGGAAATGCGTTTGAAGAAAGGCGAGTATCAGTGAAAATTGCGGTTTTGGGCGGCGACGGTTTCTGTGGCTGGCCTGCCTCCCTCCACCTTTCTGATCTCGGACACGAGGTCGTCATCGTGGACAACCTGTCGCGCCGTCGGATCGACGAGGAGCTCGGCGCGGATTCGTTGACGCCGATCGCGCCCATCGACGAGCGCCTCGCCGCCTGGCGCGAGGTCTCCGGCAAAGAGATCGGCTTCGAAAACATCGACGTGGCCCAGGATTACGACGCGCTGCTGGCCCTCCTCCAACGGTTCCAGCCGGACACGGTGATCCACTTCGCTGAGCAGCGCGCTGCGCCGTACTCGATGAAGAGCCCCGCGCACAAGCGCTACACCGTGGACAACAACGTCAACGCCACGCACAACCTGCTGGCCGCGATCGTGGAATCCGGCCAGGACATCCACGTCGTGCACCTGGGCACGATGGGCGTGTACGGCTACGGCACCGCCGGCATGAAGATCCCGGAAGGCTACCTAGACGTGCAGGTTGACGCGGGCGAGTACGGCACGGTTGAGCAGCAGATCCTCTACCCCACCAACCCCGGCTCGATCTACCACATGACGAAGGTGCTGGACCAGCACCTGTTCGCCTACTACGCCAAGAACGACGAGCTGCGCATCACGGACCTGCACCAGGGCATCATCTGGGGCACCAACACCCCGCAGACGCTGCGCGACGAGCGCCTAGTCAACCGCTTCGACTACGACGGCGACTACGGCACCGTGCTCAACCGCTTCCTCATGCAGGCCGCGATCGGCTACCCCCTCACCGTGCACGGCACCGGCGGCCAGACGCGCGCGTTCATTCACATCCGCGACATGGCGCGTTGCATCCAGCTGGCCGTGGAAAACCCGCCGGCGCGCGGCGAGCGGGTGAAGATTTTCAACCAGATGACCGAGACGCACCGCGTGCGCGACCTCGCCGAGCTCATCGGCCGCATCACCGGCGCGCAGGTGCAGATGGTGCCGAACCCGCGCAACGAGTCCGCGGAAAACGAGCTGCACGTGGTCAACGATGCGTTCCTTGATCTGGGCCTCGAGCCGACCAAGCTGGAGGAGGGCCTGCTCGTAGAGGTCGAGGAGGTGGCGAAGAAGTACGCCGACCGGGCGGACCGCTCGAAGATCCCGGCGCGCTCGCTGTGGACGGCGCAGCAATCCGAGGGCGTTCCGCAGGGCCAGAAGTAGATGCGTATCGCGCTGCTCACCGAGGTCTTCCTGCCCAAAATCGACGGGGTGGTCACCCGCACGACCCGGCACCTCGACCAGCTGGCGGAGCTGGGCCACGAGGTCCTCGTTTTCGCCCCCGGCAACCCGCCGGAGCGCTACGCGGGCTTCGAGGTCGTGCCCATTCCGTCGCGCAGCCTGAAGGTCTACCCCGAGGTCATGCACGGCATGATGGGGCCGCGTGCGTTTCGTCGCCTCAGCGAGTTCGACCCCGACATCGTGCATGCGGTCAACCCGATTTGGACGGCCGGCTGGTCCGCGCTGATTGCGGCGCGGCGCTACCCCGTCATCGCGTCGTTCCACACTGACGTCCCCGAGTACTGCCTGAAGCTGGGCATTCCGTGGGTCAAGCCCATCGCCGAGTGGGGCCTTCGCACCTTCCACGGCCGGGCGGGCCTGAACTTGGTCACCTCCGGCCCGATGATGGATAAGGCCGCCGAATACGGCATCGGGGGCGTGCGCCTGTGGCCGAAGGCTGTAGACACGGACAGTTTCACCCCCGCCGCGCGCACGAGCGAGATGCGCAGTCTGCTCACCGGCGGGCACCCGGACGACCCCCTCGTCCTCTTCGTCGGCCGCGTTTCCGCCGAAAAGTCGGTGGAGCGCTGCGTCCCCATCGTCGACGCGGTGCGCCGGCGCGTTCCCCGCGCGCGCCTGGCCATTGTGGGCGAAGGTCCGCTTTACGACGAGCTCCGCACCAACCCACCCGAATGGTGCACCTTCACCGGCTACCTCTCCGGGCCAGACCTGCACGCGGCGTACGCGTCCGGCGACGCGCTGCTGTTTCCCTCCACCACGGAAACCCTCGGCTTCGCGGCGCTGGAAGCCTTCGCGTCCGGGCTGCCGGTGGTGGCCGCGAACGCGGGTGGCCTGCCGTTCGTGGTCGACGACGGCGAGACCGGGTTCTTAGTCGACCCGGCAGCGCCCGACAACGCGTGGGCCGAGCCCATCGCACGTCTGCTTACCGACGCCGACACCCACGCCCGCATGGCGCGACACGCCCGCGCGGAAGCTGAGCGCTGGACGTGGCGCGCCTCCTCGGAGGCCGTCGTGGGCTACTACGAGGAGGTCATCGCGGGCGCCTAGCGGATCTCTGCGGGGTCCTTGCGCTCCGGGAACACGCGCGGGCGCACACCGGCGATGTCCTCGACCACGCGAACCACCTGGTGGGAGTAGCCGTACTCGTTGTCGTACCAGACGTAGAGCACGAGGTGGTTGCCGGACGCGATGGTGGCCAGCCCGTCCACCACAGAGGCGTGAGTGGTGCCCAGCAGGTCGGTGGAGACGACCTCCGGGGAGTTGACGTAGTCGATCTGCTGGCGCAGGTTGGAGTGCGTGGACACACGGCGCAGGAAACTGTTCACCTCGTCCTTGTCCACTTCCTGCTCCAGCTCGAGGTTGAGCACCGCCATAGACACGTCCGGCGTGGGCACGCGGATGGCGTTGCCGGTGAGCTTGCCCTCGAACTCCGGAAGGGCCTTGGACACGGCCTTTGCAGCGCCGGTTTCGGTGAGCACCATGTTCAGGCCGGCGGCGCGGCCGCGGCGGTCGCCCTTGTGGAAGTTGTCGGCCAGGTTCTGGTCGTTGGTGTACGAGTGGACAGTCTCCACGTGGCCGTGCGTGACGCCGTAGCGGTCGTTGATCACCTTCAGCACCGGGGTGATGCCGTTGGTGGTGCAGGACGCGGCGGACAGGACGCGCTCCTCACCGATCATGTGCTCGTTGATGCCGTAGACGATGTTGGGGATGTCGCCCTTGCCCGGCGCGGTGAGCAAGACCCGGTCCACGCCCTTGGACTCGAGGTGCTTGGACAGGCCTTCGCGGTTGCGCCAGGCGCCAGTGTTGTCCACCACGATGGCGTTGTTGATGCCGTAAGCGGTGTAGTCGATCTCGGACGGGTCGTTGGCGTAGATCATCTGGATCGGGGTGCCGTTGGCCCAAATGATCTCGTTGTCCTCGTCGACGGTGATGGTGCCGTTGAACGAGCCGTGCACCGAGTCGCGGCGCAGCAGCGACGCGCGTTTGACGATGTCGATGTCTCCCTTCTTGCGCACCACCACCGCACGCAGGCGCACGCCGCCGTACATCGCTTCGCGCGCGATGAGGATCCGGGCCAGCAGGCGGCCGATGCGTCCGAAGCCGTAGAGCACGACGTCGCGGGCTTCAAGCTCCGAGGAGGTGCCGATGACGTCGGAAAGCTCGCGGTCCAAGAACGCGCGCAGATCCTGCTCCTCGGAATGCTTGAACTCCTTGGCCAGGCGGCCGAGGTCGATGGACGCGGTGCCCAGATCCATTTCCACGAGCTCGCGCAGGATCGGCAGCGTCTCGTCGAGCGCGAGCTCCTTTTCATCGATGCGGCGGGCGTAGCGGTGCGCCTTGATGATGTCGATGTCGGTGACACCCACAAGCAGGCGGCCGTAGACCGACGTGACGGCGTTGTGTTCGCGGTGCAGACGGCTGATCAGCGGCAGCATCTCCTGGGCCAGGGTGAGCTTGTGGTTCCATTCGTCCCTGGGGTTCATCGTTTCGGTCAACGTCGCTCCTTCAGCATGTGGGAATCGGGGGCAATTTCCTCGCCCGGAATCGCCCCCTTACCTTAGCGGCTGGTTCCAGCGCGCGGGTAACGGTTCACCCCGCGGGTTCATTCTCCGTTCACCTGCCGCGATTAGCGTGCGGCTTGTCCCCTGTCGCCTATGTCTTTAGGAGTCTTCCCGTGTCCACCAAATCCCGTCGCCGAATCGCTGCGGTAAGTGCCGCAGCGCTTACTGCCGCAGCCGCGCCACTGGCGGCCGCCGAAGATACCACCTACTACTCAACGAAGCAGCCGTACTCCCCCGCCGCCGCGATCGACAGCTACAGCGCGGCACCCGCCGGCTTCCGGCAGATCTACACCGGTAGCGTCAACCGCCACGGTTCACGCGGCCTGTCCAGCTTCAAGTACGACGACCTGGCGGCTCAAATGCTCGCCGAGGCGGAAAAGCGCGGTCAACTCACTGAGCTCGGCGAGCGCCTCATCCCCCAGGTCGAAGCGATGAGCCAAGCAAACCGTGCTCTCACCGGGCCCGGCGAAGGCGGCTACGGCAACCTCACCGCGTTCGGACGCGAAGAGCTGCGTGGCATCGGAGAGCGAAACGCCACGCGCAACGCGCCCCTGCTCGACACCATCGAGCGCGACGACCTCTCCGTGTCGTTCCTGACGTCCGGCGAGGACCGCGCAACCGAATCCGGGTGGTACTTCGGCCACGGTCTGCTCGACGATCGCGACGAGCTCACCGACAACCTCGCATCCGGCACCACCGACGGCCACGTGGAGCTGGAGACCCGCCAGGACCTGCTGTACGCGCACAAGGACAAGAAGGCCGAAAGCTACAAGAGGTACAACGAGTGGAAAGACAGCGGCGAGCTCAAGGAAAAGGTGCAGCAAGCGTACGACAAACCTGCGTCCCGCGAGGCCGCTAAAGGCCTGCTGCGCAAGATCTTCGCGCCGGATTTCATCGAGGCGATCGATTCCGGCAACGTGCAGTTCACCGGCAAGGAGAACCCAGACAAGACGGTCGAGGGCATCGTCGACGCGGCGCTGCAGTTCTACAACCTCTACATCATCTCCCCCGCCATGGAGCGGGAGGAAGCCAAGCCCGCGGAAGGCTGGATTTTCGACGAGTACATGGACGACGCTTCCGGGCCCACCTTCGCATACCTGCTCGACGTGGAGGACTTCTACGAGAAGGGCCCGGCCATTGCGGGGCAGACGGTCTCGTACGACAACTTCGAGCCGCTGCTCGACCACATGCTCGAGGGCGTGCGCCAGCGGGCAGAGGGAGGGACCACGGCCGCGGAGTACCGGTTCGGGCACGCTGAAACCATCATCCCGTTGGCGGCGCTGTTGAAGCTGCCGGGCTCCGAGCAGGGCGTTCCCGCCGACGAGGTGATGGACTACTCCAACTCGCCGTGGCGCGGCGATGCGGTCTCGCCGATGGCGGCGAACATCCAGTGGGATGCGTTCCAAAACGACAAGGACGAGACGATCGTGCGGATGCTCTACAACGAGGCCGAGGTGCCGTTCCACGCCGGGTGCGTGCCCATCGAGGACGGCTCGATGTTCTACACGCTCGACGAGCTAGAGGCCTGCCTGCCGCTCGGGGCGACGTCCGACCACGCAAAGGCACACCTCGCCTCGTCCGGGATGTCAGCGTGGGAGGTCATCGCCGCTGCTATCGCGGCTGTCCTCGCCGTGTGGGCGCTGCTGGGCCTAGGCGCGAAGCTCGTCGCCCCGCTGCTGCCGCTAGCGTAGGACGCCGCGGTACTTCGCCGGGTCGGGCTGCGGCGCGAAGCGCGGCGCGTGGTCCTTGTCCACCAGCACCGCGCGCACCCCTTCGGCGAAGTCGGGCTCGCGCAGCATCACCGCGCCCAAGCGCCGCTCGTTGTCTAGCGCGCCCGCTAGGTCCTGCGCGGCGTTGGCCGCAAACAGCTCGGCGGCCGCCACGAGCGACGAGGGCGAGGCCTGCGCCGTCAGCTTCTCGACGAGCTCCGCCAGCTCCCCGCTTAATCGCTCCTGGATCTCGGCCCAGGGTCCGTGGAAGGCGGAATCGATGTCGTCGGTAAGCGACAGAAGCTCCGACTCCCCCGCGTCCAGCGCGATGGTGTCCACGTAGCCCGGCCCCTGGGCGACGATGCCGTCGAGCACCCCGTCAAGCGTTGCAACCTTGTGCGTGGCCAGGCCGGTGGCCAGCATGTCGTCGGGCGACATGCGATAGCCGGTCAGGCCCAGAAAGGCGCCCAAGCTTTGCGACGGCGCCTTCGGCAGGTTCTGCAGCAGCCACGACATGCCCACGTCGGTGATGTAGCCGATGTTCATCTCCGGCATGGAGGCGAACGCGTCCTCGGCAACCACCATGTGCGAGCCGTGAGCGGAGACGCCCATGCCGCCGCCCATAATCACGCCGCTGCACAGGGCGATGTAGGGCTTGGGGTAGTTCGCGATCTTCAGGTTCATGGCGTACTCGTCGGCGAAAAACGCGTCCACCTCGACCTCGCGGCCGTCGAGCATGCCCTCGCGGGCGGCGCGGACATCGCCGCCGGAGCAGAAGTGCTTGCCGGTGGAGTGGATGACCACCTGCTCGACGGCGTCGTCGTCGCGCCACGCATCGAGTGCGGCGTCGATGGCGCGGGCCATCCCGGGGTTCAAGGAGTTCAACGCTTTGGGGCGGTCGAGCGCAATCACGCCGGTGGTGCCTCGTACCTCAGTTGTCACACACTCGCTCATACCGCCATAGTGTTGCACATGCAGACGCCTCGGTTGATCGCATTGGACATGGACGGCACGCTGCTCGACCCATCGGGGCGGGTGCCGGACGAGTTTTGGGGGCTGCTGGACAGCGCACGTGCCCAGGGGGTGACCATCGCCCCCGCATCTGGGCGCCAGCTAGCAACGCTGCAGGCGATGTTCCCCGGCTGCGACACATTCATCGCCGAAAACGGTGCGGTGGTGTGGCACGGCGGGCGCGTGGTGTCCACAACAGCGCTCCCCGACGCCCCGGTGCAGCGCCTCCTCGCCGCACTGCCGGACGCCCCCTTTACCGCCCACCTCGTGGTGTGCGCACCCGAGGTCGCCGCCACCGCCGCGCTGCCGCCGCTCGTGGACGCGGAGGTGGACAAGTACTACGCCTCGCGCACCGCGCTCGAAGTGGAGCGTCCAACCCCCACCGTCAAACTCGCGCTCTACGTCGAATCCGACGCGGAGCAAGACGCCTACCCGTGGGTGCAGGAACTCGTGCCCGAGCTGCGGGCGGTGGTCTCCGGCGCCCACTGGCTGGACCTCATGCACCCGGAGGCGGACAAAGGCAAGGCGCTGGCGGAGCTCGCCGGCGTGCTGGGCGTAGCAATGTCCGACACCGCAGCTTTTGGCGACTACCTCAACGACTACGGCATGCTGCAGGCCGCGGGGCACGCCGTGGCGATGGGTAACGCGCACGCCGACCTCAAGGCGGTGGCTGACGAGGTGGTGGGGACGAACGCGGAGCACGGGGTCGTCGTTAGGCTGGCACAGTGGCTTCAGTAATTGATTTCTCCCAGACCGCCGACGTCGTCGCGCCGCAGCTGCTCGGCTGCGTGATCACGCATAACGGGGTGAGCGTGCGCCTCACCGAGGTCGAGGCCTACCTCGGCTCCAACGACTCGGCGGCGCACACCTACCGGGGAAAAACGGAGCGCAACGCGGCAATGTTCGGCCCTCCCGGCAGGCTGTACGTGTACTTCTCCTACGGCATTCACCACAACGGCAACATCGTGTGCGCGCCGGAGGGCGAGGGCCAGGGTTGCCTGATGCGCGGCGGCGAGGTCGTCGCTGGCGAGGACCTCGCGCGCGAGCGCAGGCAGCGCCCGGAGCGGGCCCCGATCGCGTTTGAAAACTTGGCGCGCGGCCCCGGCAACCTCGGCCAGGCGCTCGGGCTGACGCTGTCGGACAACGGCACCCCGGTGCAGCTCACCCAGCGCGACGAGGAGCCGGACTGGGTGGCGGGCCCGCGCATCGGCATCTCCAAAAACGCCGACGCCCCGCTGCGGTTTTGGATCCCGGGCGATAAGACTGTCTCCAGCCCGCGGGGGCGACCGAAGCGTCGATAGGCTACTTCTTTTTCTTCTTCTTGTTGCCGCGCTCCAGCTTGGCGGCGACGTCGGGCACGTAGCGGAACTCGTCGCGAGGCGGGCGCTCGTAGTCCGCCGTCTCGGGGCGCGGCGGGATCTCCGGCAGCTCCGTCGCGATGTGCTCGTACGGGATGGTGGACAGCAGGTGCGAGATGACGTTGATGCGCGAGCGCTTCTTGTCCTCGCTCTCCACCGTGTACCACGGCGCCGACGGGATGTCGGTGTGCACGAACATCTCGTCCTTCGCGCGCGAGTACTCCTCCCACTTGGTGATGGACTCAAGGTCCATCGGCGAGAGCTTCCACTGCCGCAGCGGGTCGTCACGGCGTGACTTGAACCGCCTGTACTGCTCCTCGTCCGAGACGGAGAACCAGTACTTCCGCAGCATGATGCCGTCTTCCACGAGGAGGCGCTCGAAAATGGGCGCCTGGTGGAGGAAGCGCCGGTACTCCTGCGAAGTGGCAAAGCCCATCACGCGCTCCACGCCGGCGCGGTTGTACCAAGACCGGTCGAAGATGACGATCTCGCCGGCGGAGGGCAGCTTCTCCACGTAGCGCTGGAAGTACCACTGGCCCTGCTCGCGCTCAGTGGGTGCGGGCAGCGCCTCGACGCGGCAGGTGCGCGGATTCAAGTACTGAGTGATGCGCTTAATGGCGGAGCCCTTGCCGGCGGCGTCTCGGCCCTCCATAACAATGACGAGGCGCTCCCCCCGCGCCACCACCCACTGCTGCATGGCCACCAGCTCGGCCTGGAGGCGCAGCAGCTCCTTCTCGTAGGCCTTCTTGGACAGTTTCGGCGGTTTCGTGTCGTGGCTCATGGGCGTAACCGTACCCGCGGGCATCCACCTGGCGCGGCCGCGCCCGGCGGACGGAGTAACAGGTCACATGTGGCGGGTTGTATAACTAAGGCCATGCACATCGACCTCAATGCTGACCTCGGCGAGACCACCGCGGGCAACCCGGTGGCGGACGACGCAGCAATGCTGGAACTGGTCTCCAGCGCCAATGTCGCCACCGGCTTCCACGCGGGCGACCCCCACTCCATTGCCGCGACCCTGCGCGACGCCGCCGCCCACGGCGTGACCATCGGCGCGCACGTGGCATACCGCGACCCGGTCGGCTTCGGCCGCCGGTTCATGGACTACACGCCCGCCGAGCTCGCGGACGAGACGCTCTACCAAATCGGCGCCCTCGACGCGCTGGCCCGCGTCCACGGCCTTGCCGTGCGCTACGTCAAGCCGCACGGCGCGCTGTACAACACGATCGTCCACCACGAGGCGCACGCCAAGGCCGTCATCGACGGCATCACGGCATTCAGCCCCGAACTGGCCGTCATGCTCCTGCCCGGCGGCGTCGCCGTCGACATCGCGGAGCGGGCTGGCCTGCGCGTGATCCGCGAGGCGTTCGCGGACCGCGGCTACAACCCCGACGGCACGCTCGTGTCGCGGCGCGAGCCGGGGGCGGTGCTGCGCGACCCGGAGGACGTGGCTAAGCGAGTGCTGCAGGTCGCCGCCACGGGCTCAGTGACCGCCATCGACGGCACCGAGGTGAAGGTCCAGGCCGAGTCGGTCTGCGTCCACGGCGACTCGCCGGGCTCCGTCGAGATGACCCGGCGCGTGGCGCGCACGCTTCACGACAAAGGCATCCGCATCGAGGCCGTCCTATGAGCGTCACCGTCAAACGGGTGGGCACCCGCGCGCTTATCGTCGACCTTCCCGACCTGCAGACGGTCATGGATTTCTACGCCGCGCTGTCTGCGACCCCGTTGCCGCGCCAAACCGACGTCGTCGCGGCGGCGCGCACGGTGCTAGTCACCTTCGACTCGCCCACTGCCACCACCAACGCCATCGACGTTTTGGCCAACTACTCCCCCGACACCGCCGACTTGGGCTCCCCGCGCGACATTGAGATCGACGTGCGCTACGACGGGGAGGACGTGGGGGCGCTGGCCGCGTCGCTCGGCATGTCCCCCGACGAGCTGATCGACTGGCACACCTCCACCACCTGGGTTGCCGCCTTTGGCGGGTTCGCGCCCGGGTTCACCTACTGCGTGCCGGACGACGCGTCCCGGGCGCTCGTGATCCCCCGCCGCGACTCGCCGCGCACCGCCGTGCCCGCTGGCGCCGTCGCGCTCGCCGGCGAGTTCTCCGCCGTCTACCCGCGCACCTCACCCGGCGGCTGGCAGCTCATCGGCACCACGAACACGCCGATGTGGGACTCCACCGCTACCCCACCCGCGCTGGTCGCGCCGGGTGACCGCGTGCGCTACCGGGCGGTCGAGGCACTGCCGGAGGATTCCCAGCCCGCGCGCAAGCACCTGTCCTCCCCGCCCCGGCGCCCGGTGTTCGCGCTCGATGACGCTGGCCTGCAAACGCTGTACCAAGATCTCGGCCGCCAGGGCAACGGCAACTTGGGCGTGACCACGTCCGGGTCCGCCGACCGCGCGTCCGCGCGCACCGCCAACGCGGCCGTGGGCAACAAGCGCAACGCGACGCTGCTGGAAAACGTCGGCGGGTTGGCCATGACCGCGCTGGTGGAGTCCGTCATTTGCGTCACCGGCGCGGACGCGGATGTCACGGTCGGCGGCCGGCCCGCGCCGCTGGCCACCCCGACCATCGTGCCCGCCGGCGCGGAGGTAGTGGTGGGGCCCGCGCGCCTCGGCTTCCGCACCTACGCCGCCGTGCGCGGCGGGTTGATTGCGGACACCGAGCTCGGCTCTGCCGCGACCGACATGCTCTCCGGGCTCGGTCCGAAGCCGCTTGCCGCCGGCGACACGATCGCAATGTCGCTCACGCCGCCGCAGTCCGCGAACTCGCTGCTGTCCAACCCGCTGCGCGTGGAGCGCGACGGCGCGGGTGTCACGGGCGTGGTGCGCTGCGTCCTCGGCCCGCGCGACGACTGGTTCGACGCTGCGGCCGTGGAGCAGTTCTTCTCCACCACGTTCACCGTCACGGGCGACTCCAACCGTGTGGGCCTGCGCCTCGAGTCAGACGTTCCGCTGACCCGCGCGCGCGACGGCGAGCTGCCCAGCGAGGGCATGGTGGCAGGCTCCGTGCAGATCCCGCCGAACGGCCAACCCGTGCTCTTCCTCCGCGACCACGCCGTCACCGGCGGATACCCGGTGATCGCCACCGTGATCAACGAAGACGTCGACATCGCCGCACAACTCCCGCCCGGCGGAACACTCCGCTTCGAGCGCTACACACCGGAAGGTTAACGATGACTCTTTCTGCTGTCCTGATTGCCAACCGCGGCGAAATCGCCGTCCGCATCGCTCGCACCGCCCGCGACCTCGGCATCCGCTCCATCGCCGTCTACTCCGAGCCCGACACCGGCGCACTGCACACGCAGGTCGCCGACGAGGCGTACCTCCTGCCTGGCAAAACGTCGGCTGAGACGTACATGAACATCCCGGCGCTCATCGAAATTGCCCACCGCGCCGGCGCCGACTGCCTGCACCCCGGCTACGGCTTCCTGTCCGAAAACGCCGAATTCGCCCGCACCGTCGAGCAGGCCGGCCTGACCTGGATTGGGCCCTCGCCGGACGCCATCGAGCTGCTCGGCGACAAGCTTTCCGCTCGTGCCCTGGCCGTCGAGGCCGACGCCCCGCTCGCACCCGGCACCGGCGAGCCACTGTCCACCTGGGAGGAGGCGCGCGACTTCGCCGAAGAACACGGCATGCCGATCGCCATCAAGGCGGCGTTTGGCGGCGGCGGGCGCGGCCTGAAGGTCGTCTTCGACGAAGCGGACATCGAGGAAGGTTTCGCCTCCGCCGGCCGCGAGGCGCGCGAGGCGTTCGGCCGCGGCGAGTGCTACGTGGAGAAGTTCCTCACCCACCCCCGCCACGTCGAGGCGCAGGTGCTTGCCGACGCCCACGGCAACGTCGCCGTCCTCGGCACCCGCGACTGCTCCACCCAGCGCCGGTTCCAAAAACTCATCGAGGAAGCCCCCGCCCCGTTCCTCACCGACCAGCAGCGCACCGCCATTGAGGAGGGCGCCCGCGAGATCATCCGCAAGGCGAACTACCAGTCCGCCGGCACTGTGGAGTACATCGTCTCCGAAGACGGTACCGTGTCGTTTTTGGAGGTCAACACCCGCGTCCAGGTCGAGCACCCCATCACCGAGGCGATCACGGGCGTGGACATCATCGCCGAGCAGTTCCGCATCGCAGACGGGCTCCCCCTCTCCTTCGTCGAGGAGAAGGGCACGCACGGCGGCGACGGAATCGACCCGTCGGTAAGCGGGCACGCGTTCGAGTTCCGCATTAACGCCGAGGACGTTACCAACGGCTTCGCGCCGTCCCCGGGTACCGTCACACGCTTCGACGTGCCCACTGGCCCGGGCGTTCGCATCGACACCGGCGTGCGCACCGGCGGCCAGATCCCGCCGTACTACGACTCGCTGATGGGCAAACTCGTCGTGTGGGGCCCCGACCGCGAGACCGCACTGCGCCGCGCGAAGCAGGCGCTTTCCGAGTTCCGCATCGAGGGCGTGCGCACCGTGCTGCCGTTCCACCGCGACATGGTGGAATCCCCGGAGCTCACCGGCGACAGCCTCGGCGTCTACACCGACTGGGTCGACCACAACTACTCCCCGTCGCAGAAGCACAACGGCGTGGACATCGAGCACATTTACGACGAGCGCCGCGACGTCGTCATCGAAATCGACGGCAAGCTGCACACCATCGGTTTCCCCGTCGCGCTCCTTGGCGGCGGCGCCGGCGCGTCCAACGACTCGGCGACGGCAGCCCCGTCCAGCGAGGCGGCGGGCGCGGTGACCACGAACTACGAAGCCACCATCGTGGAATGGCTCGTCGAGGACGGCGACATCGTGTCCAAGGGGGACGCCATTGCCACCATCGAGGCGATGAAGATGGAGTCCTCGGTCAAGGCCCCCCGCGACGGCCAAATTTCCCTCGCCGCGCAGCAGGGCGAGCGCGTCAAGGCCAACGCCGCCATCGCGACTATTTCCTAGCCGAACAGTGTCTCCATCACCCCGCGGTCGGTGTTTCTCACCGGGTGACCGTGGGGTGAAATCCATACAGGTGCACCGCGGATCATCGCGATCCGCCCGCGCTTGCTCTGCCCCGGGTCGTCGTCGTTGATCCGGTTGTGGTACCGGCACAACGGCGCTAGGTTGTCCAGGTTCGTCTCACCACCATGCTTCCACGCGGTAACGTGATGCAACTCGCAGGCGTCGGCCCCGTGTCTGCAGCCGGGGAAGGCACACACCGGCGAGACCATCTTCGCCAAATCCCGCTGCTTCTGATTCGCCCGGCGCTCGGTGCGGTAGAGGTTCACCGCACCCGCCTCCGGGTGGAAGGTGGCGACTTCCAAAATGTCGCCAAACTGGGCCGCGAGAAACTCCGCACCCGTCATCGTCGTCCCATCCGACAAGGCCAACACCACATCATCACCCTCGCCGGCCGTGATGCGCACGAAATCGGGCAGGCCCACCGCCAGAATCGGCCGCGGCACCGCACGCGCCACCCCGCCCCCGCCGAAAAAGATCGCCGCCAAATTCTGCGCGACTTGCTCTGCTGCCGGCTTCGACGGGTCGATGCCTTGCCTGCCGGCGAACTCGATGTCCGTCATCTCCCGCTCGTCGAGCGTCCAATGCAGCGTCTTTTCCCGTTTCGGGACGGGCCGAACTTCGCCGCATCTGAAACCGGCGCATCGTCGGCCGGCGCCAGCTCGCGCGCCGCCTGCTCGATCGCCCGGTAGCCGCCGTCGACACGCAACAGCTCCAGCCGCAGCCCCCACCGCTCAGCAGCATCGGACACCCGCGCAATGCGGCGCTCGATGAGCAGCAACTCGTCCAGAGAAAACTCGGCCGCCCGCGAGCGCGCCTCCCGCTGCTTGCGGGTGAAACTAGTGCGCCCGAAATACACCGTCTGCAGCCGGGAGAACGCCCGCGCCCTGTCCGGGGCGAAGCCGGCGGCCAGCGCAACGTCAAGGTCGAAGCTGGCCAGCGTCTCCAACGCCGACGCCGACATCGCCTCCACGAGCGCTTCAAACGGATTCATGCGCTCGACATTAAACAGCTAAAACCCACACGCAAGGGCCGAGCCAAAAGCTGTGGATAAGTCGTCGGCAAGCAGGCGTTAGTTATCCACAGAAAGCACGGTGATGTTGCCCGGTCCGGGTTTTGTTGCTCCGGTACGACCCTCCGGCACGTGCGCGCCACGGTCGGCGATGACAGATTCCAGCACCGCGCCGGCAAGCACGCGGACGTCGCCGATGAGAATGCTGCGGCGAACTGTCGCTCCCGCCTCCACAACGACACCTGGGCCGATCACGCTGTGCTCGACGTTGCCGGAGACGTTCGCACCGGGGCACAGGAGGCTGTCGTGGACCTCCGCTTTTGCATGCACGCGGGCGGGTGGTGCTGCGTGCAAGTTGGTCACCAAGGGCCAGTCGGTGCGGAAGATGTCGAGGCCGTGATCGTCGATAAGTTCCATGTGCGCCTGGAAGTAGGCGTCAATCGTGCCCAAATCGCGCCAGTAGCCCTCCATGCGGAACTCATGCACATGGCAATGTTCCACCATGTACGGAACGATCGTGTCGCCGTAATCGGCTAAATCTGCACCATCCGAATCGGCGTCGACCAGTGCGTCGCAGGCCTTGCGCAACGCGCCGACGGAGTAGACGAACACCTCTGTGGCCACGACACACCCCGTCGGCGACTCCGGCTTGTAGTCGTATGCGACCACCTCCCCGCCGTGGGAAGCGACAACGCCGTAGCGCGACGGATCCTCGGCTACCTCAGTGGTCACGACCGTCAGATCGCTGCCGAGGCGATCGTGCTGTTCCAGCACGTCCCGGAAGTCCAGCTGGTACAGGTGATCCGCGCTGCACACCACAAGGGTGTCCGCGCCATAGCGTTCCACCTCCGCCAAGTGTTGGTAGAGGGCATGTCCGTTGCCTTCGGTAAAGCCGTCGCCCTCGCCGCCCTCGCGCGGCGGCAGCACACGTAGCCCGTCGCGGGTGCCGTCCAGGTCCCACGGTCTGCCTCCTGCGAGGTGGTGGTTGAGGTGGTTCGGCAGGTACTGCTCGGCAATCCACACATTGCGCAGGCCGGAATGAGCAAGGTTGGACAAGGTGACGTCGATAAGCGAAAAGCTTCCGAAGAGCGGCACCGCGGGTTTCGGGCGGTGATCGGTTAGCGGGCTGAGCCGGGAACCGCGGCCCCCGGCGAGAACGAGAGCAATCGTCGTGCGCGTCATGGCACCTGATATACCAGGTCGCGCGCGTCGGTAACCAGCATCTTTCCCGGCGAGTGGCAGATGGCCAGGTCGGGTTTCGAGTGCATCACGATCGACTGCGGGGTGACCCCGCAGGCCCAGAACACTGGGACGGTACCGTCCGGGATGTCCACGGCGTCGCCGAAGTCGGGCGCGCCCAGATCGTCGATGCCGATCAGGCCCGGCTCGCCGACATGCACCGGCGCGCCGTGCACCGCCGGGTAGCGGGAGGTGATGCGCACCGCGTCCGCCACCAACCCGGCAGGGATGGGACGCATGGACACCACCATCTTCCCGGAGAAGGCGCCGGCGGGCTCGCAGTCGATGTTGGTGAGGTACATCGGCACGTTCACGCCCTGGTCGATGTGGGCGACTGGCACGCCGTTGTCCAGAAGCGCCTGCTCGAAGGTGAAGGAACAGCCGATCAAGAACGCGACGGTGTTGTCGGTCCAGTAGGCGGCGGCGTCCGAAGGTTCGTCGATAAGCGAGCCCTGCGCATAGATGCGGTAGGACGGGATGTCGGTGCGAATGTCGCCGCCTGCGAGCAGCGGCGAGGACACCTGCCCCGGCTCCAGCACCCCCAGCAGCGGGCACGCCTTTGGGTTGCGCTGGGCGAATAGGAGAAAGTCGAAGGCGTACTGCTTGTCCAGCGCGATCAGGTTTGCTTGGGCGTAGCCAGCGGAAAAGCCCGCCGTCGTCGCCGCGCCGGTGGTGCGGAACAACGCGCGGGCCTGCGCGGGCGTCATCGAAGCGGGCTGCACGGCAAACCTATGCCCACAGCTTCGGTAGCGTTGCGATAGAGCTCCAGCCCATCCACGCGCATCCGACAAGCGTGACGGCGCCGAGCACGAGCATCCACATCGGCGGCTTGTAGCCGTGCAACAGGTCGCGGCGGAAGAAGCCCACGAACAAGACGACGGCGAACCCGATCGGCAGGATCAGGCCGTTGAACGCGCCGGCGAAGATGAGCAGCTTTTGCGGAGCGGAACCCACGAACAGGTAAATCACCGTGGAGATCACGATAAAGCCGACGGTGAGCCAGCCGCGCTTTTTCGGGTCGAAGCCCTGCTTGGTCAGAAACGAGATCGAGGTGAACGACGCTCCGATCACCGAGGACAAGCCCGCCGCCCACAGCACCAGGCCGAACGCGCGGCGGCCGAAGTCGCCGGCGGCGTGGTAGAAGACGTCGGCGGCGGTGTTGTCCTTGGACAGGGCGACACCGGTCGTGACCACGCCGAGCACCGCGAGGAACAGCAGTACGCGCATGATCCCGGTGACGATGATGCCGGTGACCGCGGAGCGGGAGATGTAGTCCATGTTCTCCGGCCCGGTGTGGCCGGCGTCGATGAGACGGTGCACGCCGGCGAAGACGATGTAGCCGCCGATGGAGCCGCCGATGAGCGTGGTGATGACCTTGAAATCCACCGCTTCCGGCGCGACGGATTGACGCAGGGCATCCGCCACGGGCGGGTTCGACGAGATAGCCACGTACAGCATGAGCAGAATCATCAACGCGCCAAGGATGCCGACGATGACGTCGAGGGCCGCGCCCGCGCGCTTCCACAGGAACACCACGATCGCGATGAGCGCGGAGATAGCGCCGCCGACTTTCGGGTCGACCGCGCCGTCCGTCAACGCTTGCACACCGAGACCGGTGCCGGCGATGTTGCCGATGTTAAACACCAGCCCGCCGATACCCACGAGAACGGCCAGCACCCAGCCGAGGCCGGGCAGCACAGAGTTGGCCAGCTCGCTCGCGCGCAGACCGGACACGCCGAGGATGCGCCACACGTTGAGCTGGATGACGATGTCCACCAGAATCGACAGCAAGATCGCGAACGCGAACGCCGCCCCCATCTGGGCCGTAAACACGGACGTCTGGGTGAGGAAGCCGGGGCCGATGGCGGATGTCGCCATGAGGAAGATGGCGCCGACCATGGGGCCGATGCCCCGGGCCGCAGCCGGCGGTTTCGCGGTCGCGTCGGCTGCGGTTGCACCGCCGAGGGTGGGATCTGGAGCGGTCACTGGGACACCCCTTTCAAAGACGGGAAATGTGATGTGGGAGATACTAAGGCATCACTGCGTCCCAGCAGACAATTCGCCCCACCCGGGTTACCCCTAGGAGACCTTGAACTCCGCCATCTCGTCCCACTCCGTCTTGCCCTCGATGAGGGTGTTGATGATGGTGGGGGTCTCCTTGAGAATCGTGGGGAAGAACTCCTGCGCCGCCTTGAAGTGGTCGGAGTTGACGTGGGCCTCGGCGGCGTCGTCCTGGAAGGCCTCGATGAGCAGGTACTCGTCGGGGTTGTCCTCGTTGCGGTACCAGTCGAAGAAGATATTGCCCTCCTCGGCGCGGGAGGCGTCGGTGAAGTCCTTCACCAGCTCGCGGAAGTTCTCCACGTTCTCGGGCAGGGGCTTGAATCGCACGTTGATCAAAATCACGCGCCCCACCCTACGCCGGGTTAGCCTTCCAGCGTCTCCCCCAGCTCAAGCCACTCCAGCTCAAGCGCTTCGCGGGCGTCTTTCACAGCGGTGAGTTCCTTGGTCTTGGTGCCGATGGCGTCGAAGTCGCCGGTCTCGCTCAGCTCGGCAATGTCGGCTTCCAGCGCCGCGGCCCGCTCGTCTTCCTTGGCAATCTTTCGCTCCAGCGCGTTCATCTTCTTGCGCAGTTCGCGCTCCTCCTGGGAGCTCAACTGCTTCTCGACGACCTCCGGTTTCCCCTCGCCCAGATCCAGCGTCCCGGCGCTCCGGGCCTGCGCGGCGCGGGTATCCAGGTACTGCTGGATGCCGCCGGGGAGGTTGGTCAGTTCGCCGTCGCCGAACAGGGCATAGGTGGAATCGGCGATGCGCTCGATGAGGTAGCGGTCGTGCGAGATCACCACGAGGGTGCCCGGCCAGGAGTCCAGGAGGTTCTCCAGCTCCTGGAGGGTATCGATGTCTAAGTCGTTGGTCGGCTCGTCGAGAAGCAGCACGTTCGGCTCGGCCATGAGCACGCGTGTGAGCTGCAGGCGCCGCCGCTCGCCGCCGGAGAGGTCCCGCACCGGGGTGCGCTGCCGCTTGGGGGAAAATCCGAGCCGCTCCGCCAGCTGCGAGGCGGACAGCTCGCCTTTGCCGAACGAGATGTAGGTGGCCACGTCCTCGATGGCGTCGATGACGCGGCGCTCCGGGTCAAGATCGTCGAGCTCTTGGCGCAGCCAGCCAATGCGGGTGGTCTGCCCCTCGATCCGCTTGCCGGCTGCGAGCGGGTACTCCCCTGCCAGGGTGCGCAGCAGCGTGGTTTTGCCGGAGCCGTTCACGCCGACCAGGCCGATGCGCTCGCCCGGGGCGAGCCGCCAGGTGAGGCGGTCGACGAGCGTGCGCCCGTCGGGGGCGTCGATGCGCGCGTCCTCGAGCTCGATGACTACGCGTCCCTGCCGCTGCTTGGAAAACGCCATGAGTTCCACGGTGTCGCGCGGCGGCGGCACGTCTTTGATCAGCGCTTCCGCCGCTTCGATGCGGTAGCGCGGCTTGGAGGTGCGGGCGGGCGCGCCGCGGCGCAGCCAGGCCAGCTCCTTGCGGGCGAGGTTTTGGCGGCGTTGTTCGATCGCGTCGGCCTGGCGAGCCCGCTCGGCGCGCGCGAAGGTCCAGTCGTTGTAGCCGCCTTCGTAGACGTCCACCGTCCCGTCGTGAACCTCCCAGGTCAGCGTGGCCACGGTGTCTAAGAACCAGCGGTCGTGCGTGACCACCACGACGGCGACCTTGCGCGACAGCAGGTGGTCCGCGAGCCACTGCACGCCCTCCACGTCGAGGTGGTTCGTCGGCTCGTCCAGCACCACGAGGTCGAGGTCCTGGACAAGCGCCGCGGCGAGGTTGACGCGCCGGCGCTCACCGCCGGACAACTGCCCCACTGGGGTGTCAAGGCCCAGCTCAGCCACGCCGGTGCCCTGCAGCACCTCGCGCACCTTGGCGTTGGATGCCCATTCGAAGGTCTGTAGGCCCAGCGGCTCGACGACGGCTTGGCCCACCGTCAGGGCGTCGTCAAGCGAAAAGCGCTGCGTGACCACCGCCATGCGCAGGTCAGAGGTGTGCGAGACGCGGCCGCTGTCCGGCGGCTCGATGCCGGTAAGCACCTCGAGCAGCGTGGTCTTGCCACCGCCGTTGACGCCGACGATGCCGATGCGCTCGCCCGTCTGCACACCGAGCGAGACGCCGTCCAGCAGCGTTTTCAGCCCCCAAGTCTTCGAGACGTTTTCCAGGTTGATCAGGTTAGCCATATTGGGTGTGTAGTTTACGCGGGGAGCAACGCGTGCAGTCCTCGGCTGCGCTGCAGCTGTGCGACGATGTGCGCGCACGCCAACGCGTCCGAGTCCGCCCGGTGATGCTCCAACGCAAACCCCGGCGCGCAATACTCCGCGACGGTGGGCAGGCGGTGGTCTGCCAGGTGCGGCAGCAGGCGCCTCGCCATGCGGCAGGTGCAGTAAAACCGCTCCGGGTACGTGCCGGTGAAGTAGTAACGGTCCAGCCCCCGCCACACCGACGCGTCGAAGGTGGCGTTGTGCGCGTAGACAGGCGCGCCGCCGACGAAACGCACGATCTCGTCGGCGATGTCGAACCAGGAGGGTGCGTCCTCGATGTCGCCGCGATAAATGCCGTGGATGTGGCTGAATTCGAACCGGATGTACTCCTCGGGCGGGCGCAGGTACGTGCACAGCTGGTCCACCACTTCCCCGCCGGCGACCTTCACCAGCGCCACCTGACACGCCGAGGCGCCGGAGAGTCGGTTGGCGGTTTCGAAGTCGACCGCGACGAACTCGTCTTGGAGCAGCTCGCTTCTCGACGGTATCCACTTCGCCGCCGCCACCTTCTTCGGCGCCCGTGATTTTCCGGTCAGCTCCGCGCGCGGTGTGGTGGGCAGCGCCTTTTCTTCGGCCACCTTGGCCTGCCACGCGGCCTTGTGCGGTGCAGGGTCGCGCCCCTCGCGGCGGGCGTTGCGCTCTTGCGCCTTGGCCAGCCGCTTTTCCAGGTTCACCCGGGCGTCCGCGTGGCGGGCTCGCGGCGCGGACGCGATCCAGCCGCGGATGACGTCGGCACACGCGGCGTACTGGCCCAGCGCGCTGTGGAGCGCCGCCACCTCGGCGACGTAGAGATCCAACGCCCACGCCGGGTCCTGGCGCGAGGCGTCCTGCATGGCCACCATGAGGGTTTCCGCCAACGCGAGCGCGGCCCTCGGCTGGCCGTCGCGCTTGAGCTGGCTCACCCGGGGTAGGTGCTCCCAGATCGGCCGCCCTTTCACGGTGGGCGGGCCGGCAGCGGCGAAATCGCCCAGGCGAGTCTCCACGCTGGAGGTGTTGCCGTCGAGGTAGTTGCGTGTGGCGTCGATAAGCGGCATGCCCGGCACGCTACAGCGCGCGTCGACGCATGGGCCGCGGAATTAGCTCACATGTTCGACGACAGCCCCGCGGTCCGGCCCTTCGGCGACGAACACCTCGTAGCCGTCGAACTGCTCCGCCAACTGGCCGGCGGCGGCGTGGGCGGCGTCGGCGTTGTCGCACAGCACGGCCACGGTGGGACCGGAGCCGGAGACCAGCGCGCGGCGGCCCGCCTGCCCTGCTGCCTCTAAGACGCGTTTGAGCACCGGGCGCATGGTCACGGCGGCCGGCTCGAGGTCGTTGTGCAGCGCGGCCGCCACCCGTGAGGTGTCGCCGGACGTGAGTGCCTGGGAGAGCGCCGTCGGGTTGAGGTGCGGGACAAGGGCGGGGTCGCCGTGCCGGAGGTCGTCGAGAAGCGAGAACGCCCTGCCAGTGGGGATGCCGATCTTGGGGTTCACAAACACCCAGTGCAGGCGGCCGCGGGACAGCATCTCCACCAGCTCGTCGCCGCGGCCGGTACCGAGCGCGGTGCCGCCCATGAGCGAAAACGGCACGTCGGCGCCGAGCTGCGCGGCGAGGTCGCGGAGCGCCTCGGTGGGCAGCGGGTCGCCGTACTCTGCCACCAGCGCGTTCGTGGCGACGAGCGCGGCTGCCGCATCCGCGGAACCGCCAGCCATCCCTCCCGCGACGAAGACGTGCTTGTCCACCTCGATGTGCACGCGGGGCACGGCCACACCGGCGCGCGCGACCACCGCCTCAACGGCCCGCCACGCGAGGTTGCCCGGCCCGTCGATGTCCTCGTCCGGCTGGTCCACGAAAAACGTGGTGCGCATGGAGGCCACTACCGGCCCGTCTACGGGATCGCCGTCGATGCGCAGCCGCACCACCTCACGCCGGTCCACGGCGTGGAAGACGCTGACTAGGTCGTGGTAGCCGTCAGCGCGGGCCTCCCCCACGCCGAGGTGCAGGTTCACCTTGCCCGGGGCGGACGCGGCAATCTCACGCGGCATGGCGCGCCTCTCCAAGTCGGACGAAGTCGTCCACGGTGAGCTTCTCGCCGCGCAGCCCCGGGTCGATGCCGGCCTCGCGCAGGGCCGCCTCGGCGGTCGCAGCGGAGCCGTATACGCCCGACAACGTCGAGCGCAGCGTTTTGCGGCGCTGCGCGAAGGCGGCGTCGACCAACGGAAAGACGGTCTCGCGCAGGTCGCGGGGTGCATCGGGTGCGACGTCGATGCGCACGAGCCCCGACTCGATGTTCGGCGCCGGCCAAAACACGTGTTTGCCAATCGTGCCCGCTCGCGAGACGTCGCCATAGAACGCGGCCTTGACGCTGGGCACCCCGTAGATCTTCGACCCGGGCTGCGCGGCGAGGCGGTCCGCAACTTCCTTCTGCACCATCACCAGCACCCTGCGTATCGACGGCAGCTCCGCCAACAAATGCAGCAGCACCGGCACCGAGACGTTGTAGGGCAGGTTGGCCACCAGCGCGGTTGGCGCTTCCACAAAGTCGTCGCGGGTGACCTGCAACGCGTCGGTGTTGATGACGGTGAGGCGCCCAGCGAATTCCGGCGCGAACTCGCTGACAGTGGCGGGTAGGCGTTCGGCCAAACGTGGGTCGATCTCCAGCGCGGTCACGCTCGCCACGGTGTCCACCAGCCCCAGGGTGAGGGAACCGAGCCCGGGGCCCACCTCGACGACGTGGTCGTCCGGAGAGACGTCCGCAGCGGCGACGATGCGGCGCACGGTGTTGGGGTCGTGCAGAAAGTTCTGCCCCAGCTTCTTCGTCGGCGTGACGTCCAGCTCTGCCGCAAGCTCGCGGATTTCCGCGGGACCGAGGAGCCTTGACCGGCCCATCTAGCGGATACCCAGGCGGGCGGTGCAGGCCGGCCACGCGCCCCAGCCCTGTGCGGCCTGGACACGCTCGGCGACGGCGATCTGCTGCTCGCGGGTGGCCTGGTCCGCAGTGGCGGCGTACTCGGTGCCGCCGTAGCCCGCCCAAGTGGACGGCGAGAACTGCAGGCCGCCCTGGTAGCCGTTGCCCGTGTTGATGGCCCAGTTGCCACCGGACTCGCACTGCGCGATGGAGTCCCACACGCTGCCGCCCGCAACCGCCGGCGCGGCCGCGGTTGAGGTTGCAGGGCGGGCAGTCGTCGTCGCCGGGGCGCTTGTTGCGGGTGCGGGCTTCTTGGTGCCGCGCGCGATGACGGCCGGCTTCGCCTTCTTCACCACCTTTTCCTCGGTGATTTTTGCCGACTCCACCACGCCGTTGACGGTGACCGTGCGGTGGATGATCTTGGATTCGCCCTGCTCGCCCTTTTCCCGGAGCTTCTCGGTGCCCTCCTCGAGGGTCGCGTCCTCGACATACTCGGCGGGGGCCTCCACCGCGACCGTCTCCGGGCGGTCAACGGTGCTCACCCGGTCCAGCACGATCTCCATGCCGGCCACGACGGGCTCAGACAGGGCGACGTTGAGTCGGTCGTCCGAGTCAAACGTCGTGCCGCGGGCCGACAGCAGCTCGCCCACCGTCTTCGCGGCGGCGGAGATGTAGGTCAGCTCACCGCCGTCACGCAGCGCGACGATTTTCGGGGTGGTCACGTCGAGGTTCATGCCTTCGGTGACCGGCTGGTCGCGGTCGGCGTCCACAGCGGCCGCACCCGCCACGCCCGCCTGGTCGATCAGCTCGCCGACCGTGCTGGCGGTGGAGGTGATCTGCTGCGCCACGCCGTCGATGACCACGGCGACCGGCTTCGCGGTGCGCACGGTGACCGTGTCGCCACTGTCGAGCTTCTCGCCCGGCGCCGGGTACACCAAGTCTGCCGGCGCGACCTCTACATCCGCGGCCTGCAGCGCGCCTGCGACGTCCGACGCGTAGGTGCGCACATTGGTCTGCTCACCGTTGACATCGACAGTGATCTGCTTCTGGGTCGCGAGCGCGGTGCCCGCACCGCCCACAAGCACGGCGCCGGCGACACTGCCGGCGACGGCGCGTTTGGTGGCGGTCTTTTTCGGGGTGATCCGTTTCGTCTGGCGGGTCATGTGCTTCCTCACAGGTGGGCTCGACTGCAACTCCTCAGCAGATAACCCGGGTAACAATACGGTAACGCCCGCTGCGTTTCAAGCGTTTCCCGCCCAGCTCACACCCCGTAGACGCGGGAGAACGTCTCGGCCACCTCACGCGCAACATCTGCCACGTCCATTCCGCGAGCTTCGGCGACCACCTTGGCGGTGTGCCCGATCAATGCCGGCTCGTTCTTCGCCCCGCGGAACGGCTCCGGCGTCATGAACGGCGCATCGGTTTCTACCAGCAGCTGCCCCACCGGCGCGAGCGCCGCTGCAGCGCGCAGCTCCTCATTACGCTTGAACGTGACATTGCCGGCGAAGCTGAGCACGTAGCCGCGCTCGATCGCCTCCCGCGCCACGTCCAGGGGCGAAGAAAAGCAGTGCAGGATCACGTGCTTCGGGCGCGGAGCGTCGTCGAGAATGCGCATGACCTCGGCGTCGCCCTCGCGGTTGTGGATCATCAGCGCCTTGCCCGATTCCACCGCCAGGTCGATGTGCCAGCGAAACGCTTCCTCCTGCACCTCAAGTGGCGCGGTGGTGTCCGCGTCGTGCGTGAGCCAGTACGTGTCGATGCCGGTCTCCCCCACCGCCACGCAGCGCGTATCCGCTGCCATGCGGGTGAGTTCCGCGCGAGCGTCGCTGCCCAGCTCATGGGCCCGCGTCGGATGGATCGCGCACGCGGCAAAGACACGGTCATGCAGGTGCGCGGCCTCAAGCGCAAGCTTGGCTTCCTCCAACCCGTCACCGACGGTGCAAATGCGCTCCACGCCGGCGACCACAGCTCTGCCCACAACGGCATCGATCTCTTCCTGCGTGCGCGCACCGCAGGAGGCGAGGTGCGTATGCGCATCGACGAGGCCCGGGATCGGCTCGGCGGGCACTGGCGTGGGACGCGGTTTCTTTTTGCTCATACGATGCACCCTATGGCATTTGCAGACATAGACTCAGCGACCCAAAGCCAGATCGACGCGGACCTTGCGGAAGCAGCGGGCCGCGGCATCAACGGCTCCCCGGCCGATATCGTCGGCTCGTTCGAGGCCGATCTCACCGATTACCTTGCGCTTCCCCCAGACGTGCGGCGCTCGTACCCGCGCGGGGAGACGGCCCGCATCTACGGCACCGCACTGGGCCAGGCGCTCGTGCGCGAGGGCTTTTCGTGGAAGCTGCTGAGCGACGCCTACGGCACCGACCTCGTAGTGGTGAAGAACCCCGGCGAAGCGGACGAGAAGTACACCGCGCCGCTGGTGGTGGTGGACCAACGCTTCGAGGACGAGGAACCCGGCAAACTCACCGAGTTTTTGGGACAGTTCCTGTGACCGAGTCGATCATGCCGCTCGTCCGGCCAGAATTTCGCAGGCGCGCGCGGCTCATCCCCCACCCGCATGTGGAATACGGCGCGACCCGCTGGCTCGCCTCCCACGGGCAGGCGCTGTTTCCCCACCCCCATCGCGAAGGCGTAGAGCTGCTCCGGTCGGGCCGCACCCTCATTTACAAACCTCGCAACCCCAAGGGCGCGCTGCTGTGGCTCCACGGCGGCGGCCACATCATCGGGCACCCGAGCCAAGACGGCCCGTTGTGCGCGAACACCGCCGCGGAGGTTGGCGTCACCGTGATTGCCCCGCGCTATCCGCTTTCCCCTGCCCACCCGTTCCCCGCCGGCCTCAACGCGGCGCTTCACACGTGGGCGTGGATGCACGAGCACGCCGACGAATTCGGCGAACCGTTCGCCATCGGCGGCGAAAGCGCGGGCGGCGGACTGGCCGCCGCGGCGTGCCAACGGCTGTACGACGAGCACGGCCCCCAACCCCGGGCCCAGTGGTTGTTTTGCCCGATGCTTGACGACCGCCCCACCGCGGACCGCAGACGCGACGTCCCGCGTGACAGGCCGGTGGCCAACAACGAGCAGACGCGTTTCGCGTGGACTTCCTACCTGGGCCAAGCGCCAGGAAAGGAACACGTGCCCGAGTACGCGGTGCCCGCCCGCCGGGTCGATCTGTCAGGGCTGCCGCCCGCCTGGCTGTCAACCGGCGACATCGAGCTGTTCTACGAGGAGATCTGCAGCTACGCCCGCCGCCTGCGCGAGGCCGGGGTGCCCGCGCAGCTGGAAATCGTCGAGGGCGCCCCGCACGCGATTGAGCTGTGGGCGTTCGACCTCGACGTGGTCAAGCAGATGCTCGCCTCGGCGCGCGCCTGGCTGGGCGACCAGCTCTAGCTACTGCACTGGGTTACTGGACTGAGCTACTGCACCGGGGCCCATTCCGGGCCGGTCTCGCCCAGCTCGGGGTCCAGCTTGGCAATCAGGGGCTGTGGCTTGGACAGCTCGGTGCCCGGCGTGACCTCGACGCGCTTCCACACCGCCTGCTGCTGGGTGTAGTCCCCAGTGATGGTCAGGTAGGTCTGGCCCTTCTCCGGCAGGCCGACGCCGACGAGGTTGTAGTCGGCGTCGTCCACGACCTCTTCCACCCGCGGCTCCGCCGCCCACACGCCGGTGCGGCCGAGGGTCTCGTGGACCTTCTGCGCGGTGTGCGGCAAAAACGGGGTGAGCATGGCGTTGCAATCCGAGACCACCTGCAACGCGGTCCACAACACGGTGGCCAGGCGCTCGCGCTGGGTGTCGTCCTTAGCAAGCTTCCACGGCTCCTGCTCCGCGATGTAGGCGTTCGCCTCGCCCACGACGTGCATGATCTTGGTGATCGCCGACTTGAAGTGAGCCTTGCCCAGCGCTTCCCCGGCGGTCGTGAACGTCTCGGCCGCGAGCTTCAGGATGCGCTCGTCGGACTCCTCGAGCGTGCCCGGCACCGGCACCTGTCCGAAGTTCTTGTGCGCCATGGACACCGTGCGGTTGACCAGGTTGCCCCAGCCGTTCGCCAGCTCGTTGTTCACGCGGCGGACAAATTCGTCCCAGGTGAAGTCCGTGTCGTTGTTCTCCGGGCCGGCCACGGCGATGAAGTAGCGCAGCGGGTCGGGGCCGAATTCTTCGAGGAAGTCCTTGACGTAGATCACCACGCCCTTGGAGGAGGAGAATTTGGAGCCGGACATGGTGAGGAACTCGGAGGAGACGACCTCCGTAGGCAGGTTCAGCTCGCCGAGCTCGTGCACCTCGCCGCCCTTGGACCCCTTGCCTGCGTACCCCAGCAGTTCCGCGGGCCAGATTTGGGAGTGGAAGGTGATGTTGTCCTTGCCCATGAAGTAGTAGCCCTCGGTGGCAGGGTCCTGCCAGAACTCCTTCCACGCCTCCGGGTCGCCGGTGCGGTGCGCCCATTCGATGGAGGCGGACAGGTAGCCGATCACGGCGTCGAACCAGACGTAGAGCTTCTTCGACGGGTTGTCCTGCCAGTCCTCCACCGGGATGGGAATGCCCCAGTCGATGTCGCGGGTCATGGCGCGCGGGCGCATGTCCTCGAGGAGGTTGAGGGAGAACTTCAGCACGTTCGGTCGCCAGTCTGCGCGGGTGGTCAACCACTGCTCCAACGCATCGTGCAGCGCGGGCAGGTCGAGCATGAAGTGCTCGGTCTCAATAAACTTCGGCGTCTCACCATTGATCTTGGACACCGGGTTGATCAAGTCCGCCGGATCCAGCTGGTTGCCGCAGGTGTCGCACTGGTCGCCTCGGGCGTCCGTCGCGCCGCAGATCGGGCAGGTGCCTTCGATGTAGCGGTCCGGCAGGGTGCGCCCAGTCGACGGGGAGATCGCGCCCTGCGTGGTCTCGCGGACCATGTACCCGTTGTCGTTCAGGCCACGGAACAACTCCTGCACCACCGCGTAGTGGTTGCGGGTGGTGGTGCGCGTGAACAGGTCGTAGGACAGACCCAGACCCGCCAGGTCCTGCACGATCTGCCGGTTGTAGCGATCCGCCAGCTCCTTGACGGTCACGCCCTCCTTGTCCGCCTGGACCAGCAGCGGGGTGCCGTGCTCGTCGGTGCCGGAGACCATGAGGACGTTCTTGCCGGACATTCGCTGGTAGCGGGCGAAGACGTCGGAGGGGACGCCGAAGCCTGCCACGTGGCCGATGTGGCGCGGACCGTTGGCGTACGGCCAAGCAACGCACACAAGAACGTTCTGATTGGTCTCGGGAGAAGTCATGGCTCTCAGCATAAGTTATGGCCCCGCTTGCGCTCTGCAATGCTCAAGCGGGGCCGTGCCGTCAGGGCGTCGAGAAGCTAGGCCTACTACTTCCTGCGCGTCTGCAGCATGCCCTTGACTTGCGCGCGGCGGGCGTCAAGCTGCGCTTGGTCGCGGTGCATGCGGCGCTCGATGGCGAGTTGGCGGGCAAAGCGCTCCTGCTCCTTCTTGTCCAGGTAGATCGTGTCGTTGGACATGTCCTTGACAATCGCGAACATCAGCGCGATCAGGATGAACAGGAACGGGGTTGCGGCCACGATGGTCACGGACTGCAGCGAGTTCAGCGCATCCGAGCCGCCGGAGATCAAAAGCGTCAGCCCGACGAATGCAGTGGCCAGGCCCCACATTGCCGCGAGCCACGGCTTCGCCTCGGTCTTGCCGGACTGGGTCATGGACGCCATCACCGTGGACGCGGAGTCCGCCGATGTGATGAAGAAGGTGCCCAGCAGGATCAGAGCGAACACGCCCATGATGTAGCCGCCCGGTAGGGAGTGCAGCAGGTTGAACAGCTGCTCCTCGTTGGAGCCGCCGCCGACGATGGACTCGCCAGCCTGCTCCATCTTGATGGCGGTGCCGCCGAAGATGGCGAACCACACGGTCGACAGGCCGGCCGGAACCAGCATGACGCCGAGGCAGAACTCGCGCACAGTGCGGCCGCGGGAGATACGCGCCAGGAAGGTGCCCACGAACGGGGACCAGGAGATCCACCATGCCCAGTAGAAGATGGTCCAGCCGGAGAGGAACTCGCCGGCTTGGCCATCAGAACTCTCAGCGGTGCGGGCGGCCATCTCGAAGAAATTCTGCAGGTAGCTGCCCACGGCGGTCGGCAACATGTTCAGCTGCGCCACGGTCGGGCCGAAGACGAACACGAAGATCGCGAGGATGGCCGCGATGACCATGTTCGCGTTGGACAGCCACTGGATGCCCTTGGACACGCCCGACATCGCGGATAGCAGGAATGCAAGGGTCAGGACAGTGACGATGCCGATGGTCAGCTTGGTGGACGGGTTGTCCACGAAGCCGGAGGCCTCCAGTCCGGAACTGATCTGCAGCGCGCCAAGGCCCAGGGAGCAGGCGGTGCCGAAGATGGTGGCGAACACGGCGAAGCCGTCGATGAGCTTGCCCAGCCACCCGTTGGCGGCCTTCTCGCCGATCAGCGGAATGAACGCGCTGGACAACAGCTGTTTCCGACCAAGCCGGAACGTCGAGTAGGCGATGGCCAGACCGAGGATGGCGTAGACGGCCCACGGGTGCAGCGTCCAGTGGAACATGGTCTGCGCCATGGCGGTGCCAACCTCGTGCTCGTTGTGTCCCGGCACGCCGTCGAGGTACATCGCCAGCGGCTCGGATGCGCCGTAGAACATCAGGCCGATGCCCATGCCTGCGGCGAACATCATGGCGATCCAAGAGGTTGTCTTGAACTCGGGGCGTTCGTCGGCAGTGCCGAGGCGGATGGTGCCGAAGTTCGACGCGGCGATAACGATGACGAAGGCGACGAAGATGGTGCCGCCGAGGACAAACGCCCAGCCGAGGTTGTCGATGACCCAGCCGAACGCGGTGTCCGCAAAGTTGGAGAAGTTGTCGGGGGCACCCAGGCCCCAGCCGACAATCGCCGCGACAATCACCGCGAGAGGGATAACGATGCCCCAGTTGATCGGGGCGTCTTCGGCGTCGGCTTCGCTCTCTACGCTTTCCTCGGGGTCGGTGTAATTGGGCTGCGCGCCATCGCGGTCCGCCCGCAGCAGCGCGGCAAGCTGGCCGACTGCAGATGCATCGTTCGTTTGGATGGGATCCGTACTCCGCGGCTCCGCACCGGGATCGTGAGGATCCCTGTGAAGATCACGCTGAGACATAACATTCTCCTCGCAAATATTCAGGTGTTTTCTAGGGCGCAAGCAGGCTAGCGCAGAACACGCCTTCGCGCTAGCCCGCGCACGCTGCCACAAGCGGGAAGAAGCCGCCCCGGTTGCCCTTATCCGCGCGCGTCGAGTGCCGCGTCGTAGAGGTCCCCCACCTTCACGCCGTGTTCTTTCGCCACCCGTTTCGCGGCATCCTTCATGCGCTCGCCGCCGTCGACGAGCTCAAGCACTAGGCCCACTAAATCCTCCGGCTCGGCGTGCTGCTGCGCGCCGCCCTCGATCACCAACGTGATCTCCCCGCGCACTCCGCCTTCGGCCCATGCGGCCAGCTCCCCAAGTGTGCCGCGCTTGACCTCCTCGTACGTCTTTGTCAGCTCGCGGCATACCGCGCCGCGGCGGTCCGGGCCCAGCACGTCGGCGGCGTCGGCAAGCAACTGCTCGATGCGGTGCGGCGACTCGAAGCAGCAGACCGCGCGGCGCTCGTGCACCAGGGTCTCCAACCAGGCCCGGCGCGCCCCCGTCTTCCGCGGTGCGAAGCCGTCAAAGATGAAGTGGCCGACATTCAGGCCCGACAGCGCGAGCGCCGTGGTCACCGCCGACGGCCCCGGGATACACGTGACGGGGATGGACGCGTCGTGGGCGGCGGCGACGATGGAATGGCCCGGGTCGGATACGAGCGGCATCCCGGCATCGGTGACTACCAGGACCGTGCCGGCGCGCGCGGCGTCGAGAAGCTCGCGTGCCCTGGAGTCTTCGTTGTGGTCGAAGTTGGACACCACGCGCCCGGAGATCTCCACGCCGAGTGCTGCGGCGAGCGCGCGGGTGCGGCGCGTGTCTTCCGCCGCAATCACGTCCGCGGCGGCGAGCGCCTGCGCCAGCCTGGGCGACGCATCCGCCGCGTTGCCCAGCGGGGTTGCCGCGAGCACAACGCCGGTGGGAAGGATCTGCGTCTGGTCTTCGTGCTCGGCGAACATACCCCGGGAGCATACGCGCAAGGCGCTAGTATTTTGCGTCGTGACCACTATCGCGAGCACCCCGAACCCGTCCGGACCACCCGCCGGCCCTGACGCGGCGTCGCCCGAGTCGACGCGGACCGTGCGGCCTGCCCGCCCGGCACCGCAAGCGCCGGTCACTGTGCCATGGACCCGCCGCGACACGGTCGCCACGTCTGTCATCGGCGTGCTCGCACTGCTCACCCGCTTCATCGGCCTGTTCCAGCCGACGAGCTCCGGGACCCCCGTCTTCGACGAGAAACACTACGTGCCGCAGGCGTGGGACATGGTGCGCAGCTGGTTCAACCCCGTCCTCGGCGGCATCGAGTCCAACCCTGGGTTCGGTCTGGTCGTGCACCCGCCGCTGGGCAAGCAACTCCTGGCGGTAGGCGAAAGCCTCTTCGGCTACACCCCGTACGGCTGGCGCATCATGACGGGCCTGTTCGGTACCGCCGTGATCGTCTTCGTCTTTCTCCTGGCCCGTCGCGTGAGCCAGTCCACGAACATCGCCCTGGTTGCTGGGATTATCGCCCTGTTCGACGGTGTCCTGCTGGTCTCAGCCAAATTCGGCATGCTCGACATCTTCCAGGTGCTGTTCGTGGTCATGGCCGCGTGGACGTTGGCTGGCGACATGCGCGAGGTGCACCACCGCTGGCACGACGCGTGGCTCACCGGCGCACTCGACGGCACCGGGCCCTTTGGGCCGCGCGTGGGCTTCCGGTGGTGGCGCTTCGCCACCGGCGTGCTCCTTGGCCTCAGCTTGTCGGTGAAGTGGTCGGGGCTGTACTACATCATGTTCTTCGGCCTGCTGTCGTCCTTCTGGGACCTGTTCCTGCGGCGCCGCTACGGCGTGGAGAAACCGATCGCGGGCACCTTGCTTAGGGACGTCCCTTCGGCCCTCGCCTCCATCGTCCTCGTCCCCGCCCTGCTGTACCTGTGGTCGTGGCGGGCGTGGTTCGCGTCGGAGACGTCCGTGTACCGGCACTCGCTTTCCGACGGCACTATCGCCGACTCCGACTGGCCCTGGCTGGCCAACCTGCCCGAACCTATTGCCGGCTGGTTCTACTACCACTTTTCCGTGCTGGACTTCCACGCCTCCTTGACGTCATCGTCGGGCCACTCGCACCCGTGGGATTCGAAGCCGTGGGCCTGGCTGGTCGCCGCCCGGCCGATCCTCTACTACTCCGCAACCGACCTGGACTGCTTCGTCGCGCCCGGCGACGGCACGTGCCGCGAGATGATCTACCTGTTTGGCACCCCCGCCATCTGGTGGCTCACCGTACCCGTCCTGTTGTGGGCGTGCTGGGTCTGGCTGACCCGCAAAGACTTTAGGGTCATCGTGCCGGTGATCGCCTTCGCGGCCGGGTTTTTTCCTTGGCTGGCGGCCTTTGACCGCCAGATGTACTTCTTCTACGCCACCGCGCTGGTGCCCTTCACAGCGGTGCTGCTCGCGCTCGCGGTGGGCAACGTGTCGAAGCTAGGTGGGCCCGTGAAGTGGCCGTGGCTGCGCAAGGTGGCGGGTTTCGAGATGCGGCGGGGCCAACTCGCCGCCGTTATCTACATCGCCCTCGTGGTGGCAAGCTTCATCTACTGGTCCCCCATCTTCTACGGCTTCCGTATTCCGGACGCGTGGTACCACTCCATCATGTGGCTGCCAAGCTGGAAGTAGCTGCCTGAGGGTCAGCTCGCCGGCTGTGACAGATCCCGGCGGAATCTGTCACGCGCGCACGCCCTCCGGACCGTTAGTACGGGCGGGCGCCGAGCAGCTGCCACGCGCGGCGCACGGCGCCACCCCTGTCGGCCACCCAGGTCCACACGAGTGCCACCAAGCTCAGCAGCGGAATGACCACCCCGGCCACCGCAAACTGGCCCATCCCCAGCACTGCGTCGCGCACCGCGAAGCCCACGGTGAACGTGAACATCGTGCCCACGATCAGCAGCACGCCGGGGATCTGCTGCGGCCGCCACGCGGTGAAGCCCAGGGCCAGCGCCACGCCGAAGCGCACCGAGGCGGTGGAGGCCACAACCGGTTCTTCACCGCCGGAGAGGATCAAGCGCACAGCCCAAAGCACCCAGACCACGGCCATCAACCCGAGCAGCAGACGGCCAACCGCGATGCCGAGCTCCCGGCGGCGGGCAAAGCTACGCCACTCGTCGTCAACGCCCGCGAGGATGACCGCAGACAGGTCCTGCGGCGGCGCCATCGTCCCTTCTCCCCCACCGCCCAGTTCGCGCGAAAGCGCCAGCGAGCGGTCCAGGAACGCCCGGCATTGTGCGCACCCGGAAAGGTGTGCGTCCACAACAGCATCGTCCAGGCCAGAGGGCTCACCGTCGATGCGGGCTGAAAGGGCCGCCTGGACATCCTCGTGACTAATCACGGGTAAGCACCCCGTCCAGGCTGGCGCGGCCGGTGCCGAAGACGGTGATGATAAACAGTGCGGCGGCGAGCACGAGCGGGTACTCAATCCCACCGTTTTCGATAAAAAACCCGTTGCCTAGGTGCACAAAGTAGCCAGCCGCCAGGACGAGGAGCACTAGCAGCGACGCGGTGATGGTGGTGAGAAGCCCCACCGCCAAAAACGCTCCCCCGATGAGCTCGACGGTGCCGGTGAGGTACGCAGACAGCTGCGGCTGCGGCACGCCGAGGTCGGCGAATTGGCGTCCGGTTTCGGCCATCCCGACGTCAAACCAGTGGTTGAAGCCGTGGGCCACGAACACCGCGCCCAGCACGAGCCGGAGCACGAGCAGCGCAAAGTCTCGGACGGCGGGCCTATTCATGCCGATTAGCGTACCCGTGGAACCGCACAGGGTAGAACTGAGTCCAATACCTATGACTGAACCAGACACCACACCAGAATCCGGCTGGCCCGTCGTCGGCGATGACGGCCTCGCCCGTCCGCCCTGGGCCGCCCACGATCCCCTGCTGCGCGAGTATTACGACACCGAGTGGGGCATGCCCGTCACCGACGAACACGGCATGTTCGAGCGCGTCTGCCTCGAAGGGTTCCAGGTGGGCCTGTCCTGGCGGCTCATCTTGCAAAAGCGCGATGCGCTACGCGAGGCGTTTCACGGTTTCGAGCCGGAGGCCGTCGCGAGTATGAGCATCGAGCATTTGCTTGACGACGCTTCCTTGATCCGCAACCGGCGCAAACTGGAAGCGGCGGTGAGAAACGCCCAGGCGACGCTTGCGCTGCGGGACGAGGGCACGCACCTCGGCGAGTTTGTGTGGTCCTACCAGCCCTCGCAGACGCCCTGCCCGCGCACAATGGAAGAGGTGCCCACCCGCTGCCCGGAATCCGAGCAGCTGGCGAAAGACCTGAAAAAGCGCGGGTTCACCTTTGTGGGGCCGGTGACCATGTATGCGCTGATGGAATCCACCGGGATTGTGGACACCAACCTCGTCGGTACGTGGCGCCGCGGGGCGTCCGGGGTGTGGGCGTAAGCGGCTAGTCCTCGTCCATGTCGGCGAATGCTTCTTCGACGGAGTCGTGCTCCTCGCGGGAGGCCTCCCACACTTCCTTGGCGGCGGAGAGGTTGATCACCGCGATGATCGCGCCGACGACGATGTCGAACCACGCGGTCTCCCACACGAACGTGAGCAGTCCCGCGGCGATAATCAGCAGGTTGGCCAGGGCGTCGTTGCGTGCTGCGAGCCACGCGCCCGTGGCCAGCGACGAGCCTTCGTCGCGCAGCTGCATGAGCAAGACGGCGCAGATCACGTTCACCACAAGCGCGCCGAGAGCGATGCCTGTCAGGCCTTGCGGCGACGGCGCCACGGGGTTCATGATCTTGGCCACCACGGTGACAATTGCGGCAATGGCCGGGATGAGGATTAGCGCCGCCAGAACGCTTCCCGCAGTGCGGCGCCGAGCCGCCGGCCACGCGACGGCGAAGAACACCAAGAGGTTGATGGCGGTGTCCTCGAGAAAGTCCGCGGAATCCGCGAACAAGGACGCCGACCCGATGGCCAGCGCGCCGAAGAATTCGACGAAGAAGTAGGCCAAGTTCAGCAGCGCCACAATCAACACTGCTCGACGGATCTTTTGCGCCCCCAACGAATTAGCCACCGGGCTGCTCCTTTGCTGCTTTTCCGAATGCTGACAACGGGAAGGCAGCTTAACCCATCCATACAACGACGCGAGGCCCGGACTGTAAAATCCGGGCCCCGCGTGGACCAGTGGAGCTAAGGGGAATCGAACCCCTGACCTTCGCATTGCGAACGCGACGCTCTACCAACTGAGCTATAGCCCCTCGGCTGTTTCAGTACGTTACTCCTCACCCGCCCACGAGCTAAATCGCCAGGGTGAGCGGGCTTTTCGAGTCTCGTTAGCTGGCGCGGGCGCCGTAGCTGCGGAAGTTGCCGTACCCGTCATCGGTGTCGTTGGGCGTCGGGGCGAAGCGGGCGGACGGCAGGGTGTCAAAATCGGGGCTTTCGTCGTCGAGATCCAGCACGACGGACCCGGCGCGCTGGTGCCTGTCGCGCGGGTGCGCTTCGGCAGTGGCTACTCCCATGCGTGCGCGGCGCAGTTGGCGCAGCCGGCGCTCCTTCAACGCGCGTTCCTTCAGCACGACCTTGCGCAGCGCGATCATGAACCACGCCGTGAGGCCGACGGCCACCGCGGGCAGGACCCACGTCCAGCTGCCCGCCACGAACGCGATGACGAAGGTGATCACGCAGGCGATGGTGAGCCCGAGCAAGGTGCGCTGGCGGCGCTGGAAACGGGTGGCTGCGGTGTTGCGCTCGCGTTCCGGGTCGTAGCCACCCCGGCCGCGTCGCGAGGCAGCGAAGGCGATGTCTTCCTCGGAGACGTCGCCGGAGTCGACCTGTTCGGCGGCATCGGCCACGGCTTCCCGCTCAACCGGGGCGTTGTCGTCGGCGTTAGCCTCTTCCTGCTCCGGCTCAGCGGTCTGGGCATCTGCGTAGCCGTAATCTTCGGGTGCGGTGTACGACTCGTCCAGCTCGTAACGGTCGGCGTCCGCTTCGGCGCTCTCGGCCTGCTCGCCCTCAGCGCCGTCCGGCTGGGCGCCCCCCTGTGCATCCTCCGCGGCAAGGACCTTGACGGATGTGGAGCCGCCGGCGGTCGCGGGGGCCTGCTCAGCCTCATCGTTGTCAGCCTCCACGTTGTCAGCCGCTGCGTCTTCAGCCGCTGCTTCGCGTTCGTCGTCCGCGTCGTGCTCGACCACTTCGCCTTCCACGTGCGCTGGCTGGGCAGCTTCGTCGCCGGCGGGGCGGCGGAAGATGGAGCGCAGGGCGGGAGCGTCGTCGATGAGCACGTCCTCCTCCGCGTCGGTGGCCTCCACCACCTCGTAGTCGTCCTCCTCGCTGTGCCGGTGGATGTCGGCCGCGGTGAGCTTGGGGCGGCGACGCTCCGCCATCGGCGCAGTGCCGCCCTCGTGCAGCACCCGCGTCTCCTCGTAGCCTTCGCCGGAGCGGCGGATCGGCTTGTTGTTGCCGATCATCAACGGAGCAAGGACGATGATCCAGACGACGAGGATCAAAATGATCATTAAGCTCGGGCTGCCCATCGGCACTGCCACCTTTCCGCATACGTTGCACCCTAAGTCAGGTGTCCACGGTATCGGGCGGCGCCCGCGGCCCAGGGGTGGCGCGCCGTGACGGGCGGGGCTTTTTCGCCGGTTAGCCCGCGCGGCCGGCTTGGCGCAGCCGCTGCACCGCGCTGGAGGAAAAGTCGTCGGCGTTCAGCGCGACGAGGTGGTGGTCGCGCCATTGCCCGTCGATGTGCAGGTTGCGGTGCAGATAGCCTTCCTCGCGGAAGCCGTTGTGCTCGAGCACCTTGCCCGACGCCGGGTTGTCGGGCAGGTAGGTGGCGGTCAGGCGGTGCAACCCGACGCGTGCGAAAGCGTGGTCCACGCCGAGCGCGCACGCGAGTGTGGCCACCCCGCGGCCCATGAACGGCGAGTGCACCCAGTAGCCGATCCAGCATTCCGAGACGATCCCGTGCTGGATATTGCCAAGGGTGACCTGCCCCGCGAAGGCGCCGTCGACCTCGATGACCAGCGGCACCGCAGTACCCTGATTGGCCAGCCGCTTCAGGTTCAGCCAGGTGTTGCGCCACGCGGCCCGCGAGTGCGCGTCCTCCCAGGTGCCGTCCACCGTGGGTTCGACCGGCTGCAGCCATTGCTTATCGACGATCCGCGTCCCCGACCACTCCACCCCGTCGCGTGATGTCAGAGGCCGGAGGCGGACGGAACCGCCGTCGAGAAGCGTGGCGTAGGGCGTGGACTCAGGCCAACCTGGGGTGGGTTGGCGGAACAACTCGAACACGGGCGGGGGCCTAGCTGCGCTGGTGGAGAAACTCCACGTCCACGATGTCGCCGGGGCGAACGTGGATGGCGTCCTCCGGGAGGTGGACCATGGCGTTGGCCTCCGCGAACCCGGCCAAGAGGTGGGTGGGCCCGGCCTCGAGGGCGGACAGGGGCTCGACCAGGTACTCTCCGCTGTCCGCGTCGCGCATGAGGCGCGCGCGGATGAAGCCGCGGCGGCCGGGGATGGAATCCAGCTCGCGCAGGGAGCGGGCTTTCACCGTGCGGCGGGCCACCGCCGTCTTGCCCAGGGAGCGACGGATGGCCGGGCGGATAAACGTCTCCGCGATGACGAGCGCGCTCACCGGGTTCGACGGCAGCAGGAACGTCGGCGTCCGCTCGTCGCCCAGCAGCCCGAATCCCTGGACCGAACCCGGGTGCATGGCCACGCGGGTGGTATCCACCTCGCCCAGCTCCCGCAGGATCTCCTGCATGGGCGCCGCCCCTGAGCCACCGACGGCGCCGGTGACGACCACGAACTCGCTTTTAGCGATGTGGCCGGCAACGGTTTCGCGCATACGACGCGGCTCTGCGTTGACGATGCCCGCGCGGTGCACGTCGGCGCCTGCCTCTCTGGCCGCAGCCGCGACAACGTAGGAGGCGATGTCGAAGACCTGACCCAGCCCAGGCGTGCGGTCCAAGTCCACCAGCTCGAGCCCGTAGCTCATCACCGTCACGCGCGGGCGCGGATAGACCAGCAGCTTGTCGCGCCCCGCGGCAGCTGCAAGCCCGATCTGCGCAGGCCCCAGCACCGAGCCTTGGCGCACGGCGATGTCGCCGGGCTGGATGTCGTCGCCGGGTTTGCGCACGAAGTCACCGGTGCGCACCGGGCGCTGCGGGGTAACGCGCTTGCGACCGCGGTCGGTCCACTCAAGCGGAAGCACCGCGTCGGCCAGCGTGGGCAGCGGCGCCCCGGTGGCCACGCGAACCGCCTGACGGGGCTGCAGGCGCAGCGGTTTCTGGGAGCCCGCGGGCACCTCTCCCACGACGGGCAGGGCACGCTCACGCGCCACAGGCGGATCGGCGGGGGCCTCGGAGTCGGCACCTTCTGTGACCGCTTCGCCTTCTGCGCCTTCTTTGGCGGCATCGCGGCGCTCCGGGCGGCGCAAACCGGCCGAGCCGCCCACGTCCACAGCACGGACCGCGAAGCCGTCCACCGCCGCCTGCGGGAAACCCGGCACCTGAGTCGTCGAGGTGACTTCCTCCGCGCACATCAGACCCAGGGCATCCGTCAGCGCGACCCGGATCGGCTCGGGCGCGACAGCCGCGTCGACGACAGCCGCGAGCTGGTCCTCTACGCTGCGCATTGCCTGTGCCCCTTTCTTTCGGTGTTACGCGTTGGTTTCTGCCTAGTTCTGGGCTGGGTTGGAACCCTTGTCCACAACCTCCGGGTGCTCCGCCTCGAAGTCGGCAACGATCTTCTTCACCGCGGTGTAGAGCGCCGGGCCGTACTTTTCGTCCCGCAGCCCGAAGTCCACGTTTGCGGGGATGTACCCGCCCGGGTTGCCCAGGTCGTGTCGCTTGCCCTCGTGCACCACCACGTGCACCGGGTGGCCCTCAGAAATCATCAGCTCAATCGCGTCCGTGAGCTGCAATTCGCCGCCCTTACCCGGCTCGATGCGGCGCAACGCGTCGAAAATGCCGCGGTCCAGCAGGTACCGGCCGGTTGCCACCAGCGTCGACGGGGCGTCTTCCACGGCGGGCTTTTCCACCATGCCGCGCACCCGCTTCACCTCAACGCCCTCAATGTCAGCGTCCGCGTCCTCCACGTCGAACACGCCGTAGTTGTACACCTCGTCGCGGGTGACGTTGAACGCGCAGAGCACCGACCCACCAAGCGCCTCGCGCACGGCGACCATCTTCTCCATCACGCCCGCCGGCAGCACCAAATCATCCGGCAGCATGACTGCGACGACATCCTCGTCGTCGTCAAGCGCTTCCTCAGCGCACCCGACAGCGTGGCCCAGCCCCAGCGGCTTGTCCTGCGTGACTGCCACCGCGTCGATCAGCCCGTTGGCCCGAGCCACCTTCTCCGCCTGCGTGTCTTTGCCGCGGGCAACCATCAACTCCTGCAGCTCGGAGAACTCGCCGAAGTGCCGCATGATTTCTTCTTTATTCGGCGCGATCACCACGGCAAGGCGTTGCGCCCCCAAGGCTGCAGCCTCCTCAGCGATGAGTTCGATGCCCGGTGTGTCCACCACCGGCAGAAGCTCTTTGGGCACCGTCTTCGTCGCCGGCAAGAATCGCGTCCCCATACCAGCCGCAGGCACCACCACGGTCTTCACCAAGGCGTTCGAAGCCTGCGCGGGGAGGTCAGTAGAATTCGCCATAAACGGAAACCTTACAGCCCCCGCCCGCGCCATCTGGGCTGCGACGCAAACAAGCCTGCTGGCCCAGGCGACCCAACCACGACGAGGAGCGCACGAAGCACATTGGATGCCACCACACACCGCCGCAAGGCAGCGATGCGCACCGCCCACCTCGCCGAGCGGCGGGCCCTGCGCGCCAACCCAGACAGGAAGCGCGCGCTCGACCAGGGCATCGCGGATGCCACGCTTGCCTGCATCGACGCCTTCGGCGCGCGCGGGACCAACATCGCCTCGTACAACCCGCTACCGAGCGAGCCCGGCCCCGCCGATCTTCCCGCCCGGCTCGCAGGCGCGGCCCGCGCCGTGTTCTTACCCATCTCGCTGCCGGACGGCGTGCTGGCCTGGGCGCAGGCGGGCAGCGACAACTCCCCGGGCGCATTGGGTATTGCGGAGCCACGCGGCCCGCGGTTTACCTCGGCGTTGCTGCGGTCCTGCGGGCTGGTGGTGGCCCCGGCGTTAGCCGTCGATAGACAGGGCATGCGTCTGGGCAAAGGCGCCGGATACTACGATCGCGCCCTGACGGGGTTGGACGCGCCGGTGGCGGCGGTGGTCTACGACTGGGAAGTGGTGGACGCGGTGCCCCACGACGCATTCGACCAAGCGGTGGACGCGGTGATCACCCCGCAAGGATTCTTCCGCATCTAGGGAACCGCGGGGCGCAAATCCGCGTCCTATGCCCATGCAGATTTCCGCGCGCATGGAGCAGCTGCGCACCCCCGGATACCACCGCTCGGTGCTCATTCGCAGGGCCGCGGCCGTGATCCTTGTTGTCGCCGCGGTCGCGCAGGTGCTTGTCGACGCCTCACGGTCCGACCCGCCCACACTCACCTTCGCCCGCGATATCGCCCCGGGCACGGTGCTGACAGCAGAGGACGTGGAGATGCGGCGCCTCCCGGCCGAAGCGGTACCCGACACCGCGCTGGGCGAGGTGGCGCTGGCAGAGGGACAGATGCTCGCAGCCGCTGCCGCCCGTGGTGAGGTGGTGACCTCCGCGCGCCTGGTTGGGCCCGACCTCGCGGCGCTGCTCACGGCGGACGAGCCTGACGGGGAGACGTTTTCTATGGTGCCGGTGCCCGTGGCGGAGCCGGACATCGTGCCCATGCTGCATCACGGTGCGCGCGTCGACGTGGTTGGGCAGGGTCCGCGGGTGGTTGCGTCAGGTGGAAGGGTGGTCACAACCGGGGAGGGCGACGCGGTGCTGGTGCTATTGAAACAAGACCAAGCGGCCGCGGTTGCGGCGGCCTCACTGTCGGAGCCGCTGACGCTCGTATTGAGCAACCGTCCATGAACGGATACTGTTTCCCTCATGCTTCAGGGCTTTAAAGACTTTATTATGCGCGGCAACGTCATCGAGCTTGCCGTCGGCGTGGTCATCGGCGCTGCGTTCACCGCCGTCGTCACCGCGTTCTCCGACTCCATCATCAACCCGCTTCTCGCTGCCCTCGGCGGCGTGGACTACTCCGGCCTCGGCTTCCACGTCCGCGAAGGCAACGACGCCACCTTCGTCGACTTCGGCGCGTTGCTCACGGCCATCATCAACTTCCTACTCATCGCAGCCGTGATCTACTTCCTGCTGGTCGCTCCGATGAACAAGCTCGACGAGGCAACGAAGCGCCGGAAGGGCATCGACCCGGAGGAGCAGGCGCCCACCGACACCGAGCTGCTCACCGAGATCCGGGACTTGCTCGCCGCGCAGCAGCAGAATCGCCCGGAAAGGCCCCTGCAGTAACGCAGCCCCGCTCCCGCTAATCCCCGTAGTGCGGCGGCCGCTCCGCCTCGTAAAAATCGCGGCCAGTCAACCCCGGCTCTTCGTCGTCCAGGAGCACTTCCCGCTCGGCGTCGGAGGCCGGGTTTTCCTCTGCCCTGCACTGCGGGGCGACATCTGCAGACCTGTCGTAATCCACGTCTGCGGTGCGCACCGCGCGCCGCCGCTGCCTGGCCATCTGCCTACTCCCAGCGCTAGACGGAGTACTGGTTGATCTCGTTGATCATGTGGCTGACCAGCGGAGCGGCGGTGGACACGCCGTCGCGAATGGCCTGCCGGCTCGACGCGAGGTTCACCACCACCGTGGAGCCGGACACCCCGCACACGCCACGGGAAGTGCACGCGTCGACGGCCCCGCACGCCTGGCCTGAGGCACGGATAGCCTGGCTCACGCCCGGCACAACTTTGTCAATGACTGCGCGGGTGGCCTCCGGCGTCTTATCGCGGGGGCCTACACCAGTGCCGCCGAGGGTGAGCACGAGGTCGACGCCGCCGACCACACCGGTCTCGATCGCCTTCCTGATCTCGGACTTCTTCGACTTCACGCGGACGACGCCGTCGACCTGGAATCCGACCTCGCGCAGCAGCTCCACCACCATTTCGTCGGTGTTGTCTCCGGGAGCGTCGTAGCGGCGGTCGCCCACCAGCACGACGATCGCGCACGGAGATGCCGGGGAGTCGCCCTCCAGCTCGGACGCGCGCAGGGTGGCGTCGTCCGGCTCGGTGGTGTCAAACGAGTCAAACAATTCCGGCATCGTGATCAGACTCCCTCTGCGAAAGTGGGGTGGATAGAACAGGTAAGAAGTTACTCGGAACTTAAGGTCACCTCTACCGGAATCGGTTGCGAGTCCTCGCCGCGCTGCACCTGCAGGGTGACGGTCTCCCCGAAGTCCTTCGAGCGGGTGGCCGCGATCAGCGCATCTGCAGAGTCGATGGGGCGATCGTTCAGGCGGGTAATAACGTCGCCCGGCTGCAGCCCGGCCTGGTCTCCGGGGCTGCCCGGCTCCACCCCCGCGACAACCGCGCCACCCCCGATGCTCTGCCCCACGCTGACCCGCACACCGAGCATCGGCTGGGTCGCTTCGCCGCCCTCGATGAGCTGATCCGCAACGCGCTTGGCAAAGTTGGACGGGATCGCGAACCCGAGGCCGATCGATCCGCCCTGGCCCGTCGAACCGAAGCCTCCGGAAGACAGTGAGGCGATCGCGGAGTTCATGCCCACCAACTTTCCGTTCATGTCCACCAGGGGTCCGCCGGAGTTGCCGGGGTTGATGGCGGCGTCGGTCTGGATGCCGTCCATCAGGGAGCTTTCCCCGGCGCCCTGCGAGGCGCGGACCGGGCGGTTTAGGGCCGAGACGATGCCGCTGGTCACCGTTGCTGAAAGGCCCAATGGGGAGCCCACCGCAACGACTTCTTGCCCCACGCGCAGGTCGTCGGAGTTACCGAACTGCATGACGGGAAGGTCATCCACTCCGTCAATCTTGATCACGCCGACATCAGTGTTGACGTCGGAGGCGACAAATTGCGCGCTCTGGCGGGTGCCGTCGTTCAGCGACACCTGAATCTCGGACCCCTGCTCCTCCGCGCCCGCGATGACGTGGTGGTTCGTCAGCACGTAGCCGTCTGCAGAGATGATGGAGCCCGACCCCTCAGCGGTACCGCGCGGGGTGGCCACCTCAATGGAGACGACCGCGGGCAGCACGGTAGCCGCCACCTGCTCCACAGAGCCGGCGGGCGCCTCAGACGGGTCCGCAACCGTCGGGTTGCGCAGCTCGCCTTCCGACGCCTCCCCGTCTCCCGCCCCGGAATCAGACGCGACGCTGGTGGGCGATGCCGTACCCTCGTTGTCCGACTGGGCGGAGCCCGCGAAGTACCCCGCCCCGCCGCCGGCCACCAAGGCAGTCACCAAGGCGATAGCAAAGGGCCCGCCGAGGCGTGCTTTGCTCTGCGGCTTGCTTCCCCGCTGCTCCGACGGGTCCGGCTGCACTTGGTACACGCTGCTGGGGCCATCATGCGCCGGGAAGGCGGACGTCTCCCCCAAGTAGTTCTGGTCACTCATGAGGGCAAATTATGCCCGACCACCCTGCAGGTGCCCTTGAGGCCGTGCGCTGCCAAACGTAACGTTTTCTGAACGGTTGCTGTACGCCCTGGCCGTCGCCGACGCAGAGAAAAACCGGCACCCTGCGAGGGGTACCGGTTTGTTCGTGCGGGCGTGATCGGCCCGGAGTGCTTAGAACTGCTCGACGTCGATCAGGCCAGCCTGAGCTGCCTTGACCAGACGGCGCGGAATACGCACTTCCTGGCCGTCGACCTTGACGGTCTGCAGGTCCGCGTTGTCCGCCTTCCACTGGGAACGGCGCGTGCGCGTGTTCGCGCGGGACTTCCTGAACTTCGGTGTTGCCATGGTGAGTCTCCTTTATCCCCTCTAGTTGGCCTTCTTCTTGCGGCGGGCCATGCCACCGAAACGCTGGTTGAACTTCTCCACGCGGCCGGCGGTGTCCATGAGACGCTGCGCGCCCGTCCAGAACGGGTGGGACTCAGCGGTGACATCAACCACGATGAGCGGGTACTCGTTGCCGTCTTCCCACTGCTCGGTGCGTGCGGAGGTCAGGGTGGAGCGGGTCAGGAACTTGTGGCCTGTGTTCGCGTCCTGGAAAATCACCGGGTGGTAATCCGGGTGAATGTCTTTCCTCATATGATTCGTCTCCCTCAGGATTGAACTACGGGTCGGTTCTCCGCGCTCTCGTCGCGCGACGCGAAACAAAGCGCGAAGATCGTGCCCGAGTTGGGTGCGAAATGGTCGTTTCATCCGGCGGTCGCCGAATAACCTGCAGTATCTTACAGTTCACTTGCGCGTTTACCTAATTGCTCGCCTGCCTATCGACGAACCTCCGATCCCCACACCCATGCCCCACCGCCACGTTCTTGCGCCCCTTGCCGCAGCAGCGGTCTTCGCGCTCCTCGCCGCCGTCAACACATCGGCGGCGGCCACCCTCGCCGCGCGCCTGCTCCCCGTGCTGACGTTCGCCGTCGGCATGTCCGCTGCAGTCAACTTGGCGGCTCGGGTGCACCTATTTGCATGGTTGACCGTACAGCTTGAGCGCGCCACCGCGAGCCGCGAGGTTGCCTAGGCGGGCCTTCTGCTCCTGTCGGTCGCGTCTACAGTGTTCTTTTCCTTAGACACAACCGCGATCATGGTCACCCCGCTGGCAATCCAGCTCGCGGCGCGGTACCGGTTGCCGGAGCCTGCCGCCGCACTCGCGGTGGTCTAAATCGCCAATCTGGCCTCCTTGCCGCTGCCGGTGTCTAACCTGACCAACCTGCTCGCGCTCGGCGGAGGCATCTTCAGCTCGGGCCACGACTACATGCGTGCCGCCGCAGCCCCAGCCGCGGCCGCAATCCTGGTTGCGGTGGTGGCCGCCTACCTTGCGCGCTGGAGGCACCGTCACACTGCCCCCACCCATGCAGATAACGCGCCGCAGATCCAGCGTCCGACGGGGGCACCGCGGCACTGACGGGCACGCTCGCCGGTGCGCACCCCGGGGTCGTCGCAGCCGCGGGTGCGGTGACCGCCGACGCAGTGAACAACATCCCGGCGTACCTCTTACTGGAACCCGCAGCCGGGGACGCGGCGAGTTCGATGGCTCTCCTCGTCGGGGTTAACGCTGGGTCGGTGGTGACCCCGTGGGCGTCGCTAGCCACGCTGCTCTGGGCCGACCAGCTGCGCCGCGCCGGCGCCGACGTGCCGTGGGGCCGGTTTGTTGCGTGGGGTGCGGTCCTCGCACCCGTGGCCGTGGCCGTCGCGGCCGTCACGCTGCTGGCGTCCCTGTAGGCGGATTTGCGCGGAGCGCGGGCGTTGTCAAACGATGCTGCGATTAGGAGATAGAGGCCTGAGACGGTAGGGTTGTCACTCGCTGTTGTCGAAGTACACGTATACGCCTGCGTCAACCGATTGCACTCGCGCTGGCTGCGGACCCTCACTCCGCTTCTCACCTGGCGCTTTACCTCACATCGCGATCGTGTCGTGGGCGGCAAGAAGAGTAAGGAAGCTAACCCATGTCGGCACATTGCCAGGTTACGGGACGTAAGCCGTCGTTCGGCAAGACTGTCTCGCACTCGCACCGCCGCCACTCGCGCCGTTGGAACCCCAACGTGCAGAAGCGCCGGTTCTACCTGCCCTCCGAGGGCCGTACCATTACCCTGAACGTCTCCGCTAAGGGCCTCAAGGTCATCGACCGCGACGGTATCGAGTCCGTCGTTGCCCAGATCCGCGCGCGAGGTGAGAAGATCTAATGGCACGTAACGATATCCGCCCGATCATCAAGCTCAAGTCCACTGCGGGCACCGGTTTCACCTACGTGACCCGTAAGAACAAGCGCAACAACCCGGACCGCATCACGCTGAAGAAGTACGACCCGGTTGTGCGCAAGCACGTCGAATTCCGCGAGGAGCGATAATCCATGGCGAAGAAGTCCAAGATCGCTAAGAACGAGCAGCGCAAAGAGATCGTCGCCCGCTACGCGGAGCGTCGCAACGAGCTCAAGGCAATCATCAAGAACCCGGAGACCTCCGACGAGGACCGCCTTGACGCCCAGTTCGAGCTCAACCGCCAGCCGCGCGACGCCTCCCCGGTGCGCGTGCGCAACCGTGACTCGCGCGACGGCCGCCCCCGCGGCTACCTCCGCAAGTTCGGTGTTTCCCGTGTCCGTATGCGCGAGATGGCTCACCGCGGTGAGCTGCCTGGCGTCCGTAAGTCTTCGTGGTAAGGAGGACTCACAATATGAAGCGCAACAATTCGCGTAAGCCGCGCATTGAGCAGTCCCGTCGCCCGAAGAAGAACCCGCTGAAGGCGAAGGGCATCGAGTCGGTCGACTACAAGGATGTTGAGACCCTGCGTCTGTTCATCTCCGACCGCCACAAGATCCGCTCCCGCCGCGTCACGGGCCTGACCCCGCAGCAGCAGCGCCAGGTCGCTACCGCTGTAAAGAACGCGCGCGAGATGGCTCTTCTGCCGTTCACCACCCGCTAAATAGCCGGTTGACGATGACAGCGTAGAGTCTTCGGCTCTTAAGAAGCGCCCGCACTCCCCTCACCGGAGGGTCGAGAGCGGGCGCTTCTCGTCTATAGTGATGCGTCTGGGACGCACCAGAAGCGAGCCACAACGGAAAGGATGCGCGGTTATGGCGAAACCGGTTGGACGGCCCCGCAAACAGAGCCCCCGCCGGCGAGGCGCCACCGCGCGGGACGAGATCCTTGACGCCGCCTCAGAGCTATTCACCCGGAAGGGTTTTGCCACCACCTCCACGCACGACATCGCGGACGCGGTGGGGATGCGGCAGGCCTCGCTCTATTACCACTTCCCCTCCAAGCGGGACATCTTCCTCACGCTGCTGATGGGCACGTTGCAGCCCGCGCTGGATCTCGCCTCCGACCTGGCGAAGACGAACGAGACCGCAACCGTGAAATTGTGGGCGCTCGTCGCCGCCGAATCGCGCATTCTGCTCTCGTCCAACTGGAACATCGGCAGGCTCTACCAGCTGCCGGTGTTGGTTTCGGAGGAGTTCGCCGAGTACCACGAAGCCCGGCAGGAACTCGAGGCGATTTTCCACGACTTGGCCGCGCAGATCGTCGGCGAGGACGACCCGCGCCTGGACCTCCCGTTCCACATGACCCTTGCCGCCATCGAGATGCGCGACAACACCGGCACCGCGCCGTACCCGCTTGTCGACGACGCTCTGCCCGAACCCGCCGTCACCCTCGCCGACGCCGTACTGGACGTGCTCCACACAGACCTGCCGGAGCACCGCACTGAGCGGATGCTGGAGCTGGTTGCGCTTGTCTCGCGCGAGGAGGACTAGTTAGGGCTGGCAGCGCGCCGCCGGCAAAGCCGGGGATGCCTCCGCGAGACGCGTAGCGGCCGCTGTCAGCATGGCCTGTCCCGTCTCATACGTGCCGTCGGCGGGAATCGCTGTCAACGCCACCGGCGACCACACCCCGTCGCCCCGGGGAATAAGCCCGAGCTGCCGAACGTGGTATCTCCCGGCCGTATCCGGCCCCCACCCACCTTTGAACAACGCCCCCACAGCGCCAAGCCCATAGCGTTGGGAAGCTTCCACTTGCCCCATGTAGCCCAAGACAGAGCCCGATCCGTCCACACATGGGAGGAAATCAGCCAGGACCGCCTCGTCGGCCGCGCTGAGCAGCGTCTGCCCGAACGTGCTGAATTCGGGGCGCAGATCCACCAAATTCACTCGGGCCTGCACACCGGCCTCCGAGAGCACCGAGTCGACCGCATCGGGCCCGACAGCGTCAAAGAGGCGCCCAGCCGCGTCGTTATCGGACACCGTGATCGCGGCGCGAACGTCGCTCTCCAGCCCGGGCTGTGTACGCGTAGCCGCGACAGCGATGGGCACCTTCATCGTGGACCATGCGGGGGTGGCATCAGTGAACCCAGCTGTCACCGGGCCTCGCTCCCCTACCGTAGCCACGCCGATCTCACCGCCGAACGCGGCCGTGACGTCGGCCACCGTGGCGTCGAGAAGCGCTTTCGCTTCGCCTGAGGCCACCGGTGCTTCTGGGCCGGGGGCATCCGACGTCAGCGGCGCAGAGGCAGGAGTCTCGGCCACGAACGACGTCGAGGTAACCACCACAGTGTCCTGTTCGCTTGCGCCTGAGCACCCGGCAAGCACGGAGCATGCGATCCCGAGCGCGCCCGTTAGGCGGCTGGCCTTTACCAAATGCGCACCCGGGCGTTGTTCCCGCCGGAGCAATATACGACTTCGTCACCGGAGCACGACATACGGTAGGTCAACTTGGTTTCTGGGCTATACGCGCTCACCGTGACCTCCGTCGTGCCCGTGCTGGCGTAAGCATCCTGAAACGCCGCGAACACGTTGGGAGCGAAACTTGCGGTGGTCACACTTGTGTCTGGCGCGTAATGGGAATACGTGCGCTTTTTCGCCGCCGGCTCAGGCGCGGGCGCCACGGACTCCGGCGATTGGGCGCTCGAGCCTGGAAGGGTGTGTCTCCACGACCGTGCTGGTCACCGGCTCGCTGGTGTGCGTAAACGCCCCGGAGCCTCCCAGAAACGCGAGTACGCCAACGAGCGCGGCGAGCAGGAGTGCAACGAGCAGAGCAACCACGTATTCGGCCCGCCTCGCTTTTCCGGTTGCTGGTAGCCGGCCGGATACTGTTGGCCGTAGGGTGGCTGCGGATACTGCTGACCGTACGGCTGCTGCTGGTACTGCTGCCGCGGCACGGCGCCGAACTGCTGCGTGGCCTCGTTGTTCGGACCCGCCGAGTGCGGCTGGTCAGGTGTCCACTTGCTGGAGCCTTGATTCGTCATGCCCGCGCCTCCCGTACGGCCCCTGCACGGCACCGTTAACAATCACTGCTTTCGTCTGTGAGAAGCCTAGCAGCGCGCTGTGGGCAAGTCGCCGCGCATTGCGGCAAGCCCGTCGGCGAGCTCGCCGAGCATGCGGAAGCTGCCTTCGTACCCCTTCGTGTTGTGGGCAGTGATCGCCACGGCGATGTCGCCGTTCGGCCCAGGGATGAGACCGAACTGACGGGCCAGGTGCCCACCCTGGTAGGTGTACCACCCGCCCTTGTAGCGGGCGCCGCCGATGCGCCCCAGCCCCCAGTGCTGGTAGTCCACGATGCGCCCCATCATGTCCAACACCGGCTCGTGGCCGGGCACGCAGCGCAAGCCGGAGGCGAACTCGGCCTGGTCGCTGGTGGTCCACAACGTGCTCATTCTGGCCGTAACCGGGGTCGACGTCCGTGAACCCGCTTCCTGGATCACGCGTTCGTACCCAGCGGCAGGCACGCGGGCGAACATGCGGTGCGCAGCCGGGTTGTCGGAGCGCGTCACAGCGATCTCCGCATCGGGGTACATGGACTGATCCTGCCGCAACGCCGCGATGGAAAGCGGCACCTTCATGGTGGAAAACGCCGGCACCGGGCTGTTGTCGCCCGCGGTGAAGCCGCCGACGGACACCGCCGCTCGCCCACCGTGGCGCGCCACCACATCCGCCACAAGACGGTCCAGCTGCGCTTGAATTTCCGCGGCAGATGCCGCGTGATGCTGACCCGACGCAGTCAACGGCAGCGGCAGACGCACCGCGTCACGCACCTGCTGCGGCAACTGGTTGTACGTCTGCACAAAGGGCTCACCAACCACCGGGATCTGTTCGATCGCGGTGTAATTCGGCACGGAGGACGTGGGAAGCGCGAGGCCCGCGGTGAGGGCCAGCGCAGCGACCTTGGAGGGCACGATACTGCCTTTCTAGTGGGCGAAGTGACGGGTGCCGGTGAGGTACATCGTCACACCCGCTTCCTTGGCGGCGGCAATTACTTCTTCGTCACGGATGGACCCGCCGGGCTGGGCCACGGCCTTCACACCAGAATCCGCGAGCAGCTGGAAGCCGTCGGCGAAGGGGAAGAACGCGTCGGAGGCCGCGACCGCGCCATTGGTGCGGTTGTGGCCCTCGTCGAGCGTGTTCGCGCGGTCGACGGCGAGTTTCGCAGAATCAACTCGGTTGACCTGGCCCATGCCAATGCCTACCGACGCCCCTTCGGCCGCAATCAAAATGGCGTTCGACTTCACGCATCGCACGGCGCGCCACGCGAACTCGAGGTCCGCCAGCGTCTGCGCGTCAGCGGGCTCGCCGGCTGCAAGGGTCCAGTTCGCGGCGGAGTCGCCCTCCGCCTGGAAGCTGTCGCGCTCTTGGACGAGCCAGCCGCCGGCGATCTGCTTGCGCTCTTCGGTCTGTTGCTTGGGCTCGACCTGAAGGATGCGCAGCTTCTTCTTTGTTTGCAGCAGCTCCAGCGCGTCCGCAGCGTAGGACGGCGCCACCACGACCTCGGTGAAGATCGGCTTGATCTGCTCGGCCAATTCCAGCGTGACCTCGCGGTTACAGGCGATCACCCCGCCATACGCGGAGACCGGGTCGCAGGCGTGTGCCTTCTTGTGCGCGTCCGCAATCGAGGTGTCGGACACCGCCACGCCGCACGGGTTGGCGTGCTTGATGATGGCGACGCACGCGCGCTCGTGGTCCCAGGCGGCGCGCCACGCTGCGTCGGCATCCTGGTAGTTGTTGTAGCTCATTTCCTTGCCGCCGAGCTGCTGCGCGGCCGCAAGGCCCCAGCCTTCGCCCTCGAGGTGCGCAGCCTGGTGCGGGTTCTCGCCGTAGCGCAGCGGCGTCGTGTCCGGGCCGGAAACGGGGCTGTCTGCCCCCAGCTGCGAGGCGAGCCAGGCAGATACCGCGGTGTCGTACCGCGCGGTGTGCGAAAAGGCGTCGAGCGCGAGGTGCTTACGCTGCTCGAGCGTGAAGCCGCCGTTGTTGACGGCTTCCACAACGTCGCCGTACTGCTGCGGGGAGGTCACAACTGCCACGGACGGATGGTTCTTCGCCGCGGCGCGGACCATCGAGGGGCCGCCGATGTCGATCTGCTCGACGCACTCATCATAGTTCGCGCCGGAAGCGACGGTCTCCTCGAACGGGTAGAGGTTGACCACCACCAACTGGAACGGCTCAATCCCCAACTCCTCCAGCTGGGCGACATGGCTGTCCTTGCGCAGGTCTGCCAGGATGCCGGAGTGCACGCGCGGGTGGAGCGTCTTCACACGGCCGTCGAGGACCTCCGGGAACCCGGTCAACTCCGCCACCTCAGTCACGGCAACGCCAGCATCAGCGATGCGCTTGGCGGTGGAGCCGGTGGAGACGATTTCCACGCCTGCCTCGCCCAGCGCACGGGCCAGATCCTCCAGCCCGGTCTTGTCGTACACACTGATGAGGGCGCGCTTGATGTCCCGCTTCGCCTCAGTTGACATTGAACACAGCCTTTCCGTTGACGATGTCGGCGTTGCGCAGCAGCTCCACAATTTGCTCCCGCTCAGCCTTCTTAATGCGCTCGTGCAGCTCCGCCTCAGTGTCCCCCGCGTCCACCTCGACCGCTCGCTGGGCAATAATTCGCCCGCTGTCCAACCCGGCGTCCACGTAGTGCACGGTGCACCCGGTCACCTTCACCCCGTGCGCCAGCGCGTCTTTCACCGCATGAGCGCCCGGGAAGGAGGGCAGCAATGATGGGTGGGTGTTGATGGTGCGCCCCTCAAACTGCTCCAAGAACGCCGGCCCGAGGATGCGCATGAAGCCCGCGGAAACGACGATGCCCGGCTCGGCCGCGGCCACCGCCGCGGCGAGTTTGGCGTTCCATTCGTCGCGGTTGGCCTCCATTGGCACCACGGCTGTGCGGATTCCGGCGTCTTCCGCACGCTGGATTCCGGGGCACATCTGGTCCGCCACTACCAGCTCAACCCGGTAACCCGCCCCTTGGGCGTCGAGAATCGCTTGTAGCAACGTGCCAGTACCCGAAACGAGGACAGCCACCGATTTTGCAGAGTCACTCACGGCGAACAGTCTAACTACCGCTACGCGCGGTCGCGCGTTGCCTCACTAAGGCCACCCCGCGCACGAGCGCGCCCGTCAGCGCCACCCACACAAACAGCAGCGACGCCAGCGCAAACGGCTCTGCGCCCACAAGGCCGTACGCCCCGGCATCGCCCGATGCGAACACACCGACGAGCGCGCCGAAAAGCGCGGCCCACGTTGCGGCTGCAGCGACATCCTCGAGGCGCAGAGGCTTTGCGACGAAGGCCAGCGCAAGCACCGTCGCCGGTACGACCAGCACCACTGGCGCCCACTGCGGCATGGTTGCCGGGATCGCGGCGAAGAGCGGCAGCGGCGGGTACGGCACGTTCGAGGCGACGAAGACGCTGACGTCCGCTCCCCCATATTTGAAACTGCCTCCGAGCATGAGGGTTAGCTGGGCTATGACCGCATTTGGCAGATACAGCACGCTTAGTAGGAGCAGCGCGACCGTGTCGCCGGCTCCGAGCTGAGGATACTGCGCGAGCAGGTCACTGACCCGGTTGTAACCCAGCGCAAGAGTGACCACGTACACAACACCCGCTGCGGCGAACAGGCGCGTACCCAGGCGAGCCGCGCTCGCCGCGGCGTCAACCGCCTCCACCGGCACCCCGCGGCGCTTTGCCAGGGCGCGCCACACCACGCGGCGCACGCCGAGGACGAAGCCGACGAGATGCACAATCACCGGGCACATAAGCGCGAGTGCCACCGGCGGCATTTCTACCGCGTACACGTGGGAGGCGTCGAAGACCATAAACAACGCGATGATGCTCAAGACCAGTGGTGCCCCCAGCACGAGGCCGAGCAGTGCCAGCAGATCCAAAACGCTGACGCGCCCCGCGGTCGCCTTTCGTACCTGGGCCGCAACCACGGCCACCACGCCAATGACGGGCAATAAGGGCATCGCCGACAACGTGATGCCGTCGATGCGAAGCGGCACACCATGGAGCGCCAGCCAGGCCTCACCCACCGCACCTGGGAGATACGTGAGGCTCCAGCCGCCGACCAGAATCACCGCGAAACACACTGCAATAACACCGAGCACGACCGCGAGATTCGGCACGAGCGCATTCGGCGCGTAGTGGCGCAGTCGTTCCTGTGTAGTGGCGGGCGCCGCGTCTGGCTGCGCCGTGCGCTTGATGCCGGTGATCTTGCGGGTCGATCCGCCCCTACGGCTTTGGCGGCGGGCTTCCGGCTGACGGGGCCTCTGACTGGGTGTAGTGCTCATCGTGCTTTACTCTGCCACCCTGGCTTTCCGGCCTTGCACAGTGACACCCGAGCCTCAGTTCCCGCCGCCGTGACATGTAACGCTTCGCGGCCAGCCAGCGATGTACAAGAACTTTCAGTTTCTATCTTGCTCCGGTGAAACCGATTCGTTACAGTAACCTCTCGTAGATAACAGGAAGGTCACATTCCACCTGTGAGCAGCAGAAGAAAGTGACCAACGCAAGATCTCGAAGAGGGCACATGTTCAACTCCACAAAGCAGGGTGGCAAGCACCGCAAGCAATCCGCCAACAAAGGGCGCGTTGCCGTTGTCGCGGCAGCCACCGGTGCCGTTTCCACCGCTGGTTTTTCTGGTCTCGTCGCCGGTGCCATCACCAGCAACCAAAGCGATGATCAGGATGTGAACATCGAGCTCGCGGCTGATACCGACGAGCTGCAGACGAGCGGCACCACCGAAAATGCCGCGTCCGCGGAAGCAGCTCCGCAGATCTTGGCCATCGCCGAGTACAAGCCGGTAGAGAACCTTTCCGAGCAGCTGGACAAGGCCGTCCACCACTCCGAGGAGGTCGCCCGCCTGGACGAGGCTGCACGCGCGCCGCTGTTTACCAAACCCGCGGATGGCGCCTACACCTCGGGGTTCGGCGCGCGCTGGGGCACGTCGCACAACGGTGTCGACATCGCGAACGCCCTGGGCACCCCGATCTACGCCGTCGCCGGCGGCACCGTGATTGACTCCGGCCCGGCGCAGGGGTACGGCAACTGGATCCGCATCCGCGACGAGGACGGCGCGATCACCGTTTACGGCCACATGCAGTCCCTCTACGTCTCCGTCGGCGACGTTGTGCAGCCTGGCCAGATCATCGCTGGCATGGGCAGCGAGGGCTTCTCCACCGGCTCGCACGTCCACTTCGAAATCTGGCCCGACGGCGTAACTCCGATCGACCCGGCCTCGTGGCTGGCGGCCCGCGGTATTACCTTGTAAGCCACAACGGCGCGCTCTCACGCGTGGGGCCGTCCGCACCAACACCGGTGCGGGCGGCCCCACGCGCCGTTTCGGCATGTCGCGGGGGTAACCGCGTCACCCCCTCAGAAATACCATTGACAACATTTTTCACTCCAGCAACACACGTGGTGAGCTGTATGGACGCTGGAATTTCTCCGACTTTTCGAACAAACGTGCACGTCACAGCGTTGCGACAGGGGCTTTCAACCGTTAGATTCGACGCCTGTGTGCGTGGCCGAGACCGCGCCTGACCCGTTTACAGCGTGAGAAAAGGTATCCCTCCACTATGAACCGACGTCTCCCTTCGAGCCTCGCAGCCGTCTCGGCCGCAGTGGCGTTGGCACTTGTCATCGCCCCCACCCCCGCCAATGCCGTGACCATCACGATCGGCGGCACCCCCATCTCCGACGCAAACCAGGCTCTCGACGCGGCAACCAAGGCGGCGGACGCGATTAAGGAAAGTGGCGCGACGATCACCGCTGGCGAATACAAGGTTGTGTACGACCCCCGCGCCCTCGATGCCCCGCTGGCAGCCGCGTTCGCGCCGGCCCAAAGCAGCGACTGGGTTGCGCCGCAGCGCGGGCGCACTGCTGACGGCCGCACTGTTGTGCTTCCTGCGTCCGGCCGCTGCACCTCCGGGTTCGGCTCCCGCTGGGGCACCGTGCACCAGGGCATCGACATTGCCAACTCCCTTGGCACCCCGATCTACGCGGTGATGGACGGGACGGTCATCGCCGCTGGCCCGGCCCGCGGTTTCGGCAACTGGGTTGTCATCAAGCACGACGGCGGCGAAGTGTCGGTCTACGGCCACATGCGCTATTACGACGTGTCCGTTGGACAGCGCGTGAGCGCCGGGGAAAAGATCGCCTCCATCGGCAGCGAGGGCCAGTCCACCGGCCCGCACCTCCACTTCGAAATCAAGCCTGACGGGCAGACCCAGGTGGACCCCGTGCCGTGGTTCGCGGCCCAGGGAATCCGGATCTAACCGAACTAGAGCTTCTCCATCGGGACGCCGCCGATTGTGATCAGGCGAACCGTGCCCGAGGAGCCGAAGTCGATGGTGACAGTCTCGCGAACGCCAGCACCCTCAACCGCCATTACGGTTCCGAGCCCGTACTTGGCGTGGTTGACCCTGTCACCCACCGCCAGATTGAGGTTCTTGTGCACCTTCGTGCCGGTGCCGCCGCGTCGAGCACGGGGCTGGGTGCGGGTCCGCGAGGTTGCGGGGGCGCCCCATGCGTCCGAACTGAATGAGCGCTCCGGTTCCAGGCGGCGCCAGTCGATGAGATCCTCCGGGACCTCTGCGAGGAAGCGGCTGGCAGGGTTTGTCACCGGCGAACCCCACGACGCACGCAGGATGGCCCGGGTGAGGTAAAGCTGCTTCTTCGCGCGGGTGATGCCCACGTACGCCAGACGGCGCTCCTCCGCGAGCTCCGCAGGGTCCCCGAGGGCGCGCAAGTGCGGGAACTGCCCGTCCTCCCAGCCGGTGACGAACACCACCGGGAACTCCAGCCCCTTCGCGGTGTGCAACGTCATCAGCGTGACCACACCCTGCTCATTGTCCGGCAGCTGGTCTGCGTCCGCAACAAGCGAGACCTTCTCTAGAAACGCCTGCAGCGACCCCGGGGCAGGCTCCCCTTCTTGCATGACCTCCCCGAGCTCCTCATCCGTCATGTACGCCACCTGGTTCGCAGCCTCGGAGGAAAACTCGCGCGCGACGGAGACCAGTTCGTTCAAGTTGTCCAAGCGGGCGCCGTCCTGCGGGTCGTTGGACGCCTCGAGCTCCCCGCGGTAGCCGGTGTCGTCTAAGACACGTGTGATTAGGGCGCCGAGGTCGGGCATGCCCGTCACCTCGTTACGCATATCAGGCATGGCCTCGCGAATCTGCTGCATCATTTCGACGAAGCCGCGGATGGCGTTGACCGCGCGTGCGCCTAGCATCTCGACGTTGCCCTCCGAGGCGTCGATAAGCGCCCGCCCGAAGCTCACGCCTGCGTTGTCGGCGTGGAGCGCGACCATGGCCTGCGCCTTGTCGCCGATGGCGCGCTTCGGCACGTTGACGATCCGCCGCAGGCTCACCGTGTCATCCGGGTTTTCCAGAACCTTCAGGTAAGCGACGATGTCGCGGATCTCGCGCCGCTCGTAGAAGCGTGTGCCGCCGACAACCTTGTACGGAATCCCCGAGCGGATGAAGATGTCCTCCAGCGCGCGGGACGCATTGTTGGTGCGGTACATCACCGCCATATCCGAATATGGCACCCCTTTGTCGGCGAGCGCATCGATCTCGGAGGCCACGAAACGCGCTTCATCGTGCTCGTTGTCGGCGACGTACCCGACGATCTTTTCGCCGGACCCTTGATCGGTCCACAACTTCTTCGGACGGCGCCCCTCGTTCTGCGCAATGACGGCGTTCGCGGCGCCCAGGATGTTCTGGGTGGAGCGGTAGTTCTGCTCGAGCATGATGGTGCTGGCATTCGGGTAGTCCCGCTCGAACTCCTCGATATTGCGGATGGTCGCGCCGCGGAACGCGTAGATCGACTGATCCGAATCGCCCACCACGGCGAGCTCCGGCGCGTCCGGGCCGGCGCCGACAAGGGTGTGGATGAGCTCGTACTGGGCGTGGTTGGTGTCTTGGTATTCGTCCACCAGCACGTGGCGGAAGCGGCGGCGGTAGTAATCCGTCACCTGCGGGTGTTCCTGGAAAATCCTCACGACCTCCCCGATGAGGTCGTCGAAATCGAGGGCATTGGACCGGCGCAGGCGGCGCTGGTACTCCACGTAGACCTTGGCCACGGTGGTCTCGAACGGGTTGTGGGTGCGCTCCGCATTCGTCAGCGCCTCGTTCGGGCCAATAAGCTCATTCTTCAAGTTTGAGATCCCGTTGGCCAAGGTCCGCGGGGTGAACTTCTTCAAATCCAGGTTGAAGTCCTTGGCGATCATGCCAAGCAGGCGGCGCGAATCGTCCGAGTCGTAGATGGTGAAGTTGGTATTCAGCCCAGGTACGAGCTGCGCCTGTTGCCGCAAAATGCGCACGCACACGGAGTGGAACGTGGCCACCCACATCCGCCCCGCCTCTGGGCCGACAAGCTGGCTCACCCGCTCCTTCATCTCAGCCGCGGCTTTGTTGGTGAAGGTGATGGCGAGGATCTGCCACGGCGCAACACCACGGTGCTGCAACAAGTAGGCGATGCGCCGGGTGAGCACCGCAGTCTTGCCGGAACCCGCACCTGCGACGATGAGCAACGGGCTGCCTTCGTGGACCACGGCCGCCTGCTGCTGCGGATTCAAACCCAGAGTCAGATCAGTCATGGCCGTTACTGTACTAACGCCACCGACACGACCCGCGCGGGTGTTCGAACTGGCATAATCACCTGCCATGAGCGAGCTTGAAATCCGCATGCCTTCCGGCACAGATGACCCACTTTCGGACGCGGAGATTCAGGCGTACCGCAAGGAGATCGACCGGCTAGACCGCATCATCCTTGACGCGGTGAAGCGCCGCAGCGAGATTTCCCGGGCGATTGGCAAGACCCGGATGGGCTCCGGCGGCACTCGCCTAGTGCACACGCGTGAGGTGGCCATCATCAACCAGTTCCGCGACGAGCTGGGCGAAGAAGGCCCCGGCTTGGCGCAGATCCTCCTGCGGCTCGGCCGGGGCAAGCTGGGGTAGTTCCCGGGCGTCGCTCCGGGCGACGGGAGTGTCGGTTAGTCCTCGTCCAGCGAGTCGAGGACGACGTCGAACTCCAGCAGCTCGGCGGACTGAGACACCGGCTTGCGGGGCTGCTCCCCTGCGCTTTCGCCGTGCCCGGCGCGGCCGGCACCTTCCCACCACGCCTGGTACGACTCCTCGTCAGCCCAGCGGGTGACCACGAAGTAGCGCTCCTCGCCCTTGACAGGGCGCAGCAGCTGGAAACCTTCAAAACCGCGGTGGCCGTCGATGGAATGCTTGCGTGCGGCGAAACGGCGCTCCAGCTCCTTGCCGGCCCCCTCTGGGACAGTGATTGCGTTGATTTTCACGATGCTCATGGTCGCCATTATCCACGCGGGGTGACTTCCGCACGCCCTCTTCGGGTTTTGACTACCTTTGTTCCAGGATCAACCAACCGCCACCCGGAAGGCCGACATGCACAACATCACGTCCACAAAAAGCTGGGGCGCGCTGGAAAAACTTCACGCGGAGAAGTCCCGCACCACATTGAGAGACCTGTTCCAAGCGGATGCGCAGCGCGCCCAGCGCTACACCTTCGACGCTGCGGGCCTGCGGGTGGATCTGTCGAAAAACCTGGTGGACGACGACATTGCAAGGCACTTGCTCGCGCTCGCCGATGAGGCGGACCTGGGCAACCGCATCGCCGCGATGTTCCGCGGCGAGCACATCAACGCCACCGAAGACCGGGCTGTGTTGCACACTGCCCTCCGCGCCCCGGCTGGCACAAAGCTCACTGTGGACGGCCAAGACGTCGCCGCAGACGTGCACGAGGTGTTGGGCCAGATGCGCGAATTCGCTTCGCAGCTGCGAAGCGGCGAGTGGGTTGGCCACACCGGCAAGACAATCACCAAGGTGGTCAACATCGGCATCGGCGGCTCCGATCTCGGCCCGGCAATGGCGACGCGAGCGCTGCGTACGTACGCCACCGCGGGGATCACCGCAGAGTTCGTCTCCAACGTGGATCCGGCGGACATGACCCGAGTACTCGGCGAGTTGGATGCAGAGCGGACGCTGTTCATCGTCGCGTCCAAGACGTTTACCACCCAGGAGACGCTAGCCAATGCGCACGCTGCGAAGCGCTGGCTGCTGCAGCAGTTCGACGGCGACGAGTCCGCAATTGCCAAACACTTCGTGGCCGTGTCCACTAGCGAGGAAAAAGTCGCCGAATTCGGCATCGATACCGCCAACATGTTCCCGTTCTGGGACTGGGTCGGCGGGCGCTACTCCCTGGATTCCGCAATCGGGTTGAGCCTCATGGCGGTCATCGGCCCCAACGACTTCATGCGGATGCTAGACGGGTTCCACGCCATGGACGAGCACTTTCGCCTCACCCCGTTCAGCGAGAACGTGCCGGTCTTGATGGGGTTGCTTAACGTGTGGTATCGCAACTTCCACAAGGCGCAGACGCACGCCGTCCTCCCCTACTCCCAGGACCTCGCGCGCTTCCCTGCGTATTTGCAGCAGCTCACCATGGAGTCGAACGGCAAGCACACGCGTATCGACGGCGCAAGCGTCGACCACGACACCGGCGAGATCTACTTCGGCGAGCCGGGCACCAACGGCCAGCACGCGTTTTTCCAGCTCATCCACCAAGGCACCACGCTCGTGCCAGCGGATTTCATCGGCTTTGCCAAACCGCGCCAAGACCTTCCCACCGCATCCGGTGAAGGATCCATGCACGATCTCCTGATGGGCAATCTGTTCGCGCAGACGAAGGTGCTGGCATTCGGCAAAACCCAGCGAGAAATTGAGAACGAGGGTGTACCGCACGCGCTGGCACCGCACAAGGTCATGCCGGGCAACCGACCGAGCACCACCATCCTCGCGGAGGAGCTTTCCCCGCACAGCCTCGGCGCGCTCATCGCGTTGTACGAGCACATCGTGTTTGTCGAGGCCGCCATCTGGGGCATCAACGCATTCGACCAATGGGGCGTGGAGCTGGGCAAATCCCAAGCCAACGACCTCGCTGCAGCCGTGGCTGGGAAAGAACAGCCCGCGACGGGCGATGCATCCACAGACAATTTGATCACCTGGTACAGGGAGCACCGTTAATGGGCGACGCAATTTCATCCGAGTCCTATACCCCGCGCCAACGCACCACCTACAGGCGCCGGCTCGAAGACGAACTGGAGCGTTTTGACCGCCACCTGCAAGGCGCAGAGTTTGTGGACCACGGCACGATCGGGCTGGAGCTCGAACTCAACCTCGTTGACGACGCCATGCGGCCGCACCCCAACAACCAGGCGGTGCTGGCGCTGTTGGACGACGAGTACCAGTCCGAAATCGGCGCGTACAACGTGGAGATGAACCACCCGCCGTTGAGCATTGCGGGTGACGGCCTCGCGCGGCTTGCCGACGGCGTCGCCGAGCGCCTCGCCATCGTGCGCAATGCCGCCGAAGAGGCGGGCTCGCACCTGGCGATGGTGGGCACGCTTCCCACCATGAGCTCGCAGTTTCTGGACAGCGACGAGTGGATGACCCGGGAGAACCGCTACGCCGGGCTGAATAGCTCCATCCTGGAATCGCGCGGCGAGCTGGTGAAAATTGACTTCCGGCGCGACGAGAAATACACGCACTACTTCGAGACCATCGCGCCGGAATCGACGTGTACCTCGATGCAGCTGCACCTGCAGGTAGCGCCGAACCGCTTCGCAAGCGCGTGGAACGCCTCCCAAGCGATTGCGGGAGTGCAGGTGGCCTTGTCGGCGAACTCGCCGCTGTTTATGGGCCACAAGCTCTGGCACGAATCGCGCATCCCGGTGTTCAAGCAGGCCATCGACACCCGCACCAAGGAGCTTGTCAACCAGGGCGTGCGTCCGCGGGTGTGGTTCGGCGAGCGCTGGATCACCAGCGTGTTCGACCTTTTCGAGGAAAACGTGCGTTACTTCTCTCCCCTGCTGCCGGAGGGACGCGCGGAGGCAGGCGCGCCGTTCATGAACGGCGACAACCCGGGCTTGCACTACCTCAACCTGCACAACGGCACGATCTGGCGGTGGAACCGGCCGATTTACGATCCGAATGGGGAGGTCAGCCACCTCCGCGTAGAGAACCGTCTGTTGCCCGCCGGGCCCACCGTGACCGACATCGTTGCAGATGCGGCGTTCTACTACGGGCTGGTTAAGGCGTTGAGCAACCAAACCCGCCCGGTGTGGTCGCGTTTGAGTTTCGACGCGGCGGAGCGCAACTTCCTCGCTGGCGCCAAGCACGGCATCCAGGCGGAAATGGAGTGGCCGACGCTGGGGTCGGTTGGCGTGGCGGAGCTCGTCGAGAAGCATTTGCTGGAGCTGGCGTCCGAGGGCCTGCGCTCGCTTGAGGTCGATCAAGCGTGCGCGGACGAGTACCTCGGCGTGATCGAGGGAAGGGTGCGCACCCGCCAAAACGGCGCTGTCTGGCAGCTCGCCGCGCTGGAGCGGGTGGCGTCCGAATCGAAGCCGCTGACGAAGGAGCGAACCGAAGGCTTGGCCCGTGTTGTGCGCCAATACCTAAAGAACTCGCAGGCAGACGCGCCGGTGCACACTTGGACGCTCGAGGTTGAGTAGGGCAAGATAGGCCCAATGCAGAGCATCATCGACTGGATTGTGGGTCTGATGGAGACCCTCGGTGCGCCCGGCGTGGGCGTGGCGATCCTTTTGGAGAACCTGTTCCCGCCGATCCCCTCCGAGGTGGTGCTGCCGCTCGCCGGCTTCACCGTTGCGCAGGGCTCGCTGAACATGTTGAACGTGTTCATCTGGTCTGTCCTGGGCTCCGTCATCGGCGCCTACGTGCTGTACGGCGTCGGTGCGTGGCTGGGGCTGGAGCGACTGCGCAAGATCGCGGACTGGATGTGGCTGGTGCGTGCCTCCGACGTGGACGCGGCGATGAACTTCTTCCACAAATACGGCAAACCCAGCGTGTTTATCGGCCGGCTCATCCCCGGCGTGCGCTCGCTGATCTCCATCCCCGCTGGCCTGGACCGCATGAACCTGCTCACCTTCGGCCTGTGGACAACGCTGGGTTCCGGCATCTGGAACGCCATCCTGATCTACCTGGGCTACATCCTCGGCGATAACTGGGAAAAAGCGACCGGCTACGCGGACACGTATTCCAGCGTCATCTACGTGGTGCTGGCACTGATCATTTTGGGCTTCCTGGTGTTCTTCATTCGCCGTGCGGTGCGGGAGCGCCAGGCTCAGGCTGGCACTGCGGGCACCACCAAATAACCCGCTCGAGGTCCCCTTCCCCACCGAGGAAGCCCTTGGTGATTAAGGTGCCGCATCGACTGCACGGCTTGTTGTTGCGGCCGAACACGTAGCTCGTCTCCCCCGCCCGTTTGATCCCTGTGGTCACGCGGACGGGGGCGTCTTTATTGGCCCACATCAGGCGTCGTGCCAGGCGCACATGCTTCTCGACGTCCACGTTCCGCACCAACTCTGCCGGGTGGGTACCGGCGAGAAAGTTGATCTCCGCGCGGTACTCGTTGCCGATGCCGGCGAGCTTCCGCTGATCCAGCAGCGCGCGCCCAATCTCACGGTCGGGTTCGGCCTGGATGCGCCGTACCGCCTCCTCCTCGTCGAAGTTCGGGTCGAGCAGGTCTGGCCCGAGGTAGCCCATCTCCTGGTCGTACTCCCTCGCCGGGAAGACGCGGACTAGGCCGAGCCAGAAGCCGACCAGTTCGATGTCGGCCTTTGGCGCGTCGCTAAGCCTGAGCACCACGCGTGCGGCGTGGCCGGGCTTTTTCCACCTGGCGCCGGCGCGGTGCATGGACCAGGTGCCCTCCATTTTCAGGTGAGTGTGCAGAATCTGCGGCTGGTGGCCGTCTTTGCCAAACTGCATGAAGAGGTGTTTGCCGTAGGGCCAGACGCGCTCGCAGGTCATGCCGGTGAAATCAACGGTGGCGTAGCGCGGCACGCGGATGCTGGTCGCAGTGACCTCGCGGCCTGCCATCCACTGCAGGCGCTTGGAAAGCTGGTAGACAGAATCACCTTCGGGCATAGTGACGTCTATGTTCCGCTTTCTGCGCAGTATCTTCAACACTGGCCCGACGCCGGAGGAATCGCTGGTGGGTTTCCTCCCGGACATGGACGCCGCGACCGAGTGGGCGCGCGGGGTGCTCGCGGAGACCGGCACCGACCCCAAGGAGCAGTTTGTGCGCGCGGTGAAAGACGTGCGCGAGGCGAACCCGCGACTCAGACTTGTGGCAGCTAACCACCTGGTCAAGCAGCTAATTTAGCACACCTGTTCTATTTTTGGTTTGATGTGTCGGGCACACCGATACATTGACCCTCAACACCCGCGAAATGTTGCGGAAAGGAGGGTGCGATGTACGAAGTTGCCCAGCTCGTGGACCAGGTCGTCGACGGCTTGTCGCAGTTGCGTCAGCTTCTCGACGATCCTTCGGCCCTCCCCCTCGCCACCATCACCCGCGACATCGCGCGCCTCGAACGCGCGATGGACAAGAAGGCGTACGTGGATGCGTCCTTCGCGCAAGCGTGCGTGCTGGCGGACGCCGGCAAGCTGGTCGGTGCGAACCACCCGGACGCGTACCTGACTGAGAAGCTCGGCATCTCGCGCGGCGAGGCGTACAACCGAATCGCGCGGGCGAAGGCGCTGTTCGCACCGCCGCCTCCGCCTGAGCCGGATTTGGGTGGACTTTTCGAGGAGGACGGCTCGGACGAGGACCGCATCGCCGCTGAGGAGGCCGCGCGCAAGGCCGCTAAGGAAGAAGCGGAGCGCCGCCGAAAGGACCAGGAAGAAGCGCGCAAGCGCGCCGACGAAATTCCGGCCGCCAAGCAGGACATCATCCGCCGCGAGCTAGACAAGCTGCTCAAGGCAGCCGAGGGCGAGCGGATGCGGATCTATGCCCGCGCGATGGAGCAGGCGAAGTACCGCGACGAGAAAGATCTGCGGCAATTGGTCAAACGGCTGGTCGACGAGGCGAACAAGCCGTACGCGAAGGCGAACCCGAACGCGGGGTTTGAGAAGCGCGAGGCATCGCTGGGCAAAGAGAACAGTGACGGCACCTACGGCGTGACGCTTTCACTCACCCGTGGCGACTACGCCCTATACAAGGCGCTCACTGACAAGGGCCTGTCGCCGAACTCCAACATCCCCGAAGAACTCCAGGGCGATCGCGACCCGCGCACGAAGGGCCAGCGCCGCTACGACCAGTTCATGGCCATCCTGCGCCAGTTCGAAGAGGACCAGCAGGCGGCTAACGGTGGCGCAGCATCGGTGGTTGTCTCGGTCACCCTGGACGACCTCGCGGAGGCCGACACCAACACGCTGTTCCAAACGAACGTCGGGGTGGAGCTCAACGCCTTCGATTTGGTTCGGCTGGGCATGGACGGCACGAGCGATTTCCTGCTCACCGTCGACGGTCTGACCGGGGTGCCGCTGCACCTCGGCCGTTCCCGGCGGCTCGCATCGGTGGGTCAGCGCATCGCCATGTTCGCCGTCCAAGGCGTGTGCGCTTGGGCCGGGTGCACGACCGCCATGAGCGAGTGCGAGGCCCACCACATCATCTCCTGGCTGCGCTATGGTGCCACCGACATCGAAAACCTCACCGGCCTGTGCCCCACCCACCACCGGTGCAACAACGACCACCGGGACGGCTCCTTCAACAAGGGGTACATGGACTACGACCCCGACACCGGCGGTGCCGTCTTGGTCAAAGCGGACGGCAGCCGCCATACCAACACCTCGGACGCGGCCATGCACTCTGCCGTCAACCGGATCCGGGCGAAACGTGCAGCAACGTCGGCTCCACCACCTGCAGAAACTCACTGGCCGACGTCTCCACCGCCACCGGGGCGCGCGGCCCAGGCCAACCATCGACCCACCCACCGGATGCCGTTGCGGCCCTAGAAAGCATGCGCTTCCAATGTGAACTAGTCATCGAAGCTCAAACCGTCCGGAGGCTCAGCCCTGTCGTCGTCCAGCTCCCCCAGTGCCTCGGCCACGCTCCGGCCGCGCCGCTTCGGCGGCGCCGCAGCCTTGCCGCCGATCTTCACGCCCTTGTGGCTCACGGTCGCGCCGTAGCCCTTCAACTCGAATGCGGGCCCGCCGTTTAGTTTCTCCACCCCCAAGGGCTGCATCCGTCCTGCCCTGACAGCCTGCGTCAGCGCGTCGATGACGAGGGGCATCGGGTCGTCAATCCCCTCCGGGAACGCGTCGAAGAACGTGGTCATCGTTTTGCCCCCGCGGGTGACGTGGGCGGCGAGCAGGCCGTCGATGAGCACCACCATTGCGCCTGCCGAGCGGGTAGGGCCCTGCTCCGGCCACGGGAGCGCGGCACCGTAGGGGTTCGCGGGGTCGGTCGCCGCGAGCACGTGCACGTGCGGGTTTTTCGCGCCCGACGGCCACCCGACCAGGTCGTCAGAATCCTGATGCCCGCGCAGCCGATCAATGGTCGCAGGCGTGGAGAACTGAGAGGCACCCAATCCGTCGACGAGGTAACCGCGCATCGCTTTGCCGCTTTCCTCAAAACCCGACAGGGTCTTGTAGGCCAAGGCGAACCCGCCGAGGATGTCCTCCGCCACCACAGACCCGCGGGTGACCACCCCGTAGCGGTCCAGCAGCGACTCCCCCAGCGCCACCGAGCAGCGCGTCGCGTCCGCGTCCGGCTCCGGCGTGAGCGACCAGCGGCCGATCATGTCGGGCGGGGTGAGCGTGGCAAAGCTGGTGCGGCCCGAGCGCACCCTGCTTCTCGACGGCCTCCGCTTCGCCCGGTGCGCCGTCTTCCCGCCAGCCAGGCGCGCCCGGATAGGGGCGAACGAGTCTGGCGACAACAACCCAGCCTCCACCAGATCCCACATGGCCTCCCGGAGCTCCTCGGTGGTCGTTGTCGGCTCAAGCAGATCCTGGAACAGGAACCCGCCGCCGCGGCGCACCTTTTCCATCACTTGAGACTGGGTGAGCGACAACAGCGGCTCGTCCACCTGCGGCATGAGCTGCGCGGCGTAGTCGGCGGGCAGCAGCATGATCCACGGGTCGCGAGCGCCGGCCTTGCCCGCGCCGACGATGCTGATCTCGCCGCTGGCCGTGAGCTCGTCGAGCATGACGGGCGAATAATCCCCCACGCGGGCGGGCAGGATGTGCGATTCCCAGGCGGACGCGGGCAGCCGCACACCGGCTAATTGCTCCAGCACCGAGTACACGCCGTCCGCCCCGCGCAGCGCGGGCACAACACCAGCCGGCGCGACGTTCGACCACGCCGGCAGGAAGCGCCCGTACGCCGACTGCGAGACCGGCCGGGTCTGGGCGCGCGCCGCCGCCAGCGACCGCGAACGGATGATCCGCAGGACCTCAGCGGCAACGTATTCTTCCTCGTCGATCCCCTGCCGGTAGCGCCCGGGGATGACTTTGTCCTTCTCTATGAGCCGCGACAGCGGCTCGTGGGCAGCGCCGACCGCCAACCCGAACGCGTCCGCCAAGTCGCGGAGCGTGAACGGGCCGCGGGTGCGCACCCAGCGGCCAACCAGCTGCGCCAGGGCGTCAGGGATGGTCTGCACCTGCGCGGCCACGCCGGGCGGGACGGGCACGCCGAGGGCGTCGCGGAGCAGCGGCGCGTCGAGGGTCTGCGCGACGTGCTCCCGGCCGCCGATGCGCACCCGCATCATGCGCCCGTGCAGGCTCTGTTCGAGCGAGTTCAGGGGCACCGTGGTGTAGAGGCGGAGCGCGTCGATAGGCACGGGCCCCACGATGCGCAGGGTGTCCGCGAACTGCTCCGACGTTTCGGCGCGGCCCACGCGCCGCAGCGACGCGTCGACCTCCTCGATGATGTCCGCGTCTAAGAGTTCGCGCAGCTCAACGGTGCCGAGCAGCTTGGCCAGCAGCGACGGGTCGAGCGACAGCGCCGCGGCGCGCTTCTCGGCCAGCGGGGTGTCGCCCTCGTACATGAACGCGCCGGTGTAGTTGAACAGGAGCGACGACGCGAACGGGCTTGGCGTATCCGTGGTCACCTCGGCGATGCGCACCCGGCGGGTGTTGACGTCCCGCATGACCTCCTGCAGCGCGGGGAGGTCGTAGACGTCTTGGAGGCATTCGCGCACCGTCTCCAGAATGATGGGGAACGACGGGTAGTTCCGGGCGACGTCGAGCAACTGCTCGGCGCGTTGGCGCTGCTGCCACAGCGGTGCGCGCTTGCCGGGGTTTCGGCGCGGCAACAGCAGCGCACGGGCGGCGCACTCGCGGAAGCGGGAGGCGAACAGCGCCGAGTTGCCCACCTGCTCGGTGACAATGTCGGCGATCTCGTCCGCGTCGAACTGGAACAGGCTGCCGTCCGGCTCCTTGTCCCCCTGCGGCAGGCGCAGCACGATGCCGTCGTCGCCCGCCACCGCCTGGGCGTCCATGCCGGTCTCCTGCGCCACACGCCAGCCTGTCGCCAGCGCCCACGCGGCGTTAACCCCTTTGCCAAACGGGGTGTGCAGCACCACCCGCCAGTCCCCCAGCTCGTCGGTGAACCGCTCGAGCACCAGCGTGGTTTCGTCCGGCAGGATGCCGGTGGCCTCCTCCTGCTCCTCGAGGTATTGCAGAAGGTTCTTGCGGGCGCGCTCGTCCAGGCTGGGGTCGAGGGAGCTTTTTGCTTCTCTGCGGAACGCGCCCAGGGCTTTCCCGAGTTCATAGGGCCGGCCCAGCCCGTCGCCGGTCCAGAACGGCAGGCGCCCGGTGTGCCCCGGCGCAGGAGACACCTGCACCTGGTCGCGCGTGATGTTTTCGATGCGCCAGCTCGAGGCGCCGAGGGTGAACACATCGCCGACGCGGGACTCGTAGACCATTTCCTCGTCCAGCTCCCCGACCCGGCGGGGGGCCTTGTCCCCTTCCTGCGAGCCGAGCAGGAAGACGCCGAACATGCCGCGATCCGGAATGGTGCCCGCGTTGGTCACCGCCACCCGCTGGGCGCCGGGACGGGCCTTCAAGGTGGAGCCCTCGAGGATGGCCCGCGGGCGCAGCTCGGCGAAGTCCGTGGAGGGGTAGATGCCGATAACAAGGTCGATCACCGAGTCGTACACCTCGCGCGCGAGGTCGCGGTACGGCCACGCGCGGCGGACCGTGTCGTACCACTCGTCGACATCCAGGTCCTCCACCGCAACCGCGGCGACGGTTTGCTGCGCAAGCACATCCAGCGGGCTGCGCGGGGTGTGCAGCTCCTCGATGAGCCCCTCGCGCATCCGGGGCACCGTCACCGCCGTCTGCACCAGGTCCGAGCGGTGTTTGGGGTAAAACGCGCCCTCGGACACCGCGCCCACCGAGTGCCCGGCGCGCCCCACGCGCTGCAACCCGGATGCGACCGACGGCGGGGATTCGACCTGGATCACCAAATCCACCGCGCCCATGTCGATACCCAGCTCCAGCGAGGACGTGGACACCACCGCGCGCAACGAGCCTTCCTTCAGCATCGTCTCGGTCATCGCCCGCTCGTCCTTGGACACCGAGCCGTGGTGGGCGCGCGCGATCACCGGGGTGGCGTGGCCTGCGGTATCCACGGATTTCATCAGCTGCGCCGGGGGCCGACGCGTTGCGGGGCTTAACGCCTCCGGGTCGTGCTCTTTCGCCCACAGCTCGTTGAGCTGGCTGGTCAACCGCTCGGCGGTGCGGCGCGAGTTCACAAACACGACGGTGGAGCGGTGCTCCATCACCTGCTGGTACACCGCCTGCTCGATGTGCGGCCAGATCGAGTTGGTCGCGCCGGGCGGCGGCGGAGACGACTCATCGTCGTCGGACAGTGCGTCGTCGAAGATTGCGTCGCCGATGGTCGAGGCGTCTTCGGGCACGGGCAGGTCGGACATGTCGTCCACAGGCACGCGCACGTCCAAGCGCCAGCGTTTCTCCGCCGGCGGGTTGATGATGGTGGTCTTGGGCCCGAGGAAGTTGGCCACCGCCTCGATCGGGCGCACGGTAGCGGAAAGCCCGATGCGCTGGAAATTACCCGCGAGCCGTCGCAGCCGCTCGAGCGACAAGGCGAGGTGCACGCCGCGCTTCGTGCCGGCGAGCGCGTGGATCTCGTCCACGATGACCGTGTCGACAGTTCTCAGGATGCCCGCCGCCTTGGAGGTGAGCATGAGGTAGAGCGACTCGGGCGTGGTGATCAAGATGTCAGGCGGCTTGCGCAGCTGCCGGTTGCGCTCGCTCTGCGGGGTGTCGCCGGAACGCACCGCCACGGAGATGTCCGGCATGTCGCGGCCCAGGCGCTGCGCCACGCGGGCAATGCCGTTGAGCGGTGCGCGCAGGTTGTTCTCCACATCCACACCGAGCGCCTTGAGCGGGGAGATATAGAGGACACGCACGCCGCCGTGCGTGGAGGCGTGAGCGCCGTCGATAGGCAGGGCCTGCTGCCCGGCGCGCTCCACGAGAGCGTTGAGGGACCACAAAAACGCAGCCAGGGTCTTACCGGAGCCGGTTGGCGCGACAACGAGCGCGTTCTCGCCCTGGCTGATTGCCTCCCACGCGCCCTCCTGGACTTTGGTGGGCGCTTCGAACACCTCCTCGAACCACGTGGCCACCTGCGGGTGGAAGCGGGAGAGGATTGGCGAGCTCATTGTGCAGACTTTAGCCTGCGTAGCCGAGTGGGCGGTAGAGTCGGACGCATGACTGCTCAGTACTCGGATTCCCGGCTGACAAACCTCATTGCGGAGGGCACTGGGGAGATCCTCAAAGGCGTGCGCGGGGTGGGGCTGCTACGCGGCCGCGAGCTCGGCGAGGCGGGCGACGAGCTCGCGCAGAATTGGATTGCGCGCGTGCTTGCGCAACACCGGCCCGAGGACGGTTTCCTGTCCGAGGAGGCCGCGGACGACCACGACCGGCTGAGCAACGACCGCGTCTGGATCGTCGACCCCCTCGACGGCACGAAGGAATTCGCCACCGGCCGCCAGGACTGGGCGGTGCACGTCGCGCTTGTGGAAGACGGGGTGCCCACTCACGCAGCGGTGGGGCTGCCGGACCTGGGCGTGGTGTTCAAGTCGTCCGACGTGCGGCACGTCTCGGGCCCTTTTGCGGGCAAGGTGGCGATGTCGCGCAACCGGCCCCCGGCCGTGGCCGCGCACGTTGCGCAGGCGCTGGGCTTCGATGCGGAGCCCGTCGGTTCTGCGGGCGCGAAAGCGATGCACGTGCTGCTCGGCGACTACGATGCCTACGTTCATGCCGGCGGGCAGTACGAATGGGACCAAGCCGCACCGGTGGGCGTCGCGCTGGCCGCCGGGCTGCACGCCTCCCGGCTCGACGGTTCCGCGTTGCGCTACAACAACGCCGACACCTACATTCCGGACATCGTGATTTGCCGCCCGGAGCTCGCCGACGACATCTTGGAGGCGGCGGCGCGCTACCGCGACGAGCACGGAACCTTCGAAGGAGTAGCCAAGTGATTTCCACCCCGTACGAGGATCTGCTGCGCGACGTCCTCGAGCACGGAACCGAGAAGGGCGACCGCACAGGCACCGGCACCCGCTCCGTGTTCGGCCGCCAGATCCGCTACGACCTGTCCGAGTCCTTCCCCCTGCTGACCACCAAGAAGGTGTACTTCAAGGGCGTCGTGGGCGAGCTGCTGTGGTTCCTGCGCGGCGATTCAAACGTGCGCTGGCTGCAGGACAACGGCGTGCGCATCTGGAACGAGTGGGCGGACGAGGACGGCGAGCTCGGCCCCGTGTACGGCGTGCAGTGGCGCTCCTGGCCCACCCCGGACGGCGGGCACATCGACCAGATCGAGGAAGTGCTGCGCACACTGAAGGAAAACCCGGATTCCCGCCGCAACCTCGTCTCCGCCTGGAACGTGGCAGAGCTAGACAAGATGGCGCTCATGCCCTGCCACCTGCTGTTCCAGCTCTATGTCGCCGACGGGCGGTTGTCTATGCAGGTTTACCAGCGCTCCGCCGACATGTTCCTCGGCGTGCCGTTCAACATCGCCTCCTACGCGCTGCTGACCCACATGTTCGCGCAGCAGGCGGGCCTGGAGGTCGGCGAGCTGATCTGGACGGGCGGCGACTGCCACATCTACAACAACCACGTCGAGCAGGTACGCGAGCAGCTCTCCCGCTCCCCGCGCGAGTACCCGCAGCTGCGCCTGCGCAAGGCGGCGTCCATCTTCGACTACGATTTCGCCGACATCGAGGTCGTCGGCTACGACCCGCACCCCACCATCAAGGCGGAGGTTTCCGTATGACGCAGCGTGTGACCCTGGGCGCGATCTGGGCGCAAAGCCTGGACGGCGTCATCGGCGACGGCGCGGGCATGCCCTGGCACCTGCCGGAAGACTTGAAGCACTTCAAGGAGATCACCTTCGGCCACCCCATCATCATGGGCCGCCGGACGTGGGAATCGTTGCCCACCCGCCCCCTGCCGGGGCGTGCGAACCACGTGCTGTCGTCGCGCCAGCCGGGCACGTGGTCGCGCGGCGCGTACGTCTCCCGCGACATCCCCGACCTAGAAACGGACGCGTGGATCATCGGCGGCGCGCAAGTCTACGAGGCCACCATCGACGAGGTGGACGTCATCGAGCGCACGCTTATCGACGTCCATCCGGACATCCCCGCATCCAGAGCCGTCTACGCGCCCCGGATCGACGCGGACTTCGCGCTCGGCCGCGACGGCGAGTGGCGCACCTCCGAGACCGGCCTGCGATACAAATTCCAACGCTTTGAAAGGATCTGACATGACTGTAAAGACCCCCGAAACCTCCTCGCCCGTCACCATCTTCGCCGCCGACTGGTGCCCGTTCTGCCGCAAGCTGCGCGAGCGCCTTGACCGCACCGAGACGCCCTACGACGTGGTGGACGTGGACGCCGACGGCATGGGCGAGGTCAACGAATGGATCAAGTCCGTCAACGACGGCAACCGCATCATCCCCACCGTGCTCTACTCCGACGGCACGCACGCCACCAACCCGGAGGCTTCCGCTGTGCGCGCGAAACTGCGCGAACTCACCGGCGAGGCGTAGCCGCTACCCCGCCTGCACCACAACCATCCAGATGGCGACGAGGTGCAAAACGGCCGCCACGACCGTCGCGGTGTGGAAATGCTCGTGGTAGCCGTAGTAGCGCGCTGACCTCCCCGGCCACTTAAAGCCGTACACCAGCGCGCCGAGGGTGTAGATCACCCCGCCCGCGAAAAGTAGCCACACCACCGCCGCACCCGCCTCGCGCCACAGGGTGGGGAGGAGCGGGACGATGACCCACCCCAGCCCGACGTAGACCACCACGTCCAGCCAGCGCGGGTGGTTGATCCACACGAGGTTGAGCACCGCTCCCCCGATGCCGCCCGCCCATGCGACGGCAAGCATCACCGCCGCAGTCTTCGTCTCGAAGACGGTCAGGCACAGCGGCGTGTACGTGGCGGCAATGAACACCGAGATCGTGGCGTGGTCCGCCCGGCGCCACCACTGGACGGCGCTGGCGGTACGCCACGGCCAACGGTGGTACATCGCGGAGACCCCGAAAAGCAGAAACAACCCGGCACCGTACACCGTGACCCCGAGGGCCTGGACCCACCGCAGCGTCATCCACGCGAACGTGATCAGCACCGCCGCCGCGAGCGCCGAGAGTATTGCCGCGCCGAGGTGGAACCAGCCGCGGATGACAGGACGCGCGCCTCGATCCGCCATAACGTAGCTGCGCTGCACTTGGCCCTGCTGGAGTGTGTGGTGCGGTCTCGTCGCGGTCACGGGTCACCTCCGCTGTCGTCGTTGACATGGCTTTCGCCTGAATCCACCTCTAACCTACGGCATGGTAGGTACTTCAGCCGAAGTCCCGCAGGGCCGCCTCCGCCGCCCACCATCCGGGCATCCCGTGCACGCCGGCCCCCGGCGCGGTCGACGCCGACGCGAGGTAGAGCCCCTTGCGCAGGCGGTGCGGCTGCCGCATGAGAAGCTGTGCGCCGTCCATGGCTCCGCCCGCGATGTCCCCGCCCACTACATTCGGGTTCCACGCCTCCAGCGCCGCCGGGGATGCCTCGATCCTCTGCCTCACCACATGGCTGAAGCCCGGCGCGAACCGCTCGATCTGCCGCTCGATTTTCTCCGCCACCTCGCCGGGGTAGCGCTCGCGGTAGCCGTGCGGCACGTGGGCGTACGTCCACAGCACCAGCCCACGGGAGGGGTCGGCGGCGTACTGCTGGGCGGCCATGACAAACGGGCGCTCGGGCATGATGCCGTTGGCCACGGCCCTCTCGGCGCTGACAATCTCGTCCACGCGGCCGCCCACGTGTACCGTCGCCGCCTGCCCCACCCGGGGGTCCGCCCACGGCACCGGCGCATCGAGCACGAAATCCACCTTGTGCACCGCCGGGCCGTAGCGCCACCGGCGCATGGACCTTCTGCGGCGGGTGGGAAGCGAAGCGCCGTCGATAGCCAGCACCTGCGATGGTGTGAGGTTGAGTATCACCGCGTCCGCCTCCGGCAGCTCGCGCACCTCCTCGCCGCAGCGCACCACGCCGCCATGCTCCTCCACGAGCCTGCGCAGTGCAGCGGTGATCGCGCCGGAGCCACCCTCGGCCACAGGCCACCCGCGCGTCATCCCCAGCGCCCCGAAAAGCAGGCCGAAGGCGCCGGTGAGCGGCCGCGAAGGCGACGTGATCGCGTGCGTCGCACTGCCGGCGAAGAGGGCACGGGCCTCCTCGGTGCGAAACACCGCGTGCCCGAGCGTCGCAGCCGGCAGCACTCCTCGTGCGCCGAACCGCGCTAAGGCCACCGGGTGCCTCGGCCACCGCGGCATGGGTGCGAGAACGTCGGTCAGGATACCGTCGATACTGTCCACCACCGGCCGGTGCAACCGTGTCCATGCGCGCCCGTCCCCGCCAAGCCCCGCCGCCGTTGCCTCGAGCGAGCCCTCAAGCAGCGCGGACGTGCCCTCGAGCGGGTGGGCCATCTCGAACGGAGCGCGCAGCCAGCGCACGCCATAGTCTTCCAGCCGCAGCGCGTGGAAGGCCGGGCTTGCGGCGCCGAAGGGGTGGCAGGCCGCGCCGAGGTCGCGCAGCGCGCCGCCTTCAAGCTGCTGCGTCGCGGCAGCGCCACCGACGCTGCTCGAGCGTTCTCGCACGTCAACCCGCCATCCGTCCACGGCTAGGCGCGCCGCGGCCGTCAGCCCGTTTGGCCCGGCGCCCACAATCACTGCGGTTGGTTTCACCGCGCCCATGGTAAACCCGCGTACCCTTTCGTGGCCGGGGAAGCGAGGAACTTTCGTGCCAAGAACGTTCCGGCCGCGTGCACGGGTGCCGCTGCCTCCTCCGCCCGCCCGGCCCATATCCGCCGTGAGCTGCGCTTTTGCGAGCGCGCTGCAGCGTGCCAACCACAGCAAGGCAGTGTACTTTCGTTCCGCCGTGGCACCTTCGTTCCCACCCTGCTGCGACCTCTTCCGCGGGTATTGCGCCGCCATTAACCTCCCTGTCTGTTCACTGCAGATCTGGCCTGCAAGCTGCAATTGGGTTGGGAGAATTCGATGAGGAAAACGCCGCGGCACCTGGTCGCCTCGCTGGCAGCGTCGGCTGTCCTCTTGGCGTCCTGCGGCACCGATTCAGCGTCGGATTCGACGCGTTCGGCCTCGCCTTCCTCTGCCCCGGCGGCGGACACGGGCTGCGCTACGGATACAGCCCGGTCGACGAGTGGCAGGAACGGATTCGCCGTCGCCACAACGCACCCGCAGGCCGCGTGGGCCGCGTGCACCGTGCTCGCCCAGGGTGGCTCAGCCGCGGATGCCGTAGCGGCCGCCCAGCTGGCATTGGGGGTTGTTGAACCGATGTCCTCGGGCCCAGGCGGCGGGGCGCTCGCGGTTTACTACGACGCCCGCACCCGCTCGCTCAGCTCCTACGACGGCACCGTCGTGGCGCCCAAGGACGACACCGGTGACGCGCTTTCTGCTGCCGGCGTGCCGCACACCCTCGCGTTGCTCGCATCCTTGCGCGCCGATTACGGGGTGTTGGACGCGGCGAGCATCGCGAAGCCCGCGCAAGATCTCGCCGCGGACGGTTTCAACGTCTCGGAGCGGTTCGCGGACGCGGCCGCGAGCGACGGCTCACCGCTTACGGACACGGACCTGGCCGAGAAGCTGTACGGCGCTGAGGGCGCCGACGGCATCACCGCTGGCGAGACGCTGACCAACAGGGCGTACGCCGACTTTCTCGGCTCCTGGGTCGATGCCGACGGTGCGTTGTCGAAAGGCACTATCGAGTCCCTTGCGAGCGAGCTGCCCGATGTCGCCGGACGGGCGAACTTCGCCCGGGAGTGGCACGACGCCACCGCTGCCGAGGTTGATCCGCTGTGCGTTCCCTTCCAAGACACGGAGGTATGTGGCGTGGGATCCCCCGCCACGGGGACCCCGATCGTCGCACAAACGCTGGGCATCTTGAACCGCCTCGACCCGGCGCGCCACGAGCCGTACGACAACGACGGGCTCCGCGTCGCCCGGACGACAGCGGCGCACGAGATCATCGAGGCCGAGCGCATCGCCTTCGCCAACGCGAATACGTGGGCAGGCGACCCTGCCGGAGACAAAGCGCAAAAGGCCATCGCGGACGGCTACATCAACGACATTGTCACCGACCGCCGCACGCTCAAGGACGAGGCAAAGTCGATCCGGAAAAAACGGGCCCTGAAAGAACCCGAGGCGGAGCGCCTGGATGGTGTGGCGGGCAAGTACCGCGACTTCGAGGAAGAGGGCACCGCCCAGATAAGCGTCCGAGACGGCGACGGCAGCTTCGCCTCGGTGACGACGACGCTGCAGAAGAACTTCGGTACTGGGCTGACAGCAGGGGGCTTTTTCATCAACAACTCCCTGGACAATTTCGGCGGCGACGACCAGCGCGAGCCGAATGTCCGCGCACCCGGGCGGCACCCGAAAACGACGATGTCCCCGCTCATCATCACCGATGACGGCGGCGACCCGGTGGCGGCGCTCGGCTCACCCGGCGGCAAATCCATCCCGTCCTACAACATCAAAACCACGGTTGCGCTGACCGCCTGGGGCCTCGCCCCTGACCAGGCAGTCACCCTGCCGAATTTTGGCGCGACCGGACGACATTCCGCCTACGTCGAAACACCGAAGCACGAGGACCTTCCCCGCGATATGAAGCGAATGCGCAAGGTCCTCGAACGGTGGGGCCACAGCCTAAACACCGGGGAAGCAGACAGCGGTACGTCGGTTGTCACGTTCATCGACGGGACTGTGGCTGCCGCCGCCGACCCTCGCCGGGGAGGAGCCGCCGCTGCTAGTTCGGCCCCATAGACCCACCCCAGTTTCCTCCAGTCCGTCTTTCCCGCATCCACCCCAATCGTTTTGAAAAGGTATTCCCAGAATGCTGAGCATGATTAGCCTCTGTGCCGCTGGTGTCGCCGCGCACGTTTCCTACCTCCACACCTTCCACTCGCGCCACCGCTCCCGCCTGGACGGCTTGCAGCACAACATCCACATCAACGGCATCCGCGGCAAGTCCACCGTGACCCGCATGATGGGGGCCGTGCTGCGGGAGGCAGGGCTGCGCACGATCTCCAAAACGACGGGCACGTACGCCTGCGTCATCGACTGCGAGAGCGGCGAGCACCCGATCAAGCGCACCGGTCCCGCAAACATCGCCGAGCAGTACTCGTTTATCCGCGAATGGGTCACCGAGGACGTGGATGCTTTGGTGGTCGAGTGCATGGCGGTGAAGCCGAAGTACCAGAAGGTCTGCCAAGAAACCATCCTGCAATCGCCAATCACGGTCATCACCAACGTGCGACTGGACCACCAGGAGGACATGGGCGACACCCTGGAAGAGATCACCGCCTCCTTGTGCAACACGGTGCCGTTCAACGGCACCGTCGTCACCGCGGAGCGCAATCCCCGCCTCGTCTCCATCATCGAGAAGTTCGCGCAGGAGCGCGGATCCCGCGTCATTGTCGCTGCCCGCACGGATCTCTCCGAAGGGCTCGTCCCCTACTTCTCCTACCAGCAGTTCGAGGAGAATGTCGCCGTGGTGCTCGCCGTCGCCGAGCTCATCGGCATCGACGCCCAAACCGCTGCGCGCGGGATGCTGGCCGCGGCCCCCGACCCGGGCACCACGGCCGTTCAGCGCATCCCGGTTGGGGATTCGTCCGTCACCGACCTCAAGTGGGTGCCGATGTTCGCGGTCAACGACTGGGAGTCCACAGTTCGCGTGTTCCGCTCGGTAAGCGCGGAGAAACTCAGCGACGACGCTTCGCGCGTGGTCATCCTGAACAACCGCTCGGACCGTACCGACCGCGCCCAGATGTTCAACGACCTGATCAGCACGGACCTGCGCGAAGAGATCGACCGCGTGGTGCTGTTCGGCGACCTGCAGGATGTGGTGAGCCAGCAGCTCGTGGACAATGGCCTGCCTGCGGACATGGTGGTGACCACCGGCGATCTGGAAAACGCGACAGGCGAGGCGCTCCTGCGCCGGGTCATCGACGGCCTAGACGGCGACGTCGCCGTCTTCGGCATGGTCAATATCCACACCGATCACGCTACTGAGCTCATCCGCTACTTCGACGCTGCTGCCACCGAGGACGCCGCACCGGGCGCAAGACCGGTGGCGGAGCAGGAACAGTCGGCGATTGCAGAGCTCACCTCCGACGTGGCCGCCTTCGGCTACGAGGGCGCGGAGTTCATCGAAGACCACGAGCCCGAACTGGAAACAACCGAGACGAAGATGGCGGCGTGACCATGAACCTTGCGTTTCTTCCCACCGAGTACGGCTTCACGGTCGAAGCCATCCACTACCTGTTCATCACCGGTCTTTTGGTGAGCTACATCTACTACAAGAAGACCAGCATTTCCTGTGGCGGGTCGCTCGCTGTCGCCTACCTCGGGGCGAGCATCCTGTGGCCGGTTGCGATCGTATCCACCATCGTCATCGCCTTGATTTCCTACGTGACAGTGAAGCGGGTCGTGCTCCGTCTGTGGCTGCCCCGGCCACGCCAGATCTTCGGCATCGGCCTGCTCGTGGGCATCTTTTACGGCGCGATCTGGCTTGCGGTGGCCACTGCGGTGTTCGGGTCGGATTCCGTCCCCTCACAGATCGCCATTGTGGGCGTGATCATCCCCGGTATGCTCTGCAACTCGTTCAACAAGCAGGGCGTGGCCAAGACCCTCGTCCCCATGCTGTGGATGCTCCCGTTGACGGGCGTAGTGGGGCTTGGCCTGGCCTCGTTGTCGTACCGAATCTCCGACGCCGGCACCATCGGCCGGATGTTCGCTCCCGCCGAAGCTCACCCGACGCTAACGTTCGCGCTCACGGCGCTGTCGGTGCTCATGGCCGTGCTCATTCAAGACGGCCCGTTCTCGAAGCTGAAGCTGCGCACTGGCGGTTACGTCACCGTCGGGCTGATCGTTGCCACGATAGGCCCGTGGCAGGTCGTCGTCCTTATGGCCGCGGCGGTGCTTGTGACCTACCTGGTCTTTGTCAACGTCACGAAGCTCGTCCCGGCGCACGGCAAGGACCGGTTCGTCGTGCTGATCATGATCTCGTCTGTGTCGGTGCTGACGATCGAGTACGTGCTGAACACGCTCACCGGTGTGCAGTTCGACGGCGCCCGCAACATTGTGTACTGCGCGTTGCCGGCGATCGTGGCCAACGACCTCATCCAGTACGGCCCGAAGAAGACCGCCGGTGGAATGGCCATCTCGGCGCTTGTCACCGGCGCGGTTGCGATCCCCGGTTTCGCACTCGCCGCCTAACGCAGCCGCCTCGCGGATAGGGCCAATCAAGCACCAACAAGCGAAGACCCCGAGAGCCTGCTAACGCAGCGCCTCGGGGTTTCTCTATGCAGAATGTGGCGCCCCAGAGAGGAATCGAACCTCCGACACCTTCTTTAGGAGAGAAGTGCTCTATCCACTGAGCTACTAGGGCAATGGCGCTAGGTTACCGCAGTGCCGCGGCAACCTAGAAACCACGCTACTTCTTGGGAATACCGGCACCCCACAGTGCCGCCGCGATGAGCGCGGGCTGGCCGAACAGCCGGATCAGACGCGCACGGTCGTTGTCCAACCCCGGCATATTCTGCTTCTCCGCGTACTGCGCGATGTTGCCTGGGTAGATGAGCCAGTACAGTGACGCCAACCCGATACCGGTGAGCTTCTTCTGCTTCGGCAGCAGCAGTTGTGCAAGGCCGGCAGCGATCTCGACGTAGCCCGAGGCGACAACGACGAAGTCCTTCTTCATCGGGAACCAGTTCGGCACCTGCGCCTGGAACGGTTTACGGGCGAATGTGAGGTGGCTAATGCCTGCTGTGGTCATCATGACACCCAGTGCTTGGCGGGTGCGCTTTTGCGACGTTTCCCGGTCTGAGAAAAAACCCATGATTGGCAACCTTTCTTGTGATTTGGTGGTCTGCCCCAGCATAGACCCGCACGCTGGCGCACTCTGGCGCGTTGCGTGGTTAGTGGTCTACGGGAGCCTCCACTCCGACGCCGGTGAGGGAGCGAACCTCCATCTCGGCCTGGAGCTGGTCGAAGTTGTCCGGCTTACCCAGGTAGGTGCCGACGATGCCGGCTAGGAAGCCAAGCGGAATGGACACAAGGCCGGGGCTCGAGAGCGGGAAGATAGCCCAATCCGCGTTCGGGAACATTGAGGTTGCGCTGCCGGACACCGCCGGGGAAAGCGCAATGAGCACCAGCGCGGAGATCAGGCCGGTGTAGATCGACGCCACCGCGCCGGTGGTGTTGAAGCGCTTCCAGTACAGGGAGTACAGGATGGTGGGCAGGTTCGCGGACGCCGCAATGGCGAAAGCCAGGGACACCAGGAAAGCAACGTTCTGCTGCATGGCAAGAATGCCAAGGATGATGGAGACGATGCCAAGCACGACCACGGTGATGCGGGAAACGCGGACCTGCTCCGCCTCGGTGGATTGACCGTCGCGAAGCACCGCGTCGTACACGTCGTGCGCAATCGACGCGGACGCCGTGATGGCGAGGCCGGCGACCACTGCAAGCACGGTTGCGAATGCCACCGCGGAGATCAGCGCCATGAAGATGGAGCCGCCGAGCTCGAATGCCAGCAGCGGTGCCGCCGAGTTCGCGCCGCCTGGCGCGGCGAGGATGCGGTCCGGTCCGACGAACGCGGCAGCGGCGTATCCCAGCACAAGCGTGAGCAGGTAGAACGAGCCGATGAGGACGATGGCCCAGGTCACGGATTTACGGGCTTCCTTGGCCGTCGGGACGGTGTAGAAGCGCATGAGCACGTGCGGCAGGCCCGCGGTACCGAGCACCAGCGACAGGCCGAGAGAGACGAAGTCCAGCTTGGAGGTGGTGGATCCGCCGTACTTCAGGCCGGGCTTGAGAATATCCTCGGCCTGGTACCCCTTCTCCGCCAGGTAGCCGGATGCTGCGTGGGTGTCGATGGCCCGGTCGAATACCGCCGTCAACCCGCCCTTCGCAAGGATGAAGGCGAGGATGGACATAATCAGCACACCCGCGATGAGCAACACCGCCTTGATCATCTGGACGTACGTGGTGCCCTTCATGCCCCCGACGAGGACGTAGACGATCATGATCACGCCGACAATGCCGACGCAGATCGCCTGGGCGGTGAAGGAATGCAGGTCGAGCAGCACAGAGACGAGCGACCCAGCGCCGGCCATCTGGGCGATGAGGTAAAACAGCGACACGAACAGCGTGCCGAACGCGGCCGCGACGCGGACCGGCTTTTGCCGCAGACGGAACGACAGCACGTCCGCCATGGTGAAACGGCCGACGTTGCGCAGCGGCTCCGCCACCAACAGCAGCGCGACGAGCCACGCCACGAAGAATCCGATGGAGTACAAGAACCCGTCGTATCCGTTCAGCGCGATTGAGCCCACGATGCCCAAGAACGATGCGGCGGAGAGGTAGTCACCGGCGATGGCAAGGCCGTTTTGCGTGCCGCTAAACGACGCTCCTCCGGTGTAGAAATCCGCCGATTCGTTCGTGGTCTTACCGGCGCGGGCAACGATATAGAGGGTGATTGCGATGAAGACGCCGAAGATCGCAATGTTCAGAACCGGGTTACCGGTGCCCTCACCGGTCTCGGCGGCGAGCAGGTACGTCTGCATGGTTTAACCCTCCATCTCTTCGCGGATATGAGCCGCGCGCGGCTCGATATTCTTGTTGGCCCACTTCACGTAGATCCACGTGATCAAAAACGTGGTGAAGAATTGGGCGAGGCCGAGCCACAAGCCGACGTTGAGCCCCAGGAAGTTCTGGGCCATGGCGTCAGGGGCGAAAGTTGCAATGACGACGTAGAAGACGTACCAGAGCAACGCCGCAATCATCACCGGGAACGTGAAACCGCGGAAGGTGCTTCGCAGTTCCTGGAATTCGGGGCTTTGCTGCATCGCGACAAACTCGCCAGGAGTTGGCTCGCGACGCTTAAGGGCAGCTGTGGAACCGGCCATTGCCTCGATCCTTTCTTTTTGCACAGAAACATGGACTTTGCCGTGTCGAAGTATGGGATCTTCGACTCAACAACGTAAATGTAACCTAGCACACACACCACGCTTTAATGTCGTGTTCATCTCTCGCCGTGGTCCCCGGTATGCAAAAACCGCCCAGCTGCACGAATGCAGCTGGGCGGTGCTTAACCCCCGAGGGGACTAGCCCGGGAACGTCAGCGGGTCACCGGACAGACGCTCCCCGGTAACGCCGTCGAGTGCGGCCACGTCGTCGTCACTCAGCTCAAGATCCACGGCGCCGAGGTTTTCCACCAGACGCTGCGGGCTGGAGGTCTTCGGCACGACCGAGCACCCCAGCTTCATCAGGTACGCCAACGACACCTGTGCAGGCGTTGCCTCGTGCGCATCGGCCACCGCGCGGATCACCGGGTCGTCGAAGTTCGAGCCGCGCGCAATAGGCGCCCACGCCTCGGTCACAATGCCGTGCTTATCGTGGTACGCGCGCAGCTCAGGCTGGGTGAACCCGGCGTGCAGCTCCACCTGGTTGAGCACCGGGGTGATGCCGGTGGCCTGAATGATCTCGTCGAGCACCTCCGGGTAAAAGTTCGCCACGCCGACCGACTGCAGTTGACCCATCCCCTGCAGCTGCGTGATCTGCTCGAACGCCTGCACGTATGTCCCGTGCTGCGGCCACGGCCAGTGCACGAGGTACAGGTCCACGAAGTCGAGGTTCAGGCGCTGGAGCGACTCTTTATAGGCCTCGGCGACGCGCTCTTGATCGTCGTTCCACAGCTTCGTGGTCACGAACAGCTCTTCACGGGTGACGTCGCCAGCCTTGATGGCGTTGTTGATCGCCTTGCCCACCTCGACCTCGTTGTCGTACAACGCAGCGGTGTCGATGTGGCGGTAGCCCAACTCGATGGCGGTTCGCACGATCGTTTCCACCTCGTCGCCCGTCAGCTTGTACGTGCCCAGGCCAAGGAGGGGGAAATCGTAGCCGTCGTTCAGTGTCGTCACTGGGATACGCATCGCGGATCTCCTAGCTGGCGTCGAGCAGGTCGATGATGAACACGAGCGTGCGGCCGGACAGCGGATGTCCGCCACCTGCGGGGCCGTACGCCTTCTCCGGCGGGATGGTCAGCTGCCGGCGGCCGCCGACCTTCATGCCCGGAATGCCTTCCTGCCAGCCCTGGATCAGGCCGGTGAGCGGGAACTCCGCAGCCTCGCCGCGGTCCCAGGACGAGTCGAACTCCTCGCCCGTCTCAAAGTCCACGCCAAGGTAGTGCACCTTCACAAACCCGCCCGCGACGGCCTCTGCGCCGTCGCCGACAGTGATGTCCTCGATGACGAGATCTGCGGGTGCCGGGCCCTCCGGTTTGTCAATGAACGGCTTTTCCATAACGTTGCAACTCCTTGCAAGTGAATACGCGGTTCACACGAAACCGCCGAGAACTTCCTCCCGAAAGTATAAGGGAAGCGAAGTTCTCGGCGGTGCAGCGTCGATGCGCGAAGCTTGTCAGCGCTTACCTGGTCAGCCTATCGCTGGTCGCGCGGCACAAAGTCGCGCTGCTGGTAGCCGGTGTAGATCTGGCGCGGGCGGTTGATCTTGGTGTTCATTTCAAGCTGCTCGCGGTACTGGGCAATCCAGCCGGGCAGGCGGCCGATGGCGAACAGGACCGTGAAGAAGTCCGTGGGGAAGCCCATGGCGCGGTAGATCAGGCCCGTGTAGAAGTCCACGTTCGGGTAGAGCTTGCGCTGGATGAAGTAGTCGTCGTTCAGCGCAATGTCCTCGAGCTTCATGGCCAGGTCGAGCAGCTCGTCGCCGCCGAGGTGGTCGAGCACCTCGTGCGCGGTCTCCTTCACGATGGCCGCACGCGGGTCGTAGTTCTTGTACACGCGGTGACCGAAGCCCATCAGGCGCACGCCCTTTTCCTTGTTCTTCACGCGGTTCATGAAGTCGGTGGCGTCGCCGTCGTGGTTGTTCTTGATGTCCTCGAGCATCTCCAGCACGGCCTGGTTCGCACCGCCGTGCAGCGGGCCGGCGAGGGCGTTGATACCGCCGGCTATGGAGACAAACATGTTGGCCTGCGCGGAGGCGATCATGCGCACGGTGGAGGTGGAGCAGTTCTGCTCGTGGTCCGCGTGCAGGATGAGCAGCTTGTCCAGGGCCTTGGTCACAACCGGGTCGACCTCGTAGTCCTCGGTCGGGTACCCGAACATCATGCGCATGAAGTTCTCGCGCGGGTTCAGCGAGTTGTCCGGGTACATGTACGGCTTGCCGCGGGATGCGCGGTAGGCGTAGGCCGCGAGCATGGGCAGCTTGGCCATGAGGCGCACGGTCGCCTTGTCCAGTTGCTCCTCGTCCAGCGGGTCCAGCTGGTCCTGGTAGTAGGCGGAGAGGATGTTCACGGAGGACGCGAGCACGGCCATCGGGTGCGCGTTGCGCGGGAAGATATTGAACGCGGCCTTGAAGTCCTCGTCCAGCAGGGTGTGGTGGCGCAGGTCGGAGTTGAAGCTCTCCAGCTCGTCGGTGGTGGGCAGCTCACCGTTGATAAGCAAGTAGGACACCTCGTTGAACGTGGCGTTCTCCGCCAGGTCCGCGATGTCGTAGCCGCGGTAGCGCAGGATGCCAGCGTCGCCATCGATGTAGGTGATCTTGGACTCGGTGGAGCCGGTGGAGACGTAGCCCGGGTCGAAGGTGACCAGACCGGTCTCGCCGAGGAACTTGCCCAGCACGACACCGTCGTTGCCCTCGGTGGCGTGCATGATGTCCATCTCGTACTCGCCGCCCGGGTAGTGGAGTACGGCCTTGTCCTTGTTCTCAGTAGCCACTGATTTCCCCTTCCAGGTAAGTTTTCTCGGCTGACGTTGGGAGTGCTCCCCTGCAACCTGTTCTACGTAGGGCACTCTAGCAAAGTTTGTGACGCGCCCGACAACATTTACGGCTGGAAGGGTGCACCACAGATACCATGCATAGCCGTGCATACTTACCCGCAAATACCAGCGCACGTGCTCCCCCGCGACGGCCGCTTCGGATCAGGTCCAGCAAAGGTCCGCCCGACGCAGCTCGACGCCGTCGCCCGTTCGGGGGCAATGGGCACGTCGCACCGCCAGACCCCTGTGAAGCACCTCGTCGCCAGTATCCGCTCCGGACTGTCCGATCTTTTCGGTCTCCCCGACGGCTACGAGGTCGCCCTCGGCCTCGGCGGCACGACCGCCTTTTGGGACGCGGCGACCTTCTGCCTGGTCCAACGCCGCTCCGCGCACTTGAGCTACGGCGAATTCTCCGCGAAGTTCGCCGCCGCGTCCGCCCGCGCCCCGTGGCTCGCCGACCCGGCGATCACGGAGGCGACCGACCCAGCCCTCCTGGCCGACGTTGAGGCCGACGCCATTGCCTGGGCGCACAACGAGACCTCCACCGGCGTCGCCGTGCCAGTCACCCGGCCGAACGATGAGGCGCTCACGCTTATCGACGCCACCTCCGGCGCCGCCGGCCTCCCCGTGGACATCACCGCCGCCGACGCGTACTACTTCTCGCCGCAGAAAGGGTTCGCAGCCGACGGCGGCCTGTGGCTGGCGTGCCTCAGCCCCGCTGCGATCGAGCGCATCGAGCGCATCCACGCCGAGGGCCGCTTCGTCCCCGCGTTTTTGGACCTGCACATTGCGCTGGAGAACTCCCGGAAGAACCAGACGTACAACACCCCCGCCATCGCAACGTTGATCATGCTGGATGAGCAGATTCGCTGGATGCTGGACCAGGGTGGACTAAATGCCATGACCGCGCGCACCGCCGCATCCGCAAACTACCTCTACGCCTGGGCCGACGCGCACGAGCTCGCAACCCCCTACGTCCAGGACCCCGCGCTGCGCTCCCAGGTGGTGGGCACCATCGATTTCGCCGACACCGTCGACGCCGGCGCGCTCGCGGCCGCCCTGCGCGCCAACGGTGTGGTTGATACGGAGCCGTACCGCAAGCTGGGACGCAACCAGCTGCGCGTGGGCATGTTCCCCGCCGTGGACCCGGAGGATGTGCGTGCGCTGACCGAAGCGGTGGACTGGCTGCTAAGCGCCGGTGTGGGCAGCCGATAAGACCGTGAGCAGTCCGTTAAGCTGGACGCGTATCTGTCCAGCGGAAAGGTGACCCATGCGCGAGCTGTACATCCTGGAGGAGGAGTCGACGGAGACATTCTTCGTCCTCCGCGACGACAACGGCATGCGCTATCAGTTGGCGCGCACCCAGCTCGAGCCTTCGCTTAGCGACGCCCGTTCCGCCGCACCCGAGACAGCGTCCGAACCGGCAGCGGAGCCGTCCGCTGAGCTGGCTGCAGAGCCCGCCGTACCCGAGCCCGCCCCCGAACCGGCGCCCACCCCAGTGGAGCGCACGCTTCCAGAGCCGGACCCCCTCTACGCCACCCCACTGTCGATGCGGCCGAACGAGATCCAGGCCCGCCTGCGCGCGGGCGCGTCCGCTGCTGAGTTGGCTGCGGAAATGGGGGTGGCCGAAAGCCGCTTGGACGTCTACGCCCACCCCGTGCTTTTAGAGCGCGCCCAAGTGGCCGAGGCCGCCAAGCAGTCCCACCCGGTGCGCGAAGACGGACCCGCGAAGCAGACCCTCTTCGAGATCTTGGCCACCGCGTTCGCCGCCCGCGGGCACTCCGTTAGCGACGCGGAGTGGGACGCCACCCGCGAGCAGGGCGACAGTTGGGTTGTCCACCTCACATGGAAGGCCGGGCTTACCGAGAACGAGGCGCTGTGGACCTTCACGCGCACCATGGGTTCCGGTGCCCAAACCGAAGCTCGCAACGCCATGGCCGCGGATCTGACCGACCCGAACTTCGCGCAGCCGGTGCGCTCCCTCTCAGCGGTGCGTGCTGATATCGCAGACGGCGCGGACCTTGCCGACGCAGCTGCAACAGACGAGTCGGGGGAAGCAACGGGGCAGGGTCAACCGGAGGTCGTCGATAGGCAGGATGATGTGGTCGAGGGCGACTTCCTGCGCGACCCCAGCGAGGACGGGCAGCCGAAACAGCGCCGGCGCAAGGCCGTCACGCCGCACTGGGAGGACGTGCTGCTCGGCGTGCGCACGAATACCAAGCGCCCGAAGCGGTAAACCTCTTAGGATGTGGCCATGAGTTTCCCAGCGGTCGTTACGTTTTGGTATGTCAACTCCGCCGATCCTGCCGGCGTGCTCGCGCGCGAGCCGAAGGCGGACCGCGGGTTCGGCCGGAAGTTGCTCGCGCAAGTTAACCCCGCGTGGCCGATCACGCCGATCGGCTCGTTCCCGCTGAACCGTTCTTCAGTGCCTGGGCGCGACGAGTTCTACATCGCGGGTTTCCCCGGGGTCTCTGTGGTGCGGATGGTCGTGGACGACGCGTCGGCCCTCTCCAGCGGCTCACCGTGGTTGACTGCCCTGCCCGCCTCCGACGTCTTTGTCATTGCGGCGGGGACGGAGAGCGACTACGGCGGGTTCGCCCACTTCACCGGCGAGACCGTCACACGGAGCTTCTGTGCCACCCGCAACCACGTCATCGAAGACCACGGCCTGCCGGAGCCGTTCGAGGCCCCGTTCTGGGCTGGGGAGCGAGCGGAGCAGGCCGGGGGCATTGCACTGCCGTTCGAACCGAAGGACCTCGCGCTGGCGGCGGAGCGGCACTGGTTGGGTGTCGCCATCGGCGAAGACGGCCCGGACATCAACGTGGTGGGCTACGCGGTGGACGGACGCCCGGAGCCGAAGATTGAGGAGCACACGGCGCCCGCCGTGAAATCTACGGATGCCGCGGCCGCGAAGTTGGCGGAGACGTCGAAGGCGTACGACGACTACGAAGACACCCCGGAGGAGCAGACGGGCGACGAGTTCGCCGAGCTGGCCGACGCATCGGTGGCCGCGGCAAAGCGTGTCGGGCGCGGCCTGCGCAAGCGCTGGGCGCAGTTCCTGGGTGCGCTGCGGCACCGCATCCGGCACTTCGACCGCTAGCGCATCCGTTCGTAGAACGCGATAGCCGCGGACGTCGCAACGTTGAGCGAGTCCGTGCCCTCCGCCATCGGAATCTTCGCCCGCACATCGGTGGCGCGCATCGCGTGCGTGGTCAGCCCCGGCCCTTCCCCGCCGACGAGGAACGCCACCTTGTCGTGCCCGCCGATCGCGTCTTTGAGCTCGACGGCGTCGTCAGCTGGGGTGAGGGAAACGAGCCACCACCCTGCCTCGCGCAGCTGGTCCAACGAGCGCTGCCACGTCGTGGGGGTTCCCTCGAGGTGCGCGAACGGGGTGCGCAGGACGTGCCCCATAGAGACACGGACGCTGCGCCGGTACAGCGGGTCCGCGGTGGACGCGCCGAAGAGCACGCCGTCCACGCCCATGCCGGCGGCGTTGCGGAAGATGGACCCGATGTTCTCGTGGTCGCCGACTCCCTCCAAAATCACCAGCGTTCGCGCGCCCTGGATTACCTCGCCCACGCTGAGCGGCTCCGGTTTGTCGGCGGAGACCAATAGGCCGCGGTGCATGTCGTACCCGGCGACTTCCCCCATGATCTCGCGGGTGATCTCGTAGACCGGCACGCCGCGCGATTCCAGTTCCGCGCCGTAGTGCTCCATGAACGAGGCAAGGCGTCCGCCGAAGCCGAAGGCGGCGCGAACCGGGAAGCGGGATTCCACCAACCGGCCCGCCACCAACGGCCCTTCCGCGAACACCAGGTTCTTTTCCTTGTCGGAGTGTTTGAGGTCGCGGATGTCGTCGAGTCTGGGGTCTGCTGGGTCGTGGATGGGGTGCAGCATTTACCCGATCGCCGCCAAGATCGGGCCCTGGGCGAAGTACACCACGAACAGGGCTGAGATGAGCCACATGATCCAGTGGACATCTTTCGCCTTGCCCGCGAACACACGCATCAGGGTAAAGGCGATGAATCCGACGCCGATGCCGTTGGCGATGGAGTACGTCAGCGGCATAGCCACGATGGTCAAAAACGCGGGCAGGGCGACCGTGAAGTCGTTCCACTCAATCTGGCCAACCTGCATCATCATCATTGCGCCGACAACCACGAGGACCGGCGCAGCGGCCTCGATGGGCACGATCTCGTACAACGGGGTGAAAAACATCGCGGCGAGGAACAGCACGCCGGTGACCACGTTGGCCAAACCCGTGCGCGCGCCGTCCGCGATGCCGGCTGACGAATCTACGAACACCGTGTTGGAGGATGCGGAGGCCGCGCCGCCGACAACCGCGCCGAAGCCTTCGGCCACGAGGGCGCGCTTCATGTCCGGCAGCACGCCGTTTTCATCCGCTAAGCCGGCCTGGCGGCCAAGCGCGGTCATCGTGCCCATCGCGTCGAAGAAGTTGGCCAGTACGAGCGTGAACACCAGCAGGGACGCGGAGATGACGCCGACGTTGACAAACGCGCCGAACAGATCCACGTCGCCCACGATGGACAGATCCGGGATGCCGCCCAGGGAGTCTGGCAGCGACGGCACGGCCAAGCTCCAGCCCTCCGGGTTGTCCGCGGAGGAGCCGGCGCCGGTGAGCTGCTCCACGATCATCGCGATCACGGTGGTGATGACGATTCCGATGAAAAGGCCGCCGCGAACGCCGCGCACGACCATGAACGCGCAGATGAACAGGCCCAGGATGAACACGAGGGTCGGCCACGAGGAGATGGAGCCGCCCGTGCCCAGCTGGACTGGAACGGTGGTCATGGCGGCATCGGGCACGCGGCGGACAAAGCCTGCGTCGACAAGCCCGATGGTGGCGATGAACATGCCGATGCCCACGCTCATGGCCACCTTCATCGAATTCGGGATTGCGTTGAACACCGCGGTGCGGAAGCCGGAAACGGCTAGAAGGACGATGATGATGCCGTCGATGACCACCAAGCCCATCGCCTCGGGCCAGGTCAGCCCCTGCTGCCCCACCATGGTCACTGCGACCAGCGTGTTAATGCCCAGGCCTGTTGCGATACCGAACGGGTACTTCGCAATCACACCGAACAGAATGCTCATCACGCCGGCGGCCAACGCGGTGGCTGCGGCAACCTGCGGGATGCCGAGCACGACACCCTCACGGTCCGGGCTGGTGCCGATGATCAGCGGGTTGAGCAGCACGATGTACGCCATCGCGAAAAACGTCACTACCCCGGCGCGCACCTCGGTGCCCACCGTGGATCCGCGCTCGGTGATGTGGAAGAAGGAGTCCAGCGCGCCGCGCGGCTGCGGCTGTTCCTTATGCAGTTTTGCTCCCGTGGTGGTACTCACGTCGCAACAGTTTCGCACCCTGCCTGCGAAAACGCCAATCGTTGGGGCGCCCCAACGATTATTCCGCGACGGTGGTGTCCGAGTGCGCCCCACAGCCGTAGGAGGATGCCACCACATGCCCGTCCGCCGAGTACTCGTTCGCGCAGATGCCGAAGTGCTCCCCCACCGGCTGGTCCAGTGGGATGTAGAAGGCGCAGGAACGGCACGACAGCGCGGCTTTCTCCGCAAACTCGCTGTTCGGCCCGAAGTCCCCGGTGCGCCAGCGCTTCTTCGCGTCTTCTAGGCCCGTGACGGTGAGGTACCGCTTGGTCTCCCTGCCAGTGAAGGTAACGGCGTCGCGGGAGAAGGAGTCGTCGGTCACGCGGTCGTCGTCAGGCGCGAGCTCCATGATGTCGCCGGGGCCGAGGTCCCCCGGGCGCAGGCGCTCGGAGTACGGCACCCAGTCCGGCGCCTCGAGCGCACCCTGCGACGGCACGAGCGCCACCTCGTTGACGGTGACCCAGTCGGAACCGTCGGCGCATGCGACCACGGCGTTCCACTCCCAGCCGGCGTAGCCGGGCACGTCCGCGGCGAAGCGGTGGGTGGCCACGTTGCGGCTCAGGCCGGTGACGCCGATGTGCTCGCCAACCTCGCCGTCGGCGACGTCTTCGAGCGCCTCCCGTGCCGTCGCGATTGCGTCCTGGGACAGCAGGGGGCTGCGCTTTTTGGATTTCCGGGAACGATTGTTGGATCGTGACACGGTTCCCCATTATTGCCCACGTGGTGCAGGATGGTCGGCATGGGTCGTTTCACTGTCGCCGCCGTCTGCTCCGCGATTGTACTGCTGGCGGGCTGTTCTTCCCCCGAGTCAGCCGGCCCGGAAATACAGCGCCTCACCGCCCACGTCGAGCAGCGCCTGCCCTTCGACAGCGCAAGCTTCACCCAAGGCCTCGAAGTGGCGGAGGACGGCACGATCTACGTGGGCACCGGCCAAGAGGGCGAATCGCGCCTCTACACCCGCACGCCGGACGGCGAGGAGTTGCGGTCGGTGGCGTTGGACCCGGAATTCTTCGGCGAGGGCATCACGCGTATCGACGACATACTGTGGCAACTCACCTGGCAAGACGGCACCGCCATCCGCCGCGACGCCACCACGTTGGAAGAAACTGGCCGGGCGTACTACGACGGCGAAGGATGGGGCATCTGCGCCCGCGGCAACGAGGTGATCTTTTCAGACGGCACAGCGCAATTGCGCCGCATGGACCCGGACACCTTTGAGGAGCGCGAACGCTTCACGGTGACGTTGGACGGCCAGCCGGTCACGGGTCTCAACGAGCTGGAGTGCGTTGGCGACGAGGTCTACGCGAACATCTTCACCACCACCAACATCATGCGCATCGACGCGCGCTCAGGGAAGGTCACCGCCGTCATCGACGCCTCAGGGTTGCCCAACAACGCGGAGCCGGACCCGAACAACGTGCTCAACGGCATCGCGCACATCCCCGGTACCGAGGAGTTCTACCTCACCGGCAAGCGCTGGCCCGACATGTACCGCGTGACGTTCCAGGACGAAGACGCCGCCAAGTAGGATTGCCCGCCATGGCACAACAACGCGCGTCTTCGCAGCAGTGGAAAGTTCTGGCCATCGCCCTAGTGGGCGTGCTCGCGCTGGTGGGGGCGGTCTACGCCTACCTGCACTACCAGGACAGCAAGCCCGGCACCCCGGTCCGCGACCTCGACGTGGCTGTGACGGCGGGCGGCCAGACGGAGCAGATCCCCGTGTACACCGTCTGCGAGCTGGACGTGGAGTGCCCCGGCGGGGAGCCGCCGAGCGTGCGGCTGCCCGACCAGGGCGAGGTCACATTCACCGTGCCCGGTGAAATCGAGCGCAACAGCTGGCGCCTCTTGCTCATCTACGACGACCCCGCAGCCAACACCGAGCGCGTGTTCACCTCCGGCGAGTCCGGCGAAGAGACCGCGCCGGCGGTCACCGAATCCGGAGCGAAGCTCGTCGTCGCGGAAATCACCACCCTGGACATCGAAAAAGGCGATGACGGGGAGGAAACTCCCGTCATCGCCACGTGGTCTGTCGGCTTCAACTAGTCCGTTAGGCGGGGATGGCCGAAGGCGCGTCGCTAAGCGTCCAGCTCGCGGGCGACCGCGCGCAGGATGCCTGCGACCTGGCGGCCCTCCTTGCGGTCGGGGTAGCGCCCGTTAGTCAGCGCGGGCTGCACCTGCGTCTCAATCAAGGTCATCACGTCCGCGAGCATGCTGCCCAGCTCCTCGGGCTTGCGGCGGTGCACCGGACGGCGCTTCGGCTCCTCCAGCACTTTCACGCGCAGGGCTTGCGGGCCGCGGCGGCCAGCGGCGAAGTCGAACTCGATGCGCTGGCCGGCGACGAGCTCGTCCACGCCATCGGGCAGCACAGACTTGCCGATGAAGACGTCCTCGTCGCCCGGGTTAGACGCGAAGCCGAAGCCCTTGTCGGTGTCGTACCACTTCACCTTTCCAATAGGCATGGCATCCTCCTTCAGGTTCCGGATCGGCCCGCACGATGCGGGCCAAAATAAAGGGTTTACATTACACCGCGAAGCCGATCATAGCGACTGTGATGCAGAACACCGCGCCACTCGGCAGCTAGTGCGACCAGCGGGAATCCCCCGCCTCTAGGACGCGAATGCGCCATTTCGTGCCGGTTACGTGACACAATCGTTACAAATGGTTAGGCTGTCCCGAGAATTGGCGGTCAACGACGAGAGGAAACACAACATGGGACGCCACTCCAAGAAGACCACCTCCGCGGGCAAGCGGGCGCTGGCAGGTACCGCGGCAGCCGCAGCACTGGCAGGCGTCGTCGCCCCGCAGGCGACCGCCGCCCCGGACTCCGACTGGGACAAGCTCGCGCAGTGCGAGTCGGGCGGCAACTGGGCCATCAACACCGGCAACGGCTACTACGGCGGCCTGCAGTTCTCAGCCAGCACCTGGCGCGCCTACGGCGGCCAGCAGTTCGCCCCGTACGCACACCAGGCAACCCGCGAGCAGCAGATCATCGTGGCCGAGCGCACCCTTGCCGCGCAGGGCTGGGGCGCATGGCCCGCTTGCTCCGCACGCTACGGCCTGAACTCCGCGCCGACCAACCGCGACGCGCAGGCCACCCGGCCGGCGCCGAAGCCCGCCCCGGCGGCCCCGGCTACGCAGAAGGCCTCCACACTTGAGGTCGACGCCTTGTACGGCCAGATGCGCGACTCCGTCAACGCGCTCGGCTTCCAGGTGCCCACAGCGGTCAAGGACAACTACGCGGCCAACCGCCACGACTACAACGCCTTCTACACCGCCAACAAGGCGCTCATCGATGCAGCGTTGGCGGGCGACTACCTCAAGGTCGCAGGCATCATCGGTGCCGACGTCAACGCTCGGGTCACCGCACACGTCGACGACTTCAACGCGCAGGTCAACAACACGCTCGCTTCCCTGCAGCAGACCTACCTGCCCCGCTAAGCGCTGGGTATGCAAGAACCCGCCCGCCTGCACCGCGCAGACGGGCGGGTTTTCTGCTGCCGGGGTCACCTCCCGGATCGTCTAGCGGCCTGCTAGACGATCCACTCGCTCAGCTCGTATTTCCCCAGGTGATAATGAACTCGGCTTTCAATAACGTGTTGATCGTCTAGCGGCCCGCTCCCGCTACTAGATTATCCGTGGCCCGGCGCCCGCGAACACGAAAAAAGGTGGCCCCACCGCTCGTGGGGCCACCTTGAGCGCGCCGCTGCTTAGCGGTTGATGCGCGTCATCGGGTGGACGTAGCCGGTCTCTTCCGCCGGAAGCGGCAGGATCAGCTCGTCGCCGAACGGGCTGGAGGCGCCAGTGAGCTTGGAAGAAATCTCGGTGACCGGGTGGCCGTTACCAGGGGTGTGCGTGGGCCACGCGGGGTTTGCGCGCCCGATCTTCTCTACATCTTTAGCCATGCCAATCATTCTCTCACGCCCTCTGCGAAAACGCACGTAAACTCACCCCCGCAATGTCTACCTTCCCCGAATATTTGCATTCGCTTGACGACGATCAGCTTCGCGCCCTCATCCGTTCCCGCCCGGATGCCTTCTTCCCCACCCCGCCGTCTACCGGGTCGTTGGCCACCCGGCTGAGCCTGCCCGGATCTGCCTCGCGGGCGCTACGGCAACTCTCAGCCGCCGACCTCGCAGTGCTGGAGAAGCTGGCGGACGCCGGAGCGGAGCTGGACTCGGTGGGCGCGTCCGGATTCGGCGACGTTGAGCACCTGCGCGAGCTTGCCCTGGTGTTCGGGCCGCTCGAAGGGTTACGCGTCGCGCCCGGCACGCTGTCCGCGCTTCCCCCCGGGTGGCGTGTGACCGACACACTGCCGGACGGGGCCACCGAGGCACTCGCCGAGCTCCCGGCGCGCGAGCGAAAGGTGCTGGAGACGCTGGCCGCCTCCGGCGGGGTCGGCACCACGTCCGCGGCTGGCCCGGACGCTGATCCTTCGGCGCCCGTGCCACGCCTGCTCGCTGCCGGGCTGCTCGTGCGGGTGGATGCCAACACTGTGCGCCTGCCACGGCCAGTGCGCGACGCTATGCGCGGCCTGCCCCCACGGGAGTTTCCGCTCACCCCTCCCGCAGTGCCGCCCGTGGATCAGCACAGCGTGGACGAGGCGGCGGTGGCACAAGGCCTCGATGCCGTGCGGCAAATGCGCCAGCTGGTCATGGCGCTAATGGACACCCCGGTGGCATTAAACAAGGACGGCACCGTCGGCGTGCGCGCGGCGGCGAACCTAGAGAAGGGTCTCGGCTTCGACCCGCGCCTGCTCATCACCGTTGGCGAATCCGCGGGGCTGATCGGCCGCGGCAACGTGGATGACCAGGACGTGCTGTCCGCCACGCGCGACGCGTTGACCTGGATCGACGCCACCCTCGCAGACCAGTGGGCCATCCTCTTGGTTGGCTGGGCCGCATCCCCGTGGCGCGTGGACACGGATGCGAAGCTGCTGTCTGCGGACATGCACGCGCCAGCGGTGCGCAACGCCCGGTTGACCATCCTGCGCCACGCCGGCCGGACGGAGCAGCTCCTCTTTTACGCCCCGCTGGAGGCGTCCGGGTTCTCGCCGCAGCTCATTCAGGCGGTGGTGGAGGAAGCTGAGTTCGTCGGCGCGCTCGCCGGCACCCCGGATCTGGCGCAGTCCACTCCCATGCGCGCTCTGCTTCAAGGCGACGACGTCTCGTCGGCCGCAGCGTCGCTGGTGCCAGCGTCCGTGGACACGCTCATCGCGCAAGGTGACATGACCATGCTCGCCCCCGGGCCGCTGGAGCCGGACATGGCCTCGTTCATCGAGCGCATCGCGGAGCTCGAGTCCCCGGGCCTGGCCAGCGTGTGGCGGGTCACGGAGGATTCCGTGCGCCGGGGGCTCGACGAGGGGCTCACAGCGGAGGATGTCCACTCCTGGCTCACGCAGCACGTGCTCGGCGAGGTCCCGCAGGCTATTTCTTTCCTTGTCGACGACACCGCCCGCACTCACGGCGCCATCCGCGCCGGCAGCGCGTTGAGCTACATCCGCTCAGCCGACCCAGCACTAATCGCCACGGCCGCCGAGCGCTGCGGGCTGCGCATCCTCGCCCCCACCGTCGCGGTGTCGGAGTTGCCGCTGAGCAAGCTCATGTCGGATCTCCGCGCCGCAGGTATGCAACCCACCGCGGAGGACAACAACGGCGCCACGCTCAACATGGCGCCCGAGCCTGCACTGGTCGCGGCGACCCCGTCGACCCTGCCGCGCGCGCCCCGAGCCACCGACGAGCAGGTCGACGCGATCGTGGCCAAGCTGCGTGCTGCCGGCACAGACTCAGCCACGGAATCGGGCGGCACCACCTTTGAAACACTGCGCGCGGCGGCGCGGGCCAGGCGGCACGTGACCGTAGGTTTCGTCGATAAGCAGGGCCGCGGTCGCACGCTCACCGTGCTGCCGCTGTCGGTGAGCGCGGGGCAGGTCGACGCCTTGGACGAGGCCGCCGACCAGGTGGTGCGCATCGCGCTGCCGCGCATCACCAAGGCCGTGCTGGCCTAGCGGCTCACCCGCTCGAGCACCTCGAGAATGTGCTCGTAGTCCTTGCCTGTTGCTGCGGTCAGGCCGAGCTCGCACGTGCGGTTCGAGGAGGCGTGGCAGGTCGAGCCCAGCTCCGAGACCTGCTCGGCCTCGCGCTTCGTCGCCGCGTGCGTGAGCTCGGGGTGCAGCATGCCGCGGTCGCCCGCGTAGCCGCAGCAGTTCCACTCGGCGGGCACGCGCACGTCTTCAGCCGCGGCCCCAGCGACGCGCTTCAGCGTATCGATGATGCCGAGGTGCGTCGTCGAACACGTCGGGTGCAGCGTCACCGAGTCCACCTTGTGCGCCACCTCGAGCCGCTCGAGGACCTGGTCCTCGACGAACTCAATTGCGTCGACGACGGTGATGCCGATGCCCTCGGCCATGTCTTGGAAGCCGTGCGTGCAGCTCGACGCGTCCACGACCACGGGCAGACGCCCACCGTCAGTAGCGGCGATGAGCTGGTCGTTGACGCGGCGCTGCATAACGTCGTGGCCGGTGCTCATGCCTTTCGACGCCCACGGGGTGCCACAGCACATCCCGTCGATACCCTCCGGGACAACGAGGGAGAGTCCCGCGCGCTCCACGAGCTTGGCGAACGCCTCGGAGGCGCCCACGCCGCTGCCCTGCGGGCCGAACATGGAGTTCACGCACGCGGGGACGAACACGCCGGACGGCTCCACACCCGGCGCGCCGATCTGGGTGCCGAACGCCTTGGAGCGCTTCACCCCGCCCTTGGACAGCTCGGGGCGGTACTGCGGCACCGTGTCTTCGCCCGCTAGGGCACGGGCCACGTCGGTGACCTTCTGCACGAGCTTCGTGGGCATGTAGTACGCCCCGGTCAGCGCAGCCGACGCCAGGGTGTTGCCCGGCCCCCACGCCTTCGCGGCGGCCGTCCAGCCTGCGGATTCCGCCGCACCCGCCTGGCCGCGGCGCAGCGACTTGATGAACTTGCCGGTGTCGATCTTCACCGGGCATGCGGTCACGCACATGGAATCCACGGCGCAGGTGTCGATACCGTCGTACTGGTACGCCTCGTCGATGTGCTTGACCAGCTCGGTGTCGCCGTCCTGGATTGCCTTCGCGCGGGCGCGGCGCACGACGATGCGCTGGCGCGGGGTCATGGTGATGTCGCGCGAGGGGCACACCGGCTCGCAGTAGCCGCACTCCACGCACGAGTCGATTTCATCCTCCACCTGCGGGTTAAGCTTGAAGTTCTTCATGTGCTCGCGCTCGTCGTCGGTGATGATCACGCCCGGGTTCATCACTCCGCGCGGGTCGGCGGCGCGCTTGAGCTCCACCATCACCTCATACAGCTCGTCGCCGTACTGGCGGCGCACGTACGGCGCCATGACGCGCCCGGTGCCGTGCTCGGCCTTGAGGTTGCCGCCGGCCCCCAGCACCAGGTCGACCATGTCCTCGTTGAACCCGTCATAGCGGTTCAGGTTGTCGTCGCCCTCGAACCGGTCGGTGATGAGGAAGTGGATGTTGCCGTCCTTGGCGTGGCCGAAGATGACGGCGTCGTCGTAGCCGTAGGCGTCGAAAAGCTGCTGCAACCCGCCGCACGTGTCGGCGAGGTCGCCCACCGGGACTGCGATGTCCTCGAGCAGCGCGGTGGTGCCGGACGGGCGGGCCTCCGCGACCTGGGCGTAGAGGCCCTTGCGGAAAGCCCAGGCCTTCGCGGCCTCGGCGGCGTCGGTGGTGAATGCGGCCGGGGTCTCCAGGTCGAGATCGGCCAGCAGCTTGGATCCAGCCTGTTCCAGCTCCCGCAGCTGCTCGGTCTCGTTGGCGTGGTACTCGATCAAGAGCGCCGCCTGGCCGGACAGCTCGAAGCCGGTGATCTGCTCCGGCACGGAGTCGAAGGTGCGCCCGACGCCGATGGAGCGGGAGTCCATCAGCTCCAGCGTGGCCGCCTGCGAGTCAAACAGCGCGGGCAACGAGCGCGTTGCCGCGTCCAGCGTCGGGTACACCGCGATGGTGGTGGTCTTCAGCCTCGGCACCTCAACCGTGCGCAGCACAGCCTCCGCGATGAACGCGAGCGTGCCCTCGGACGCGACCAACAGGTGCATGAAGATGTCCAGCGGAGAGTCGTAATCGACGAACGCGTTGAGGCTGTAGCCCATCGTGTTCTTCAGCGCAAAGTGGCGCTCGATGGTTTCCACGGACTCGCGGTTGTCGCGTACGCGGCGCTTGAGGCGCTCCAGCGTATCGACGAGCTCCGCCTCCTCCCGCGCAAACTGCGCCTCCGCGTCCTGGTGCGCCGTATTGATCACGGTGCCGGACGGGAGCACAAAGGTCATGGACTCGATGGTGTTGTACGTGTTGAACTTTGTGCCGCAGGCCATGCCCGATGAGTTGTTCGCAATCACGCCGCCCAGCGTGGCCGCGCCCTCGGAAGCCGGGTCGGGCCCAATCTTGCGACCGTACGGGGCGAGGTGCGCGTTGACCTGGCGCACCGTCGACCCCGGCTGGACCCGCACACGCTTGCCGCCGTCGAGCACTTCGACGCCGCGGAAGTGCTTGCGCACGTCCACCAGCATGCCCGCGCCTCCGGCCTGCCCGGACAGCGAGGTGCCGCCGCCGCGCAGCACCACCGGCGCGCCGGAGGAGGCGGAGGCGCGGAAGGCTGCAGCCACGTCGTGGGCGGTGCGGGCTTCCACCACTACATCCGGGGTGTAGAGGAAGTGCGACGCGTCGTGGGCGTACTTGATCCGGTCGATCGGGCGGGTGGAAAGCGCCTGGTCGGAGCCGAGTTCGCGGGACAAATGCTCTATGGGGGAGGAAATGGTTGTGGTCATAAATCCATGCTAGCCCTCCGGGTATTTGCCACGCAGATTTCCCAACCATTGACAAAGCATTGGGTTTATACAACACTTTGTTTCATGTCACCGAAGAAGCTACCGAAGGACCCGATATTTAACCGGGTCCGTGTCCTCCGCGCCGAACGCGATATGACACGGACCCAGCTCGCAGAACTGATCAACGTCAACCCGCAAACCGTCGGCGCGCTCGAGCGCGGCGACCACTCCCCCAGCCTGGACCTCGCCTTCCGCGTTTGCGAGGTCTTCGACCTCCCCGTCGAGGCCGTGTTCTCCCGCACCGAGTTCTCCCCCATGTCGAAGGAGCTGTATACCAAATGAACCGCATCGACACCATCCGCGCCCAGGATCCGTTGAATACGAAGCGTTTCCGCAACCCCCGTGACACCCGTCGGCTGATCGTCCTGTTCTTCACCGGCATCGCCGTCGCACTCGCGGGCACGGTCGCAGTCCTGGCCACGAGCACCCAGTGGCCCGCCCTCATCGCCCTTGTCGCGGGAATGCTGACCAGCATGTACTGCTGGTCCATGCTGCGCGGCGCCAACGACCACATCGACACCGCCCCAGACGACCAGGTCGACGAGTACGAGCGCCACGTCCTAGACACGTGGCGCAAGCGCGCACTCAAGGCATACTCCGCACTCACCGGCATCGGCGGTTTCGTATTCCTCATGCTTGGGGTCCTGCGCGACACGCCAAGCTCCACCGCACTCTCGGCCGCCGGGTACTTCATGCTGTTCACCTTCCTCATCGTCTACCCGCTGCCCATGGTCGGCTTCGCTGCTACGTTTAACCGGAAGGAGGACAAGTGACCACGATAGAAATTCGGGACCTGCGCAAACGCTTTGGCGAGGTCCAAGCCCTAGACGGCATGAGCTTTACCGTCCACGACGGTGAAATTTACGGCTTTGTCGGCTCAAACGGCGCCGGCAAATCCACCACCATGCGCATCGCACTCGGGGTGCTCGCCGCAGATTCCGGCGAGGTGCTACTTGACGGGCGCCCGCTTGACGACGACACCCGCCGCCGCATCGGCTACATGCCCGAGGAGCGCGGCCTGTACGGCAAAGAGAAGATCCTGGACCAGCTGGTCTTCCTGGCCAAGCTCCACGGCGTCGACGGCGCCTCCGCCAAGCAGCGCGGCACCGAGCTGCTCGAAACACTGGGTCTCGGCGAGCGACTGAATGACAAGCTCGACGACCTCTCGCTGGGCAACCAACAACGCGTCCAGCTCGCGGCGTCGCTGATCCACGACCCGGATGTACTGATTTTGGATGAGCCGTTCTCCGGCCTCGATCCCGTCGCCGTGGACGTGATGAGCACGATGCTGACAAACCGCGCGCGCCAAGGCGTGCCCGTCATCTTCTCCTCGCACCAGCTTGACCTGGTACAGCGTTTGTGCGATCGCGTCGGCATTGTCACCCGCGGCCGCATGGTGGCCGAAGGCACCGTCGCCGAGCTGCGCGACCAAGGTCCCATTCGGTACCGAGTGGGCACAACTGCCCGCGGCTGGATCCCCGAGGGCGTGGCGCTTGTCCACGATTCCGCAGACCACGTTGTCCTCGAGGCCCAGAGCCTTGACGACGACCAGCGCATCCTGCAATCCGCCATGGCGGCGGGCCCCGTCCACGAATTCACCCGGGTCGTGCCCGACTTGGCAGAGCTGTTTAAGGAGGTCGTGCACTAATGACAACCCAACGCGCGTACTCACCAATGCACACGATCACCACCACTGCGGCGCGTGAAGTGCAGATTTTGCTGATGAAAAAGGGCGTGATCGCCACCCTGGCCATCCTGCTCCTTGCGGTGGTGGGCCTGATCGGCTTTGGAACGTGGCAGAAGAACAAGGAAGATGCTCCGGAGGCGACTGCGGTGGCGGCCGTCGGCGTCGATACGCAGCTGCTCTCCGGCTCCGGGTACGAGCCCCGCGCTGCCGCCGACCGCGACGAGGCGATGCGGATGGTGCGCGATGGCGACGTCGACGCAGCGCTCGTGGCTGACGGCGACCAGTGGCAGGTGATTTCGGACGGCACGCCTTCTGTCAGCGTCATGAGCGGTATGGAGTCGCTTGCCGAGAGCTACACCCGCTCCGAAACGCTCGCTACGCTCGGCATTTCTCCCGAGGACTACGACGCCGCCTCCCGCACCATCGATGTCGTGCCGGTGGACGTGGACGACGCCACGGGCGGCGAAGACACCGAGCAGCACTTTGTCAGGCTCCTCACCACCTTCGCCGCCCTAATGATGGTGATCTTCACCGTGATCACCTTTGCCGCGCAGGTGGGCAGCCGCGTGACCGAGGAGAAATCCTCCCGCGTGGTCGAGCTCGTACTCGCTACCGTGCGCCCGCTGGACTTCCTGGCCGGCAAGCTCCTGGGCACGCTCATACTCGGTTTTATCGCCACGGCCCTGCTGTTGGCGGTGGGCGGCGTGGGCCTGAAGGTGTCGGGGCTTGTGGACGACGTCGAGCTCGACTGGTCCGTCTTCCCGGTTCTTTTACTGGCGTGGCTGCTATCCATGCTATTCTTCGGCGCTCTCTACGCAGCCGCAGGCGCGATGGTGCAGCGCACCGAAGACCTGCAGTCCACCCAGATGCCCATCCTCGTACTCATCATGGCCAGCGCGTACATCCCCGCCTTCGGCTGGATGAGCACCAGCGCGACCTGGATGCAGGTGATGAGCTGGATCCCGCCGTTTTCCATCTTCGCCGCGCCGCTGTCGTATGCGGCCGGGGACTTCACCGCCCTCCAACTCACCGGATCGTTCGCCATTGCGACACTGGCCACGGTGCTTGCGGTGTGGGCCGCCGCCCGCATTTACGAGCGGACGATTCTGAATAACGGCAGCGTGACCAAGTGGTCGCAGGTGCTGCGTCGGGCGTAAGCCTGTGGTACGGGTCTAGCGGAGCTCGTCGATAAACGCTTGCGCATCGGCGTCACCGCGCTCCGCGGCCTGGCGGACCACTTCGAATTTCCGCTCCCGCTCCTCCACCAGGCGCAAGCCCTCGCGCAGGACTTCGCTGGCGGAGGCGTAGCGGCCGTCCTGGATAAGCTGGGCGATGAACGTGTCGTAGCGTTCCCCGAGTACAACTGAAGTGTTCTTGGCCATAACGGCCACGCTACAACCTTGAGGAGTACTCCACATGGCTCTCGGCGACGGCCCGCTCATCGTTCAATCGGACAAGACCGTACTGCTCGAAGTCGCGCACCCGGACGCGCCCAAGGCCCGCGCAGCCCTCGCCCCGTTCGCGGAGCTCGAGCGGGCGCCCGAGCACATCCACACCTACCGCATTACGCCCCTCGCGCTGTGGAACGCGCGCGCCGCAGGCTTCGACGCCGAGCAAGCGGTGGACGCGCTAGAGCGCTACTCCCGTTTCCCCGTCCCCCAGTCGCTGCTGGTGGACGTCGCCGAGACCATGGCCCGCTACGGCCGCCTGAAGCTGGTCAAGCACCCCGCCCACGGGCTAATCCTGGAGGCGGACGACGCCGCCATCCTCACCGAGGTCAGGCGCAGCAAGAAGATCCAGCCGCTCATTGCCAAGCCTATCGACGACCTCACGGTCCCCGTCCACCCCTCCGCCCGCGGCCAAATCAAGCAGGAGCTGACCAAGCTGGGTTGGCCCGTGGAGGACCTGGCCGGCTACGTCGACGGCGAGTCCCACCCAATCGCGCTGAACCACGACGGCTGGCAGCTCCGCGACTACCAGAGCTACGCCGCCGAATCCTTCTGGGAAGGCGGATCCGGCGTAGTCGTGCTGCCCTGCGGCGCTGGCAAGACCATTGTGGGCGCCGCCTCCATGGCGCAGGCGCAGACCACCACTTTGATCCTGGTCACCAACACGGTCGCCGGCCGCCAATGGCGCGACGAGCTGCTGCGCCGCACCACGCTCACACCCGAGGAGATCGGGGAATACTCCGGCGAGCGCAAGGAGATCCGCCCCGTCACCATCGCAACCTACCAGGTGGTCACCCGAAAAACGAAGGGCGAATACAGGGCGCTCGAGCTCTTCGATTCCCGGGACTGGGGCCTGATCATCTACGACGAGGTCCACCTTCTCCCCGCGCCCGTCTTCCGCATGGCCGCAGACCTGCAATCTCGCCGGCGGCTCGGGCTCACGGCCACCCTCGTGCGCGAGGACGGCCGAGAGGACGACGTGTTCTCCCTCATCGGCCCGAAGCGTTACGACGCCCCATGGAAAGAACTCGAGATGGCCGGCTACATCGCTACCGCCGAGTGCGTGGAGGTGCGCACCACGCTTACCGACGAAGAGCGCCTCACCTACGCCACCGCGGAGACCCGGGAACGATACCGGCTGGCGGCCTGCTCGGCGGGCAAACTGAAAGTCGTCGACAAGCTACTGGCCCAGCATGCGGGGCAGCAGACGCTGATCATCGGGGCGTACGTGGACCAGCTCGAGGAGATAGCGCAGCGCATCGACGCTCCGCTGATCGACGGCAAGACGACGACCAAGAAGCGCGAGCAGGCGTTCCAGGCATTCCGCGACGGGGAGATCTCGACGCTCGTGGTGTCCAAGGTGGCCAATTTCTCCATCGACCTACCCGAGGCCGCGGTGGCCATCCAGGTCTCCGGCACATTCGGTTCGCGGCAGGAGGAGGCCCAGCGGCTAGGACGCCTGCTGCGGCCGAAGGCAGGCGGCGCCGAGGCCGTGTTCTATACCGTGGTCGCGCGGGATACGTTGGACGCGGAATACGCGATGCACCGCCAACGCTTCCTCGCGGAGCAGGGCTACGCGTACCGGCTGGTGGACGCGGCCAACCTCTAGACTTACATGCCATGAGTGGCATGAAAGTATTCAAGTTCGACGTCGACGAGGACTTTGCCAAACAGCACAACGAAATGGTGCGGGACACCCGTAGCCTGGTCGCATCTGGCATCGCGATCTTCGTTATCGCCCTGATCGCCGGCGTCGCCGTGTGGTTCCTGGTCGATTCTTCGTCGCCGTGGCACTGGCTCGGCTCCGTAGGCCTCGTGCTGTTCGGAGTGCTGATGCTCGTGGTGGCGCTTCTGATCCCACGAAGCGTGGGCAAGACGCAGGAGCTCTACGACGCGCACCCCCTCGCCCCCGCCATCATCACCGAACGAGCCGGCACCACGGTCACCCTGACCGCGCTGGTGAACACGCAGGTGGACCCAGCCTCGCGACCGCTCTGGGCCATCACGTCACGCGTGATGCAGCCCCTCCCAAACACCCCCGACAAGGTCGGCACCAAGGTGCCCGTCGCCGCCATCGGCGCGCAGCGCTCCGCGCGCGACCAGCAGCACTGGCAGACCATCACCCCTATGCCCATCGCCTGGGGCACGCCCGACGAAGCCGTCGTTGCCCAAGCCCGGAAGTCCATCCCCCAAGAGCAGTGGAACGAACTCGACCGAGCCCGCCGGAAAGCCGATCTGGTAGAGCGGTCCAAGAACGCACTCGTGGAGCTCTAAGACCCACCTCCGTTCCGCCCTTCGCATTCGCCCGCAACCGGACCCGGTCGCGGGCGTTTTACATCCGGCACCCAGAGTGCGCAAATTACCCGGGGTTTCTGGCGGGCCCATCTGGGTTCGAACTACCCTCACCGCCGCCGGCTCTTCTGCACGGCCCAGATTCTCTGGGCCCCGGTGTAGAAGTTGACATGCACGGGCAATCCCGCCCGCATCACCCCAGGCCAGTATCGCGCCGTGTCAACACTTACGAGACACCGCACACAAACGAAAGGGCACCCGCCACCACACCAACCCCACGGGGCATCTGGTGTGGTGGCAGGTGCCACAACATATCAAGTTTTACGCGTCGGCGGTAACCTACTCTCCCACTCCCTCCCGGGAGCAGTACCATCAGCGCGGGCGGGCTTAGCTTCCGGGTTCGGAAAGGGACCGGGCGTTTCCCCGC